>NZ_CP061721.1:1454103-2908206 GCF_014764445.1 Pseudarthrobacter sp. BIM B-2242
CCGGGACAGGATCCGGTGCAAGGGGGGAGTACCGGAAGGCGGCTCGGCGCGTTCCACGGCGAGAACTGCCTCCAGAAGGTCGGCCACGGTCGCCCCCGGGGGAAGGTCGAAGCCTTCCTCTTCCACCCCGGCGGCGGCGCGTGCGGCAGCGAAGTAACGTACTTTCAAGAAATTCAGCCTCCGATGGCGCTCATGCTGCGGTCCGGCTGGACAAAGTCCGCGGCGCCGAGACCGGTGTGGTCCATTCCATGTGCCTTGGGCTTGACCCACATGGCATCCTGCCAGCGTTCGGCCAGTGCCTCATCGCTGGCGCCCCCGCGAAGAAGGCCCAGCAAATCAAACTCCTCGCGCGAGAACAGGCAGCTCATGATCTTGCCCTCCGCAGTGATCCGCGTGCGTCGGCAATCGGCGCAGAACGGCTCAGTGACGGACGCGATGATCCCCACGGTGCCCAGCACCGGCCCCTCGGCGCTCAGCCGCTCCGCATCAGAACCGGCCGTTCCCACTGTCTCAGCCACCCGGCGTCGTACTTCAAAGCGTTCTGCCGGGGCGCCGTCGCGGGCACGCGGGTCCGGGCTGAGGACGTAGTCCACAGAAAGCAACGAACGAATCTCGGCAGCCGTAATCATGTTCCGGCGGGTCCAGCCGTGGTCGGCATCCAGGGGCATCTGCTCGATGAACCGCAGTTCGTAGCCGCGGTCCAGGGCCCAGGCGAGCAGGGAGGGCGACTCGGCGTCGTTGATGCCGCGCATCAGCACGGCGTTGAGCTTCACTGGCCCCAGACCTGCGGCCCACGCTGCGTCCACGCCGGCCAGCACACGGTCCAGGAACGGGCGGCGGGTGAGCTTGGTGAAGGTCTCCTCGTGCAGCGAATCGAGGGAAACGTTGATGCGCGTCAGGCCCGCAGCCTTGAGCGCGGCGGCCTTTTTATCCAAACCAACACCGTTGGTGGTCATGGAGATGGGGAGCTCCGGATGGTTGCTGCGGAGGGCGGCAATGATGTCCACCAGGTCTGCCCGCACCAGGGGCTCCCCGCCGGTCAGGCGCAGTTCACGCACCCCCAGGTGATCCACCCCGATGCGGACAATCCGCACGATTTCGTCGGCGCTCATCACTGCCTGCTTGGCCAGCCACTCAAGCCCCTCGGCAGGCATGCAGTAGGTACAGCGCAGGTTGCACTTGTCCGTCAGGGAGAGCCGCATGTCGGTGGCCCTGCGGCCGTACTGATCAAGGAGTCCCGCCGGCGTGCCGGCTGGCCGGGCAGGAGGCAGGGCCGGACCTGCGTCGTCCCGGGGTTGCGGCATGCCTAGCTGAACAGTCATGAATTCAGGCTACGCCACCCGGGGCCCCTCATCACGTCCGCGTCGCCCGGCACCGGACCCAAGTCCCCGCAAACGCTGCCGACAAGCGGCAAACCGCGGTGCCGCCCGGCCGCCGCGAACCTATGCTGGAGGAGTGAACAGGTCCCAGCCCCGGCCGGAAACAGCCGACGACGGCGCGAGCCCGGAAATGCGCGATGGTCGCCACCATGCCGCGCAAGGCAGCCGCCGCTGGGCTGCGGCGTCAGGCGCGGTTTCCGCAGTGGCCGCGGTTGTGACCGGCGAGTTGCTCGCGGGACTGCTGAGCCCGTCCCTGTCGCCACTGACAGCTGTAGGCGGGGTGGTGATCGACGGTCTGCCTCCGGGGGTGAAGGACTGGGCGGTGGCCCTGTTCGGCACGGCGGACAAAGCGGTATTTGTGGCGGGGATGCTGCTGGTGGTGGCAGCAGCGGGTGCAGTCGCCGGGATCCTGGAACAGCGCAGGCGGTACGCCGGAACCGCCATCGTGGCTGCTTTTGGACTCGCGGGGCTCGTCGCCGTTCTTACCCGCGCGCAGTTGACACCCGGGGCGGTGCCGGTTCCCCTCCTCGCGGCCCTGGCCGGCGCACTCTTGCTGAGGTATTTGCTCCGCAGGCTCCGGGAAGACTCTGATGCGGTCCACCCGGCCCCAAAGGGAACACAAGATCCCGGCCGGCGCACCTTCCTGCAGGCCCTCGCAGCGGGCGCCGGCGTGACGGCCGTGGCCGGAGTTGTTGCCGGTATCTGGCGGGGTGCGGCTTCCGGCATCAGCACTGCCCGCGAAAGACTGCAGCTTCCCGCCCCGGCATCGAAGGCGCCCGCGATTCCGGCCGGCGCAGGGGTGACCCTGGACGGAATGCAGCCCCTGGTCACGCCGAACAGGGACTTCTACCGGATTGACACAGCACTGATCGTTCCGGTCATCGACCCCGAAACGTGGTCGCTGCGGGTGACCGGGATGGTGGACCGGGAGATCGACCTGAACCTGGCCGACCTGCTGGCCAAACCACTGATCGAACGGCACGTGACCATCGCCTGTGTCTCCAACGAAGTGGGCGGCGAACTCATCGGCAATGCCCGCTGGCTCGGCTGGCCGGTGCGGGAACTGCTCGCTCTGGCGGGCCCCCAAGCCGGTGCCGACATGGTCCTTTCCCGCAGCTCAGACGGCTGGACCGCCGGCACGCCGCTGGGAGTTCTGACCGACGAAAGGGATGCCATATTGGCGGTGGGAATGAACGGCGAACCGCTGCCTCTGGAACATGGCTTCCCGGTGCGGATGATCGTACCCGGCCTCTACGGCTACGTGTCCGCGACCAAATGGCTGACGGAACTGCGGGTCACCAGATTCGCCGACGACGAAGGCTACTGGACACCGCGCGGCTGGTCCGAACGCGGCCCTATCAAGACGGCCTCCAGGATTGATGTGCCCCGCACCGGCAGGCGTGTGAGCGCCGGCACCGTGATGTTCGGCGGGGTGGCATGGTCGCAGCACACCGGCATCGGGACAGTCGAACTGCGCGTCAACCGGGGTCCGTGGCAGCAGGCTGACCTCGCCCCGGGGATCTCTCCTGACACGTGGTACCAGTGGCAGCTGGGCATGGAACTGACGCCTGGCCAGTATGAGGTGCAGGTCCGCGCCACAGACCTCAGTGGCAAACCGCAGGCTGAGGAACGCCGTCCCGTTGCGCCGGACGGAGCCACCGGCTTCCACACCATTAGAGTTGACGTGAATCCATGACGGCGCCCACCGAAGGCAGGACCATGCACAGCTCTCCGCACGAGCACGGCGGTGCCCCGCACCGGTCACGGTCCGTTGCCAGTCACCGGGCCGCCGTCGCCGGACTGCTGGCACCGCTGCTCACCGAAGCCAGGGCGGAATCCGTTGCGCTGAGGGACGCACTCGGCAAGGGCCTGGCCAATGATATTGCTGCGCCCCTGAGCCTTCCGCCGTTCGCCAACTCCCAGATGGACGGCTTCGCCATCAACAGTGCGGACGTGCCCGACGGCGGTGCGGAGCTCAGGGTGGTTGATCCGGTCCCGGCAGGTGCCACCCCCGCGGCGCTTGGACGCGGCGATGCTGCCCCCATCATGACAGGAGCGATGATTCCTGCCGGTGCTGACGCCGTCGTGCCCGTCGAACGTGCCGTCCCGGACCGGTTCCCCGTCCCCGGTGTGGCAAGTACTGTGTGGTTGCCCGCGACGGCGCCGGGCACCTTCGTACGCTCTGCCGGCAGCGACGTTGCGGCGGGGGAGCGGGCGCTGGCTGCGGGAACCTTCCTGGGCCCGGCGCAGCTGGGGTTGCTCGCTGCCTTGGGCATCGGCGACGTGACCGTTCGCCGGCCGCTGACTGTCCTCCTGGCCACCACTGGCGACGAAGTGGTTGAACCGGGCCAGCCGCTGCCGGCCGGAAAAATCTACGACTCCAACGGAACACTCCTCGAAAGTGCCATGCGCCAGGCGGGCCTGAGCGTGGTGCGCACGGCCATCGCCTCGGACCGTCCCGACGAACTCCGGGCACTGCTGCGAAGCCATGCCGGCACCGTGGACCTGATCGTCACCACGGGCGGGGTCAGCAAGGGAGCCTATGAAGTTGTCCGCCAGGCCATGGACGGCGAGGCCACCGAGTTCGTCCACGTGGCGATGCAGCCGGGCGGCCCGCAGGGGATCGGGACGTTCGACGGCGTGCCGTTCCTCGGTTTCCCGGGGAACCCGGTGAGCTGCCTGGTGTCCTTCGAAATGTTCCTGCGGCCGGTGCTGTCCGAACTCTTCGGCTCGCCCGCTCCCCGGACCGCCCTGCCGGCCCGGCTGGCCCACAGCCTCACCTCGCCCGAACACAAACACCAGGTCCGCCGCGGGACCTTCCAGGCTGACGGCAGCGTGCGCCTCGAAGGGGGCGACAGCTCCCACCTCATGCATGCGCTCGCCGGCTCCAACGCCCTGGTGCATGTGCCGGCCGGGGTCTCGGCGCTCGCCGAGGGCGATGAGGTGGAAGTATGGATGCTGTGAATCCAGAACAGACCCCGCCGGCGCTGACCCACCTTCGCCAGGACGGCAGCGCCCAAATGGTGGACGTGTCAAACAAGGCCGAAACCACCCGGGAGGCCACAGCCACTGCCACCGTCCGGACAACCCCTGAAGTGATGGGCCTGCTGGGCTCCGGCGGATTGCCCAAGGGTGATGCCCTGGCCGTAGCCCGCGTCGCCGGGATCATGGCCGCCAAAAAGACCCCGGAGCTCATCCCGCTGTGCCATCCGCTGCCACTGTCGAAGGTGACCGTGGACTTCCAGCTGGCGGCCGATTCCGTGGACATCGTGGCCACGGTCAAGACCCGTGGGGTCACCGGTGTAGAGATGGAAGCGCTGACAGCTGCGTCGGTGGCTGCCCTGAGCGTTTACGACATGATCAAGGCAGTGGACAAGCACGCTGTACTGACAGACATCAAAGTGCTGGCCAAAAGCGGCGGCAAGAGCGGGGACTGGACACTATGAGCACTGACAGTACGTTCCTGCCCGAGCCGCCGCCTGGGCCGCATGCGTCTGAGCCGCATGTGCCTGGGCCGCACACCCGCGAGCAACACACGCACGGTGAGGTACAGGGCCGGAAGGCCGGAATTGTCATCGCCTCAACGCGGGCTGCGGCCGGAATTTACGAGGACGAAACGGGCCCTGTCATCACGGACTGGCTCACCGAGCACGGCTTCGAGGCCTACCCGGCCATGGTGGTTCCCGACGGCGAGCCGGTGGGCGCCGCCATCCGGGCGCTCCTGACCCAGCACCCCGCCGTCGTCATCACCAGCGGCGGGACAGGACTCAGCCCGGATGACCGGACTCCCGATGTGACCTTGCCCCTGCTGGACCGGGAGATTCCCGGAATCATGGAGGCCATCAGGCGTGCCGGTGCGCTCAAAACGCCGCTCGCCGCGTTGAGCCGGGGCCATGCCGGAGCCGCCGGCCGGACATTCATTATCAACCTGCCCGGTTCGCCGAAAGGCGTCATGGACGGGCTGTCCGTCCTGGATCCCGTAATCGGGCACCTTTGCGACCAACTGGAGGGCCGGAATGGGCACTGAATCAGTTTTTGAAGTGGTCCACGCCGTCCTGAGCGCCGAGCCGATCGCTGTGGAACAGGCCATCGCCGCCGTCGAATCGGACACCGCCGGCGCCGTGGTGAGCTTCAGCGGGGTGGTGCGGAACCACGACGGCGGCAAGGCAGTCGAGCGTCTCAGCTACAGCGCGCACCCGACGGCCCACCAGGTCATGGCCGATGTCGTCGCACGCCTGGTTGCCGAGCATTCGGACGGGTCGCCCGGGGCGAAGCCGGTGCGGATCTGGGCCGCCCACCGCATCGGCCTGCTGGAGATTGGCGATCCCGCGCTGGTATGTGCGGTATCTGCAGCCCACCGTGGCCAGGCCTTTGCCGTATGTTCGGAACTTGTGGACCGGATCAAGGAGCAGGTTCCCATCTGGAAGGAACAGTTCTTCGCCGACGGCACAGTGGAATGGGTCGGCGCCGGCGGCTGAGCCGGACACGCCAACGCGAGGTAACGCACGTCCGCCGGTTCCGTCCGGCGCCGGGGCCGACGGTAGGGTTAACAGCATGACCGAACAACACTCCGCACCCAGCCGTGTGGCTGTCCTTGGCGCCAACGGGCGCATGGGCGCCGAGGCCGTCAAGGCCGTCGAAGCCGCCGCCGATATGACTCTTGTTGCCGCCCTGGGACGTGGGGATTCGCTGGATAAGCTGGCCGCCGCCGACGCCGAATTCGTGGTGGACCTCACCGTTCCCGAAAGCACCGAGGCGAACGTACGCTATGCGGTCGAGCACGGCATGCACGCCGTGGTGGGAACCACCGGGTGGGATTCAGACCGGCTCGCCGCCCTGGAAGCACTCCTCGCGCAGCACCCGGAAACCGGCGTGCTGATCGCCCCCAACTTCGCCCTCGGCTCCGTGCTTGCCTCCGCCTTCGCCGCCAAGGCTTCAAAGTACTTCGAGTCCGTGGAGATCATCGAACTTCATCACCCCGACAAAGTGGATGCGCCCTCCGGAACTGCCGTCCGCACCGCCCAGCTCATCTCGGCCGAGCGGGCAGCTGCACACGTCCCGGCCAGCCCTGACGCAACCACCAGTGAACTCGACGGCGCCCGGGGATGCGACGTGGACGGAGTCCGCGTCCACAGCGTCAGGCTTCGCGGGCTCGTTGCCCACCAGGAAGTCCTGCTCGGCGGGCCGGGGGAGCAGCTGACGCTTCGGCACGATTCCTTTGACCGCGCCTCGTTTATGCCCGGCGTCCTGCTGGGCATCCGAAACGTGGCGGCGAACCCGGGCCTGACGGTAGGCCTGGACGGCTACCTGGACCTGGGAGTCTAAGCCGTGGGCGGGTTGCTTGCTGCATTCACAAAAAACCGGACCAAAATCTGGGTAGGTGCCGTCACGCTCCTGCTGGTCTTCTATCTGGTGGTGTCCTTCCAGCGCTCCATCCTGCTGCTCACGGACAACAACCTTGCGGCCCAAGCCATCGGTGCCGCGTACCTGGTGCTGCCGGTTGTCGGTGCCTGGGCGCTGATCCGGGAACTGATGTTCGGGGCGCGAACTGAGAAGATGGCCCGGATTCTGGAGGCCGAAGGCGGCTTGCCGGTGGATAATCTGCCGCGCACGCCTGCCGGCCGGATCATCCGGGCGGCAGCCGACCAGGAGTTCGAGAAGTACAAGGCCGAGGCTGAAGCCGCCCCCGAGGACTGGCGCTCCTGGTTCCGCCTGAGCTGCGCCTACGACGCCGCCGGCGACCGTAAGCGCGCCCGCTCCTCGATGCGTGATGCCGGCCGCCTCTTCCGCGGCAACGTTCCTGCCGGCTGAGGGACGTAGCTGCGGAGGGGGTTTCCGCTACCGCCCGCTGATCCTTCCATTGCGGCCCAGCTGGTTGGCAGCGTGGCCAACGAGCTCCAGCGGCCCCCGCCATTTCAGCAGCACAAAGGCCATGCCTACGACGACGGCCGTGGCGGCGTGCGCGAAGTACATCCCGTCCTCGGTCCAGCCGGCCGGCAGGGGCTTCAGGTAGAACCCGGACACCACCCAGACATGGGCCGAGTAGAGGGTCAGCGTCATGGCGCCCGCCCCGCGCAGCGGCAAGAGCAGATCCAGGTCCACCCAGTCGGCCAGCCTGCCGAGCAGCAGGCACGCTCCCACCACGGCCGCTGCCACTCCGCAGGTGTGGGCTAGATCCAGGCTGGTGGCGGAATGCGGTGCAGCGGATGCCAGCCACCACCACGAGCCTTCCTGCCGGATCCCGGTGAGGTTGACCTGGAGGACGCTGCTGAGCGGGTATCCGGGGGCATTCAGCACCTGCTCCAGGGCTGCCCGGCCGCCCCAGCTCTCCATCGCGGCAGTCCCCAAAGCCTTGGCAAGGGCGGCAACGGCTGTGCCTAGGGTCAGCAGCAGGACAGGAACCATCGCCTTGGTGAGCGCCAGCCGGCCTATGACAAGGCCCACCAACAAATAGGCCAGCCATTGGAACACCGGGTAGTAGCCGGTCAGGAACAGGTCGCCCAGCAGCGGAAAGGGCGTCGAAAGATCCTCCCAGGACGGGTTATGCCCCAGGTGGAGCGGCGGCTCCGACGCCATGAGCCAGGGACGGAGCAAGTAGGCGAGCACCGGTGAAAGGACGATCCAGCCTGCTGCCCACGCACAGAGCGCTTTGATCCTGAGGCCCAGGAACGGCAGGACGCACAGAAACAGCAGGGCGTAGTGGACCAGGATGATCGCGAGGTTCACTTCCAGTCCGCCCAGTGAAAGTCCGACGGCAGCGATCACGAGCGCGCGCAGGGCGATGCCACGGCGGGCAGCGCTCAGCGCAGTCCCTTCCAGCGGCACCTGCTTGCCGGTGGAGAGCGCAAGTCCCACACCGGCCAACACGGCGAAGAGGGCTGCTGCCCGGCCGGAGAAGGTCAGGCCGATCCATGTGGGAGTGAGATCGGCAGTGGCCTCGAACGTGGGCAGGAGGTGCGTCGCCATCATGCCGAGGAGCGCGAGCCCCCTGGCCGCGTCAATGCCGCGGAGACGGTCTGTTGCGGTGGAGGGTCGGGGCGCCCGGGAGGGTCTGGCTGTGGCTCGGGACGTCATGAGGCGATGTTCTCACACGAACCTGCCGCGCCCCCAAGTCATGCTGACAGTGAAGGCCTTGACGGCGCCGGCTGCGGCATGAACCCCTTGTATTCGAATATATGTTCGAATAGCATGAACCCATGCAGACCCCATTCCAGCCGCACCAGTTTCCGGAAATTCCAGCCGCAGGAGCATCGGAGCGGCCCGCGCCGGACGGCGCCGGTGCCGGGCAGCGGGCAGGACTTATGAAGGCCATGAGTCCCGGAGTGGTCGACTTCCTCTTCCGCCAGTTGGTTACAGGACGGCCCGCCGAAGATGTCCAGTGGCAGGGCGAAGGCATCACCCTGACCGCGCAGCCCGCCGGAGCGGAACTGGCACGCCGGCTGGCCGAAACGGACCTTGAGGCTCTCACGCCTATTGAGCTGTTCCACTACGTCCGTGCTGCCCAGCGGTTGGCGGCGTGGGCCGAGGAACTGAGGGAGGCTGCGGTGGGGAGGTACTGCCAGCCGGGCGGGACGCAGAATGCGAACCTGCATGGTGCGCGGCTGCAGCATGGTCCCTAGGATGAAGGGGTGACCGAAGCCCTGACGGTGTCCGCCATCCAGTACACGGCCCTGGATGGCGGGATCATGCCAAATGTCGATGAACATGTGCGGCTGATTGAGGACGCTGAATCGCACGGCGCCCGGCTGGTGGTCTTCCCGGAGTTGTCGCTGACCGGTTACAACCTGCCGCTGCTGGCTGACGATGACGCGTGGCTTCGGCCCGATGACCCGCGGCTGGACGACCTCCACGAGATCTGCCGCCGGACCGGGATCACCGCCGTGGCAGGGGCTGCTTACCGCGAGGCTGACGGCACGCCGCGGCTGGCGGGCCTCGCCGTCCACCCGGACGGCACCACTGATTTTGGTTTCAAGACCCATCTTCACGGACCGGAGGAGAGCCTGTTCGCCGCCGGTGAGCGTGCCATGCTCCTCGAAGTGGATGGCTGGCGGGTCGCGCTGGCCATGTGCGCCGATGCGTCTGTCCCCGCCCACTCCACAGAGGCGGCGCTCGCCGGGGCCGATGTCTATGCCGTCTCCGCGCTCTACACGCAGGCGGAGGAACACCGGCTTGCCCTGCACCTTGGTGCCCGGGCCATGGACAACCGGGTGTTCGGCCTCCTTGCAAATCTCGGCGGAGCTACTCCACAGGGACAGTCCTGCGGACTCAGTGGCTTCTGGGGGCCGGACGGACTCCCGATGAAAAGCGCGGCCGGCACCGGCACGGAGGTGGTCACCGCAGTTTTGCTGCGGAGCGCCATCCGGAAATTCCGCTGATCCTGTGACTCCGGGGGAGCCTCTTTGACGCTTATCACCCCTCCGGCATTGTCCTAACCGGCAGCGGACAGGGTAACGTTTTTTCCATGCCTCACAAATCCGCCACCATTCCTGCCCTTGGTACGCTCCTGACCGCCATGGTCACGCCCTTCACCAAGGACGGTGCCGTGGATTACCGGCAGGCGGCCGAACTCGCCACCAAGCTTGTGGACGATGGCTGCGACGGCCTGGTAGTCACCGGCACCACCGGTGAGACGTCCACCCTCTCCGACGAGGAAAACCTTGGCATGTTCCGCGCCGTCAAGGAGGCCGTGGGGGACCGCGCTGCCATCATCGCCGGCACCGGAACCAATGACACCGCACACTCGGTGCGCCTGTCCCAGCAGGCGGCTGCGCTCGGCGTCGACGGCCTGCTGCTCGTCACGCCGTACTACAACAAGCCCAGCCAGGCCGGCCTCCGTGCACACTTCGAAACCGTCGCGTCCGCGACAGACGTTCCAGTGATGCTTTATGACATCCCGGGCCGCTCCTCCATCGCGATCGAGCCCGAGACCATGATCCGCCTGGCCCAGCACCCGAACATCGTTGCGGTCAAGGACGCCAAAGCTGACTTCATGGCGGCCAGCCGCGTGATGGCCGAGACTGACCTGCACTTCTACTCCGGCGACGACGGCCTGACCCTGCCCTGGATGTCGTTGGGCGCCGTCGGCCTGGTGGGCGTGACAACGCACATTGCCACCCGCCGCTTCCGGGAAATGATCGACGCCATCAACGCGAACGACCTCGGAACTGCCCGTAAGATCAACTTCGAGCTGCTGCCCGTGGTGCGGGCAACGATGACCCGCGTCCAGGGAGCCGTTGCGGCCAAACAAATTCTTAAATGGCAGGGAGTCCTGCCCAACTCGATTGTCCGTTTGCCCCTCGTGGAGCCGGACGAAGCCGAGATCGAAACCATCCGCGAGGATTTGGCGGAAGCGGGGCTGGTCTTTTCCTGAGGGCTAAGACCGGCACCCTTCCGCCTGGAAAGTAGTGCACTATGACCCAAACCGCCCTTCCTGGCCTTGTCACGCCTCCACGCCTGCCGCAAGGCACCCTTCGGATCGTTCCGTTGGGCGGCCTGGGGGAGATCGGCCGCAACATGGCTGTCTTCGAAATCGAAGGCAAGCTGCTCATCGTCGACTGCGGCGTCCTCTTCCCTGAGGAAACCCAGCCCGGCGTTGACCTGATCCTGCCCGATTTCTCGTACATCGAGGACCGGATGGACGACATCGTGGCCGTTGTCCTTACCCACGGCCACGAGGACCACATCGGTGCTGTTCCCTACCTCCTGCGGCTCCGCGCGGACATCCCCCTGGTGGGCTCGCAGCTGACACTGGCCCTGATCGAGGCCAAGCTGCAGGAACACCGGATCCGTCCGTACACCCTGACGGTCGAAGAAGGCCAGGTTGAAAAGTTCGGCCCGTTCGAATGCGAGTTCGTCGCGGTCAACCACTCCATTCCCGATGCCCTGGCAGTGTTCATCCGCACCGCGGGCGGCACCGTCCTGCACACAGGCGATTTCAAGATGGACCAGTTGCCGCTGGACGGCCGGATCACCGACCTCCGTCACTTCGCCAAGCTGGGCGAAGAGGGCGTCGACCTCTTTATGTCCGACTCCACCAACGCTGACGTCCCTGGCTTCACCACAGCCGAGAAGGAAATCGGCCCCACGCTGGAACGGCTCTTCGGCCAGGCCACCAAACGCATCATCGTGGCGTCCTTCTCCTCGCACGTCCACCGCGTCCAGCAGGTGCTGGACGCCGCGGCAAAGCACAACCGCAAGGTCGCATTCGTCGGCCGGTCCATGGTCCGCAACATGGCCATCGCCGCTAAGCTCGGCTACCTCGATGTTCCCGAGGGTCTCCTGGTGGACATCAAGAACATCGACAACCTGCCGGACAACCGCGTCGTCCTGATGTCCACCGGATCCCAGGGCGAGCCGATGGCAGCCCTGTCCCGCATGGCCAACGGCGACCACCGTGTGGTGGTGGGCGACGGTGACACCGTCATCCTGGCCTCCAGCCTGATCCCGGGCAACGAAAACGCAGTGTTCCGCATCATCAACGGCCTGCTCAAACTCGGCGCCGACGTCATCCACAAGGGCAACGCAAAGGTCCACGTCTCGGGCCATGCGGCCGCCGGTGAACTGCTGTACTGCTACAACATCCTTGAACCGCTCAACGCCATGCCGGTGCACGGCGAGACCCGGCACCTGATCGCCAACGGCAAGATTGCCATTGAATCCGGCGTTCCGACGGCCAGCGTTATCCTCGCCGACAACGGCACCGTCATTGACCTGAGGGACCACCGCGCTGACGTGGTGGGCCAGGTTGAAGTGGGCTTTGTCTACGTTGACGGCTCCAGTGTCGGCGAAGTCACGGAAGCAGACCTGAAAGACCGCCAGACGCTCGGTGATGAAGGCTTCATCTCCATCATCACCGTCATCAACCGCACCACCGGCAAGGTGGTCTCCGGACCGGAAATCCACGCCCGCGGTGTGGCCGAGGATGATGCGGTCTTCGACGAAATCATCCCGAAGATCAACGCTGCCCTCGAAGAAGCCGTCCTCAACCGCTCAGACCACACCACACACCAGCTCCAGCAGGTCGTGCGGCGTGTGGTGGGCACCTGGGTGAACCGCAAGCTGCGTCGCAAGCCCATGATCATCCCCGTGGTCCTCGAGGCGTAACCCCTTAGGACCTCAAGAATCGGAAAGGCCCGGTTTCTTAGCGGAACCGGGCCTTTCCGTGTCTCCGGGCGTCTGCGGAAACTGCGTGCAGGCGGGCAGATAAACGCCCCGGAACGGCCGGAAATCCGCGGAAAACCGCCCTGGTTCCGGTAGCGTGGCACGTATGGCCACTCGCACTACCCCCGCGCCCAAAGGCAGCTCCCGAGGCACCAGCACCGCCAAAACGGGAAGCGCCGCAGGCCGCGGTGCGGGCACCACCCGCAGCGGCGGACGGGCAGGATCTTCCAGCGGCAGCGCCCGCACCCGCCAGCTTCCCGCCGTCGAACAGCACCAACCCTGGCTGCTGCGTGTGGTGGGCGGCGCATGGCTTGCAGTTGGCCACCTGGTGGGCGGTGGAGTCCGCCGGATCGGCTCCGACGTCAGTGACCTCCCGGCGGAAGAACGCCGCGACGGCGCGGCCCTGTTCAACCTCGCGCTCGGTGTTTTTATCGCCACCTTCGCCTGGTGGGGCCTCACGGGATGGTTCCCGGACGCTGTCTACAGCGTGGTCAACGGGACCTTCGGCTGGGTGTCGCTGCTGTTGCCGCTGATGCTGTTTGTCTGCGCTTTCCGGTTGTTCCGGCGGCCCGACGACGGCCGGGGAAACAACAGGGTGGGGATCGGCTTCCTCATCATGACATTCGCCGGCTGCGGCCTGGCCCACGTCCTGGGCGGCCAACCCACCGTTGCGGAAGGTTTCGACGGCCTCCGCCAGGCCGGCGGCATGCTCGGCTTCCTCGCAGCCACCCCGCTTGCCGCCATCCACCCCGTGGTGCCGGTTGTGCTGTATGGCCTGCTGGCCTTCATCTCACTCCTGATCATCACAGCCACCCCCTTCGGTGCCATCCCGCGCCGGCTGCACGCCGCCTACGAACATCTGATGGGCGTAGACCTGCAGGAACCCCGCGAGGCCGGCGACAGCCACGACCGCAGCTACCTTGAGGAAACGCGCGCAGCGGCCGCGCCGAAGAAAAAGAAGCGGCGCTTCTTCGGCAAGGACGAAGAATCCGACGCCGGCCTGGAAGGTTATGTCGGCGACGAAGCCTTCGAGCACGCGGTGATCGATGACGACGACGACATGTCGGATGCCAAGCCTGCACGCGGCCCCCGCCCTGCTCCCGGCGTGCGCCGGCCCACGCAGGCGGAGATCGCCGTCGAAAAGATCAAGGCCGCCCAAGGCCTTGGCAGTGCCGGACACAGCCCCGCGGATAATGCCACCGAGGCCATCCCCCTGGTCACGCCCGGCATGGTGGCCGCCGGCTCGCTCAATCCTGCTGCGGTTCCGCAGGTTCCGGCCAAGCCGGTCACTCCGGTGCCGCTGCCCACTCCCATTCCGCAGCGGACCGAACAGCTCTCCCTGGCGGGTGACGTCACCTACACGTTGCCGTCGTCGGACGTTCTGACCCCCGGTTCCATCCCCAAGGAACGCACCGAAGCCAATGACGCCGTCGTCGCCGCCCTCACCGACACCCTCCAGCAGTTCAATGTGGACGCCACGGTCACCGGCTTCAGCCGTGGACCCACCGTCACGCGCTACGAGATCGAACTGGCATCGGGGACCAAAGTGGAGCGGGTCACTGCCCTGTCCAAGAATATTTCCTACGCGGTGGCTTCCAGCGACGTGCGTATCCTCAGCCCGATTCCGGGTAAATCCGCTATCGGCATCGAAATCCCCAACACCGACCGTGAAACGGTCTCCCTCGGCGACGTCCTCCGCAGCCAAAATGCGCGGAGGACCGAGCATCCGATGGTGATGGGTGTCGGCAAGGACGTCGAAGGCGGCTACGTGGTGGCGAACCTCGCCAAGATGCCCCACCTGCTCGTCGCCGGTGCCACCGGTGCCGGCAAGTCCTCCTTTGTGAACTCCATGATCACCTCCATCCTGATGCGGGCCACCCCCGATGAGGTCCGTATGGTCATGGTGGACCCCAAACGCGTGGAACTGACCGCCTATGAGGGTGTCCCGCACCTGATCACCCCGATCATCACCAACCCCAAAAAGGCCGCCGAGGCGTTGCAGTGGGTAGTCCGGGAAATGGACGCCCGCTACGATGACCTGGCCAACTACGGGTTCAAGCACATTGATGACTTCAACAAGGCCGTCCGGGCAGGCAAGGTCATCCCGCCCGAAGGATCCAAGCGCGTCGTCCGGCCTTACCCCTACCTGCTGGTGATCGTTGACGAGCTCGCCGACCTGATGATGGTGGCCCCGCGCGACGTCGAAGACTCCATTGTCCGCATCACCCAGCTGGCCCGCGCGGCAGGCATCCACCTTGTCCTGGCGACACAGCGGCCCTCCGTCGACGTCGTCACCGGACTGATCAAGGCCAATGTGCCCTCCCGCATGGCCTTCGCCACGTCCTCTGTCACCGACTCCCGCGTGGTCCTTGACCAGCCCGGCGCCGAGAAGCTCATCGGCCAGGGTGATGCCCTCTTCCTGCCCATGGGTGCCTCCAAGGCCATGCGCGTTCAGGGCGCGTGGGTCACCGAGTCGGAAATCCATAAAGTGGTGGAACACGTCAAGGGCCAGCTGAAGGCTGTCTACCGCGACGACGTCGCCCCCGAGGCGCAGAAGAAGCAGATCGACGACGACATCGGAGACGATCTCGAGGTGCTGCTACAGGCCACCGAACTGGTGGTCACCACGCAGTTCGGTTCGACGTCGATGCTCCAGCGCAAACTCCGCGTCGGCTTCGCCAAAGCCGGCCGGCTGATGGACCTCCTGGAATCCAGGGGAGTGGTGGGCCCCTCGGAGGGATCCAAGGCACGCGACGTCCTGGTGAAACCTGACGACCTGGCTGCTGTGCTGGCGGCCATGAAGGGCCAGGACGCGCCGGCTGTTGCGGATTCCCAGACCGCAGCGCTCAGCGACAACGCCAACGCCAACATCGCCCAGGGCGGCTACGCGGAGGACCTCGTGCAGGCGGACCTGGACCAGCGCAGCCAGAACGTCGAGTACTTCGACGGCGCAGACACCAGTTCAGGCGGCGACGATGAAGACGGATCCGAGGACGCCTGGTCACTCACCGGACGGTAGCCTAGAAGGGTGACTAGCACTGAAGCAACTGCAGCCGGCGCAAGCAGCCCCGGGATCTGGAATCTTCCCAACATCCTGACCATGCTGCGCATCGCGCTGGTGCCGTTCTTCGTCTGGTTCCTCCTCGCCGATGCCCCCGGGCTGCGCAGCGAGTCAGGGCTGTGGCGCTGGGCAGCCGTGGCGGCGTTCGCCATCGCCATCTACACAGACAAGCTCGACGGCGACATCGCCAGGAGCCGGGGACTCATCACCAACTTCGGCAAAATCGCCGATCCCATCGCCGACAAGCTCCTGATCGGCTCGGCGCTGGTAATGCTCTCTGTACTCGGGGAGCTGCCCTGGTGGGTCACCATCGTGATCCTCGTCCGGGAGTGGGGCATCACGGCACTGCGCTTCGTCGTCATCCGCTACGGTGTCATCCCGGCCTCGCGTGGCGGCAAACTCAAGACTGTGGTGCAGACGGCCGCAATCTTCCTCTATCTGCTTCCCCTGGGCGCTCTGGCACCGTGGCTGGTCTGGGTGGCATTCGCCGTCATGATGGTGGCTGTGCTCATTACCGTATGGACCGGCGTCGAATACGTGGTTGAAGCCCTGCGGCTCCGGGCCCAGGGCAAACAGTCCCGAAAAAGTACGCCCGGCAATGAGGAGCTAACGTGACGAATCTCCACCATCTGGCCGAACAGGCAGTCCGTAAGGCCCTGGACGCGGGCCTGACCGTCGCTGCCGCCGAGTCACTCACGGCCGGGATGGTCACAGCCGTCCTGGCGGACACTCCAGGGGCCTCGGGTATGTTGCAGGGCGGGGTGGTGGCCTACCAGAACTCAGTTAAGACTGACGTTCTTGGGGTTTCCGCTGACCTGCTTGCCGGCGTCGGGTCGGTGGATGGCGACGTGGCAGCCGGCATGGCGGCGGGGGTCCGGTCCGCCCTGGGCGCCGATATCGGGATTGCCACCACCGGCGTGGCCGGTCCGGAGGAACACGACGGCAAAGCGGTGGGCACAGTGTTCATCGGCGTCGCCTCGGCTGACGGCACATCCGCCTTCCAGTACTCCTTCAGCGGCAACCGCGCAGACATCCGCGGACAGGCCTGCGGGGCTGCGCTGGAAAGACTGCTTGACGTCCTGTCTCCCCAAGCCCTATCTTCCTGAAGCTACCGGGCGTAAAGTTGCCGGGAACAAATTCCTGAACCTATTAGTTATTACATTGTGTCGCTTTGGCAGAGCCGGGGCGCCTAGGATGAATAAACAACTACGGTTCCCTTCGGCGGACCGGAATTATGAAGGAGCAAGGCATACAGATGGTAAAGCAGCCCGTATCCGTAAACGGCGTTGTCCGCTGGAAGGATGTGGGCCTCGCCGATCAGGCTAAGAGCGAACAGAGGGAGCGCAAAATGGTTGTACTTCGTCACGAAATCGGTGATGTCCTGCGCGATGTCCGCCAGCGCCAGGGGCGCACGCTCCGCGAAGTGTCCCACAGTGCCCGTGTATCCCTGGGATACCTCAGTGAAGTGGAGCGGGGCCAGAAGGAAGCTTCGTCAGAGCTTTTGTCCTCTATCTGCTCCGCCTTGGACGTGCCGCTGTCCAGCATGCTCCGTGAAGTCAGCGACCGCGTAGCTGTCGCCGAGGGCGTAGCTGTTCCAGACACCGTTCCCCAGGAATTCTCGCAGCGCTACGGCCGCGATCTTGACCGCGACCTGAACGCTGAACTGACCACCGAACTCACCACGGGCTTCCTCTCCGGCGCACGCTAAACGCCCCGCAGTAGCCCTGCACCAACGCACATAACGAAGCCTCCGGCATCAGCCGGAGGCTTCGTTATGTGCTCTGCGGGTTGCTGTTGCCCCGGGCCGGCGTGTCCTTGGCCGGGACGTCGAGGTCAAATATGGCGTTGAGCTTGGCCATGTATTCGGCGAGTGTCCGCAATTCCTCCACCGGCCATTCCCCGAGACGCTCCCGGAAATCCTGCCGCCGCGCATCCTGGACCTGGTGCATCTTCTCCTCACCCTTGACTGTGAGGCGGATCGACTGCGCCCGACCGTCCAGTGGGTCAGCTTCCTTAAAGACCAGCCCAATGCTTTCCAGGAAGGCCACCTGCCGGCTGACCGAGGGCTTTCCCACGCCGATGTTCAGGGCGAGGTCAGTCAAACGGATGGGACCGTCGCGCCGGATCACCGACAGCAGGCCGTAGGCCGCCGGTTCCAGGTCAGGATGGACCTGGCGGGAGAGCTGGTAGGAGACCGAACGGGCACGACGCCAAAAGAGGCTGATCTGCTGTTCCACGGTATTCAGCGCTTCGTCAACGTTGGCCGGGCCGGGGCCCGGCACAGGAAGGCCATCGGCAGGGTTGCTCATGGCAACAATTCTAGGGTCGTGGATCATGAGAGACTCTATTGGTGCGGATCAGTGACTATTGGCGGCTTATGGACGACGAATTCGGGGCAGGCTACTCCCGGGTCCTGAGCAGCACCCTTGTTTTGGCGGGAGTAGGCGGACGCACAGCCGACCAGGCACTCAGTTCGGGCGTCAGCCCGCGTGATGTCTGGCTCGCCATGTGCGAGGTCCAGGACGTTCCGCCCGAGCGTCGCCTGGGCCGTGACATCAAACCCCGCGACTAAGAAGTTCGACGCGCCACACCGCGCCCCGCCTGACACGCCGCCGGATCTGTTCGAATATCTGTTCGGGTAAAGCTATGCTTTTTGTAGTGCGTTATCCACATACGCGATGTCGCCCGGCCTGAATGTCGGTGGGTGCCATTAGCGTCAGAGATGACCAATAAAGGCCCCTGTGGCCACTCCAAAGCGAGAAAGCATTAGAGGTGTGAACCATGGCGGCAGCCCCGGATCGTGCAAAAGCGCTGGAAGCAGCGCTGGCCCAGATTGACAAGCAGTTCGGCAAAGGATCCGTTATGCGGCTGGGGGACGAAGTCCGTGCCCCAATCGAGGTCATCCCCACTGGCTCCATCGCCTTGGACGTGGCCTTGGGAATTGGCGGCCTGCCGCGCGGCCGCGTCGTAGAGATCTACGGCCCTGAATCCTCCGGTAAAACCACCGTGGCCCTGCACGCGGTCGCCAACGCCCAGCGCCAGGGCGGCATTGCCGCGTTCATCGACGCCGAGCACGCCCTGGACCCGGAATACGCCGCAAAGCTGGGCGTGGACACGGACGCCCTCCTCGTCTCCCAGCCGGATACCGGTGAGCAGGCCCTGGAAATCATGGACATGCTGATTGGCTCCGGTTCCCTGGACGTTATCGTCATTGACTCCGTTGCCGCCCTGGTGCCCCGTGCGGAAATTGAAGGCGACATGGGCGACAGCCACGTCGGCCTGCAGGCCCGCCTCATGAGCCAGGCGCTGCGTAAGATCACCGGCCGCCTGAGCCAGACCAAGACCACTGCCATCTTCATCAACCAGCTCCGTGAAAAGATCGGCGTGTTCTTCGGCTCCCCGGAGACCACCACCGGTGGTAAGGCGCTGAAGTTCTACGCCTCCATCCGCATCGACGTCCGCCGCATCCAGACGCTCAAGGAAGGTGCCGATTCCGTCGGCAACCGCACCAAGGCCAAAATCGTCAAGAACAAGATGGCCCCGCCCTTCAAGATCGCCGAGTTCGACATCATCTACGGCCAGGGCATCTCCCGCGAGGGCGGCATCATCGATATGGGTGTTGAGCACGGCATCATCAAGAAGTCCGGTTCATGGTTCACGTACGACGGTGACCAGCTGGGCCAGGGCATGGAAAACTCCCGCCGATTCCTGCGGGACAATCCCGAGCTTGCCGCTGAACTGGAGCGCCTGATCAAGGAGAAGCTGGGTGTGGGCGTCAAGCCCGTGGCAGACGAGTCCAAGGATTCGCCCAAGCTGAAGGCCGTTGACGGTTTCTAGACGTGACGTCTTCGAAGCGGAATGGCTTCTAAGGAGATGCGTTTGAAGGCACAGCAGATTCATGGGTTTGACCCGGACGGCCCGGATCCGGAGTCGTCCATCGTGGAGGACGCAGAGCCGGACCCGGCCTCTGTTGCCCGTGCGATTGTGTTGCGGCAGCTGACCGGTTCGGCGAAAAGCCGGCTGCAGCTTGCCCGCAAGCTTGCGGAGCGGAACATCCCGGAGGACGTGGCTGAGGCCGTCCTGGACAGGTTCCAGGAGGTCCGCCTGATAGACGACGCCGATTTCGCCGATATGTGGGTGCGCAGCCGGTCTCAGTCGCGGAAGCTCGCGAAGGGGGCATTGCGCCGGGAGTTGTCGGACAAAGGCATCGATGCGGACACAGCAGCTGCGGCATTGGAGCAGCTCTCAGATGCCGACGAAGAGGCAGCCGCCCGTCTTCTTGTGGAACGGAAGCTGCGGCCGGGCACCGACCTCTCGGACCGGACAGAACGGGATAAGACCACCCGGCGCCTGGCCTCAATGCTTGCCCGGAAGGGCTACCAGCCTGCCCAGGCCTTCCGGGTGGTGGGCGAGGTCCTTGACGCCCGGCTGGGGCATGGCGGGGCCGGCCCCGACGACGACCAGCCGTATCTCTAGGGCGGCCGGGGCGGCGTGTCCGCCGAGCCGGTACCCTTAACAGGTGAGTTTGACCATTCCTTCCCCCGCATCCGGTACCGTCCCTTCCGAAGCCACTGGCACACCGCAGCCCCGTACCTACCAGGTGCGCACTTTCGGCTGCCAAATGAATGTCCATGATTCGGAGCGGATGGCGGGCATGCTCGAGGACGCAGGCTATGTGCCGGCGGACGGCGAGCAGGCTGACGTAGTGGTGTTCAACACCTGCGCGGTCCGTGAAAACGCGGACAACAAGCTCTACGGCAACCTCGGAATGCTGGCGCCCGTGAAAGCAGCCAATCCGGGGATGCAGATCGCCGTGGGCGGCTGCCTGGCCCAGAAAGACCGCGAGACCATCCTCAAGAAAGCCCCCTGGGTGGACGCCGTGTTCGGCACCCACAACGTCGGGGCACTCCCGGCACTGCTGGACCGGGCCCGGCACAACAACGAAGCCCAGCTGGAAATCCTCGAATCGCTCGACGTCTTCCCGTCCACGCTTCCCACCAAGCGCGATTCGGTCTACTCGGGCTGGGTGTCCATCTCGGTGGGCTGCAACAACACCTGCACGTTCTGCATTGTCCCGGCCCTCCGCGGCAAGGAGAAGGACCGCCGGCCAGGCGACATCCTGGCCGAAATCCAGGCCCTCGTGGATGACGGTGCCATTGAAGTCACGCTCCTCGGCCAGAACGTCAACTCCTACGGGGTTGAATTCGGTGACCGGCAGGCGTTTTCGAAGCTTCTGCGCGCGTGCGGCGGGATTGCAGGCCTTGAGAGGGTTCGATTCACCAGCCCGCACCCGGCTGCATTCACCGACGACGTCATTGACGCGATGGCCGAAACCCCCAATGTGATGCCGCAGCTTCACATGCCGTTGCAGTCGGGGTCCGACAAGGTCCTCAAGGACATGAAGCGCTCCTACCGGTCCACCAAGTTCCTGGGCATCCTGGACAAGGTCCGGGACAAAATCCCGCACGCCGCCATCTCCACCGACATCATCGTGGGCTTCCCGGGCGAAACCGAAGAGGACTTCCAGGCAACCCTGGATGTGGTGGAAAAATCGCGTTTCGCCACGGCCTTCACTTTCCAGTACTCCAAGCGTCCCGGCACCCCAGCGGCCGACCTGCCGGACCAGTTGCCCAAGGCCGTGGTCCAGGAACGCTTCGAGCGCCTGACCGCCCTGCAGGACAGGATTGCCGCAGAAGAGAACGCCAAGCAGCTCGGCCGGCGCGTGGAGGTTATGGTGACCGCTCATTCCGGGCGGAAGTCGGAGGAGACCCACCGGCTGTCGGGCCGGTCCCAGGACCAGCGCCTGGTGCACTTCTCCGTTCCGGCCGGCGCCGAGACGCCGCGGCCCGGCGACCTTGTCACAGTGACAGTCACAGAGGCCGCTGCCTTCCACCTCGTTGCAGACCCGTCTCCCCAGGACTACAGCCTGCGCCGCTCCCGGGCCGGGGATGCCTGGGACAGGTCCCAGGCCGATTCCTGCGGAGCGCCCGTGCCCGGCGCCGCTGGCAGCGGTGCCGGCCGGACCGGAGTGTCGCTGGGCATGCCAACGCTGCCCGTCCGGAGCCACTGACCGGTGGCCCGGCCTCCGGTCATCGCAGTAGTCGGACCTACCGGCTCAGGTAAGTCGGATCTGGCGGTCAGCCTTGCCTTGGCGCTGGACGGCGAGGTGATCAATGCCGATGCCATGCAGTTCTACCGGGGCATGGACATCGGCACCGCCAAAATCACCCTGCCTGAGCGCCGGGGCGTACCGCACCACCTGCTCGACACCATGGACGTTACGCAGGAAGCCAGCGTGTCCGACTTCCAGCTTCAGGCCAGGGAGATCATCAGCGGCATCCATGCCCGGGGTAAACGCGCCATTCTGGCCGGCGGCTCGGGACTCTACGTGCGGGCGGCCCTCGACGTGCTGGAATTCCCGGGCACCGACCCGGACCTCCGGCGGGAACTGGAGGCCGAGCTTGAGTCAATCGGCCAGGAGGCTCTTCTGGCAAGGCTCCGGGAAGTGGACCCGGTGTCCGCCGGACGCGTCAACGATGCCCGGCGGATCATCAGGGCCCTCGAAGTGCACCAGCTCACCGGCAGGGCATTCAGTTCCTTTATGCCCCGGCGGGAGTACTTCCGGCCGGCCGTGCAGATCGGGCTGGCCGTGGACCGCGACGAGCTGCGTGAGCGGCTGGCCCTGCGGGTCCACAGGATGGTGGACCACGGCCTGCTTGAGGAAGTGCGCCGGCTTGACGCCGCAGGATTGCGGCAGGGGAAGACCGCGTCACGTGCCCTGGGCTACGCCCAGTTCCTGAAAGTGCTCGACGGCGCCTCAACGGTCGCTGAGGCGGCCGAAGACACCATTGTGGCCACCCGGCAGTTCGCCCGGCGTCAGCTCACCTGGTTCCGGGCGGACCCGCGCATCAGCTGGCTCGACTGGCAGGCCCCGGACCTTGTTGCCCGGGCCGCGGCACTGGCCGGCTGAGGTCCAGGCCACCCACAGCAGGCAGGCGCGGCCGCCTCGCCGTTTGCCGCCGTCGGCCGTTTTAGCGGTTTATTGCCCGGCCGGTAATCTAAGAACATGGACACAACGCCCGCAGAAACCGCTGAGCCCGCCTTCCGCACACTGGGCGGACTCCGCTTCTCCAAGGGGCACGGGACGGGCAACGACTTTGTGCTGATCGCTGATCCGGACGGCGTCCACACCATCGACGCTGCGCAGGTCGCGGCGCTGTGCGACCGGCACCGTGGCATCGGCGGGGACGGCCTCATCAGGGCCGTGCCGTCCCGCTACCTTTCTGAAGGCCGCGAACTCCTGGGCACCAGCCCCGAGGCTGAATGGTTCATGGATTACCGCAACGGCGACGGGTCGCTCTCGGAAATGTGCGGCAACGGCGTCCGCGTTTTTGTGCACTTCCTGCGCGCCGAGGGCCTGGTGGACCTGCCCGACGGCGGATCGCTCACCATCGGAACGCGTGGCGGAGTCAAGACCGTGGTCCGGACCGGCGAGAACTACGCCGTGGACATGGGGCCGTGGGAGTTCATTTTCCCAGGGGAAGCATCTGCCAAAGCCATGGATTCGCTCGTAACCGCGGACGGCCTCGAAGTTCCGCGCCCGGCCTTGTCTGTGAGCATGGGCAACCCCCACACCGTGGTTGCCCTGGCGGAACTGTCGGAACTGGAATCCACCAGACTCTTCGCGGCACCCAAGGTGGACCCGGTGCCCGCCAACGGCACCAATGTCGAATTCGTGGTGCCCTCCGAACCGCTGGTCCACAACGGCGTAGGCACCGTCACCATGCGGGTCCATGAGCGCGGTGTGGGCGAGACCCAGTCGTGCGGAACCGGCGCATGTGCCGCCGCGGTGGCCATCCGCCATTGGGCAGGTGCCGAAGCGCCCGACTCCTGGCTTGTGAACGTGCCGGGTGGCGTCGTCGGGGTCAAATTTTTTGCCGGTGCGGCCGGCCACGAACATGTCGAACTCAGTGGCCCCGCGGTGATCGTGGCTAGCGGGACGCTTTCCTGACCCGCAGGATCCGGAAGGACTTGGCGGTGCTCTCACGGGTGACAGTGAACGAGTCATCGAGTTCGGCCGCCAGCCAGCGCTGAAGCGAATCGGAGCCGAGGTTCTTCTGCACCACCAGCCAGGCTGAACCGCCCGGCGCCAGGCGGGGGAGCCAGAGCATCAGCAGGCTGTGCAGTTCGTCCTTGCCGATCCGGATGGGTGGATTGGACCAAATGGTATCGAACCGCAGGTCAGGATCAACCGCGTCGGGACTGCTGGCCACCACATTCCCCAGGCCAAGCAATGCCGCGTTCTCGTTGGTCAGCGTGATGCAGCGTTCGTTGACGTCCACGGCGTAGACCCTTGCCTTGGGTGCACGCAGGGCGAGGGTCAGTGCGATGGGCCCCCACCCGCAGCCGATGTCCAGAAGGTTCCCGGAGGGCGAAGGAGCGGGGACTTCCGCCAGCAGGACCGCTGTTCCCTTGTCGATGCCATCGGGGCTGAAGATCCCCGCGGAGGTCTGCAGGGTACGGGTCTCGCCGGCCAGTTCCACCGTGAGGGGCTTGCGGGTGAAAGGCCCGGCCGGTGATGCGCTGAAATAGTGTGCGGACTCCATAACTGGCCAGATTAGTTGGCTGCCGCGGACAAAGCGAAACGGGCTGCACCGGCGCTGGAAAGCGGCACCCCGCGGTTCTGCTAATCTGGAACCCATGTTCTTGATCTTCGAGTAGCCGGCGCGGGCCCGCTTTTTACAAGCCGCCCGTCCCCGAAACCGTGCCCCACAGCGATGCAGGCTCCAGCCTTCCGCATGTGCGCCACAGGAGAGGCCCCCGGGCCCGTCCTGCCGCAGGGCCAGACTCGAGTGATCAGCCCCGTGCCGGTCCCTGCCCGAGACTGCCTGCGCCACCCCCGACTTCACGCATCCAGTGATCCGGAGCACGCCGCCCCGTTCAGCCGCGATGCCACCCACCCTGTGCGCCACGCTTTGGCCGGCGCGAAGAACAGACCAGGAGGCCAGGATGACCGCAAGCCGTCAGCCCAGCGCGAATACTTCACCACCCACCGCCAATCCGCACTATTCTGAAAATGCCGAATCTTCAAAGGAGAACATGACCAGTCAGCCCAACACCGGTTCCGATCCAGCAGCCCAGGACATGAGTCCCGAGGAAATCCAGGCTGTCATCGACCGGATTCTCGCCAAAGACGTCCCGGCCAGGAACGTCACCGCCGCAGACGGCGACCGGGCCGTGTTTGGCAGGGCCCAGGCCATTTCCGGCCAGGACGATGAACACACAAGCTACGACGGCGACCAGCAGGACCTGGAGGAACGCCGGGCGCTGCGCCGCGTGGCAGGCCTGTCCACGGAACTCGAAGACGTCACTGAAGTCGAATACCGTCAGTTGCGGCTCGAACGCGTTGTCCTCGCCGGGCTGTGGTCCGAAGGCACACTGGCAGACGCCGAAAACTCCCTGCGCGAACTTGCCGCCCTCGCCGAGACTGCTGGTTCGGAGGTCCTCGACGGCATGGTGCAGCGCCGTGCCAAACCTGACCCCGGCACGTTCCTGGGCTCCGGAAAGGCCCTCGAACTCAAGGAAATTGTGATGGCCACGGGCGCGGACACCGTAGTGGTTGATGCCGAACTGGCACCGTCCCAGCGCCGTGCACTCGAGGACATCGTCAAGGTCAAGGTCATCGACCGGACGGCCCTGATCCTTGACATCTTTGCCCAGCACGCCAAGAGCCGCGAGGGCAAGGCCCAGGTGGAACTGGCACAGCTCGAATACCTCCTGCCACGCCTGCGTGGCTGGGGTGAGTCGATGTCCCGCCAGGCCGGTGGCCAAGTGGGTGGTGCCGGTGCAGGCATGGGTTCGCGCGGGCCCGGTGAGACGAAGATCGAACTGGACCGCCGCCGGATCCGCACCCGCATGGCCAAGCTCCGGCGGGAGATCGCCGCGATGAAGCCGGCACGGGAAACGAAACGGGCCAACCGCCGTCGTAATTCAGTTCCCTCGGTGGCGATCGCCGGATACACCAACGCCGGTAAGTCCTCCCTGCTGAACAGGCTCACCGACGCCGGTGTGCTGGTGGAGAACGCGCTCTTCGCCACCCTGGATCCCACCGTGCGCAAGGCCGAGACCTCAGACGGCCTCGGCTACACGCTGGCCGATACCGTGGGTTTCGTGCGGTCGCTGCCCACCCAGCTGGTGGAAGCTTTCCGTTCAACTCTGGAGGAGGTGGCGGACGCTGACCTGATCCTCCACGTGGTGGACGCCTCCCACCCGGACCCCGAGGGCCAGATCGCCGCTGTCCGCAAGGTCTTCAGCGAGGTGGACGCCCGCAAAGTCCCCGAGATCATCGTGCTCAACAAGGCTGACGCCGCAGATCCGTTTGTGGTGGAGCGCCTCAAGCAGCGCGAGCCACGCCACGTGGTGGTATCGGCCCGGACCGGCCAGGGGATCGCCGAGCTGCTCAAGGCCATCAGCGACGGGATTCCGCGGCCCGGCGTCAAACTGGAGCTTCTCATCCCCTACGACCGTGGCGACCTCATCAGCAAACTGCATGAGACCGACGCCGAGATCATCAGCCTGGATCATGGCGAGGACGGTACCCGGGCGGTGGTGATGGTCCGGGAGGGCCTCGCGGCTGAACTGGAATCCTTCGTCAGTAATGACTGATTTGGTGGCAGGGGAGATCTCCGAGGCGGCCGGCGAGCAGTTCGTCATCGAATTGCTCGACCGGGCCGTCGAGGGGATGGGCGGCCAAAGCCGCGCCGGCCAGCATGAGATGGCCCGGCAAGTAACAAAAGCCATCGAAACCGGGGACCACCTCCTTGTCCAGGCCGGTACCGGCACGGGCAAGTCCCTTGCGTACCTCATTCCGCTGATTGCCCACTCGCTGGTGAGCGATAAGCCAACGCTTGTTTCCACGGCAACGCTTGCTCTTCAGACCCAGATTGTGGGCCGGGACCTTCCCCGGCTGCTGAAGACCATCACTCCTGCCCTGGACCGCCCCGTCAAGGTGGCCCTGGTCAAGGGCCGTTCCAACTACGTGTGCCGGCACAAGCTCGAAGGCGGGTTCCCGTCAGAAGAGCCCGCGGAGGGCCAGCTGTTCTCTCTGGGCGAGGACACCAGCGTTCCGCACTTCGCCGCTGCCATGGGAGGGCCGTCGTCGCAACTGGGGAAGGAAGTAGTGCGCCTGCGCGAGTGGGCGGAAAAAACGGCTACGGGGGACCGCGACGAACTCCTTCCCGGCGTCACGGACCGCGCTTGGCGGCAGGTTTCCGTCACCTCGATGGAATGCCTCGGCGCGCAGAAGTGCCCCATGGCCGCCGAATGCTTCAGTGAACTGGCACGCCATGACGCGGCCGAGGCCGACGTTGTGGTCACCAACCACGCCATGCTGGCCGTCAGCGCGTTCGAAGGCCTGGCCGTCCTGCCCGAATACGACGTTGTGGTGGTGGATGAGGCCCACGAACTCCAGGACCGGGTCACCGGTGCCGTTTCCGGCCAGCTCTCCGTAGCGATGATCCTCGCCGCGGCATCCGGGGCGAGGAAACACACCGCCATTACCGTTGACGCCCTCAATTCAGCCGCCGCCAACCTCGAACTCGCACTGGCAGGAGTCCCGAACGGGCTCCTGCCCAACGGGCTCAATGACGAACAGCTCGACTGCGTGGACCAGCTGCGGGAAGCCTGCAGGGCTGCCCTGTCAGACTCCAAGGGTGACGGCAGCCAAACGGCCGACGGCGGACGGCAGCTCGCCCGCTCGCGGCTGATGCTGATCCTGGAACTGTGTGAACGGCTCATCGTGGCCCGCGAGAACCGCGAAGTCGTGTGGTTTTCCCGCGCCAGTTCCTTCGACCCGCAGCAGGGCTACTCGCAGCCTGACGAGACAGCTCCGGCGTTGATCAACATCGCGCCGCTCAGCGTCGCCGGCAAATTGCGTGAAGGGCTCTTCGCCGGCCACACCGTGGTCCTGACCTCGGCAACCCTGGCCATCGGCTCGGCGTTCGAACCTGCTGCCGGCGGCCTGGGGCTGGTAGGGGAGGGCGCGCCGAGCTGGACCGGTATCGACGTCGGCTCGCCATTCGACTATCCGAAGCAGGGAATCCTCTACGTGGCCGGGCATCTGCCCAAGCCGGGGCGCGGTGTGTCACCCGAATCCCTGGACGAACTGGAGGCGCTGATCCGGGCGTCAGGGGGAGGCGCGCTGTGTCTCTTTTCCTCACGCCGTGCAGCCGAAGAAGCTGCCGAGGCGATGCGGCCACGGCTGGGGCTCAGCATCCTCTGCCAGGGCGACTCGACCATGACCGCGCTCGTCAAGCAATTCGCTGACGAGCCCGACACCTGCCTGTTCGGCACCATGTCCCTGTGGCAGGGGGTCGATGTTCCCGGCGGGTCCTGCCGGCTGGTGGTGATCGACCGCATTCCGTTCCCGCGGCCGGATGATCCGCTGATGACTGCCCGCTCCCGCGCCGTTGCCCAGGCCGGTGGAAACGGCTTCATGGCCGTGTCCGCCACGCACGCGGCCATCCGCCTGGCCCAGGGTGCAGGGCGGCTGATCCGCTCGACGGGGGACAGAGGCGTGGTGGCTGTCCTCGATTCACGGCTGGCCACGGAGCGCTATGCCGGCTTCCTCCGCGCAGCGTTGCCGCCGTTCTGGCCGACGACTGACCGCAAGACAGCGTTTGCGGCACTCGAAAGGCTGGCCGGAAAAGGCGCCTGACCCCGTTGTGGCAGGGCCCGGACGACATCGTCCGGGCCCTGCCACAAACCCACCACGCGGCCGGGTTCTACAGCGACCGGAGGACCGACACGACCTTGCCCATGATGGTGGCATGGTCGCCCAGGATCGGCTCGTACCGGGTGTTCTGCGGCAGCAGCCACGTGTGGCCATCCCGCTGCCGGAACGTCTTCACGGTGGCTTCGTCATCCAGCAGGGCTGCAACGATGTCCCCGTTGGCGGCGTCTGCCTGCCGGCGCACCACAACCCAGTCGCCGTCGCAGATGGCAGCATCCACCATGGAGTCGCCGGCAACACGGAGCATAAACAGCTCGCCCTGCCCGACGAGCTGGCGGGGGAGTGGCATAACGTCTTCAACCACCTGATCGGCGAGGATCGGTCCACCCGCCGCGATCCGGCCCACCAGCGGCACCATGGCGGTGTCCATGGCGGTGGGGAGGTCTGTGACCGTTCCACCGATGCCGTGCAGTACTGCCGGGTTGGCTGAGCCGCCGGTTTTGGCCGAGCCGCCGTCAAGTGTTAGGGGCATGAGGACTTCCATGGCGCGCGGCCGCTTAGGGTCGCGGCGGAGGTAGCCCAACTTTTCGAGCTGGGAAAGCTGGTGCGTGACGCTGGAAAGGCTTGCCAGCCCCACGGTGTCGCCAATTTCCCGCATGGACGGTGGATAGCCGTTGTCATTGACTGAGCGCTGGATGGTCTCCAGGATCTTCTTCTGGCGGGCGGTGAGCCCCTTGGGGGTCCTTTGGGACGGGCGGCCCTGCGGCGTCGCCTTGCCCTCCGCGGCTGGTGCTGCCATGTTCGCCAATGCCTTTCGGTTCCCCGGTTCCGCCCTGGCCGCTGGTGCCTTCGAACGCCCGGGCTGATTGATTGTCAGACCCTGCTGATCAACTACAGAAGTGGTTGTTCTTTGATCCAAACGTAGGCCAGCCACATTGCTTTTTCAAACATTTGTTCTAGCGAGTCTCGACAATATTCGTTCATAAGTGCTAAAAATGGAGAAGCAAAGTTCGAACATGTGTTCTATTAGTTGCTTTCGGATTCGAATATCCGAGTCCTTAGCCGGCCAAGGCCGGAACAGGCAGCAACGTACAGGGCGCACCGGGCAGCACAGTATGGTCCAGGAGGGCTCATCTCATGTCAGCTATATCTGCTTCGCAGGACACCCGTCCGCAGTTCGTTTCAGTCCAGCACCTCACCTCGCGGCTCGAGTCGGCGCAGGCGCCCGACCCCGTGGCACCGAACGCCCGGAGCGCGCGCCGGAACGGTCCGTCCCTGACATCCGCTACGTCCGTGCAGCGGAAAGAATCCCTGCCGCCTCTCCGGCTCACCCGCCGTGGCCGCATCGTGCTCATTGGCATCCCGCTGGTGGTTCTTGCTGCGCTCCTGCTCTCGCTGGCCGGGTTCCTCACCTCTCCGGCGAAGGCGGCCGATTCCGCCGCCGGCCTCTCCGTCACCCCTACGGTGACGGTGACAGTCCAGGCAGGGCAGTCGCTGTGGGCCATCGCGGGCGCTGCTGCACCCGGGCGTGATCCGCGCGACGTCATCGCGGACATCGTGCAGCTGAACAACCTCACTGCCGGCGGCGTGGTGCCGGGCCAGCAGCTCTTCGTCCCCACTCAGTAGGCGCAGCACCACAGAAGGTCTGCCGGAGGTCCCTGCCGCAGCCGGCGGATGCCGTCACATTTTCCGGGCGTACCGTTCGGAACTAAACTGTTCAGGTGAATGACCAGCTAGAGCGCCTGAACCGACTTCCCCTCCGGACCAACCTCCGCGGGCTGACCCCGTACGGTGCTCCGCAGCTGGATGTCCCCATCCTGCTGAACGTCAATGAAAATACCCACGGCGTCCCGGCGGATGTGCAGGCCGCCATCAGCGCGGCCGTCGCGGAAGCGGCGGCAGGTCTCAACCGCTACCCGGACCGTGAGTTCACCGATCTCCGGGAAGCGCTGGCCGAATACCTTGGCCACGGGCTCGATGCCACCAACATCTGGGCAGCGAACGGATCAAACGAGGTACTCCAGCAGATCCTGCAGGCGTTTGGCGGTCCCGGCCGCAAGGCCCTGGGTTTCCCGCCCACGTATTCCATGTACCCGCTGCTGGCCAGCGGCACCGACACCGAGTACATCGTGGGGAAGCGGGCCGAGGATTACGGGCTCAGTGCCGAATCGGCGGCTTTGCAGGTCAAGGAACTCCAGCCCAACATCGTTTTCCTGTGTTCGCCCAACAACCCCACGGGTACCGGCCTCGGCCTGGACGTTGTGGAAGCGGTTTACGCTGCCGGCGAAGCCAGCCAGACCATCGTCATCGTCGACGAGGCGTACCACGAGTTTGCCCACGACGGCACGCCCAGCGCCCTGACCCTGCTCCCCGGCCGGGAACGACTGATTGTTTCCCGCACCATGAGCAAGGCCTTCGCCCTCGCCGGTGCGCGCCTTGGCTACATGGCAGCCGCGCCCGAGGTCACGGACTCCCTTCGCCTGGTCCGGCTGCCGTACCACCTCTCCGCCATCACGCAAGCGACGGCCCTCGCCGCACTTCAGCACCGGACTGCCCTGATGGCAGACGTCCGCGACATCAAGGAACAGCGGGACCGCATCGTCACGGAGCTGACCCGCATGGGCCTCAAGCCCGCGGCTTCCGACTCCAACTATGTCTTCTTCGGAGGGCTCGATAACCCGCACGATGTCTGGCAGCAGTTGCTTGACGCCGGGGTGCTGATCCGGGACGTCGGGATCCCCGGGCACCTGCGCGTCACGGCGGGAACTGAGACGGAGACCACAGCGTTCCTGACCTCCCTGAAGGGCATCCTGGCCCGCCAGGCCAAGCTCCCAGCCTAAACTTGAAGTACCGGCGCCCCGCGCGCCCCACCACTCCTGCGCTTAAAGGACATATGACCATGAGTTTCACCGGATCGAACACTGCCCAGTCCCGGACTGCCCGCATGGAGCGGGCCACCAGTGAATCGTCAGTGCTCGTGGAGATCAACCTCGACGGCACGGGCGTCTCGGACATCGACACCTCCGTCCCGTTCTACGACCACATGCTCACGGCGCTGTGCAAGCACTCGCTCATTGACATGACGGTCAAGGCTACCGGTGACATCCACATCGACGTCCACCACACGGTGGAGGACGTCGCCATCACCCTCGGTGAAGTCCTGCGCACGGCGCTGGGCAACAAGGCCGGCATCCGCAGGTTCGGCGAGGCCACCGTCCCCCTCGACGAAGCACTCGCCCACGCTGTTGTGGACGTCTCGGGGCGCCCCTACCTGGTGCACGGCGGCGAGCCCGCCGGCCAGGAGTACCACCTGATCGGCGGCCACTTCACGGGATCGCTGACCCGGCACGTCTTCGAGGCCATCACCCTGCACGCCGGCATCTGCCTGCACATGAACGTCATCGCGGGCCGGGACCCCCACCACATCGTCGAGGCCCAGTTCAAGGCCTTCGCCCGCGCCCTGCGCGCCGCCGTCGAACCCGACCCCCGCGTGGAGGGAATCCCCTCCACCAAGGGTGCCCTGTGACCGGCCAGATCCTCCGGGACGGTGCCGTGATCGATCCGGCTACCGGCAAGAAGCCCGTCTCGCCCGAAGGCAAACCCACAGTGACCGTCCTCGATTACGGGTCAGGCAATGTCCGCTCGGCCGTGCGGGCCCTCGAACGGGCCGGAGCCGAGGTTCTCCTCAGCTCCAAAGCCGAGGACGTGCTCAACGCTGACGGCCTCGTGGTGCCCGGTGTCGGTGCTTTCGAAACGGTGATGCGCGAGCTCAAGGCTGTGGACGGAATCCGGCTGATCGGCAGGCGCGTGGCCGGCGGCCGGCCCGTCCTGGCCATCTGCGTGGGCCTGCAGGTGATGTTCGAGGCCGGCGTCGAGCACGGAACGGAAGCCGAAGGCATGGGCGAGTGGCCCGGCAAGGTGGAGCTCCTTCCTGCCGAGGTGGTCCCGCACATGGGCTGGAATACGGTGCAGGTTCCGGAAGGCTCGAAGCTGTTCGCCGGCGTCGAGGACGAGCGTTTCTACTTCGTCCACTCCTACGGCGTCCAGGACTGGAATTTCGACGTGATCCAGCCCAGGATGACCGCGCCGCTGGTGACCTGGTCTGAACATGGTGCCCCCTTTATCGCCGCGGTGGAGAACGGTCCGCTCTGCGCCACGCAGTTCCACCCGGAGAAATCCGGTGACGCCGGTGCCCGGCTGCTGCGAAACTGGGTGGACGGTCTTCGCAAACCGGCCCCCGCTGGTACTGCCTAGATGTGGTCCGTCGTTCTGATGGGCCTGGCCGGGCTCCTGGTGGGCGGTGCCTGGGCCTTCAGGCAGCAGCAGAAACCACTGTGGACCCAAATCAGTTTCTGTGTCCTGGCGCTGATGTCGCTGATCGCCGCTTACCTGCTGACCCTCCCCGGGAACTAGCCCACCCACCCCCCCCAGCCTCCCCGGCACCCCACCACCGAACAGGATTTGAGATGACCTCCGCAACCGATTTGCCGGTACTTGAACTGCTGCCCGCCGTCGATGTCGTCAACGGCCAGGCCGTCCGGCTGGTCCAAGGGGAGGCCGGCAGTGAGACAAGCTACGGCACGCCGTTGGAAGCCGCACTCAACTGGCAGCAGCAGGGCGCCGAATGGGTGCACCTGGTTGACCTTGATGCAGCCTTTGGCCGCGGTTCCAACGCCGAATTGCTCCGCGAAGTCGTCGGCCGGCTGGACATCAAGGTGGAGCTCTCCGGCGGGCTCCGGGACGATGAGTCACTAGAGGCGGCACTCGGCCTCGGCGTGGCCCGCGTCAACCTGGGCACCGCAGCCCTGGAAAACCCCGACTGGACCCGCAAGGCCATCGACCGCTTTGGCGACAAGATCGCCGTCGGGCTTGATGTCCGGGGAACCACCCTGGCCGGCCGGGGCTGGACCAAGGAAGGCGGGGACCTCTGGGAGGTCCTGGGCCGGCTGGAAGAGGCCGGGTGCTCCCGGTACGTTGTCACCGACGTCACGAAGGACGGCACCCTGCAGGGCCCCAACGTGGAACTGCTGCGTCAGATGGTGGAGAAGACCGGCAAGCCGGTGGTCGCCTCAGGTGGTATCTCCAGCCTCGACGACCTGAAAGTCCTCCGGTCGCTGGTGCCGCTGGGCGTTGAAGGCGCGATTGTGGGCAAGGCGCTGTACGCCGGTGCCTTCACGCTGCCTGAAGCCCTCGACGTCGCCGGACGCCGCTAGCCGGCCCGGTGGACAGCACGCACAGCGCGGACGCAACTGGCGGGACGCCGGTCACGCGCCACCTCCCCGGACACATCGCCGCCGCCCTAGCCGGCGCAGGCGGCCCGGCCGATTCGGCCGGGCAGCCCTGGGAGGGCCGTAGCCTGGCCGGGGACGACGGCAAAATCCACAACTTCGAGGACGACGACGGCTCGGCCGATTCCGGCTACCTCGCCGCTGTCGGGGCGTTGGTTGACGGCAGCGGCGACGAAGCGGCCGTCGTGGCGTCCCTCGCGACCGCCCGGGTCTTTATCCCCATCATCGCCCGGCTTGGCGCGGAGGCGGAGGGTGTGGACGGTCTGGCGGTGGACAAACAGGCAGACATGGCCCTGGTCACGTTGAAGGCAGCGGACGGCCGGACTGCCATGCCCGCCTTCTCTTCGGCGGATCAACTGGCTGCCTGGCATCCCGAAGCCCGCCCCGTTGCCGTGTACGCCGCCCGGGCCGCCCTCTCGGCGGTCGCCGAGGGAGCCGAGCTGCTGGTCCTCGATCCCGGCTCGGACGTCACCCTGGTAGTCCGGCGGCCGGCCGTCTGGGCGCTGGCGCAGCAGCAGGACTGGGTTCCTTCGTACACCGACTCCACGCTGGCGGGAGAAATGGCCGCAGCAGCGGCCGGATTCCCAGCCGTCCGGAACATCGAACTCCGCCCCGGCGCCGGAGTGGCGGCCGTCACCCGCGGGGGAGTCGTGCTCTCCGGCGGTGGCGCAGGACCGGAACTGCAGGTGGTGCTCTACCTCGAGGACGGCCTCGATGCAGCCGCGGTGCAGGAACTGGTGTCCGGGCTGCAGTCTGCCTGGTCACGGAATGTATTGTTTGGAGAGCGTGTCGACTCGATCGAAATCAAGTTGCGGCGCGCAGTTCAGTAGCTGACGGTCAGCGGGGAGGACCCCTCGGGCTGCCCGCAGCAGACCCAAAGGATTTTTCCGTGAATTTCGCCCTTTACCGGGAGCTGCTCGCCGTCCAGCCCATCAGGCGGCTCCTGTTCGTGGGCATGGTGGCCCGCATACCGCACTCCGCCGCGGGGGTTCTCCTGACCCTGCACATCGTCCTCACCCTCGACAAGGGCTATGCCGCCGCAGGTGCGGCCGCTGCGGTGATGACCGTCGGCATCGCGGTTGGAGCACCATGGCGCGGGAGGCGGGTTGATATCGTAGGCCTGCGCAGGGCGCTCATTCCGTCCGTGGTATCCGAAGCGGTGATCTGGTCCGTCGTACCGCATGTCAGCTACGAATGGCTCCTGCCGCTGGTGTTCGTCGGCGGCCTGCTTACTCTCCCCATCTTCAGCGTGATCCGCCAGTCCCTCGGCGTCCTCGCAGACGGCGACCAGCGGCGGACGGCCTTTGCGCTGGACTCCATCGCCACCGAGATGGTGTTCATGATCGGGCCCGCAGCCGGAGCCGTCGTGGCCACCAGCGGTTTCACCGTCCTGGGGCTGACCGTCGTGGGCGTCTCCACGTCCCTGGCGGGGCTGTTCCTCATCTGGTTCAACCCGCCCACCCGTACCGCAGCCCAAACCGGGGAAGGTGAGGCGGACCAGCGCCACGCGGCCGAAGTGGCCGTTATTTCCGCGGCTCCGGCCCACCTCCAGGAAGCAGCGGCAGACCTTGTGCCCGCCGGTGCCGCCCGGGCCGGTGCCGCCCGGGCCGGCGGCGGCCGGGCGGGCATGCGGGGCAGGGTGGCCCACAACTTTGCGTGGTTGACGGCCACGGTGGCGGCGGTCTTCGCAGTGGCGGCCGGAACCGGCATGGTCCTCAGCGGCACCGACGTCGGCATTGTTGCCGCACTGGAGACCGGCGGGCATCAAGGCGAAATCGGCATCGTATTCCTCTTCTGGTGCGCCGCGTCGGTGATCGGCGGACTGGTGTACGGTGCCATGCACCGGCCGGTGTCGCCCATTCTGCTGCTGCTGGGCATGGCTGCCCTGACCATCCCGATGGGGTTCGCGCACGATACCTGGACGCTCGCGTTCGTATCGATTCTGCCGGGCCTCCTATGCGCACCGGTGCTGTCGTCGGCCTCCGAAAAAGTGGCTGACCTCGTGCCTGAGGAGCGCCGCGGGGAGGCCATGGGCTGGTACGGTTCCGCGCTGACCGCGGGCGTAGCGCTCGGGGCGCCCCTTGCGGGCGTCTTCATTGACGGGACGGGGCCGTCCGGCGGATTTGTGGCGGTGGGCGCGGCGGGCGTGGTGCTCTGCCTGGTAGGACTGCTGCTCAAGGCCGTGCGGCGCCGCCGGGTGGCCGTCTAAGCTGCTTCTTCCCCGTCGATTGCTCCGTAAGTGCCGTTTAGAACCCTCAATACGGCTGTTACGGAGCAACCGATCGTCACGGAAGGTGCGCGCAACTGCCTAACTAACGACGACGGCGGGCGGACCTTTGTGGTCCGCCCGCCGTCGTCGTGATTGATTTATGCAGTTGCCGTGCCGATCAGTTGACCGCGCCCGTGTACTTTTCGCCGGGGCCCTTGCCCGGGGCGTCCGGAATGACCGACTCTTCGCGGAAAGCCAGCTGCAGTGACCGCAGGCCGTCACGCAACGGTCCGGCGTGCTGGGAGCCGATTTCGGGGGCAGCAGCCGTCACCAGGCCGGCGAGGGCGGTGATGAGCTTGCGGGCTTCGTCCAGGTCCTTCAATTCCTCCGCGTTGTCCTCGGCGGCGAGGCCAAGCTTCACTGCTGCGGCGCTCATCAGGTGAACGGCGGCGGTGGTGATGACCTCGATGGCCGGAACCTCGGAGATATCGCGGATTTGCTGGCTCACGTCAGTCTCGGCAGGGGCGGCCTCGAAAACGTGTGAATTGCTGTCTGGGGTACTCATACTGGTAAGCTTGTCACAGACCGACTGAATGTCGTTATTTTGCTATGTAGAGGTCCCGCCTGCGCCAAGCTGCGTTGTGAGGGATTTTTTCTGTAGAATGACATGCAGTTTGCAAGCGGAGTTCTCTCCCACCCGCGTCAGCCGTTTTCCCACCGGAAGCTTTTCCAGGGAAGCAAGGTTGCCGGGTACCGGTCGGACAGTGCATCACGGCGTAAGCCGGATTAACTGCGCACCGCCTCTTGTCGAGGCCAGTGTTATCCGACCATCGAGGCCTTCGATTGCTCCGGCAATTGGGGGCCTTCTCTATTTGCCGGTGGAATATCATTTCAATCACAGGAGCTTTAACATTAGCGAGCCAAGAATCAATGAGCGTATCCGCGTCCCCGAGGTGCGGCTGGTCGGCCCTGCAGGTGAACAGGTAGGAGTCGTCCGTATTGAGGATGCCCTGCGTTTGGCTGCTGAATCCGATCTTGATCTCGTTGAAGTAGCACCTCAGGCCAAGCCTCCGGTGTGCAAGCTGATGGACTTCGGCAAGTACAAGTACGAGGCCGCAGTCAAGGCACGTGAGGCCCGGAAGAACCAGACCAACACGGTTCTGAAAGAAATCCGCTTCCGCCTGAAGATCGATACCCACGACTACGAGACCAAGCGCGGACACGCCCTGCGCTTCCTCGGCGCCGGTGACAAGGTCAAGGCCATGATTCAGTTCCGTGGCCGCGAGCAGCAGCGCCCGGAGATGGGCATCCGCCTGCTCCAGCGCTTCGCCGACGACGTCGCCGAAGTGGGCGTTGTTGAATCCAGTCCCCGTATTGACGGCCGCAACATGGTGATGGTGGTCGGGCCGCTGAAGAACAAGGCTGAAGCCAAGGCTGAGGCACGCCGCGCATCGCAGCGTGCAGAGGCCAAGGCTCAGAACGAAGCCAAGGCTTCTGGCCGGATCGATGTCACCGGTGACGACCAGGCGCCGCTGACCCAGTCGTTGGCTGATCTTCTTCCGGAAGGGTTCGCCATCACCACGGAGCCCGAAACGGCTGCTCCGGAAACTGAAGCCACTGAGGCGGAGGCTCCGGAAACGGCAGCTCCGGCCGCGGCTGAGGCACCCGTTGCAGCTCCTGCCGCTGAAGCCCCGGCGAAGGAAGCTCCCGTAAAGGAAGCTCCGGCGAAGGAAGCAGCAGCACAGGAGGCGCCGAAGCAGGCCGCCCCGAAGGCCGCTGCTCCCAAGCGGGAAGCCCCCAAGGCAGCTCCGGCTCCGGCCAAGGCTCCCGAAGCCAAGCCCGCCGAGGCAGCCAAGCCCGCTGAAGCAGCCGCTCCGGCAGCGCCGGCAGCTCCGAGGCCGCCGGTACCGATGCCTAAGCCGGTAGCCCGGCCTGCGGCTCCGAAGCCTGCTGCAAGGCCTGCCCCCAAGGCAGCCCCGAAGCCGGCCGGTAAGAAGACTACCTAGTTCAAAGCTGCGGAAGGTTTCCTTCCGCAGTACGCAACCAGCACGCCGCCTGCAGGGGTGGCTGCTCGAAAGAACTGCAGACAATGTCTGTGGACACGTAAGGAGATCGGTTCCCATGCCGAAGATGAAGACCCACAGTGGTGCTAAGAAGCGCTTCAAGCTGACCGGCAGCGGCAAGCTGCGCCGCCAGCAGGCCAACCGCCGCCACTACCTGGAGCACAAGTCCTCCAGGCTGACTCGTCGTCTCGCCGGCGACAAGATTGTCTTCAAGGGTGACGCAAAGGTCATCCGGAAGATGCTCGGCATCTAAGTTCCAAGTTCTCTGACTGATGCCACCTGGCAGCAGTCAACTACCAAAAAGGCTTCTCAGGCCAGCCGGTTGTTCCGGCAGTAGATGCTTGGGATCAGATTTTCGAAGGAGTACGCACGTGGCACGTGTGAAGAGGGCGGTCAACGCCCACAAGAAGCGCCGGGTTATCCTTGAACGCGCAAAGGGCTACCGTGGACAGCGTTCACGCCTGTACCGCAAGGCCAAAGAGCAGCTGCTGCACTCGTTTGTGTACAGCTACGGCGACCGCAAGAAGAAGAAGGGTGACTTCCGCCGCCTGTGGATCCAGCGCATCAACGCTGCATCCCGCGCCAACGGCCTCACCTACAACCGCCTGATCCAGGGCCTGAAGGCCGCTGAGGTCGAGGTTGACCGCCGTATGCTGGCCGAGCTGGCCGTCTCCGACGCCAACGCTTTCGCCGCACTGGTAAAGATCGCCAAGGACTCCCTGCCTGCTGACACGTCGGCTCCGGCTGCCAAGTAGCATCTGAAGGCAGTTCAAGAGCTGGTGGCTGAAGCCACTAAGGTTCTTATATGAACGAAACCGGGCGCCCGCAAGATATTCCACTGTCCAACCCCCGAGCTGATCGGGTGAGGAAGGTGGCGCAACTTGCCGGGCGCCCGGCCCGTTTAAAGCGCAGCGAGTTCCTGGCGGAAGGTCCACAGGCTGTCCGTGAGGCCCTGACGCTGCACCGGAAGAGGATCGCGGCGGGGGAGCCGGGCGTCGTTTACGAGGTCTACGCGAGCGAGGCCTGCCTCGACCGGCACCCGGACCTGGAGGCCCTCGCCGAAGGCATTGACGCCTACCTAACCACCGATGAAGTCCTTGCTGCGATGGCGGACACCGTTACCCCGCAGGGTATTCTGGCTGTCTGCGGTTTCCTGGACGTGAGCCTTGAGCAGGTCCTCGACGCCGGCCCGCGGCTGCTTGCCGTGCTGTGCCAGGTCAGGGACCCCGGCAACGCCGGCACCGTGCTCCGGGCCGCCGACGCGGCCGGCGCGGACGCCGTTATCCTGACCTCATCCAGCGTTGATATCTACAATCCGAAGGCGGTCCGTTCCACGGCCGGCTCCCTGTTCCATCTGCCCGTTGTCCTGGGCGCGGATATCGAGGCCGTGGCAGCCGCCTGCCGGGCGCGCGGGATCGGGATCCTGGCCGCCGACGGCAACGGGGACGTCAACCTGGACACGCTCCAGGACCAAAACGCCGCCCGCCGCATTGCGGCCCCCGGGGTGGAATCGGTTTTTGCATTGGAGGCGCCAACCGCGTGGCTCTTCGGCAACGAAGCCCAGGGGCTCTCCGAGGCCGAACTCGGCCTGGCCGACCATCGGGTGGCTGTGCCGGTCTATGGGGCCGCGGAAAGCCTCAACCTCGGCACGGCGGCAACGGTGTGCCTCTACGCCAGTGCCCGGTCGCAGCACGAGTCCGGTGCGTTGTCCGGGCAGGGCCGTGCCGGTAAGACCCAGGCCGGGTAAGGCCCGCCACAACTTAAAAAGACAGGGCCCCGGTTGTTCCGGGGCCCTTGCTGTATGAATCAGAGATGAGAGGCAATCAGGGTGCGCGGGTGGATCCGCGGCGTCCGGTGATGGCGCCGTAGACGCCGGCAACTACCAGGCCGCCTACGATGGCGAGGATCCAGGTACCCAGATCAAAGAAAGCAAGGTCGCCCTTGCCGAACAGGAGGCTGCCAATCCAACCGCCTACAATCGCGCCGACTACGCCCAGCACGAGGCTCGTTACCCAGCCGCCGCCGACCTTGCCGGGCATCACGGCTTTAACGATGGCCCCCACTATGAGGCCGAGAATAATCCAAGCAAGAAAACCCATGTCTCCTCCTTCATATTCGTCGGGATTTAATTGTCCCGATTAGTGTTCAAGCTAACATAAGGGCGCCCCCTTGTCAGCAGGCTTAGTGCCTGTTTACGGTGCGTGTTGCGAGGCAAAAAGGGACCGGATTTTCGGGCTCAACCCGTGCAGGGCCGCGGTTTGCGCCTGCGGGGTTTGTGGCTTTGTGAAGGAGAACAGGCCGTGGCGGGCAGGTCCGGGTGATTCGGATCAGGCGGCCAATGGTTTTTTGCGTTCCAGCAGGCCGCTGACAATTGCCACCGCAAGCCCCAGGACAGCCAGGACAGCCCCCACAAGTGCGGGCGCCACGAAGCCCCACCCCCAGGCGATCACCACGCCACCCAGGAACGCGCCCAAAGCGTTGGCAACATTGAGTGCCGCATGGTTAAGGGAGGAAGCCAGGGAAGGGGCATCCGGCGAGGCGTCCAGGAGGCGGGTCTGGAGGGCAGGGATCAGCAACGAGCCGGATGCTCCCACCACAAAGACCATCACGAATGCCGACCACGGCCAGTGCACTGCCACGGCGTAAACCACCAGGGCGACTGCGATGCCGGGCAGGACCCAGTAGAGGGTCCCCATCACGGATTTGTCAGCAAGCCTGCCGCCCACCATGGTTCCGGCGACCATGCCCAGACCGTACAGGGCCACCACGATGGGCAGCAGTGATGCGGGAATGCCGGCCACCAACGTCATGGTGTGGGCGATGTAGGTGTAGGTGGCGAAGAAGCCGCCAAAGCCAACGATGCCAATGAGGATCGCGAGCCAGACCTGCAGTCGCTTGAGGGCACCGAGTTCGCGGCGGATGCTCGCGTCCGGATGGGGTGCCTGGTACGGGACGAATTTCCAGAGCAGGACCAGGGTCAGCACGCCGATGGCGCCTACAAGGACAAAGAGGAGCCGCCAGCCGAATGTCTGGCCCACCCAGGTGGCCGCGGGCACGCCGATCACGTTGGAAACCGACAAGCCGGCCATGACCATCGAGATGGCCCAACCGCGCCGGCTGGGCGGAACCAGGGAAGCGGCAATGACGGCGGCGACGCCAAAGAACGCGCCGTGCGGCAGGCCGGCGGCGAACCGGGACACCAGCATGGTGCCGTAATCGGGAGCGATGTAGGACACCAGGTTTGCCAGGGTGAAGAACAGCATGAGGCCGAGCGCGAGGTGCTTGCGTGGCAGCTTGGCTCCTACTGCGGCGAGCAACGGTGCCCCCACCACCACACCGAGGGCATAGGCGGAGATGAGGTGCCCGGCCTCCGGGGTGCTGATGTTGAGGCCCTGCTCCACTTCTTTGAGCAGGCCCATCATGGTGAATTCCGTGACGCCGATTCCGACGCCGCCCATTGCCAGAGCGAAAATGGCCGCACCGATATTGGGCGCCTTGACTGAAGGCGCGGTGGGGGTCTGGACGATGCTGCTCATGTGCCTGCTTTTCACGGGGGGATGCTGGGTTGGTGCCGGGGGCGGGCTGCCGGCCCCTGTACGGAACCTCCAAACGAGTGCAGGTATTCCTGTCCGGCCGGCGGAAAGGCCTGCCGTCCATTGTCCCCTATCCAGGAGGCGGCGCAGCAGGATGCTGTGTGCCTGCCCGGTGCCCAATGCTCTCCGGGGGTCGGGCCTCCCTCATAGACTGGGGCGGTGAGTGAACAGATACAGGTAGTAGGCGCAGCAATACTGGACTCGATGGTGCACCCGGCCCGCATGCTGGTGGCGCGGCGTACGGCTCCCGAGCAGTTTGCCGGCCTCTGGGAATTTCCCGGCGGAAAAGTGGATGCGGGCGAAGAGTGCGAGGCGGCGCTGCACCGTGAGCTCAAGGAAGAACTCGGCGTGACAGCCCGGCTGGGGCGGGAGTTGGAGGCGGCGGAGCCGGCAGGGTGGCGGCTGAACGAACGGGCCAGCATGCGGGTCTGGCTGGCCGAAGTCACCGAGGGGGAGCCGCGCCCTCTTGAGGACCACGATGAACTGCGCTGGGTGGAACTGGCGGACCATCAGGGTGTGCTTGACCTCCCTTGGATTCCTGCTGACTTCCCCATAGTGCAGGCCCTGCTGCACTCCCTCAGCTCACAAGTGAGTACAGGCAACGCGGCACAGGCCCTGAACCCCTAGGGCCTCCGACGCAGGGGTCAGAACAGGGTTGGCTGGCCCGGCGGCGCCACGGTGCCCTGCCGTGTGTCCCGGCCTCCTGTACCGGAGACGGGGAGGATGCCCTCGGGATACTGTGCTTCTTCTGTGCGGGGATCGTCCTCAAGATCGCGGTGGCTGAAGCCGTGGCCGCTTGTGAAGCCGTGCCGCTGCTTGAAGAAGCGGACCTTCGCCGCGAGCCAGCTGCGGTATTCCTTGGAGGCATACGATCCGGTCCCGTACAGGCCACGGTAGCGGCCCGTGAGCTCCGGGTGGTTCCTGGCGATCCACTGCATGAACCATTCCCGGGTGCCCGGCTTCAGATACAGGGCGCCTGCGGTTACTCCGGTGGCGCCGGCTGCGGCCAGCGAGCCGAAGAGGGCATCGAGCGCGTCGTCGCTGTCGGAAAGCCAGGGCAGGATGGGCATGGCCATCACGCCGCAGGGGAGCCCGGCGTCGCGGAGGCGGGAAACCAGCTTCAACCGTGCCCGAGGCCCCGGCGTGCCCGGTTCAACTGCCTCGGAGAGTGCCTCGTCCGTCATGGCGATGGAGATGCCTACGCCCACCGGGACCTGGGTGGCCGCAGATTTGAGCAGCGGGATGTCCCGTGCCAGCAGGGTGCCCTTGGTGAGGATGGACAGCGGAGTTCCGGAGTCCGCCAGCGCTGTAATGATTCCGGGCATGAGCTGATATCTGCCCTCGGCCCGCTGGTACGGATCTGTGTTGGTGCCCAGCGCCACCTGATGGCGGCCCCACGACGGTTTGGCAAGCTCCTTTCGGAGCACCTCCGCGGCGTTGACCTTGACAACCACCTGGCTGTCGAAATCGAGTCCGGCGTCAAAGTCCAGGTACGTGTGGCTCTTGCGGGCAAAACAGTAGACGCAGGCGTGGCTGCAGCCACGGTAGGGGTTCACGGTCCATTCAAACGGCATGCGGGAACCGGCAACCACCTTGTTGAGCACCGATTTGGCGGTGACCTCATGGAAGGTGATGCCGGCGAATTCGGGGGTGGTGACCGAGCGGACCAGCCCGGCGAGGGGCAGCAACGCGGGTGATGCGACGTTTCCGCCGCCGTCGCCGGCAGGCCGCTGCATCAGTGCTTGTGCATCCCATCTCATGCACTCTATTCGAAGATATGTTCGAACTTAAGTCAAGGGCCCGCGCCGTGGTGTGGCGCGGTTTGGCTGAGTCCACGCGCCGGATCAGGCCTGCAGTTCCCAGACCACGGTGACGCTCGCGCCGAGGCTCGCGTGCCCAGCCTCCACGGTGATGGCGTCGGCTGCCACGGCCCGCTCGAGCCTCGCCACGGGAACCGGTCCTGCTGCGAGGGGGCGCTCGGCAACGGACACCACCGCGCCAAGCGTGGCTGATGCGAGGGCGGCGTACTGTTCGGCGGCGGCTGCGGCGTCCTGCCACGCAGCGGCCCGGGCCCGGGCCAGCACGGCCGATTCATCCGCGAAGCCGAGCTCAAGGCCGTTCAGCCGGACGTCGTCGCCGCCCGCCTCAACCACGGCCGCGATGACGGCGGACGCAGCGGCCATCTGCCGGACGCGCACGGTGAGCATGCTGGACGCCACATAACCCGCCACATGCTGGCCCTCACCGTCGCGCCAGACGAGCTCCGGGCGGACGTTCAGCCCGGAAGTCCGGATGTCCGCGTCAGCCACGCCGTACTGGCGGAGCGCACCGGATACGGCAACGGACGCTGTGCCCGCATCAGCGTAGGCGGCACCCACGCCCGCCCGGCGGCATTCGACGCCCACAGAGAGAGTGAGCAGGTCCGGCGGCGCTTCCGCCGTTCCCGTACCTGTCACGGTGACGGTCCTCGTGCTGGATTCGTCTGCCATAATCAGACCTCGATTCCGCCGGGTCCGCTGGGAGCCGGCCTTGGTGTCCTGATGTCAACGTAACCGCCGGCGGCCAGGCCGGCGCGCCGTTCAAAGAAGTTTGCCGACGCCGGGTTGCCTGTCCTGAGCTGTGACCAGCCGGCGGCCAGGAAGTACAGCGGAAGGAAGGGCGCGCCCAGGCACCAGGCATATTGGGTACAGTGCTTTTCCTCGTGCCCCAGGAGAGCCGGGTTGGCCAGAAGCTGTTCAGCCGGCAGCCGGCAGATGACCACGTTCCCCAGGACGAAGGCGCCGGCGAAGGGGACGCGCCACGCATAGCCGGAAGCGATGATCAGCCCGCGTGGCCCCCTGCTGACAGCAGTGCGCGCAGCGCGGGCCACCGCGAGGCCGAGCAACGTGCTGCCGTTAGCTGCGTTCGCGAACTGCCGCAACCGTTGTCCCGCCGATACGTGCACGGAGGAAAGCGGCCGTGATCCTCCCGGGTGCCGCCGTTCTGCCATGAGGCCATGGTAGCCGGAGCGTTCAATTAGACTGGAGGATAGTGGCCGCCGGTATTTCTCCAGTCGGTATTTTCCAACCGGTAATTCCCAGTGGCCCTGACCTGGTCATCGAGTGCGTTCGTTGTGGATGCACGGAATGACCTGCCAGTGACGGATGAGCCGCCGGGAAACCGCGCAGGTCTGCCCTGGTCTTTTGAGGAAATTCATCAGCCCCGACTCGTAGCTAAGAACAGTAGATGACTGAAACTTTGCCGGGCGCCGCCATCCCGAATCCCACGGATGAAGCCGCCATCACTGCCGCTGTAGACCAGGCCATCGCCGCCATTGCCGGCGCGGGCTCCCTTGACGAACTCAAGGCGGTGAGACTGGCGCACACCGGTGAGAAGTCACCGCTGAGCCTCGCCAACCGCGAAATCGGCAAGCTTGCCAAGGAGCAAAAAGCTGTAGCCGGCAAACTCATGGGCTCGTCCCGCGGCAAGGTCAACAAGGCGCTCGCGGACCGGACAGCCGAGCTGGAAGCACAAAACGACGCCCGGATCCTGCTGGAAGAGACCGTTGACGTTACAGCGGCGCCCCGCCGTCGTCGTGCGGGCGCACGTCACCCGCTTTCCACGCTGCAGGACCGTGTGGCGGACATCTTTGTGGGCATGGGCTGGGAAATTGCCGAAGGCCCCGAGGTGGAATCCGAGTGGTTCAACTTCGACGCACTGAACTTCAAGCCGGACCACCCGGCCCGCGAAATGCAGGACACGTTCTTCGTGGAGCCGCCCGAGGCCCACCTGCTGATGCGTACGCATACCTCCCCGGTGCAGGTCCGCTCCATGCTGGAACGCGACGTGCCCATCTATGTGCTGTGCCCCGGGAAGGTGTTCCGGACCGACGAGCTGGACGCCACCCACACCCCGGTGTTCCACCAGTTCGAGGGCCTGGCCATCGACAAGCACCTGAGCATGGCGGACCTCCGCGGCACGCTGGAGCACTTCGCCCGGCAGATGTTCGGCGACGAAGCCCAGATCCGCCTGCGCCCCAACTACTTCCCGTTCACCGAGCCGTCCGCCGAGCTGGACATCTGGCACCCGGGCGCCAAGGGCGGTCCGCGCTGGATTGAATGGGGCGGCTGCGGCATGGTCAACCCCAACGTGCTCCGCGCCGCGGGCATCGATCCGGACATCTATTCAGGTTTCGCTTTTGGCATGGGCATTGAACGCACCCTCATGTTCCGCAACGAGGTAGGCGACATGCGCGACATGATCGAAGGCGACGTACGTTTCAGCGAGCACTTCGGGATGGAGATCTAACAGTGCGTATCCCACTTTCCTGGCTGCGTGAATTCGCAGCAGTACCGGCCGGAGCAACGGCCGAAGACGTGATGGCCGAACTGGTCAAGGTCGGTTTTGAAGAAGAGGACGTCCACCGCCCCACGGACACCCTGCAGGGCCCCGTCGTGGTGGGCCAGGTCCTGAGCATCGTCAAGGAACCCCAGACCAACGGCAAAACCATCAACTGGTGCCAGGTCCGGGTTGTCCCCGAAGGCCAGGCGCAGACCCTGACCGGCGACGGCATCGACCCCTCCGGCGTGCAGGGCATCATCTGCGGCGCCCACAACTTCGTGGAGGGCGACAAAGTAGTTGTCACCCTGCCCGGCGCCGTCCTGCCCGGCGACTTCCGCATCTCCGCGCGGAAGACCTACGGCCACCTGTCCGCCGGCATGATCGCCTCCGTCCGTGAACTGGGCATTGGCGAGGACCACGACGGCATCCTGGTGCTGTCCCGGATCGGGCTGGACCCGGAAATCGGCACTGACGCCATGGACCTGCTGGGCCTGTACGACGAGGCAGCCGAGATCAACGTGACGCCGGACCGCGGCTACGCCTTCTCCATCCGTGGTGTGGCCCGTGAGTACGCCCATGCCACGGGAACCGTCTTCACCGATCCTGCCACCAGGGTGCAGGCCCCGGCGGAGCTCTCCGGCGGCTACGGCGTCAAGCTCAACGACGACGCACCCATCTACGGCAAGCCGGGCTGCGACCGTTTCGTGGCCCGCACGGTCCGCGGCGTGGATGCCACCCGGCCCACCCCGCCGTGGATGACCTCGCGGCTGAGGCTGGCCGGCATCCGCTCGATCTCGCTGCCGGTGGACATCTCCAACTACGTCATGCTGGAGCTCGGCCAGCCCACGCACTGCTATGACCAGGACAAACTGTCCGGTGACATCGTGGTCCGCCGGGCCGTCGCAGGGGAGAAGATCACCACCCTGGATGGCAAGGAACGCACGCTCGACGTCGAGGACCTGCTCATCACCGACGGCTCCGGCGCGATCGGCATCGCAGGTGTCATGGGCGGCGCGGCAACCGAGGTGAGCGGTTCGACGTCGGCCGTCCTGGTGGAGGCGGCCCACTTCGACGAGGTGTCCATCGGCCGTTCCCGCCGCCGCCACAAGCTGCCGTCCGAGGCGTCCAAGCGCTTCGAGCGCGGCGTGGACTGGCATGTGGCCGACATCGCCGCCCAGCGCGTGGTTGACCTCCTGGTGGAGCTCGCCGGCGGCGTCGCTGACCAGGCGGGGACCGACGTCGGCACCGCACCTGACGCCGTGACCATCACGTTGCCTGCGGCCTTCGCCGCCCAGCGGATCGGCATCGACTTCACCGAGGACCAGATCGTCACCTCGCTGGTGGACCTCGGTGCCGTGGTGGACAAGGCCGACGGCGGCTGGACCGTCACCGCCCCCAGCTGGCGCAGCGACCTGGAAACCAAAGAAGACCTCTCCGAGGAAATCGCGCGGCTGGTGGGTTACGACAACATCCCCGCGACCCTCCCCGTGGCCCCTCCGGGACGTGGCCTGACGCGCGTGCAGCAGCAGCGCCGCCGGCTCATCCAGGCGCTGGCTGACGCCGGGCTGACCGAAGTCCTGGCCTACCCGTTCGTCTCCAAAGCGGCCAATGACACGTTCGGCGTCGCGGAGCAGGGCACGGCCCGGAGCGCGGTCAAGCTGGCCAACCCGATCAGCGAGGAACACGGCTACCTGCGGACCTCCATCCTTCCCGGGCTCATCGAGGTGGCCAAGCGGAACCACTCCCGCGGCTTCCGTGACCTGGCGCTCTTCGAATCCGGCCTTGTCTTCCTGCCGGACGGCACCGTGGGAACGCCGTCCATCCCGCCGCTGGGCGTCAAGCCTGCAGACGAGGTACTGGATGCACTGTACGACGGCGTCCCGGACCAGCCGCTGTACGTCGCCGCCGTCCTCACGGGCCACGATTCTCCCGCTGCCGCCGGCCATACGCCGCGCCTGTGGGACTGGTCCGATGCGCTGGACATTGCCCGGCTCGCCGGGGATGTCCTGGGCGTGGAGGTAGTAGTAAGCCAGGGTGCGCACCAGGCGTTCCACCCGGGCCGCGCCGCGCAGCTCTCGCTGCGGACCGGCGAGGTGGTGGGATACGCAGGTGAGCTGCACCCGAAGCTCCTGGCCGCCCACGATATGCCGGCCCGCTCGGTGGCGGTGGAGTTCAACGCCGATGCGCTGTTCGAGGCTGCCGCGGACGTCATTGTGGCCCGCCACATCTCCACGTTCCCCGTCGCCACCCAGGACGTTGCCCTGGTTGTGCCGCAGGACATTCCGGCGGATCAGGTCCTCGAGGCGCTCCGCGAGGGCGCCGGCGAGCTGCTGGAGGATGTTGCGCTGTTCGACGTCTACGCCGGCAAGGGCATTGAGGAAGGCAAGAAGTCGCTGGCCTTCGGCCTGCGGTTCCGTGCGACGGACCGCACGCTGACGGCCGACGAGGCGTCGGCTGCCCGTGAGGGCGCCGTGGCACTGGCTGCCGAGCGCTTCGGCGCCGTCCAGCGCTAGGCGCTGATCTCCGTGGCGGGGCCGGCGGCACTGCGTCCGGTCCTGCGTTCCTGCCCTCCCGGTCATCCGGGAGGTCAGGACGCGGAGCTGCTGGGGCCCACCGAGCTGGAGCGGGCTGCCGCCCTGGCACTTGGTCCCCGGGCAACTTTCGTGGCCGGCCGGCTGGCGCTGCGAAGCTTCGCCGCAGACCTGCTGGGTGTCCCGGCGTCAGAGCTCGCCACACACTTCAGCTGTCCCCGGTGCGGTACCGGTCCCGGGTTATCCCATGGCCGGCCAGGGTACTCTTTGCGCGGGAAACCGGTACCGCTGGCCTTGAGCCTGGCCCGGAGTTCCGGCTGGATCCTGCTCGCAGCCGTGGTGGAACCGCCTGAAGGCCTAACCATCGGCGTGGACCTGGAGGACCCGGCCCGCCTGGATTTTGACGGGTTCGATGCTGTAGCCCTGACCGAGGCAGAACGTGGAGCCCTCGCCGGACTGTCCGGGCAGGCCTTGGTCCAGGAACGGGCGCGACTGTGGGCGCGCAAGGAAGCCTGGCTCAAGATGACCGGAACCGGCCTGACCACCGCACCGGACACCCTGGACGTTCTTCGCCGCCCCGAAATCCGTGACCTGGCGGCAGGCGAGGCGGGCCTGCCGCGGAACTTCCGCGCCGCCGTCGCGCTTTCACCTGCCGGGTATCAGCGCCCGGAACTAACGCAGCACAGCCCCGCTAGCGCACAGGCAGCGGCGGTAGCGCCGTCTCGTGGAGCCAGGGATGCAGCAGTGCCTCGGAGTCCAGCCCCGTGGTTCGGTCAGCGGCCAGGATAAAGGCGGCGGTGGACACCGACCCATGCCGGTGGGTGCTGGTCCAGTCGTGCAGCAGCGCGAAGAATGCGAGGTCGCCGCACTTGACCCGCAGGGCATGCAGGGCCAGGGCTCCGCGTTTGTACACGCGGTCATCAAACATCAGCTCCGGACCGGGGTCGCCCACAACGATGTCCTGGCTGCCGACGGCGAGCTTCCGCCAGGCCGCGGCAGCCCGGTCAGCCACGGTCATAACGCCGGCCTCCTCGGACCAGATCCACTCCGCGTAGCAGGCGAACCCCTCGTGGAGCCAGATGTCCGCCCACGAAGCGGCCGTGAGGGAGTTGCCGAACCACTGGTGGGCGAGCTCGTGGGCGATAAGCCGCTGCGACTCCCACTCCTGCGTCAGGTGGTTCCGGCCCAGAATGGACAGCGTCTGTGCTTCAAGCGGGATCTCCAGCTCGTCCTCAGTCACCACCACGGTGTATTCGGGGAAGGGGTAGGGCCCGAAGCAGCTGGCGAACGTACGCATCATCTCCGGCTGCCGGGCCAGGCCTTCACGGGCCGTTTCGGCCAGGAGCGCAGGGACGGCCGCAAACTGCGGGACCTGCCCTGCTGCGTGGGCCGGAGCCAGGCTGAGGAGCTCGTAGCGGCCGATCTGAACGGTGGCCAGGTAGGTTGCCATGGGCTCCGGCTGCTCGTAGACCCAGGTTTCGCGGCTGGCCCTGGTGCTATGGGAAACCAGCTCCCCGTTGCACACGGCCCGGTAGCCGGCATCGGTGGTCACGCCGATGCGGTAGCTGGCTTTGTCTCCCGGATGGTCGTTGCAGGGGAACCAGGAGGCCGCGCCGTTAGGCTGGCCAGCCACGAGGACGCCGTCGGTCAGTTCCTCCCAGCCCACCTCGCCCCAGAAGCCGCGACGGGGGACAGGGTTGCCCTCGTACCGGATGTCGAGGGTGAAGGCCTCGCCCGCGGGCAGGGCGGCGTCGGGAACTATGACCAGCTGCTCCGCACGCTGGCTGTACTTGCGCACCTTGCGCCCGCTGAGTTGGATCTTGGTGGCCCGCAGCCCGGTCAGGTCCAGCACCAGCGCCGCCGTCGCGTACTGGGTAACAGCGTGCAGGACGGCGCGCCCGCTGAGGCGGTTACTGCTGAGCTTGTAGTCCAGATCCAGTTCGTAACGGGTCACACGGTAGGCGTTGGTGCCATGGCCGGGCATGTAGGGATCGGGCGCCGCAGCGCCTTGCTCCGAGGTGCGTGACGGGCCGGTACTGGCGGCCGTTGGGCTCGGTGCGGGGGAACTCATAAGACAGTATTTCCGATCAACAGAGGCGGCAGTGACAACTGGTGCTGCGGGGCTACCTTGGTTTCGGCGCCGGCACTGCGGGGCCGCTCCAGGGGCTTACCGGGTTGCCCATCCAGTAGGTCGAGGCGGGAACCGATTCGCCCCGCATCACCAGCGACGCGGGTCCTACCGTTCCGCCACGTCCGATGCTTGCCTGGGGAAGGATCACGCCGTGGGGCCCCATGGTTGCTCCGTCTTCGAGGGTAACAGTGTCCAGGCTCATGACCCTGTCGTGGAAGAGGTGCGTTTGGACCACACAGCCACGGTTGACGGTGGAATTCCGTCCCAGGGTGACCAGATCCGCTTCCGGGAGCCAATAGCTTTCGCACCAGGTGCCGCGGCCGATTTTCGCACCGAGCGACCGGAGCCACCAGACCAGTGCGGGTGTGCCCGTTGCCGCCCGGGCGAACCATGGGGCGCTGACCATTTCAATAAACGTGTCCACCACCTCGTTGCGCCAGATAAAGGAACTCCACAGGGGGTGCTCGCCTTCACGGATCCGGCCCACGAGGATCCATTTTGCGACGACGGCGCTGCCCGCTGCCACCGCTCCGGCCACCAGCATGACCACTCCGCCCACCGCGGCGGCAATCCCGTAGTTGTACGTGGCCGCCAGCCAGTCGAAGGCGAGCATCACGCCCGCGGCGATGGCCACCGTGGTCACCACAGGGACGAACCGGCCCAGTTCCCAGAGGCAGCGGGCGAACTTGAGCCGCAGCGGGGGCTCGTACGTGCGGGTGTCGTCCGAGGCGATCGCCGTGCGGCGGAGCCGCACGGGCGGGCTGCCCAGCCAGGATGTTCCGGACTTGGCCTTGGCCGGCGTGGCGGACAGGACGGCGACGAGTGAATTCTTGGGGACGTTCCGGCCGGCCGCGGTCATGCCGGAGTTGCCCAGGAAGGAGCGTTTGCCGATTTTTGCCGGCGCAATCCGCAACCACCCGCCGTCGAGCTCGTAGGACGCCACCATGGTGTCATCCGCGAGGAAGGCACCCTCGCCCACCGTGGTCATCTTGGGGATGAGCAGGACGGTGGAGGCTTCGACGTTTTTGCCGATCTTCGCCCCGAGCAGGCGGAGCCAGACCGGGGTGAAGAGGCTGGCGTAGACAGGGAAGAGCAGGTCACGGGCCAGGTCCAGGACCCGTTCGGTGGCCCAGACCTGCCAGCCGATCCGGCTGCGGACGCGGTAGTAGCCCTCCTTAAGGCCAATGCCAAGCAGCCGCGTGGTGGCCAGGATGAGCAGCAGGTTGACCACGAACCAGACCAAGGCCGCCGGCGCGAGGGCAAGCAGGAGCTGGGGGACCGCCGCGGACAGCGAGTCGCTTCCCCGGATGAAGGTGAAAACCACCACGGCAGCGGCCGCGGCCGAGATATAAGGGATGAGTGCGAGGATGGCCGAGGCGAGGGCGAATCCGGTGAACCAGAGCCTGCCAATCAGCCGGTGTTCAGCGGGCATGTCCGGCACCGTGTGTTTGGCCTTGCCGCGGCGGACGGCCGGCGAGCCGGCCACGTGGTGCCCGGCCTTGACTTTGCCAAGCACGGCCGAGCCCGGCTCCACCTGGGCTCCGGCGCCGATCGAGGCGCCGGGCATCAGCGTGCTGCGCGCCCCGACACTGGCACCTGAGCCGATGCGCACGGCACCGATGTGGACAACGTCACCGTCAATCCACCAGCCGGAAAGATCCACCTCAGGCTCCACGTTGGAGCCGCTGCCGAGGGAAAGCAGTCCGGTGACAGGCGGGAGCGAGTGCAGCTGGACGTTGTTGCCGATCGTGGCACCCAAGGCCCGGGCGTAGTACGGCACCCACGGTGCGCTGGCCAGGCTGATGGCGCCGGCCAGGTCCTGGATCTGTTCCGCCAGCCACAGGCGCAGGTGTACGCGTCCGGAGCGCGGGTACGTGCCCGGCACCACCTTGCGGAGCAGGATCCGGGCGGCAGCGATGGAGATCAGCATGCGGCCGGCAGGAGAAACGAACACCAGCCAGGACGCGGCCACCCACCACCAGGACAGAGTGGGGGCAGCGCTGAAGCCCGCGAAAGCGGACAGCAGGTTATTGGCCACCATGAGATAGGTCAACCAGCGCATCCCCACGAGGATGTGCAGCGGAATGCCCATCAGCGTCTGGAAGACCTGCGACTTGAACGCGGTGGGGCGGACCGTCCTATCCGGCACCGGCCCGGCGGCCATCCCTTCCGGAAGGGATTGGCGGGCCGTATCAATCAGCGCACCGATTCGGGGCGTTGCATAAATGTCCGCCACCGTGATGGTGGGATAGCGCACCCTGAGGGCCGAAACCAGCTGGGCGGCCGACAGGGAACCGCCGCCGTACGCGAAGAAGTCGGCGTCGAGGCTGGTGACCGGGCTGCCCAAGACGGCGGCCCACTGCCCGGCAACCCAGGCGGCGTCCTCGGGGAGGTTCAGCGGTGCGGCGTCCGCATCTGCTGCACCGGACCCGGTCAGCGGCCAGGGCAGCGAGTGGCGGTCCACCTTGCCGCTGGTCTTGGTGGGCAGCGATTCCACCACAGTCAGCAACGGGATGAGCGGGGCCGGCAGGCTTGCCGCCAGGTGTTCGCGGGCAGCCACCAGGTCCAGGTCCGCGTCGGCGGCGGCCAGGTAGCCCACCAGGATCTGGTTGCCGGCCGCGGTGGTCTTGACGGCCGCGGCAGCTCCGGCGACATGGGGGAGGGCCTGGAGGGCAGCGTCAATTTCACCCAGTTCGATCCGGCGTCCGCCGAGCTTGACCTGTTCATCGGCGCGGCCCATAAAGATCAGGCCTTCGGCTTCGTAACGGACAAGGTCGCCGGAACGGTAGGCGCGCGCCCAGCCGAAGGTGGGCATCGGCGCGTACTTCTCCCGGTCCTTTGCCGGGTCCAGGTAGCGGGCCAGTCCGACGCCGCCGATGATCAGCTCACCGATTTCGCCTTCACCGACCGGCAGGCCGGCGGTGTCCACCACGGCCAGGTCCCAGCCGTCCAGCGGCAGGCCGATGCGAACGGGACCAGGGCCGCCCAGGGGAGCGGCGCAGGCCACCACCGTGGCCTCGGTGGGGCCGTAGGTGTTCCAGACTTCGCGGCCGGGGACGGCAAGGCGCTCCGCGAGTTCAGGCGGGCAGGCCTCGCCGCCAAAGATCAGCAGCCGGACATTCTCCAGGGATTCGGCCGGCCACAGGGCGGCAAGGGTGGGGACTGTGGACACAGCCGTGATGCCGTGGTTAATGAGCCAGGGACCGAGGTCCGTGCCTGTCCTGACCAGCGCACGCGGGGCGGGCACCAGGCAGGAGCCATGGCGCCAGGCCAGCCACATCTCTTCGCAGGAGGCGTCAAAGGCAACGGAGAGTCCTGCCAGTACCCTGTCCTGCGGGCCGAGTGGTTCCTCCTGGAGGAAGATCCTGGCCTCGGCGTCGACGAAGGCAGCGGCGGAACGGTGCTGGACCGCGACACCCTTGGGAGTGCCGGTGGATCCGGAGGTGAAGATGATCCACGCGTCATCGTCCGGCCCGGCGGAACGGCGCGGCGCTGCTGTGCCCCGGGCGGTGGCGGGGTCTGTTGCGTCCTTGGGCTCGGCAAACGTGACGGCGTCCCCGCCGGTCAGAACTGCTGCAACACGGGCCTCACCGAAGACCAGCCGGGCACGCTCCTCGGGGTCGTCGGCGTCGACCGGCACGTAGGCGGCGCCGATGTGGAGGATGGCCAGGATCGCGATGTAGAGCTCGTTCGTCCCGGAGGGGATACGCACGCCGATCCTGTCGCCGGCCCCCAGTCCTGCCGCCTGCAGCTCACGCCCCTTGGCCCGGATGGCGGCCATCAGGTCTGCGTAGCTCAGGGACCGCCGGCCGTCGTCGAGCGCGGACGCCTCAGGAAAACGGGCAGCCGAGCCTTCCAGGATGGCCATCAGGGTCCGCTCGGGCGGTGCCAGGCGCAGGCCGGCCAGCTGGGGGCGGTACAACTCTGCCGGCAGGGATGCTACGACGTTCGACAAGTGCTCACTCACCGTCAGATTGTGCCCGGTCAAGGTGAACGGAAGGTGTCCCCAATTTGTTGAAGGTTCACATTCCGTTCACCTTGACCCGCGCGGATGTCAGGGAACCAGCAGCACCTTGCCTGTGGTTCGCCTGCCTTCGAGGTCTTCATGCGCGCGCCGGGCTTCGGCCAGGGGATAGGTTCCACCGATCCGGACGTCCAGGCTGCCGTCCGCCACGGCGCCGAAAATCTCGCTGGAACGCCACACCCGTTCCTGCGGATTGCCGAGGAAATCGGCCAGCTTGGGCCGCGTCAGGGACAGTGATCCGCCGGCGTTGAGCCGTTGGGGATCCACCGGTGGCACCGCGCCGGACGCCGCGCCGAACAGGACGAGGAAGCCCCGGGTGCGCAGGCTGGCCAGCGAGCTGTCGAACGTCTCCTTCCCCACGCCGTCGTACACCACATCCACGCCCACGCCGTTGGTGAGTTTCCGCACCTCGTCCGCAAATCCCTCGTAGCGGAGCACCTCGTCCGCGCCGGCGGCACGCGACAGGTCCTCCTTTTCGGCGGTGGAGACGGTGGTGATGACGCGTGCGCCCCGGATTTTCAGGAGCTGGGTGATGAGCAGCCCCACGCCGCCGGCGCCGGCGTGGACCAGGACGGTATGCCCGGGCTCCACCCTGAAGGAGGAGTTGATGAGGTAGTGGGCGGTCATGCCCTGCAGGGGCAGTGCCGCGGCGGTGTGCAGGTCAACGCCGTCGGGGACAGGCAGCGCTTTGTCCGCGTCCAGGACGGTGTATTCCGCGTAGCATTTCTGGCCCTCGGCGGTGGCGACACGGCTGCCAACGGCGAAGCCGTCGACGCCCTCGCCCACTTCCTCAACGGTGCCTGCTGCTTCCGAGCCGGGCGTGAAGGGGTAGGCAACTTTGTACATGCCGCCGCGCTGATAGGTCTCGATGAAGTTGACGCCTGTGGCCGCCACTTTGACCAGCAGCTGGCCCGGTCCGGGCGTCGGACGCTCAACCTCTGCGAACTCGAGGACTTCCGGACCGCCGGACTGGCGGGCAAGGATGGCATGCATAAAGGGTCTCCTCTCCGGGGCGGGGATTTCCCGGGCCGGTTTCTCTGACCATCCTAGGGATACCGCTACCGACGACGAAGCGACGGCCGGTAGCCGGCCGTCGCTTCAGGTCATGCGGGGTGTCGCGAAGTGTTCAGCCGGCGCTAGTAGCGCCGGGTCACCGTGGCCATGGGGCACTCGAAGTGGCGTCCGGCGGAGAGGCCTACGTTGTTGAGGTAGCGGACGATGATGCCGTAGGACTGGAGGAGCGTGGTTTCCGTGTAGGGAACCTGGTGCTTTGTGCAGTACTCACGGACGATCCTGGCGGCCTTGTCCAGCTGGGGCCGCGCCATGTCCGGGAACAGGTGGTGCTCGGCCTGGCGGTTCAGGCCGCCGAGGAGGATGTCCATAAAGCGGCCGCCGGAGATGTTCCGGGAGGTCAGGACCTGGCGGCTGAAGAAGTCCACCCGGCTGTCTGCCGGCAGGACGGGCATGCCCTTGTGATTCGGCGCAAAGGAAGCGCCCATATAGAAGCCGAAGACGGCCAGTTGCACACCGATGAACGCGAACGCCATTCCCAGCGGCAGGAAGGTGAAAGCCAGGACGGGCAGGGCGCTGAGGCGGACCAGCAGGATGGGCAGTTCCACCCAGCGGTGGGTCACCTTGGCGCGGCGGAAGACAAACTTGACCGAGTCAATCTGGAGTCCCAGGCCAACCAGGAACAGGAGCGGGAAGAAGAACCAGCCCTGCTTGCGGGTCAGGAACGAGAACCGGCCCTGGCGGTCGGCAACGGCTTCGGTGTGGAACGCGATGGGGCCGGGGGCGATGTCCGGATCCTTGGAGATGACGTTGGGGTGGTTGTGGTGGGCGCCGTGCTTCTGCTCCCACCAGGAGTAACTCATGCCGGCAACCGAGGTGGCCAGGATACGGGCGGTCCAGTCATTGGCTCGGCGGGACGCAAAGATCTGGCGGTGCCCTGCCTCGTGCGCCAGAAAGCTCAGCTGGGTGCAGAGGACGCCCACGGCTGCGGCAATGAGGAGCTGGAACCAGCTGTCACCGATCAGGGCGAAGCCGAACCAGGCCGCCGTCATCAGCAGGACAAGGCTGGAGAATAAGGTGATGTAGAAGCCGACGCGGCGTTCCAGCAGGCCTTCAGCCTTGACGGTCTTCAGCAGCTCCGAGTAGCTCAGGACAACGGCGTTGGGCTTCCGGACACGCGATTGAGGGCGCTCAGCTGCGGGGAAAGTGGTGGACATGGAGCGGGGCCTCGTAACTATTACGGGCAACGCTGCAGCCGACATTCGGTCTGCACGGTCAGGATCACCCTCATCAAGCATACGCCCGGGTGTCCGGCCGGCTCCTCAAAGCACGAGGAGATGTATGCATAAATATCGGGCGTAATGAATAGTTTTGCTGTAAGATTCAGTGCATGACTATTTCTGTTGCCGTCTCCGGGGCCAGCGGTTACGCCGGGGGAGAAGTCCTGCGCCTGCTTGCGGGCCATCCGGATGTGACCATCGGTGCCATCACCGCGCACAGCAATGCAGGTTCCCGCCTGGGCGAGCTGCAGCCGCACTTGCTCGGGCTCGCCAGCCGCATCCTCGAAGACACCACGGTCGAAAACCTTACAGGCCACGACGTCGTCTTCCTGGCGCTGCCGCACGGTGCGTCCGCCGAGATCGCGGCGCAACTCCCCGAAGGCACCATCGTCATCGACGCCGGCGCAGACCACCGGCTCGAGGATGCGGCCGCGTGGGAAAAGTTCTACGGCTCCGCGCACGCCGGAACGTGGCCTTATGGCCTGCCGGAACTGCCGGGTCAGCGTGACGCACTCAAGGGTGCCACCCGGATCGCCGTTCCCGGCTGCTACCCGACGTCGGCCCTGCTGGCGCTGACACCCGGGTTTGCCGCCAACCTGCTGCAGCCCGACGACGTTGTCATCGTTTCCGCCTCCGGCACCTCGGGTGCGGGCAAGGCTGCGAAGGTGAACCTGATCGGCTCTGAGGTCATGGGTTCCATGAGTCCCTACGGAGTGGGCGGCGGCCACCGCCATACGCCGGAGATGGAACAGGGACTCTCCAATGCCGCCGGCGAACGCGTCACTGTCTCCTTCACCCCCACGCTGGCACCGATGAGCCGGGGCATCCTCACCACCGCCACCGCCAAGGTCAAGCCGGGCACTGCAGCCGCGGAGCTCCGCCAGGCCTGGATGGACGCCTACGACGACGAACCGTTTGTCCATCTGCTTCCGGAAGGGCAGTGGCCCGCCACCAAGTCCGTTGTTGGGTCCAACCATGCAGCCATGCAGGTGGCGCTGGATGAACACGCCGGCCGCGTGATCGTCACGTGTGTCATTGATAACCTCACCAAGGGGACTGCCGGCGGCGCTGTGCAGTCCATGAATATTGCTCTTGGCCTGCCTGAAATGGCCGGCCTCAACCTGCAGGGAGTTGCCCCGTGACCGTTACCGCCCCCTTGGGATTCCGGGCCGCCGGCGTCACCGCCGGCCTCAAGGCATCCGGCAATCCGGACCTAGCCCTGGTAGTCAACGATGGCCCCTCCAAGGCGGCAGCCGCCGTCTTCACCAGCAACCGGGTGGCAGCTGCCCCCGTCCACTGGTCCCGACAGGTAGTTTCGGACGGCCGGGTGGACGCCGTGGTGCTCAACTCCGGGGGTGCCAACGCCTGCACCGGTCCCCAGGGATTCCAGAACACCCACAGCACCGCAGAGAAGGTGGCAAAGGTCCTCGGCATTTCGGCAACGGACGTTTTTGTCTGCTCCACCGGCCTGATCGGCGAGCAGCTGCCCATGGACAAGATCCTGCCGGGCATTGAGGCCGCATCCGCGGCCCTGAGCACCGACGGCGGCCCGGAGGCAGCCACCGCGATCATGACCACGGACTCCGTGCCGAAGTCCGCGCTGTTCATCGGCTCTGATGCAGACGGCCAGGAATTCACCATCGGCGGGATCGCCAAGGGAGCCGGCATGCTGGCGCCCGGGCTGGCCACCATGCTGGTGGTCCTCACCACTGACGCCGTGGTGGAACCCGAACTGCTCGACGTCGTCCTCCGCGACGCCACGCGCGTCACCTTTGACCGGGCTGATTCGGACGGCTGCATGTCCACGAACGACACCGTGGTGCTGATGGCTTCGGGCGCGTCCGGGGCAGTTCCGTCCGCCGAAGCCTTTGGTGAGGGGCTGACCAAGGTCTGCGCGGAACTGGCACGCAAGCTCATCGGGGACGCCGAGGGTGCCAGCCACGACATCGCCATCCGCACATTCAACGCAGCAACAGAGCGCGACGCTGAAACCGTCAGCCGCTCCGTGGCCCGGTCCAATCTGTTCAAGGCGGCAATCTTCGGCAAGGATCCCAACTGGGGCCGCGTGCTGTCGGCCGTGGGCACAACGGACGCCGTGTTCGAACCTGACCAGCTGAACGTGGCCATGAACGGCATCCAGATCTGCCGCAACGGCAGCATCGGTGACGACCGCAACCTGGTGAACCTGGAACCCCGCGAAGTCCTGGTAGAGATCGACCTGCAGTCCGGTAAGGCTGAGGCGACCATCTGGACCAACGACCTCACGCATGATTACGTCCACGAGAACAGCGCCTACTCAAGCTAGATCCGCCGGCAACCCTGGAGATACCTGCAGCATGAACACCCAGACCCGCGAGACCACGTCCATGAGTGATGCCCAAAGCAAGGCCGGCACGCTGATCGAGGCGCTGCCCTGGATCCAGCGTTTTGCCGGCACCACAATGGTGATCAAGTACGGCGGCAACGCCATGGTCAACGACGAGCTGCGGCGTGCGTTCGCCGAAGACGTGGTCTTCCTCCACCATGTGGGCATCCACCCCGTGGTGGTCCATGGCGGCGGACCCCAGATCAACTCGATGCTGGCGCGCCTGGGCATCGAGTCAGAATTCAAGGGCGGACTCCGTGTCACCACTCCCGAGGCCATGGACGTCGTCCGCATGGTCCTCACCGGCCAGGTGGGCCGCGAACTGGTTGGCCTGATCAACTCCCACGGGCCCTACGCAGTGGGTATGTCCGGCGAAGACGGCGGCCTGCTTCAGGCCGTCCGCACCGGAACCGTCATCGACGGCGAGGAAGTGGACCTGGGCCTGGTGGGCGAAGTGGTGGGCGTGAACCCGGAGGGCATCCTGGACATCCTGGCCGCGGGCCGCATCCCGGTCATCTCCACGGTGGCCCCGGAAATCGAGTCCGACGGCGAGACAGCGGCCGGCGAGGTCCAGACCACCGGTCAGGTCCTCAACGTCAACGCCGATACGGCAGCGGCTGCCGTGGCCGAAGCTCTCGGAGCATCCAAACTGGTGATCCTCACCGACGTCGAAGGCCTCTACGCCAACTGGCCGGACAGGTCCTCACTCATCTCCTCCCTGACGGCTACGGAATTGCGCGAGCTGCTGCCGTCCCTCGAATCAGGAATGATCCCGAAGATGGAAGCGTGCCTCAAAGCCATCGACGGCGGAGTGGAACGCGCGCACATCGTGGACGGCAGGCTGCCGCACTCCATGCTCCTGGAAACTTTCACGACCGCAGGCATTGGCACGCAGGTCGTCCCCGACGAAGAGGTGAATGCATGAACGAAATCCAGCAAACCCCCGTGGCTGAACTAACCGACACCCCGGTCACCGAGCTGGTCGAAACCTCGGGACACACCAGTGGCGCCGAGTGGCTGGCCCGCTACTCGACCTCGCTGATGGGTGTTTTCGGGACGCCCCAGCGTGTGCTGGTCCGGGGTGCCGGCTGCCTCGTGTGGGACGCCGACGGCAAGGAATACCTGGATCTCCTTGGTGGCATTGCCGTCAATGCCCTGGGCCACGCCAACCCGTTTGTCACGTCCGTGATTTCCAGCCAGCTCGCCACCCTGGGGCACGTCTCCAACTTCTTCACCAGCCCCACCCAGATCGCGCTGGCCGAGAAACTGCTGGCCCTGGCGCACGCCCCGGCCGGCTCCAAGGTGTTCTTCGCCAACTCCGGCACCGAGGCCGTCGAGGCGGCCTTCAAACTGGCACGCCGGAACGCGGGTACAGACGCTGCGCCCCGGACCAAAATCATCGCCCTCGAGGGAGCCTTCCACGGGCGCACCATGGGAGCCCTGGCCCTGACAGCCAAGGAAGCCTACCGGGCGCCGTTCGAGCCCCTGCCCGGCGGCGTGGTCCACATCCCGTTCGGCGATGCCGCAGCGCTGGAAGCCGCCATCGACGAGACGGTGGCCGCCGTCTTCCTGGAACCCATCCAGGGCGAAGCCGGCGTCCGGCCCCTGCCGGCCGGTTACCTGAAGGCAGCCCGCGAGGCGACCACCAAGGCGGGCGCCCTGCTGATCCTGGACGAGGTCCAGACCGGCATCGGCCGCACCGGCAAATGGTTCGCCAGCGAGGACGCCGGAATCGTTCCGGACGCCATCACCCTGGCCAAGGGCCTGGGCGGCGGGTTCCCCATCGGTGCGCTTCTCACCTTCGGCGACGAGACGTCCTCGCTCCTGTCCGCAGGCCAGCACGGCAGTACCTTCGGCGGCAACCCGGTGGCGACGGCGGCCGCGCTGGCCACGCTGCACGCGATCGAAAGCCAGCGGGTGCTGGAGAACGTCGCAAAGGTGGGGGAGTACCTCCGCGCCGGGCTGGCCGACGTCGACGGCGTCACGGAAGTCCGCGGCGAAGGCCTGCTGATCGGCTTCGACCTCGATGCCGAGGTGGCTCAGGCTGTTGTGACCGCCGGGCTGGATGCCGGGTTCATCGTCAACAGCCCGGGACCGCGCACCATCCGGCTTGCCCCGCCGCTGGTCCTCACCACGGAACAGGCCGGCACGTTCCTTGCCGTCCTGCCGGCCCTCCTCCAGACAGCTAAGGACGCGCAGTGACCCCTGTAGTCTCTTCCACCGGCACTGCCGGCACCACCCGCCACTTCCTGAAGGACACCGACCTCAGCCCGGCCGAGCAGGCTGAGGTCCTGGACCTTGCCGTCCGGATGAAGGCGGCGCCGTACAGCGTGCAGCCTTTCGCCGCGGAGGGGAACGGCCGCAAGACCGTGGCTGTCATCTTCGACAAAACCTCCACCCGCACCCGGGTGTCCTTCGCCACCGGCATCGCCGACATGGGCGGCAACGCGCTGATCATCAACCCCGGCGAGGCGCAGATCGGCCACAAGGAATCGGTGGAAGACACCGCGAAGGTCCTGGAGCGCATGGTCTCCACCATCGTGTGGCGCACCGGTGCGCACTCCGGGCTGGTGGCCATGGCGGAAAACTCCAAGGTGCCGGTCATCAATGCCTTGTGCGATGACTACCACCCGTGCCAGCTCCTCGCAGACCTTCTCGCCGTCAAGGAACACAAGGGCGAGCTGGCGGGCCTGACCATGGCCTACCTCGGCGATGCCGCGAACAACATGGCCAACTCCTACCTGCTGGCCGGGGTCACCGCCGGCATGCACGTCCGCATCGCCGGCCCTGCAGGCTACCTCCCGGCGGACGAAATCGTCGCTGCCGCAGAGGAACGGGCCGCCCTGACCGGCGGGTCCGTCCTGGTCACCACCGACGCCGCGGCGGCCCTCAAGGGTGCCGACGTTGTTGCCACGGACACGTGGGTCTCCATGGGCCAGGAAGCCGAGAAGGAAGCCCGGCTGCAGCTGTTCCGCGAGTACTCCGTCGATGAGGCGGCCATGGCACACGCAGCGGATGACGCCGTCGTGCTTCACTGCCTGCCCGCGTACCGCGGCTACGAGATCTCCGCCGGCGTCATCGACGGCCCGCAGTCGATCGTCTGGGACGAGGCCGAGAACAGGCTGCACGCCCAGAAAGCGCTGATGGCGTGGCTCATGCACCGGTCCGGGCTGGCCGTTGTAGAGGGCCTCGCTCCGGTTGAAGGCACCGGGGAGAGCACGTACTAATGTCCGTTCCGTCCGCTGCGCCGGGCTCCAGCCCGGCCACCAAAACCGCCCGCCAGGCGCGCATCACCGCCATCCTCACGGGTGAATCGGTGCGCTCCCAGGCGGAGCTGGCCGCGTTGCTGGCGGACGACGGCGTCCAGGTCACCCAGGCCACGCTGTCGCGGGACCTCGTGGAACTCGGCGCCGTCCGCGTCCGCGGCAAGGAAGGCGTGCTGGTCTACGCCGTCCCTGGCGAAGGCGGCGAGCGTGCGGCCAAAAGCGGTGTGAGCCAGGAAATCCTGGATGCCCGGCTGGCCAGGCTCTGCAGCGAACTGCTGGTCACGGCGGAAGCATCGGCCAACATCGCCGTGCTCCGGACCCCGCCCGGTGCGGCGAACTTCCTGGCCCTGGCCATCGACCACTCGGTGATGCCGTCCATCCTGGGGACCATCGCCGGTGACGACACCGTGCTGCTGGTCTCCCGGGATCCGCAGGGCGGGCAGGACCTCGCCGCCCGGTTCCTGCAGCTGGCCGAAGAAGCAGGCGGCAGCCAGCAATAGCCCGCTGCTCCGGACCCGCCCGCGTTGTGACAGGCTTTCCCTAGAAGAATTTCCCGAACAGAAATCCCAACCCCCAATAAGAGGAGCATTTTCGTGACTGAGCGTATTGTTCTGGCCTACTCCGGTGGCCTTGATACTTCCGTAGCCATCGGCTGGATCGGTGAAGCCACCGGCGCCGAGGTCATCGCCGTAGCGGTCGACGTCGGACAGGGCGGCGAGTCGCTGGAGACCATCCGCCAGCGCGCCCTGGGCTGCGGCGCCGTCGAAGCCTACGTCGCCGACGCGTCCGACGAGTTCGCCGACGAGTACTGCATGCCGACGCTGAAGGCGAACGCCCTCTACCAGGGCCACTACCCGCTGGTCTCCGCCATCTCCCGCCCGGTCATCGTCAAGCACCTGGTCAAGGCCGCCCGCGAATTCGGCGCCACGACTGTTGCCCACGGCTGCACCGGCAAGGGCAACGACCAGGTCCGCTTCGAAGTGGGCATCCAGACCCTCGGCCCGGACCTGAAGTGCATCGCCCCGGTCCGCGACCTCGCCCTGACCCGCGACAAGGCCATCGCCTTCGCCGAGGAGAAGGGACTGCCGATCGAGACCACCAAGAAGAACCCGTACTCCATCGACCAGAACGTCTGGGGACGCGCCGTCGAAACCGGCTACCTCGAAGACATCTGGAACGCCCCCACCAAGGACATCTACGACTACACCGCCACCCCGGAATTCCCGCCGGCACCGGATGAAGTCACCATCTCCTTCGAAGCCGGCATCCCGGTAGCGATCGACGGCGTCCGGGTCACCCCGCTGCAGGCCATCAAGGAACTGAACCGCCGCGCCGGCGCCCAGGGCGTGGGCCGCATCGACGTCGTCGAGGACCGCCTCGTGGGCATCAAGTCCCGCGAAATCTACGAAGCCCCCGGCGCCATGGCGCTGATCACCGCGCACAAGCACCTCGAGGACATCACCGTCGAGCGCGAGCAGGCCCGCTTCAAGGCCACTGTTGGCCAGCGCTGGGCCGAGCTGGTCTACGACGGCCAGTGGTTCTCGCCGCTCAAGCGCTCCCTCGACGCCTTCATCGAGGACACCCAGAAGTACGTCTCTGGCGACATCCGTATGACCCTTCACGGTGGCCAGGCAGTGGTCAACGGACGCCGCTCCGACACCTCGCTGTACGACTTCGACCTCGCCACCTACGACACCGGTGACACGTTCGACCAGTCGATGGCACGCGGCTTCATCGAGCTGTGGGGCATGTCCGCCAAGGTTGCCTCCGGCCGCGATATTCGCGTCGCAGGTCAGTAAGTGGCTTCCGCTACAAACGAAGGTGCACTGTGGGGCGGCCGCTTTGCCGGCGGCCCCGCCGACGCCCTCGCGGCGCTGAGCAAGTCCACGCACTTTGACTGGCGGCTGGCCCGCTACGACATCGCTGGATCCAAGGCGCACGCCCGCGTGCTGCACAAGGCCGGGCTGCTGGACGACGCCGAGCTCGAGGGCATGCTTGACGCCCTGGGCCGGCTGGACGACGACGTTGCTTCCGGTGCCTACCTGCCGGCAGAGTCCGATGAGGACGTTCACGGGTCACTGGAACGCGGACTGATCGAGCGCGCCGGTACCCAGCTGGGCGGCAAGCTCCGCGCAGGACGGTCCCGCAACGACCAGGTGGCCACGCTGGGCCGCATGTTCCTGCGCGACCACGCCCGGATCATCGCCCGCGGTGTCCTCGCCACCATTGAGGCGTTGGTGGACCAGGCCAAGGCGCACCGTGGCGTGGCCATGCCCGGACGCACCCACCTGCAGCACGCCCAGCCGGTCCTGCTCAGCCACCACCTGCTCGCCCATGCCTGGGCGCTGCTGCGCGATGTGCAGCGGCTCCAGGACTGGGACAAGCGCGCCGGCGTTTCGCCCTACGGTTCGGGTGCCCTCGCGGGTTCCTCCCTGGGGCTGGACCCGGAAGCGGTTGCAGCTGACCTGGGCTTCTTCTCCGCAACCCACAACTCGATCGACGGCACCGCCTCCCGCGATGTCTTCGCCGAGTTCGCCTGGGTTTGTTCGATGATCGGGGTGGACCTGTCCCGTGTCTCGGAGGAAGTCATCCTGTGGGCAACGAAGGAGTTCTCCTTTGTCACCCTGCACGATTCCTACTCCACAGGTTCGTCGATCATGCCGCAGAAGAAGAACCCTGACGTGGCTGAGCTGGCCCGCGGCAAGGCGGGGCGCCTGATCGGCAACCTGACCGGGCTGCTGGCGACGCTCAAGGGTCTGCCGCTCGCGTACAACCGCGACCTGCAGGAGGACAAGGAGCCGGTCTTCGACGCCGCCGACACCCTGGAGCTGCTACTCCCGGCGGTCTCGGGCATGATCGCGACGCTGAAGTTCAACACCGGGCGGATGGAGTCCCTGGCACCCCAGGGCTTCGCACTGGCCACGGACATTGCCGAATGGCTGGTCCGGCAGGGCGTTCCGTTCCGCGAGGCGCACGAGCTCTCCGGAGCGGCCGTGAAGCAGGCCGAAAGCCGGGACGTTGAGCTATGGGATCTGACGGACGAGGAATACGCTGCCATTTCGGAGCACCTCACTCCTGAGGTCCGCACGGTCCTGTCCACGGAGGGGTCCCTCAACAGCCGCAACTCCCAGGGCGGAACAGCACCCGCCGCCGTCGAACGCCAGCTGCTTGCTCTGGAAGCCGAACTCGCCGGCGTCCGGGAGTACGCGCACTAACCCTCACGCGAAGGGGCCCACACCGGCAGGGTTCCCTGGCCGAGCTTGCGAGGCTAGGGTGCCGGTGGGGACTTAATGTGGGTTTTCCGGCAACGCTCTCTCACTTTCTTCAAGAAAGTGAGAGAGCGTTGCCGAATTTCCTGCGTTAAGTGAGAGAACGTTTTGCGTTAAGGTGCGTTAACTCTGTCGGCTACCATTGCGCCATGAGTGACGCCTTCCGCAGCCACCTGCGTGCCCTTCCGGACTTCCCTGAAAACCTCCCTAACTTCGACCCCGCCACGGCCCCTGCCGATCCGGTGGCGCTGTTCAAACTGTGGCTGCAGGAGGCGCTGGCTGCAGGCGTGCTGCAACCGCACGCCTGCAGCCTGGCCACGGCCGACGGAAACGGACAGCCGTCCGCCAGGATGCTGATCCTGAAGGACATCGACGACGACGGCTGGCACTTCGCCACGTCCCGCACCTCACGGAAGGGCCGGGAACTCACGGTCAACCCGAGTGCGGCCCTCAACTTTTACTGGCCCCGGCAGGGCCGCCAGGTCCGGGTTGCCGGCCCGGTGGTTGAGCTGTCGGACGAGGCGTCGGCGGCAGACTGGGATGCCCGGCCCGCAGCGGACGGCAGCCACAATCCGGACTGGCAGCTCTACGCGGTCCGGCCAACGGAACTTGAGTTCTGGCAGGCACGCCACGACCGGCGGCACATCCGGCACCGCTTCGGCCCGGACGGAATCCCGCTCGGTTAGGATGGGCGCCATGACCGCTCCTGCACCGGATGCCCTGCTCGCCGAACTGCACAAAGCCGCCGACGTCGTGGCCGCCACCGCCGCGAAATTCACCGATGAGGACATCAAGGCGCCATCAGCGCTTCCGGGCTGGACCAGGGGGCACGTCCTGGCGCATCTCGAAGGCATTTCCCATGCCATGGCCCGGCAACTGGAATATGCGGCCCGCGGTGAAACCGTTGAACTGTACGACGGAGGCCAGGACGGACGGAATAAGGCGATCGAGATGGCCGCAGGCCACAGTGCAGACGCCCACCGCGACGATCTGGCGGCGGGCTTGGACCGCGCCCTGGGGGCTTTTGATTCGCTGGCGGGAGACACAACCCGCTGGCAGGCGCGCATCGCCTATCGCGGGGGAGTGGTGCTCGACGGCGGGCTCGCGCTGTGGCGTGAAATCGTCATCCATACTGCCGACCTGGATGTTGGATACGGTCCGGAGACCTGGAGCAGGCAATTCTGCGAGCACCTCTTCGACTTCCTGTCGGCCAGGATAGCGCCGGGCGACAAACTGGTGGTGCAGCCACTCGCGCTTCCGCCCGTAACCCTTGGCAACGGCGGCCGGTCCACCGTCATCAGCGGCATGATCACGGACATCGCGGCCTGGCTGGCCGGCCGCGAACCGTCACTCGGCAGCCTCCGGGCATCGGCCGCTGCGGACGGCGTGGACCTGCCGGAACTGTTGCCCTGGCCTGCCGGGACGCCCGAAGCGAAGTAGGGGGCTACACCGCTTCGCGGGCCAGCAGGCCTTCTGTGGCCTCCCGCGCCAGCAGGCTCTCCTTCACTGCCATCCCCCACCGGAAACCGCCCAAAGAGCCGTCGGTGCGGATCACGCGATGGCACGGCACAAACAACGCCGCGGCATTGAAGGCGCAGGCGCTGGCCGCGGCCCTGACCGCCTTGGGATTGCCGGACAAATCAGCGTACTCGGTGTACGTCACCGGCGCCCCGGGACGCACCGTCCTCAGCACATCCCAGGCATGGGACCTGAACGGCCCCGACTTCTGCAGCACGGGGACCGCCATGGCGGGTGTGGGGTCGCCGGCATAGAAAGCCTCCACGGCCTGTGAGATCGTGCCCAAATCGGTCACGGCCTCTACCTCGGCCGGGCGCAGGTCGGGATGGATCTGCCCGGTCAGCTTGCCAAGCTCGGCGGTCCAGCCGGAAGCCAGGACCACGCCGTCCCGGGCGAGGATGGTGAAGGGACCGTCCGGGGTGGACATCGTCAACAGCTGGGCTTTCATGGCATCGCTTTCTCTGGAACGTTGGGTTCACGAACAACGTTGGGTTCCCGAACAAGGGGCTTCGGCGCGGCTGCGGCGCGCCACAGGTGCATGGTGGCGTAGGACCGCCACGGGCTGACTTCCCGGTAATCCGGAGCATGACCGCCGGAACCCGGCGTGCCGGCTCCGGGCCCGATGCCGTCCAGTGCGAGGGCGCGGACGCCGTTCCTGACCGCAGCGTCGTTGGCCAGGAACACGTCCGGGGCGCCGAGCACACGCATGGCAACGTAGCCCACCGTCCAGGGACCAACACCGGGCAGCGGAAGAAGTTTGGCCTCGAGCCCGGGCAGGTCGTCGCCGTAGCCAAAATCCAGCCGGCCGCCGGCAAGGGCGGAGGCAGCTGAACGGAGGGCGTCAATCCGCCGTTGCGGACCGCGCAGCAGCGAGTAGCCGGAATCCGCTATCTCGGACGCGGTGGGAAACAACCGGTCCAGCCCGTCGCCGGGCACCAGGCTGGGACTGCCGGCGGCGGACAGTTGCGTCAGCGCCGTCCGGGCCGCGGCCACTGTGATTTGCTGCCCGATCATGGCCCTGATGAGGAGCTCCTGCGGATCCACGGCCCCGGGCATCCTCATGCCCGGAACGCGTGCCACGGCGGCGGCCAGCCGGGGGTCGGCAGCCAGGGCGTTGTCAATCGCGACCGGATCGGCGTCGAGGTCGAAAAGCCGCCGCACCCTGCTCAGCAGGGCCGGCAGGTCGCGCAGGTCCACCGCGCCGATGGTGAGGGTCAGCGGCCGCCCCGGCGCGCCGCCGTCGTAATTCACGCTGAAGCGGGCATCGCCGTGCGGGAGCCGCAGGGTACGGGCGTACGACGCCGGTGTCCCCGCCTCGATCCCGGGGATGGCGCGGACTGCGAGGAAGGAAAATATGCCGGGATCGAACGGTTCGCGGTACGGCAGGCTTAGCGTCAGAGACGTCGCGGCGACGGGCGCCGTTCCGGGACGGTGGTGCCGGGCGGTTGCCCGCAGCGCGGTCGGTGTCATGGCGAAGACCTCCACCATGGTGTCGTTGAACTGCCGGACGCTGCTGAAGCCGGACGCGAAGGCGATGTCTGCCAGCTTCATGGCCGTGGACACCAGCAACGTGCGGGCGGTCTGGGCGCGGCTGGCCCGGGCCAGGGACAGCGGGCCCGCGCCCAGTTCGTGGCTGAGGATCCGGTTCAGCTGGCGCGCCGAATAGCCCAGCCGTGCGGCCAGACCCTCCACCCCGTCCCGATTGATCACGCCGTCGTTAATTAGGCGCATGGCCCGGCCTGCGATGTCCTGCCTGACGTTCCATGCCGGTGTCCCGGGGACCGCTTCGGGGAGGCAGCGCTTGCAGGCCCGGTAGCCGGCGTCGTGCGCTGCGGCGGAGGTTTCGTAGAACGTGACGTTGGCTGCTTTGGGGGTCCGGGCCGGGCAGGACGGACGGCAGTAGATGCCGGTGGTGCGGACAGCGGTGTAGAACTGCCCGTCGAAACGGGTGTCCCGCGCGTCGATCGCACGGTAGCGCTGCCAGAAGTCCATCCCCCTATCCTGCCAGCCGCAGGCCAGGCCTGCTAGCGGAAATCGGACATCGCCGTGCGCGTTCGGTAGAGTCGGTGCATGACCGTCAGCAGCAGTCCCACCGGGCCGGAGCAGGCGCCGGAACAGCTCCGCGAGTTCCTGTCCGGTGATGCGCGGAGGATAGCTCCGCTGCTGCTGGGGTCCGTTCTCCGCCATAGCAGCCACGAGGGGACGGTGGCCATCCGGATCACCGAGCTGGAGGCCTATATGGGCCCCGGCGACTCGCTGCACCCGGATCCCGGGTCCCACACGTTCCGCGGCCCCACGCCACGCAACGCCCCCATGTTCGGGCCCGCAGGGCACCTCTATGTCTACTTCACGTACGGGATGCACTACTGCGCCAACCTTGTCTGCGGCCCGGCGGGCGCGGCATCCGCCGTCCTGCTGCGGGCCGGCGAGGTGGTAGAGGGGCAGCACCTCGCACATGTTCGGCGGCCGACGTCGAAATCACCAGTCGACCTTGCGAGCGGTCCCGCGCGTCTCGCCACAGCCCTGGCCCTCACGACTGCGGACAGCGGACGCGACGCACTGGCGGAGCCCTTCGAACTGCAGCTCCCGGCGGTTCCGGCGCCCGTCTACAGTTCCGGACCCAGGGTGGGCGTGGCCGGCGACGGCGGTTCCACCGATTATCCGTGGCGTTTCTGGCTGCCGGGGGATCCCACCGTGTCGCGCTATAAGGCCGTGAAGGTCCGGCAGGCGAAGACCGGCGCAAATATGAACATTGAATGACATCGGAGGTAGCGGGACCGGCGGGCACGTTAACCGAAATGGTTGTAGAATGGTAGGTCTGTCTTTTGCGATAGGGGAACGTTTAATGCTCGACGCCGATTTGGCCCACGAACGCGATTATGTTGCCGGCTTGTATGCACGGCTGGAAGAGCTTCGTGATGAAAAGCGCAAGCAGTTGGCGCAGGTCCGCCGGGCCGGTGCCGTGGGCACCATGCAGAATGTTTCCGAGCGTGACGCCTTCGCCGCGCTCTATGAGGACCGCCTGGCCCAGCTGGATGCTGTGGATGACCGGCTGGTTTTCGGCCGCCTGGACCTGGATTCCGGCGAGGCCCAGTACATCGGACGCATCGGCCTGACCACCGATGACCTCCAGCGACTCATGGTGGACTGGCGCGCGCCCGAAGCCGGCCACTTCTATCAGGCAACGGCATTTGACCGGCAGGGCGTCCGGCGCCGCCGCCACCTCATCCTCCAGGGCCGCGAAGTCAAGGCCATTGAGGACGACGTCCTTGACGCGGACATGCTGGCGGACGACGCTTCGCTCCAGGGCGAAGGAGCGTTGCTCGCCGCCCTGGACTCTAAGCGCACCGGCCGGATGTCGGACATTGTCGGAACCATCCAGTCTGAGCAGGACCGCATCATCAGGTCCTCCATCTCCGGCGCCCTGGTGGTGCAGGGCGGTCCCGGCACCGGCAAAACCGCCGTCGCACTGCACCGTGCCGCCTACCTGCTTTACACACACCGGGAACGGCTGAAGACTGCCGGCGTACTGCTGGTGGGGCCGTCGTCGTCGTTCATGAAGTACATCGAACGTGTCCTTCCGTCCCTCGGTGAGACCGGCGTGGTCATGGCCAGCGTCGGCCGGCTCATGCCGGGCATCCACGCCGTCCCGGAGCCGGAAGCGGACGTCGCCGCCATCAAAGGACGGCTGGACATGGCGAAGGTTGTGGCCAACGCCGTGGCGAACCGGCAGCGCATCCCGGCCGAGGACCGCATTCTTGAGGTGGACGGCCGCAAGCTGGTCCTGACGCCCCGGCAGGTAAGCCGCGCCCGCGAACGGGCCCGGTCCACCGGCAAGCCCCACAACGAGGCACGCCTGACGTTCGTCAAGATCCTGCTCCGCGAGTTGACGGAACAGCTGACGGAGCTGGTGGAGGCCGGGAGCATCGGCAACAATGCCGACCGTTCCTACCTTGCGGAGGACGTCCGGACAGCCCGCGACGTACGGATCGCGCTGAACCTGTGCTGGATGCCCATGACACCGGAGAAGCTGATCACCGAACTCCTGAGCAAGCCCGCGGTGCTGGCAGCCTGCACGCCGCACCTGAGCCTCGAAGAGCAGAAGCTGCTCCTGCGCCCGGCTGATGCTCCGTGGACGGAGGCGGATGTACCGCTGTTGGACGAGGCAGCCGAGCTTCTGGGCGAACTCGATCCTGCGGCGAACCGCGGCCTGGCCCAGCAGGAGCATGACCGTGCCCGTGACCTCGCCAATGCCAAGCAGACGCTGGTGAACATGGAACACATGGGCGTGGACGTCATGATGACTGCGGAGGAGCTGGCCGACCAGAACCAGGAGCGCGAGAACCGGCAGACCGCCGCCGAGCGTGCCACAACCGACCGCACATGGGCTTTTGGGCACATCGTGGTGGATGAGGCGCAGGAACTCTCGCCGATGCAGTGGCGGCTCCTGGTCCGCCGTTGTCCGCTGAAGTCCTTCACGATCGTGGGGGACATTGCGCAGACGAGTTCCGTCGCCGGAGCCAACTCCTGGCACGGTGCTTTGGCGCCCATGTTCGGTGACCGCTGGCAGCTGGAGGAGCTGACGGTCAATTACCGGACGCCCTCGCAGATTGCCGAAGCGGCCGCCCGCATGGCCAACGCCGCCGGACTTGTTGTGTCTGCGCCAAAGGCCGTCCGGGAGGGGCGCTGGTCGCCGATTATTGACAAGGTTGATTCCGGGCAGGTGGTGGAACGCCTTGTGGAGGTGCTCCCCAATGAACTGGACGCGCTCGACGGCGGTCTGCTCGCCGTTATTGCCGACGGGGACCTTCTCCCCGCGGCAACCTCAGCCCTCCGAGCCGTTTACGGCCGGCGCATCGGCAATGGAGCGGGCAGTTACGAACAGGACATCGTGGTCATCAGTCCGCGTGAGGCCAAGGGTCTCGAGTTCGACGGTGTTGTGGTGCTGGAACCGTCCGAGATGCTCAACCACGAGCACGGCCGGGTGGGCGACCTGTACGTGGCCATGACAAGGCCTACGCAGCGACTTCGGCTGATCGCTGCCAAAGGTATTCCCGCAGGAATAGAACGCTGAGCCGACCCGCTTTTGCTCTTCTAACGCCCGGTGCCGTCCATGACGGCGCCGGGCGTCGTCGATCCTGCTAACTTAGAAGTCGTGTCAGAACTCAACGATCTTGAATCCCAGCAGAACGACCCCACCTTCGCCAATATTTGGCAGGAGCTGAAGTGGCGCGGCCTGGTCCACGTCTCCACCGATGAAGCGGAGCTGGAAAAGCTCCTCGCCGGTGAGCCGGTCACCTATTACTGCGGGTTCGATCCCACGGCACCGAGCCTGCACCTGGGCAACCTGGTACAGCTCCTGGTGATGCGCCGCCTGCAGCTGGCCGGCCACAAGCCGTTGGGGCTCGTTGGTGGGTCCACCGGGCTGATCGGTGACCCGCGGCCTACTGCCGAGCGCACACTGAACACCAAAGACACCGTCAACGAGTGGGTGGGCTACCTTCAGGCCCAGGTCCGCCGCTTCCTGAGTTTCGACGGCGCCAACGCGGCACGCATGGTGAACAACTTGGACTGGACCGCGCCCCTGAGCGCCATTGATTTCCTGCGCGAGATCGGCAAGCACTACCGGGTGGGCACGATGCTCCGCAAGGATGCCGTGGCGTCCCGCCTGAGCTCCGACGAGGGCATCAGCTACACGGAGTTCAGTTACCAGATCCTGCAGGGCATGGATTACCTGCAGCTCTTCCGCGATTACGGCTGCATGCTGCAGACCGGTGGTTCCGACCAGTGGGGCAACCTCACCAGCGGCACCGAACTGATCCGTAAGGTGGAGGGCAAGACTGTCCACGCCCTGGGCACACCGCTGATCACCAACTCCGACGGAACCAAGTTCGGCAAGAGTGAAGGCAACGCGATCTGGCTGGACGCCGGTATGTGCAGCCCCTACGCCTTCTACCAGTTCTGGCTCAACACCGCCGACGCCGACGTGGTGGACAGGCTGAAAGTCTTTACGTTCCTGAACCGCGCCGAGATCGAAGCCCTTGCCGCGTCCGTGGCTGAGCGTCCGTTCGCGCGTGAAGGCCAGCGGAAGCTCGCGTTCGAGGTCACTTCGCTGGTGCATGGGGTTGAAGCAACGGAGAAGGTCATCGCCGCCTCGGCTGCCCTCTTCGGCAACGGTGACCTGTCCGCCCTCGACAGGCCGACTCTCGAAGCCGCAACGTCAGAGCTGCCGTCCGCCCGGATCCAGGTGGACGGGCTCGGCATTGTTGATTTGCTGGTGGCTTCGGGCCTGTCAGACAGTAAGTCTGCCGCCCGGCGAACCGTCAGCGAAGGCGGTGCCTACGTGAACAACGAGAAGGTGTCCGATCCGGAAGCTGTCATCTCCGAAGATGAACTGCTGCACGGGCAGTACCTGCTGTTGCGCCGGGGTAAAAAGAACCTTGCGACGGTGGAGGTCCTGGTCCCCTAGACCGTTTCCACGTCAAAAGCACGCTCCTCCGCAGCTGATTTGCACGGCCGCGGGGGAGCGTGTATTGTTTTCTGAGTCGCCGCCGCTGAGTGGCGACAAACCCCCTTCAAAAAGAAGCGATTCATCATGTGCAAGGCACAAAGATGATGGAAAGCTTCTTATTCTGCTGGGCGGATTCAGCTTATTGAGTGAATATCCGGAAAATAACCGGGATTTGCAAAGTAAACTTGAATGAACTAAAGTATAAACATCGCAGCGAAGAAAAACGAAACAAAAGAATTCATTTACTGAATTGTTTCGGGAAGTATTCGAAATGTGTCTGTTGTTTGAGAACTCAATAGTGTGCCAAGTTTGTTGATACCAATTTATTGTATTGAATTGGTTGAATTTGCCGGGTCATGCCGCCCCTGTGGTGTGGTCTGGTTTTTACAGCTGGTTTCAAATTTTGCAGTGCGGTTGCCGCGTTATTTCCGTGGTTTCTGTGTTGTGTTCGTTTTTGTTTTACTTCAACGGAGAGTTTGATCCTGGCTCAGGATGAACGCTGGCGGCGTGCTTAACACATGCAAGTCGAACGATGAACCTCACTTGTGGGGGGATTAGTGGCGAACGGGTGAGTAACACGTGAGTAACCTGCCCTTGACTCTGGGATAAGCCTGGGAAACTGGGTCTAATACCGGATATGACTCCTCATCGCATGGTGGGGGGTGGAAAGCTTTTTGTGGTTTTGGATGGACTCGCGGCCTATCAGCTTGTTGGTGAGGTAATGGCTCACCAAGGCGACGACGGGTAGCCGGCCTGAGAGGGTGACCGGCCACACTGGGACTGAGACACGGCCCAGACTCCTACGGGAGGCAGCAGTGGGGAATATTGCACAATGGGCGAAAGCCTGATGCAGCGACGCCGCGTGAGGGATGACGGCCTTCGGGTTGTAAACCTCTTTCAGTAGGGAAGAAGCGAAAGTGACGGTACCTGCAGAAGAAGCGCCGGCTAACTACGTGCCAGCAGCCGCGGTAATACGTAGGGCGCAAGCGTTATCCGGAATTATTGGGCGTAAAGAGCTCGTAGGCGGTTTGTCGCGTCTGCCGTGAAAGTCCGGGGCTCAACTCCGGATCTGCGGTGGGTACGGGCAGACTAGAGTGATGTAGGGGAGACTGGAATTCCTGGTGTAGCGGTGAAATGCGCAGATATCAGGAGGAACACCGATGGCGAAGGCAGGTCTCTGGGCATTAACTGACGCTGAGGAGCGAAAGCATGGGGAGCGAACAGGATTAGATACCCTGGTAGTCCATGCCGTAAACGTTGGGCACTAGGTGTGGGGGACATTCCACGTTTTCCGCGCCGTAGCTAACGCATTAAGTGCCCCGCCTGGGGAGTACGGCCGCAAGGCTAAAACTCAAAGGAATTGACGGGGGCCCGCACAAGCGGCGGAGCATGCGGATTAATTCGATGCAACGCGAAGAACCTTACCAAGGCTTGACATGGACTGGAAATACCTGGAAACAGGTGCCCCGCTTGCGGTCGGTTCACAGGTGGTGCATGGTTGTCGTCAGCTCGTGTCGTGAGATGTTGGGTTAAGTCCCGCAACGAGCGCAACCCTCGTTCTATGTTGCCAGCGCGTAATGGCGGGGACTCATAGGAGACTGCCGGGGTCAACTCGGAGGAAGGTGGGGACGACGTCAAATCATCATGCCCCTTATGTCTTGGGCTTCACGCATGCTACAATGGCCGGTACAAAGGGTTGCGATACTGTGAGGTGGAGCTAATCCCAAAAAGCCGGTCTCAGTTCGGATTGGGGTCTGCAACTCGACCCCATGAAGTCGGAGTCGCTAGTAATCGCAGATCAGCAACGCTGCGGTGAATACGTTCCCGGGCCTTGTACACACCGCCCGTCAAGTCACGAAAGTTGGTAACACCCGAAGCCGGTGGCCTAACCCCTTACGGGGAGGGAGCTGTCGAAGGTGGGACTGGCGATTGGGACTAAGTCGTAACAAGGTAGCCGTACCGGAAGGTGCGGCTGGATCACCTCCTTTCTAAGGAGCACCTACAGTCACCGTGCCTCACGTTATGTGAGTGTGGCGGGGTTGTCAGGAGTATATGCCCGTTGCGCAGACGTTTGTTCTGCGGCGGGTGCTCACGGGTGGAATATCAGCAAATAGGTGCCTGGTGGCACGGACCGGTTGTTAGTACGGACATTGTTTTTCTTCGGAAGATCAGTTGTCCTGGAACGCTCGCTGGTTCGGGTTGCTGGGTAGTGTTTGGCACACTGTTGGGTCCTGAGGCAACAGGGCCGGGGTTCTTCCCTTGGGGAGGGTTCCGGGTTTGTTTGTTTCTGGTTTCCTGGCTGCATCGATCGCGCATGTTGTGTGTGTGGGGTGTGTGGTTTGGGGTTGTTGTTTGAGAACTACATAGTGGACGCGAGCATCTTTTATAAGAAGCAATTTCCAAGAATATGAACCTGGATCTGTTGTTCTGTCTTTCGGGATGGAGTGATGGTTTTCATGGTTCTCTCGTGAAGTAGTTTTTTGATCTTTTGTGGTCAAGTTTTTAAGAGCACACGGTGGATGCCTTGGCATTAGGAGCCGAAGAAGGACGTAGGAATCTGCGATAAGCCTGGGGGAGTCGATAACCGGACTGTGATCCCAGGGTGTCCGAATGGGGAAACCCCGCCAGGGGAGCGATCTGCCTGGTGACCCGCATCTGAACACATAGGGTGCGTGGAGGGAACGCGGGGAAGTGAAACATCTCAGTACCCGCAGGAAGAGAAAACAATAGTGATTCCGTTAGTAGTGGCGAGCGAACGCGGATCAGGCTAAACCGTTCCATGTGTGATAGCCGGCGGGCGTTGCATGGTCGGGGTTGTGGGACTTTCCATACTGTCTCTGCCGGGACAGTGAGGTGTGATGTGCAGGCATAGGTGAACGGTCTTGAAAGGCCGGCCAGAGAGGGTGTGAGCCCCGTAACCGAAATGTTTTGTGCCGCCTGGAGAGTATCCCAAGTAGCACGGGGCCCGAGAAATCCCGTGCGAATCTGTCAGGACCACCTGATAAGCCTAAATACTCCCTAATGACCGATAGCGGACCAGTACCGTGAGGGAAAGGTGAAAAGTACCCCGGGAGGGGAGTGAAACAGTACCTGAAACCGTGTGCTTACAATCCGTCGGAGCCAGTCTGATTCTGGTGACGGCGTGCCTTTTGAAGAATGAGCCTGCGAGTTAGTGTTACGTCGCGAGGTTAACCCGTGTGGGGAAGCCGTAGCGAAAGCGAGTCTGAATAGGGCGTTGCAGTGGCGTGATCTAGACCCGAAGCGAAGTGATCTACCCATGGCCAGGTTGAAGCGACGGTAAGACGTCGTGGAGGACCGAACCCACTTCAGTTGAAAATGGAGGGGATGAGCTGTGGGTAGGGGTGAAAGGCCAATCAAACTTCGTGATAGCTGGTTCTCCCCGAAATGCATTTAGGTGCAGCGTTGCGTGTTTCTTGCTGGAGGTAGAGCTACTGGATGGCTAATGGGCCCTACAAGGTTACTGACGTCAGCCAAACTCCGAATGCCGGTAAGTGAGAGCGCAGCAGTGAGACTGTGGGGGATAAGCTTCATAGTCGAGAGGGAAACAGCCCAGACCACCAACTAAGGCCCCTAAGCGTGTGCTAAGTGGGAAAGGATGTGGAGTTGCGAAGACAACCAGGAGGTTGGCTTAGAAGCAGCCATCCTTAAAAGAGTGCGTAATAGCTCACTGGTCAAGTGATTCCGCGCCGACAATGTAGCGGGGCTCAAGTACACCGCCGAAGTTGTGGATTTCAAATAGTAGCCAAGCCGCTCCCTTGTGGGGTTGGTTCAGGCGTTTGGAGTGGTAGGGGAGCGTCGTGTGGGCAGTGAAGTCGCGGTGTAAACCAGCGGTGGAGCCTACACGAGTGAGAATGCAGGCATGAGTAGCGAAAGACGGGTGAGAAACCCGTCCGCCGAATGATCAAGGGTTCCAGGGTCAAGCTAATCTGCCCTGGGTAAGTCGGGACCTAAGGCGAGGCCGACAGGCGTAGTCGATGGACAACGGGTTGATATTCCCGTACCGGCGAAAAACCGTCCATGTTGAACAGGGGATACTAACCGCCCGAAACCTGCCTGACCGCCCTTGTGGTGGAAGGGTTTTGGTGGAGCGCGGGACCTGATCCTGGGAGGCAAGCGTATTAACAGGTGTGACGCAGGAAGGTAGCCAAGCCGGGCGATGGTTGTCCCGGTCTAAGGATGTAGGGCGAACGGTAGGCAAATCCGCTGTTCATGATGCCTGAGATCTGATGGGACCCCCGTGAGGGGGGATTTGGTGATCCTATGCTGCCGAGAAAAGCATCGACGCGAGGTTTTAGCCGCCCGTACCCCAAACCGACACAGGTGATCAGGTAGAGAATACTAAGGCGATCGAGAGAATTATGGTTAAGGAACTCGGCAAAATGCCCCCGTAACTTCGGGAGAAGGGGGGCCCCAACCTTGAACACCACGCGCTGGTGGGAGGGGATCGGGGCCGCAGAGACCAGGGGGAAGCGACTGTTTACTAAAAACACAGGTCCGTGCGAAGTCGCAAGACGATGTATACGGACTGACTCCTGCCCGGTGCTGGAAGGTTAAGAGGACCGGTTAGCCGTTCGCGGCGAAGCTGAGAATTTAAGCCCCAGTAAACGGCGGTGGTAACTATAACCATCCTAAGGTAGCGAAATTCCTTGTCGGGTAAGTTCCGACCTGCACGAATGGAGTAACGACTTCCCCGCTGTCTCAACCATAAACTCGGCGAAATTGCAGTACGAGTAAAGATGCTCGTTACGCGCAGCAGGACGGAAAGACCCCGAGACCTTTACTATAGTTTGGTATTGGTGTTCGGAGTGGCTTGTGTAGGATAGGTGGGAGACGTTGAAGCCCGGACGCCAGTTCGGGTGGAGTCATCGTTGAAATACCACTCTGGTCACTTTGGACATCTAACTTCGGCCCGTAATCCGGGTCAGGGACAGTGCCTGATGGGTAGTTTAACTGGGGCGGTTGCCTCCTAAAAAGTAACGGAGGCGCCCAAAGGTTCCCTCAGCCTGGTTGGCAATCAGGTGTCGAGTGTAAGTGCACAAGGGAGCTTGACTGTGAGAGAGACATCTCGAGCAGGGACGAAAGTCGGGACTAGTGATCCGGCGGTACATTGTGGAATGGCCGTCGCTCAACGGATAAAAGGTACCTCGGGGATAACAGGCTGATCTTGCCCAAGAGTCCATATCGACGGCATGGTTTGGCACCTCGATGTCGGCTCGTCGCATCCTGGGGCTGGAGTAGGTCCCAAGGGTTGGGCTGTTCGCCCATTAAAGCGGTACGCGAGCTGGGTTTAGAACGTCGTGAGACAGTTCGGTCCCTATCCGCTGCGCGCGCAGGAAATTTGAGAAGGGCTGTCCTTAGTACGAGAGGACCGGGACGGACGAACCTCTGGTGTGTCAGTTGTACTGCCAAGTGCACCGCTGATTAGCTACGTTCGGATGGGATAACCGCTGAAAGCATCTAAGCGGGAAGCTCGCTTCGAGATGAGATTTCCATACACCTTGTGTGTGAGAGGCCCCCAGCCAGACCACTGGGTTGATAGGCCGGATGTGGAAGCGAGGACTAACGACTCGTGAAGCTGACCGGTACTAATAGGCCGATAACTTACACCACACACTCTCCTCGTGAACGGATTCAAAAGACGTTCACACCCATGGGGAGAGTACAAAGATAACAAGACTGCTTGCGTCCACTATGTGGTTCCCAAACAACAAACCAATTTGTTGCAGGGAACAAAAAACACAACACAATAATCAACACCACACCTGCCCTCACCGGCAGGAAGCATGTTGTAACCACAGATTTCCCACCCCGCCCGGCACAGCCAGGACAGGGTGCGGAGCAAGGGTTACGGCGGTCATAGCGTGGGGGAAACGCCCGGTCCCATTCCGAACCCGGAAGCTAAGACCCACAGCGCCGATGGTACTGCACCCGGGAGGGTGTGGGAGAGTAGGTCACCGCCGGAACACCATTAGGTCGAGACCCCCCAACACACACGTGTCGGGGGGTCTCCCACATTTAACCGTCCAGAGCCTCCAGACACACCCTGGAGGCTCTCCCGCTTCAACCACCCCACGAAAAAACCGGCCAAACCAAGCCCACCCGCAAACGCTCTCTCACTTAACGCGGTAAATCCCGGAACCCTCTCTCACTTAACGCGGTAAATCCCGGAACCCTCTCTCACTTAACGCGGTAAATCCCGGAACCCTCTCTCACTTAACGCGGTAAATCCCGGAACCCTCTCTCACTTAACGCGGTAAATCCCGGAACCCTGTCTCACATAACGCTGTAAAACCCGAAACGCTCCCGCACTCAACGCGGGAAAACACGTCGAACACGCGTGGAATCCTGGCGTATCCGCTCAGATCAGTTTGCGGCGAACCTGTTAGCGCAGGTTGATCTCCCGTTTCCACTGAAGCACCATGTCAGGGGTCCTCCAACAGGGGCTGCGCGTGAACCGACCCGAAGTAGCGCTTGCCGGATCCGAACACGACAGGTGCGGCGTACATGCGCACCTCGTCGGCCAGACCCGCGGCAAGCTCCTGGCCACCGACGTCGCCAGGAGCTGTCTCGACGGTGCGGTCACCCGCGAGCACGACGACGCATTCCAGAAGCGCCACAAACCCGGTGATATCACGGCGACACCGCGTCCTTCATGACGAACCTTGAGAGAGCGACCGCCCAAACCTCACATCAAGTGAGAGAGCGTCCGCCGAAACCCCACATTAAGTGAGAGAGCGTCCGCCGAACCCTGTGTGTCAGGCTCTTGTGTGACAGGTTTCTGTCGGCATGAGCCCGACGCTCGGGACGGGGAAAGGCCCATGATGGACTTTGTTATTCCTGTCCGCCAGTCGAATCGCCACTTCACAACGAGCGAGAAAAACGCGATTCTGGACGAGCATGAGAAATGCCTGGAGATGGGCTCGAAGGCCGCCCTGGCCCGTGCACTCGGAATTCGAACGGCTTTAATCCGGGCATGGGCACGCGCCCGGGAATCCGGGGAACTGCCTGCCGTCGGAGACCTAACCAAGGAGGACCAGCGATTGAGTGCCGGAGACAAACGACAACTCCAACGAGTCCTCAAGGAGAACGAGATTCTCAAAGCCAAACTGGCCCGCTCCGAGGCCGCGGTGGACATCCTGGGAAAAGCTTCCGCGCTCTTGGACGCGATGGCCAAGAGCGCGGCGGCGACCGATCCGCAGCTGGACGCACCGGAGCAAGGGCGCCCGGAGTGGTTGATGCCAAAGCCTGGAAAACCATCGCCCTGACCTTCGCCGGGAAACTGGTGACAGCCGGCTGGTCAGCAGTGAAAGCGTGCGCCCTGGTCGGGGTTCACCGCACCAGCTGGTATCGGCATCTGACCCCGCCGGCTCCGGCCGGGATCACCGTTCCGCACCTCGACCGGGACTATCCGAACCGGATCAGCACGGCCGAGGCAGACGAATTCATGGCGCTGCTCAATTCCGAGGAATACGCCGATCTCTCGGTCACCCAGGCCTATTACCGGATGCTGGACGCGGGCTACTGCCCGTTCTCGATTGCGGCAGCGCACCGAATCGTGGCCCGCCACGGGCAGAACGGCGACCGCCGCGAACAACGCCCCGGCAACGGCCCCAAACGGGCTAAACCCGTCCACGCGGCGACGGCTCCAAATCAGCTCTGGAGTTGGGACATCACCATGCTCCACGGCCCCGGCAAACACACCTACAAGCTCTACACAATCATGGATGTGTTCTCCCGAAAGGTCGTCGGCCACCGCGTCGAACACACCGAAACGGCCGCTCTCGCCTCGGCCCTGATCCGGGACGCCGTCGCCGGCAACAAACGCACGCCTGCCGTGCTCCACGCCGACAACGGAGCCCCGATGCGGGCAGGCACCACGTTGGAACTTGCCCGCGATTTGGGCATCACCCTGTCCTACTCCCGGCCCCGGGTCTCCGATGACAACCCGTACTCGGAATCCCTGTTCAGAACCGTGAAATATGACCTGGATTTCCCCGACGGTTCCAAGACCTTGGGCACGCGCGGGAGCACTTGGCGACGTTCTTCACCAGCTACAACACCCACCACCGCCACAGCGGACTGAACTACTACACCCCGGACACCGTCCACAACGGACTGGTCCAGCAAGCAACCAGGCATCGCCAAGAAACACTCGATGCCTGCTACGCCCGCAACCCACACCGATACCGACGCAGGCCCACCGCACTGGGAGTCCCGCCCGTAGCCGGCATCAACCACAAAGAAACCAACCCGCTGTCACAAACAGCTTGATAAATACCGCGAAACCCCACATTAAGTGAGAGAGCGTCTGATGGGTCGGCTAACGCAGGCTGGCCGCGCGCACGCCGAGGATGTTGTCAAGCAGTGCGTTCCGGAACTTTCCATCCGGATCGTGCATATCTGCCAGAGCCCGGAAATCGGCGAACCTCGGGTACAGAGCCTCCCAGTCGTGAGTGGACGGCGTGAACAGTTTTCCCCAGTGCGGCCTTGCCCCGAAGGGCCGGAGAAGCTCCTCCAAGGCCGGGAGGACCGCTTCGACGTCGGCCTGAAGCGGCTTCCAGGTGAAGTGCAGTGCCACGCTTTGCTGCCTGTAGAAGGGGCTGAGCCAGAACTCGTCGGCTGCCCCGGTGCGGATTTCGGAGACGAACAGCAGCGGGGCCAGCGTGTCCGCGATGCTGCGGACGGCCTGGATGGCTGCGGGTCCGTGCTCCAGGGGCAGGATGTACTCGCTCTGTAGTTCCTCGCCGTTGCTGGGAGTGAATTCGTGCCGAAAATGAGGCAGCCGGTCCAGCCACGGACCGGGTTCATCCAATTGCGTCGTGCAGTTCTCCCCGGACATGCCGGGCAGGGGATGCCTGGGCTGCGTGGCCGGCGTTGCGCCGAACAGCTTGGTCTGGACTGGCTGGGAGTCGAGGGCCTTGAGCCAGACCTGCCTGATGGCGTCTCCCGCGTAATCAGTGAAGAGGCTGACGCTGTACGCGCTTGATACCAGGACCGGGAAGTCGGCCAGAGCCAGCTCCCACGGCACGTTTTCCAGGACCCGCTGCCGCATCGTGAAGCCTGGCCGGACAGCGAGTTCCAGGCCTGTGACAATGCCAAGGGCCCCGAGGCCCACCACGCTGCCCAGGAACTCATCCCCGTCTTCTCGGGAGAGGGACACCTGTTCGCCCGAGGGCCGGACCAACTCAATGCGTTCGACGGCGCCGGCCAGGGAGGGGTTATCCACGCCCGAGCCGTGCGTTCCGGTCTGAACGGCGCCAGCCACCGAGATGTGCGGAAGCGAAGCGAGGTTATGGATCGCGAAGCCGTCCTTGTCCAGCGTGCGGCACAGTGCCCCGTAGCTGACGCCTCCGCTGACCCGGACGATCCGCCGGTCTGAATCGAGCTCGATTTCCTGGGGCAGGGAGTCCATAAGTATGTGCATGCCGTCCGTGTCGCCCACACGGTTGAACGAGTGCCGGGAGCCGAGGGCCTTCACGCGGCCCGAGCCGGCCACCAGATCGGCAAGCCCGGCCACTGAGGTTGGATGGCGGACGTCGGTGGCCGAGTATTCGAGGTTTCCTGCCCAGTTCTTCATCAGTTCTGCTTTCCATGGCGCCTTTTGCTTCCTCTACTGTGAGCGCTAACACTCGCAGTGTCAAGGCGCATCCTGCCGGGGTTGCGGGGTGCTGCCCGCGGCCAAAGCCGAGGTTGCCGTCAGGATTTTTATCGTTGTAAATTTACGCAATGACACTCGCACCGACGCCACCAATGGGCTGGAACAGCTGGGACTGCTACGGGACTACGGTCACTGAGGGGGAGGTGCTTGCCAATGCTGCGTTTATGGCCGAGCACCTGCTCCCTTATGGCTGGGACACGGTGGTGGTGGACATCCAGTGGTACGAGCCCGCTGCGCGGGCGGGCGGCTACAACGACGGCGCGGCCTTGGAACTGGACGCGTTCGGGCGGCAACTGCCCGCCGTCAACCGGTTCCCGTCCGCTCGGGACGGCATGGGATTCAGGCTGCTGGCAGACAGGATTCATGGCATGGGGCTGAAGTTCGGCCTGCATGTCATGCGCGGAATTCCACGGCAGGCCGTCCGGAACAGGCTACCGGTGGAGGGCGCAGGTTTTACCGCCGATCAGATTGCCGACGAATCGTCCGCCTGTGACTGGAACACTGACAACTACGGCCTGAACCACCAGCATCCCGGCGCCCAGGCCTATTACGATTCACAACTGCGTCTCTTCGCCGAATGGGGCGTGGATTTCGTCAAGGCCGACGACATGCTGGGACCCTACTACGCTGCTGAAATTGCCGCGTATCAGCGGGCAATTCAGCGTTCCGGGCGGGAGATGGTCCTGAGCCTCTCGCCGGGCCGCGCACTATCGCTGGCGCACCTTGAGCATCTCCGCGGCAACGCGCACATGTGGCGCGTTTCAGATGACCTGTGGGATGTCTGGGAAGACGTGGAGGCGCAGTTCGCCCGGATGGCCCGCTGGGCGCCCCATCAGCAAGGGGGTTCCTGGGCCGACGCCGACATGCTCCCCGTGGGCCGACTCGCCCTGCGCGCCGAACGCGGCGCTGAACGGCTGAGCAGGCTGACCCTGGACGAACAGCAGACCATGATGACGCTTTGGTGCATTGCCCGGTCGCCGCTCATGCTGGGCTGCGACCTTCCGTCCTCGCCGCCGGAGACACTTCAACTCCTGACCAACCGCGATCTCCTTGCCGTCCTCAATGCGAGCCGCAACAACCGTGAACTCCTGCGCGACGGGGATCTGGTGGTGTGGGCGGCGGAAAGCACGACGTCGGCTGACCGTTACGTGGCGGTGTTCAACACCGGGATGGCCGACTTGGTCCGGACACTTCCGGCGGGGGATCTCGCCCTGCCGTCCGAACCCCCTCAAGGTCACATCGGCGGGGACACCCCGTGGGAGGTGCGGGAGGCCTGGAGTGGTGAGTGTGCCGTGCTGGTCCTGCAGCACGGCACACCTGCTTTGGACATCAAGCTTTCCGGCCACGGCGCGCAGCTCTACAGGTTCAGCCAAGCCTGGGCTGAGGGCGCTGGCGTTGGGCGGCCGGCCGTGCCGCCGCTGTAGTGGTTGCCCCTGGAGGATGGCGCCGACGCCGGCCTTCAGGGGCAACAGTCACTTGACGGAAAGTCCGACGGCGGCGGTGGTCACCTTGCCGTGCGCGTTCCGGAACACTGCGCGGACCTGCACTCCGTCCTGTTCGGGATCGGCCGTGAACTCCAGCGTGGAGCGGTAGGTGCCCTCGTCCGTCCGCCGGGTGGCAGGCTGGGTGCCTGCGGGCTGCCAGGTGGTGCCGCCGTCGGACGATGTTTCCCAGACTGCAACCGGTCCGGGTGTTCCCGTGGCGGTGGCACTGAAGGTAGCTTTCTTGCCTGCCTTCACGGCCGTGGCCTTGGGCTGCTTCTGCACCGCGGGCAGTTCCACCGTCTGGTCAAAGGTCGGCCAGCCGTCCACCCAGTTGATCCTCTGCAGGCCAAGCGTGGGGAAGTAGGGAATCTCCTCATTGGAAGCGTCGTAGTAGTGGAACGCCAGGTAATCGCCAAAGACGGACTGGCCGCCGGGTCCGGTGATCGCGCCGTGCGAATCGAGGACCACCGACCCGCCGCCGCCGAACATGTCCCGGCCGTCCTTGTCCAGGTACGGGCCCTTCACCGAGGCGGAACGTCCCACCGCCACCTTGTAGGTGGAGTCACCGCCGCGGCAGCAGGAGTCGAACGAGACAAACAGGTAGTAGTAGCCGTCGTGTTCGGTGATGTACGGGGCCTCGATGGGGTTGCCGGCCATAAACCGGTCTGCAATATTCACTGTTTGGGACTGCCAGCCGGCCACGGGTTTCCCGGTAGGCCATTCGATGGGGACCAGGAAGATCCCGTACCAGAACGATCCGATCGCCATGTAGGGAGTGCCGTCGGCATCCTCGATGATTCCGGCGTCGATCGCGTTGAACGTTTTGCCGGGGTTGTTGGGATCCAGGCCCGTGGCCGGCGAGGACACCACCAAGCCTTGGTCCACCCACTCATATTCCGGATCGGTGGGATCCAGGGTGGTGTTGGTGGCCAGTGCTGTCAAAGAGTTGCTGCCGCCAAAGCGCGACGCCGAGTAATAGAGATAGTAGGTTCCGTCATGTTCGGTGATTTCCGGCGCCCAGAGATTCCCGGGGAGTTCGCCGTCGGAGAAGTGCTCATCGATCCAAGCGGGGATTTCCTCCCAGACGGTGCCCGTGTACTCCCATGTGGTTCCTTCATCATGCGATGACCACACCTGGATGGTGCCGCCGTTTTCCCGGTTCACGAGGCCGGTGGAGTACACGTACCACGTGCCGTCGTCGGCGATGATCAGGGCGGGATCGTGAATGGGAGAGGTATCACCCACAACAGATTTGCCGCCTGGAAGGTCCGCGGGCAGCGCCTTCCGGACGGCCGGGGCATTAAAAGCCGTTGCAGCGGTGCCCTCCGTCGCTGCCTGGACCGGAGTCGAAGCTGCGGCTGGAGGCAGCGCAAGAGCTGACAGGGTGAGGCCGGTGATCGCCATCAGACCTGATGCGAGCACAGCAAAAGAACGTGACTTCATTATCACGGGGTCCTTTCCGGAAGGGGTTGGGGAGGGCTGGGGAGTTAGCGAGACGCACAAACAGCCAAGCGTGTTTGCAACGTTGTAAGGAGAAATATGGCACGGGTGGCCGCGGCGGTCAAGGGAGTGGGCGGAGGTCGAAAACAAATTCTGCCGCGACCCTTGACGACATCCGACCAGTTGTGTGAAAGTTTCTTACAACGTTGCAAACGAACCGCCATGAATGCGGGTCCGCTACAGCGGACGGCGAGGCGAACCCTGCACCTGCCAATAAACTTGACCCTCAACCCAACCCGGAAGGACTGCGTGATGATGAAGTCACGTCCCATGGCCGCTACCCTGGCGCTCTTTACCGCCGCCGGCCTCATGCTTGGCGGATGTTCCGCCCCCACCGGTGGGGACACCGGCGAAAAGAAGCTGACCTTTATGTTCCGCGGCGGGGAGGACGAGAAGAAGGCCTACGAAAAAGCCGTTGCGCAGTTTGAAACAGAAAACAGCGTGGACGTGGACATCATCGTCACCACCGCCGACCAGTACGCCACCAAGCTGAAGGCCGCCATTGCCGGCAAACAGGTTCCGGACGTGTTCTACATCGGCCCCGGCGACGTCCAGGCCTATGTGCAGAACGGCATCGTCAAGGACATCACCGAATACGTGGAGGGCTCCGACACGATCAACCTGGACAACATCTGGGAATACGGCGTGGACAGCTACCGCTTCGACGGAAAGCGCGTGGGCGAAGGTGCCATTTACGCCCTGCCCAAGGACGTGGGACCGTTCTCTTTCGGCTACAACAAGACCATGCTGGAAAAGGCAGGAATCCCACTGCCGGACAAGGACAAGCCCTACACCTTCGACGAATTTGTTGCTGCAGCCAAGAAGCTCACAGCCGACACCAACGGTGACGGCACGCTGGACCAGTGGGGCACCGGCCTTAACGTCCAGTGGAACCTGCAGCCGTTCGTTTGGTCCAACGGCGCTGACTGGCTCAACGAGGACCGCACCAAGGTCACCGTGGACACCCCGGAGTTCGCCGAATCCCTCCAGTGGTTCGCCGACCTGCAGAACGTCCACGGTGTGACGCCCTCCGTGGCCGAAGCCCAGACCCTCGACACTTACCAGCGCTGGATGAAGGGCGAGATCGGCTTCTTCCCCATCGCCCCCTGGGACCTGTCCACCTACCAGAAGCTGGGCTTCGACTGGGATGTGATCCCCTACCCGGCGGGCGAATCCGGTAAGAGCGCAAGCTGGATCGGCACGCTCGGCATCGCCGTCTCCGAAAACACCAAACACCCGGAGGACGCCGTCAAACTCGTCGAATTCCTGACCGCCAACAAGGAAGCCCAGCAGAGCCTGGTTGACGCCGGGATCCAAATTCCCAACCTGAAGGACATGGCGGAGACCTGGGCCGCTGACACCACCACCAAACCGGCCAACAAGGCCGAGTTCCTGGAGATCGTCAAGGACTACGGCCGCGCCCTCCCCGGCGGCAACACCTTCAACGCCGAGTGGTACGACGAACTGTTCACCAATATCCAGCCCGTGCTGGACGGCAAGCAGACCGCCGCGGACTACCTGAAGGAAGCACAGCCCAGGATGCAGGAATTCCTGGACGCCGCCAACCAGCAGGCCGGCAACTAGCCCAACAGGCCAGGTGCCGCGGCTGTGCCGGAGTACGGCCGCGGCACCTCATCCACCCAGTCCTTCCCTATGCCGTTTCCGGCACCACCATCACGAATCAAAGAGGATCCAGCGATGACAACCATCACGCGCCCGCGACGCTCGCGGCTTCACCGGAAGGAACACCAGGCCGCGCTGCTCTTTGTTGCCATACCGGTGATCGGGTTCCTCCTCTTCACGCTTTTCCCCCTGCTGTTTTCCGTCTATGCGTCCTTCACCAACTGGAACGGCATCTCCGCGCCGGTATTCAAAGGCCTGGACAACTACACCAGGATGTTCGGCGACCGCTACTTCCTGAAGTCGCTGTGGAACACACTGTTCATGATGATCGGCATCCCCGTCGGCCTGGTCATCTCGCTCGCTCTGGCGCTGGCGATGAACCGCAAGATGCGCGGCACCACATTCTTCCGCACCGTCTACTACCTTCCCGTGATCTCTTCCATCGCCGCCGTCGCCATCCTGTGGCAGTGGGCGTTCAACGGCGATTTCGGCCTGATCAACCAGGGCCTGGGCCTGATCGGCATTGACGGCCCCAACTGGCTGCAGGACACGGCCACCGTGAAACCGGCGCTGATCATTATGGCCGTCTGGAAGGGGTTGGGGTATTCCATGCTGCTGTACCTGGCCGCGCTGCAGTCCGTGCCGCGCTACCTGTACGAGGCGGCCGCCCTGGACGGGGCCACCGCGTGGCAGCAGTTCCGCCACATCACCATCCCGATGGTCCGTCCGGTGACGTTCTTCCTCATTGTCACCAGCATCATCGGCGGTTCGCAGATCTTCGTGGAGATCAACATCATGACCCCCACAGGCGGCCCGGAGTTCGAGTCGGCGTCCATCGTCTGGTACATCTGGCAAAAAGCGTTCGACAACCTCCAGATGGGCTACGCCTCCGCAATGTCCGTGGTCCTGGGACTGCTGGTGTTCATCATTACCTTCATCCAGTTCCGGCTCAACCGCCGCAACCAGTTTTCGATCGATTGAGGCAGGCAGCCATGTCCGCACAGAACGTCATCACCACCCCTCCACTGGAACCCACCGAAGCCATCCCCGCCACTGGCGGACGGGGCCGGACGGGCGGTCCGGGCAGGGACGGCCAGCGCTCGGCAAAGTCGTCATTGAAGCTGGGCAACATCATTACCACCCTCATCCTGTCGGTGGGCGCCGTCATCATGATTGCCCCGCTGGCCTGGACCTTCTCCACGTCCCTGAAGACCAAGGACGGCGTGTTCGAACTGCCCCCACAGTGGATTCCGGACCCGTTCGTCTGGGAAAACTACGCCCGGATCTGGACCGCCGGACCGCTGATGACAGGCATCCAGAACAGCCTCATTGTGGCCTGTTCGGTGACGATCATCGGCTCGCTCACCTCGGCGCTGGCAGCCTTTGCCTTCGCCAAGATGCGGATGCCGTTCAAGAACGTCCTGTTCCTGGGGCTGCTGTCCGGCCTGATGATCCCGTTCCCCACGCTGATGATTCCGCAGTTCACCATCTTCGCCAGCATCGGCTGGGTGGACACCCTCCTGCCGCTGATCGTGCCGGGACTCTTCGGCAACATCATCATGATCTTCTTCCTGCGCCAGTTCCTGAACAGCGTCCCGGACTCCATCGTGGAAGCTGCCAGGATCGACGGCGCGTCCTACCTGCAGATCTTCTGGACCCTGATCATGCCCGCCATCCGGCCGGCCCTCGCGGCCCAGTTCATCCTCTGGTTCATGGCTGTGTGGAACGACTACCTGGCGCCCATCATCTACCTGAACTCTCCCGGCACCCAGACACTGCAGCTGGTCATCGCAAACTTCAACGCCCAGTACGCCATCCAGACCGACTACCCGCTGATCATGGCTGCCTCGTTCGTCGCGCTGCTTCCCGTGCTGATCGTCTTCATCGTCTTCCAGCGCCAGATCATCGAATCCATCGCCCTCTCCGGGTCCAAGGGCTAAACATGACAACCGCAGACATCACCAGCGCTGATCCCGGCACAGACCCGTCCACCTGGGGTGCCAGGCACGCCCATGACCCCACCGTGGTCCGCGACGATGACGGTACGTACTACATGTTTTCCACCGACTCTGTCGCCAACTCGGACATCATTCCGGCGGGGGTGCACATCCGCATGTCCAAGGACCTGGTCGAGTGGACCTATGCCGGAACGGCATTGGACGGCGTCCCGGGACCGGCAGCTGATTGGTCGGGAGCGAAGGGACTGTGGGCGCCGGAAGTGGTGCGCCGGGAGTCCGGGGACTGGCACATGTACTACTCCGCCTCCACCTTCGGCTCCAACACATCGGCCATCGGGCTTGCGGTGGCACCGTCACCGGCGGGACCGTGGCACGACCGCGGCCTCGTGGTGGCCACCCGTTCGGGGCAACATTCCCAGAACGCCATCGATGCAGCCGTGACGTTTGACGCGGACGGCGCGCCCTGGCTGACGTACGGGTCGTTCTTCTCGGGCATTTACATCCTGCCGCTGGACCGGATGTCCGGGCTGCCGCTGGTGGAGGGGGACCTCGGGGCAGTCATCGCACGCCGGCCGAAGTCCGTGGAAGGCGCGGTGGAGGGTGCGTTTATCCTCCGCCGGCCCGAGGACGGACGGTACGTCCTCTTCGCCTCCTACGATTCGCTTTTCAGCACGTACAACGTGCGGGTGGCCGTGGCGGACGAAATCACCGGCCCGTACCGGGACTTCCGCGGGCTGGCGATGACGAATCTGGACGCAACGCCTGCGTCGGTAGGCATCAAGGTGCTGGGCAGCTACCAGTTCGACGGCGGCACCGGCTGGCTTGCGCCGGGTCACAACTCGGTCCTCACGCAGGACGGGCCGGACGGAAAAGCCGAACACTTCATGGTCCACCACGTCCGGTTCGCCACCGATCCCACCGAGCATGAGGTGCAGCTCCGGCGCCTGTTTTTCGCCGCCGCCGGCTGGCCCGTGGTTTCGCCGCAGCCGTTTGCCGGCCGGGAGTCCGAGGCGTTGCCGTCGCCGGAGCCCGTGTCCGGAACATGGCAGGTGCTGCGGTTCGATCCGGCGTCCACGGCACTGGTCCCGGCCGCGGCAGCAGAGCTCGCGGCCGAGGTTCCCTTGATGTCCGACGGGACGCCGGTGCATGCCCGGTTGCGCTTCGCCGGCCCGCAGGACGGGGCGGCTGGAGAAGCCGTTGAGCTGGACGCCGTCGTCTTTGGTTCGTGGGACTGGGTCCGCAGCCGCCCTGCCTTGTCGTTCAGTGGAATCGACCAGCACGGGGTGGCCTGGAGCGGAACGAAGGGAGGGATCCTGTGAACGACGATCCGCTGGGCTGGGCAGGGCGTGTGATGCAATGGCTTGGTTTCGCCTCCCGGCTGGTGCTGGTCAACGTGTTGTTTGTGGCCGGCACCCTGGCCGGACTGGTGCTGTTTGGCCTGTTCCCGGCTGCAGTGGCCGCCACCACCATCCTGGCGCGCCTGCGGCTTGGCGGTGCCGGCGATAACAGCGCCGGCGACCACGTGGTCCGGGACTTCATCAGGGTTTACCGCTCCCGGTTCCGGCACGCAAACCGCGTGGGCGGCATCTTCTGGCTGGCCGGCGTCGTGCTTTTCCTGAACGTCCTGACCGTGCTGGTTCCATCGGGGGCAGATCTGTCCTCACCGGTCCCCGCCGTGCTGCTGGTGCTGGCGGCGGTTGCCGGCCTCGGAACCCTGGCCGCGGCCGCGGTCGCCGTGTCCCTGTGCAGCCGCTACCGCGACTCCGTCACCAGTGTGTGGAGAACGGCGTTTGTGCTGCCCCTGGTGTCACCCCTGATGAGTCTGTCCGTGCTGGCCACCCTGGCGGCCGCCGTCGTCACCTTTTCCGCCATGCCGGTTCTAGTGCCGCTGGTGGGCGCGTCTCTGCCGCTGCTGCTGTCCGGTTGGATGGTGGACCGCCGGCTGGCTGGCCTCGAAGCATCGCAGGCAGGTGGCGCCACTGCGCCAAAACAAACCGGGACTGTACGGCACACCGAGCCGGCCGCCGCCTAAGAAGCCCCTATTTTTCTGACCCAATGTACAACCGCCCAACTTACAACGTTATAAAGAACAGGAAAGAACCGTGACCATCACCTCCGCTGCTGCTGAACAGACCGACTTGGCTGTTGTGGCACCCGCCGTCATCACCATCGACCGCTCCGCCGTTGTTGCCCCGGTCAGCCGCCGCATCTTCGGCTCCTTCGTGGAACACCTGGGCCGCTGTGTCTACGACGGCATCTACGAACCGGGCCACCCCACCGCCAACGAGGACGGCTTCCGGCTGGACGTCATCGAACTCGTCAAGGAGCTCGGCTCCAGCACCATCCGCTACCCCGGGGGCAACTTCGTCTCCGGCTACCGCTGGGAAGACGGCGTGGGACCGCGCGAGCAGCGTCCCGTCCGCCGCGACCTCGCCTGGCACTCGCTCGAATCCAACCAGGTGGGCCTGGAGGAATTCGCGCGGTGGTGCAAGCTCACCGGCTCCGAGCTGATGATGGCGGTCAACCTGGGCACCCGCGGCATCGAAGCGGCCCTCGACCTGCTCGAATACGCCAACCACCCCTCCGGCACCGCACTCAGCGAGCAGCGGATCGCCAACGGCGCCAAGGACCCGTACAACATCCGCATGTGGTGCCTGGGCAATGAGATGGACGGCCCGTGGCAGATCGGCCACATGTCCGCGGAGGACTACGGCAAGATTGCGGCCCGCACCGCCTCGGCCATGAAAACGGCGGACAAGGACCTGGAACTGGTGGTGTGCGGGTCGTCCGGGTCCTCCATGCCCACGTTCGGCGAGTGGGAGCGCGTGGTCCTGGAGCAGAGCTACGACTATGTGGACTACATCTCCTGCCACGCCTACTACCAGGAACGCAACGGCGACCTCGGTTCCTACCTCGCGTCCTCACTGGACATGCAGTACTTCATTGAAACGGTGGTGGCCACCGCGGACCACGTCAAGCACAAGCTGAAGAGCAAAAAGACAATCCAGCTCTCCTTCGACGAATGGAACATCTGGTACCTGGACGAGCACCAGGCCTCTGATGAGGTCAACGAGGAATGGACCCACGCCCCGCGCCAGCTGGAGGACACCTACTCCGTCGCCGATGCGGTGGTGTTCGGCAACCTGCTGATCACCCTCCTGAAGAACCATGACCGTGTCGCCGCAGCCTCCCTCGCCCAGCTGGTCAACGTCATCGCCCCCATCATGACCGAACCGGGCGGCGACACCTGGCGCCAGACCACGTTCTTCCCCTTCTCTGTCACCTCACGCCTTGCAAAGGGCGAGGTGCTGCGCCCGCGCATCGAGGCAGGGACCTATACGACGGCGGTGTACGGCGAAGCGCCGCTGGTGGATGCTGTAGCAACAGCGGACGCCGCCACCGGCGAGTCCGCCCTGTTCCTCGTGAACCGCAGCCAGACCGAGGCCATTGACGTGACCATCAACGTCTCGGACCTCAAAGCCACGTCCATCACTGAAGCCGTGACCCTGCACGATGCGGACGTATACGCCAAGAACACCCTTCAGGACCAGGACCGGGTGGGCCTGAAGCAGCTCGACGGCGCCGTCCTCGACGAGGGTACGCTCACGGTGACGCTGCCACCGGTGTCCTGGTCCGCCGTCGCGCTTGGCTGATGCGGCCGAAAAGTTCCGCTGCCGGCCGCCGCAGGAATATACGTTCCCCGCGGCGTCCGGCAGCGGTGCTGGCCGCCGTTGTTGTCCTTGTCCTGGCCGGCTGCGCTGACGCGCCCGGTACAGCGCCGGAGGAAAAACCTGCCGGACTAACGGGGGACTTCTTCACGCACGATCCCGCGCTGGTCAAAGGGGAGTCCGGCGGGCCTTGGTTCATCTACTCCACGGGCAACGGGCAGGTGGGGGACGGCAACATCCAGGTCCGGCGCTCCGATGACGGCGTGGACTGGGCGTACGCCGGGGAAGTCTGGCAGGAAAAGCCGGCCTGGCTGGACGCGGCGGTCCCCGGCCTGGACAACCTGTGGGCGCCGGAGCTCTATGAACATGACGGCACCTGGTACCTGTACTACTCGGCGTCGACGTTCGGCAAAAACCTGTCGGTGATCGCGCTGGCCACCAACTCCACGCTGGACCCGGAGGATCCCGCCTACGAGTGGGTGGACCGCGGCCAGGTGATTTCGTCCAAGGGGGAGCGGTTCAACGCCATCGACCCGGGTCTTGCTGAGGATGAAAACGGGACGCCCTGGCTATCCTTTGGTTCCTTCTGGACCGGCCTTCAGCTGGTGAAGCTCGAATGGCCCACCGGATTGCGCGCCGGTACGGAAGATCCCGTGACCATCGCCGACCGCAATGCCCCGCCGAACGCCATCGAAGCTCCTTACATCCTGCCCCGCGACGGCAAGTACTACCTCTTCTTCTCCCGGGACTTCTGCTGCCAGGGCATGGAGAGTACTTACAACATCGCCGTGGGCAGGTCGGACACCATCACTGGCCCATACGTTGACGCCGAGGGCAAGGAACTGCTCGACGGCGGCGGCACGCCCGTGTTGGGTACAGATGGAGGCCGTGTGGGGCCGGGCGGGCAGTCTGTCTCCGGGAACACGATGGCGTTCCACTACTACGCCGGGGACCTGGACGGTGCGTTCCGGCTTGGCCTGGCGGACCTTGGGTGGAAGGACGGCTGGCCGGTGGCGCAGTGGGAGTAGCTAACCCACCGTCGATTCGCGCGCCACAACCTGGAACGCCGTCTCGATCTCACGGGGCGGCGTTCCGTTCGGGTCCTTGATGCGTTCCATCAGCATCCGGATGGCGGTCTCCGCGATTTCGGTGCGCCCGGGATCCACGGTGCTCAGGGTGGGCAGGGTGTAGCGGGTTTCGTCGAGATCATCGAAGCCGATCACCGCGACATCGTCCGGCACGCGGAACCCCGCCTCCTGCAGGACGCGGACCGCGCCCTGGGCCAGGGTGTCGTTGAGGCCGAAGACGGCGTCAAAGGACACTCCGCGGTCCAGCAGGTCGTGCATGGCGGCCGCGCCGTTGGACCGGTGCCAGTCCACCACGTAGGCGACGATGGCGTCGTCGTAGGGAATGCCCCGGCTCTCCAGCGCTTCCCGGTACCCGCGCAGCCGGAGGCCGGCTGAGCCGATGACTTCTCCTTCGTGGGCGCCCACCACGGCGATCCGCTTCCTTCCAAGGTCCAGCAGGTGTTCGGTAGCTGCCCGGGCGGCGGTGACGTTTTGCATCGTGACATGGTCGGAGGAGCTGCCGAAGATGCGCTCGCCGAGCAGGACGATCGGCACGTCGGCCTTGATCAGGGCCGCGTCCTCCTGGCCCAGGGCGAGGGGGCTGAAGATCAGGCCATCGGACATCTTGAGCCGGGGGCTGGCCATGACGTCAAGCTCCCGCTTCCGGTCCGCTCCGGTCTGTTCAATCAGCACCACGAGTCCGTGTTTCGCGGCGGCTTCGATGACGGCGTCGGCCAGCTCAGCGAAGTAGGGCAGGCTCAGCTGGGGGAGTGCCAGGGTGATGGCGCCGGTGTGCCCGGAGCGCAGGCTGCGGGCGGTCAGGTTGGGCCGGTAGCCGAGCTCCTCAATCGCCTTTTCAACCTTGGCCCGTGTTGTGTCCCGGACGTGCGGATGGTTGTTGATCACGTTGGACACGGTTTTGAAGGACACACCCGCCACGCGTGCCACGTCGTGAAGTGTTGTTGCCATTCCGCGTCCCTCTGCTGAATTTCGCAGGCCGGGCGGCCTGCTAAGAGCTACTTTACAACGTTGCATCGCCCCGCAGGACCTGAACGGACAGCAGGTCGCCGGTGACTGTGCCGGACAGGGCATGGACCGAGAACGTGAACGTTCCCGGGGCCCCGGCTGCAAGCATGAAGTTCTGGATCTCCACAGTACCGTCCAGGGAAGTGTTTTCCGGTTCGCCCAACGGCACGCCGTTCAGGCGCAGGTCCTCGCCGCGTCCCTGCCTGGCTGCGGCGCGGAACCGGACACGCAGCACAGCTGGTGCGTCACCAGTGCCGGCCAGGATGTAGGAGAACCATCCGGTGGCACTGCGCCAGTGAACCCCGCCGCTGCCGCCGGCCCGCGTGGATTCGCCGGCAAAATGGTGGTCGGCTTCCGGTTGCTGCTCTCCGGCGGTGACGCAGTCGATGACATCCGCAGCATATCCAGCTCTGGCATCCAGGCTCGCCAGCTCCGCGGTGCGTTCCCCGTCCGACGGTCCCGTGGGCCAGTAGACGGTGTACCGCTCGTCGTGGATGCCGGCAAAAGGTTCCAGCCGGACACTGACCTGATCGCCGTTCAGGCATGCGGTCAGCTCGGCGGTGAGCGTCCTCCGGTCAAGGAGTACGACGGCGTCCGCGGGCTTGGGTGCCGTGACCACCGGAGTGTTGGCGAGGGGAACTTTAGTTCCGGATGCGACGTGGCCCATGCGTTCATCCGGTGCTTCGAAGCCGGGCACACCGTTTGCGCCTTGACGGGCAGCGAGGACCACCGGTCCGTAGGTGAAGGAGACCCACGGTGAGCCGTCGGGCAGGGCCTCGGCCCTGACCTCGGCGCCGAGCCGGATGGTGACCTTCGTGGTCCCTGTCCAGGTCCGGTGGATGGCGAGGTCCCGGTTTCCGGGGAGGGCGTCCAGGCGTTGCCCGCCGGCGTCGGCCTCAATGCGCGTTGCCCAGCCCGGGCGTCGGAGGCGGAGTGTGAACTCGGCGGGCTCATCAGCGGTGATGTGCACGGTGGCGGTGTCGGAGCGGGGAAAATCGGTGTCGAGCCTGATGCGGACGCCGTGGTCCGCCCAGTCCAGCTCGGACGGTATGTACAGGTTCACCGCGAGGCCGTCCGCGCCGTGGCTGTAGATGAGTTCACCGTAGCGGGAATGGTTTTCCAGGCCTGACCCGACACAGCACCACATGGATTCCTGCGCCTTGGAATAGACGCGGTAGTGGGCTGGCCGCATGGGTGTGAAGTAGGCGAAGCCGCCTGTGTCCGGATGTTGCGAGGAGAGGATGTGGTTATACGTGGCGCGCTCGTAGAAGTCGATGGCCGAGGGGTCACCGGTGCGTTCAAAGCGGAGTTTGGCGAGTTTGAGCATGTTGTACGTGTTGCAGGTTTCCGGGCCCTGCTCGTCCTGGACCATGGGTGCGAAGTCGTCTGCGGGGTGGAAGTGTTCGCGGACGCTGTTGCCTCCGATAGAGACGGTGCGGCGGGCGAGCACCGTGTCCCAGAAGAAGTCTGCTGCCCGCGCGGCCTCGGCGTCGCCGGCGGCTGCTGCGAGCCTGGCGTAGCCCACCACCTTGGGGATCTGGGTGTTGGCGTGCAGCCCGTCCAGCTCGTCGCGGCCCGATGCGAGGGGGTCCAGCACGGCGCGGTGGGCGAACCTACGGGCTTCGCGGAGGTAGTCGTCCCGGCCGGTGATGTCCGCCAGGGAGGCGAAGGTGTCGTTCAGGCCGCCGAACTCGGTGCGCAGCATGTCCTCGAAGGACTCGTCGTCCAAGGTCGTGGAAATTTTCAGCCACCAGTCGGCCAATGCGGTGAGCATAACGAGCGCGTGCGTGGAGCCGGCGTAGGTGTGGGCATCGAGCAGGCCGGCGAAGGTTTTGTGCAGGTTGTAGAGCGGGACCCAGCGGCCGTTGAGGGTGAACAGGTCCGCATCAACTTTCCCGGCAGCAAGTTCCTCGCCGAGCCCGCGGCCGCACGGGACTCCGCCCACGTACCCGTCGCCGGCAGCGGCCTGGCACTCGGCGAGGACAGCGAGGACGTCGTCCAGCTTTTCCCGGATCCGGGGATCGCCGGTGGCCGCCCAAAGCTGGGCGCAGGCGGACAGGTAATGGCCACCGATGTGCCCGTCCAGGCCGTCGGCTTCCCAGCCACCGTAGCCGGGTGCCGCCGTCGGGAGTCCCGCTTCCCGGCGGAACGGCGCGAGGAGCCGATCGGTGTCGAGGCTGAGGAGGTAGCGAAGATCGACGTCCTGGGCGTGCTTGAACCCGCTGTCCAGCAAGCGGACGCTGGACAGCGGGAACGACGACGTGTGGTGGCTCATGGTGGCCCCTTCAGGAAGGTGCGGGTGGAGGAAAGCCGGAGCGGCGATGTGAACTCTGCGCACCAGAACAGTGCGCCCGGTCAGGAGGCGAAAATGCTCCACGACGCTGTGTGCGTGGCGCCCGCTTCGAGTCTGACCAGGTCCTGGCCGCTGTTGAAGGCATCCGGCGGACAGGTCATCGGTTCCACAGCGAGTCCAAGCCGGTTGGCTGCCGGCGGGCGCTTGTCTGCAGTGTGGATCTGCAGCCAGGGGCAGCTTTTGTCCCATGACATGCCAACGCCTGTTCCGCCCGGGTCGCGGATAAGGAGCCGGGCACGCCCCAAGGTGTCGAAGGAGATGCCGGTGAAGGCGTGGTCTATTTCCGTGGTTCCGATCCTGCGCGCTGCCCGGAAGTCGAACGCATGGTTGTCCACGGTGCGCAGGCCTACGGGCAGCAGCCTGTCCGGGGTCACGTCCAGGACGTGGCTGGCCGGGAACTCAAGCGTCCACTGGTCCAGCGGGGCTGGTCCTGCGAGGAGGTAGGGGTGGGGGCAGACGCCGTAGGGCGCGGTGCCCGCTCCGGTGTTGGTCGCGGTGACACGAGTGTGCAGGCCGTCTTCCTTGAGGTGGTAGCTGGCCGAGAGGTGGAGCCGGAACGGATACCCGGGTGCCGGTTCCAGGGAGCAGGAGAGGGCCACAAACGAGCTGTTTTGTTCTTTCACCTCCCAGTCCCGGGGAAATACTGTGCCGTGGAGGGCGCAACCGCGTTCGGTCTCGTTCACGGACAGCTGGTGTTCCACGCCTTCGAACATGTACTTGCCGTCGGCGATGCGGTTGGGCCACGGCGCTGCGATGATGCCGCGGTAATCCGGGATGGGTCCGCCTTCGGGGAAAGGAACGATCAGGTCCCTTTCCCCGTGCCGCAGCTGGCGGAGTGCCGCTCCGCGTGCCGTGACGACGGCAGAGTACAGCCCGGACCTGAGCGTGTACTCGTTCACAGCCCGCCGGCGAGCTTGTAGTAGGCGGCGTTCCAGTTCAGGTCCTTCTTGAACTGGCGGATGGTGGTGTCCCCGTCGATGGTCAGCAGCTCGGTCCTGGCAATCTCTGCGAAGTCCTCGAAGACGTCCATGCCGACGGCGGTGCTGAGCACGGTGTGGTGCGCAGCTCCGGCGGTGAGCCAGGCCGCGGCGCTCGTGGCGAAGTCCGGCTTCGGCTGCCACAGGGCGCGGGCCACGGGAAGGTTGGGCAGGGGCTGGTCCAGCGGCACCACGTCCACAGCGTTGGCCACCAGGCGGAAGCGGTCCCGCATGTCCGAAAGGGCCACGACGACGCCCGCGGAGGCATCGGCGTCGAACACCAGGCGGACGGGGTCTTCCCGGCCGCCGATGCCCAGCGGGTGGACTTCCAGGCTCGGCTTGCCGGCCGTCAGGGACGGGCAGACCTCCAGCATGTGTGCGCCCAGGATCTTCTCCGAGCCGGGCTCAAGGTGGTAGGTGTAGTCCTCCATGAGGGAGGCGCCGCCGGGGAGGCCTGCTCCCATGACCTTGGCGGCGCGGACCAGGATGGCGGTCTTCCAGTCGCCCTCGGCACCGAAGCCGTAGCCGTCGGCCATCAGCCGCTGCACGGCCAGGCCGGGGAGCTGGCGGAGGGCACCGAGGTCCTCGAAGGACGTGGTGAACGCAGCGGAGCCGTTCGATTCCAGGAAGCTGCGCAGGCCCAGTTCGATGCGGGCGCCGTAGCGGAGGGAGTCGTGGCGGGCCGCGCCTGCGCGGAGTTCCGGAACCACGTCATAAAGGTCCTCGTATTCCGCCACCAAGGTGTCGACGTCGGCCTCGGCGGCACCGTGCACAGCCTCCGCGAGCTCGTTGACTGACCAGGTGTTGACGGAGACACCGAAGCGGAGCTCGGCTTCGGTCTTGTCGCCTTCGGTGACTGCGACGTTGCGCATGTTGTCGCCGAAGCGGGTCAGCTTCAGGGTGCGGACGGCGGCCCAGCCGGCGGCGGCGCGCTGCCAGACGCCCACCTGGCGGGCCACCTCCGGGTTGGAGACGTGGCCCACCACCGTCTTGCGGGCGATGCCCAGGCGGGACTGGATGTAGCCGAACTCGCGGTCGCCGTGGGCGGCCTGGTTGAGGTTCATGAAGTCAAAGTCGATGTCTGCCCAGGGCAGGTCGCGGTTGGCCTGGGTGTGCAGGTGCAGGAGCGGCTTGCGCAGCACGTCCAGCCCGTTGATCCACATCTTGGCGGGGGAGAAGGTGTGCATCCAGGCGGTGACGCCGATGACCGAATCGTCCGAGTTGGCTGCCAGCGCGGTGCGGCGGATGGCGTCAGAGTCGGTCAGGACCGGCTTCCAGACAATTTTGACCGGGACGGCGGAGGAGGCGTTGAGCTGGTTGGCGATCTCCTGCGACTGGGCGGCCACCTGCTTGAGGACGTCCTCGCCGTAGAGGTGCTGGCTGCCGGTGAGGAACCAGACCTCGTAGCCGTCAAGGGAAGTGTTTGCTGCGGTGCTCATGTGGGTTCTCCTGCAAAAGTAGGTTCGGGTGTGCCGACGGCGGGGTTACTGGCCGTAAACGTTTTGGTAGCGGGCGTAGAGGGAGTCGATGTTCGCCCCGTCGATGGCGACCGGCTCGCCCAACTGCCGGGAAATGTGGACGGTGCGCGCTACTTCCTCGCACATCACGGCCGCCTTGACCGCGGATGTGGCGTCCTTGCCGATGGTGAACGGGCCGTGGTTCTGCATCAGCACCGCAGGCGAGTTGGAGCTTTTCAGCGTCTCCACAATGCCTTGGCCAATTGAATCGTCGCCGATGAGCGCGAACGGGCCCACCGGGATGGAGCCGCCGAATTCGTCGCCCATCATGGTCAGGACGCAGGGGATCGGCTCGCCCCGGGCCGCCCATGCCGTGGCGTAGGTGGAGTGGGTGTGGACCACGCCTCCGACGTCGGGCATGTTCCGGTAGACGTAGGCGTGCGCCGCGGTGTCCGACGACGGCGACAGGGCAGGGTTGCCCCATTCGCCATTTTCATCGCCGTTCACGGGCACCCCATGGAGGTCGGTGACCACCATCTGGCCGGCGGTGAGGTCGTCGTAGGAAACGCCGGAGGGTTTGATGACCATCAGGTCGTGGCCGGGAATGCGGGCGGAGACATTGCCGGCGGTCCACACCACAAGTTCGTATTTGGTGAGTTCGGCGTGCAGGGTGCAGACTTCCTGCCGGATCCTTGCGATGGTTTCCAGGATGTTTGCGGTGCTCATGCGGAGGCTCCAACGGGTGCGGGCGCGGGTGTTGTGGCGGTAGGGCCGGCTGCTGACGCGGACCGGCGCTGGATGGCTTTGAGCCGGTGCATCACGTCGTTGTCGCCGCGCCCGAAGTAATCGTGCAGCGTCCGGTATTCCTGGAACAGTTCCTCGTACGCGGCAACGTTCTCCGGGATGGGGGTGTAAACCTCGCCCGGTTCGGAGCCCATGGCGGCGGCGGCTTCGCGGATGGTGGCGAATTTTCCGGCCGCCACGGCGGCATGGATGGCGGAGCCGAGGGCCGGGCCCTGCGCAGACCCGATGGTGGAGAGTTTCAGTCCGGTGACATCGGCGTAGATCTGCATCAGCAGCCTGTTCTTGAGGAGCCCGCCGGCCACGATGAATTCCTTCACGGGAACACCGGAATCGCGGAAGGCGTCGACAATTGTGCGGGTGCCGAACGCCGTGGCTTCCAGTAGCGCCCGGTAGGTGTCCTCCGGCCGGGTGGCCAGGGTCTGGCCTACCACCACGCCGGAGAGTTCGTGGTCCACCAGCACCGAGCGGTTGCCGGAGTGCCAGTCCAAGGCGATGAGTCCGTGCCCGCCGATGGCCTGGGTTGCGGCGAGTTCGGTGAGGTATTCGTGGATGCCGAGGCCCTTTTCGGCAGCGGCCCGGTGGTATTCCGGCGGGACACCGTATGTGGTGAACCAGCCAAAGATGTCCCCGACGCCGGACTGTCCGGCCTCGTACCCCCAGAGGCCGTCGACGATCCCGCCGTCCACCACGCCGCACATGCCCGGGACTTCGTGCAGTTCGGTGCCGTTCATAACGTGGCAGGTGGAGGTGCCCATGATGGCCACCAGCTGGCCCGGATCCACGGCGCGGGCGGCCGGGGCGGTGACGTGCGCATCCACGTTACCGACAGCGACGGCGATGCCTTCCGGCAGGCCCGTCCATGCGGCGGCCTCGGCGGTCAGGTAGCCGGCGGCGTCGCCGAGCCGGCCGATTGTGTGCTCCAGTTTGGTGCTGACGAAGTCCTTGAACCCCGGGTTCAGTGCGGCCAGGAAGTCCTCCGACGGGTAGCGGCCGTCCTGGTAGATGCCCTTGTAGCCGGCGGTGCAGGCGTTGCGCACGTACTGCCCGCAGAGCTGCCAGACGATCCAGTCCGCGGCTTCCACCCAGTGGTCCATGGCGGCGTAGGCTTCCGGGTCCTCTTCCAGCAGCTGCAAGCCCTTGGCGAATTCCCATTCGGAGGAGATGAGGCCGCCATAGCGGGGCAGCCAGGCTTCGCGGCGTTGGGCGGCAAGCTGGTTGATCCGGTCCGCCTGTGGCTGCGCGGCGTGGTGGCGCCAGAGTTTCACGTAGGCGTGGGGCCGGTTGGCGAACCCGTCCAGCTCGTTCAGCGGGGTGCCGTCCGCCTTAACCGGCACCATGGTGCAGGCGGTGAAGTCGGTAGCAATGCCGACGACAGCGGCCGGGTCGATGCCGGCGTCTGCGACTGCGGCGGGGACTGCCATGCGCAGGACTTCGCGGTAGTCATTGGGCACCTGCAGTGCCCACTCGCCGGGAAGCCGGGCGGCCATTCCCGCAGCAACGTCCGCCACATCTGCCGGCAGCGATCCGCTCACTACGGCGTGCGGATAGTCAAAGACACCGCTGCCCAGTTCCTTGCCGTCCCTGACGCGGACCACCACGGCCCGGCCTGACAGCGTTCCGTAATCCACGCCGATGACATATTGCTCGCTGCCGTCCACTGTGACGTCCATAAAACATTCCTCCAGATTGCTGCCGCCACTTTGCGGTCCTGACTAATTGTGAGCGCTAACAAACTTGTAGTCAAGAGCCCGGGGACATGGATAGTGGTGGCTGGCTTAGGAAGCCGTGGAGGGCCGTCCCGTACTGGCGCGGGGAACGAGCCGGGGCGTGACCACTGTCGAACTCACGGCGGCACCGGCCTCGATCTCCTTCAGCATGATGTCCATGCACCGCCGGCCGAGTTCCTCGAAGTCCTGGCGAACGGTGGTCAGGGGCGGCGTGAAGTACCCGGATTCCGGCTGGTCATCGAACCCCACCACGGAGACGTCGTCGGGCACGCGGACGCCGGCTTCGCTGAACGCCCGGAGGATGCCCAGCGCCATCTGGTCGTTGCCGACAAAGAGGGCTGTGGCTGTGCGCTGGACCGCAAGCCGGCGGCCGATGGCATAGCCGCTGCCTGCACTCCAGTCGCCTTCCTGCAGCAGATCCTGGGGGAGGCCGGCTTCTTGAAGGGCTGCGCGCCAGCCCTCGGCGCGCAGGGCGCCGTCGACCCAGCCGGAGGGTCCGGCCACGTGGCCGATCATCCGATGCCCCAGCCCGATGAGGTGGGCAACGGCGAGTTCGGCGCCGCGTTTTTGGTCCACCATGGCGCCGCTGATGGCGTCGTTGCCCAGGGATCCGACCGCGACGACGGGTACACCGGGATTGAATTCCTCAAGGATTTGCAGGGTTCCGGGGTGCGGAACCAGCACGGCGATGCCGTCCACTGACTGGTCCGTGAAGTGCCGCAGTGCGTCCAGGATGGCGTCCCGGCTGACGGATCGGAGTGCGGCGATACTGACGAAGTAGCCGGCATCCCGTGCGGCCTGCTCCACTCCGAGCAGGGTGTTGGCCGGGCCGTACTGGGAGAGTTCGCTGGCCAGCACGCCGATGGTCTGTGAACGCCGCGTCACCAGGCTGCGGGCAGCCGTGTTGCGCCGGTAACCGAGTTCGGCGATGGCCGCTTCCACCTTTTCCCGGGTGGCCTTACTGACGTTGGGATGGTTGTTGATCACGCGGGAGACCGTCTGGTGTGACACTCCGGCGAGTTCGGCCACGTCCTCAAGGCGCGGCAACCTGGCATCACTCTTAGTCATGGGCTTATTGTGGGCGACACCGCGGGCTAAACGCGAACAGGCGGTGCCGTGCGTCACGGAACAGGAACGGGCCCTGGGACTCTTGGCTTCGATTTCAAGGGCTTGGACGCTGGTCCTCTTCGGATATCTGAGAGCGGGGCGGCGGCACCCGCCCTCCGTACCGCCGTCGAACGCCGGCCGGAAAGCAGACCAGCGGATGCCCACCTTTCGGTCATTGGGGCGGCATTGCCTAGGTGTCCGTAAAGGGCGGTGCCAGACTTAGAGAACCCTCAGTGCCAACTCAATGAAGAGGAGGTTCCGATGCCGGTCCGGAAAGGTCAGTTGCGGGAGTGGGTGGCCCGCCATGACATTGTGCTTTACCTCGTGCTTGCCTACGTCATTTCCTGGAGCATCTGGCCGCTGGTCCTCCTGAACCCTGAGAGCAGCCCACTGGTGCCATTTGGTCCGGGGCTGGCTGCCGTCCTTGTTGCTGCGGTGGCGGGAGGCCGTGCGGGGTTGCTCGGCCTTCTGCGTCAGCTTGGAAAATGGCGGGTCAACCCCGTGTGGTACGGCGTGGCACTGGGCGTGCCGCTGGCCGTCCCCGCCGCAGCCTTCGGCGTAGCGGTTTTCGCAGGGGCGTCCGTTCCATCCTGGGAGCCGTCAGACGTGCTGCAGGTCGCCGGGTCCCTCGCCGCCACCATGGTCATCGTGGGCATCTTCGAAGAGCTCGGATGGCGAGGGTTTCTGCTCCCGCGCCTGCAACGACGTCGCAGCGCGTTAGCTGCCGCCTTGATCGTGGGATCGGTGTGGCTGCCATGGCACCTCCCCGAATTGGTGTCGGACCCGGACCAGCGTCCCTTGGTTCCGTTCGCGATCTATGTTGTGGCGCAGGCGGTGTTGCTCGCGTGGCTGTACAACAGTACGCAGGCAAGTTTGCCGGTGGTGATCCTGTTCCACGCAGCCTTCAACAGCTTCACGAAGTTCTTCCTTTCTGAACTGCAGGGGAGCGCATACGGCGCAGCGTGGTGGGCCTTGGCCTGCCTTAGTGCCGTCCTGGCGGTGGCCGTCATCGGCTATGCCGGGAGCCGCAACCTGGTCAGAGGCGACGCTAGGCCCGTCCGCGCGTGAAGGTGAGTAGCTGCGTCCGTGCCATGCACGCCCTCTGTGCCCGTGGAGCTTGTTGATTACTTTTCAGGCCTGGTGGTGTGATCCAGTGAACAGGTGGGTGGTTTGGGTGTTGGGGTTGTTTGGTGGGTGGTTTGGGGTGTGGGTTTGTTGTGGTTTAGGGGTTTTTGGGGGGTTTGGGGTGGTGTTGGTGGTGGATTTGCGGTGTGGGTCGGGGGCGTGTATTGTTTTCTGAGTCGCCGCCGCTGATGCGGGAAAATAGCGACAAGCCCCCTTCTTCAACAGCCTGAGAATGGCGCACTTTCTGGTGTGCCAGGTACGGGTGGGGCCGGTTCGTCGGAGCAGGAAATCGCGGAAACGCTGATTTGCAAAGCTGGCCGAGACCGGGTAAGTTTGAAAAGTTGCTCCGGAGCGATCCACGGCTGAGAAGTGCTGGTGGTGGTGCCGGGTGTGTCTGTTGTTTGAGAACTCAATAGTGTGCCAAGTTTGTTGATACCAATTTATTGTATTGAATTGGTTGAATTTGCCGGGTCATGCCGCCCCTGTGGTGTGGTCTGGTTTTTACAGCTGGTTTCAAATTTTGCAGTGCGGTTGCCGCGTTATTTCCGTGGTTTCTGTGTTGTGTTCGTTTTTGTTTTACTTCAACGGAGAGTTTGATCCTGGCTCAGGATGAACGCTGGCGGCGTGTTTAACACATGCAAGTCGAACGATGAACCTCACTTGTGGGGGGATTAGTGGCGAACGGGTGAGTAACACGTGAGTAACCTGCCCTTGACTCTGGGATAAGCCTGGGAAACTGGGTCTAATACCGGATATGACTCCTCATCGCATGGTGGGGGGTGGAAAGCTTTTTGTGGTTTTGGATGGACTCGCGGCCTATCAGCTTGTTGGTGAGGTAATGGCTCACCAAGGCGACGACGGGTAGCCGGCCTGAGAGGGTGACCGGCCACACTGGGACTGAGACACGGCCCAGACTCCTACGGGAGGCAGCAGTGGGGAATATTGCACAATGGGCGAAAGCCTGATGCAGCGACGCCGCGTGAGGGATGACGGCCTTCGGGTTGTAAACCTCTTTCAGTAGGGAAGAAGCGAAAGTGACGGTACCTGCAGAAGAAGCGCCGGCTAACTACGTGCCAGCAGCCGCGGTAATACGTAGGGCGCAAGCGTTATCCGGAATTATTGGGCGTAAAGAGCTCGTAGGCGGTTTGTCGCGTCTGCCGTGAAAGTCCGGGGCTCAACTCCGGATCTGCGGTGGGTACGGGCAGACTAGAGTGATGTAGGGGAGACTGGAATTCCTGGTGTAGCGGTGAAATGCGCAGATATCAGGAGGAACACCGATGGCGAAGGCAGGTCTCTGGGCATTAACTGACGCTGAGGAGCGAAAGCATGGGGAGCGAACAGGATTAGATACCCTGGTAGTCCATGCCGTAAACGTTGGGCACTAGGTGTGGGGGACATTCCACGTTTTCCGCGCCGTAGCTAACGCATTAAGTGCCCCGCCTGGGGAGTACGGCCGCAAGGCTAAAACTCAAAGGAATTGACGGGGGCCCGCACAAGCGGCGGAGCATGCGGATTAATTCGATGCAACGCGAAGAACCTTACCAAGGCTTGACATGGACTGGAAATACCTGGAAACAGGTGCCCCGCTTGCGGTCGGTTCACAGGTGGTGCATGGTTGTCGTCAGCTCGTGTCGTGAGATGTTGGGTTAAGTCCCGCAACGAGCGCAACCCTCGTTCTATGTTGCCAGCGCGTAATGGCGGGGACTCATAGGAGACTGCCGGGGTCAACTCGGAGGAAGGTGGGGACGACGTCAAATCATCATGCCCCTTATGTCTTGGGCTTCACGCATGCTACAATGGCCGGTACAAAGGGTTGCGATACTGTGAGGTGGAGCTAATCCCAAAAAGCCGGTCTCAGTTCGGATTGGGGTCTGCAACTCGACCCCATGAAGTCGGAGTCGCTAGTAATCGCAGATCAGCAACGCTGCGGTGAATACGTTCCCGGGCCTTGTACACACCGCCCGTCAAGTCACGAAAGTTGGTAACACCCGAAGCCGGTGGCCTAACCCCTTACGGGGAGGGAGCTGTCGAAGGTGGGACTGGCGATTGGGACTAAGTCGTAACAAGGTAGCCGTACCGGAAGGTGCGGCTGGATCACCTCCTTTCTAAGGAGCACCTACAGTCACCGTGCCTCACGTTATGTGAGTGTGGCGGGGTTGTCAGGAGTATATGCCCGTTGCGCAGACGTTTGTTCTGCGGCGGGTGCTCACGGGTGGAATATCAGCAAATAGGTGCCTGGTGGCACGGACCGGTTGTTAGTACGGACATTGTTTTTCTTCGGAAGATCAGTTGTCCTGGAACGCTCGCTGGTTCGGGTTGCTGGGTAGTGTTTGGCACACTGTTGGGTCCTGAGGCAACAGGGCCGGGGTTCTTCCCTTGGGGAGGGTTCCGGGTTTGTTTGTTTCTGGTTTCCTGGCTGCATCGATCGCGCATGTTGTGTGTGTGGGGTGTGTGGTTTGGGGTTGTTGTTTGAGAACTACATAGTGGACGCGAGCATCTTTTATAAGAAGCAATTTCCAAGAATATGAACCTGGATCTGTTGTTCTGTCTTTCGGGATGGAGTGATGGTTTTCATGGTTCTCTCGTGAAGTAGTTTTTTGATCTTTTGTGGTCAAGTTTTTAAGAGCACACGGTGGATGCCTTGGCATTAGGAGCCGAAGAAGGACGTAGGAATCTGCGATAAGCCTGGGGGAGTCGATAACCGGACTGTGATCCCAGGGTGTCCGAATGGGGAAACCCCGCCAGGGGAGCGATCTGCCTGGTGACCCGCATCTGAACACATAGGGTGCGTGGAGGGAACGCGGGGAAGTGAAACATCTCAGTACCCGCAGGAAGAGAAAACAATAGTGATTCCGTTAGTAGTGGCGAGCGAACGCGGATCAGGCTAAACCGTTCCATGTGTGATAGCCGGCGGGCGTTGCATGGTCGGGGTTGTGGGACTTTCCATACTGTCTCTGCCGGGACAGTGAGGTGTGATGTGCAGGCATAGGTGAACGGTCTTGAAAGGCCGGCCAGAGAGGGTGTGAGCCCCGTAACCGAAATGTTTTGTGCCGCCTGGAGAGTATCCCAAGTAGCACGGGGCCCGAGAAATCCCGTGCGAATCTGTCAGGACCACCTGATAAGCCTAAATACTCCCTAATGACCGATAGCGGACCAGTACCGTGAGGGAAAGGTGAAAAGTACCCCGGGAGGGGAGTGAAACAGTACCTGAAACCGTGTGCTTACAATCCGTCGGAGCCAGTCTGATTCTGGTGACGGCGTGCCTTTTGAAGAATGAGCCTGCGAGTTAGTGTTACGTCGCGAGGTTAACCCGTGTGGGGAAGCCGTAGCGAAAGCGAGTCTGAATAGGGCGTTGCAGTGGCGTGATCTAGACCCGAAGCGAAGTGATCTACCCATGGCCAGGTTGAAGCGACGGTAAGACGTCGTGGAGGACCGAACCCACTTCAGTTGAAAATGGAGGGGATGAGCTGTGGGTAGGGGTGAAAGGCCAATCAAACTTCGTGATAGCTGGTTCTCCCCGAAATGCATTTAGGTGCAGCGTTGCGTGTTTCTTGCTGGAGGTAGAGCTACTGGATGGCTAATGGGCCCTACAAGGTTACTGACGTCAGCCAAACTCCGAATGCCGGTAAGTGAGAGCGCAGCAGTGAGACTGTGGGGGATAAGCTTCATAGTCGAGAGGGAAACAGCCCAGACCACCAACTAAGGCCCCTAAGCGTGTGCTAAGTGGGAAAGGATGTGGAGTTGCGAAGACAACCAGGAGGTTGGCTTAGAAGCAGCCATCCTTAAAAGAGTGCGTAATAGCTCACTGGTCAAGTGATTCCGCGCCGACAATGTAGCGGGGCTCAAGTACACCGCCGAAGTTGTGGATTTCAAATAGTAGCCAAGCCGCTCCCTTGTGGGGTTGGTTCAGGCGTTTGGAGTGGTAGGGGAGCGTCGTGTGGGCAGTGAAGTCGCGGTGTAAACCAGCGGTGGAGCCTACACGAGTGAGAATGCAGGCATGAGTAGCGAAAGACGGGTGAGAAACCCGTCCGCCGAATGATCAAGGGTTCCAGGGTCAAGCTAATCTGCCCTGGGTAAGTCGGGACCTAAGGCGAGGCCGACAGGCGTAGTCGATGGACAACGGGTTGATATTCCCGTACCGGCGAAAAACCGTCCATGTTGAACAGGGGATACTAACCGCCCGAAACCTGCCTGACCGCCCTTGTGGTGGAAGGGTTTTGGTGGAGCGCGGGACCTGATCCTGGGAGGCAAGCGTATTAACAGGTGTGACGCAGGAAGGTAGCCAAGCCGGGCGATGGTTGTCCCGGTCTAAGGATGTAGGGCGAACGGTAGGCAAATCCGCTGTTCATGATGCCTGAGATCTGATGGGACCCCCGTGAGGGGGGATTTGGTGATCCTATGCTGCCGAGAAAAGCATCGACGCGAGGTTTTAGCCGCCCGTACCCCAAACCGACACAGGTGATCAGGTAGAGAATACTAAGGCGATCGAGAGAATTATGGTTAAGGAACTCGGCAAAATGCCCCCGTAACTTCGGGAGAAGGGGGGCCCCAACCTTGAACACCACGCGCTGGTGGGAGGGGATCGGGGCCGCAGAGACCAGGGGGAAGCGACTGTTTACTAAAAACACAGGTCCGTGCGAAGTCGCAAGACGATGTATACGGACTGACTCCTGCCCGGTGCTGGAAGGTTAAGAGGACCGGTTAGCCGTTCGCGGCGAAGCTGAGAATTTAAGCCCCAGTAAACGGCGGTGGTAACTATAACCATCCTAAGGTAGCGAAATTCCTTGTCGGGTAAGTTCCGACCTGCACGAATGGAGTAACGACTTCCCCGCTGTCTCAACCATAAACTCGGCGAAATTGCAGTACGAGTAAAGATGCTCGTTACGCGCAGCAGGACGGAAAGACCCCGAGACCTTTACTATAGTTTGGTATTGGTGTTCGGAGTGGCTTGTGTAGGATAGGTGGGAGACGTTGAAGCCCGGACGCCAGTTCGGGTGGAGTCATCGTTGAAATACCACTCTGGTCACTTTGGACATCTAACTTCGGCCCGTAATCCGGGTCAGGGACAGTGCCTGATGGGTAGTTTAACTGGGGCGGTTGCCTCCTAAAAAGTAACGGAGGCGCCCAAAGGTTCCCTCAGCCTGGTTGGCAATCAGGTGTCGAGTGTAAGTGCACAAGGGAGCTTGACTGTGAGAGAGACATCTCGAGCAGGGACGAAAGTCGGGACTAGTGATCCGGCGGTACATTGTGGAATGGCCGTCGCTCAACGGATAAAAGGTACCTCGGGGATAACAGGCTGATCTTGCCCAAGAGTCCATATCGACGGCATGGTTTGGCACCTCGATGTCGGCTCGTCGCATCCTGGGGCTGGAGTAGGTCCCAAGGGTTGGGCTGTTCGCCCATTAAAGCGGTACGCGAGCTGGGTTTAGAACGTCGTGAGACAGTTCGGTCCCTATCCGCTGCGCGCGCAGGAAATTTGAGAAGGGCTGTCCTTAGTACGAGAGGACCGGGACGGACGAACCTCTGGTGTGTCAGTTGTACTGCCAAGTGCACCGCTGATTAGCTACGTTCGGATGGGATAACCGCTGAAAGCATCTAAGCGGGAAGCTCGCTTCGAGATGAGATTTCCATACACCTTGTGTGTGAGAGGCCCCCAGCCAGACCACTGGGTTGATAGGCCGGATGTGGAAGCGAGGACTAACGACTCGTGAAGCTGACCGGTACTAATAGGCCGATAACTTACACCACACACTCTCCTCGTGAACGGATTCAAAAGACGTTCACACCCATGGGGAGAGTACAAAGATAACAAGACTGCTTGCGTCCACTATGTGGTTCCCAAACAACAAACCAATTTGTTGCAGGGAACAAAAAACACAACACAATAATCAACACCACACCTGCCCTCACCGGCAGGAAGCATGTTGTAACCACAGATTTCCCACCCCGCCCGGCACAGCCAGGACAGGGTGCGGAGCAAGGGTTACGGCGGTCATAGCGTGGGGGAAACGCCCGGTCCCATTCCGAACCCGGAAGCTAAGACCCACAGCGCCGATGGTACTGCACCCGGGAGGGTGTGGGAGAGTAGGTCACCGCCGGAACACCATTAGGTCGAGACCCCCCAACACACACGTGTCGGGGGGTCTCCCACATTTAACCACCACACCAAAAACCACACCGAACCAAGCCCACCTGCAACGCTCTCTCACCCAACGCGGTAAAACCCTGAACGCTCCCGCACTCAGTGCGGGAAACACCAAACCCCGCGGCCGCCGTCGAACACCCAGGCAGAAGGGCTGCCCCGAACCCGCCGGCAGGTGCGAGAGCGTTCCCCGTAGTGTGAACATTCCCACGACGGGCACCCGCTGACGGATCCATGTCATGCGCTGGTTGGGTCTCGCTTAGAATTGACTGAGATGTACGGACTTCGAAGCGCTTGATTTCGGGTTGCGTAGGAAAACGAAACACGGAACGAGCCGCTGCGATTGCGCCAGTGGTCGGCTCATAACAGGAGGAATCCCCACATGGCTGAGCACAACGGCGGCAACCGCGGCGGCAACGACCGAGGTCCATTCCGCGGTACAAACAATTCCGGCGGAGACCCGCGCGGATTCCGTTCCCGCGATGACCGGAGTTCTGAGGCACCGAAGCGTGCCCCTGGGTCCGGTAGCGGAGAGCGCAAGTCCTTTGGTGAGCGGAAGCCTTACGGCGATCGCGACAACAAGCCGTATGGTGACCGTCCGCGCCGCGATGGCGATGGCGAACGCCGCAGCTTCGGTGCCGGTGAGCGGAAGCCCTTCAGCGGTGGTGGTGAGCGTAAGCCCTTCACTGGTGGTGGTGAGCGGAAGCCTTACGGCGACCGTGACAACAAGCCCTATGGTGACCGTCCGCGCCGCGAAGGCGACGGCGAACGCCGCAGCTTCGGTGCCGGTGAGCGGAAGCCCTTCAGCGGTGGCGGCGACCGTAAGCCCTTCAGCGGCGGTGGTGAGCGGAAGCCTTACGGCGACCGCGACAACAAGCCCTACGGTGACCGTCCGCGCCGCGAAGGCGATGGCGAACGCCGCAGCTTCGGTGGCGGCGACCGTAAGCCCTTCAGTGGCGGTGGTGAGCGGAAGCCTTACGGCGACCGTGACAACAAGCCCTATGGTGACCGTCCGCGCCGCGAAGGCGACGGCGAACGCCGCAGCTTCGGTGCCGGTGACCGTAAGCCCTTCACTGGCGGTGGTGAGCGGAAGCCATACGGCGACCGTGACAACAAGCCCTATGGTGACCGTCCGCGCCGCGAAGGCGACGGCGAACGCCGCGGGTTCCCCGGCGGCGAAAACCGCAAGCCGTTCGGCGACCGCCAGGACCGTGCGCCGCGCAGTTTCGACCGCGGCGATTCAGGCCCCCGCCAGTTCGGCAGGGACCGCGCAGAAGACCGTCCGGCCCGTGTTCCCAACGCCCGCGATCTTCGCAGCGCCAACCGTCCCGATCGTGAACGTTCCCCGGAGATCGATGAGGATGTCACGGGCAAGGAGCTTGACCGCGCCACCCAGCACCAGATCAAGACGCTGGAGGCCAAGAGCGCCGAATGGGTTGCACGCCACTTAGTGATGGCCGGCCGCCTGATTGATGAAGAGCCCGAACTCGCGTTCCAGCATGCCCTCGCGGCCAGCCGGCGGGGTGGACGGCTCGCTGCCGTCCGCGAAGCCGTAGGGCTGACCGCCTATGCAGCAGGACACTACGGCGAAGCACTGCGGGAGTTCCGCACGTACCGCCGCATCAGCGGTTCCAACGTCCACCTGCCCGTGATGGCAGACTGCGAGCGTGGACTGGGCCGCCCTGACCGTGCACTCGACGTGGTCCGCTCCGAGGAAGCCAATGACCTCGACGCGCCGGGCAAGGCCGAGCTCGCCATTGTCGCAGCCGGAGCCCGGACCGACCTCGGCCAGCTGGACGCTGCCGTAGCCGAGCTTGAGATCGCCCAGCTGGACATCAACCGGGCCTTTTCCTACAGCCCCCGACTGTTCCGCGCCTATGCTGACGCCCTGGCTGCCGTAGGCCGCACAGAGGAAGCGGCGAAGTGGCAGAAACAGGCTGTGGTGGCTGAGAACGCGCTGGGCCTCGGAGTTGACGAGGAACCCGACATTGTGGACCTCGGCTGGGACGAAGAAGAGGAAGCCCGCGAGGAAGCGCAGCGCAAGCGTTTGCTCGAGCGCGCGGCCGGCGGCCCGGAAACCGCCACGTCTGCTAAAGCCGCACCGGAATCACCTGAGGCCTCCGGCGTGGATGCCTCAGTCGACGACGTCGAATCGGATTACTTCGAGTCCGATGACGCCGAGTCTGACGCGGACTCCGTCGAGGCGGACGAGCTGGACTCTGCCGATGAATCAGCCGAAGATTCTGACGAACTGGCATCAGCCCACGGCGATTCAGCCCACGACGATTCCGCAGACGGCGGGAACAACGACGACAGCCACTCCGAGGGACAGGACAGCTAGCCCGCCATGACTGACGTTTCCCTGATCTCCCTTTTTGACGCCCTCTTGGCGGACCTTGACGGCGTGGTGTATGAAGGCCCGCACGCCATCCCCGGCGCCGTCGAGTCACTGCAGCAGCTGGCCGGCCTGGGAATTGGCCTGGGCTATGTGACCAACAATGCCTCACGCACTCCCGCGCAGGTCGCCGCGCACCTCCGTGAACTCGGCGCCCCGGCGGAGGACGACCAGGTGGTCAGTTCATCGCAGGCCGCCGCCGAACTGCTGTCCTCCATGCTGCGGCCCGGGGCAAAGGTGCTGATCACCGGCAGCCCGGCGCTGGCCCAGGAGATCGAACTGGCGGGCCTGACTCCGGTCAGCAGCCAGGACGAGGAGCCGGTTGCAGTTGTCCAGGGGTTCAACCCGGGTATCGGGTGGAAGGACCTCGCCGAGGCCGCGTTCGTGGTGTCCGCAGGCGCGCTTTGGGTAGCCACAAATACGGACATGTCCATTCCGCAGGCACGCGGCATGGCTCCCGGCAACGGCACCCTCGTAGCCGCCGTCACGGCCGCCACCGGTCAGACGCCGCTTGTCGCGGGCAAACCGGAGGCCCCGCTCTTCCATGCAGCAGCCAAACGGCTCGCCGCCGACCGCCCCCTGGTGGTGGGCGACCGCCTGGACACGGACATCCTCGGCGGCAACAACGCCGGCTTTGCCACCGTGGCGGTGCTGACCGGCGTCGACACCAAGCACACCATCCTCGCGGCACGCACTGCCGAGCGCCCTGACTATGTCATCAGCGTACTCAGCGACCTGCACCGCCCGTACCCGGCCATCAGCAACGATGACGCAACGTACCGCTGCGGCGACGCTGCAGCGCACGTCACCGGGGAGACAGTCAGCGTCCAGGGCCGCGAGGATGACATCAACGCCTGGCGCGCGGCCTGCGCTGCCTGGTGGGCTGCCGTGCCGGACGCTGCCGAAGCAAGGGCGCCGAAACTCGAATGGCACACTCAGTAGACTGGTGCAATGACTGAGCTGAACCACGAGCACAACGCCCACCCAGCCCAGCAAACACCCGAATGGCCCGAGCCCGGAGCTGAACAAATCGGCGATCCGGAGATTGCGGCTATCGTCGCCGCCCTGCGCGGAGTGCCCGGCATGCCCGGCGCGGAGCACGAAGCTGTCTACAGTGAACTCCATGACGCCCTGCTCGAGGCGCTAAACGAAGACGCCCCCAACGGGGCAGGAGAGGCCTGAGCATGGCTCGTCTGGACCAAGCCCTCGTGGCCCGCGGCCTGGCGAGGTCCCGGACCCACGCCGCCGCACTCATCGCTGAGGGAAAGGTGAGTTCGTCCGGGCAGATCCTGTCGAAGGCGTCACTGCAGGTGCCGGAGGACAGGGACCTGGCCGTTGAGCACACCGAAGAGGACAGCTACGTCAGCCGGGCAGGCCACAAACTGGCCGGCGCGCTTGACGCCTTCCCTGACGTCATGGTGGCAGGAAAAAGATGCCTTGACGCCGGCGCTTCCACCGGCGGCTTCACTGAGGTGCTGCTGCGGCGCGGTGCGGCACACGTGGTGGCGGTCGACGTCGGGCATGGCCAGCTGGTGCCGCAGCTCCGGGAAGACGCCCGCGTAGCCGTGCATGAGGGACTCAACGTGCGCTACATGACGCCCGGGGATATCGGCGGACAGGCCGAACTTACGGTGGCTGACCTCTCCTTCATCTCGCTGACCCTGGTGGCCCATCCGCTGGCCATGTGCACGCAGCCGGGCGGTGACCTGGTGCTTATGGTCAAGCCGCAGTTCGAAATCGGCAAGGACCGCCTTGGCCGCACCGGCGTGGTGACTTCTGAGCGCGAACGCCGGATGGCAGTGGAAAAGGTGGCCAACGCGGCGCTCGACGCCGGACTGGACTTATGCGGCCTGGCGGCCAGCCCCCTGCCCGGCCAGGACGGAAACGTCGAATACTTCCTGTGGATAAAGCGCAGGATGTCCCAAGACCTGCCTAAGATCGAAGAGCGCCACGCAGCCATGGACGGTTTGCTTGGCAGAATCTGGCCGAACCACTAGAAAGCGGAACTCGATGAGCAGGCGAGTACTTGTCCTTGCCCACACTGGCCGCGAGGAATCACTGAAGGCTGCCTGGGAAGCCTGCGCCCAGCTGTATGACGCAGGGATCGTCCCGGTGATGCAGGAATCCGAGCTGGCGGACATGGAGAGATTCTTCGGCCAGCTCAACCAGCCGGTGGAGATCCTGCACGATCATGTGCTGCTGCCTGACGTGGAGCTTGTGATGGTCCTTGGTGGTGACGGGACCATCCTTCGGGCAGCTGAGCTGGTCCGCGAGGTCGATGTCCCGCTTTTGGGCGTCAATCTTGGCCACGTCGGCTTCCTGGCCGAGAGTGAGCGGGCAGACCTGGCCCAGACCGTGGAGTGGATTGCCCGCCGCGCCTACACGGTGGAAGAGCGCATGACCATCGACGTCCAGGTGTGGGTCCGCGGCCAGAAGATCTGGCACACCTGGGCCCTTAATGAAGCCGCGATCGAAAAGGGCAACCGCGAACGCATGCTCGAGGTGGTCACCGAAGTGGACGAGCGCCCGCTGACGACATTCGGCTGCGACGGCGTGGTGCTTGCCACCCCGACAGGCTCAACCGCCTACGCCTTCTCGGCTGGCGGACCGGTGGTCTGGCCCGAGGTCGAAGCCCTGCTGATTGTGCCCATCAGCGCCCACGCGTTGTTTGCGAAGCCCCTGGTGGTATCGCCGGCGTCACGGCTGGCCGTGGAAGTCCTCACCCGGAACGGCGCCCAGGGCGTACTCTGGTGCGACGGCCGGCGTTCCGTGGACCTGCCGCCCGGTGCACGGGTGGAAGTGACAAAGTCCGCCACTCCGGTCCGCCTTGCAAGAACACATCAGACGCCATTCTCCGGCCGGCTGGTCCGCAAATTCGAGCTCCCCATCCATGGCTGGCGCGGGCCCGTGCCACAATCGGAGTCCATCCACACCGGGCCCCTTCCGGTCGTCCGGACGCTGCGGCCCATGCCGCCGCTTCAGGTTCCCTCCGGAGACCGGCCCGACGACACCACCGATCCCGCGACCGCAAAGTGAAGCATGCTTGAAGAACTGAGAATCCGCGATCTGGGCGTTATCACTGACGCCACCCTTCCGCTGGGCCCCGGGCTGAGCGTCGTCACCGGTGAAACCGGTGCAGGTAAAACGATGGTGGTCACCGCCGTCGGCCTCCTCCTCGGGGCAAGGTCCGACGCCGGTGCCGTGCGGAGCGGCGCGAAAAGCGCCACCGCGGAGGCCGTCCTTAAGCTCGACGCCGGGCACTCGGCAATAGCCCGGGCCATTGAGGCGGGCGCGGACGTGGAAGAGTTCGACGGCGGCGCGGAACTCATCCTTGCCCGTCGCCTCGGAGCGGACGGCCGCAGCCGTGCCTTCCTGGGCGGCCGGGCAGCCCCCGTGGGTGTCCTGGCCGAGATCGGTGAAACCCTTGTGGTGGTCCACGGCCAGTCGGACCAGATCAGGTTGAAGGGGGCGGTGGCCCAGCGCGGTGCCCTCGACAAGTTTGCCGGCGACGCCCTGGCCGGACCGCTGGGTACCTACCAGACGCTTCACACTCATTGGAAAGCAGTCCAGACAGAGCTGGAAACCCTCCGCAGCGCCGCCCGTGACAGGCTCCGCGAAGCCGAATCGCTGGAGATTGCGCTGGCCGAAATCGACGAAGTGGATCCGCAGCCGGGGGAGGACGAGACTCTCAAAGCGGAAGCCGTGAAACTGGCCAACGTGGAAGAACTCAGGATCGCAGCGAACACCGCGCACCAGGCCCTCATCGCGGAAGACTACGGCGATGAGGGCGACGCCACCACCCTGGTGGACGCCGCGAAACGCACCCTCGAACATGTGGCCGAACACGACGCCGAGCTGGGCTCCGCCGCGGCCCGCCTGGCAGAAGTGGGTTTCCTGCTCAACGACATCGCCACGGAACTGGCGAGCTACCAGGCGGGCCTGGACTCGGAAGGACCGGAAAGGCTCGCCGAAATCGAGGGCCGGCGCGCGTCCCTGGCCAAACTCGTCCGCAAGTATGCCCCCAGCATCGACGAAGTCCTGGTCTGGACCGAGAACGCCCGCGTGCGCTTCGATGAACTCCAGGACGACTCCACCCGGATCGAGGCGCTGGACGCCGAGGTTGCCAAGGCCGAAGCAGAACTGCAGAAGCAGGCCGCGGCCATCAGCAAGATCCGCGCCAAGGCTGCCAAAGACCTCTCCAGCCGCGTCAGCGCCGAGCTGAAGGCACTGGCCATGGCTGACGCCACCCTTCTGATCAACCTCGAAAACACAGGCCAGCTGATGCCGCACGGCGCGGACGAGATCTCCTTCCTGCTCCAGCCACACTCCGGGGCGCCTGCCCGACCACTTGGCAAGGGCGCCTCCGGCGGTGAACTGTCGCGTGTGATGTTGGCCATCGAAGTGGTCCTCGCCGCGGTGGACCCGGTGCCTACGTTCGTGTTCGACGAAGTGGATGCCGGCGTGGGCGGGCGTGCCGCCGTCGAAATCGGGCGCCGGCTGGCCATGCTCGCCCGCCACGTCCAGGTTCTGGTGGTCACGCACCTGCCGCAGGTGGCAGCGTTTGCGGATCAGCACATCACCGTCACCAAAACTTCAGTTCGAGGAGCCGACGGCGGCACTGCCACCGGGTTTACATCCAGTGATGTCCGCCTCCTCGACGGTGCCGAGCGGGTGAAGGAACTGGCCCGCATGCTTGCGGGCCAGGAGGACTCCGAATCGGCCCGGGCCCACGCCCAGGAGCTGCTTGACGACGCGAAACTGCTGCCACAGGGTGCCTAAGGGACGTCAGGCCCTTGATCGCAGGGCGCCTCGCCCTGCACACTGGATCATTTGGGGAACCAGTTCCTGATCAGGGGAAGGCTCATTTGATGATAGGCTCGAATTCCGTGGTGCAGCGATCAAATTCCCGTGTAAATTCCCGGTTCCCGGGCTCGTCCAAGACGACCAAACACATCTTCGTAACCGGTGGTGTGGCGTCCTCGCTCGGTAAGGGACTGACGGCTTCGAGCCTCGGTCACCTGCTGCGGGCACGCGGATTGTCTGTAACTATGCAGAAGCTCGATCCCTATCTCAATGTGGATCCGGGCACGATGAACCCCTTCCAGCACGGTGAAGTCTTCGTCACAGACGACGGCGCCGAGACGGACCTGGACATCGGACACTACGAGCGCTTCCTCGACGAAAACCTCGAAGGCTCAGCCAACGTGACCACCGGCCAGGTTTACTCGACCGTGATCGCCAAGGAACGCCGCGGCGAATACCTCGGCGACACTGTCCAGGTGATCCCGCACATTACCGATGAAATCAAGCGCCGCATGCGCCTGCCCGCCGAAGGCAAAAACGCGCCCGACGTCATCATCACCGAAATCGGCGGCACCGTCGGCGACATCGAGTCCCAGCCTTTCCTCGAGTCAGCCCGCCAGGTCCGCCAGGACATTGGCCGTGGCAACGTTTTCTTCGTCCACGTCTCGCTGGTTCCCTACATCGGACCGTCGCAGGAACTGAAGACCAAGCCAACCCAGCATTCCGTGGCGGCCCTGCGCTCCATCGGTATCCAGCCGGAAGCAATCGTGATCCGTTCGGACCGCGAAGTCCCCGAAGCCATGCGCGCCAAGATCGGCCGCATGTGCGACGTCGACATCGAAGCAGTCATCGGCTGCCCCGATGCCCCGAGCATCTACGACATCCCCAAAACCCTGCACACCCAGGGGCTGGACTCCTACATCGTCCGCGCCCTGGATTTGCCGTTCAAGGATGTGGACTGGACCAGCTGGGACAAGCTGCTCGAAGCAGTCCATAACCCCAAGCACCACGTCGAAATTGCCTTGGTGGGCAAGTACATCGACCTTCCGGACGCCTACCTGTCCGTGACCGAAGCCCTGCGCGCCGGCGGTTTTGCGAACGACACGAAGGTCAAGATCCGCTGGGTCCCGTCGGACGAATGCGAAACGCACGAAGGCGCCGTGGCATCCCTTGGCGGCGTGGATGCGATCTGCGTCCCCGGCGGCTTCGGTATCCGCGGCCTCGAAGGCAAGCTGGGCGCACTGAAATACGCCCGCGAATCACGGCTGCCCGTCCTGGGCCTGTGCCTTGGCCTGCAGTGCATGGTGATCGAGTATGCGCGCAACGTGGTGGGCCTGGAAGGCGCATCGTCAAGCGAGTTCGAGCCTGACTCAAAGTACCCGGTCATCGCCACGATGGAAGAGCAGCTGGACATTGTGGAAGGCAAGGGCGATCTCGGCGGCACCATGCGCCTTGGCCTGTACGAGGCCAAGCTGGACGAAGGCTCCGTCATTGCCGAGACCTACGGGAAGACCACCGTCAGCGAACGCCACCGCCACCGCTACGAGGTCAACAACAAGTACCGCGACCAGATCGCCGCCGAGGGCCTGGTGTTCTCCGGCACGTCACCGGACGGCAAGCTCGTGGAATATGTTGAACTGCCCCGCGAGGTCCACCCGTACTACGTGGCAACCCAGGCGCACCCGGAGCTGAGCTCACGTCCCACCAGGCCCCACCCGCTCTTCAGCGGACTGATTAAGGCCGCCCTGGACCACCAGAACGCACAGGGCGCACCAGAGGCCAAACCGTCACGCACGGTTGCGGCAAAATAGAACCGAATAAGTAGAGGACGGCGCGATGCCCGGTACACCTGAAACGATCCCAGCTGCAGAGCAGGTTTCGGATGCACCGAGCCCGCGCCGTCTTCTGTCTACGGAAAAAGTCTACGAAGGCCGGATCTGGGACGTTGTGAGCGACAGCTTCCAGCTGAGTGAGACCGGCGAAGCACTGACCCGTGACTACATCGACCACCCCGGCGCCGTCGCGGTGCTGCCGATGAACACTGCCGGGGAGGTACTCCTCATCCGGCAGTATCGCCATCCGGTAGGCATGGATCTCTGGGAAATCCCGGCAGGCCTCCTGGACATTGAAGGCGAAGATTTTGTGGTGGGCGCCGCCCGTGAGCTGGCTGAAGAGGCAGACCTCGCGGCCGCACAATGGAACGTCCTGGCGGACTTTTTCAATTCACCCGGGTCATCGAGCGAGGCCATCAGGATCTACCTGGCCCGTGACCTCACGGACGTGCCGCACCACGACCGCCACGAGCGGACCGATGAGGAAGCGGAGATCGAATTCCACTGGATCGCCCTGGACGAAGCCGTGGCGGCAGTCCTTGGCGGGCGGCTGCATAACCCCTCCGCCGTCGTCGGAATCCTGGCCGCAGCAGCAGCCCGGGCGGACGGCTTTGCCGGGCTCCGCCCCGCAAACGCACCCTGGCCGGCGCACCCCAGCCAGCGTTGATGACCGCCACCACGTCGCCGGAAACCACGTCGCCGGAATCCACCTCCCCGGCAGCCGCAGCGCCGGAAGCTGCAGCCGAGGCAGTCCAGCCCCAGACCGCCGTCGACCGCGCCATCACGGGATATCTTCAGCACATGGGCGTCGAACGGGGCCTGGCAGCCAACACGCTTGCCGCCTATCGCCGTGACCTGACGCGCTACTCCCGATACCTGGGGGCTCAGGGCTGTCACGCCCCGGACCAGATCACCCGCCATCATGTAACGGGTTTCGTGATGGCCCTCAATGACGGTTCCGACGGCGGCACGGCGCTGGGCGTCAGGTCTGCGGCCAGGACTGTGGTTGCCGTCCGCGGACTGCATAAATTCTGGGCCCTGGAAGGACTGACGGTGACGGATCCGGCCAGCGACGTCCACCCGCCCATGCCGGGTAAGAGGCTGCCCAAAGCCATCAGCGTGGATGAAGTCACGCGCATCCTCGAAGCGGCCGGCACAGACACCGCCACCGGCCTCCGGGACCGCGCACTGCTCGAATTCCTCTACTCCACCGGCGCCCGAATCAGTGAGGCCGTGGGCCTGGACGTGGACGACATTTCCCTGCAGGACGCTGAGGCCGGGCCGGCGGTGGTCCGGCTGTTCGGCAAGGGATCAAAGGAACGGCTCGTACCACTCGGCTCCTATGGCGCCCGGGCGCTCGACGCGTACCTTGTCCGGGGCCGCCCGTTGCTGGCTGCCAAGGGCAAGGGCACACCGGCCCTGTTCCTTAATGCCCGGGGCGGCCGGATCAGCCGCCAAAGTGCGTGGACCATCCTGAAAGTCGCGGCGGACAAGGCAAACATCACCAAAGACGTATCGCCGCACACCTTGCGGCATTCCTTCGCCACGCACCTGCTGGAGGGCGGCGCGGACGTCCGCGTGGTCCAGGAGCTGCTGGGCCATGCCTCCGTCACCACCACGCAGGTCTACACCCTGGTTACGGCGGACACCCTCCGGGAAATCTACGCCGCCGCCCACCCGCGCGCGCTGGGCTGACAACCAGGTTCAGCCTTCTTGGGTCTCGGCACATTGAACGCGGCATCCCCGGGGAACCGCGCCGGCCACGCCGCCGGTTATAGGGTTGAGGGCATGACATTCACCGCTGTCACGCTGTGCTTCCTCACCCGGGAGTCCACCGGCGTGTCCCAGGTCCTGCTGGGAACGAAGAAGACCGGTTTTGGGCTGGGCAAGGTGGTGGGACTCGGCGGCCACGTTGAGCCGGGGGAGACAGACCAGCAGGCTGCCTGCCGCGAAGTGCAGGAGGAAGCCGGTGTGGTAGTCCTCGAAGCAGACCTCCGTGACGCCGGGGTGGTGAAGTTCGACTTTCCCGCCCGGCCGGAATGGAACATGACTACCCGCCTGTTCGTGGCAGAGCGCTGGGACGGTGTTCCGGCTGAAAGCGCGGAGATCCGGCCGGAATGGTTCGACGTCGGGTCCTTGCCTGTGGAGCGGATGTGGCAGGACGCAGCGCATTGGCTGCCGCTGGCGCTAGGGGGGTCCGTGCTGCGGCTCACCGTGGTCCTGAACGATGACAACGAATCCGTCCGTGAGGTGCTGGACTACACCACGCGCTGAGGCGGAGACGCCGACGGCGGGCCGGTCACCTTCTACAGGTGACCGGCCCGCCGTCGACTGTTTGGGAGCCGGATGGGCCCACGCCGGTGGGGATTAGGGCACGTGCCGTTCTTCCGGGCCGTTGTATTCGCTCAGCGGCCGGATCAGTGAGTTCGACGCCGCCTGTTCCATGATGTGCGCTGTCCACCCTGTGATGCGGCTGGCCACGAACAGGGGAGTGAACGTGGGGGTGTCGAAGCCCATCAGGTGGTAGGTGGGGCCGGCCGGGTAGTCGAGGTTGGGCTTGATGGCCTTGGCCTCGTCCATGGCCTGCTCAAGGCCGTTGTACAGCCCCAGCAGTTCCGGACGGCCGTAGTGCGCGATCATCTTGTCCAGCGCGGCCTTCATGGTGGGGACGCGGGAGTCGCCGTGCTTGTAGACGCGGTGGCCGAAGCCCATGACCTTTTTCTTCTGCGCCAGGGCATCCTCCATCCAGGCCTTAGCCCGGGCAGCGGCCTGGTCCAGGGACTCCTCGGACCGGATGCCGATCTCGTCGAAAGTGTGCATGACGGCCTCGTTGGCGCCGCCGTGCAGCGGACCCTTGAGGGCACCGATAGCTGCCGTCACGGCCGAATGCAGGTCAGCCAGGGTTGAGGTGACCACCCGGGCGGTGAACGTGGAAGCGTTGAAGGAATGTTCGGCATAGAGGATCATCGAGACGTTGAAGGCCTCCACGACCTCCGGGACGTGATCCTCGCCGAACGCCATCCACAGGAAGTTCTCCGAGTAACCCAGCTCATCCCGGGGCTCCACCAGCTCCTGGCCGCGACGGCGGCGCTGGTCGTAGGCCACCACCGCGGGCATCGCAGCAAAGAGATCCACGGCCTTGGCCATATTGGCCTCGGGCGAGGAGTCCTCGGCCAGTTCGTGCCGGGCGCCCATGACGGACGCCGCCGTCCGGCACACATCCATCGGGTGCGAGGTGGTGGGGAGTGCGTCAATGACCTGCTTCACCACAGGATCAAGCGCCCGTCCTGCGCGCTCGCGGACCGAGAATGCGGACAGCTCTTCCGCGGTGGGCAGCTCGCCGTTCCAGAGCAGGTAGGCAACTTCTTCGAAGCTGCATTTGGCGGCAAGTTCCTGCACGGGGTAACCGCGGTAGAGCAGCGAGTTGGTGTCGGGGTTGACCTTGGAAACCGCGGTGTAGTCCACCACAACGCCGGCCAGGCCCTTCTTGATATCTTCAGCAGCCATGTTGAACTCCTTCGTTCTTGCGGGGTTCCGGGTCCTAGCGGACGCCGGGAATCTGGAAGTTGAAAACGCCGGTATCGAACTGGTTGTAGGCCTCGTAGTCCACGAGGTCATAGAGACGCGCACGGGTGAGCATGTTCTCCACCTGTGCTTCCTGTGACCCTGTTGCCTTGATCGATTCCAGCGTACGCTCTGCAGCGCCCATGGCAATGCGCAGGAGCGTGACGGGGTAGATCACCATGTTGACGCCCACGGACTGCAGCTGGTCAACCGTGAACAGATCGCTCTTGCCGAACTCCGTCATGTTGGCCAGGACCGGCACGTCCACGGCATCCCGGATGGCCTGGAACTCGGACAGGTCCTTCATGGCTTCCGGGAAGATGGCGTCGGCGCCGGCGTCCACCAGGGCCCGCGCGCGCTCCTGGGCCGCTTCAATGCCCTCCACGGCCCGGATGTCGGTCCGGGCCATGATGAGGAAGTTCGGATCCCGGCGCGCGTCCGCTGCGGCCCGGATGCGCTTGGCGGCGGTGTCCAGGTCCACCACGTTCTTGCCGTCCAGGTGGCCGCAGCGCTTGGGGTTGAACTGGTCTTCAATGTGGCAGCCGGCCAGTCCGGCGTTCTCAAGCTCCTGGATACTGCGGGCCACGTTCATGGGCTCGCCGAATCCGGTGTCCGCGTCCACCAGGCAGGGCAGGTCAGTCATACGGGCGATCTGCCCGGCCCGGGTGGCAACCTCAGTCAGGGTGGTCAGCCCGATGTCCGGCAGGCCAAGATCGTTGGCCAGCACGGCACCGGAGATGTACACGCCGGCAAAGCCCTTTTCCTCAATCAGCCGCGCGGACAGCGGGCTGAAGGCGCCGGGAAACTGCTGGATGGTGCCGGAGGCGAGCATCCCGCGCAGTGCCAGGCGCTTCTGCTCCGGGGTTTTCTTCGAGTACAGCATGTGTTCTCCCTGTCGGAGGTCGGAAAGAAAGAGCCTAGAAAAGGCCGGCGGGTGCGTTGCTGAGGTCGATCACACCGGGGGCGGCGGTGATGTTCAGCTGGTCCAGCTCGCCCGGACCCAGGTCCGGCAGGCTTTCGGCAGCTGCCAGGAAACGTTCGATTTCCTCCTCGGCCACAAGGCCGGCTGCCAGCGTGCGGAACTTGTTGATGTACTGCTGGCGGGCGAACGGCCGGGCGCCCAGCGGGTGGGCGTCGGCTACGGCAATCTCATCGGTGATCACGGTGCCGTCGTTCAGGGTGATCTCAACCGAACCGCCGAAGGCCTTCTCGGCGATGTCCAGTGAGTGGTAGCGGCGCGTCCATTCCGGGTCTTCCTCGGTGGCGACCTTGTGCCACAGCTCCACGGTGTCGGGCCGGCCGGCACGCTCCGGGGCGTAGGAATCAACGTGGTGCCAGCTGCCGTCCTGCAGGGCGACGGTGAAGATGTACGGGATGGAGTGGTCCAGCGTTTCGCGGCTGGCTGTGGGGCTGTACTTCTGCGGATCGTTGGCGCCGGAGCCGATCACGTAGTGCGTGTGGTGGCTGGTCTTGATCAGGACTGACTTGACGTTGGCGGGGTCGGTGGCCTCCGGGTGTTCCTTGTGGAGCTTGCGGGCCAGATCGATCCAGGCCTGGGCCTGGTATTCGGCGGAGTGTTCCTTGGTGTACGTGTCCATGATGGCGCGCTTGGGTTCGCCGGCTTCGGGCAGCGGAACCTCGTACGAGGCGTCGGGGCCATCCAGCATCCAGGCAATAACGCCGTCTTCACCTTCATAGATCGGAACCGGCGAGGTCTGGCCGCGCATGGAGCGGTCCACGGCCTCAACGGCCATCTTGCCGGCGAATGCCGGGGCGTGGGCCTTCCAGGTGGAGATTTCGCCCTTGCGGGACTGGCGGGTGGCGGTGGTGGTGTGCAGTGCCTGGCCAACGGACTGGAAGATGGTCTCCACATCAAGGCCGAGGAGCGTGCCGATGCCGGCCGCGGCGGACGGGCCGAGGTGGGCCACGTGGTCAATCTTGTGCTTGTGGAGGCAGATGGCCTTGACCAGGTTGACCTGGATTTCGTAGCCGGTGGCGATGCCGCGGATCAGGTCCTTGCCGCTGGCTCCAACGTGCTGGGCTACGGCGAGGATCGGCGGGATGTTGTCCCCGGGGTGCGAGTAGTCCGCCGCCAGGAAGGTGTCGTGGTAGTCGAGTTCGCGGACGGCGACGCCGTTGGCCCAGGCTGCCCACTCGGGGGAGACCCGGTCCGTGATGCCGAAGACGCCGGAGCCCTTGCCGTTGGTGGTGGGTGCGTGGGTCAGGGCCTGGGCACGGGCGGCGATGATGGGCCCGCGGTTCAGGGAAGCGATGGCAACCGACGCGTTGTCGATGACCCGGTTGATCACCATCTCGGTGACCTCCGGGGTCACCTCGACGGCGTCGGCGGCGACCTCCGCGATCTTGTGGGCCAGCTGGTCTTCACGGGCGAGGTTCTCTTCGCTCTTGTATACACGGACGTGGTTGAGCTTAACCATGGTGCTCCTTAGTAGGTGAGTGGGTCGCTTTGACGTGGGAAAGACTGCGGTGCAGGTGCAGCGTGGTGGCTGCTTCGGCGAGCCGGGCATTGCCGGCCGCGATGGCCTCGGCAATTGCGGCATGTTCGGCCGCGGCTGCGTTCAGGCGCGCCGCGTCATCTGCAGCGAGGCGGCGGACGCGGACCAGATGGACGCGCAGGCTCCGCATAGCCTGGGCGAGGTAGGAGTTGGAGATGGCGGCGTCGATCGCCTCATCGAGGCGGCCCACCAGCGCGTAGTACTCGTGCCGCGCGGGGTCATCCTTGCTGATCAGCTCCGGCGCCCGCAGGAGATCGGCATGGAGCCGTTCGAACACCGTGCGCTCGCCGCGTTCGGCGGCCAGGGCTGCCGCCTTGCCCTCCAGGGTTTCGCGGAGCTCGAACATCTCGTCGATGTCGTCCAGGGAGATATCGGTGACGACGACGCCGCGGCCGCCCGCCGCCGTCGTGAGTCCTTCCGCACTGAGGCGGCTAAGCGCCTCCCGGACCGGGGTGCGGGACACCCCCAGGCGTTCGGACTGTTCCACTTCGGCAAGGACGGTGCCCGGCGCGAGGCGCCATTCGATGATGTCTTCGCGAAGTGACGCGTACGCTTTGTCGCTGGCTCGCAAGGTTTCCTCCCCTCATTGCGTGGATGTTGCCAGTGTATACACAAAACGCATCCAGGCCCAAGCATTCGGCGCTAAAACCCGAAAATAGCAATTCTATGTATACAAAACCCTTGTCTGGCGTGCCCTCGCCCCCTAGCATGGAGGACAAGCATGTCAGCGTGGACAGGAGCACAACATGGGCAGCAGCTATCAGGAAACGTACGCACGGAGCTTGGATGAGCGGGAGGATTTCTGGCTGGAAGCCTCACGGGCAGTGTCATGGAGCAAACCGCCCGTGGCCGCCCTGGATGAGTCCGGAGCCCCGCTGTACCGCTGGTTTCCGGAGGCCACTCTCAACACGGCCTACAACGCCTTGGACCGCCACGTCGAAGCCGGCCGCGGGGACCATGCCGCGCTCATCTACGATTCCGCAATGCTGGGGATCAAGCGCAGCTATACCTACTCGGAACTGACCGGACTGGTGGCCCGGTTCGCCGGAGTGCTGCGCTCGCAGGGTGTGGGCAAAGGCGACCGGGTGGTCATCTACATGCCCATGATTCCCGAAGCCGCGATTGCCATGCTTGCTACGGCGCGGTTGGGTGCAGTCCATTCGGTGGTGTTCGGCGGGTTCGCGCCCAAGGAGCTGGCGGCGAGGATCGTTGACGCCGGGCCTTCTGTCATTGTCACCGCTTCGGGCGGCATTGAACCGTCGAGGCATGTGGAGTACCTGCCTGCCGTGGCCGAAGCGCTCACCCTGAGCGGCGTCGGCGAACTGCCCGTCATCGTCAAGAACCGCGAAGGCTTCGCCGCCACGTTGGAGGACTTCCCGGGGTGGCTCGACTGGGACCAGACGATGGAAGGGGCTGTTCCGGCGGCGCCCGTGGAGGTGGCCGCCACGGATCCGCTCTACATTCTTTACACGTCCGGCACCACGGGTACCCCGAAGGGTGTGGTGCGGGACAATGGCGGCCACGCCGTCGCGCTCTCGTGGACCATGGCGAACATCTACGACATCGGGCCCGGCGAAGTGATGTGGACAGCGTCGGACGTCGGCTGGGTGGTGGGCCACTCCTACATCGTTTACGGCCCGCTGCTGGCCGGTGCCACCACCCTGCTGTATGAGGGCAAACCGGTGGGCACTCCCGACGCCGGCGCGTTCTGGCGCGTTGTCCAGGACCACAAGGTCAACGTGCTGTTCACGGCGCCCACCGCCCTGCGGGCGATCCGCAAGGCCGACCCCGAGGCGGCGGAGCTGGCGCGCTATGACATCTCCACCCTGCGCACGCTGTTTGCGGCCGGTGAACGGCTCGACACCGAAACGTACCGCTGGGCGGGCGCGGTCTTGAACGTCCCCGTGGTGGACCACTGGTGGCAGACCGAGACCGGGTGGGCCATTTGTGCCAATCCCCGCGGACTGGAGGACCTGCCCTTTAAGCCAGGTTCGCCCACCGTCCCCATGCCCGGCTATGCGCTCACCATCGTTGACGGCTCCGGCGCGCCGGTGCAACCGGGGGAGGAGGGCAACATTGTCCTCGGGCTGCCGTTGCCCCCGGGCACCCTGACAACGCTCTGGCAGAACGATGACCGCTATGTGTCCTCCTACCTCGAGGCCTTCGAAGGCAGCTACGCCACGGGCGACAGCGGCTACCGGGACGCCGACGGCTACGTCTTTGTCATGGGCCGGACTGACGACATCATCAATGTCGCCGGCCACCGGTTGTCCACCGGCGCGATCGAACAGGTGGTTGCCAGCCACCCGGCCGTCGCAGAGTGCGCGGTGATCGGGGTGGCCGACGCCCTGAAGGGGCAGCGCGCCAGCGCCTACGTGGTGCTCAAAGCCGGAGCGGACCGCGACGAAGCGGAACTGGTCCGTGAGCTGGTTGCCCTGGTCCGGAAGAACATCGGACCGGTAGCCGACTTCAAGCACGCCACAGTGGTGCAGGCGCTGCCGAAGACCAGGTCCGGAAAGATCCTGCGCAAGACCATGCGGCAAATCGCCGACGGCGACGAATACGTTGTGCCGTCCACGATTGAGGACCCGGAGGTCATTGGGCAGTTGCTCGGGGTGCTCCGGCCGGATGGCGCCGCTTAGGCCCGGTTCCAGCCGTATTCGTTTTCCGGCCGGCCCGGAGTGCCGTAACGCGGGGCACGCGTGACGGTGCCGGCGTCGGCCAGGTATTCGAGGTAGCGGCGGGCAGTCACCCGGGACATGCCCAGCGCCGTCATCACCTCGGTGGCCGAAACCGGCGCCGACTGCTGTTTCAGGTATTCCTTGACGGAGTCGAGCGTGGAAACGGACAGGCCTTTCGGCAGGGGCAGTTCCGACGGCGCCCGCAGGCTCGCGAACGCCTGGTCCACCTCGCTCTGGGACGCACCGGTCCGCCGCGCCCCCGACTCCGGCGCCGTCAGCTGCTGCCGGAAGAGCCGGTAGCTGGTGAGTTTGTCCGCGAACGTGGCATAGGTAAAGGGCTTGATCAGGTACTGGACCACCCCGATAGCCACCGCGCTCCGGACGATTGCGACTTCCCGGACCGCCGTGATCGCGATGATGTCAGCCAGGATTCCTGCGGACCGCATCCGCCGGGCAATGTCCAGGCCGTGCAGGTCCGGAAGGTTCATGTCGAGCAGGACAAGCTCCACAGGCTCGCCGGAGGCCGAGAGTTCCGTCAGGAGCCTGAGCGCGGACTGGCCGTCCGGCGCGGTGCCGGCCAGCGTGAAGCCCGCCATCCTGCCTACGTAGGCGGCATGGGCGGCCGAGGCCACCGGTTCGTCTTCGACCACAAGGACTCGGATATCACTCACTGGATTGGTCCTTTGGATTATGTTCGGTGGCCATGGCGGGCAGGAAGACACTGAAGATTGCCCCGTCCGTTCCGGAGATGGCCATCGTACCGTCCAGCCGCTGCACGGCCTGCTTGACGAGGGCCAGGCCGACACCGCGGCCGAAAGGCCCGGCTTTCTTGGTGCTGAAGCCGTGCTTGAAGATGTGGTCCACGGCGGCCGGATCAACCCCGGAACCGGAATCCCGGACGGTGATGTCCAGGCCTTCGGCGTCGGACTCCACGCTCAGCTCCACCTCCTTCGGTGCGGCGCCCCCGGCTGCTGCGTCGATCGCGTTGTCCAGCAGGTTGCCGACGATGGTGACAAGGTCCTGAACGGCAAGTCCTTCTACCGACGCCGTACCCTGGGTCCGCAGCGTCAGTTTCACGCCCCGCTCGTTGGCTTCCGCCGCTTTACCCATGACCAGGGCGCTGAGTACCGGTTCGTCCAGTGAGCTGACCATCTCGTCCGTAAGCTGCTGGCTGAGTTCGAGGTCCCTGGTGGCGAACTCCAACGCCTCGGCAGTCCGGCCAAGTTCCAGCAGGGACACCATGGTGTGCAGGCGGTTGGCGTGTTCGTGCGTCTGCGCCCGCAGCGCATCGGACAACGTTTTCATGGTTTCCAGTTCGCTGCCGAGGGACTCGATTTCCGTACGGTCGCGGATCGTGGCCACGGTGCCGTAGACCTCCGGACGCCGTTCAGCGGGGGAGTCCGGGCCAACGGCCGGACCTTGGTTCACCACCACAATGCGGGGCCCCGTCAGATGGATCTCGTCACGGGCCTGGCGCCCGGATTCAAAAAGCTCCTTCAGGCTTTCGGTCAAAGGCAGCTCTGCCAGGTTCAGCGGCCGGGACGGATCGTCCCCGGACGTGCGGCGGGGGAGGCCCAGCAGGTCTGCTGCCTGATCGTTGTACATCACCACCCGGCCTTTGGCGTCAATGAGGATGAGGCCCTCCCGGACCGAGTGCAGCACCGACTCATAGTAGGCAAAGAGCTGGGACAGTTGTTCGGGTCCCCACCCCCTGGTGACCCGGCGCAGGTAGCGGCCCAACAGCCAGGAAGCCAGCGAGCCGCCCACCAAGAGTGCCCCTCCGATGGCCAGCAGCGCGGGAAGCCGGCCGGCAAACGCAACGTCCACTGTCCGGACGGTCACGCCGGCGGCCACCAGCGCCTTGACGTTGCCGGCCGGATCGAGGACGGGAACAATCGAGCGCACGGACGGCCCCAGGGTGCCGGCGGTGACTTCCGTGAACACTTCCCCGCGCAATGCAGCATCGATGGACCCGATGTAGGGCCGCCCGATTTCCTCCTGGCGCGGATGGGTCCAGCGTGTCCGGTCCGGGGCCATGATGGTCAGGAATTCCGCACTGGCCCCCGCCATGACTTTCAGGGCATAAGGCTGCAAAACCGCCGACGGATCCGCTTGGTCCGCTGCCTGGAGCACCAGGGGGTTGGCGGCCACTGCCGCCGCCACCCCGGTCATCCGCAGCCCGGCCTCGTCATAGGCGCGGTCCCTGGCATCAACGAAGGTCGCGGTGCCCACGATGGCGATGAAGGCCACAACGATCAGCAGGTTGGCTACGAACAGCCTGCGGGCGATGCTCCAGCGGTGGATCATCAGTGCCTCCTATGACCAATATGACCGCAACGGTGAGCTGCGTCACGGTGTGCCCAATGATGGATATCACACCAGACCGACGCGATGAGCCCAGAGAATGTGCCGCAGCGTCTACCAGATTATCCATAAGGAGACACACCATGGCTTCTCAACGAGGAGAGTCGCTCGGCACCGTGAAGAAGCGGCGCAAGGGCATCGACAAGTCGCACTACCTTTACATCGCAGTCATCGCGGCGGTGATTCTCGGCGCCGTCATCGGGCTGATGTTCCCCGAAGTGGGCAAGTCACTCAAGCCGCTCGGCGACGGCTTCATCAAGCTCATCAAGATGATGATCGCCCCGGTCATCTTCTGCACCATCGTCCTGGGCATCGGATCCATCGCCAAGGCAGCCACCGTCGGCAAGGTGGGCGGCCTCGCCCTGGGCTACTTCGTGGTGATGTCCACTTTCGCGCTCGCCATCGGCCTGGTGGTCGGCAACCTGATCCACCCCGGTGAAGGCCTGAAGCTGACGCCGTACGATCCCACCAAGAAGGCGGCCACGGACAGCACCGTGGAGTTCCTCATGAACATCATCCCGGGCGATATCCCCGTGCTGCCCACCTTGTTCGCGGCCATCCTCGTCGGCTTCGCGCTCCAGAAGATGGGCCCGCAGGGCGCTCCCATCCTCAAGGCCATCGGCCACGGCCAGGTCCTCGTATTCCGCATCCTGATCATGATCATGTGGCTCGCTCCCGTCGGTGCCTTCGGTGCAATCGCCGCCGTGGTCGGTGCCACCGGATTCCAGGCCATTGTCAGCATGTTTACCCTGATGGCGGCCTTCTACATCACCTGCGCCCTGTTCATCATCATCATCCTGGGCGGTCTGCTGAAGATTGTGTCCGGTGTCAACATCTTCCTGCTCATGAAGTACCTTGCCCGTGAATACCTGCTGATCTTCTCCACGTCCTCCTCCGAAGCTGCCCTGCCGCGCCTCATCGCCAAGATGGAGCACCTGGGTGTCTCCAAGCCGGTTGTCGGCGTCACGGTCCCCACCGGCTACTCCTTCAACCTGGACGGCACTGCCATCTACCTGACCATGGCCTCCCTCTTCGTCGCCAACGCCATGGGCACCCCGCTGGACCTCGGTGCCCAGGTGTCGCTCCTGGTCTTCATGATCATCGCCTCCAAGGGTGCTGCCGGCGTCACCGGCGCAGGCCTGGCCACGCTTGCCGCAGGCCTGCAGGCCCACAAGCCCGAACTCCTGGGCGGCGTCGGCATGATCGTTGGCATCGACCGCTTTATGTCCGAGGCCCGTGCCCTGACCAACTTCACCGGCAACGCCGTCGCCACCATCATGATCGGTACCTGGGTCAAGGAGATTGACGTCAAGCAGGTAGAGGACGTCCTCTCCGGCAACGCTCCCTTCGACGAGCAGACCATGATCGCCGGGCACGGCGAGCCGGCGAAGGCCGAGCCGGCCCAGCCCGCCCTGGCCCACGCCTAGCCGGCAGCCCGAAGCGTCCGCACAAGGCGCGAACCACGCCAGAAACCGCCCGCACAGCCCCGGCTGCGCGGGCGGTTTCTGCGTCCGGCAGCCCAACCTTCCACCTCTAGTAGAAGGTCAAGGCTCAGAAACTGCACAATGTCAAGTTCCCTCGAATACCGTGTCGGGGCCTGTAGCCTAGGTGAAAAGCAGGATCGGCGCTGGACCACCAGCGGCAGGAAATATCACCGTCATCGAAAGTGTGGATAGATACGTGAGCAGCGAACAGGGTTCGGCAACTCTGGAAGGCACGGAACTCGATCTGGAAGACGCCGTGATGGGTCCCACCGGGCGCCCCCACCGCGAATTTCCGGAACCTGCACCGCTGTCGTCCCACGGTCCCGCGCGTGTGATCGCGATGGTCAACCAAAAGGGTGGTGTTGGCAAAACCACGTCCACCATCAACCTTGCGGCGGCCCTCGCTGAATACGGCCGCCGCGTGCTGCTGGTTGACTTCGACCCCCAGGGCGCGCTGTCTGCCGGCCTGGGCATCAACCCGCACGAACTGGACCTGACGGTCTACAACGTGCTCATGGACCGCAAAGTGAATATCCGTGACGCCATCCACCAGACCAACGTCGAAAACGTCGATCTGCTGCCGGCCAACATCGACCTCTCCGCCGCAGAGGTGCAGCTGGTCAACGAGGTAGCCCGTGAACAGGTCCTGGACAGGGCGCTGAAAAAGGTGGAAGACGATTACGACGTCGTCCTCATCGACTGCCAGCCCTCGCTCGGCCTGCTGACTGTTAATGCCCTGACGGCGGCGCACGGCGTCATCATTCCGCTGATCTGTGAGTTTTTTGCCCTCCGCGCGGTGGCACTGCTGGTGGAAACCATCGACAAAGTCCAGGACAGGCTCAACCCCCGGCTGCAGGTTGACGGTGTCCTGGCCACCATGTACGACGCCCGGACGCTGCACAGCCGCGAGGTCATCGCCCGCCTGGTGGAGGCATTCGGAGACAAAGTCTTCGAGACGGTCATTAAGCGTTCCATCAAGTTCGCCGATGCCACCGTGGCGGCCGAACCCATCACCAGCTATGCCGGCAACCACATCGGGGCCGATGCGTACCGCCGCCTGGCCAAGGAACTGATCTCGCGCGGCGGCGCACCCTAGCCAGGGGTGGCTGAGTCCAAGCCCGGCTTTGAGGTGCGGCTGGCCAACTTTACGGGTCCGTTCGACCTCCTGCTGGGCCTCATCGCCAAACATCAGCTCGATATCACCGAAGTGGCCATCGCAACGGTCACCGATGAATTCATCAAGTACATCAGGAAGCTGCAGCGGCTCGGCGAGGAATGGGCGCTGGACGAGGCGAGTGAATTCCTGGTCATTGCCGCAACGCTTCTGGACCTCAAAGCGGCACGGCTCCTGCCCGCCGGCGAGGTGGAGGACGATGAAGATATCGCCCTGCTGGAGGCCCGCGACCTGCTGTTTGCCCGGCTGCTCCAGTACAAGGCGTTCAAGCAGGTAGCCGCCCTCATGGCCGACACCCTGGAGCAGGAGGCGCAGCGCTTTCCCCGTGAAGTCACCCTTGAGGAACACTTCGCCGCCATGCTTCCGGAACTGGTGTGGAAACACACGCCGCAACAATTCGCACGGTTGGCAGAATCAGCCCTGCAGCCGAAAACGCCCAAGCCCACCGAAGTTGGCCTGGCGCACCTCCATGGCAGTGCGGTCAGCGTCAAGGAGCAGGCCGAAATCCTGGGCCTCCGGCTTCAGCTGGGAAAGCCGCTGTCCTTCCGGGCCCTGATCGCCGACGCCGATTCCACCCTGGTGGTGGTGGCCAGGTTCCTGGCGCTGCTGGAGATGTTCCGGGACCGGGCCGTGTCCTTTGACCAGCTGTCACCGCTGGGCGATCTCACGGTGCACTGGACTGCGGACACAAGGGACTGGTCTACAGAAAACCTGAGCGAGGAGTATGAGGAGCAAACGTGACTGAAGACTTTTCGGCCACCCCAAAACCCAGCGGACCGGACGACGCCGCGCAGGAGGCCCCGGACGTCCACGAGCTCCCCGGGGGTGCGAAGGCCGCACTCGAAGCGGTCCTGATGATCCTCGACCAGCCGGCCACTGCCACGGAACTCGCCGCGGGACTTAACCTGACAGTCGGCGTCGTCGAGCATTTGCTTGCGGAACTGCAGCGGGAGTATAACGGCTATACTGTTAAAGCCCCGGACATGGACGATGCCAGCGTTGCTGGTTTCAGCTCCAGCCCCCGGGGTTTTGAATTGCGGAGCATCGCCGGTGGCTGGCGGATCTATTCCCGCTCAGACTTCGCCGACATTGTCGGCCGGTTTGTGCTGGAGGGTCAGACTGCCAGGCTGACGCAGGCAGCACTGGAAACACTTGCTGTCATCGCGTATCGCCAGCCTGTCTCCAGGGCCAGGGTGTCCGCAATTCGAGGAGTCAATGTCGATTCTGTCGTACGGACATTGACCCAGCGCGGGCTGATCGAAGATTCGGGAAACGATCCCGAATCGGGAGCCATCCTCTACCGGACTACATCGTATTTCCTGGAACGGATGGGAATCGGCTCCGTGGCGGAGCTGCCTCAGCTCTCACCCCATCTACCGGGGCTCGAGGGCATCGCGGAGTTCTACGACGCCGACAGAATGTAGGCGGTACCTCCCGCCTGCGCACAAGAGTATTCATAAGGGCAGATAAATTCTGCATGGCTGGCTAGGGTTGTTCTTGGACAACGTGCCGGTCAACATATCGAAGGACGGGTCATGACACAGGCGGGACGCCAGGGTTCACCACGTAACAGTTCGGGACGCAACAGTTCAGAACGCAACACAGGGCAAGGCGGCGCGGGCCGCAGTGCAGCGGCAGGACGAAATCCTGCCCAGGGCGGCAGCGGCCGCCCCGGCGCGGCAGGCGGCGGATTCCGCGCCGGCGCCGGCAAGCGCAACGCAGGTTTTGGCGGCGGCGACCGCCCCTACAAGGCGCCGAAGCCGCGCGAAGAGGCTTTCGTTGATCCGGGCGATGCCCCGGCCGACCGCGGGGACTCCGCCTGGAAGCCCGCCGCAGCACCTTCATCCCGGAAGCCGGGTGCCCGCAAGCCGGGCGCCAAAAAAGCGCCGGGCACTCCCGGGGCTCTCAAGCCCAAAGCACGCGCCGGCAAGCCGGGGGCAGCAGCCTCCCGTGCGTTTGGCAGCGAACGCTTCGGCCAGAACCTTGGCCCGGTGCGCAAGCCTTCCCGCAAGCGCGGACCCCGCGGTCCCGTTCCGCAGTCTGAAATGCACGACGCCGACGGTACCCGCCTGCAGAAGGTCATGGCGCAGGCCGGGGTGGCATCGCGCCGCGTCTGTGAAGAAATGATCGCGGAAGGCCGGGTGGAAGTTGACGGCCAGGTAGTCACCGAGCTTGGTGTCCGGGTGGATCCCAAGACCGCCGTCATCCACGTTGACGGCCTGCGCATCCAGCTGGACGAAAACCTCGTCTACATGGTCTTCAACAAGCCCAAGGGCGTTGTGTCCACCATGGAGGACCCCGACGGCCGCCCCTGCATCAGCGACTTCGTGCGGAAAACCCACCAGGGCGAACGGCTGTTCCATGTGGGCCGGCTGGACGTCGCCACCGAGGGCCTCCTGTTGCTTACGAACGACGGCGAACTTGCCAACCGGCTGACCCACCCGTCCTACGAGGTCCCCAAGACGTACCTGGTCCAGGTCCGTGGCCCGTTCCCCCAGGGAATCGGTGCCAAGCTCAAGGAAGGCGTGGAGCTCGAGGACGGCTTCGCCAACGTGGACTCCTTCAAGCTGGTTGACTCCACGCCGGGCCACGTGCTGATCGAAGTGATCCTGCACTCCGGCAAGAACCGCATTGTCCGGCGCCTGTTCGACGCCGTGGGCTTCCCGGTCCTGCGCCTGGTGCGCGTCAAGGTCGGCCCCATCGGCCTGGGTGACCAGCGCCAAGGCAGCATCCGCAACCTTGGCAAGCAGGAAGTCGGCCACCTGCTGGCATCCGTAGGGCTCTGAGGCATGTCCGCATTCCGCTCGCACGGGCGTGGGCACTTGAACGGGCCCGTGGTGGTGATCGGCACCGGCCTGCTCGGAACCAGCATCGGGCTGGGCCTTCGGGGACGTGGCGTACCCGTGTTCCTCTCTGATCCGTCGCCCACCAACCAGGCCGTGGCCGTGGACATCGGTGCGGGCCAACCCCTCAGTCACCTCGGGGACGAGGTGCCGGAGCTGGTGGTCGTGGCAGCACCGCCGGATGTAACAGCCAATGTTGTGGCCCGGGCGCTGGCCGACTACCCCGATTCGGTGGTGGTGGACATTGCCAGCGTCAAGGCTGCCATCCTGGCGGAACTGCAGGGCACCGGTGCGGACATTGCCCGCTACGTGGGCACCCATCCGATGGCCGGGCGTGAAAAGTCCGGTCCCGTTGCGGCCCGTGGCGAGCTCTTCACGTCCATGCCTTGGGTGGTATGCCCGAGCCCCGAATCATCCGCGGCCGCCGTGCAGACCGCACGTTCCCTTGCCACCGACCTCGGAGCAGTGGTTTCAGAGTTCACGGCGGACGAACACGATGCCGCCGTAGCGCTGGTCTCGCACCTGCCCCAGGTCATGTCATCCCTGCTGGCCAGCCGCCTGCAGGGGACACCGCTCCATGCCCTCTCCCTCGCCGGCAACGGCCTGCGGGATGTCACCCGGATAGCGGCCAGCGACCCCACGTTGTGGGTCCAGATCCTGGGCGGCAACGCGGGGAAGGTCGTGGAGATCCTTTACGGTGTCCGCGAGGACCTGAACCGGCTTATCGGCACCCTGGAGGACCCGCTTGCAGCGGGAGCGCGCCTGGACCTGGCCCAGCTGATCAGCGAGGGCAATGCCGGGCAGGCCCGCATCCCTGGCAAGCACGGCGGGCCGCCGCAGGCCTACGCCTGGCTGACGGTCCTGGTGGACGACAGGCCGGGCCAGATTGCGCGGCTCCTCACCGAGATCGGCGAAATCGGCGTGAACGTGGAGGACCTGAGGCTGGACCATTCCTCGGGGCAGAACGTGGGCATGGTGGAACTGTCCGTGCTGCCAAACAAACATGACCACCTGATCGAAGCACTCAACGACCGCGGATGGCGGGTACTGCAGTAATGACACAGGAACTTCTTGACACCGTGCCCGCCCTTCGTATCGGCCGGCCCCTGGTGGTAGCCATTGACGGGCCTTCGGGCTCCGGCAAGTCCAGCGTCAGCAAGGAAGTGGCCCGCAGGCTTCACCTTGCCTACCTGGACACCGGCGCCATGTACCGGGCCCTGACCTGGTTCTGCGTCACCAGCGGGATCGACCTCGGCGACGCCGCTGCCGTGGAACAGGCGGCCCGCGACCTCGTCCTGGATGTAAGCACCTCTCCGCTGGAGGAGTACGTCCGGGTGGACGGGGCCGACGTCACCGATGCCATCCGCGAACCTGCCATCTCCTCGGCGGTCAGTGCGGTGGCCACCACCCTGGGCGCCCGAACCGAGCTGATCCGCCGGCAGCGGGCAATTATCGAAAAGCACCACCGCCGCATGGTGGTGGAAGGACGGGACATCACTACCGTCGTCGCGCCCGGCGCCGAAGTCCGGATGCTGCTGACCGCCAGCGAGGAAGCGCGGCTTCGCCGCCGCGGCATCCAACTGGGCGGCACCCAGAATGCGGAGCAGCTGGCTGCCCAGGTCACCCAGCGTGATGCGAAGGATTCCACGGTGGTGAACTTCACGCAGGCCGCCGACGGCGTGGTAACCCTGGATTCGTCGGAGCTGGATTTCGCGGAAACAGTGGACGCCGCCCTGGTGATCGTGACGAAGGTCCTCAACCGTGACTGACGGCAAGCAGCTTCCCTCGGGCCTGACCATGACCTGGAGCCGGCCTGTCGGCTGGATCCTGGACCACCTGGTCTACCGGACGTCCGTGACGGGAAAGCACAACGTTCCCACCGGCGGTCCGGTGATTTTTGCGGGCAACCACATCAGCTTCCTGGACGGTCCGGTGATGTTTGGTGCCTCGCCGCGGGCCATGCACATCCTCGTCAAAAAGGAGATGTTCAAGGGCTTCCTTGGCCAGGTCCTCCGGGCATCCGGACAGCTGCCGGTGGACCGTTCCGGAGACCGGACAACACTGCAGCTGGGCAAGGAACTGCTCGACGCCGGCCGTTGCCTTGGGATCCTCCCGGAAGGTACGCGGGGGAGCGGCGAGGCGACGGACATCAACAACGGGGTGGCCTGGCTGGCGTTGAACTCCGGTGCGCCGGTTGTTCCCGTCGCTATCCTTGGCACCCGGAAGGGTGCTGAACACCTTGATTCGGTGCCCAGGCCGGGGCGCCGCTTCCACGTCAGCTTCGGCAACGCACTGACACTAAGCCGCAACCCCGGCGAAACAGGCCGTGCTTCAATGGACAGGGCGGGAATGGAAATCCGCGCTGCGCTGGCCGGGCACGTCCAGGAGACCATTCAACACAGTGGGCAGCCTTTGCCCCTCGCGGATACCCCGCTTGAACCAGCAGTAGCCGGGACGCCGGCAGATGACCACTTAAGGAACGTGCAATGAGCGATACGACTCAAACCTCCGGCCCCGCAGGCGCCGGCGAAGACGAATACACGCCCACCGGCACGGACCAGGTGGCCGAGCGGCTGGCTGCCATTGACGACGACGAAGCGGAGCTGCGCGCCGCCTCGCTCCGGGCGGGCCTGGCGGACTACGACCTCGATGAGGACGATGCCGCCCTGCTGAGCGGGCACTATGACGACGAGGACTTCGACGGCCCGGTTAAGCTCGATCCGGTCCTGGCCATCATCGGACGACCCAACGTGGGCAAGTCCACGCTTGTGAACCGGATCCTCGGACGCCGCGAAGCCGTGGTGGAAGACACCCCGGGCGTGACGCGCGACCGCGTGATGTACTCGGCCCACTGGAACGGGCGCAACTTCACCGTGGTGGACACCGGCGGGTGGGAGCACGATGCCCGCGGCATCCACGCCCGGGTGGCGGAACAGGCCGAGATGGCCGTCGAACTGGCTGACGCCGTGCTCTTCGTTGTCGACTCCGCCGTGGGTGCCACCGCAACGGACGAGGGCGTGATGAAGATGCTCCGCCGGAGCAAGAAGCCGGTCATCATGGTGGCCAACAAGGTGGATGACTTCGCCCAGGAAGCGGACTCCGCTGCCTTGTGGGGCCTCGGCTTCGGTGAGCCCTACCCCGTCTCCGCCCTCCATGGCCGCGGGGTTGCCGACCTCCTGGACCACGTTATGGACACCCTGCCGGAGTTCTCCACCATCGAGGGCCTGGAACGTTCCGGCGGTCCGCGCCGCATTGCCCTGATCGGCCGCCCCAACGTGGGCAAGTCATCGCTGCTGAACAAGCTGGCAGGCTCCGAACGCGTGGTGGTGGACAACACCGCCGGCACCACCCGCGACCCCGTGGATGAGTTCATTGAGCTCGGCGGCCGCACCTGGCGCTTTGTGGACACGGCAGGCATCCGCCGCCGCCAGCACATGGCTCAGGGCGCCGACTACTACGCCTCCCTCCGGACGCAGGCCGCGCTCGAAAAGGCGGAGGTCGCCGTCGTACTCCTCGCCGTGGATGAGGTCCTCAGCGAGCAGGACGTCCGCATCCTGCAGCTGGCCATCGAGTCCGGCCGGGCGCTGGTGCTGGCGTTCAACAAGTGGGACCTGCTCGACGACGAACGCCGCACCTACCTGGAGCGGGAGATCGAACAGGACCTGGCCCACGTGGCCTGGGCGCCGCGCGTCAACATCTCGGCCCTGACCGGCTGGCACAAGGACCGCCTGGTCCCCGCCCTGGACCTGGCATTGGAGAACTGGGACAAGCGCATCGCCACCGGCAGGCTCAATGCTTTCCTCGGCGAGCTCGTTGCGGCGCACCCGCACCCGGTCCGCGGCGGCAAGCAGCCGCGCATCCTCTTCGGCACCCAGGCGTCCAGCCGGCCGCCGAAGTTCGTGCTCTTCACCACGGGATTCCTGGACCCGGGCTACCGCCGCTTCATCACACGCAGGCTCCGTGAAACCTTTGGTTTCGAAGGCACGCCCATCGAGGTCAACATGCGCGTCCGCGAAAAGCGCGGCAAGAAGCGTTAATTAGGACACACCGGAGGTGTGCAGGTGCCAAAGTGTCACTTGCACCCTCCGGGATCGTGTAAGCTTTTCAAGGTGGTTCGGCCGGACTGCTGAGTTGAAATCCCGGGTAACATCGGGGAGTAAACGCAGCGGAGAACGGCAGAGCTAACGGGCTGTAGCGCAGCTTGGTAGCGCACTTGACTGGGGGTCAAGGGGTCGCAGGTTCAAATCCTGTCAGCCCGACCATGAAGGGCCGTTTTCCGGTTTGTTTACCGGAAAACGGCCCTTTGGCGTTTAAGCGTCCTATTTCAGGAACTTCGACGTCCTGCGGTCTGCCAGGACCTTCCCGTGTGTCTGGCAGGTGGGGCAGTACTGCAGGGCAGAGTCCGCGAACGATACTTCCCGAACGGTGTCCCCACATACCGGGCAGGCTTCCCCGGCCCGGGCATGGACCCGCATGTGGCTGCGCTTGACGTCTTTGAGTTCCTTGGGCGGCTTGCCCGCGGCCTCGGCCAGGGCTGTTCCCAGAATGTCGTGGATCGCGTTGTACAGGACCTGGACGGTGTCCCGGTCCAGCGACTTGGCGATGGCGAAGGGAGAGATTCGGGCAGCATGCAGAATCTCGTCGCTGTAGGCGTTTCCGATCCCTGCAATCACGCTCTGGCTGCGCAGGAGGCCCTTCACCTGCTGGGAGCTGGCGCCCAGGATCCCCGCCAGGGTATCGGCGTCGAACTCTTCGCTGAAGGGGTCCGGGCCGAGTGCCGCGATGCCCGGCACATCCTGGGGAGCGTGTACCACGTAGACCGCCAGGCTCTTTTTCGTCCCGGCCTCCGTGAGGTCAATGCCGTGACGGCCGTCGGGGCCCGCGAACGTGAGCCGGGCAGCGATGTGGCCCTTGCCCAGCCGCAACTGGGTGTCGGCGGGGGAGTCGGTGTAACGGACCCAGCCGGCGCGCGCGAGGTGGAAGACAAAGGACGGGCCGTCCGTGTCAAGGCAGACGAACTTCCCGAACCGCCGGACGCCCGCCACGGTGCGCCCTTCCATCGCGGTGTAGGGAGGGTCTGCGGTTTTGAGGACGGCGAACGAGACGATTTGAATTTTTTGCACCACTGATCCGCGCAGCTGCCCGTCCAGGAACCCGGCCAGGCCTGCAACCTCGGGTAGCTCCGGCATGGCGCTACCTGCCGTCAGCCCGGCTGCCGGCCTGGCCGCTGTCGGAAGCGGGTGGCGGCGCAGGTGGTTCCGCCTTGTTGCCGTCCGTTGCCTTCAGGGCCTCGGAGCGCCCGGCGTCGGCTTTTGTGAGTGCCTTGACCTTCTTGCCCCGCTGCCGCCAGACCTTCCAGAGGATGAGGCCAACGACAAATATTACGACGGCGGCAATCGCCGCTATCTGTGTCCACAGCGGGAACCAGGTGGCTTCGGTGCCAAGAATCCGTTGACCGTTGTGCGCGGCTTCCGAGTTACCGAACATAATCCCGGCAGTCAGGAGGTTCGGCGCCGCAATGGCCACCGCAACAACCAGGATTACAACCTTCCACGGCCAGCCCACACGCTTGCGTGTCGCCTGCCAGGCCACCAGCAGGGGTACAAAGGTGAACACAAAACCGTAGAACATCCCCACCAGGATCCCGGCACCCAGATTGCCCTGGACCTGGCCGCGGATGACGTTGGCCCACCACACGGGCAGGACCGCCGCGAGAGCATAATAGGCAATGATCAGGAATACGAGGGCAACGCCGCCAAAAATGAGCCGCGCAGCCCAATTTCCCTTTTTCCCGGATGTTCCCTGTGCCGGTGAACTCATGCGTCCCATCATGTCAGAATCATCCTCGAACGCTTATGGACTTGTGCCTATACTTTCAGCGGCGGCTTGTTTTCCAAGCCCCGTTGACATTGGTGATTGACCCGATGAAAGGCCCCTGATGAGCAACATTCCCGAAGACCTGTCCTACACCGCCGAGCATGAGTGGGTCACCGCACCGAACGCTGACGGCGTTGTCCGCGTTGGTATTACTGATTTCGCCCAGGACGCTCTCGGAGATGTTGTCTACGCCCAGATGCCTGAAGCCGGCAGCAAAGTTACTGCCAACGAAGTAGTGGGCGAGGTTGAATCCACCAAGAGCGTCAGTGACATCTACGCGCCGGTGAGCGGGGAAGTGGTGGCCCGCAACGAATCCCTCGACACTGACTCGGCCCTGATCAACACGGACCCCTACGGCGATGGCTGGCTGATCGAGATCAAACTCGCCGAAGCCGACGCCGTGGAGTCTTTGCTCAGTGCATCGGAGTACGAACAGCAGGTAGGCTAAACCTAACGGGTTAATCGGTCCGGCCGGCAGGCGTCTTCGCACGTCAATGGCCGGATCGGGACCCCGGGTCGGATCTGTGCGGGGCATCCGTCAGGGTAAATGCTGAATGCAGTCGTGAGAGCTGCAGTGAAAGAGGAGGAATCCATGGTTGGCCACAAGAAGGACCATGCCGAAGACGATTACGGCAAAGGTGCGGCCAGGGCTTCGGAGACCACCTCGATTCACCTGACCCCCGTCACCGACGAACCCACCATCGCGCCGCGGCTGTCCACCGAAGAACGTCAGTCCGTGGAGGCGCTGCCTGCCGGTTCCGCCCTGCTGGTCGCCCACAGCGGACCCAACGCCGGTGCGCGCTTCCTGCTGGACACGGACACCACCACCGCGGGCCGTCACCCGGACGCCGACATCTTCCTCGATGACGTCACCGTCTCGCGGCGGCACGTCGAATTCCGGCGCACCGCACGGAGCTTCGAGGTGGTGGACACCGGCAGCCTCAACGGAACCTATGTCAACCACGACCGCGTGGACAGTGTTGAACTGAAATCCGGGAACGAAGTCCAGATCGGCAAGTTCCGCCTCACCTTCTACCTGAGCCCTGCACGCGCAGCAGGCCGCGCCTGATCCCGGGGCACTTGCCTGTGGCAATGGCACAACCGGAACGCCGGGGACCCCACGTCCTGAACATCGGGGAAGTCCTCGCCCAGCTCAGCGGCGACTTTCCTGGCATGAGTGCGTCGAAAATCAGGTTCCTCGAGGAAAAGGGCCTGATCAACCCCCGCCGCACCCCGGCCGGCTACCGGCAGTACGCCGAGAGCGATGTTGAGCGGCTCCGCTTTGTACTCGCCCTGCAACGGGACCAGTACCTTCCCCTGAAGGTCATCAAGGACTACCTTGACGCCATCGACAGGGGAGAGCGGCCGGAAAACCTGCCGCCCGGCGTCGTGGTTTCGCCTCGGATCGTCTCTGACGAACTGGCCGCCGAACTTCAAAACCGCGGCCGGAAATTCAGCGAGGAACAACTCCGCGCTGAGTCCGGTGCGAGTGTCCCGCTGCTGCAGTCCCTGCTGAGCTTCGGGCTCGTCAGCCACAGCAACGGGAAATTCGATGAACACGCGCTCCAGGTCGCCCGGGCGTGCGTGCAATTGGAGGGCCACGGTCTGGAACCGCGGCACCTCCGTCCATTCCAGGCTGCCGCGGAACGTGAATTCGGGCTCGTGGAGCGGGCGGTTGCCCCGCTCGCCTCACGGCGTGATTCCGCTTCCCAGGCACGGGCTGCCGAAGCAGCCCGTGAAATCAGCGATCTCTGTCTGATCCTGCACCGTGCCCTGGTGCAGGACCGGATCTCACGTATGGACATCTGATGATCGAAGTCGAGATCGTAGGCGTTCGCATCGAACTGCCGTCGAACCAGCCGCTGGTCCTGCTGCGCGAGATCCACGGTGAGCGCCATGTGCCCATCTGGATCGGAACCCCCGAGGCCAGTGCGATCGCCCTTGCCCAGCAGGGAGTAGTGCCACCGCGCCCCATGACCCATGACCTCCTGGTGGATGTTGTGGAGTCGCTGGGCCACTCGGTGGTCAGTGTGAACATCGTGGCGGTCGAGGACAACATCTTCTACGGCCAGCTTCAGTTCGAGAACGGCACAACTGTCAGTTCGCGCGCGTCAGATGCACTGGCGATCGCGTTGCGGGCAAAGTGCCGCATCTGGTGTGCTGACTCGGTCATGGACGAAGCCGGAGTCCGCATCACCGAACATGATGAGGGTGAGGACACCGAGCCCGGTCCCACAGTGGACGAGGAACGCGAGCTGCGGCGTTTCCGTGAGTTCCTCGATGACGTCGAGCCCGAGGACTTCGACGGCTGAGGTCACGTTAAGGTTAAAGTTGAGGCTGAAAGTTCCGACACGGCTGTCTGAAGCAGGCCAGATCTTTGACCTGAGGGCGCCGCAGGCCTAACGTCGAAGGTATCAAGCTCCCATTGCTTACAGCAGCCGCGCAAGTCACACTGTAAAAGTACGACCCCCGCGAAATTACATGCATGGACTTCATGTGTGAACTGGCTGATGCAGTGGTCCCCGGGAGCTTATGAACAGGAGGATCCAGGTGAGTCCCAAAGGCGAAGCAGGCGGGTTGAAGCAGTCCACAACGGCTGGTGTGGCCCTGCCCGCAAGCGGTGCCCAGGGTCTCCTGTTTACCGAGGACCTCCCTGTCCTTGACGAAGACGCCGGCTACCGCGGCCCCACCGCCTGCAAGGCTGCCGGCATCACGTACCGCCAGTTGGACTACTGGGCGCGCACCGGGCTGGTAGAACCTGCCGTCCGTGGCGCTGCCGGCTCCGGGTCCCAGCGGCTCTATGGCTTCCGTGACATCCTCGTGCTCAAAGTGGTCAAACGGCTACTGGATACGGGTGTCTCCCTGCAGCAGATCCGTTCGGCCGTGGAACACCTGCGCGAACGCGGAGTCGAGGACCTCGCCCAGATCACGCTGATGAGCGACGGCGCCAGCGTCTACGAATGCACGTCCGCCGATGAGGTCATCGATCTGGTCCAAGGCGGACAGGGTGTTTTTGGCATCGCCGTTGGCCGGGTCTGGCGCGAGGTCGAGGGAAGCCTGGCTTCCCTGCCAAGCGAACATGCCGCCGTGCAGTCCTTCCCGGACGATGAATTAAGCAAACGCCGCGCCTCGCGCAAGATCAGCTGACTGACTCAAGACAAAGAAGAGGCCGCCCCCGCCTGATGAGATCAGCCGGGGGCGGCCTCTTTTTGCGCCGAGTGGGATTCCTTGCCCGGCAGGATCAGCGCTGCGTGCGGTTGCGCAATCCACTGCCGGCCGCGAGCAGATTGACCAGGAGGGCATCAAACAGGGCCGCCGAGGATTTGGCTGATTCCCCGGGCCAGTGGTGCACCGGGTGGGCTGCCCCCTGAATCTGCTGCCAGTTTGCCTGTTCCGGAATACGCGGGCTCAGCAGCAGGTCGCCAAACATCGATTCCATCTCAGCGAGCCGGTAGGTGTGTTCGGACGAACCGGTGCGCACCCGGTTGGCCACGATGCCCGCGGCGGAAAGGTTCGGGGCGAATTCCTGCTTGAAGAGCTGGATGGCACGCATGGTCCGTTCCGTGCCGGCCACTGAGAAAAGCCCTGGTTCTGCCACCAGCGCCACTTTGTCGCTTGCGGACCAGGCCATCCGGGTCAGGCCGTTAAGGGACGGCGGGCAGTCAATGAGCACAAGCCCGTAGCTGCCGGCGCCGGCCAGCACTGCCGAGAGCCGGCGAAGGTCGCGGCGGCCAAGGTCAGGGCGGTCATAGATGCCGGTGTAGGCCGAGCCGACGGCGACGTCCAGGACGGCCGGTCCGGATCCGTTCGAGGGCGCCCGCGCAGTCCACGAGCTTCCTGCTACGTTTTCCGCCAGCTTGGCCCGGCGAGGGCTCTTGAGCATCCGGCCGATGTCCAGCTGGTCCCCGGGCTGTACGCCAAGGGCGGTAGTTGCGTCTGCATGGGGATCAAGGTCCACCACCAGTGTGGGGATGCCGGCGGCAAGCGCCGCAGACGCCAATCCTGTGGTGACGGACGTCTTGCCGACTCCGCCCTTAAGGCTGCTGATGCTGACTACTTGCACTTGTGAGACCAAAACCTAACGCCGGCTGCCGTGTTGGGGGTAAAGTTTGCTCCAGCAGTGCCGAAGCCGGGCGGATCCTGCCGCCTTACCCATCATATGTGGCGATGCCGGCAATTGCGGTTTTATGGGGACGTGGCTTGGCAGGGCGGTACGGGCATGGCGGGAAACATCCCGGCTTTGTCCGGGCGTTCGGGACATGACAGAGGTTTCTGTGACTGTTGACACAATAATTTGTAATTGTGTGCACAGGTCTTGGACACTGTGACCACCTATCGATCCACCCGCGATGATGCAGGAGAAGCATGTTTTCCAAGATTCTGGTGGCCAACCGCGGCGAAATCGCGATCAGGGCCTTCCGCGCCAGCTACGAGCTGGGCGCCAAGACCGTTGCCGTGTTTCCCAACGAAGACCGCAACTCGATCCACCGCCAGAAAGCCGATGAGGCGTATCTGATTGGTGAAGAGGGGCACCCCGTACGCGCTTACCTCGACGTAGCCGAGGTTGTCCGTGTGGCCAAGGAGTCCGGCGCCGACGCCATCTACCCCGGCTACGGCTTCCTCTCCGAAAACCCGGACCTGGCCCGTGCGGCCCAGGAGGCAGGGATCACCTTCGTGGGCCCGCCGGCTGAGGTGCTTGAACTTGCAGGGAACAAGGTGGCGGCGCTGAAAGCCGCACGCGACGCCGGCGTCCCCGTCCTGAAGTCCAGCGAACCCTCCAAGGACCTGGACGAACTGATCGCGGCGGCGGACGAGATTGGCTTCCCCATCTTCGCCAAGGCTGTCGCCGGCGGCGGCGGACGCGGCATGCGCCGCGTGGACACCCGGGAGGCCCTTCCGGAGGCACTGCAGGCCGCCATGCGCGAGGCCGATGCGGCCTTCGGTGATCCCACCATGTTCCTGGAGCAGGCAGTCCTTCGCCCGCGCCACATCGAGGTGCAGATCCTGGCGGACGCCGAAGGTAACGTCATGCACCTGTTCGAGCGTGACTGCTCCATACAGCGCCGCCACCAGAAAGTCATCGAAATCGCCCCGGCGCCGAACTTGGACGAAGGAATCCGCCAGGCCCTCTACCGGGACGCGGTGAAGTTCGCCAAGGCCCTGAACTACGTCAACGCCGGAACCGTTGAATTCCTCGTGGACACCGTCGGCGAACGCGCCGGACAGCATGTCTTCATTGAGATGAACCCCCGCATCCAGGTGGAACACACCGTCACTGAAGAAGTGACCGACGTTGACCTGGTGCAGGCGCAGCTGCGGATCGCATCCGGCGAAACCCTGGCGGACCTTGGCCTGTCCCAGGAGACGGTGCAGCTCAAGGGCGCTGCGCTGCAGTGCCGCATCACCACCGAGGATCCGGCTAACGGGTTCCGCCCCGACGTCGGGAAGATCACCGGTTACCGTTCCGCCGGCGGCGCCGGTGTAAGGCTCGACGGCGGCACCGTGTACTCGGGTGCCGAAATCAGCCCGCACTTCGACTCCATGCTCGTAAAGCTCAGCTGCCGTGGCCGCGACTACCCCGCCGCTGTAGCCCGTGCACGCCGTGCCCTCGCGGAATTCCGCATCCGCGGCGTTTCCACCAACATCTCCTTCCTGCAGGCGGTGCTGGACGATGCAGACTTCATTGCCGGCAATGTGGCCACGAACTTCATCGATGAGCGTCCGCAGCTCCTGAAGGCCCGCGTCTCTGCTGACCGGGGAACCAAGCTCCTCACGTGGCTGGCCGAAGTGACGGTCAACAAGCCCAACGGCGAGCTCACCGTGCACTCGGATCCCGCGGACAAGCTGCCTGCCGTAACCGACCGGACGCCGGTGGCCGGCTCCCGCCAGCGTCTCCAGGAACTCGGTCCGGAAGGCTTTGCCAAGGCCCTGCGCGCTCAGACGGCTGTGGCCGTTACCGACACCACCTTCCGTGACGCCCACCAGTCGCTCCTGGCCACCCGCGTTCGTACCCGCGACCTCGTGGCGGCCGGCCCCGCAGTCACCGCGCTGCTGCCGGAACTCCTGTCGGTCGAAGCCTGGGGCGGCGCCACCTATGACGTGGCCCTGCGCTTCCTTGGCGAAGACCCGTGGGACCGCCTTGCGGCCCTCCGCAAGGCACTCCCGAATGTGTGCCTGCAGATGCTGCTCCGCGGCCGGAATACGGTTGGCTACACGCCATACCCTGAAGAGGTCACTGAGGCCTTTGTTAACGAGGCCGCAGCCACAGGCATCGACATCTTCCGCATCTTTGACGCCCTCAACGACGTAAACCAGATGGCTCCGGCCATCCGCGCGGTGCGGGCCACCGGAACGGCCGTGGCGGAAGTTGCCCTCTGCTACACGGGCGACATGCTGAACCCGGACGAGAACCTCTACACGCTGGACTACTACCTGGAACTGGCGCAGCGGATCGTGGACGCCGGCGCCCACATCCTGGCCATCAAGGACATGGCCGGGCTCCTCCGTCCGGCGGCGGCCGCCAAGCTGGTTGCCGCGTTGCGCGAACGCTTTGACCTCCCGGTCCACCTGCACACCCATGACACTGCAGGCGGCCAGCTGGCCACCCTGCTGGCGGCAGTAGACGTCGGTGTGGACGCTGTTGACGTCGCATCGGCGTCGCTGGCCGGCACCACAAGCCAGGTCTCGGCGTCCGCCCTCGTGGCGGCCCTGGCCCACACCCCGCGCGACACCGGCCTGGACCTGGACGCAGTCAGTTCACTGGAGCCGTACTGGGAGGCCGTGCGCCGCGTCTATGCGCCGTTCGAATCGGGCCTGCCGGGCCCCACCGGCCGGGTCTACAAGCACGAGATCCCGGGCGGCCAGCTGTCCAACCTGCGCCAGCAGGCCATGGCGCTGGGGCTGGGGGAGCGCTTCGAAGCCATCGAGGACATGTACACCGCGGCGGACCGTATCCTGGGCCGCCTGGTCAAGGTCACGCCGTCCTCGAAGGTGGTGGGCGATCTCGCCCTGCACCTCGTGGGCCTGAACGCCGATCCCGCAGATTTCAACGAGAACCCGCAGAACTACGACATCCCCGACTCCGTCATCGGGTTCCTGTCGGGCGAGCTCGGTGACCCGCCCGGAGGCTGGCCGGAACCGTTCCGCACCAAGGCACTCCAGGGCCGCAGCATCAAGGTCCGCGACGTTGAACTCAGCCCCGAGGACAGCGCCGCGCTCAAGGGCGATTCCAAGACCCGGCAGGGCACCCTCAACCGGCTGCTCTTCGACGGTCCCACCAAGGACTACCTCAAGAGCGTGGAAACCTACGGCAACATCTCGGTCCTGGACACCCGTGATTACCTTTACGGTCTGCAGCGTGGCGCCGAGCACGAGATCCAGCTCGAAAAGGGTGTCCGGCTGATCGCGTCGCTGGAAGCCGTCTCGGAGCCGGACGAAAAGGGCATGCGCACCGTTATGTGTACCTTGAACGGGCAGTCCCGGCCCGTCGTCGTCCGTGACCGTTCCGTGGTGAGCAACGTCAAGGCTGCCGAGAAGGCGGACCCGGCCCAGCCGGGCCACGTTGCTGCCCCGTTCGCCGGTGCTGTCACCGTGACCGTCAAGACCGGAGACACCGTCAATGCGGGTGACACCGTGGCCACCATCGAAGCGATGAAGATGGAAGCATCGATCACCACGCCGGTGGCAGGGAAGGTCTCCCGCCTGGCCATCTCAGCGGTGGAGCAGGTCCAGGGCGGGGACCTCCTCCTCGTGGTGGACCAGGGCTGAGAAGCCCGGGCTTAACAGGAAATGCCCCCCTCCCGGCTTCCGCCGGGAGGGGGGCATTTCCTTTGCCTGGTGTCCGTCTTCCGTCAGCTGCGCGGAGCGCCGTACATTTCTTCGATGACTGTCTCGAAGTCCTTCATCACCTGGGCGCGCTTTACCTTCATGGACGGCGTCAGGTGGCCTGACGCTTCGGTGAAGTCGGACGCGACGATACGGAAGGACTTGATGGCTTCAGCCTGGGACACCGAGGCGTTGGCCTGCGTGATGAGGTCCTGCACTGCCGCCTTGACCACCGGATTCTCCACCGCCTCCTCCAACGTGGTGGTGTTCGGCAGGCCGTGGCGCTGCAGCCACCCGGGGAGTGCCTCCTGGTCCAGCGTGACCAGGGCGCCGATGAACGGCCGGTTATCGCCCACCACCAGGACCTGGGAAACCAGCGCGTCGGCACGGATCTGGTCCTCAAGCAGGGCCGGAACCACGTTCTTGCCGCTGGCGGTGACGATGATTTCCTTCTTGCGTCCGGTGATCCAGAGGAAGCCGCTGTCATCAAGTTTTCCGATGTCGCCCGTGCGGAACCAGCCATCGTCAAACGTGTCGGCCATCAGGTCTTCGCGCTTGTAGTAGCCGCGCATGACGCAGACACCTTTGGCGAGGATCTCGCCGTCGTCGGCGATCTTCACGGAGTTGCCCGGCAGGGGTTTGCCCACCGAGCCGATCTTGATCAGGGCCGGGGTGTTCACGGAAATCGGGGCGGTGGTTTCTGTCAGGCCGTAGCCCTCCAGGATCTGCAGGCCGATGCCCTGGAAAAAGTGGCCGAGCCGTTCGCCGAGGGGACCGCCGCCGGACACTGCATGGGCCACGTTTCCTCCCATGGCTGCGCGCAGCTTGCCGTAGACCAGCTTGTCGAACAGGGTGTGCTTGAGTTTCAGGCCCAGGCCGATATGCCCGGCCTGGCGTGCCTTGGAGAACGCGATGGCGGTCTCGGTCGCCTTGTGGAAAATTGCGCCCTTGCCGCCATCCTCCGCCTTGGTCAGCGCAGAGTTGTAGACCTTCTCGAACACGCGGGGCACGGCGAGGATGAACGTGGGCTGGTAGCTCTGCAGGTCAGCCAGCAGGTTCTTGATGTCCGGTGTATGCGCCACGGTTGCGCCGGCGGCGACGGCCAGGACGGAGATGAAGCGCGCAAACACGTGGGCGAGCGGCAGGAACATAATGGTTTTGGCCTGCTCATTGACGACGTCGCCGAGGATTGCCAGTGCGTTGTCCGACAGCTCTACAAAGTTGCCGTGGGTCAGCTCGCAGCCCTTGGGCCGGCCGGTGGTTCCGGACGTGTAGATGATGGTGGCGACGTCACTCAGCCCGGCGGAGGCCCGGCGTGCTTCGAGGTCGGCATCGCTGACCTCCCGCCCGGCTTCGCGCACCGCGTCGAGCCCGGCGCCTTCGAGCTGCCAGACGTGCTGCAGGGCAGTGAGTCCCTCGGAGGTGGCGGCCTGCCTGATGATGTCCTCATGGTGGGCGGATTCGCCGAAGGCCGCGACCGCGCCGGAGTCGCCGAGGTTCCAGGCAACCTGGGACGGTGATGAGGTCTCATAGATGGGTACCGAAACGGCCCCGGCGAACCAGACTGCGAAATCGATGAGAGCCCATTCGTAGCGTGTGCGGGACATGATGCCCACGCGGTCACCGGCGCCCACGCCGCTGGCGATCAGGCCCTTGGCAAGCGCGGAGACGTCGGCCAGGAAGTCCTTTGCGGAAATGTCCTGCCAGGCGCCTGCGGAATTCAGCCGCGAAAACAGCGCCGGGTTGCTGGGCTTAGCGGCCTGCCGCAGAACAAGATCGGTGATGTTGGTTTCCGGTGGGACAACAACCAGCGGCGGAACACTGAATTCGCGCACTATAGCTCCTTTGATATCCATAGACCCGCACAGGGTATGCCTAAAGACTAATACGCCTGCAACGTGGCCGTGCTGCATTAAACCTACTGGTCAGTAACATGCGAGTCAACGGGCTGCTGTGACGCACGGCGCCAGGCTCCCGGTGGCGTCCGGGCCGCGCGCCTAGAATGAGGCACTATGTATGCAACGTCCCCCGGTGAGCCTGCCGGTCCGCCCCCGCCTTCGGCGCCTTGGCGGCGCCGGCCCCGGCCCGCACGCCCGCAGCCCCGGCGGAGAGAACGCTTCCGTGAACATCTTCGGCTCGGGCGGAAGGGGCTGGCGATCGGGATCGACATCGGCGGCACGAAGGTGGCCGCCGGGGTAGTCGATGCCGACGGCAGGATCCTCAGCGAATCGCGCCGGTCCACCCCCGGCAGCGACCCGCGGGCCGTGGAGCAGGTCATCGTTGAACTCGTGGAGGAGCTTGGCGCCAGCCACCGGATCCGCTCCGTAGGCATCGGGGCAGCCGGCTGGATGGACCTGGACGGCGGAACGGTGCTCTTCAGCCCCCACCTTGCGTGGCGCAACGAGCCCCTGCGGGCCAACCTGCAGCGCCTGCTGCGCAGGCCCATCCTCCTGGCGAACGACGCCGATGCCGCAGCCTGGGCGGAATGGCGCTTTGGCGCGGGGCAAGGTGAGGACCGGCTGGTGTGCATCACCCTCGGCACCGGCATCGGTGGCGCGATGGTGATGGACGGCCGGCTGGAGCGGGGCCGGTTTGGCGTGGCCGGCGAATTCGGCCACCAGATCATCATGCCGGGCGGACACCGGTGTGAATGCGGCAACCGCGGCTGCTGGGAGCAGTACGCCTCCGGCAACGCGCTGGGCCGCGAGGCGAGGATCCTGGCGGCGGCCAATTCCCCGGTGGCGCAGGAACTGCTGGCCAGCGTGGGCGGCAGGACGGACCGGATCACCGGGGCGGTTGTCACCGAGCTGGCACTGGCAGGCGACGCTGCGTGCCGCGAACTCCTCGACGAAGTGGGGGAATGGCTGGGCCTTGGACTGGCAAACCTGGCGGCCGCGCTGGACCCGGGCCTCTTTGTGATCGGCGGCGGACTCTGCTCTGCCGGAGATTTGCTGGTGGAACCCGCCCGCAAGGCCTTCGCCCGGAACCTGACCGGCCGTGGCTTTCGCCCGGCCGCCGGCATTGAACTGGCGGCGCTGGGACCCAACGCCGGGCTCATCGGAGCCGCGGACCTGTCCCGCGTGAGCAGCCGCATGCAGAGCTGAGCGGCGCCCGGCGCGGAAAGCCCCGGGCTAGCTCCCCGTCAGCGCGGTGCGGTCCCGCACCTAGACGCGGGCACCGTCGTCGTTCTCATCCTTTTCCTGGGGCAGCTTCATAATCAGGTAGACCACGGACAGCAGGAAAGCAGCCACCATTCCCAATATCGCCAGCAGCGGCGCTGACCGCCAGAACATCACGGACAGGAGCAGGGCCACGGGGGCGCCGACTGCCCCCAGCCACGCGAGCACGGTCAGCGGATCTGTTCCGGCCAGGCTTGGCGGTTCGTCCGGAACGAAGTCGCCGCCGTCGTCCTCCACGTCGTAGTCACGCGGGCCGGCGGCCTGGCTGTCCTGGGGGTACCGGCCCAGGCCCAGGGGATCGAAGTCGCGGAAAGTCGCGGACCGTCCGGGCACGTCAGCCGGACGGTCCGGTGTCGGGTCCTTTGCATCGGGGCGGGCAGCCTCCTTGGCGGGATTTCCGGCACCGGCATCGCCGTGATCCGAGGGAACGGAGTCGCCGTCCGCCGTGCTGCTGCCGCCGGGGGACTTCCCTTCCAGCCGGGCAACAAGGTCCAGCCAGACCGCATCGTCCTGGTTTGCACTCTGGTCCGGTGAGCCGGAATCAGGCCTGGTCATGGGCCGCACCCTCCTGGAAGCGGGACGATGCCGTGTCCGCCAGGACCGTCCGGATGAATTCCACGGACCCGCGGAAGATGTCCTCGGCGTCGTGATCCAGCGTTGCCACGTGGTAGCTGTTCTCGAGGGACGTCAAAGTTAGCGGGGCGTTGGTCAGGCCGCGCCGCAGCGCAACGATGCTGGAGTCTGAGATCACATGGTCCACTGTCGAACGGAACACGCGGACCGGTGCCGTGACGCGGGGGAGCAGCCGAATGGTGTCCTTGAACATTTTGTTCAGTTCGTGCGCAGCAGCCACGGGTGTCCGGGGATAGGCGCCCTCGTCCATGCCCGGTTTCAGGATGTCGTTGGCAATTGCCGGCGTACTCTTCAGCACGAGCTTCAGGATTCCGGCCAGCGGCGCGCGCGGATCATCGATCACCAGCCCGGGGTTCACCAGGATGACGCCACTGACCGGCCTCGTTGCGGCGATCCGCAGCGCCAGTGCGCCGCCCATGCTCAGCCCCGCGGCGAACACGTGGTCACACTCCTTCTCAAGCTCCAGGTAAGCGTTGTCCAGCGCTGCATGCCACTGTGTCCAACGGGTCCGGGCCAACTCCTGCCAGCTGGTGCCGTGACCGGGCAACAACGGCATACGCACGGCGAATCCGGCATCGGCCAGCGACCGGGCCCAGGTGCGGAGCCCGTGGGGGCTGCCCGTGAACCCGTGGGACAACACCACGCCGATCCGGGCGCCGTCGCCGGCGGCAGGGCTGCTGAACGGGCTGTGATCCGGAAGGCTGGTCATCGAGTCTCCGAGGAGTGTGAGGTGTCTGCGTTGCCGGCGTGGCTTGTCATGGGGGCGGAGTGGTCAAGGAAGAACTGGCGGGAACGCGCGAATATTTCCGGAGCGTCAACGTCCAGCGTGGCTACATGGCCGCTGTTGCGGAGTTCCACCACTTCGGCCAGCCGGGGACCGAGCCTGCGTTGCAGGGTCGAGAGCGAGGTGGGCGGCACCACGGCGTCCGCCCGGGATTTGAAGACCTGCACCGGGGCGTCCACTTTATGCAGCCCGCGAACGGCCGCACCGAACAGCCTCTTGAGCTCATGGACTGCCGCCAGCGGCGTGCGGGAGTAGTCACCGTCTTCGGTGGCTGCCGCCGTCGGCTGTTCCTCCTGGATGGGGATAGTGGTGCGCTGGAAATACTTGAGGACTCCGATGACGCGCACCCGGCGGTCGTAGAAGCTGAGCCCCGGATTCACCACCGAGACGCCTGCCACAGGATGACGGGAGGCCGTCAGCAGGGCGATGGCTCCGCCCATCGAGAGGCCCGCCACGAAACAGCGTTCGGTGCGTGCATCCAGGTCCTGATACGCCGTTTCGAAGGTCTCGTACCATTGGCGCCAGTTCGAGCGTGCCAGCTGCCGCCAGTCCGTGCCGTGGCCGGGAAGGAGGGGAACGGATACGGCGAACCCCTGGGCGGCCAGGTCTTCAGCCCAGGGCAGGACACTCAACGGACTTCCGGTGAATCCGTGGCAGATTGCGATCCCCGTGCCGGCATTGGGACCGTGGCCGGGGTAGCTGAAAGCGGCAGGCCTGGGCGGAGTGCTGCTTTCTGTCATGACACCATCGTGTCACTGTTCGGGACAAATCTCACTAGAGTAGGGTTGCATTGAAGTGCTGGCCCGGCCCACCAAAGGGCCGGCCGGCAGGCTTCCGGAGAGGTTCGAGACGTGTTCTATTGGGTCATGAAAAGGATCTTCCTGGGGCCGGTGCTGCGGCTGCTTTTCCGCCCCTGGGTCAAAGGCCTGGACAACATTCCCGCAGAGGGCGCGGCCATCATTGCCTCGAACCATCTGTCGTTCTCCGATTCGATCTTTATGCCGCTGATGGTTCCCAGGCCGGTTATATTCCTGGCCAAGTCCGAGTACTTCACAGGTACCGGTGTGAAAGGCCGCCTGACGGCCATGTTCTTCCGGCTCACCAACCAGCTGCCGATGGACAGGTCCGGCGGGGCGGCATCGGCGGTGTCGCTGAACGCCGGCATGGATGTCCTCACCAGCGGGGGGCTGCTGGGGATCTACCCGGAGGGGACGCGCAGCCCGGATTCACGCCTGTACCGCGGCAAAGTGGGCGTGGCCAAGCTGGCGCTGCAGGCGGGGGTCCCGGTGATCCCGGTGGCGATGATCGGAACGGACAAAGTCCAGCCCATCGGCAAACGCCTGCCGAATATCCGCCGGATCGGCATGATTTTTGGTGCTCCGCTGGACTTCAGCCAGTATGCCGCTCAGGCCGGGGACAGGGAGGTGCAGCGCAAGGTCACCGACGAGATTATGTTCGAGCTGATGCGCCTCTCCGGCCAGGAATATGTGGATGAGTACGCAGCAGTGGTCAAGCTCCGGCTCGCGGGGGCTGCGACCACCGACGCTGACGGCAAGGGCCCGGCCGCGGCCTGACTGTGACGCCGCTCTCGGGACGCGTGACGGCCGGGTATTCCGAAGCCTCCGGAGCGCATTAGTCTTAGATAGTGACTGAGCTATCTGCAAAACCTGCCTTTTCGCTGTCCAGCACCGCCCAGAGCGGAGCGGCCAATTATCCTGGCCTTGATGACTGGCGGGACCTTCCGATCTCCCAGCAGCCGAGCTGGCAGGACAAGGACGTTTTCGACGCCTCGGTCCGCGAACTCTCCATGCTCCCGCCGCTGGTTTTTGCCGGCGAGGTTGACGTCCTGCGTGAACGGCTGGCAGCTGCGGCCCAGGGCAAGGCGTTCCTGCTCCAGGGCGGTGATTGTGCCGAGACCTTCGAGGCGGCCACTGCGGACAAGATCAGCGCCCGCGTCAAGACCATCCTGCAGATGGCCGTGGTTCTCACTTACGGCGCAGCGATGCCTGTCATCAAAATGGGCCGCATGGCCGGGCAGTTCGCCAAGCCCCGCTCCTCCAATGACGAGACCCGCGACGGCGTCACTCTCCCGGCCTACCGCGGCGACATCGTCAACGGGTACGAATTCACCCCGGAATCCCGCGGCCACGACGCCTCCCGGATGCTCCGGGCGTACCACACGTCAGCCTCAACGTTGAACCTCATCAGGGCCTTCACGCAGGGCGGCTTCGCCGATTTGCGCTCCGTGCACCAGTGGAACAAGGGCTTTACGGAGAACCCCGCCCACGCACGTTACGAGTCCCTGGCCCGTGACATCGACCGCGCCATCAAGTTCATGGCCTCCTGCGGAGCCGACTTCGAAGCGCTCAAGCGCGTGGAGTTCTTCGCGAGCCACGAAGCCCTGCTGCTGGACTACGAGCGGGCACTGACGCGGATCGATTCCCGCACCGGCTTCCCCTACGACACCTCCGCGCACTTCCTGTGGATCGGTGAGCGCACGCGCGAACTCGACCATGCCCACATCGATTTCCTGTCCCGGGTCCGCAACCCGATCGGCGTGAAGCTGGGTCCTTCCACCACCGGCGACGACGCCCTGCGCCTCATCGACAAACTGGACCCGGAACGCGAACCGGGCCGCCTGACCTTCATCACGCGCATGGGTGCGGGAAACATCCGCGAGAAGCTCCCCGCCGTCGTCGAAAAGGTCACGGCCTCCGGCGCGCAGGTCCTTTGGGTCACGGATCCCATGCACGGGAACACGGTCACGTCCCCCAACGGCTACAAGACGCGAAATTTCGACGACGTCATTGACGAAGTGCGCGGGTTCTTCGAAGTGCACCACGCCCTGGGCACCGTCCCCGGCGGCCTGCACGTGGAGATGACCGGCGACGACGTCGCTGAATGCCTGGGCGGCGCCGATCCTGTTGACCAGGAAGCCTTCCTCGACCGGTACGAGTCCGTCTGCGACCCCCGCCTCAACCACATGCAGTCCCTTGAGATGGCGTTCTTGGTGGCCGGAGCACTGGCCAAGCACTGACCGTCAAAAGGGTGCCTCCCGGACTTCGTGTCTCGGGAGGCACCCTTTTTGTCTTTCCGGCAGTTGCAGGCCGTGGAAACCCGGTTACACCACCGTGATGGTGACGACGGAACCTTCCGGGACTTCTTCCCCAACGGGGTCCTGGTCCCGGACCGTGCCGAAGAAGCCGCCGAGGATGTTGTTGACCCGTACCTCGAAGCCCAAGGCTTCCAGGCCCTTGCGGGCTTCTGTGGCCTGCTTGCCGATGAAGCTGGGCACCTCGACCATTCGGGGGCCCTTCGAGATGGTCAGGGTCACGGTGCCGCCCCTGGTCAGGGTGCCGTTCGCCGGGGACTGGCTGACAACCGATCCTTCGGGGACTTTGCGGTCGAAGACCTCCTCGGGTGCGACGTCGGCCGTCAGCCCCGCAGCTTCGATGGCGGCGACGGCCGCGTCTTCCTCCTGTCCCACAACAGAGGGCACCGGAATCGGCTGCGGGCCTTTGGACACGGTCAGGTTGACCGGGGTGCCGTGCCGTGCCGGCGTGCCGGCGGCCGGATCCTGGGCGAGCACCGTGCCGGCGGCCGCGGCTTCATCAAACTGTTCCGTGACGTTTCCCAGAGCCATTTCGGCCTGGTTGAGTGCCACCTTGGCTTCCTCCAGTGTTCCGCCGGTCAGCGTGGGCAGCTCGTACAGCTGTGGCCCTTTGGAAACAAACAGCGCCACGGGCTGGAACTTCCGGATCTCTTGTCCGGCCGCAGGGTCGGAGCCCACCACCAGTCCCGAGGGGATATCGTCGTCAAAAACGTCGGTGGTCCGTGACTGGAAGCCCGCCTCGCTGAGGAGCTGCTGTGCCTGTGAGACTGACTTGTTGGCGACCGACGGAATGGTCGCCGACGCCCCGGGACCCATGCCGAAGAACCAGCCGGCCCCCGTGGCAAGCAGGGCGATAATGATCAGCACCACAACCCATAGGATTCCGCGGCGCCGGGGGTTTCCTTCGCGCAGGCTCCGGACCGGCGTGGCCGCAGCCCTCGACCGGGCCTTCTCGTCTTCCCTGTCCTGTTTGCGCTGCGCGCGTTTGCTGAGGGCCGCGGCGGGCTGGTTCCTGTCATCCTCTGCGTAGGGCAGGTGCTGTGTGTACGAACGGTCGGGCTCATCCGGTGGATACAGGGCATGCGGTGCATGGGGGGAGTGCGGCTGGCGCGGCGGTTGCGGCGGCTGGGCCCGGGGCCGGGGAAGGGACGACAGCGCGGCGGTTGGATTGCTGGTCCGTGCAATGACCTCGGTGGGACTCTGTTGCCCGGCAGGGACGGCGGCCGGGGGCCGGAGGTCCAGCTCGGCATTCGTGAGGTTGGTCCGGATGTGGCGGAGCTCCTGGAGCAGGGCATGGCCATCCACGGGGCGGTTTTCGGGATCGTTGGCGGTACACCACTGGACGAGTTCGTCCATCTCGGCGGCCAGCCCGGGCACCAGGGCCGACGGCGGTCCAACAGTTTCGTTGACGTGCTTGTAGGCGACCTGGATGGGGACCTCGCCGTCGTAAGGCTGCCGGCCGGTGAGCATCTCGTAGAGCATGATGCCCACCGAGTAGATGTCGCTTCGGGCGTCCGCCGGTTTCCCCAGGACAAGTTCGGGGGAGAGATAGCCGATGGTGCCGATCAGCGTTCCCGTGCTCGTGGATGTTGTCACGGCACGGGCCAGGCCAAAGTCGCCGATCTTGATGCGGCCGTCGTCGGCGATCAGGACGTTTTCCGGTTTGACATCACGGTGAATCAGTCCGGCAGCGTGGGCTTCGCCAAGTCCCTCCACCACGGGATCTATCAGGGCAAGGGCCAGCCGGGGAGGCAGGGCACCCTTGGACCTGATGACGTCACGGAGCGTGTGGCCCTTGATGTACTCCATCACCAGGTACGCGGTGAGGCCGTCGTTGCCTTGGTCTAGCACGCCCACCACATGCGGATGGGACAGTTTCGCGGCGGCTTTCGCTTCCCTTCCGAGCCGGTCCAGGAAGGTCTCATCCGTGGCCAGGTTCGGATGGAGGACCTTGAGGGCAACATCGCGCTCAAGCCGGAGGTCAGTGGCCAAGTACACCGTGGACATGCCTCCGCGCGCGAGTTTGGAGCGGACGGCGTAGCGGTTATCCACCAGCGTTCCCACAAGACGGTCAGACACGTGTTCCTGCACCCTACGATCCTAATCCCGCAACGAAAAGGGTCCGAACCGACCTGCGGTCCGGACCCTTTTCGTTATCCTTGGTGCCCGTGCCAGCAGGGTCCCGGGGTATTGCGGACGTACAGCATTAGCCGCCGAAGGTCGTCCGGTGCGCTTTGATGGCGGCCACGTAGACCTTGGTGTCGTCGTACATGCCGTACTTGCTGACAGAATACTGGCCCTGGTAGTACCCGGCGATTGCTGTGTCCAGATCCTTGCTGGTGGCAATAAGCCGCTTGATGATGGCAACGCCGGCAGTGGCATTGTCATAGGGGTCCAGGAGGTTCAGCTTCCTCCCCACGAGGTCAGAGGCCCACTCGCCGGACGTGGGAATGACCTGCATGGTTCCGATGGCGTTGGCGGGCGAAACAGCGCGCTGGTTGAAACCCGATTCCTGGTGCGCAAAGGCGAGGGCCAGGGACGGTTCCACTCCCATGGAGCGGGCTGTGTCGGCCACAATGGTGCGCATCTGGTCGCGGGACGGCACCGGGGCGGCGTTCAACAGCGCCTTGTTCTGGTTGGCGGAGCTGACCACGGCTTCGGGGTAGGTGAAGCCAAGGAAGGAGCTCGGCACAAGCGGTGTCACGCTGGCGGCAGGAGCGGACGAGGCCGGCTGGACCGATCCGCCCGGAATGACCAGCTTGTTGCCCGGGTAGATGACAGAGGTCATGCTGAGCTGATTGGCCGCCAGGATGTCCGAGAGCTTGACCCCATGCTTGGAAGCGATCGCCGACAGGGTATCCCCGGCCTTGACCGTGTAGGAGCCGCCAGGAGCGGGCGCGGGAGCCGCGGGCGCCGGGGCAGGAGCTGCCGGAGCGGCTGCCGGCTGAGGTGCCGCGGCGGCTGACTCGCCGGAGCCCACCTTGACCTTCTGGCCCGGGTAGATGACGGAACGCATGTTCAGGCCGTTCCAGCTGAAAATATCCGACAGGCTGACGTTGTGCCGCGCGGCGATGGCGCCGAGCGTATCGCCGGACTTCACGGTGTAGCTGCCGCCCGAACTGGCCAGCGGGGCAGGCGCTGCAGCCGGCGCTGCCGGCGCCGGGGCTGCGGGTGAGGCTGAACCGGACAGCTTGATCTTCTGGCCCGGGTAAATGATGGTGTTCGGCTGGAGATTGTTGAGCTTCAGGACGTCGTTGGTGTTGAGTCCGAACCTGCCGGCAATCGCACTGATGGTGTCACCACGGGCAATGGTGTACTCGGCGGGGGCAGAAGGCTGGGCCGGCTGGAAGGCTGCCGGAATCGTTGTGGACACCGAAGCCGCCGGGATCAGGCCGGCTTTGGCTTCGGCTGCCTGGGCCTTCATGGCAGCGGCCAATGTAGCGGGCAGGGGGCGCGCAGGCGCCGGAGCGGCAGCTGCGGGATGGGCTAGAGCCAAGGACGACAAGACAACCGCAGGAAGTGCCGCTGTAGTGGCAGCAATCATGGGCAGACTCGGCCGCGGGGTCTGCTTAGGCGAGCGGGACGTCGTCATGGATGGAATCCTCTTCTATAACTGCCGGGGACGAGTGGTGCAGGTGTGACTATTGATACTAGTGTGACTTAAGTTATCAACGTTACAAATGTGATCTATGTGAATCTCTCACGAATTTTGTCCTAGCACAAGAAGTTTGCATCGGCGGGATGTGCGACTTCGTGGAGTGTCGCCTGCTTTGGGGTGCCCCGGCGAAAAGCGGACTAGGCTACATGGCTCCGGCCATGGCAACCTTGATCCGTGAGTAACGTAGAAAGCCTTGTGGGCGAGTGGCTGCCCCTGCCGGATGTCGCGCAGTTGTTGGACGTTTCAATTACGAAGGTGCACAGCCTTCTTGACGAACGTTCCCTGGTAGCCCTTCGGGTCGGTGAGCGGCGGATCCGTTCAGTTCCTGCCGCCTTTATCCAGGACGGCCATGTTGTGGACAGCCTGAGGGGCACCATCATTGTCCTGTCCGACGCCGGGTATTCCGACGAAGACCTCATCGTCTGGCTGTTTACCGCTGACGATTCGCTGCGTGGCCGGCCGATTGACGCCCTGCGCGAAGGCCGCAAGACCGAAATCCGGCGCAGGGCCCAGACCCTCGCCTGGTAACGCTGACTCCGCCGGGGGCTGGAATCAGGCGGCGCGGCTGACGGTGGCCTCCGCCAGCCGCCGCAGTGCCGTTTTGGGCAGTTCGTCCAGAGTCAACATTTCCAAGGCGTCGTAGGCGGCCGTGCCGAATTCGCCGATCAGCAGTTCGGTTGCCTGCAGGGCCCCGGACTCTTCAATGATCCGGCGAATCTCGGCCACATCCCCGTCACCCAGGTCCGGGCTGCCGAGCTTTGCGTCAATAAACGCTGATTCTGCGGGGGAGGACTGTTCCAGTGCCAGAGCAATCAGGACAGTCCTCTTGCCTTCGCGGAGATCGTCACCTGCCGGTTTGCCTGTGGTGACGGGGTCGCCGAAGACACCCAGGACGTCATCGCGAAGCTGGAAGGCTTCGCCCAGGGGCAAGGCAAAGGCCGAGTAGCCTCTGAGGAGTTCGTCAGACGCGCCTGCGAGTGCGCCGCCAAGTGCCAGCGGATGCTCGGTGGAATATTTGGCAGACTTGAACCTGATAATCGATTGGGCGCGCGTCACTGCTCCGGCACGGTCCCGGACCGGGCCGGCGACTTCTTCCAGGATGTCCAGGTACTGCCCGGCCATCACCTCGGTGCGCATGAGGTTGAAGATCAGCCGCGCCCGGCTGCCGGCTGCCGCCTGCCCGCCGATGTCGGTGAACGCCTCTTCGCTGAAGGACAGGCAAAGGTCCCCGGTCAGGATGGCCGCCGCGTGTCCGAACCGCTCGCTGTCCAAGGCCCAGCCCTGGGCGTCGTGGAGCTGGCTGAACCGGCGGTGGACGCTTGGCCCGCCCCGCCGGGTATCGGAGCGGTCGATGATGTCGTCGTGGATCAGGGCTGCGGCCTGGAACAGCTCCAGGGCCGATCCTGCCGTGACAATCTGCGCCGCCGAGGGGTCGCCGCCGGCGCCGCGCCAGCCCCAGTAGCACATCAGGGCCCGGAGCCTTTTGCCGCCGGTCACCAGGTTGGAGATGGAACCCATAAGGGGTTCGACATCGGGGGAAATGGCCGCCACAAGGGCTTGCCGCGTGGTGAGGAACTCTGTGAGCTCCCCGGCAACTGCGGCTACAAAAGCGGTCTGTTCAAGCCTCAGCTGCTCCGAAACCGTCACTTGGCTGACTCAACTGCCACGTTGGCGCCGATGGTAAACGTGGAAACTCCGGCCGCTTCGACAACCGCGATGTTGACTGTCTCGTTGTCGTTCCGGACGAAGTCCTTGGACGCCACAGCTCCGACAGCGTCGCCCGGAACGGCCTTGAACCCCAGTCCCTCGAGGTGCTTTGCATAGAAGTCCACGACGGCGGCCGTAGGGGCCGGGAGGCTAGCCACCAATGCGACGGTGGCGGGCGCAGCGGTTTTGTCGAAACTGCTGGAAATTACAGTGGCGCCGGGCATCACGGGGATCAGGGCTTCCGGAAAACCTTCAACAATTTTCCCTACCGTCGCCGATGTTCCGGGCGACGCCGTCGGGCTCGGCGAAGCGGTGACGCTGGATGGGCTTGAGGTGGGCGATGCGGTTCCTACAGAAGACGGGGTCACTCCGGGCGCCGCGGGGCTGCAGGCAGCAAGCGCCAGCATTGCGCCGGCGGCGAGTGCCGCTAATCCTGTTGGCTTAAGACTTGTCGTGACCGTCACAGGGACTTTCCTCCTGGGGTTGATGCCGGACTCAGCCTCCAGTTTAGTCAGTACCAACCGATAGAATTTCCCGTGTGGGGCTTGAGCGGAACAACCAGTACACCGAAGCGGGTCTTCGGGAGCTCCGTCGCAACTGCATCATGCACGTGGATATGGACGCCTTTTTCGTTTCCGTGGAGCTTCGCACCCGCCCTGAGCTTCGCGGAAAGCCTGTGATTGTCGGGTTTCCGGCGGACCGTTCCGTGGTCCTTTCGGCATCGTATGAGGCCCGCGCCTTCGGCGTGAAGTCCGCCATGCCCATGGTGGTTGCGGCCAGGATGTGCCCCAAAGCCGTCATCATCGAACCCCGCCACAAGCTGTACTACGAGGTTTCTGCCCAGCTGATGGAAATCTTCGAGTCCATCACCGAACTCGTGGAACCGCTGAGTGTCGATGAGGCCTTCCTGGATGTCAGCGGCGCGATCCGGCGTTTGGGCACGCCACGCGAAATCGGTGAGCTGATCCGCCGCCGGGTTGCTGCTGAGCTGGGCATTACCGCGTCCGTGGGCATCGCAGCGAGCAAATTCGTTGCAAAGATCGCGTCCACGCGCTGTAAGCCGGATGGGCTTTTGCTGATTGGTCCCGACGAGACGGTCCCCTACCTTCACAGCCTCCCGGTTGGTGCATTGTGGGGAATCGGTGCCAAGACCGCTGACGTCCTGGCGCGGATGGGTATTCGGACGGTGGCTGATGTGGCGGCCACGCCTGTGACCTCGCTGAAAAAGGTCCTTGGCGCCACGGGGGAGCATGTCTACCGGCTTTCGTGGGGGATCGACCCGCGGCCGGTCACTCCGGTGCGGCTCGAGAAGAGCATCGGCGCCGAAGAGACTTTTGCGGTGGACACCGGTGACGCGTCGCTCATCAGCCGGGAACTGTTGAGGCTGTCCCATCGAACGGCCGGGCGGTTGCGCAGTTCAGGCATGGTGGCGCGCACCGTTGCGCTGAAGCTGCGCTACTCCGACTTTTCCACCATTACCCGGAGCCGTACCGTCCACACGCCGGTGGACAGTGCCCAGCTGATCCATGCCGTGGCACTTCAGCTACTGGATTCCGTTGGCCCGCGGCCCATGACCGTCCGGTTGGTGGGCATCCGGGCAGAGCAGCTTGAAGAGGCCGCCCAGACCTCCCTGCAGTTGAGCCTTGACCGCAGGGATGACAACTGGCGGGCGGCGGAGCAGGTACTGGATCAGGTCAGCCGGAAGTTCGGCAACAAATCGGTCCTTCCGGCGAGCCTGCTGGGTCCGGGAGACGGGCATTGACAAGGTGGTCCGCGTCGACGATGGGCGGCTTAGGGCGGGGGCTGGCCGTCTTTCAGAACGGCCTCCGACAAACTATCCTTATATGTACATAGTTTTCAGTTACTGCCGGACTTTCTTGGACTTACTGCCGTTCCAAAACATGCCCGTGCCGGTGTTCGCGTTCCGCCAGTTGACGGGGCGGGAACCTCCCGGGCACGCCGGTCGTTATCGGAGCAGGAGTACGGGATGGGACCAGCCCGGACGTTGGCCTACTTAAGGAGGTCGTGATGCCGCTCTCGGAGCACGAACAGAAGCTGCTGGAGCAGTTGGAGAAGCAGCTGCACGAGGACGATCCGAAGTTCGCGAATTCCATGGGGTCGGACCCGGGACGTACGTGGTCCACGCGCCACGTGGTCATCGGTGTCCTGTGCGCCCTGGCGGGCATCGCGTTGCTCCTGGTCGGCGTCACCACCCAGATCATCATCGTCGGCGTTCTCGGGTTCGTGGTCATGGGCGGCGGTGTTTACTTCGCCACAATGCGCAGTGGTTCCGGCTCAAAGGCAGGCTCCGCTTCCGGTACAGGCAAGTCCGGAAAGCCCCGGAGTTCGTTTATGTCCAGCCTGGAGGAACGCTGGGACGAGCGTCGCCGCGACGAATCATGAGGCAGTGCCTCCGCTGATTGCACGGTTCGCCGAGTTGAACAGCCCGCCGCGGTAAGCGTCGGCCGTTTTTCCCTGTATTGTCCCCGCCACTTCGATTTACCCTCCACTTTGCTCCCCGTCTGGCTCCCCACCGCTGAGTGGGACCGCGCAGAAGACCCGCCGAGGCGGGTCTTCTGCATTTAACGGCAGTTCTCCGGGGGATTCGCGCTGCGGCCGGACGCCGCAGGAGGGGAGCCCGCGACGGCGGCGGTGCCGGCGTCGTGATCTCCCGCCCCCGGGATGCCGGGACGCCCCACCCGGCCTCCACTTTCATCCACCCCGCGGATCCCCGCCATTTGGCGCGCCAATCGCTAAAAGGGGGAGCAGTGGGCCGCTTTTGCGTTGACTGTGGGGGAAAGTGGAGTAATGTGGAGGACATAAGAGGGTAGTTGCAACATTAGGGGATGTGCAGTTCCTGACGGCAGACGGGCGGTGGGCCAGTGTTTCTGGGCACACACTCGCCACGTTTGGACGAAAAGGGCCGAATTATCCTCCCCGCAAAGTTCCGCGAGGAGCTTGCCGCCGGGCTGGTTCTTACAAGGGGCCAGGAGCGTTGTATCTACGTCTTCAGTGAGCAGGAATTTGCGAAGGTTCACGAGCAAATGCGGGAGGCGCCCATCTCCTCCAAGCAGGCCCGTGACTACATTCGTGTCTTTCTCTCTGGAGCCTCGGACGAGGTACCTGACAAGCAGGGGCGCGTGACCATTCCGTTGGCGCTCCGGGAGTACGCAGGCCTCGGCAGGGAACTGGCCGTCATCGGCGCAGGAACCCGCGCCGAGATCTGGGATGCCCAAGCCTGGAACGAGTACCTGGCGGAGAAGGAAACTGCCTTCTCCGAGACTGACGACGCTATTCCGGGGATTCTGTGATCACCTGAACGGCGCAGAACACCGTTTCTTGAACCTGATCTCCAGCCGCCCATCGGACCGCCAACCTGACTCACTTCCCCGGAGTCAGGCAGGCAGCATGATAGGCGCGGATGGGGATCTGGCTTAAGAAGCACCCCACACCCGGCGAATGAAAGGACGAAGGCATGAATGACCACCCGAAGCCGACGTCCGAACGCCATGTGCCGGTCCTGAAGGACCGGTGCATCAATTTGTTGGCGCCCGGTTTTGAAGCCGCGCGGAGCCGGGGCGAGACGCCCATCGCCATTGACGCGACGCTCGGCATGGGCGGCCACTCGGAGGCCCTGCTGGAACGCTTCCCGGACCTGCACCTGATCGGCATCGACCGCGACGAGGAAGCGCTGGCCCTGGCAGGGGAGCGGCTGGCCCGTTTCGCTGACCGGACCGACCTTGTGCACGCCGTCTACGACGAAATCGCCGACGTCCTGGCGGACCTGGGTGTCGGGGAAGTCCACGGCATCCTGATGGACCTTGGTGTCTCATCCCTTCAGCTGGACGAGCGGGAACGCGGCTTCGCCTACTCCTTTGATGCACCGCTGGATATGAGGATGGACACGAGCCGCGGGCAGACCGCGGCCGATGTGGTCAATAACTACAGCGAAGAAGACCTGGTCAGGATCATCCGGAAGTGGGGCGAAGAGAAGTTCGCCGGCCGGATCGCCAACAGGATCGTCGCAGCAAGGGCCGTGAAGCCCTTCACCACCACCGGGGAACTCGTGGAGCAGATCCGCTCGGTAGTGCCGGCGGCTGCTGCGAAATCCGGCGGGCACCCCGCGAAGCGGACTTTCCAGGCCCTGAGGATCGAAGTCAACGAGGAACTGGAGGTGCTGGAACGGGCCGTTCCGGCAGCCGTGGACGCCCTCGCCCTGGGCGGACGCATTGTGGTGATGTCGTACCACTCCTTGGAGGACAAAATCGTCAAGTCAGTATTCCAGGCCGGCTCCAAATCCTCAGCTCCACTCGGTTTCCCCGTGGAACTGGAGGAACATAAGGCCCCCCTCAAGACCCTGACCAAGGGCACAGAGGTTCCCACCGCCGTCGAGATCGCCGAAAACCCCCGCGCTGCTTCCGCCAGGCTGCGCGCCGTGGAACGCATCAGAGCCAGGAGAGAAGCATGAGCACCGCCGCCGTCAAGAACTTCCCAGTCCTCTCCGGCAGCTCTGCCCCGGCGATCCGGACCAGCCCTTCCGGTCCGGGCCGGAAGGAACGGACACCCCTGTCCGTGGTGCGCTCCGCGCCCAAAAAACGCCGCGCTCCTTTTGTGGTGATGTGCTTCGCGCTGCTCGCCGTCGCGCTGGTGGCGGTCCTGGTCCTCAACATCTCGGTGTCAACCTCCCAGTACCAGCTCGTGGAGCTGAGGGGTAAGCAGAGCACGCTGACCAAGGAGAACCAGGATCTGACGCAGCAGCTCCAGAACTTCGAAGCTCCCCAGAACCTGGCGGCCAAGGCAGCGGACCTGGGAATGGTGGCGTCCACAGTCAAGGGCCAGATCGACCTCTCCACCCTGACCGTTACCGGCAAGGCAACGCCGGCCGTCAAGGGCGGCTCAGCCGGCGCCGTCATCCCGGCTCCGGCCGTAGCCGGCGTGCTGACAGTCGTCCCGCCGCCCTCGGCGTCGGAGCCCCTGGTGAACCGCAAGCCGGCAGCAGAGGAACCGGCAGCGGCAGTGCCTGCACCGGCTGCCGCGCCGACAGCACCAGCCGCAGTACCCGCACCGCCGGTCCCCGCCGTCGAACTCCACGGCGGCTCTGTGCCGGCACCGGAACAAAAGGTGCCCGGGCAGTAACTGACAGCCGCTGAAAAGCAGCCGGTCAGGCACCATCGCCAGGCGACCAGCCAGGCATAACACCAGGCAACAAGGCGAGCAGCAAGGAAGTTACGGTGGCGCAGAAGACCGGCAAGGCAAAAGGCGGCAGCGTGCCCAACGCCACCAAGCGGCTGCGCCTCGGCCTGGGCATCATGCTGACGCTGCTCCTGGTGGTGGGCGGCAAGCTCTTTATGGTCCAGGGCCTTGACGTCGGCGGCATGGCTGCGGCTGCCCTCGACTACCGAATGCGCGAGACCACCCTGCCCGCCGAACGCGGCAGCATCGTGGACGCCAACGGCACCGTACTGGCCAACAGCGTGATCCGGTACAACGTGGTGGTGGACCAGACCGTCAACACCAAGACCGGGACATTCAAGCGGCTGGCCAAAGTCGACGGCAAGGACAAGCTCGTGGACGTCAGCCGGGAGCAGGGCCTCAAAGAACTGGCCCTGGTCCTCGGAATGAGCCAGGACGCCATCCGCGAAGCTGTTACGGGTGAATCGCGCTACTACATCGTTGCGAAGGACCTGAAGCCGGACGTCGAGGACAGGGTCTCGAAACTCAGCATCCCCGGCGTAGATACGGTGGGCGTCAGCAAACGCGTTTACCCGAACGGTTCAGTAGCAGGCGGAATCATCGGCTTCCTGCAGGACGGCAATACGGGGCAGGCCGGCATCGAGCAGACCCAGGACGGGCTGCTGCGGGGCAAAGACGGCAGGCGGCTCTTCGAAATTGGCGCAGACGGCCTACGAATCCCGGTCGGTGTGGATGAACTGACACCGCCTGAGGACGGCAAGGACGTCAAGCTCACGCTGAACTCGGACCTCCAGTACTTTGCCCAGCAGGCCATCCAGAGTTCCACCGACGCCCAGGGCGCCGAATGGGGCGTCATCATTGTGATGGACGCCAAAACGGGGAACCTCGTGGCCATGGCAGACTCCAATGCCCCGGATCCGAATGATCCCGGCAGGGTGGCAGCCAAGGACAGGGGCGTCCGCTCTGTGACCGCTGCCTACGAACCTGGCTCCGTTCAGAAGATGATGACGGCCGCGGCACTCATTGAGGAGGGCAAGTCCAGCCCGCTGGATACTTTCACCCTGGGGCCCAGCTACACCGTTGACGGCCAGACCTTCACCGACGCCTTTACGCACGGCACCGAAGAGCGGACGCTCGCCGGCATCCTGGGGTGGTCCATGAACACGGGCACGGTGGCCGCGGGCTCCCGGCTGACTCCGCAGCAGCGCTATGACTGGCTGCGGAAGTTCGGCATCGGCGAGGCACCGGACATCGGACTTCCCGCAACTGCCTCCGGGATCCTCGCGCCGGCGGACCAGTGGGACAGCCGCCAGCAGTACACGGTGCTGTTCGGCCAGGGTGTGTCCCAGTCCACCCTGCAAACGGTCCGCGCTTTCCAATCGATCGCCAATAACGGCGTGATGCTCCAGCCCCGCCTGATTGACTCCTACATCGCGGCGGACGGGACCGAAGAGAAGGTGGCGCCGCAGCCGTCCCGGCAGGTAGTGTCCGACAACACCGCGCAGCAGGTCCAGGACATCCTCGAGAGCGCGGTGACCGAGGGACAGATCAAGGACGCGGCGATCGACGGATACCGTGTGGGGGCCAAGACCGGAACCTCTGAATCCCCGTGTGATGACGGGAAGTCAGGATTCTGCGGCTATACCGCTTCCATTGTGGGAATGGCACCGATGGACGATCCCCGGTTTATTGTTGAGGTGGTGCTGCAGCGTCCCAAGGGCAATATCTACGGCATCACCCAGGGGCCTGTGTTCCGCTCGGTCATGAGCCAGGCACTGCGCACCTACAACGTCCAGCCGTCCACGGGCGAACCGGCCCGGCTGCCGCAGTACGCCAAGTAGCACCAAGCCAGGCAGCAGCATTTTCACCGCCCGCACCGGGATACATTTCGCGCGGGCATGACCACCAGCACCATCGGAGATCCTTTTGTCAGAGCAGAACGCACCAGGCAGTCATAGCGGGCCGGCGGGGGCGCCTCCCGCATCGGGGTTCAGGCCCGCCTCAGTCGCCGCGGTCCGGCTGGACAGCATCGGGGAAGCCATTGGCATCCCGGTTCCTGGAAGCTCCGCGGAGATCGGTGTGACGGGGATTTCGCTGAATTCGCGGACTGTGGAACGCGGCGACCTGTATGTTGCCCTGCCGGGCGCTGCCCGCCATGGCGCTGACTTCGTCGCCCAGGCAGTCGACAGGGGAGCCGTTGCTGTCCTGACCGACGACGCCGGGGCGCGGCTCCTGGCGCTGTCAGCGGACACCGCGGTCCCCGTCCTGGTAGTGGACGGGCCACGCAACGTGGTGGGGCCCCTGTCCGCCATGATCTACCGCAGCCAGCCGGCTCCCGGCCAGCCGCCGCGCCTTTTCGGCGTGACAGGGACGAACGGCAAGACCACCACCACCTACTTCATCAACTCCCTGCTCCGGGCCCTGGGGCAACGGACCGGCCTGATCGGCACCATCGAAATCCTCGCCGGCGGTGAGCCCATCCCCAGTCTCCTGACCACGCCCGAATCAACGGACGTCCACGCCCTGCTCGCACTTATGCGGGAGCGGGGACTGGACGCAGCGTCCATGGAAGTGTCCTCCCACGCAGTTTCCTTCCAGCGTGTTGACGGGGTGGTCTTCGACGTCGCCGGGTTCACCAACCTGACCCAGGACCACCTTGACCTGCACGGGACCATGGAAGAGTACTTCGCCACCAAGGCCGACCTGTTCACGTCCCGCCGCGCCCGGGCGGCCGCCATAACGGTCGACGACGAATGGGGCCGCAGGCTCGCGGCCACGGCAGGGATACCGGTCACCACCCTCGCGACGTCATTGGCAGCAGGTGCGGCGGACTGGACCGTCACCGCTACCGCGCCGCGCGGCCTGGGGACGGAGTTCACCCTGGCCGGGCCCGATGGCGCCGCCCTGCACGCGCACACCGGCCTGCCCGGTGCCTTCAACGTGGCCAACGCGGCGCTGGCCATCGTGATGGTCCTGGCCGGCGGAGCGGACGCCGCGGCCGTGCAGGCCGCCCTGACAGAGCATGACCCCTTTACGGTGGCCGTCCCCGGCCGCATGCAGCTCGTCGCGGAGGAACCGGCCGCCGTCGTCGATTTCGCCCACAACACCGACGCCCTGGCGCGGGCGATTGAGGCCGTCCGGTCTCCAGCCGAAGGGTCCCGCGTGATTGTTGTTTTCGGTGCCACCGGGCAGCGTGACCAGGGCAAACGCCCGGCCATGGGAGCAATCGCCGCCCGACTCGCCGATGTTGTCATTGTCACCGATGACGACCCCCATGATGAGGACGCGGCAGCCATCCGGGCGGATGTGCTGACGGGCGCCCGGGCCGCGCAGGAACAGGACGCGCTTGACTGCGTTATCGAGGAAATTTATCCCAGGGACGCCGCCATCCAGCGGGCTGCTGAGCTGGCCCGCCCGCAGGACACCATCCTGGTTGCCGGCCGCGGGCACGAAGTGTGGCAGGAGGTCAAGGGAGTCAACCTTGCCCTGGACGACCGGGTGGAACTCCGGAACGCCTTGACAGCCAGGGGATTCAACGTTCTCCAAGACGACCGGATAGAGTCCTAGACCGAGATGATTGCACTTACTGCGGCGGAAATCGCCGAAATCACAGACGGCCGCCTGGACGCCGATCCGGGGATCACCCCGGGCTCGGTGGTCACGGATTCACGCGAAGCCGCTCCCGGCTCCCTTTACGTTGCGAAACCGGGCGAGCTGGCGGACGGCCACGACTTTGTCGACGCCGCCTTCCGCCAGGGTGCAGTCCTTGTCCTGGCGGAGCGCCCCGTCACCGGCCCGGACGGTGCCAACTATCCCGCCGTCGTGGTCGAGGACGCAGTGCTGGCCATGGGTGCGCTGGCCGCCGAATCAGTCCGCCGGATCCGGGCGGCCCGCGAAGCTGCCGGCGAATCCCTGACGGTCATCGGCATCACGGGTTCGGCCGGAAAGACCACCACCAAGGACCTCCTCGCGGGGATCCTTACAGCGCAGGGCACAACAGTTGCCCCGCAAGGTTCCTACAACGGCGAGGTGGGCGTGCCCCTCACCGTCTTCCGGGCCGACACCGGGACCCGGTACCTTGTCATCGAAATGGGTGCCACGGGCGTCGGGCATATCCGCTACCTCGCCGACATGGTCCAGCCCGACGTCGGCGTTGTCCTTGGCGTGGGCACAGCGCACGCGGGAGAGTTCGGCGGCGTCGAAAACATTGTCCAGGCCAAGGGCGAGCTGGTGGAGGCCCTTGCTCCGGGCGGCACCGCCATCCTGAACCTCGACGACGACCGCGTTGCCGGCATGCGCGCCCGCACCCGCGCCGCCGTGCTCGGGTTCTCAGCCGAAGACCGCCATGACGCCGCCGTGCGGGCTGACAAGCCGGACACTAATCCTGCCGGCAATCCGGAATTCGATCTCGTCCTTCCCGGCACTGACGCCGGGCTGCACGTCACCAGCCGGCTCATTGGCGCCCACCACACGGTAAACCTCCTGGCAGCGGCAGCGGCCGCGCACGCGGCCGGCGTGCCGGCGGCAGAGATCGCGGAGTCCCTCAGCAACCAGTCGGCGGCCAGCCGATGGCGCATGGAACGCACGGAACGCGCCGACGGCGTCACGGTCATCAATGACGCCTACAACGCCAATCCTGAGTCCATGCGCGCTGCCCTGCGCACGCTAGCCGACCTCGGCCGCGGCCGCCGCACGTGGGCAGTCCTGGGCGCCATGCTGGAACTGGGACCTGATTCGATCCGGGAACACACTGCGGTGGGCTCCCAAGTGGTGCGCCTGAACATTTCACGGCTGGTGGTTGTCGGCCGTGAGGCGCGGTCCCTGTATGTTTCTGCCGTCCAGGAGGGCTCCTGGGGCGATGAATGTGTCTTTGCCGAAACACTGGAGGATGCCTACGCCTTCCTCGACGCGGAGCTTGAACCCGGTGACCTGGTGCTCTTCAAGTCCTCCAACAGCGTGGGGCTGCGCCATTTGGGCGATCGGATAGCATTACCCCCACAATCCCCGGAACCTGCCAATGAAAGGAGCGGACTGCTGTGATTGCACTCCTTATCGGCGCCGGACTTGCCCTGCTGTTCGCCTTGGTGGGAACCCCGCTGTTTATCCGCCTGCTCGTCCGCAAGAGCTACGGACAGTTCATCCGCGACGACGGACCCACCTCACACCACACCAAACGCGGCACCCCCACCATGGGCGGAACCGTTGTGGTGGGCGCAGTCCTGCTCAGCTACGGACTGACCCACCTCATCATGTGGATGATGAATCCGGCCTCGGCGGGACCCTCGGCGTCGGCCCTGATCCTGCTCTTCCTCATGGTCGGCATGGGGCTGGTCGGCTTCCTCGACGACTTCATCAAGATCTCCCGCCAACGGAGCCTGGGACTGGACGCGAAAGCCAAACTCATCCTCCAGGCCGCTGTCGGCATCGGCTTCGCCGTCCTGGCACTGAACTTTCCCGACCCCGACGGGCTCACTCCGGCCTCAACCAAAATCTCCCTGGTCCGTGACATTCCCTGGCTGGACCTGGCCTTTGGCGGCACCATAGTTGGCGCCATTCTGTTTGTCCTGTGGTCCAACCTGATTGTCACAGCGGCAACCAACGGCGTGAACCTGACGGACGGTCTCGACGGGCTCGCGGCCGGTGCCTCGGTAATGGTCTTCGGCGCCTACACGCTCATGGGAATCTGGCAGAACAACCAGGCCTGTGGCTCTCCCCGGCAGGCCGGCAGCGGCTGTTACAGCGTCCGTGACCCCCTGGACCTGGCGCTCCTGGCCGCCATCCTGAGCGCGGCACTGGTGGGCTTCCTCTGGTGGAACACCTCGCCGGCCAAGATCTTTATGGGTGACACCGGCTCCCTTGCCATCGGCGGCGCCATTGCCGGCTTCGCCATCCTGTCCCGCACCGAACTCCTCCTGGGCATCATCGGCGGCCTGTTTGTCCTGATTACCCTGTCTGTCATCATCCAGGTGGGTTACTTCAAGATCACCGGCGGCAAACGCGTTTTCAAGATGGCGCCGCTGCAGCACCACTTCGAACTCAAGGGCTGGGCCGAAGTCACAGTCGTTGTCCGCTTCTGGATCCTGGGCGGGCTCTTCGTAGCCGTTGGCCTCGGTGTCTTCTACGCTGAATGGGTTGTGCTCTTGTGACCGTTTCCCCCCGCCTGCAGAACCTTGTTACCTGGGACTCCGACTGGGCCGGCCTGCGTGTTGTGGTCACCGGGATCGGCGTGTCCGGCTTCGCCGCGGCCGACACCCTGATCGAACTCGGCGCCCGGGTGGTGGTGGTGGATGCCGCCACCACCGACACCGCCCGGGCCCAGGCCGACACCCTGAAGATTGTCGGCGCCGCGGACGTCCTCCTTGGCGAAGAAGCCGTCAGCCGGATCCCCAAAGTGGACGGCAGCTACCCCGACGTGATCGTGACCTCGCCGGGCTGGCGCCCGGACCAGGCGCTCCTCGCCGCTGCAGCACGCGCACACATTCCGGTGTGGGGCGACGTCGAACTCGCCTGGCGCGTGCGCGTCAGGGAAGGCCACAAGACGGCTGACTGGCTGACCATCACCGGCACCAACGGCAAGACCACCACGGTGGGCCTGACAGCGTCGATGCTTCAGGCAGCCGGCCTGAAGGCCATTGCCGTCGGCAATGTGGGCACCCCCATCCTTGACGCCCTCCGCGATCCCGTTGAGTACGACGTCTTTGCTGTCGAGCTCTCCAGCTTCCAGCTGCACTGGGCTGAATCGTTGTCTCCGGTGGCCAGTGTCTGCCTCAACGTCGCCGAGGACCATGTTGACTGGCACGGCTCCTACAACTCCTACCTGGCCGACAAGGCGAAGGTCTACGCGCGGACCCAAAAGGCCTGCATCTTCAACGCCGAGCAGATCGAAACCGAACGGATGGTGGAAGACGCCGACGTCGTGGAGGGCTGCCGGGCCGTCGGTTTCACCACGGTCACCCCGGCCATCAGCATGCTGGGCGTGGTGGAAGGCCTCCTGGTGGACCGTGCCTTCATCGAACAGCGCAAGGACAGTGCTGCCGAGCTGGCCTCGTTGACTGACCTGGGGCAGTTTGCGCCCCGCCACATGGTTGCCAACGCCCTCGCAGCGGCAGCCCTGGTCCGCGCCTACGGTGTGGACGCCCAGGCCGTGCGCCGCGGCATCCAGGACTACGTGCCGGGCAACCACCGCATCCAGACGGTCGCCCATCACAACGGTATTCTCTGGATCAACGATTCCAAGGCCACCAACCCGCACGCCGCAGCAGCATCCCTGGCCGCCTTCAAGAACGTCATCTGGATCGCCGGGGGACTCTCCAAAGGCGTCAGCTATGACGACCTGGTCCGGGACCAGGCTGCCCGGCTGAAGGCCGTGGTACTCATCGGCGTCGACACCGCTCCGCTGGCCGAGGCCCTGCAGCGACACGCACCGGATGTCCCCGTGATCACCACCCCGGCGGGCGACACTGAAAATATGCAGACTGCCGCAACGGGCGGAGACATCGCGGCCAAATCTCCGGTTTCCGGGACAGGCGTGATGTCCAGGGCCGTTGCGTCAGCGGCGCAGCTGGCCGCATCAGGTGACACCGTCCTGATGGCACCGGCAGCTGCTTCCATGGATCAGTTCTCTTCCTACGCTCACCGCGGCAACGCCTTTATCGAAGCTGTCCGCGAGCTGGTGGAAGGGCAGGCCCAGACCGGCGAGGAGTAACAATGGTCAGCACGCCCACCCGGCCCACGGCCTCACAGCCGCGCGCCGGGAAACCAGCTTCGCCACCAGGATCCGGGAACCCCGTAGCCAAAACGCTGCCCCGGCGGATTCGGGACTCGTACCGCGCCTTCTGGTCCGCCCTCGAGGGTACGGGCACGTCCCGGAACGGCTCCACGTACTACCTCATCCTGGGCTCTACGCTGGCCCTGACAGCCATCGGCATCATGATGGTGCTCTCAGCCTCCAGCGTCGAATCCATCGCCGCCGGCAAGTCGCCCTATGGTGACGCCCTCAAACAGGGCATGTTCGCCGGCATCGGCATTTTCACCATGTTCGTCCTCTCGCGCATCAACGTCATCTGGCTGAAGCGTCTCGCCTGGCCCGTGCTCGGCGCGGCCCTTGTCCTCCTGGTCCTGGTGCAGCTGATCGGTGACGAGGTCAACGGCAACAAGAACTGGATTGACCTCGGCGGCATCACGTTCCAGCCGTCCGAGGCTTCCAAGCTGGCGCTGGCGCTGTGGATGGCCACGGTCATGGCCATGAAGGGGAAGCTGCTCCGTCTCTGGCAGCATGTGCTTATTCCCGCCGTGCCGCTGGCAGGGGCCGTGATCGGCCTGGTGCTGTGGGGCAATGACCTCGGCACGGCGATGATCATCATGATGATCACTGCCGCCGCACTGTTTTTTGCCGGCGTGCCGCTCTACATGTTCGGCTTCGCCGCCGTGCTGGGCGCGGCAGGGGCGGCCTTTATGGCCATCACGAGTTCAAACCGCATGTGCCGCATTACGTCATGGTGGACCGGCCAGTCCTGTGCGGATGGCATCGACGCCAACTACCAGGCCACCAACGGCCTCTATGGCCTCGCCTCCGGCGGCTGGTTCGGCGTCGGCCTTGGCCAGAGCCGGCAGAAGTACAGCTGGATTCCGGAAGCCCACAACGACTTCATTTTCGCCATCATCGGCGAGGAACTCGGCCTGGTGGGCACCGTCGTCGTCCTGGTGCTCTTCGCCATCCTCGGCGCCGCCATTTACCGCGTGGTGGTGGCACAGGAGGATATGTTCCACCGCGTCCTGGCCGGCACCATCATGGTGTGGCTGCTGGGGCAGGCCACGGTCAACATGGCCGTAGTAACGGGCCTGATGCCCGTCATTGGCGTACCGCTGCCGTTCATTTCCTACGGCGGTTCGGCCCTGCTGATGTCCCTCTGTGCGGTGGGAGTGGTGCTGTCTCTCGCCCGCGAACAGATGGCACCCGCCATCCGCCCGAAGAGAATGCTGAAGTTCGGGGCCAAGAAGGCTGGGAAATCCAGCCGCACGAAGACCGCAAGAAAGCGTACCTAGCACTTTATGACTTCCCAGAACCTGTCCATTGTCCTCGCGGGCGGCGGAACTGCCGGCCACATCAGCCCGCTCCTGGCCATCGCGGCTGCCCTCCGGACCGCAGCCCCCGGGTCCCGGCTGCTTGCCGTGGGCACGCCGGCCGGCATGGAAACCCGGCTGGTGCCCGCCGCCGGCGTGGAACTGGCCACCATCGACAGGGTTCCCTTCCCCCGGAAACCATCCCTCGACCTGCTGAAGCTGCCGGCCCGGCTGGCCGGGGCAGTGCGGCAGTCAGGCCGCATCCTGGACGACGCGTCGGCTGACGTCCTGGTTGGCGTAGGCGGCTATGTCTGCACCCCGCTGTACCTCGCCGCCCGCCGTCGGGGGATTCCCATCGTGATCCATGAAGCCAACACCCGGCCGGGCCTGGCTAACCGGGTGGGATCCTTTTTGACCCGTCACGTCGCCACCGCCTTTGACACCACCCGCCTGCGGCACGCCCGCCATGTCGGCATGCCCATGCGGACCGAAATCTCCAGCCTGGACAGGGACTCCGCCCGTGCCGCGGCACGGGAAGCTCTGGGCCTGGACGCCGGCAAGCCCACGCTGATTGTGACGGGCGGATCTTCCGGCGCCCAGAGCATCAACCGTGCCGTGGCCGCTGCCGCGCAGGACCTTGGCGCCGCCGGCATTCAGACGCTGCACATCACCGGGCGCGGCAAAACGGTCATGGGGCCCGACGGCGGCCCGCTCGCCACGGCGGGGTACCGGCAGGTTGAGTACGTGGACGGCATGGAAAACGTCTACGCCGCAGCCGACCTCCTCCTGGCCCGCTCCGGCGCGGCCACTGTTTGTGAAGTGGCGGCCGTGGGCGTACCCGCGGTGTTTGTCCCTCTGCCCATCGGCAACGGCGAGCAGGCGCTCAACGCGGCGGGGCTCGTAAACGCCGGCGGCGCCCTCCTGGTTCCGGACAAGGACTTCACCGCACAGTGGATCACGCGGGAGCTGATCCCGCTGGCCACAGATGCCGCCCGGCTGGCAACCATGGCCGCGAACTCCCGCCGGCTTGGCATCAGAAACGCCGATCAGCGCATGGCTGGTCTTGTCCTGGAAGCGGTATCCGCATGACCCCCGCAAGCATCCGCAGCCAGGAGTCCCTGGGCCGCGTCCATTTCATCGGCATCGGCGGCGTGGGGATGTCCGCCGTCGCCCGCATCATGGTGGCGCGGGGCGTCAGCGTCAGCGGGTCCGACGCCAAGGATTTGCCGGTCATGGCGGAGCTGGCCGCCGCCGGGGCCCGGATCGCGGTGGGCTACGCCGCCGCCAACCTGGGCGATGCCCAAACCGTAGTCGCAGGCTCGGCGATCCGCACGGACAACCCGGAACTGGTGGCGGCACGGGAGGTAGGCCTGCCTGTGCTGCACCGCTCTGAGGCGCTGGCCGCCACCATGGGCAATGACGTGGTGGTGACCGTCGCCGGAACGCACGGCAAATCCACCACCACCTCCATGATCACGGTCCTGCTCCAGGGCGCCGGGCTTGACCCCTCGTTCGCCATCGGCGCCAACGTGCCCGCGCTCGGGGTTAACGCAGCGCACGGCACCGCCGGCATTTTTGTGGCCGAAGCCGATGAATCCGACGGTTCCTTCCTGAACTACCGGCCGAGAATCGCCGTGGTCACCAACGTTGAACCGGACCACCTGGACCATTACGGCACCGCCGAGGCGGTCTACGAATCCTTTGACCGTTTTACGGAACTGCTGCCTGCCGACGGTGTCCTGATCGCCTGCGCGGACGACGACGGCGCCCTGGCACTCGCAGGACGCACCAGGGCTCGCGGGAATACCAGGGTGGTCCTGTACGGCACTTCAGAACGGGCGGACCTCGTCCTGCACGACGACGGTCCCGGGCGTGTTGAGATTTCCTTAACTGCCGGACGGTTCGCGCTGCCGCTGCAGGTCCCGGGGCGCCATAACGCACTCAACGCGGCTGCCGCCGTCGCCGTTGCCCTGGAACTTGGGGTCGACGCCGAAACTGCGGCGCATGCCTTGGGGCAATTCTCAGGAACGTCCCGGCGTTTTGAACTGAAGGGCGAGGCGCGCGGCGTGCGCGTTTTTGACGACTACGCCCACCACCCCACGGAAGTCCGGGCAGCCCTGACGGCGGCGCGGTCCGTAGCGGCCGGACACAGCGTGCATGTCCTGTTCCAGCCGCACCTGTTCTCCCGGACCAGGGAGTTCGCAGGCGAGTTCGCGAACGCCCTAAACCTGGCCGATACGGCGCTGGTGCTGGACATTTACCCTGCCCGCGAGGATCCCATTCCCGGTGTCACCAGCCAGCTCATCACAGAGCACCTGGCCCCTGGCGGCCGCCTGGTGGCCGCGGACGACGCCGTGGCGGCCCTGGTGGCCGCAGCGAGGCCGGGCGATATCATCCTGACTGTCGGCGCCGGGGACGTGACCGGGTTCGGGCCACACATTGTGCAGGCCCTCGATGGGTAGTCCACGCCGCCCCACCTACGCTTCCCCTTCGAAGCGCCAGCCGCCGGCCAGGAAGGCAGCGGCGGAACCTGACGTCATCTCCGCCTCCAAAAGCGCCCCGATCCCTGAGACGCCATCTACGCCGGAGACCCCGTCAAGGGACGGACGGAAGAAACGGAAACCCGCGGACACGGTTCCGGCCCCGGACAAGGCGCCTGGCAGCGGTAATGTGCTGGTATTTCCTGAGCCGCCGGGAAAGCGCCGGAAGCGGCGCATCCTCGTTGTCCTGTCCACGCTCCTCGCGTTTGTCGCGGCGCTGCTTGCCGCTGCCGTCTTTTCTCCCATCCTTGCCGTGGGCACCATCTCAGTGACCGGTACCAGGCTTGTCACCACGGAGCAGGTCCGGTCCGCGCTCGAGCCGCTCAAGGGCAGACCGCTCCCACAGGTCAGCGAGGACGAGGTGGGGCGGCTGCTCGAGCCGCTGGTACAGGTCAAGTCCGTCACCACCCAGGCGCGGCCGCCCTCGGAACTGGTCGTTGAGGTGCACGAACGCGTTCCGGTGGCTTTGGTCAAGCAGGAGGAGCAGTACCAGTTGGTGGATGTGGAAGGCGTGGTGCTTGCCGGCATCACGGATCCCGCATCCGTGTCGCTGCCTGTCATCGATGGCGGCGCCGGTGCCATCGGCAAGGACCTCTTCCAGGCCACTGCCGGGGTCCTGGGGGCCCTTCCGCCGGACGTGCTCGCCAGGCTTTCGAACGCGTCCGCGCAATCCGTGGACGCCGTGGAACTCAAACTGGTTGACGGGCAAACCATCATTTGGGGAAATGCGGGGGAGAAGGAACTCAAGGCCAAAGTGCTTGAGGCCCTGCTCAAGGTACCCGCGGATCCAAAGAACCCGGTTCGCGTGTACGATGTGAGCGCGCCCCGGCACCCGGTGACGCGTTGAACGCCGCTTACCCGGACGTAGCAATCTTTGCCGTATTACCGCGACACGCGGCGCCGGTTATTGAATGTCCGAACCATAGGAAATAGCGTTCCAGACATGAGTTACTTGACATAACTATAACCTTCAACTCGAAGGTTAGGGTTGAAAGCTTCAAGCCCGACTCCACAGTTTTCGCAATAGGACACGAACAAGGGACACGTAACGTGGCAGCTCCGCAGAATTACTTGGCCGTCATCAAGGTCGTCGGCATCGGCGGCGGTGGCGTGAACGCAGTCAACCGCATGATCGAGGTCGGCCTCCGTGGTGTCGAGTTCATCGCTATCAACACGGATGCACAGGCACTGTTGATGAGCGACGCCGACGTCAAACTCGATGTCGGCCGCGAGCTGACCCGCGGTCTCGGCGCCGGCGCCAATCCTGAGGTCGGCAAGCAGGCTGCGGAGGACCACGCTGACGAGATCGAAGAAGTCATTCGTGGCGCAGACATGGTCTTTGTGACCGCCGGCGAAGGTGGCGGCACCGGCACCGGCGGCGCGCCGGTTGTAGCACGCATCGCCCGTTCCCTTGGGGCGCTGACCATCGGCGTGGTTACCAGGCCGTTCACCTTTGAAGGCCGCCGGCGCGCGGGCTCGGCAGAGGCCGGCATTGATGCGCTGCGCGACGAAGTCGACACCCTGATCGTGATCCCCAACGACAGGCTCCTGTCCATCAGCGACCGCAACGTCTCCGTTCTGGACGCTTTCCGCTCGGCCGACCAGGTCCTGCTCTCCGGTGTCCAGGGCATCACAGACCTCATCACCACCCCCGGCCTGATCAACCTTGACTTCGCCGACGTCAAGTCAGTCATGCAGGGTGCAGGCTCGGCCCTCATGGGCATCGGCTCCGCCCGTGGCGAGGACCGTGCCGTGAAGGCGGCCGAACTGGCCATTGCCTCCCCGCTGCTTGAAGCCTCCATCGACGGCGCGCACGGTGTCCTGCTGTCCATTCAGGGCGGATCGGACCTCGGCCTGTTCGAAATCAACGAAGCCGCCCGCCTGGTCCAGGAAGTTGCTCACCCAGAAGCCAACATCATCTTCGGCGCCGTGATCGATGACGCCCTCGGCGACGAGGCCCGTGTCACTGTCATCGCTGCAGGCTTCGACGACGTCAAGGCCACCTCGCCGTCCATGGACCAGTCCCAGCCCCAGGTGGCCCCGCAGCGGCCCGCCGCGGCTCCCGCCCCGGCCCAGGCGCCTACCTCGGGCGGCGGCAGCCACCAGCTGAACGCTCAGCCCGTCCACGCCGGCGTGGGTTCGTCCGGACTGAGCAACTGGGGCCAGCAGCGTCCGTCAGCGGTCCCGGCCGACTCAGGTTTCGACGTCGACCTCCCCTCAGTGGTGGAGCCGGATCTCTCGGGGAACCGCTCGGACGATCTGGATGTCCCCGACTTCCTGAAGTAGGGCACGGCTTGTTCCTTTGGCGGGCTGAAGTCTCACCCGGTGTGAGTGTGGCGTTCACGGACACCCGCGCCGGCAACCTGGCCCTTCACGTCGGTGACAATGCCGGCGACGTGCTCCGGCGCCGGAGGGAGCTGGAGCACGCTGCAGGCCTTGCAACCGGATCCCTCAGGTTCATGGAGCAGGTTCACGGCACGGCGGTGGAAGTGATGGAGTCCGGGACGCCCGCACCTACCGCGGACGCCATGGTGTCACGGGGACTTCCCCTTGCCGTTATGGTGGCCGACTGCATCCCCGTGGTCCTGGTGGGGGAGGGCCCTGAAGGTCCTGTTTTAGCGGCCGTCCATGCGGGCCGTCCGGGGATCGCCAACGGCATCCTGCCCGCAGCCGTCCGGCGGATGCAGGCGGAAGGCGCCACGGCCATCCGCGCCTGGCTGGGGCCCTCAATCTGCGGAAGCTGCTATGAGGTACCGGCCGAACTGCGCGCCCAAGTGGCCCGGCAGGTTCCGTCAACGTCCGCCACGACATCGTGGGGAACCCCTGCACTCGATCTTCCGGCCGGGGCACGTACCCAGCTGGAGCGGGCCGGCGTCGTCATCGAGTATGCGGGTCCGTGCACGCTGGAAAATGACTCGCTGTATTCGTACCGTCGCTCCAGCACCACCGGGCGCTTCGCGGGACTCGTGTGGTCCCATGACTGAGCGATTGTTGGATCCCGCGGATCGGATGTCCGAACTCGCGGAGCGGCTCGCAGCCGTTCAGCGGCGCATTGACGCTGCCGCCGCGGCCGCCGGGCGGGCCGGTGGGCCGCCCACGCTGATTGTGGTCACCAAGTTCCATCCGGCCGCAGACATCGCGCGGCTCGCTGCCCTGGGCGTGCGTGACGTCGGCGAGAACAGGGACCAGGAAGCCTCAGCCAAGGCAGCGGAACTGGCAGACCTTGGACTCAACTGGCATTTCGTCGGCCAGCTGCAAAGCAAAAAAGCCAAGTCGGTTGCGAAATATGCTCACGCCCTCCATTCCGTGGACAGGCCGGGACTGGTTGACGGCCTCCAGCGGGCCGTGGCGGCGGAACAGGACAGGACCGGCCGGGAAGCCCTGCGGTGCTTCATCCAGGTCAGTCTTGACGCCGACGCCGGTGCCCACCGCGGCGGTGCCGCGCCGGATGACGTGCCGCATTTGGCCGACCTGCTGGCCTCGGCCGGAGCACTGGAACTCGCCGGCGTCATGGCGGTGGCGCCGTTGGGTGGCAGCCCGGAGGCAGCGTTCGAAAAGCTTGCTGCCATCTCAGCGTCCCTGGTGGCCCGGCACCCGGGTGCCACGGCCATCTCGGCAGGCATGAGCCAGGACCTCGAAGCGGCAATCCGGTTCGGGGCGACACACCTGCGAATCGGTTCCGATATTCTCGGATCGCGTCCCGCCGTGGGGTAGCGTCGAGCACATAGGAAGTGAGTGGCGGGGGATTCCAGTGCTGTCAAGTTATTGGGCGGCCCGCCTACGGATACGATTAGGAGTCGACCATGGCCGGCGCTCTGCGCAAGACAATGATCTATCTTGGGCTCGCCGACGGCGATGAACACTACGAGTCCGAGCACACCACAACACGTAAGGACGAGGACGAATCCATGGAAGCTGACCGCGAGGAACGCCGGGCCCCGGCACCGGTACGCGAAGTCAGCCGTGAATCGTCGGACGCCCCTGAAGAGGAATACCGCGCACCTGTGACCCCCATCAAGCGTGCGGCCTCGAGCCGCGAAGAGACCTCCGGGCTGCGGCAGATCACCACGATCCACCCGCGGTCCTACAATGACGCCAAGCTCATCGGTGAAAGCTTCCGTGACGGAATTCCCGTCATCATGAACGTCACTGATATGGGCGAAGCGGACGCTAAGCGCCTCGTAGACTTCTCCGCGGGACTCGTATTCGGTCTCCGCGGCAGCATCGAACGGGTTACGAACAAGGTCTTCCTGCTCTCCCCCTCGTACATTGAGGTCATCGGCGACGACAAGAAGGTCAGTGAGACCCAGGCCAGCTTTTTCAATCAAAGTTAGCCTTAAAGCTTAAAGCGGATGCCAGGCAGGTCACCTGCCTGGCATCTGTGCTGAAATAGACAAGAAACGTTGGCAGTGCACTGCGGTATCCGGAATGGACATGGAGATTTGAGTTAAGTCATGGGAATTGTTTTCGGACTTGTCTATATCGTCCTCCTGCTGTTCTTCGTGGCGCTGATCATCCGTCTGGTCTTCGACTGGGTCCAGATGTTCGCCAGGGAGTGGCGTCCCCGCGGCGTTGCCCTCGTGGCCGCCCACACCGTGTATTCCATGACCGATCCGCCGCTCAAGGGGCTCCGCAGGGTCATTCCTCCGCTGCGGCTCGGCGGCGTGACCCTGGACCTCGGTTTCCTGGTCCTTTTCATCGCGGTGAGCATCGCAATGGCCGTGACCAGGGGTTTCGCGTAATCTTCGACAAGACCTAGCGGACACGAGCGAAGTTCCTGGAACGAACTTACTCATGTGACGCGAAAGAAATCTCCGGTTTGACACCCAGTGTTGAATTAGAGGAACCAGACAAATTTTAGGTACCGTAGTTTTGACGGCCGGAAGGCCTACTGACTAACTAGACCAATGAGGTGACCAGATGGCTTTGACGCCAGAAGACGTTGTCAACAAGCGCTTTCAGCCGACCAAGTTCCGCGAAGGCTACGATCAGGATGAAGTTGACGACTTCCTGGACGAAATCGTTGTGGAACTTCGGCGCCTGAACCAGGAGAACGACGAACTCCGCAAGAAGCTTGCCGAGTCCGGTTCCGCCGTGCCGGCCAGCTCCGCTGCTGCCGCCCCTGTGGTTGAGAAGGTCCCCGCGCCCGTCAAGGAAGAAAAGGCTGAAGCTCCGGCGAAGGCCGAGGTCGTGGCGAAGGCGCCCGAGGCTGCCAAGAAGAAGGAAGCCGAGCCTGTGGCCGCCGCTGCAGCCGTTCCGGCTGCAGCCCCCGCCCCGGCCGCCGGAAGCAGCGTCTCCGCCGAGTCCGCTGCCGGCCTGCTCGCCATGGCGCAGCAGATGCACGACCGCCACGTCGCCGATGGCCAGTCCCAGAAGGACAAGATCATTGCTGAGGCCCAGATCGAGGCCAGCAGCCTCGTCAACGATGCCCAGGAGAAGTCCCGCAAGATCCTCGGCGCCCTGGAGCAGCAGCGCTCCGTCCTGGAGCGCAAGGTCGAGCAGCTCCGCGGCTTCGAACGCGATTACCGTTCACGCCTGAAGGCCTACATTGAAGGCCAGCTGCGCGATCTGGACGCCCGCGGTTCGGTCGCGGCCCCTGAGGTCGAAGCGAACTAGTCCGTCAAGCACGTATTCTGAAAGCCGGTGGCTGAGGATTCCTCGGCCGCCGGCTTTTGTGATTAACATCGGTTTTACAAATGAAAGCACCATGACTGACGATCTTGCCGCCGACGCCGCGCACCCGGTTCCCTCTACGCCCCGCCCAGGGAAGACGCTCCTCCTGTCCCTTTTCGCTGGCTTCGCAGTGTTCGCTTACGTCTTTGACCAGCTGACCAAAGTCTGGGTGACGTCCACCATGGTGGAGGGGGAGCGCATCGCCGTGCTGCCGCCGCTCCTGCACTGGTACTTCATTCGGAATTCCGGCGCGGCCTTCTCCATCGGCGAGAACGTGACCTGGGTGTTTTCCATCATCATGGCCGGGGTTTCCATCGCCATCCTGTTCCAGGTGCGCAAGCTGGGCTCGGCCTGGTGGGCCCTGGCGTTGGGCCTTCTGCTGGGTGGTGCCCTGGGCAACCTGACAGACCGGCTTTTCCGGGAACCCTCGTTTGGCATGGGCCATGTGGTGGACTTCATCCAGCTGCCTAATTTCGCGATCTTCAACATCGCCGATTCCGCGGTGGTCTCCGCCGTATCCATCATTTGTATCCTGACGTTGAGGGGCATCTCGCTGGACGGTACACGGCACGTGGCCGCCCCCAAGGAAAAGGCTGACGATGCCTGAGCGCGTGGTGGTGGCGGAGGAATTCGGCGGAACACGGGCCGACGCCGGGCTCGCCGGGCTGATGGGGATTTCCCGTTCCCTGGCGGCGACCCTCATTGCCGAAGGCAATGTGGTCAGCCGCGGCAAGAAGCTGGGCAAGTCCGCGCGCCTTGCCGCGGGTGATGTCCTGGAAGTGACGGTGCCTGAACGACGGGACCCGCTCGAAGTGGTGGAGGAAGTTGTGGAAGGCCTGAAGATCCTGCTCGACGACGACGACTTTGTTGTGGTGGACAAGCCCGTAGGGGTCGCCGCGCACCCTTCGCCCGGCTGGGTGGGACCCACGGTAGTGGGCGGGCTCGCCGGGGCGGGATACCGCATCTCGACGTCGGGGGCACCTGAGCGCGTGGGCATCGTCCACAGGCTCGACGTCGGGACGTCCGGTGTGATGGTGGTGGCCAAGACCGAGCGCGCCTATACGGCACTGAAGCGGGCCTTCAAGGAACGCACCGTGGACAAGGTCTACCACGCGGTGGTCCAGGGGCTGCCGGACCCCCTGGAAGGCACCATCGACGCGCCGATCGGCCGCCACCCCGGCCACGACTGGCGCTTCGCGGTGATCGAGGACGGCCGGCCGTCCATTACGCACTACGAAGTCCTGGAAGCCTTCGGCAAGGCAACCCTGGTGGAAGTGCACCTCGAGACAGGCCGCACGCATCAGATCCGCGTGCACTTTGCCGCCCTGCGCCACCCCTGCGCCGGCGACCTGACCTACGGGGCTGATCCCCGCCTGGCCGCAACCCTGGGCCTGACCCGCCAATGGCTGCATGCACGCCAGCTCGGCTTTGACCACCCTGTCACCGGCGAACGCGTGACCGTCACCAGCGAGTACCCGCAGGACCTTGCCTTCGCCCTGGAAGTCCTGGAGTCGGGCGAAGCCTAGCCGCATGCCTGTGGCCCTGAGGCAGGGCTCACAAAGGCATGGCCACTGCGTCCAGTGTCACTGCGTCGCTGGGCCGGCAGTCCGCAGCCAGCGCTTAGAATGGTCCGGTGACTTCCAGCAATGCCTCGTTCGTCCATCTCCACAACCACACCGAATACTCCATGCTGGACGGCGCCGCCCGTCTGGGGGAGCTCTTCGATGAGACCGAACGCCTCGGCATGCCGGCCCTCGCCACCACTGACCACGGCTACCTGTTCGGCGCCTTCGATTTCTGGAAACGCGCAACCGACCAGGGCATCAAACCGATCATCGGCGTCGAAGCCTATGTCACCCCGGGCACCGCGCGGACCGACAAAAGCCGTGTCCGCTGGGGCGAGGAACACCAGCGCAAGGACGATATCTCCGGTGGCGGTTCGTACACCCACATGACGCTGCTGAGTTACAACAACGCCGGCATGAGGAACCTCTTCCGGGCGTCCTCCATCGCCTCCCTGGATGCCGTGTTCGGGAAGTGGCCACGCCTGGACCGTGAGCTCCTCAACACGTACTCGGAAGGCCTGATCGCCACCACAGGCTGCCCGTCCGGTGAAGTCCAGACCCGCCTGCGCCTCGGCCAGTACAAGGAGGCAGTGGAAGCCGCCGCAGAGTTCCGTGACATTTTTGGCGCAGAAAACTATTTCTGCGAACTCATGGACCACGGGCTGGATATCGAACGCCGGGTCACCGGGGACCTGCTGCGGCTGGCCAAGGACCTTAACCTCCCGCTGGTAGCCACCAACGACCTCCACTACACCCACGAGCACGATGCCAAGGCCCACGAGGCCCTGCTCGCCATCCAGTCCGGGTCCACCCTGCTGGAGCCCACGTACGACAACGGCGGATCCCGCTTCGCCTTCTCCGGCAGCGGCTACTACCTCAAGTCGCCCCAGGAGATGCGCGAGCTGTTCCGGGACCACCCGGACGCCTGCGACAACACACTGCTGATCGCCGAGCGCTGCGAAGTCTCATTCAACACCGGCGCCAACTACATGCCCCGCTTCCCCTGCCCGCCGGGCGAGGACGAAACGTCCTGGCTGGTCAAGGAGGTGGCCACGGGGCTGGAGTACCGCTACCCGGGAGGCGTCCCGGACAAGGTCCGCACCCAGGCCGACTACGAGCTCGAAGTCATCACCTCCATGGGGTTCCCCGGGTACTTCCTGGTGGTGGCTGACTTCATCAACTGGGCGAAGAACAACGGCATCCGCGTTGGACCCGGCCGTGGTTCGGGTGCCGGCTCCATGGTGGCCTACGCCATGCGCATTACCGACCTGGACCCGTTGCATCACGGCCTGATCTTCGAGCGCTTCCTCAACCCGGACCGCGTTTCGATGCCCGACTTCGACGTCGACTTCGATGATCGCCGCCGGTCCGAGGTGATCGACTACGTCACCCGCAAGTACGGTGACGAGCGTGTGGCCATGATCGTCACCTACGGCACCATCAAGACCAAGCAGGCCCTCAAGGACTCTTCCCGCGTGCTGGGCTACCCGTTCAGCATGGGGGAGCAGCTGACCAAGGCCCTGCCTCCGGCCGTGATGGCCAAGGACATTCCGCTGGCCGACATCCAAAACAAGGATTCCAAGCGGTACAGCGAGGCCGGCGACTTCCGCCAGCTGATCGGGACAGATCCCGAAGCAGCCAAGGTCTTCGAGACTGCCCTCGGCATCGAGGGCCTGAAACGCCAGTGGGGCGTTCACGCCGCCGGTGTGATCATGTCCTCGGACCCCATCATCGATGTCATCCCCATCATGCGGCGCATCCAGGACGGCCAGGTGATCACCCAGTTCGATTACCCCACCTGCGAAGGCCTGGGCCTGATCAAGATGGACTTCCTGGGGCTGCGGAACCTGACGATCATTTCCGACGCCCTGGAGAACATCAAGCTCAACCGCGGCCACGACCTGGACCTGGACAGCCTGGCCCTTGACGACGTCCCCTCCTACGAACTGATGGCCAGGGGCGACACGCTAGGCGTGTTCCAGCTCGACGGCGGCCCCATGCGCGCGCTGCTGAAGCTGATGAAGCCTGACAACTTCGAAGACATCTCGGCCGTCCTGGCGCTCTACCGTCCCGGTCCCATGGGCGCCAACGCGCATACCGACTATGCGCTGCGCAAGAACGGGATCCAGGAAGTCATCCCGATCCATCCCGAGCTCAAGGAGCCCCTGGCCGAAATCCTCGGCGGCACCTACGGCCTGATCGTGTATCAGGAACAGGTCATGGCGGTGGCGCAGAAACTGGCCGGCTACTCCCTCGGCCAGGCCGATATTCTCCGGCGCGCCATGGGCAAAAAGAAGAAATCCGAGCTGGACAAGCAGTTCGCCGGGTTCTCCCAGGGCATGCAGGACAACGGCTACTCCATGGAAGCCGTCAAAACGCTGTGGGACATCCTCCTGCCGTTCTCCGACTATGCCTTCAACAAGGCGCACTCAGCCGCCTACGGCGTGATTTCGTACTGGACCGCCTACCTTAAGGCGCACTACGCGCCGGAGTACATGGCAGCCCTCCTGACCTCCGTGGGCGATGACAAGGACAAATCGGCGATCTACCTCAATGAATGCCGGCGCATGGGAATCACCGTGCTGCCGCCGGACGTCAACGAGTCGGCGCTGAACTTCACCCCTGTTGGCAATGACATCCGCTTCGGCATGGGGGCGATCCGCAACGTGGGCGTCAACGCCGTCGAAGCCATGGTGGCCGCCCGCGAAAAGGAAGGCGCCTACACGTCCTTCAAGGACTACCTGGTCAAGGTTCCCGCCGTGGTGTGCAACAAACGCACCATCGAGTCCCTGATCAAGGCCGGCGCCTTCGACTCCCTCAACCACCATCGGCGCGCACTGGCGATGATCCATGAGGAAGCCATCGACTCGGTCATCACCCTCAAGCGCAATGAGGCGATCGGCCAGTTCGACCTCTTCGCCGGCTTCGAGGAAGCCGAGTCCGAAGCTTCCCTCAGCATCGAGATCCCGGACCTTCCTGAATGGGAGAAGAAGGACAAGCTGTCCTTCGAACGGGACATGCTGGGACTCTACGTCTCGGACCACCCCCTCCAGGGCCTCGAAGGGCTCCTGAGCCAGCACGCGGACCAAAGCATCACGTCGATCATCGCCGAGGACGGGCCGCACGACGGCGCGATCGTCACCATCGCGGGCATGATCACCTCGCTCAGCCGCAGGATCGCGAAGGCCAGCGGCAATGCGTATGCCCGCGCCGAAATCGAAGACCTTGGCGGCTCGATGGAAGTGATGTTCTTCGGCCAGGTCTACGGCCCCATCGCGTCGGTGCTCGCCGAGGACCTGATCGTGGTGGTGAAGGGCCGCCTGCAGCGGCGCGACGACGGCGCCGTGACGCTGAACTGCATGGAACTGAGTGTTCCGGACCTCAGCGAGGGGACAAACGGACCCCTGCAGATTTCGATGCCCACGCACAAGGCCACGGAGGCGGTGGTCACCGAGCTCGGGGACGTCCTGCGGAACCACCGCGGAAACTCTGAAGTCAGGCTGCACCTGCAAGGGGATACGCGCACCGAAGTCATGGCCCTGCCCGTTCACCTCAGGGTCAACCCAAGCCCGTCACTTTTTGGAGACCTGAAGGTCCTCCTGGGGCCGACCTGCCTGGACTACTAAATTTCGTAGTCCAGGGGGACGGGCTGGCCGTAGCTGCCCGAGTGGTAAAGGAGCGGCGAGCCGTCCTCACCCACGGCGCCCTCCACCACCTCGACAACCACCACGGCGTTGTTCTCGAACGAGAGCCGCATCTGGATCTTGCCGATCAGCCAGCCTGCAACGTCCTTGAGGACCGGGACATCGTGCGGGCCCAGTTCCCAGTGGTCCCCGCCGAAGCGGTCCTTTGTCCGTGCGAACCGATCGGCCAGCGCCTGGTTTTCCAGGCCCAGCATGTGGACGCCGAGGTGGGTGGCGTTGGCCACAGCCGGCCAGGAACTTGAGCTGCGGGCCATATTGAAGGTGAACCGCGGCGGCTGGGCTGACAAAGACGCGACGGAGGTGGCGGTAAACCCGTACGGCTCACCGTTGTAGTTCACCGTGATGATGGCGACGCCCGCCGCGTGGCGCCGGAACATTTCCTTGAACGTGCCCTCGAACGGCGTGGTGTCTGACATCGTGTGGTGCTCCCTGGAAACATGCTGAATTGGACTCTCCCTTAAGGGTATGGGTCCGGGCGGGCACGGCGGAATCGGCTGACAATCCACGTCATGTGACCCCGGGCAGCCAACCTTTGTTAAGGTTTGTTGCATGAAAGAACACAGCAGTCACCGGGTTGCCCGGTTGCCTTGGACGTGGTTTGCCGCGGCTGCGGCCGGTGGAATTCCCGTAGGACTGTTATGGTGGCTGCTCGCTCCGGGCGGGCTGAACCTGATCACCCGCGACCCTGCCCTCGGCGACGGGACCAATCCGGTGGTGTGGCTGCCGCGTGACCTGACCCTTGGCGGCCTCCTGGTTTTCGCCGGCTGCCTGATGGCCGTTTTCCTTACGGACAAAGGGGGCCGGGCGGCACAGGCAGCATTCCTGCTCAGCCTGGCCGGTGGACTCGCAGGCGCTGCCGTTGCCTGGCAGACCGGAGTGCTGGCGGGCCGGCTGTGGGGTGCCCCGGCGGATACGGCATTAAATGCCAGCGTGGCGTTCTCGCTCCGCTCGCTGTCCGTGCTGCTGCTGTGGCCGGCGGCCACAGCCACCTCCGTCTTTGCGCTGAATCTGCTGAACCTCCTCAGGAAGGGGCCCGACGCCGGTATGGCACCCCACGCCGAAGGCACCGCGCCCGGCGCGTAAAATAGTCCGGTGACCATTTCTTCTGAATCTCCAGCCATCCCGCCGTCCGCAACCGTCAGCTTCCGGACGGTCGATTTGCGGGGACGCGGCCTGACCCTGGCCGGCTTGCGTGGCGCTGTGCCCCGCGCCCGGCAGAACACGGTGGCGGATGCAGAAGAAAAAGTACTCGGCATCATCACAGCCGTCCGCCAGCAGGGTTTCGCCGCCCTCAGCGACCTTGCCCTCCGGTTCGATGGAGTTGACCAGGTGCATCCCCGGGTCCCGGCCGAATCGCTGGCCAAGGCGCTGGCGGAGCTGGATCCGGCCGTGCGCCGCGCACTGGAGGAGTCCATCAGGCGCGCCCGGCAGTTCGCCGACGGACAGCGGCCGCGCAATATCGACGTCGAACTGGGCGACGGTGCGCTGGTGAGCCAAAACTGGGTCCCCGTTTCGCGTGTGGGACTCTACGTTCCGGGGGGTCTGGCCGTCTACCCGTCCTCGGTCATCATGAATGTTGTCCCCGCGCTGGCCGCCGGAGTGGAATCGATCGCCCTCGCCTCGCCGCCGCAGAAGGACTTCGGCGGGCTCCCGCACCCCACCATCCTGGCCGCCGCGGCCCTGCTCGGCATCGGCGAGGTGTACGCCATCGGAGGCGCGCAGGCCATCGCTGCCTTCGCTTACGGTGTGGAAGCAACCGACGCCGGACCCGCCCTTGATCCCGTTGATGTGGTGACAGGTCCCGGCAATATTTTTGTGGCCACCGCAAAGCGGCTGGTCAAGGGGGTGGTGGGCATCGACTCCGAGGCCGGAACCACAGAGATTGCCATCCTGGCCGATTCCTCCGCCCAGCCCGGCCTGGTGGCAGCAGACCTGATCAGCCAGGCCGAGCACGATCCCCACGCTGCCTCGGTACTGATCACCGATTCCGAGGATCTTGCCGCGGCGGTCCGTCTCGAACTGGACCGCCAGGCTGCCGCCACGAAGCACTCCGGCCGGGTGCGTGAGGCCCTCTCCGGCCCCCAGTCGGGCGTTGTGCTGGTGGAGGACCTCGAGCACGGCATCGCCGCCTGCGATGCCTATGCCGCGGAACACCTTGAAATCATGACAGCGGACGCGGCATCGGTGGCGGCAAGGATCCGCAACGCCGGCGCGATTTTCGTGGGGGACTACAGTCCCGTCAGCCTCGGGGACTACTGTGCCGGGTCCAACCACGTATTGCCCACAAGCGGCACAGCGGCGTTTTCCTCGGGCTTGAACGTCACCACGTTCCTGCGTGCCATCCAGGTGGTCAACTACAGCCGGGCCGCCCTTGAGGAAGTCAGCAGCCACATCGTGAGCCTGTCCGCTGCGGAGGACCTCCCTGCCCACGGCGAAGCTGTGACGGCGCGCTTCGGCGCAACGTCCTGATCCGGGGGAGCGGAACCAAAACAACTACATATAGTGGCTGCACCACTACATGTAGTGTTACAGGCTTGTTGTTCGCCGAGCTGCAACCGTAGACTGGAAGCTGACGATCGAGGGAAGGGACACCATGTATTGTCCGTTCTGCCGCAATCCGGACTCCCGCGTTGTGGACAGCCGTATGGCCGACGACGGCTCAGCCATCCGCCGTCGCCGCCAATGCCCCGAGTGCGGCCGCCGGTTCACCACCGTCGAAACAACCAGCCTTTCCGTGATCAAGCGTTCCGGCGTGGGTGAGCCGTTCAGCCGGAGCAAGGTCATCAACGGCGTCCGCAAGGCCTGCCAGGGCCGGCCGGTCAGCGAGGATGACCTCGCGCTCCTTGCCCAGGAGGTGGAGGAGCAGATCCGTGCCTCCGGTGCTGCCGAGATCGATGCGCACGAAGTAGGGCTGGTCATCCTTGGACCCCTGCAGAAGCTCGACCAGGTAGCCTATCTGCGTTTCGCCAGCGTGTACCAGGCTTTCGATTCCCTTGAGGACTTCGAGACCGCCATTGCGCTGCTCCGCCACGAGTCCGTTGATGAACCCGCCGGACCGCCGGCGAAGACTGTCAGGAATTCCGAGAAGAGCCCGCTGTAAGTTCCGTTACGACTGGTGGCCGCCGCAAACAACCGGCGCCGCACGCGTAAGCCACTGAACCCTGCCCGGCATGCCGGGCAGGGTTCAGTGGCTTCACGTCCGGGTTGCGGCTACTTGGTGAGCTTGTGCTTCACGGCGATTTCGACGGCGGCGCCCACGATTCCAGCCTCGTTCTTCAACTCGGCGGGCACGATGGGGGTGCGCAGCTTCATGTGGGGCAGGTATTCGTCCGCGCGCTTGGAGATGCCCCCACCCACAATGAACAGCTCCGGGGAGAAGAGGAACTCAACGTGGGAGAAATAGCGCTGCAGCAGGACGCTGTACTCTTCCCAGCTCAGTCCGTCCCGCTCGCGGGCAACGGCGGATGCCTTGGACTCGGCGTCGAAACCATCAATCTCCAGGTGGCCCAGCTCAGCATTTGGGACCAGATTGCCGTTGAAGATAAAGGCGGACCCGATACCGGTTCCCAGGGTGATGACCAGGACCGTACCGTCAATCCCTGCGCCGGCACCGTAGCGCGCTTCCGCCAGGCCGGCGGCGTCGGCGTCGTTGATGACCTCTACCGGCCGGCCCAGGCGCGCGGTGAGCAGGGCGTCGATGTCCGTGTTGAGCCAGCTCTTGTCCACGTTGGCTGCAGAATGCACCACACCGTGCTGGATGATGCCGGGGAACGTGACTCCCACAGGCGAATCCGGGGCCGGTGCCTCCGGGCGGCTGGAGAGTTCGGCCACCACCTGCGCCACAACGTCGGCCACGGCCTCGGGGGTGGCGGGCTGGGGAGTGGGCACCCGGAACCGGTCACCCAGCAGCTTGCCCTTCTTCAGGTCGACGATGCCGCCCTTGATTCCGGTACCTCCGATGTCGATGCCGATCAGCGGGGCTTTTTTGTGCGACTTCTCGTCCTTCTTGGCCAATGTATTTTCCGTTCGTGGCAGGCGGGCAGGGCGGGCAGGCGGGCAGACCGGGAGGCTGACCGGGTGATTCAGGGGAGCGTAAGAACCTCAGCGCCGGATTCGGTGACCAGCAGCGTGTGTTCAAACTGCGCGGTCCTCTTGTGGTCGCGGGTGACAACCGTCCAGTCGTCTTCCCACATGTCCCATTCAACAGTGCCCAGCGTCAGCATGGGTTCGATGGTGAACACCATTCCGGCTTCGATCACGGTGTTGTAGGCAGGGGCGGCATCGTAGTGCGGGATGATCAGGCCGGTATGGAAGGCCTCGCCCACGCCGTGGCCCGTAAAGTCGCGCACCACGCCGTAGCCGAACCGCTTGGCATAGGACTGGATGGCGCGGCCGATGACGTTGATTTCCCGGCCGGGCGCCACGGCCTTGATGGCCCGGTTCAGGGACTCCCGGGTGCGCTCCACCAGCAGGCGCGATTCGTCGTCGACGTCGCCCGCCAGGAAGGTGTAGTTCGTGTCGCCGTGGACGCCGTTGATAAATGCCGTGATATCGATGTTGAGGATATCTCCGTCCTGGACCACCGTGCTGTCCGGGATGCCATGGCAGATGACTTCATTCAGTGAGGAACACAGGGACTTCGGGAACCCCCGGTATCCCAGGGTGGAGGGGTAGGCCTTGTGGTCCAGCAGGAACTCATGGCCCACCTTGTCCAGCTGGTCCGTGGTGACTCCGGGCCTGATGTGTTTCCCCACCTCAACGATGGCCTGCGCGGCGATCCTGCTGGCGATCCGGATCTTCTCGATGGTCTCTGCTGACTTAACCTCTGAGCCGGTGAACTTGGCCGGCCCGGGCTTGCCCACATACTCGGGGCGCGGGATGGACGCCGGAACGGGCAGCGGGGGGCTGACCGTTCCCCGGGTAAGCGTGCCGGTGGGTGCAGTCGAGGCTAGGGAAGGCATAGATTGATCATATAAGGCACCGCAGAACGCCAAGTAACGCGAGGGCATAACGCGCCCCTGCGTGCACCTACGTTACGCGGGTCACACCCGGGGCTTCGGGCCCGCCGGATCGAAGGAGTGCTGATGACCGAGTTCTGGTACAACGTGAAAACGCATGAGGTCGAGGAAGACGCCATGTCGGACTGGACCCAGCTGATCGGGCCATATAAGACACGGGAGGAAGCCGAGCACGCCCTCGAAAAGGTCCGGGCCCGCAACGAGGCCTGGGACAAGGATGAGGAAGACTGACCGGTACAGCAAGGAGGCACACGGGACCCACGAAGACAGTGCGCCAGAGAGCGGCGAGCGGGATGCGGGGCCTGGGGAGCGGCGGGCCGGGCCGGCACCTACGCTAGCGGGCCGGCACCTCCGCTAGAAGGAGTGCTCCGGGCCCGGGAACCGGCCCGACCGGACGTCCTCGTTGTAGGCCTTCGCTGCGTCGCTGAGGCTGCTGCGAAGATCGGCGTATTGCTTCACGAACTTCGCCATCCGGCCGCCGCGGAGCCCTGCCATGTCCTGCCATACGAGCACCTGCCCGGTGGTGGCATTGCCCGCTCCGATCCCCACCGTCGGCACGCTGACCGCCGCGTCAACAGCGGCCGCCGTGTCCGCGGGAACCATTTCCATCAGGACGGCGAACGCACCCGCATCAGCCAGCGCCACGGCGTCGTCGATCAGGCGCTGCGCATCATCGCCGCGGCCCTGGACCCTGTAGCCGCCCAGCGAGTGTTCACTCTGCGGCGTGAAGCCGATGTGCGCGATCACCGGAACGCCGGCCTGGACCATGGCCCGGACGGTTTCCGCGTAGTACTTTCCGCCCTCGATTTTGACGGCGTGGGCGAGACCCTCCTTGAGGAAGCGGACCCCCGTTTCCACACCCTGCTGCGGTGAGACTTCATAACTGCCAAACGGCAGGTCTGCCACCACCATGGCGCGCTTGGCGGACCTCGCCACAGCGCGGCACAGCGGGAGGAGTTCATCCACGGTGACGGGAAGGCTGGTCTCGTTGCCGAAAACATTGTTGGAGGCCGAATCGCCCACCAGGAGGACATCGATGCCCGCCTGGTCGAAGATCTCCGCACTGTACTGCTCGTACGCGGTCAGCATGGCGAAGCGGGTGCCGTCCCTTTTGGCCTGCTGCAGGTGGTGGATGCGCACCCGCGCCGCGGGCTTTGCCGGCGCTTCCGACGACGGCGGCTGCACAGGTGCGGGTCCGTTGCCGTAAGGAGCGGGTACTTCAGCGGACGCGGCTGACTCAGAGCTATTGGTTGAGGCCATGGCAAGAGCGTAATGCGGGCGGGGCAGTCCGGGCCACCGCTGCCTGGCCCGCGGACGGTGATCCGTGTCATATCAGGGGCGGTCCGATGCAGGCTCGGCGTGTTAACGCTGTGTTACGTCCGGTGCCGGCTCCCGCATCAGCGGCAATTGCTTAGTAAAGTGATTGTGAACTGCTGCCGGCCCCCGTTTCCGCGGGCCCGGGGCACCGTTAGACCGGAGAAGAGGCCTTCATGGACCGCCAGCAAGAGTTTGTCCTGCGCACAATCGAGGAGCGCGACGTACGGTTCGTACGTCTGTGGTTCACCGACGTCGTGGGTTCACTCAAGTCGGTGGCACTCGCCCCCGCCGAGGTTGAGGGTGCTTTCGAAGAAGGGCTCGGTTTTGACGGTTCGGCCATCGAAGGCCTTGCCCGTGTGTTCGAATCGGACATGCTGGCCCAACCGGATCCGTCCACGTTCCAGATACTGCCGTGGCGCGGAGAGACTGAGCAGACCTCGCGGATGTTCTGCGACATCCTCACCCCGGACGGCGAACCGTCGGCTGCGGATCCGCGGAACGTCCTCAAGCGCAACCTGGCCAAGGCCGCGGACATGGGATTCACGTGCTACACGCACCCGGAAATCGAGTTCTACCTTCTGAAGTCCCAGCAGCCGGGGCCGGACGGCGCGCCGGTCCCCGTGGACGAAGGAGGCTACTTTGACCATGTTCCCGGCGGCGTGGCGCAGGACTTCCGGCGCACGGCCGTGACCATGCTGGAATCGGTAGGCATCTCCGTGGAGTTCAGCCACCACGAAGCCGGGCCCGGCCAGAATGAAATTGACCTCCGGTACGCGGACGCACTGCAGACGGCGGACAACATCATGACGTTCCGCACCGTGATCAAGGAGGTGGCACTCCAGCAGGGCACGTACGCAACATTTATGCCCAAGCCGTTCACGGACCACCCCGGCTCCGGCATGCACACGCACTTCTCGCTGTTCGAGGGCGACGCCAACGCCTTCTATGAGGCCGGCGCCGAGTTCCAGCTCTCCAAGACGGCCCGGCAGTTCATCGCCGGCGTCCTCAAGCACGCTCCCGAGTTCACGGCGGTCACCAACCAGTTCGTCAACTCCTACAAGCGGCTGTGGGGCGGCGGCGAAGCGCCCAGCTACCTCAGCTGGGGCCATAACAACCGTTCGGCCCTGGTCCGGGTCCCGCTGTACAAGCCCGGTAAGGGCCAGTCCGCCCGCATCGAATACCGCGGCATTGATTCTGCGGCGAACCCCTACCTGGCCTACGCCGTCCTGCTGGGTGCCGGGCTGAAAGGCATCGAAGAGGGCTATGACCTTCCGGCGGCAGCCGAGGACGACGTCTGGTCACTGAGCTCGGCCGAGCGCCGGGCAATGGGCCACGACCCCCTGCCCGCCAGCCTCCACGATGCCATCCGCTCCATGGAAGACTCTGAACTGATGCCCCAGATCCTGGGTGAGCAGGTTTTCGAGCACTTCCTCCGGAACAAGCGTGCCGAATGGCAGGATTACCGGCTCCAGGTGACGCCGTACGAACTGCAGCGCAACCTCGGCATTCTCTAGGCTGTGGCGGTGAGCCTGGCCCGCCGCCTGATCTCAGCCGGCTTCAGCGACCTGGAGAAGGGTGAGCGCTTTCTGGCTGCCCCGGAACTGGACGGATTGGACGAGGACAGGATCTTCGCCGGCCTGCAGATGGCCGCCAACCCCGACACCGCGCTCCAGTCCCTGGTCCGGCTGATTGAAAAGCACCCTCCCCTGCGGGAGTTGGCGGCGGCCGATCCTGAGACCAGCGAGCCGCTCTACCGGGTCCTTGGGGCTTCCGAAGCGCTTGGGGAATTCCTCATCCGTCATCCGGAACACCTTGTGGCGTTTGAGGTTACCGCCAGCCCTGAACCGGTGCAGGCGGACCCGGAACAGCTGCGTTCCGCGCTCCTGGCGTCCGTCCGGGCGGACCCGCGTTCTGCCCGTCCCGTCGCGGGGATTTCCGGCACGGAGGCGTATGCGGCCCTGCGCACCGCCTACCGGCGGGGAGTAGTGGACCTTGCCGTCAAGGACCTGTGCGCTGCCGACCCCCTGGACTTTATGCCCGCCGTCGGAGCCGAACTCGCGGACCTGGCCGGGGCTGCCGTCGAGGCCGCCCTGGCAGTTTCCCGGGCAGAAGCTGCTGAGCAGTTCAGCGCCGGCGAGGTGGCCGCCGTTGGCCTGGCCGTGATCGGCATGGGCAAATGCGGAGCACGGGAACTTAACTACATTTCCGACGTCGACGTCATCTACGTGATCGATGCAGGCGACGTCGATGACGCCCGGGCCAACACCATCGGCACGGCCCTGGCATCCGGCATCTCCCGTGCCATTTCCTCAGTGGCCCGCGAACCCGGCCTCTGGGAAGTGGACGCCAACCTGCGGCCGGAGGGCAAGTCCGGCCCGCTGGTGCGTACCCTGGCCTCGCACGAAAGCTACTACGCGCGATGGGCAGAGAGCTGGGAATTCCAGGCACTGCTAAAGGCACGCACCATTGCCGGGGACAAGGACCTGGGGGAGCGCTACGAAAAAGCGGTAGCGCCGCTGATCTGGAGTTCCGCCGGCCGTGAGGGCTTTGTGGAATCCGTCCAGGCGATGCGCCGCCGGGTGACCGAACACATCCCCGCAACCGAGGAACAGCGCCAGATCAAGCTGGGCCGCGGCGGCCTGCGGGATGTCGAGTTCACGGTGCAGCTGCTCCAGCTGGTCCACGGGAAGTCCGATGAATCACTCCGGTGCAGGGATACGACCTCGGCCATCACGGCACTTTCCTCGGGTGGCTACATTGGCAGGTCCGATGCCGCAGCCTTTGACCACGCCTACCGGTACCTGCGCCTCCTGGAACACCGCATCCAGCTGTTCCAGCTACGCCGCACCCACCTGATGCCGGTCAGCGAAGCAGCCCTGCGCGCCCTCGCGAAGGCAGTGCTGAGCCCCTTCTCCAATGACCGGCCGCCGCCGGCCTCGCTGATGGCGACCTGGCAAAAGACCAAACGTTCCGTCCGCGAACTGCACGAGCGCATCTTCTACCGGCCCCTCCTGAACACTGCGGCGAAACTCAGCAGCGAGGACGCCAGGCTGACACCGGAGGCTGCCCAGGGCCGGCTCGCCGCATTGGGCTACCTTGATCCAAAGGGCGCGATGCGGCATATCGAGGCCCTGACCGCCGGAGTGAGCCGGCGCGCGGCCCTGCAGCGCCAGCTGCTGCCCATCCTGCTGGACTGGCTTGCCGAGGGTGTTGATCCCGACGCCGGACTCCTCGCCTTCCGGCGCGTCAGCGAGGCCCTGGGCACCACCCACTGGTACCTGGGCATGCTCCGGGATTCCACCGCGGCCGCTGAACGGCTGTGCCATGTGCTCTCCAACTCCCGGCTGATTGCGGACCTGTTGGAGGTTTCGCCTGAATCTGTTGCCTGGCTGGGCAACGACAAGGACCTCGCGCCGCTCGCTTTTGAAGCACAGTGGCAGGAGATCACCTCCAAAATGTCACGCCATGCCGATCCGGAAAGCGCCATGCGGCTGATCCGGCTGATCCGGCGGAGGGAAATCCTCCGGATCGCCATCGCCGATTCTGCCGGGCTGCTCAAGCAGGACCAGGTGGGCGCCGCCCTGGCTGACACGGACCGTGCCGCGGTACTCGGCGCGCTCCGCGTGGCCGAGGGCATCGTGTCCGCGAAGGGACCGCTCAAGACTGCCATCCTGATCGTTGCCATGGGCCGGCAGGGCGGACGCGAGATCGGCTACGGTTCGGATGCCGACGTGATGTACGTGCACCGCGCACTGCCCGGCTATACCGAGGAAGAGGCGCAGGAGCAGGCCGCCCGGATCGTGTCCAAAGTGTCCAGCCTCCTGACACAGCCGCTCAAGCCTGCCATCATGGCCGAACGGGTCCTGCAGATGGACGCTGACCTCCGCCCGGAGGGAAAGAACGGCGCCATGGTGCGTTCCCTCGATTCCTTCGCCGAATACTACCGCCGGTGGTCCCTGGTCTGGGAGGCGCAGGCGCTGCTCCGGGCGCGGCCCATGGCCGGCGATGATGCCCTTGCCGATGACTTCCTCGCCCTCATCGATCCGATCAGGTATCCCGAGAGTATTTCGGACCATGACGTCCGGGAAGTGCGCAGGGTCAAAGCGCGGGTGGAAGCCGAGCGGCTGCCACGCGGGGCGGATCCTGCACGTCACCTGAAACTGGGGCGCGGAGGACTGAGCGACGTCGAGTGGCTGGTGCAGCTCCTTCAACTCCAGCACGCGGGGAAACACCATGAACTGCGGACAACCTCAACCGTGGAGGCCCTGGATGCGGCCGCGTCCCTGGGCCTGCTTTCCGTGGCTGACGCGAAGCTCCTGGCGGATGCGTGGCGGCTGGCCAGCCGGATCCGTTCGGCCAACGTCATTTGGACCGGCCGGGCTTCGGATCTGCTGCCGTCCTCCCGCCGGGACCTCGAAGCCGTGGCCCGCTGGTGTGGTTATGAACCCGGCCACGCCGCCACCCTGGAAGAGGACTACCTGCGCCTGAGCCGCCGGGCCCGGGCGGTCTTCGAGCGGGTGTTCTACGGCCACTGATTGCCGTCCCACGGGTCTGCAGACAGCCGCGGCGGTCCGGTGCTACCTTGGGGCGCATGGCTACGCAAATCTACCTGAACCTGCCCGTGAAGGATCTGAAGAGGTCGGTCGAGTTCTTCACCGCCCTTGGCTTCTCCTTCAACCCGGACTACACCGATGAAAACGCCACCTGCATGATCATCAACGACAACGCGTTTGTCATGCTGCTTGTGGAAGGCTTCTTTAAGACCTTTACGCACAAGGACGTGGCCGATGCCGCCGGCGCCACCGAGGCCATCATGGCCTATTCCGTGGACAGCAAGGAAGCGGTGGACCAGACCGTCAGGAAAGCCCTCGCGGCCGGCGGCACGCCGTCCCAGGAAGTGCAGGACTACGGCTTTATGTACAGCCACAGTTTCCAGGACCCCGACGGTCACCTGTGGGAAGTCATGTGGATGGACCCTGCCGGACCGCCGGCCGGGGAGACGCCGGCCGGGAGCACCGAATCACCAGCCAACTGACTGCCGCAGTCCCGTCCGTCTGGCTCATTTCCCTGGACGACCTGGAACCGGATGCGTGCGCCATCCAGCTGGGAGCCGTCGCCCTCCTGGAGCTGGCACCCGGGCAGCTCGCATTTGCCGGCGATCCGCTGCGGATGGCCCTGTCCGGCCTGGCGGAGGAGTCGCGCCGGCCGTATGTGATCGAAGCGGCAGGGGAAGCCGTCGGGGTGTTGACGCTGCAGGCAGGGGCGGCCAGCCTGGCCGGCTGGCCGGATGACCATTCCGCCTGGCTGCTGCGTGGGTTCCTCATCGACCGGCGGCGGCAGGGCAGGGGACTGGGAACGCTTGCGGCCGCAGCGGCGGTGGCAACCGCCGCGAAACTGACCGCGCGGCACACAAGCGCTGAGGCCGGCGTCGTACTTTCCGTCAATGAAGCGAACCCCGCAGGCCTGGCAGCCTACCGGAAAGCCGGATTCCTGGACCACGGACAATACCTCGGCGGAAGCGCGGGCCCGCAGCGCACCATGTTCTGCAGCTTTACGGGATAATTCCGTCAGACACGGCGGCCGGGGCATTGCCTCCAGCCCCACATTGACCCATCATGTGAAATGGCGGTGTTCTTCAATCCTTGTTGGGGGGAAGGCTTGAAAAGTCTTCGTCTCGGGGAGCACATGTCAGGGGGCTGGCTCTTGGTCTCAGCACGTCGGAGCCAGCCCCCGCCCTTTTAAACCCTGGACGCCGCACTAAAAAAGTCCGCCCGGGCTGCACAGCATGGATGCTGGCAGCCCGGGCGGACTTCGTGGGGTTGAACGTGTTCAGCCCCGCGATTTTCTAGACGCCGTAGTAGAGCTCGAACTTATCAAGGGGTAACGACCACAAACGGCAGCAGCCGTAAACCGCTAGATTCCGCGGTTTTGGGTGATGAGCTTTGATGGCGCGAGACTCCACAAAATGAACCTCTTGCGGACTTTCTGCGGACTAGGACGGATCCAGGACGCATTCAACCGTTAGACTCACGGCCGTTAACAAACGCTCCCAGTAGAACGGCTGTCACCATGAGCAACTCAACAAACCCTCCCGCCGGATTCGCCCCGGTCCCGGATGTGATGCTGGACTCGATGCCGGGTCTCCCGCCCACCCACTTCCAAGGGCCAACCGAGACCGGCGACGGATGGATGATCGAAGCCACGTTCACCTTCGAGGACGGAATCGAATTAGAGATCCAGCCAGCCGTCGGAGACTATTCACAGGGCGGGCTCACGCCGTCCCAGGCGATCGAGGCAGGGAATGCGTTGGCAGCGCTCGGCGCGAAGTACGCCGGCGCCTGACTTGGCATCCGCCTAACGGATCATTCGAAGAATCTTTTCTCTCGGGTATGAAGATGCCCGCCGTCAATGGGGGACTGACGGCGGGCGATCCTCAAGCATACGGTCCGCGGCCAGACTCTTGGTCACGCGAAGGGGTCGAGCTCTGGTGTTTTGTCCCACACGCTAGCCTTGCTCTTCCGCGCCCTGATCCACTCCACCAAGAGCTTGATGTCATCCGCATGCAGCATGATGCGGTTTTTGCTGAGTCTGGTGCAGATCCCGGATTCACGGACGTAGCGGCGAAGCTCCGTGGGCCGCATGCCCAGCTCTGGGGCTACTTGCTCCGGCGTACGAAAGACTGGAACACAGGATTCATTGGTCATGCCGCCGATGGTAACGCGGCCCGAGGATCAGATCGCCCCCCCGACTGTGCCAGACTTTGACTCATGGCCGAATGGACGGACTATCAGCACGCGAACTGCTGCCCATGTCACACGACTCGGAAAATCGCCTACACCCTGGACGAAGCCGCGGCGCGGGTGGGTGTCAGCGCGCGGCTGCTACGGGCCCAGATCGATAACAGCTACCTGTTGGCGCGCTACGTCAACTCGAAACCAATCATCGCGCACGAAGACTTGGTCTCATGGCTCAGCAGCTTGCCCACCGAGGCAAGGTAAGAGCAGTAGGGGCCAAGCCGATGGATGAGGCCCCGCTGATGACGGCGGCAGGACTGGCAGCGCGGCTAAGCGTGTCAACTGCCACCGTCTACAAAATGTGCAAGTCCGGCAAATGGCCACACAGCAAGGTAGGCCGGCTATACCGGTTCACCGAAGAGCACTACCAATCCATCATCGCAACGCCGGAACCGCCGGAGCTAACACCTCGCAACCAGCGGGAGAACGTGGCCAGGCTGCTGCGCGCTGCTGGTCCGATAGGCTCGCCGCATGACAATTCCTGAAGCAGTTCCTGATCAGTGCCCCAAGTGCGCCGGCGCCGTTCGCCTCCGCCCCCAGATAGACGGGTCATCTCTCGGCAGCAGCAGGAAGGAATGGCGCTGTGCTAAAGGTTGCGTGAGCTGGACCATGCGCTAGTCCAGTCAGACTTTCGGGTGCTCGTATCCCTTGGCGTCGCTGTGCAGCTTCACAGTCTCCAGAAAGAACGCCAGGAAGCCGATCTTTCCCGGCGGCCACTGATGCTGCTTCGACCACGCGAACCTTTCCCGTCGCCAGCGGTCAGGATCCGTCCACACTGCCCCTGGCAGCAGATGGGGTGGCAAGGGCAGCCCGGGCCCCGCTTCACGCTTTCGCCTAACCACGGCGAGCACCAGAAGCGGGACGGACACGTCCGGCCGGCGGAAGGTCATCGTCCAAGCCAGGGATCTGCAGCGTCACAAGCATCCGGGCCAGTGCCAGACGCTGTTGCCGGGATTCCGCGATTGCCGGGTGCAGCCGGCTGCCCTGCGAAGAGGGAATCATGACCCCGTCATCACGCACTGCCTTGTCCAGATCCCGGATGTAATCGCGCGTCCGGCATGCCTCCTCGAGCAGTGCCAACTCGTGCTGGGCCAGCTCGAACTCGGCCGTCGAAGACTGCCACAACTTCTTGCCCGCGGCCCTTAGCCCGGTCGGGGTTTTCGGTTCATTCACGTTGTCACACTTTCTCCGCGTCATCCCGCGGAACTTGGAATTTGGGGGCAAACTGGGGATCTGTAGGAGGCCTTCTAACGGCCTCAAAAAGCCACAAGCGACCGCGATTCTGAGGAGCCGATATAGGCGCCAGCGCCCTGCACTGCGGGGTTGTGAGGCCCACAAGGGGCCCATCGCTTCGTGCACCACGGGGGGATTTTTACCTATGCCAGGGGGGGCGAGCGCGGGAGGTGCCCCAGGGGACTCCCCCCTGGTCAGAACAGGGTGGCAGAGGCCTTGACAACGGGCTGATCGCGCCGCACTTCCCAGTCCCTCTCCTGCATCGTCCGTCGAGCGTGGCAGTTGGCGCAGCGCACTTCGCAGTACCGGTCGACGTGGTCGAGGTACCGTTTGAGCTTGGCCTTGCTGGTGAGCTTCGATCGGTCCCTGAACCATCCGAGGTCTTGCTGCTTGGTGTGAGGATCGATGTGATCGAACTGCAGAGCCTCTGGCCATGAGTTGAATCCACAGTCGATGCAGCCTGCTAGGAGCTTGAGCTCGTTGAGCAGCGTGGCTGCCGCACGTACGTTGGCGAGGTGCTTCTCATATGTTGCTGGCATTGCGAGTCACACCTCCTCATCTCGTGTTTGGTCACCATCGGCGGCTCGTCTTGAGTGGTTTGGCCGCGAGGATAGTGGTTGTCTTCGGCGAGGGTTTGTCCCCTTTGGATTGGTTGCACTTGCGGCAGATGACTTGGGTTTGGTCGAGCCTGTCTTGTCCACCTCGTGAATGAGCGATGATGTGGTCGACTTCGGCGCTGGCCGGTGTCAGGCTCACATCGTAGTTGAGCCACACCTTGCAGTATGGGCAGTGCGTCAGGCCTTGTGCCTGGGCAAGGTGGAGTGCCCGCTTCCTTACCTTCTTCCATACGCTGGTGCCTGTCCTGCTAGTGGCCATGGATGCTCACTGCCTTTCGAATAGCGCAAGGATGGCCGGGATATTCTCGGCCAGCTCTGGAACCATCTGAATGGATTGGGCAATGCTCAGGACCTCTTCTGCGGTGTACCAACTGGCCCGGACGATTTCGTGTCCATCGACGCGATGCTCTGGGACCTCTTCCAACTCCACCGCATAGTTGGTGTACTTCCATCCGGACGGGTGGCTGTAGACAACCTCTCCTACCACGGTGCCGCCTCCGAGCTCGGGTATGGCAAGCTCTTCCATCGTCTCCCGCTGAGCTGCTTCGAGCGGCGTTTCCCCTGGTTCCATGGCCCCGCCAGGTAGTTGCATCTGTCCGGGCCAAAGGGCGTTTTTTGTTGTGCGCTTCACCAGCATGAACTGTCTTTCACCGTCCACGATTGTGGAGAACATGACGCCGGCCGCACCGTGGAGTCCGTAGAAACCCGACTCATGCCATGGTGTTGGCAACGCGCACTCCGGCCAGCCATTTGGCGCTACAGTGTCGGGGGTGCCGGGGAACGAGTACAGCCCTTCTCCTGGCATGACGTGCACGCTCACGCCGTAACGGTTCCTGACTTTGCGCGCCAGTGCCTTTACTTCGGTCAGGCTGCTTCCCACAGAGCGGGGTAACCAGACTTCCCGGAGCGTCGTTTTTGCTGCCCGGACTGTTCCTGGCGGGTCGTCCCAAGCTCCCACCGTCGTCCATCCTTCGCCCGTGGCACGAGTCAGGACCAAGCCCAAGTCGGAGCGCCCTCGGTGGCCCCTACCAAGGCTCGGGTTAGTTCGAGGCTGAATGTGGGCGAGCTGTAGCACTGTGTACACGTCGCGCACCAGCCGGTACCCGCACTCGCAATCGGGGTCGTGGCGCACGGCGTCGGCAAACCTGCTGCGTCGGCAGCGGGCTGATCTGGTGCCGTTCTCGGAGTAGTCCCCAATTTCTCCGTTGTCATACAGCCGGTCAACGCGCCATCCCGGGACGGGCCGGTCCGGCCTGCATATCCCGCTGATCGTGTCGTAAGCGCGCCAAACCGGGCCCGTTATGTAAGCGTCGGTGGTGGTGGTCAAGATGCTTTCCGTTCTGTGCTGTTTGGGGTGCTGACTGTGCCCGCCTGGTGATGTGGCGGGCACAGTCAGTTAGGGAACTATTCCGGTCTTATTTAGCCCGTAGAATGGCCGTGCCGCCCTCCCGGTCACCTAAACGGGTTCGGACGGGTAGGTGCCGAGGACGAAGCTCATGCGGTCCACGGTTACGGAGGCGGCGCCGGCTGCGGTGGACGGGTCAACGTAGATGCGGGCCGACGCGCTCGTGATCCCGTCAGGGAAGAGCTTGTGGATGATCCGCCACATGAACTGATCCTTGGTGTCCCAGATCGCGGAGCCGTCCAGTGCCTGCCCGGATGCCAAGAGCGCTACCTGCGCGGCGTTGGTGGTGACCCCTGCCGGGACGCGGACGCGGGCCGCGAACATGCCCTTCTGTCCGGCGATGAAAGCATGTGGCAACGGGATTTGTACCCATGCCGCCGCGCCGTCTGCCGTCTTGGTCATTTTCATGCCCCAAGTGCCGGTCTCATAGTTCACCGTGTCCTTGGATAGGGTGACGTTGGTGACCGTCCAGCCCGCCGGGGTGGTTGTACCGTCCCACGCTGCGAACATCGGATCGGCCAGCAGGTTGCGGGCCAGCGTGTTGTACGAGGAAGGCAGGATGGTCACAGGCTGCGCGTTGGCTTGCGGGGTGAGGTGCTCCATGACCTTGTCGGCCCAGATTTCGTATCCGGCATCGGATGGGTGCGTCCCGTCGCGGACGAGTTCAGCCATGGGCCTGCCGTCGTCGTAGAACGCCTGGCAGACGTTGATGAACTCCATGCCCCGTTCGGTTGCCATGCGCCGGTACATGGTGGCACGGCGTTCGGACGAGTTCGGGAACGTCGTGTTCGGATTCTGCGCGATCATGGCCACGGGTACGCCGGGGTTGAGTGCTTTGATCTGCTCAACGTGGGCCACGGCCTTGTCCCTGACCTGCTTCAGGATCGCTTCCGTACCCACGGATACGCCGCTGGCGTTGTCGTTGTGGCCGTTGTTGATGATGATTGCGTTGGCGTTCACCGTGCCGCCGAAGCCTACGGAACGGCGCACGGCATCAGTGAAGAACTGCCACGTCTCACCAGCGCGGGCGAATATCCAGACATGCAGGGTGCGGGTGCCAGTGCCGGTGATGACCGTGGCCGCGTCAAACGTGCTGGACGGCAGTGTGGACGCCAGGATTCGGGTGCTGATGTTCAGGTGCGGGTATAGTGCCGCGAGCTTAGCCGGAATCCTGCGCGCCCACGACGGGGCCGGGGTGTTCTCAACGGTCGTAGAGTCGCCCACGATCAGGAGCGACAGATCGTCCACGCCCGTAGCCATGTCCGCAACGAAGCCTTGCAGGACTGACGCGCCGCCGCCCAGGTCCGAAGTGAGGTCAAGAATCGTGACAGAAAGTGCCGTCTTCGCGGGCCCGTCAGTGGTGACTGCCTGGGCGATCGCTTCGGCTGTGGGGAGGACGTTCGCGCCGTCCAAACCCTTCGCGCCCGGGTCGCCCTTATCGCCCTTCGCGCCCCGGACGTTGCCGGCGTTCACGGTCGTCCCGTTTGCCTTGGTGAGCACGAGCGCGCCTGCCCCGTCCACGGCCGCGGTAGCGATCCGGTCGGCGACGGCAACCACTGCGGTGTTCGCTGCGTCCTGTGCTGCTGCGGCTGCAGCTTCGGCGGCGTCCCGCATGCCTTGAGTCGATGACACAAACACTGACAGCCCCGCTCCCACGTATTTGATGTCCGGTGATGGCGCGTAGATCGGCTTCACGAACGCGTCCGAGCTGGAGGTCAGGGGGTTGGCGGTGGGCACGCCGGATGCGTCCTTGAGTGCCAGCGGGGTGCTGTTGGTGGCGTCGTTGGCGTCGTAGACCGTGATCTGTGCGCTCACGGCACGCTGAAACGAAACAGGGTCAGCGAGCAGCTGCCCTTCGAAGGGGTAGTCAGGCATTGTCGCCATCCTTTTCTGAGGTGGTCCGCGTTGTGTCGGGCTGTTGTTCGGCCGCGACTGAGTCGGCGGCCGGGGTGGTTGGTTCTTCCTGCGAGGTTCCGTAGACGATGCGGCTCATGATGTGGCTTTCTGGTCGTTTCTGGTCTGGTAGAGCTTGGCGCCGGCGGCAAGGGTGCCGGGTGCGGGCGCGGGCGGCGGCTTCGGAGGCTCGGCCGCTTTCTTGCCATGCTTGGCTTCGTAGATTTCGCGGCCGTCGGCCACGCTCTTTCGTTCGGTCATCGCTGCCTACTCATCTCTTCAGTCGGTGGTGTGCTTACGGCGTCCACGGGTCCTCTTCTGTCGCCTGTGCTTCCCTGTATTCGACATGAGCTGCGCTGTTGTGGATCGCGTCGTATTCGCCCAGCGTGGGGTAATGGAGGGTCGCGCCGGCATCGATGAGCTGCATCCACCAAGTGAGGCTGCCCATCTCTGTGCCCTTCGCCATGTCGAAGGCGTTTGCCTCGGTGGCAAAAGCCGCGGGGCCATCGAATGCTCCCGGGTGGAGTTTGCGGCGGAGGTTGTCCACTTGCTTGAGCTTGACGATGAGCTCGGTTGCTTCTTTGATGGCGGCGGCGCGGGCGAAGTCCTGGGCGCTGATTGCGGCGTTCATGTCCCATCCCCAGCCGTGTTCTTGGGCCAGTTCTTCGAGTCGGCTGACCGTCGGTTCGAACACCTGTGCGCGGAGGGTTTGAATGATTGTGTCTGCAGCCGCGTTTACTGCTTCTGCCTGATGAATTTTGGCCCGTTTACGGACTGCCTCCACTAGCGGCTGGATGTGGAAGTCAGCCGCGTGCCGGGCCATGGCGGCAGAGGGATCCTGTCCGTTGAGGACGAGGTCCGCCGCTTCTGCAAGGAAGTCCGCGCTGGGGTATACGGCTTGGATGAGTTCGTTGGCGTTGGTGATGGCGCGCAGGGTCAATTCCGTCGGAAGGACTTCCTGAAGGGGGATGGCGGCGGTGGTGAACTGTCCGAGCTGGTCGTCCATGAGTTCGGCGTTGATGGCGTGGGTTGCATAGATGGTCATAGTGACTCCTGTTTTTCGGTTGGGAAGAGATTCAGTAGGTCGGCGAGGATGTGCGCCTTGTCCTCTATGCCTTGGGCGGTGTCGCCGTTGACGTGGTGGTGGTGTTCGTAGGGGATTCCCCAGAAGGCGATGACCCGCCATTTGGCTACTTCGAGGCGAAGTTCGGTGAGGTCGGTCATCTGCTCTTCGGGCCGGTAGGACGGGGGCTCTGGGGCGACCGCTTCAGGGCTGGCCTCGGTCATGATTTGGGCTTTCTGGTTGGGAACTGGATGTAGTAGGCGCCTGGATGGGACATCCAGTAGCGGGCGTTGGCGTCAAGGGTTCGGGAGCAGGAGGACGCGAAGAGGACTTTGTCGCCGGGCTGGATTGGATCGCGACCTTCGCGTTGCATCTGCTGGTGTTCTTCGTCGCCGCAGTGGGGGCAGATTACGATGACGGCCAGTTGATTGACCGATACGGGCTGGATAGTCGGGTAAAGGGCCATCGGTCAGCTGCCGGAGAACCGGCTGGTCATGCCGTCGAGAATGCCGGGGCTCGCGAGGCCGCGCCGGACCAGGTCAATTGCGAGCTTCCCGGGTTTTGGTGGTTTCGTCGCAACGACCACGGCTGCAGCTTTCCGTCGTTTCTGGTGCCCGATGTCGTGTTTCTGAGGCATTACCCCTCCTGGGCGCGCGGCCGGCGCGATTCGATGACGTCAAGGATTTGGTTGGCCATGTCCACCGCTTGGCCCTCTGGCATGACCATCCACAGGTGACTGCTCTCCTGCTTGATATAAACGCCAGGGTGCCTCTGGCCGTCCGGGCTTTCGAGGACGGCGCGGGTGGCCTTAATCGGGCCGGTGTTCCTCTGCCACTTTTCTGCTGGTGTCCTGAAAGTCATGTTGCTTCTTTCTGTTTCGGCGATTCGTCGTTCGGTTCGTAAATGGCCAGTCGGCTTTCGGCTTCGAGTGCCCTGTCCCGCCATACGCGGAACAGCTCGTGTTCTTCGAGGGCCTTGGTCTTGAAGACTTCGCAGAGGTCGATGAGGTCCTGGCGGGAGAGCTTCGCAGTCATGAGGCTTTCCGCTCCGCTTTGTCCATGCGTTCCTGAAGGCCGGCCATCTGTTTGGCGCGTTCATCTTCGAGGGGCAAATTTCCAGTCCAGTCGTCGGCTTTTCCCCCGCGCGCGTTGGTGAGACTAGAAGCTTGGGCGATTTGTGTTTCTCCCTGTTTTTCCTCTAGTACTCCTCCCAGTGGTTCCTGAGTACTCATAGGGGTGTCTTTTTGGCTCACCCTGTTTTGCACTTTTGGTACACCCTGATGGGTGTCTTTTTCGTGTAGAGGTGGGTGTCTTTTTGGTTCACCCTCTTGGGTGTCTTTTTGGCTCACCCTGACGGCTTGGCGAGGAACCTGTACCCAAGAGACGTTCCGGCCGGAGCCCCGGGGTTCGTAGGTGAATTCAGGATCCAGGGCGAGCGCGTATTCAGCCCTGACATTCATACGTGCCTGCCCACTGGAGACTGTTGCCCCGGCCGCTCGTAAGGCTGCGAATACCTGCATGGTCATCCGCTTAGCGCTCGCGGCATCGGCAAGCCCGAGGGCATCAGCCATGGCGCTCCAACCGCCGAAATACACCGGGGGCTTGTCCGCGTCCAGAGCCATGTTCGCCATAAACAACAGGGCGCGCGCCTCCCGGTGGCTGAGGTGCCTCCAGTTGGTGAATACCTTGGCGACGTTCGTGGCTCCCATTTAGGCGGTTCCGTTCGTGTTTTCCGTGGCTCAGACCGGCGAGCCGAATATGAGCTTGGCTAGGGTTGTCGGCATCGCGTAGGCCAGGTAGAGGAGGCAAGTGACCAGCGCCCAGAACACTCCCCGTACTGTCCGCTGTATCCCGCGGCGCACTAGACCGTTCTCCCGGCCGTCTGCGCTGCCTTGGCGGCGGCTATAAGTTCAGCGGCGACGTCGTAAGCGTCTGCCAGCGACAGGTTTGCCAGCGACTCATCCTCAGTGCACTTGCCCGTCCACAGCTCGAGGTAGTGCTCTTGCGTCCGGTAGTTCCACGCCGGGACGATGACCATGCCCGCGACTTCAATCTCCGGGGCCGTCCAGAGCCCATCTACGCATTCCGACATGGTGTACCCGGCGGGCGGCTCGGGGAAGGAGCCGAGGACCTCCAGCAGCCTCGGCGCCGTCATGCCGCGTTCTTCAGCCATTGCAAAGAGCTCGCGCACGGTGGCGGGGTAAAACGTGGCGGAGTAAGTTGTCACCTCTTCGTCAGAGTTCCACCATTCATCGCCTATCACGTCGCGGAGGAGGTCCAGAAGCTCCGGCAGCGTGAGGCGCATTTCTTCGGCCATAGCTCCGAGCTGTGCCACCGTCGTGGGGGCCTTGATAGTCTGCATAGTGAATCGCCTTCTTATGGGTTGGTGGGTTCTACGGCCGTGACGGACTTTGGCGAGGCGTCACGGTCTTTTTCTGTTTTGAGGCGGATCTTGCACGCCTTCGCCGGGGTGGTTACCGGGACTTCCCGGACTTCGCAGGCGCAATCTCCGAGCCACTCGCAACCGCAACCGCTCACTGCTCGGACTCCGAGCCGGCGGTTTCCTTGTACGGGTTCCGGGCGTCTACGGTGGTGCTGTTCAGCGGGCCAGTGTGCGAGGTCCCATGCCAGTAGCCGGACTCCCACGCGGCTGCAAGGTCGGCCTCGGTAATCATGCGGGCACCGGCCCGACGTAGTGCTTGAACTCCACCCAGCGCCTGGCCACGCCTTCCCCTACGGGATCGCTGTAAATCAGGCGTTTATAGGCTTCAGGGTCGTTCCGGTCCAGGTAATCGCCGGCCATTTTCTTGGCGCGGCGGACGCTCATGACTGTCCCGGACTCCGCGGCTGCTTCGAGGATCCACCGCTTGACGGTGGTGAAGTTCGGGGCATTTTCTGGCATGTCCGTAAGCCCTTTCTCAGCTTGTGTGCTTGCCGTCAGACAACGGTCTTGGTTCTGGTGCGATGACTGAGGCCTCACGCTGATTTCCCGGTCTCGAATGCCCTTTGAATCCAGCCATCGACGTCTTCCCGCCGCGCCATAAGCCGGCCGCCGAGCTTGGCGAACTTCGGACCCTTGCCGTTCTGGCGGTAGAACCTCAGTGTGTTCACCGGGATTCGTGTCTCCTCGGCAACTTCGTCCATCGTCATGAGACGGTGCGAGCTAACTTCCATTGTTTTCTCCTCCAACAAATTGTGTTTCTGTTCCAACACAAATGACGATAGCACACGTTTTGTGTTGTCAGTCAAGGCTGGTTTGTGGGAGGGTGTGACCATGACTGAGAACATCGAGCAGAAACCTCAGGGCGTTCTGGACGAGGCGCACTTCGTGACCAATATGCAGCGCTTACGCGAGCAGAACGGATGGTCGCAGGGCGAACTGGCGCGCCGCGTAACCGAGCTTGGGTTCACGAACTTTCATCAGACGACGATCAGCCGTATAGAAAAGGCGGAAAGGCCTGTCCGTCTGTCAGAGGCAAGAGGCATAGCTGACGCGCTGGGAAAGCCGGTCGATGAACTACTCTCAACGCCAGAGAGCGCGGCCATTCTTGAAGAAGTCCGCACCGCAGTTGCTGACGTGCATAGGACCGAAAAACGGATCTGGGAAGCGGCCGACGCATATGAGTCGGCACTCGCCTCGGCGGAATTTGTCAGCTCGCAACTAGGGGAGCGGTCATCTGAGGTCTCTCCCGGTTCCGTGGATGCCGGGCGCCTGCGGTATTGGCTTGAAGAACTACAGAAGTCGATCGGTCGGCTACCTGATGCTGTCATCCGCGAGTACATGGAGGTACGTTATGGCAAGCATTCAGAAGAGACCTGACGGCCGTTGGCGCGCCAGGTACCGCGATGAAGCTGGTAAGGAGCATGCCAAGCATTTCCCGCGGAAGTTAGACGCTCAGCGATGGCTCGATGAAGTCACGGCGTCAGTGGTGGCCGGAACGTATGTGGATCCGAAGACAGCGCTCACCACTGTGGCCGAGTGGTCAGTAATTTGGCTGAAGGGCTACGAGAATAACCGGCCGTCCACTGTTCGCCAGGCGAAGACTCATCTGGTGCGAATCAATGCAGCGTTTGGTCACCGCGCCCTCAAGAGCGTGCGGCCGTCGGAGGTCAAGGCGTGGACGGCGAAGCTCAGTGATGAGGGCTTGGCTGATTCCACGGTCTACGCGCTGCACTCCCGGATGGGGCAGCTCTTCAGTGACGCCGTGCATGACGGGCTGTTGCCGAAGTCTCCGCTGAGCCGTAGGACGGCGCCGAAGGCGGGGGAGCAGCGGCCCTACGTGGCGACGACGAAACAGGTCTGGGCCCTGCATGACGCGATGCCGGACGGGCTGCAGCCGGCGGTGCTGCTGGCGGCCTTCGCCGGTCTGCGTGTCGCGGAAGCCGTGGCTCTGCGGGTGTCTGACGTGGACTTCATGCGGGGCATCGTTGCGCCGGCCATCCAGTATCCCGGCGTCGAACTCAAAACCAAGGAATCCAAGACGCCTATCCCGATTCCCCAGAATCTCTGCCTTGAGCTGTCGGTGAATCACACAAAGTGGGGCAGTGAAACGCTGGTCACGAACGCGTGGGGCCGGGCGATATCGCCGCACCGGCTCGAACACTACTTCCGGGAAGCGCGGGCAACGGTCAAGGGACTGCCGGAGGGGTTCCGATTCCATGACCTGCGGCACTACTTCGCGTCGCTGCTGATTGCTCAGGGGCTTGACGTGAAGGTGGTGCAGAAGAGCCTCAGGCACTCGTCAGCGAAGACCACACTGGACACCTACGGACACATGTGGCCTGACAAGGAAGAGTCAGCGAGGGCGGCCGTGGCTGGCGTGCTGCGGGAGCGGCTGAACTCGCGGACTGAGCAACACGGCTGACCGGAAAAGGCCGGTCCCGGGCGTGAAACCTGGGACCGGCCTTTGCTGTATCCGGATTCTTGCGGACTGTCTGCGGACTATGCCCGATTCTGCCGCGTGATCTAGCTAGACGCCGTAGTAGAGCTCGAACTCGTACGGGTTCGGGCGCAGGGACAGCGGGCGGATCTCGTATTCGTACTTGTACTCGATCCAGGTGTCGATCAGGTCCTGGGTGAACACGCCACCGGCCTGCAGGAACTCGTTGTCCTCGCGGAGGGCCTCAAGGGCTTCTTCCAGCGTTCCCGGAGCCTTGGGGATGTCCTTGGCTTCCTCGGCGGGGAGCTCGTAGAGGTCCTTGTCGATGGGGGCCGGCGGTTCGATGCGGTTGCGGATGCCGTCAATGCCGGCCATCAGCTGGGCAGCGAAGGCCAGGTACGGGTTGGAGGAGGGGTCCGGAGCGCGGAACTCGATGCGCTTGGCCTTGGGGTTGGAGCCCGTGATCGGGATACGGATACCGGCGGAGCGGTTGCCCTGCGAGTACACCATGTTGACCGGAGCTTCGAAGCCCTTGACCAGGCGGCGGTAAGAGTTCACCGTCGGGTTGGTGAAGGCAAGCACGGCGTCGGCGTGCTTCAGCAGGCCGCCGATGTACCAGCGGGCGGTGTCGGACAGGCCGGCGTAGCCCTTTTCGTCGTAGAACAGCGGTTCGCCGTTGGTCCACAGCGACTGGTGGCAGTGCATGCCCGAGCCGTTGTCACCGAAGACCGGCTTCGGCATGAAGGTCACGGACTTGCCCCAAGCGTCGGCCGTGTTCTTGATGACGTACTTGAACTTCTGCAGGTCATCGGCGGCGTGGGTCAGGGTGGTGAACTTGTAGTTGATCTCAGCCTGGCCGGCGGAGCCTACTTCGTGGTGGCTGCGCTCGACCTCAAGGCCGGCCTCGTCCAGGGCGATGCACATGGCGTCGCGGAGGTCGGCCTGCTTGTCGGTGGGGGAAACCGGGAAGTAACCGCCCTTGACGGGGGTCTTGTAGCCGAGGTTTCCGCCTTCTTCTTCGCGGCCGGAGTTCCAGTGGGCCTCTTCGGAGTCGATCTTGTAGAAGCTGCCCTCGGGGGAGGACTGGTACTGGACATTGTCGAAGACAAAGAACTCAGCCTCAGGGGCGAAGAACGCGGTGTCGGCGATGCCGGTGGAGGCGAGGTAGGCTTCGGCCTTCTCAGCCACGCCGCGGGGGTCGCGGTGGTACGGGTCTCCGGTGCGCGGGTTCACGATGGAGAAGTTCAGCGCCAGCGTCTTTTCCATGCGGAAGGTGTCCACAAATGCGGTGGTCACATCCGGGATCAGCTGCATGTCGGACTCGGCGATGCCCTGGAAGCCACGGATTGAGGAACCGTCGAAGAGCTGGCCGTTGACGAAGAAGTCTGCATCCACGCTCTTTGCCGGCACGTTGAAGTGCTGCTGGACCCCGGGGAGGTCGGTGAAGCGGATATCAACGAATTTAATATCCTCGTCCTTGATGAACTGGAGGACTTCGTCCGCATTCTTGAACATCTATGCTCCTAACGCATATGTAAATATCGGCTGGCAAGCCATCTGGTCCGGCGCAATCCGAAAGGCAGGGAAACTCAGTTTCCCTGCTTGGGCAATTGCTTGAAACTGGTACCAACCTTATGGACACGTCATTTCCCGACGGTGTCCACATTGTTTCGGGCAGGTTACAGAAATGCCCTGATCAGGCAACGCTATAGGGTGTCCCCTCTACGGTCCAGCGGCTTTCGCGATGTGAACGGTGCGAAGTCGGTAAGCTTGGACAGTGGTAAATCGTGACGACATCGGCTCCTGGCTCACCGGACCGGACACTTCCGGCATCTCAAAATACCCGGGGGAGCGCCTTGGGCTGCCGGAATCCGGCTCCGGCTCCATTGCCCGGGCCGGACGGCGCATTGTGGCCATCATGCTGGACTGGGGCCTCGCCACACTGATCAGTAATTTCGCGTTCGGCGGAGACGCCTGGGCAACCCTCGCCGTTTTCGCTGCTGAGCAGATTCTGCTCGTGGGGACGCTCGGCTACAGCATTGGCCACAGGATCGTGGGCATCCAGGTATTACGCCTCGGCGGAGGGCCGGCAGGGCCTCTGGCTGCCGTGGTCCGGGCCCTGCTCCTGTGCCTTGTGATCCCGGCAGTGATTTTCGACCCCGACCACCGCGGCCTGCACGACAAGGCGATGAATACGGTCCTGGTCCGCCGCTAGACCCCGGCTGGTTCCTTGACTTCTGCGGAGCGTGGTGCGTCGTCGGTGAGGTAACCGCGCTTCCCGGCCCAGCGCTCGAACGCGATGGTCGCGAAGGGGAAGACAGCGGAGATCCCGGCGAACAGTGCCACGGTGAACGGCCAGCGCTGAAGCCGCCACAGGGCGAGGGCAGCCACGCCGTAGCCCACAAAGAGCGCGCCGTGTATCGGGCCGGCAATCTCTACGCCCAGCTCAGTGGTCTTGGCGATCCATTTGAAGTACATGCCAGTCAGCAGGGCTGCCCAGCTGAACGCCTCGGCGACCGCCAGGATCCGGAAGGCACGGATTGCAACAGTTTTCAGCGGTACTCTCATGGGTTTCTCCGATCACAGGATGATTCCGGCGCCTGCGGTGCGCCACAAAAAAGACCGCCCCGGTGCCCGGCTTGGGCCGGAACCGGGGCGGTTCACACGTTCTAGCGTCCGCGGTTGGGACGTGCCTTATAGGGATCTATGCCCTTGGGGATGGGGAGGCGGTTGCCCAGCGACGAGATGCGCTTGGAGACGGCATTGACCTCAAGTTTGGTCAGTTCCTTCTTCATCTTGCCCATCTTCTTGGCCACCTGGCTGATGGGGACCTGGCCCTCGCCCCGACCGCTCTCGATCACGTGGACCGTAACGTTCGGGAGGATGCGTGCCAGGCGTTTGCGCTCGGCGTCCAGCAGCGGCTTGACCCGGGCGCTGGGTCCTTCGCTGACCAGGACAACGCCGGGACGGCCGATGGCGCGGAAGACGGCATCCTGCGTGCGGGGGTTGACCGAGACAGGCTGGTCTTCGGTGATCCAGCCGCGCTTGAGTGTGCCCAGGGCAGCGCCCGAGGCGCCGGGCTGGTTTTCGATCTGGGCGAATGCCGCACGTTCGGCCCGCCGGGACAGGATCAGCGTGGCGCCGAGCAGGCCCAGGGGAATACCGATCAGCAGGCCCGTGATCCAGTTTTCAAGCAGCAGGCCAACCACAAGGCCGACAGCCACAACGCCCAGGAACACCAGCAGCATCAGCCACGGGACCATGGGGTCATGGCGGCGGGTCATGTTGAAGACTTCGCCGATCTGCTTGAGCCGGCTTGGCTTTTTGACCTTTGCTTCCTTTGGCTTGCGCGAGAAGAGGCCACGCTTCGGGGCGCCGTCGGCCGCCGGAGTAGTGTTACTGGAATCAGGGGATTTCGCCATAGTGCCTCAATTCTACGTGATTTATGGCTGAGGGCCGGACGGCGGACATTGTCCGGTGCCGGCCCTCAGGCACAACGCGCTGCAGCTCAGGAACGTGCGGCCAGCAGGGAGCTGGCTTCCTGGCGGGTGCTGCCGGAGGACTCGATGTGGGCGAGTTCGGCGGGGATTTCCCAGCCCTTCTTGCGCATCGCGGTGGCCCAGAGCCGGCCGGCACGGTAGGAGGACCGGACTAAGGGCCCGGACATGACGCCGAGGAAGCCGATCTCGTTGGCCTCGTCCTGGAGGTCCACGAACTCCTGGGGCTTGACCCAGCGGTCCACCGGCAGGTGCCGCTCGGACGGGCGCAGGTACTGGGTGATGGTGATCAGGTCACAGCCGGCCTCGTGCAGGTCCCGCAGGGCTTCGGAGATTTCCTCGCGGGTCTCGCCCATGCCCAGGATCAGGTTGGACTTGGTCACCATGCCCAGGGCCCGGCCCTGGGTGATGACATCCAGGGACCGCTCGTACCGGAACGCGGGCCGGATCCGCTTGAAAATCCGCGGCACGGTCTCGACGTTGTGCGCGAACACCTCGGGCTTGGAATCGCAGATCGCCGCGATGTGCTCGGGCTTGCCGGAGAAGTCCGGGATCAGCAGCTCCACGCCGGTGCCCGGGTTCAGCTCGTGGATCTTCCGGACCGTCTCGGCGTACAGCCACACACCCTCATCGGCGAGGTCATCGCGGGCCACACCGGTCACGGTGGCGTAGCGCAGCTGCATGGCCTGGACACTCCGGGCCACCTTGGTGGGCTCGAACATGTCCACCGGGGAGGGCTTGCCGGTATCGATCTGGCAGAAATCACAGCGCCGGGTGCACTCGGACCCGCCGATCAGGAACGTGGCTTCCTTGTCTTCCCAGCACTCAAAAATGTTCGGGCAGCCGGCCTCTTCACAGACCGTGTGCAGGCCTTCCTTTTTGACCAGGTTCTTGAGCTGGACATACTCAGGACCCATCTGGACCTTGGCCTTGATCCACTCCGGCTTCCGCTCCACGGGTACAGCGGAGTTACGCTGCTCAACGCGCAGCAGCTTCCGGCCTTCTGGTGCCAATGTCACAGGAGCGCTCCTTCGGGGTTTGAAACGAGCGCTTCTTCGTGTTTGCGGAACTCGTCCATAAACCGTTCGGCGATATCGCTCGGGTTGATGTTTTTGCCGGCTTCGATGGACATCGTGGTAACGCCGGCGTCCGTGATGCCACAGGCGATGATCTGGCCATAGGGTGCCAGGTCATTGTTGCAGTTGATGGCGACCCCGTGCATGGTGACGCCGTCCAGGACACGGATGCCGATGGCGGCAATCTTCCGGTCCGGACCCTTGGTGTCCGCGGGGATCCACACTCCGGCGCGTCCCTGGATGCGCCCGGCGTTAATGCCATAGTCCGCCATGACGGCAATCATGACGGCCTCGAGCCGCTCAACATAGTCGCGGATGCCCGAGCGGTTCTTCAGTTTGAGGATGGGGTAGGCGATCAGCTGGCCGGGGCCATGCCAGGTCAGCTTTCCGCCGCGGTCCACTGGCACCACGGGGGTGCCGTCCAACGGGCGCTCGTGCTCTTCTGTGAGCTTGCCGGCCGTGTACACAGCCGCATGTTCGAGGACGAGAACTGTGCTGGGCGCTTGGCCCGCGACGACTTTGGCGTGGATTTCGCGCTGTAGGTCCCAGCCGCGGACGTAGTCAACGAAGTCCGGGGCGAGACCCACCTGTGAAAACTCAAGAGTCATGGCATCCAGCTTAGACCCCGGTTTGTAAGGGGTCCGATATAAGTGGCGGACCTCTCATACACTGCCGGCCACTGCACTGGACGGGGCAGCCCTGTGGATAACTTCTGCAGGCTTCCGCGGAATCCGCTAGACATGACCCATGGATGATTTCACTGCTCCGGACGTGCCCGGCTTTATGGTGGGACGGGTGCTGGGCAGAGGCGGAAGTTCAACCGTTTGGCTGGTCACCGAGGAAAGGTCCGGCCGCGACTTTGCGTTGAAATGCCTTGGCGTCAAACACGGCCGGCGGGCCGCCGATCCCTGGCCAGCGGGTGCAGCAGCAGATGAGGGCCTCCGCCGGGAAATCCGGATCCTGTCCGTACTCGACCATCAGCATCTTATTAAGGCCCATGACGCCGTCAGGTTCACGCCGAAACCGGGGCCGGCAGGGACCGCGGAAACGGGCGCCGGCGGAATCGGCCTGCTGCTGGACTATGCGCCCGGCGGCTCGCTTGCAGAGCTTGTGGGAGGCCGGCGCAAACTTCCCGTGGGGGAGACGGTGACGGTGCTGACCCCTATCGCCCAGGTACTGGGCTACCTGCACGCCAAGGGTTTCACTCACGGCGATGTCTCGCCGGGAAATGTCCTGTTTACCGGGCACGGCAAACCGATGCTGTCCGACGTCGGCATTGCCAGGATGGTAGGCGACGCCGCGGCAGTGCCGGACTGCGGCACGGCTGGCTTTATGGACCCGGCCCCGGTGGACGCCATCCGGGCCGGACTCCAGCCGGAACGCGACGTGTACTCGCTGGCGGCGCTGGGGTGGTACTGCCTTACGGGTGAGCCGCCGCGCCGGACCGCGGAGCGGCCGCCCCTGTCCCTCCTCCTCCCGGATGTGCCGCCGGAGCTGGCCGCCGCCCTGGAGGCAGGCCTTAACGAGGACCGGCGGCTGCGGCCCGGTGCCGTGGAGCTGGCGACGGCGATCTACCGCAGCGCGCCACCCTTGCCCATAGATCTCGCGTCCTCCGTCCATGCCACCGTTATCCCGCAGCTTCTGACCCGGCGTCGTGTCCCGGAACATCCCGAGGGGGCCGTCCGGAGCGGCCTGCGGGCCTGGGGACGCAGGCTGTCGACGTCGCGCTGGTCCGGGCTGGTCGGGGCGCGCCAGAAGCTGCCGTTCCCGGAAAGCGATAAGCCCGTGCCGCGGGGAAAGCACGCAGTGGTTCCGGGTGAAACGCGGCGGGCGAAGAACCTGGGACCCATGAAGCCCGGCGCTGAACCATCCGGGCCCGATCGCAGGAGCAATGTGGTGCCGAAGGCAGGGCAAAGGCGCGGGACGCTTCTGCTGGCGGCAGGCGCTGTGGCCGTGGCGGCCGGCACCATCTGGACGGCCGGCGCGTTTGGCCCGGGCGGACCGCTGGAAGGCCCGGCCGGGGCAGGACCACAGATAGTCGGCACTGAGCTGGCGGACAGCACGCAGAGTGGTCCGGGCGGGAACACTGACGGGCCGGCGGCACCTGGCAATGCTGACACGGGGATTCCGGCAGCCGTCGCGGCGCAGCTCGGTTCGACTGACCCGGCCGAGGCAGTCCGCGCGCTGGCTGCCGTGCGGTCGCTGGCGTTCAGCTCCGGCAGGCTGGAGCTCCTGGACCTTGTTAACGCGCCGGGCTCCACGGCGGCCGCCGCCGATGCGCGGCTCAAAGACGAGCTGCAGGCATCCGGGCGGCTCCTGGCCGGTTTCTCCAGCACGGTCTCCAACATCGAGGTCGAGCAGGGACGTTCAGCCAGCCAGGCGGTAGTCGGCGTGACGTCGGCAACCTCGTCCTATGTGGAACAGGACAGTGCGGGCCAGGTGCTGGCCGCCGGCGCCCCTGGCACGGAACAGGTCCTTCGGCTCGTGCTCGTTTTCCTGGACGGGCAGTGGCGGATTACGGATGTTCTGCCAGGCTCCTGACGGTCCGGCCCCGGGCTTCGCTCAGCGGGCGGCCACCCACGCCGCAGCTTGGGTGAGGGACGGATGCTGCCACTGGAATCCGGCGGCTTCCAGCACTGCCGGCTCCATCCGTTTGCCGGACAGGAGGAGTTCGTTGGCCATTTTGCCCATGACCAGCCGGAGTGCCGGTGCCGGCACCCGAAAGAAGGCCGGACGGTGCAGCGCCGAGGCCAGCGCTCCGATCAATGAGTTCACGTCCGCTTCCTGGGGGGCGCACACGTTCACCGGGCCGTGAATGTCCGAGCGTGCCAGGAACTCAAAGACGGCGCAGATGTCCGGCAAAGTAATCCAGGGCCAATACTGCCTGCCATTGCCCAGGGGACCGCCTACGCCGAGCCGAAGCAGCGGCAACAGCCGCCCCATGGAGCCCCCCGAGCGGCTGAGGACAATCCCGGAACGGGTGGTGACCACGCGGACGCCGGCCGGCGCCTCGTGCGCGGCGGCCTCCCACTCCACGCAGATCCGGGCGAGGATGCCGGAACCCGGCGAGGCATCTTCGCGAAGCTGCGCGGACCCCGAATCGCCGTAGAAATCGGCCCCGGACTGGCTGATGAATGTCCGCGGCGGGTTTTCGAGCTTACCCATGGCCTCAACCAGGGTGCCCGTTGCCCTGAGCCGTGAACTGAGCAGCTCCCTGATCCGGGAACTGGTCCAGGGACGGTCGCCTATCCCAGCTCCTGACAGGTTGATCACGGCGTCAGCGCCGGCCAGCGCCGCCGGGTCGAGGCGGTGAGCTTCGGGATCCCACTGTATTTCAGCGGGAGAGGCGGGCTTGCGGCGAACCAGGGTGACTACCTCGTGGCCGGCCTGCCGCAGCGAAGCTGACAACGGGGTCCCGATCAGGCCGGAGGCGCCGGAGATGACGATGTGCATGGTCCATCTCACCACGGCGGACACCCTGACGGAACCGTACTACCTCCCGTCGACGTCAGCGCAGGTTGACTATGATCGAACGATGACTTCTTCGAGCTACTTCCGATTTCCGCATGTCCACGGCGATCTGGTCACGTTTGTGGCGGAGGACGACGTCTGGATTGCGCCCCTCAGCGGTGGCCGGGCGTGGCGTGTTTCTTCCCTGCAGCTGCCCGCCCGCAACCCGCGCTTCACGCCTGACGGCAAGCGTCTCGTCTGGACTGTCATCCAGGGCACCGCGCCGGAAGTCGTATCGGCGGAAGTGGATGGCGGCGGCTACCGGCAGCTGACCTATTTCGGCCACAGCAGCACCAGGGTCAAGGGCTTCACCGCCGGCGGCGACGTGGTGGTGACCAGTGCCTTCCGCCAGGCCGAGAGCCGGCACACGTATGCCTACACCGTCCCCGTTGACGGCGGCTGGGCTGAGGAACTCCCGTTCGGGCCTGTCGAATCAGTGGCATTCGGCCCCGAAGTCGGCGACGAGCGCCCGGTTGTCCTGGCCAGTGTTCTCTCGCGCGAACCTGCCTGGTGGAAGCGGTACCGCGGCGGGACAGCCGGCAAGCTCTGGATTGATGCCGACGGAAACGGCGAGTTCGAACGGCTTGTTCCTGAGCTGGAGGGAAACCTTACCGATCCCCTTTGGGTTGGCGGCCGGATCGCGTTCCTGTCAGACCACGAAGGGTACGGAAATCTTTACTCCGTGCTTCCCGGCGGCAGCGACCTGCGCCGCCACACGGACCACGAGGACTTCTACGTCAGGCACGCCGCCAGCGACGGCGAGCGGGTCATCTTCGAATCCGCGGGTGAGCTCTGGGTCCTGAACGATCTGTCGTCGGATGCGGTGCGGCTGGACATCACCCTGGGCTCGGCCTCGCAATCACGGCGCCCGGCCCTTCTGAAAGCAGCCAGGCATCTGGGCGAGGCCGTTCCCGACGCCGGCGGTTCCGCCAGTGCCGTCGAGGCCCACGGCACCGTGCACTGGATCCGGCACAAGGACGGCCCCTCCCGCATTGTGGAGGCCACACCCGGCGTCCGGGCACGGCTGCCCCGGCCGGTCGACGGCGGCCGGCTCGCCTATGTGGCCGACCACGACGGCGTAGAGGCCATCTACATCAAGGAAATCGCGGCCGAGGTTACCGCCCCGACAACTACTGCTGCACACGCTCCTGCCGGCACAGCATCTCCGAACGCAGCCCCCGGTACGGCCCGGACCGAGGCTCCGGCCGGACACCAGGCGGCGGCACTGCCCCGGCCGGTGCCTGCCGCGGGCAAGGCAGCTGTGGCGACTGCCGACGTCGTGGTCCCGGTGGCCGACGACGCGGGCTCAGACGATGCCGCTGCTGAGTCCGGTGCGGTGGCTGTTCGCCAGGCCACGGGCGCCGCCGCTGCCGACGTACAGCGACCTGAAACCACCCGCATCGCCTTCCCCAAGCCGACACGGGCCAGCGCACTGGAAGCAAGCCCGGACGGCAAGTGGCTGGCCGTGGGAACCTCCTTCGGCGATGTGTATGTGGCGAACACGTCAACGGGCGTGCTGTCGCTGGTCACCAGCATCGGCGAGGGAACCATTGAGGAACTGGCATGGTCGCCGGACTCGCAGTGGCTGGCCTGGTCTGAGCCGGTCACGTCGTTCGGTTCCAGAAGCCGGCTGCGGCTTGCCAGCGTCACGGAACCAGGCGGCAGCCCGGTGGAGGTCACCGACGGCCGCTTCTGCGACCAGTCGCCAAGCTTCACGCCCGACGGAAAATTCCTGGCCTTCCTGTCCAACCGCAGCTTCGACCCTGTTTATGACGGCCACTCGTTCGACCTGTCTTTCCCGAGCCCCATCAAGCCGTACCTCGTGGCACTTGCAGCCACCACGCCTTCGCCCTTTGGCCCGGCAGTGGACATGGCGCCCGCCGCAGGCATCGACGAAGAAACCGGCGGGGCAGACGTTGCCCCGGTCCGGGTGGACTCCGAAGGACTGGCCCACCGTGTCATCGGTGTCCCGGTGCCGCAGGGCAACTACACCGCGCTGAGGGCCACGGACGGTGCCCTGCTGTGGCTGGACTGGGCCCTCGCGGGCGTCACCGGTGACGGCAAGGCCAGCAAGGAAGACAAGGACGCCCGCCCCAGCCTGGTCCGGTTTGACCTCGCCCGGCGCAAGCCGGCCACACTGGTTGAAGCCCTGGACAGCTACCGGCTCTCCGGGGACGGCAAGAAGGTGGTGCTGATCAGCGACAAGCAGGTCAGTGTTGTTCCTGCGGATGCCAAGGCCGATGAAGAATCAGGCCAGCTGGTCAAGGTTGACCTGGGCAGGATCCGCGTGATGATGGACCCGCTCAGCGTCTGGGGCCAGGCCTTTGACGAGGCATGGCGCCTGCAGCGCGACTTCTTCTGGGCGGAGGACATGGCCGGCCAGGACTGGGAGTCGGTCCACAAGCGTTACCGCCCGCTGGTGGACAGGCTGGGTTCGCATGACGACCTGGTGGACCTGCTCTGGGAACTCCACGGCGAACTGGGCACGTCGCATGCGTACGTCAAGCCGGCCATGGTGACGGAAAACGGCAGCAACGGCCAGGGCCGTCTGGGCGCGGACCTGGCTTTGACCCCCGAGGGCTGGGAAATCACCCGCATCCTGGCGGGGGAGTCCTCCGATCCGTTGGCCACCTCTCCGCTCACCCGGCCGGGCGCTGCCGCCATGGCCGGGGACGTTCTCCTGGCCATTGACGGCGTGCCCCTGTCCGATTCCGTGTCGCCGGCCATGCAGCTGGTGGGCGCCGCCGGGCGGGCCGTGGAGCTGACCCTCCGGAACGGGGCAGGACACGGAGCCGAGGCAGGCAAACAGCGGCGCATCGCGGTTGTCCCCGTCAGGGACGAGGAGCGCCTCCGCTACCAGGAGTGGGTCGCGGCAAACCGCAGGACCGTCCGGGAGGCCTCCGGCGGGCGCTACGGGTACCTGCACATTCCGGACATGATGGCGAACGGCTGGGCCCAGCTGCACCGGGACCTGGACACCGAAACAGCGCTGGACGGGCTGATCGTGGATGTCCGCCGGAACCGTGGCGGGCACACGTCCCAGCTTGTTGCCGAGCTGATCGGCCGCAAGGTTACCGGCTGGAGCATGCCGCGCGGCGAACGCCCCCGGACCTACCCGCACCACGCCCCGCGCGGCCCGGTGATCATCCTCGCCGATGAGTTCGCAGGGTCCGACGGCGACATCATCACCCAGGTGTCCAAGCTGCGGGGAATCGGCCCCGTGATCGGCACCCGCACCTGGGGCGGCGTGGTGGGCATCGACAACAGGTTCGCCCTTGCCGACGGCACGGGCGTGACGCAGCCCCGGTATGCCAACTGGTTTGCCGGCGGCGTGGGATGGTCCGTGGAGAACTACGGCGTTGACCCGGATATCGAGGTCACCTTCCCCCCGCACGCCTACGCCGCGGGCACGGATCCGCAGCTCGAATACGGCATCGGGGCACTCAAGGAAATGATTCAGGAGCTGCCCACGGACAAGCCCCCGGCACGGGAAGGCTACCGCCTCCTGCGGCCGGCCCCGCTCCCGGCCCGCCGGAACGGCGCCTAACCAGCGTTCCGAACCCACAGCAAAGGCCCTGCCCCGTCCGGTCATCCGGGCGGGGCAGGGCCTTTTCCATGACCAACGGCGGTTTACACCGCCTGCCGGATCAGGACTGCAGGGAAGCGTCCAGGGTGATCTTGATGCTGGCGAGGGCACCGGAGACCGGGCAGCCGGTCTTGGCCTCGCCGGCGATCCGCTGGAACTCCTCTTCGGAGAGGCCAGGGACCCTCGCGGACACCGTCAGGTGGCTTCCGGTGATGCCGGTGCCCGGCACGAAAGTGACGTCCGCTTTGGTGTTGATTTCCTCGGGGGCGTGACCGGCCTGGGCAAGCATGTTGCTGAACGCCATCGAGAAGCAGCTGGCGTGGGCTGCGGCGATCAGCTCTTCGGGGCTGGTCTTGCCCTCGGCCGCTTCGGTGCGCGCCTTCCAGGTGACGTCGAAGGTGCCCAGGCCGGAGCTGTCCAGGGTCGTCTGACCCGATCCTGACATCAGGTCGCCGTTCCATACTGTGTGCGCGCTGCGTGTTGCTGCCATGTCCACTCCTCAAAGTCGATTCGAACCGGGGCGGCCATTGCCGTGCCCCGCCGGTTCCCATCCTAGGGATTCCGGTGCACGCGTGCACCGGGTGTCCGCTCTCAGTGGATTATGACTGCAGAAGGTGCTTAAAGCGCGACGGCGGCGCTCCCGGATGAGGGGAGCGCCGCCGTCGTTCGTGGTGCTGCGGGCAGTCAGTTCCAGATGGTGGCGATGGCGATGTTGAGCAGGGCAAGTCCGCCAACGCCGTGGGCGAGGCCCTTGCTGATGTCCTCACCGTTCTTGTACTTGCGCCGGCCGATGAAGGCGAGCACGCCGACAGCCAGGGCGATGGCGAACTTCACGCCGAGCTTGAAGTAGTTCGCGTCCATATCCAGCGCCGGGATCAGGCCCATCAGCACGATGCCCGTCAGGAGCTGAAGCATGGCACCATCAAACTGCCGCGGGTGGACGGTGGGCTTCTTCATGTTCCCGATCCAGATGCCCACGATCATGGCGGCGCCGACGATGTGCAAAAAGACCACGATGTTGTAGACGATAATCATGGGTTCAGTCTAGCCAGACCCTTCTACGGCATGTAGCAAAGCCACGCAGGCGGGTGCCGCGAAAACCGGACGGGACAACAAAGCGGGGCAGGAGCCGGTGGTTTCCCACCGGCGCCTGCCCCGCCGTCGTTCGCTGAAGCCTGCGGGTTACAGCCCCAGGTCGGCTTCGAAGGCGCCTTCTTCAAGGCGGGCCTTCAGGGTCTGCAGGAACCGGCCGGCGTCCGCGCCGTCCACCAGGCGGTGATCGTACGTGAGCGACAGGTACATCATGGAGCGGATAGCGAGTGAGTCGTCACCGTTCTCGTCAGCAACAACCACGGCACGCTTGACGATTGCGCCGGTGCCGAGGATTCCCACCTGCGGCTGGTTGATGATCGGGGTGTCGAACAGCGCACCAACGGACCCGATGTTGGTGATGCTGAAGGTACCGCCGGACAGCTCGTCCGGGCCGATCTTGCCGTCGCGGGTGCGTCCGGCGACATCGGCGATCTTGCCGGCGAGGCCGGCCAGGTTGAGGTTGCCCGCATCGTTGATGACGGGAACCAGCAGGCCCTTGTCCGTGTCAACGGCAATCGCGAGGTGCTCGGCGTTGTGGTACGTGATTTCCTGCTTGTCCTCGTCGTACGCAGCGTTGAGCTTCGGGTGCTGCTTGAGGGCCTCGGCAACGGCCTTGGCGATGAACGGCAGGAAGGTGAGCTTGACGCCGTTCTGGGCCTGGAACGAATTCTTGGCCTTCAGGCGGAGCTTGGCCACCTTGGTCATGTCCACTTCGTGCACCTGCGTGAGCTGGGTGGAGACCTCAAGGGACTCGCGCATCCGGCGGGCGATGACCTGGCGGATGCGGGGAGCCTTCTGCGTGGTGCCGCGCAGCGAGGAAGCAGCCGGGCCGGACGCTGCCGGGGCAGAAGCTGCAGCTGACGGCGCTGCCGCGGGAGCGGCCTTGGCCTCAGCCGCCGCGAGTACGTCCTGCTTACGGATGCGGCCACCGACCCCGGTGCCGGACAGCGAGGAGACGTCCACGCCGTGCTGGTTGGCCAGCTTGCGGACCAGCGGGGTCACGTAGCCGGATTCGCCGCCGGCGGCGGGCTCTGCAGCGGGTGCCGGTGCTGCCGGCGGAGCAGCAGGGGCGGGTGCAGCAGCAGGAGCCGGTGCAGCAGGAGCGGCAGCCGGAGCTGCCTCTTCCTTGGGTGCGGCAGGTGCAGCCGGTGCGGGAGCCGCAGCAGGCTCAGCGGCAGGCGCCGGGGCGGGAGCAGCAGCTGCGGGGGCGGCCGCGCCGGAGCCGATGACGGCCAGGACTGCGCCTACCTCGGCGGTCTCGTCTTCGTTCACGCGGATTTCCTGGAGCGTGCCGGCAACGGGGGAGGGAATCTCGGTGTCAACCTTGTCGGTGGAAACCTCAAGGAGCGGCTCATCCACGGCAACGGTGTCGCCCACGGCCTTCAGCCAGCGGGTTACGGTGCCTTCGGTCACGCTCTCGCCCAGGGCGGGCAGGGTGACATCGTGGCTTTCGCCACCGGACGCGGCAGGGGCAGCGGGGGCTTCCGCAGCGGGTGCTTCTTCAGCCGGCGCGGCGGGGGCTTCGGCTGCGGGTGCGGGTGCTTCCTCGGCCGGAGCCGCCGGCGCTTCTGCTGCCGGGGCTGCTTCGGGGGCGGAGCCGCCGCCGGAGCCGTCACCGATGCGGACCAGGGGAGCGCCGACTTCGGCGGTCTCGTCTTCGGCCACGAGGATTTCCTCGATGATGCCGGCTACGGGAGAGGGGATTTCGGTGTCTACTTTGTCGGTGGAAACCTCGAGCAGCGGTTCGTCCACCTCTACCCGGTCACCTACCTGCTTGAGCCAGCGGGTGACGGTTCCTTCGGTGACGCTCTCACCGAGGGCGGGCAAGTTAACGGATTCAGACATGTCGTCCCCGTTCTCCTTATTGTTCTTTAGTGCGGATGATTGCTGCCTTGTCGAGCTTAGTGCACCCGGCAGATTGTGCCGGGTGCACCAAACCCTGATGTCTTGCGGTAAAACGGGGGGCTGTTAGCCGTGCAGGGCCTTGCCCGCCAGGGCGAGGTGGGCTTCGCCCAGGGACTCGTTCTGGGTGGGGTGGGCGTGCACGAGCTGTGCAACATCCTCCGGGTAGGCTTCCCAGTTCACGATGAGCTGGGCTTCACCGATCTGCTCGCCCATGCGGGCGCCGATCATGTGCACGCCCACCACGGGGCCGTCCTTCTGGCGGACCAGCTTCACGATGCCGCTGGTGCCCAGGATGGAGCTCTTGCCGTTTCCGGCCAGGTTGTACTCCTGGGTTTCCACCTGGTCGTCGCCGAACTTTTCCTTGGCGCCCTTTTCGGTGTAGCCGACGGTCGCGATTTCCGGTTCGGAGTACGTGACCTTGGGGATGTTGACATCCTCCACAACGACGGGCTTCAGGCCGGCGATTTCCTCAGCCACGAAGATGCCCTGCTGGTAGCCGCGGTGGGCCAGCTGAACGCCCGGGACGATGTCGCCCACGGCGTAAACGTTGCCGACGCCGGTGTGCAGGCGCTCGTTGGTGATGACGAAGCCGCGGTCAATGGTCACGCCGGCTTCCTCGTAGCCGAGGTTGGCGGTGACGGGGCCACGGCCCACGGCCACGAGGAGAAGATCGGCCTCGAACGTCTTGCCGTCCACCAGGGTGACCTTGACGCCGTCGTCGTTCTGTTCCACACCCTGGAAGAAGACTCCGGTGGAGAACTTGATGCCGCGCTTCTTGAAGGCGCGTTCGAAGTTCTTGACGATGGTCGCGTCTTCGTTCGGGACAAGCGAGGGCAGTCCTTCAACGATGGTGACGTCCACGCCGAAGGACTTCCAGACCGAAGCGAACTCGACGCCGATCACGCCGCCGCCGAGGATGATGGCGCTCTTGGGGATGTAGTCCATGGTGAGGGCTTCGTCGGAGGTGATGACCTTGCCGCCGATTTCCAGGCCCGGCAGTGTGCGGGAGTAGGAGCCGGTGGCGAGCACGATGTTCTTGCCCTTGTAGGCCGTGCCGTTGACCGTGACGGTATCCGGGGCGGTCAGCTTGCCTTCGCCTTCGATGACAGTGATGCCCTTGGACTTGATCAGTCCCTGCAGGCCCTTGAACTTGCCGGCGATGATGCCGTCCTTGTAAGCGTTGACAGCGGTGATGTCGATGCTGTCCAGGGTGACGTTCACGCCGTACTTTGCGGAGTCACGGGCGTGGTCGGCCAGTTCTGCGGAGTGCAGCAGCGCCTTGGTGGGGATACAGCCGTTGTGCAGGCAGGTACCACCCAGTTTGCCTTTCTCAACCAGACCAACGGTGAAGCCAAGCTGAACGGCACGGAGGGCGGTGGCGTAGCCGCCACTTCCACCACCGAGTACCAGGATGTCGAATTCTTGCGCAGTTGCCTGATCGGCCACTTAGACGCTCCCTCGCGTGAACGATGACGCGAGCTTTGCGCATCATCTGGTCTTGGAACTTGTACTGCCGTGATTATGCCAGCAGGCAGGTTCGCTTTCATTTGTCACTACCGTGGTTCACCTTAGCGAACCACTTAACCATGCTCCACCTCGCCGCCGCGTTTGTGGCGCGCTTGTGGTGAGTGTCACGCGGCTTTGTGGCCAAGGGATCAGCCCGGTGTCACAAAGCCGCGTGTGCATGCATTGATGGCTCAGGCCGCCGCGGCAACATCTTCCACGTAGGCCAGCAGGGTCCGGACGGTGCAGCCTGTGGCCTGCTTATGCGTGTAGCCGTACGGGCTGCCGTTGTTGAAGGACGGGCCGGCAATATCAATGTGGGCCCACGGGATCTGCTCGCCGTCCTTGCCCTTGCCCACGAACTCGCGCAGGAAGACCGCGGCGGTCATCATGCCGCCGTGCCGCTCGCCGATGTTCGCAAGGTCCGCCACCTGGGAGTCGATGCTGGCGCGCAGTTCCTCGGGCAGCGGCATGGGCCACACCAGTTCGCCGGCGCGGTCGGCGGCTGCCTTGAGCGGACCGGTGACGCTGTCGGAACCCATAACCCCGGCTGTCCGGTTGCCAAGGGCAATAAGCTGCGCGCCGGTGAGCGTGGCGACATCGATGATGGCGTCAGGGTACTCGCGGCTTGCGGCGACGATCCCGTCCGCCATGACCAGGCGGCCCTCGGCGTCGGTGTTCAGCACCTCAACAGTCTTGCCGCCAAACATGGTGAGGACGTCGGCGGGGCGGGATGCAGCGCCGCCGGGCATGTTTTCGGCGATGCACAGCCACGCGGTGGCTTTCACGGGCAGGCCAAGCCGTGCGATCGCGAGCACCGTGTTAAGGACGACGGCGGCACCTGCCATGTCGCTTTTCATGTCGCCCATGCCGAGGGCCGGCTTAAGCGAAATGCCGCCGGTGTCGAAGGTGATGCCCTTGCCGACCAGCGCGATCTTCTTCGTTGCCTTGGCGGGGGAGTACTCCACCTTCACCAGGCGCGGCTGGCGGGTGGAGCCCTTGCCCACGCCCATGATGCCGCCGAAGCCTTCCTTTTCCAGGCGCTTTTCATCCCAGACCGTCACCTTGACGGGAAGGCCCTTGGACAGCTCCTTCGCCGCCTCGGCGAACGACTCAGGGAAGAGGTGGCTGGGCGGCTGGTTGACCAGCGACCGGGTGGCGTTAACTGCCTGGCCGAGCAGGCCGGCGCGCTTCAGGGCCGCATTGAGCTTGTCAGTGGCGGCCACGTCCGTATAAATAACGGCATTGCGGACCGGGTCCTTGAGTCCGTCGCTGCTGGACCGGTGCTCAGTGAAGGAGTACGCACCCAGCGCGGCACCCTCGGCGACTGCTGCGACGTCGGCGGGTCCCGCCGTCGGGAATGCCAGCACCACGGTAGGCAGGCCGGACAGCTGGCGCACGGCGGACCCGGCAGCGCGGCGGAGCGCCTCCTCGGAAAGGGGCTTGCCGGCGGCTATTTTGCCAACACCGGCGAGCACCAGCACCCCGGCCCCCGTTTCGGGCAGCCCCGGAAGCCGGACCACCTGGTCCGCAGCGCCGGTTACGCCCAGGGCTTTGAGGGAAGCGGCCAGGGCTTCGGCCGACTTGGCGGTCAGCGGGTTCTCCAGCAGCACGGGGCCGTCCGGTCCCTGGCCCACACCGATGACAATGGCATCGCCAGCGGCCTTCTTCAGGTCCTTGGCGAGGGTACTAAGGTTGATTTCAGTATTCTTGACCACAGGGTAAGTCCTCAATTCTCGAAAGGCTGTTCGCGCAGGAATGGATGTCTGGCGCTCGGCCACATCCGGCGGCCGTCCGATCGGGACGTAGCCGGGGTACCGGCGAAGGTCGTCCGGCAGGCCATTTGTCGATCGTAGCCGCTGGGGGCCGGGGGAGCGGAATCCCGTGAGACCTGCACCACACCGGCCGCTGGAATGCCGGACGGCCGAACAGCGTTGTACACCGTATCCATCCAAATTCTCGAAAGGAAGACGCCGTGCTTGAACGGATTTCCGGCTCACTGCTGGACCCCGATGCGCTCTATGCGAGCAACATCGAGCTGTTCCACAGCCCGGCGCTCCGCGGGCTGAACCTGGTGATGGGGTTCACCGGTTTCGCCGATGCCGGCCATGTGGTGAAGCAGATCAATGCGGAGCTGCTGGACACACTCGACACTGAAACGGTGGCAGTTTTCGATGCCGACCAGCTCATCGATTACCGGTCGCGAAGGCCGCACATCTCCTTTGTGGAGGATCACCTCCAGGACTACCAGGCGCCCAAGCTGGCCCTCTACAAGCTGAAGGACGGGCTCGGGAATCCCTTCCTCCTGCTGGCAGGCTTCGAACCTGACCTTCAGTGGGAGCGCTTCGCACGCGCCGTCGTCGGCATCGTGGAAAAGCTTGACGTCAACCTGGTGACCTGGATCCACTCGATTCCCATGCCGGTGCCGCACACGCGCCCGGTGGGCGTGACGGTCCACGGCAACAGGCCTGAACTCATCGAGGGCATCTCCGTGTGGAAGCCCACCGTTGATGTTCCGGCCGCTGTGGGCCACATCCTGGAACTGCGGCTGACGGACGCCGGGCGCAACGTCGCCGGCTACGTGATCCACGTTCCGCATTACCTTGCCGAAGCGGAGTACCCCACGGCCGCCGTTGCCGGGCTCGAATTCCTGGGCGCGGCTACCTCCCTCATGCTGCCCACCGACAGGCTTCGTGAAGCCGGCAGGGAAGTGGGCCGCCAGATCGCCGAACAGGTGGAAGCCTCGGATGACGTTCGCCAAGTGGTAGCCCGGCTGGAGGAACGGTACGACGAGAAGGCCGACGGCACCGTCCGGCGCTCACTCCTGGCCGACGAAAATGACGAACTTCCGAACGGGGATGAACTGGGCGCCGCCGTGGAGGCGTACCTGGCCCGCGAGAACCCCGGCGCTTAGCCGCCCTGGCCGGGGCGGGCGGGCCCCGGCTGTGTGTCCGTTGGGCAGACGGGTGCCCGGGTCAGAGCTGAGGCCCGGGCATAATGAGGGAGTGACTTCCCCCCGAGCCTGGCTGATCTGGACCATCGGTATTTTTGCGTATCTGGTGGCCGTCTCCCAGCGCACCTCGTTCGGCGTGGTGGGGCTTGAAGCGACCGAACGGTTCAACGCCAGTGCCTCCGCCATCTCCTTCTTCACTGTGCTGCAACTGCTCGTCTATGCCGGCCTGCAGATTCCGGTGGGTGTCCTGGTGGACCGCTTCGGCTCGCGGGCCATGATCGCCGGCGGTGCCATCCTGATGGGTCTCGGGCAGCTTCAGCTGGCCTTCGCGGACAGCATCCCCGGGGGCGTGGCGGGGCGGGTGCTGGTGGGCGCCGGCGATGCCATGACCTTCATTTCCGTGATCCGGCTGATCCCCTTGTGGTTCGCGCCGGGGCGGGTCCCCCTGGTGACCCAGCTGACCGGCATGTCCGGCCAGCTGGGCCAGCTGTTCAGTGTCCTGCCGTTCGCGTTCGTCCTGCATTCCTTCGGCTGGACGCCCGGTTTCCTGATGCTGGCCGGGATGTCAGGGGTGGCGGTGGTCCTGGTGGCAGTGCTCCTGAAAGACCACCCGCCCGGAACCGAGACCCCGGACGTCCAGCGCGGCCTGCGGGCCACCGGCGTTTCCCTCGCCAGCGCCTGGCGCCAGCCGGGGACACGGCTGGGCATGTGGAGCCACTTCACCATCCAGTTCAGCGGGACGGTGTTCGCCATGACCTGGGGTTATCCGTTCCTCATCTCTGGTCAAGGGCTGGAGGCCGGAACCGTGGCCGGACTCATGACGCTCTACGTGGCCGCCGGACTCGCCGCCGGACCTTTCATCGGCAGCTTTGTGGCCCGGCATCCACTCCGCCGGTCCACCATGGTGCTGCTGATCTCCGCCGCCACGGCTGCGGCCTGGGCCGCAGTCCTGCTGATGCCGGGCCGGTCCCCGCTGTGGCTGCTGGCCATCCTGGTGGTGGTGCTGGCCATTGGCGGACCGGGGTCCATGATCGGCTTCGATTTCGCCCGGACGTTCAACCCGGCACACAGGATCGGCACCGCCACGGGGATTGTTAATGTGGGCGGATTCATTGCCGCCCTGGTGGCGATCTTTATGATCGGCCTTGTGCTGGACCTCCTGCTGGCCAGCGGCTATTCCCAAGGGGTCCTCTACGGGCTCGAGCCGTTCCGGATTGCCCTGAGCGTCCATTTCCTGCTGTTGGGGTTCGGGGCCATCATGATGCTGGCCTGCCGGCGCAAGGTCCGGCGCCAGATGGCTACCGAAGGTGTGGTGGTTCCGCCGCTGCTCCAGGCCATGGCCCGGCAGCGCAAGGCGAACCTGGCCCGCCGGCGGCAACGGGACCGCGCAGACAAAGACTGACACTTCTCCTCAACACCGCTCTTCCCGGCGCGGTTGTTCACATAGTGGATGTTGGCGCTTCAGCCCCGACGCGGATGCGCGAAAGCTGGAGTCATGAAACCTCCAGAACACCTGACCGTCCGGAGCCCTGAAGACATCCTCGGGTTCATTCCACATTCCCTGGGCTATTGGCCGGCAGACAGCCTGGTGGCCATGACCATGCACGGTAAACGGCTGGGGGCCACGCTCCGGCTTGACCTCCCCGGCCCGGCAACCCTTGCTGACCCGCGCGCCTACGCCCGGACTGTGCGCGACTACCTTGCGGCGGACATAGATGCCGACGGCGCCCTGCTGGCCATCTTCACCAACGACGGCTGGTCCGAACAGCCCGGCACCTACCAGGGGCTGATTGACGCCTTGGAAGCCCGCCTCGGTGCCTCGGGGATGACCGTGCGGGACGCCTGGTACGTGGGAGACACCTACTGGCGCGATGCCCACTGCACTGACCTGGCGTGCTGCCCGGCCCGGGGCAAGTCCGTTCAGGCCATCCGGGACAGCATGCTGAATGCCGAAATGGTCTACCGCGGCAGCAGTGTGGGGCCGTCGCCGGAGAACGGAACCCGTCCGGTGGCTGCGGTGTCCGACGAGGAACGCGCCGCGGTGCTGGCGTCGGAGGCGGCATGGGCGGCGCAACTGGACCGGCGCCGGGGGAGCCGTGAACAGTTCGGCATCCTCCTGGACCTGTGGGAGTCCGTGCTGACCAACGATGCCGGGCACCTGCTGCCGGCAAACGATGTAGCGTTCCTCCGGGCCTCACTCAGTGTGCCGGCCTGGCGCGACGCAGTCCTGGTCATGGCTGCGGCCGGGACACCTGCGGCCTTGGCGGGAGCCGAAGCCTTCGGCATCTTCGAACCCGGCAGTGCCCTTGCGCCGGTGGGACCTGTCCGCCCGGGCCACGGGACCGCTGGTGAAGCCGACGGCACCAGCAGGGCAGAAGCTGCCGTCGCCGGCCGCTGCCCGGGCAGCGGGGACGCCGCCCGGATAGAAACCTCTGCCGGGCGGGACGTTCCCGGGTATGGCGAGGTCCTGCTGGGGCTCGAGCCGTATATTCCCGCGTGGGACAGACTGAACAGCCTGGATGCCGTCATGGCACAACTCTCGGCCTACGGCGGGCTGCCGGGTGCTGCTGCGCTGACCGGAAGGGGCTGGATTGCCTGGTGCCGGGGCCGTGGATCCTACGCTGCCGCCTATCTCGGGCAGGCGCTCGAGGACGTTCCGGGCTACCGGTTGGCGGAACTCATGCTGGAACTGGTGCGGCGTGGAACCATCTGCGGCTGGGCTGCACGGAAGGAGGCCGCGTGGCGGCGCTTCGAACCTGACGCGGCCTAGGTCCTGCTGCGTCTTGAGCCCGGTCAGGGAAAACCGTGAGACAATGGTTGCCGAGACCCGGTTGGGTCCGTGTATCAAGTGCGTGTAATAGTGCCCTTTCGGGAACATTACAGCCTCCCCGGCAGTTCTACTTGTAGACTCTGCCGGCCGTGGTCGCACCTGATGTTGATCACGGACTTGACAGGGTCATAGTGGTGTTGCCCGTATGGTGATTCCACAGACCGCCGCTAGAAAGGTTTTCTGTGACCCCGTCTTCCGCGAAGAAGGATCCCGCCGCCCAGGACTTGTCCCCTGAGGAGAAGCAGGCTGCAACGAACGCTAAGCGAGCAGCAACGCGGGCAGCCAATAAAGCCGTCAAGGACGCCACCGGTGACAGCGCCGTGGACGGCAAGCCTGAGCCCAAGAAGCGCGGGCCTAAGCCCGGCGCCAAAGCTGCTGCCGAAGCTGCCGGTAAAGCCGCGCGTGGCGCATCGGATTCCGATGAGGATGATATCGAAGATCCCGATGACATCATCCTCGAAGGCGCCGACGCCGTCGATGACGGCGAAATCGACGTCGCCAAGGCCGCTTCAGCAGCCACAGGCAAGGGTTTTGTCTACTCGGATGCCGATGACGACGATGCACCTGTCCAGCAGGTAATGTCCGCCGGCGCCACGGCAGACCCTGTTAAGGACTACCTCAAGCAGATTGGTAAGGTCGCGCTGCTCAACGCCGAGCAGGAAGTCGATCTCGCACTCCGTATCGAGGCCGGCCTTTTTGCCGAAGAGAAGATCAACGCCGACGACGGTTCGATGGACCCCAAGTTCAAGCGTGAGCTTGAGTTTGTCATCCACGACGGCAAGCGTGCCAAGAACCACCTGCTCGAAGCCAACCTCCGCCTCGTGGTTTCGCTGGCGAAGCGCTACACGGGCCGCGGCATGCTCTTCCTGGACCTGATCCAGGAAGGCAACCTTGGCCTGATCCGTGCAGTGGAGAAGTTCGACTACACCAAGGGCTTCAAGTTCTCCACGTACGCCACGTGGTGGATCCGCCAGGCCATCACCCGCGCCATGGCCGACCAGGCGCGCACCATCCGTATCCCGGTGCACATGGTGGAAGTCATCAACAAGCTGGCCCGTGTCCAGCGCCAGATGCTGCAGGACCTCGGCCGCGAACCCACGCCCGAGGAGCTTGCCCTCGAACTGGACATGACCCCGGAAAAGGTCGTCGAAGTCCAGAAGTACGGCCGCGAGCCGATCTCCCTCCACACCCCCCTTGGCGAGGACGGCGACTCCGAGTTCGGTGACCTCATTGAGGACTCCGAGGCCGTGGTTCCCGCCGACGCCGTGAGCTTCACCCTGCTGCAGGAACAGCTGCACTCGGTGCTTGACACGCTCTCCGAACGCGAAGCCGGTGTGGTGGCCATGCGGTTCGGCCTGACTGACGGCCAGCCGAAGACTTTAGACGAAATCGGCAAGGTATACGGCGTCACGCGTGAGCGTATCCGCCAGATAGAGTCCAAGACCATGTCCAAGCTCCGCCACCCCTCGCGGTCGCAGGTGCTCCGGGACTACCTGGACTAGATCAGGGCCCACGCAACGCGGGGTCAGCTCCCGCCCGGCATTTTCGGATGCACGGGCCGGAACTGACTCCGCGTTTCTTTTGTGTACTACGGTCAGGGCCCCCACCGGGCCTGCCCCGTCTTGGGGCTGAACGCAGAACAGGACCCCCTCCCGAAGGGAGGAGGTCCTGTTCTTGTGCTTGTCAGGTCAGTCGACGGCTACGGGAGCCTTCTCGTGAAGCCTGCCTGTCTCATCGTGCCAATCGGAGCTCAACGGCCTGAGCGTCGCCTCGATTGCACGGGCATGGTGGCCGCAGAAGAGCAGCTCACCGCCGGAGGTCTCGAGTACAACGCGGACGTATGCTTGAGCCCCGCAACGATCGCACCGGTCCAGTGCGTTGAGTGTGCGGTCTGCCACTGCTGTAGTCATGTCGGCCTCCTTAGTAGATCTGTATGTCTATATAACCAGCATTCGTATCAAACCCATTGCAAGGACGGGTCAAGTTCGCTGTCCGCGTAGCCACAAGAACGTCTCAAGACGCAGGTTCGTGTCACGGAACCATTACGAGTGGCCCTGCCCACAGCCTCGGTGAGGTGTGGCTAGGAGGCTCCCCGCTGCCGCTCCGACTAGGCTTGAACGTGCGTCCGCAGCGCCAGATGTTCCGTCACTGAAGGAGTTCACAACCCGTGGCACCAAGTTCTGATTACACCGCCCGGCACCTTTCTGTCCTGGAAGGCCTCGAAGCCGTCCGCAAGCGCCCCGGCATGTACATCGGCTCCACCGACTCCCGCGGCCTGATGCACTGCCTGTGGGAGATCATCGACAACTCTGTGGATGAAGCGCTGGCGGGCTTCGGTCACGACATCAAAATCATCCTGCACGCGGACAACTCGGTGGAAATCCACGACGACGGCCGCGGCATTCCCGTGGACGTGGAACCCAAGACGGGCCTTACCGGCGTCGAGGTGGTCTTCACGAAGCTGCACGCCGGCGGCAAGTTTGGGGGCGGCTCCTACACCGCCTCCGGCGGCCTGCACGGCGTGGGTGCCTCCGTGGTTAACGCGCTGTCCGCCCGCCTGGACGTCGAGGTGGACCGCGGCAGCAAGACCTACAAGATGTCCTTCCGGCGCGGTGAACCCGGACGCTTCCAGGACCAGGGCAGCAAGATTGACCCGGCAGCGGTGTTTGCCCCGTTCGTGGACGGCTCCGTGCTCGACGTGGTGGGCAAGGCCAAACGGGGTGTGACCGGAACGCGGATCCGCTACTGGGCAGACCGCCAGATCTTCACCCCTGACGCGAAGTTCTCGTATGACGAACTTGCTGCCCGGGCACGGCAGACGTCCTTCCTGGTGCCGGGCCTCAAGCTGACTGTCCGCGATGCGCGCCGGCTCGCCGGCACCCCCGGCGAAGCGGGTCCCCACGAGGAGGTTTTCCACCACGACGGCGGCATCTCCGAGTTTGTCGAATTCCTCGCCGCCGATCCCGCCGTCACCGACGTCTGGCGGCTCCACGGTTCAGGGAAGTTCAAGGAAACCGTCCCGGTCCTCGATGAGCGCGGCCACAGCCAGCTCGCCGAAGTGGAGCGCGACTGCGAAGTGGATGTGGCCCTGCGTTGGGGCATCGGCTATGACAGCACGGTCCGCACCTTTGTGAACATCATTTCCACCCCCAAGGGCGGAACCCACCAGTCGGGCTTCGAGCAGGCCCTGGTCAAGACCTTCCGTAAAGCGGTGGAGGCCAACGCCCGCAAGCTCAAGGCGGGCAACGACAAAATCGAGAAGGATGACATCTTCGCGGGGCTGACGGCAGTCCTGACCGTCCGCCTGGCCGAGCCGCAGTTTGAAGGTCAAACCAAGGAAATCCTCGGCACCTCCGCTGTGCGGGCCATCGTGTCGAAGGTGGTGGAGCGGGAGATCACGGCGAAGCTGAATTCCGCCAACCGCAACGACAAGGCCCACTCGGCGCTGCTGCTCGAAAAGATCGTCAGCGAGATGAAGTCCCGCATTTCCGCGCGCGTCCACAAGGAGACCCAACGGCGCAAGAATGCACTGGAAACGTCCTCCATGCCCACCAAGCTCGCTGACTGCCGGACGGACGACGTCGAACGCTCCGAGCTGTTCATCGTCGAAGGTGACTCAGCGCTGGGTACGGCCAAGCTGGCCCGGTCCTCGGACTTCCAGGCCTTGCTGCCCATCCGCGGCAAGATCCTGAATGTCCAGAAGGCTTCCGTGGGGGACATGCTCTCCAACGCGGAATGCGCGGCCCTGATCCAGGTGGTGGGTGCTGGTTCGGGCCGCAGTTTCGACATCAGCGCCGCACGGTACGGCAAGGTCATTCTGATGACCGACGCCGACGTCGACGGCGCCCACATCCGGACGCTGCTGCTGACCCTGTTCTTCCGGTACATGCGGCCGATGATCGACGAGGGCCGCGTTTTCGCCGCCGTCCCGCCGCTGCACCGGGTTGAAGTGATCAACGCGGGCCAGAAAGCCAACGAAATGATCTACACCTACTCCGAGGCCGAACTTCATGTGCTGCTGGCCCGGCTCGCCAAGGAAGGCAAGCGCTACAAGGAACCGATCCAGCGGTACAAGGGCCTGGGTGAAATGGATGCGGAACAGCTCGCGGAGACCACCATGGATCCGCGCCACCGGACCCTGCGCAAGGTGGGAATCGAGAACGCCAAGCACGCAGAGGACACGTTTGACCTGCTGATGGGCTCGGACGTCGCCCCGCGCAAGGACTTCATCATCGCCGGTGCCTCCAGCCTGGACCGGGAACGCATCGACGCCTGACCGGCGGCAGGGTCAGCCTGATCCATCGACTGCTCCGCAAACGCCCTTTTGAGCGCTCAAAAGGGCGCTTGCGGAGCAATCGATGAGCCTCTGTGTCAGCCCAGCGGCCCGGCTGTGTCAGCCCAGCAGGCCGGGCACGATCAGTAGCGCCGTGGGCACGGCAAGGAGCAGGACGCAGCACGCCAGCACTGCCCCGCGGGCAATCGCAGACAGCGGGGGCCGGGGCGAGAGCAGCCGGCTGACGCGCGAAGCCGTGGTGCGGAACGAGTCCGAGCCGGTGACACCGGCCGCCGTTTCCAGTCCCTCCAGTGCAAGGCCGGCCTGGCCGCCGGGCGGAAAACCTCCGCCGGCTGAACCGCTGGCCACAATCGCGATTGCCTTGATGAGCGTTGCCTTGCTCTCAGTCTTCAGCGCTACGTCGTCGGCCAGCATCTCGATCAGTGAGTTGACTGATTCCTGGGCCAGCCGGGTGGTGGGAAGCCAGGGGAGTGCCTGACGCCAGGCCGCGAAGGCCCACAGCAGGAGGTGGTGGCGCTGGTTGAGGTGGGCATTCTCATGGCTGAGCACGGCCCGCAGTTCGGCCGGTTCAAGGGCGGCCATCAGGCCGTCCGAAAGCACAGTCACGGACCGTGCGCCGCCGGGCAGGCAATAGGCCACCGGTGAGTCGTGGCTGATCACCACGGTGCCCGTCCCTTCCGCGGAAGGTGAGGCCAGGAGCGCCAGCAGTTCACGGTGCCGCCGCCGCTGCCGCTGGATCTTGTAATACGTCAGCAGCAGGGTGAAGACGAGGTGTGCGGTCAGCAGGGCTGCTGCGGAGAGGGCAAACAGGTGCCAGAAACCAAGGGCCGTGGTGGGCGCGTTAAAGAGCACCATTCCCGCGAGTGCCCGCAAGCCGGCGATGAGGTTGTCGCCCACCGGCTCGAGGCCGTAAACCAGCATGGCCCCGATCATGGACAGCCCGCCGGCGAGGGCAATGGCCTGCCAGAGGAGCATCGCGGTAAACGGCGACCGGGCAGGCCACTGGGCACGGGAAAGAAAGACAGGCACTGGCCACGCCAGGACTATCGCAAGGACCGCCAGCAGGTATGAGGTCCAGAACATGGCCCGCTAGACGTGGCCGAGCAGTTTGCGCAGTGTTTCGGCTTCACTTTCCGTAACGGACCCGATGAACCGTGCCAGGACCGCCTCACGGTCCGGGGCGGAGCCCAGGACTTCGTGCATCAGCTCGGCAGTGTGTTCTTCCCGGCTGGAAACAGCCTGGTAGCGGTGCGGCCTGGTACCGCGCTCCCGCTCAACGAGGCCCTTCTTCTCCAGCCGTGAGAGGACGGTGAGCACCGTGGTGACGGCAAGTTCCTTGCCTTCATGGCCTGCGGCGTCCCCTTTTGCCTCGGTGGTTGTTGCCAGTTTGTCACGCAGGGTATTTGCGGTGGCTGCTTCGTGGCCCGCCCAGAGCAGATCCATCACTGCCCGTTCCAGTTCCCCAAGACTTGCCATTGCCTACATCCTTCTTATTTCCGCATCCGGCGGCTGGTCGCCGCGGTGCCTGCACATGATCGCTACAGATACATAACCAAATTTACCTGTTTTTTTGCTGAGTTTCTACGTACGGTAGAACACCTGGCGCGCCGCCGCCTTGTGGAAGCCGTTGTGAGCTGGAACTCTTGGTTTAACACTGCCCCCGGCGGTGTTCTACACTCTGTAGAAGTTATTGTTCTACAAACCGTAGAAGAGTTGAACGCCAACCCGAGGGACTGCTGTGGAAGCTCTGGAAATCGCACGCTGGCAATTCGGCATCACCACCGTCTACCACTTCATGATGGTGCCCCTCACCATCGGCCTTGGCCTGGTGGTGGCCGTGATGCAGACAATCTGGCATCGCACCGGCAAGGACGAATACCTCAGGATGACCAAGTTCTGGGGCAAGCTGTTCCTGATCAACTTCATCATGGGCGTAGCCACCGGCATCGTCCAGGAGTTCCAGTTCGGCATGGCCTGGAGCGAATACAGCCGGTTCGTGGGTGATGTCTTCGGGGCTCCGCTCGCCCTCGAATCGCTGTTGGCGTTCTTCGTTGAGTCCACCTTCCTGGGACTGTGGATCTTCGGCTGGAAGCAGCTGAAGCCCGCCATCCACCTCGCCTGCCTGTGGATCGCGGTCATCGGCTCGGTCTTTTCCGCCTACTTCATCATCGTGGCCAACAGTTGGATGCAGCACCCCGTCGGCGCAGAAATCATCGACGGGCGGCCCGTCATGACGGACGCCTGGGCCGTCTTCACCAACAACACCGCATTGGTGGCCTTCCCGCACACGCTGATGGGAGCGCTGGCCGTAGCCGGCGGCTTCCTCCTGGGCATCGCCTGGTACCACCTCTGGCGCCGGCGCAAGGACGGCATCGACACCATCGGGCCCGACGGCAAGGTTGTTCCCGGGGAAGCGGCCATTCCCGGCCGCGACCGGACCGACTACAACGTCTGGATCCGCTCACTGCGGATCGGTGCGGTCGTCGCCATGATCTCCTTCGCCGGAACCTCCCTCACGGGTGACCTGCAGGGAAAGCTCATGTTCGAGCAGCAGCCCATGAAGATGGCCGCGGCCGAGGGCGCCTGCCATGACGGCACCGGTTTCTCGGTCCTCAGCGTCGGAAACCTGGGGTCCAAGAACTGCGATGACATCGTTGCCGTGATCGAGATCCCCGGCATCCTGTCCTTCCTCGCCAACGGCGACTTCACCACCGAGGTCAGGGGCGTCAACGGTCTCCTGGACCAGTACAAGGCCGATTACGGAACGCACCTGCCGGACAGCCCGATCTACGGCGAGCGGGCCGGCCAGGAAATCGAGTACGTCCCGGTCATGGAAGTTACGTACTGGGGCTTCCGGATGATGATCGGCTTCGGCGGCCTGGCCGCGCTGGCCGCCCTGGTGGCGCTCTGGCTGACGAGGAAGGGCACCGTCCCCGCATCGCCGTGGCTGATGCGCCTGGCAGTGTTCGGCATCCTGGCCCCCTTCGGCGCCAACGCCGCGGGCTGGATCTTTACCGAAATGGGCCGGCAGCCCTTCGTGGTGGCACCGAACCCGGACCTGAACGGCATTGACCAGGTGTTTATGTTCACCGCGGCCGCAGTGTCGCCCGGAGTGTCGGCCGGTGAACTGCTGACCTCCCTGATCGTGCTGACCCTCGTTTATGCCGCTCTGCTGGTGGTGGAGGTCAAACTCCTCGTCACGTACGTCCGCGGCGGCGTGGTGTCCGCCATGCCGGAACTGGCGCATGCCCCCGTGGACGAAAACGAGGACGCCACGCCGGGACCCGATGGCACCGGCACCACAAAGTCCGCGGACGACGTCCTGGCATTCGCCTACTAAGAAGAGCAGAGGATATTCGAGATGGAACTGCTGCCCACTATCTGGTTCATCGTCATCGCGGTGCTCTGGACCGGCTACCTCTTCCTTGAAGGCTTTGACCTCGGCGTAGGAATGCTGATGAAGCTGTTCGCCCGGAACAATACCGAGCGCAGGGTACTGCTGAACACTGTTGGTCCGGTCTGGGACGGCAACGAGGTCTGGTTGATCACGGCCGGGGCCGCCACTTTCGCGGCATTCCCGCTCTGGTACGCATCGCTGTTTTCCGCCCTCTACCTCCCGCTTCTGGTGGTGCTGGTGGCCCTCATTTTCCGTGCGGTGGCTTTCGAATACCGCGGGAAGGTAGACAGCGCCAGCTGGCGCACCCGCTGGGACTGGGCCATTGCGCTGGGTTCCTTCTTCGCCGCGTTCGGTGTGGGCGCTGCCCTTGCACTGACCACCACCGGCCTGCCGCTGAACGCCAACGGCGACCGTGAAGGCGGTGCCATGGCCTGGTTCAGCGGATACGCCGTCCTGGGCGGGCTTGCCGTGGTGGGGTTCTCCCTGCTGCATGCCCTGGCATTCCTGGCCCTGAAGACCGACGGCGACGTGCGGCACCGTGCCCGCGCCTGGTTTGTCCGGCTCCTGCCGGTCCTGTTGCTTCCCATCGCGGCCTGGGCACTGACCATCCAGTTCCTGGAAGGCAAGCCGTGGACGTGGGCGGCGGTGCTTGTTGCGGTCGTGGCGGCCGTGGCCTCCTGGTTCCTGGCACGCCGTGGAGCTGAAGGCAGGGCATTCATCGCGATGGGGGCCTTCCTCCTCCTGGGCAGCGCGTCCATCTTCGGCGCGGTGTTCCCGGTGGTGCTGCCCTCGACGCTTGACCCGGCGTTCGACCTGACCATCGCCAACGCCTCGTCCTCCGACTACACGCTCGGACTGATGAGCGTGGTGGCCGCCGTGGGCCTGCCCCTGGTGATCGTCTACCAGGCATGGACGTACTGGGTGTTCCGCCGCCGTGTCAGCGCCGCCCACATTCCCGCCGCCCACAGTTTCCTGCCGGCCATCGCCGTCAGGGCCTTCACCACAAAGGGCTGACCCGGTTTGCGCCCGGATTTTCCTGCCGGACCGGCCACCCGTTCCGCCATCTACTGGCTCGGCCTGCTCGCAGCACTGAAGGCCCTCTCCCTGGTCCTGATGGGGCAGGCGGTGGCTGCGATGCTCGCCGGCCTGGCCACCGGCAACGGCTCGTGGCAGGACCAGCTGACCTGGGGGCTGGCCGGCGTTGTCCTGAGGTCCGCCACGGTGTGGGCGCAGGGCATCGCCGCGCGCCGCGCAGCCCTGGGCATCAAGGAGGAACTCCGGTCAGAGCTGCTGGCACGCGCCCTGCGGAACGGTGCCCGCAGCACCGGTCCTGCCGACGGCGGCCTGGCGGTCCTGGCCACAAGGGGACTTGATGCGCTGGACAGCTATTACACGCAGTTCCTTCCGGCCCTCGTGAACTGTGCCACGATCCCGCTGCTGCTCGGGGCGCGTATCCTCTTCGCTGACTGGGTCAGCGCCGTGGTGGTTGTGCTGACGGTTCCGCTCGTCCCGCTGTTTATGGTGCTGATCGGCCGGTACACCGAGGACCACGTCCGCGAAGCCCAGGAAACACTCACCCGCCTGTCCGCCCACATGCTGGAGCTGGCCAAGGGACTGCCCGTCCTGGTGGGCCTGGGCCGTGCCACATCGCAGCGCAAGGCCCTTGAGGAGATTTCCGAGGAATACCGTTCCCGGACCATGGGGACGCTGCGCACCGCGTTCCTGTCCGCGCTCGCCCTGGAACTCATAGCCACCATCTCGGTGGCTGTGGTGGCCGTTTTCATCGGCGTCCGCCTGGTGCACGGTGACATGGCCCTCGAAGCAGGCCTGCTGGCCCTCATCCTGGCCCCGGACTGCTACCTTCCGCTCCGTGAGCTGGGCACCGCGCACCACGCCAGCGATGACGGCCGGGCTGCGCTCGCCGCCACGCGGGCGGTCACCGATGCGCCCGAACCGCAGCCGCTGCCTGCCGATGGTGTGGAACCGGCCGCGGATGCCGCGGCTGCCGTTGCAGCGCACGACGACGGCGGCAGCCTCTCCGCTCCCGCCCCGCCGGGAGTGGTGGTCACCGGCCTCACGGTCACGTATGCAGGACGGTCCGCTGCCGCCGTCGGGCCCCTGAGCTTTACCGCCCCGCTGGGTCAGATCACGGCGCTGGACGGGCCCAGCGGTGCGGGCAAGAGCACTGTCCTTGGTGTGTTGGCCGGAACCGTGGGCGACGGCGGCGGAACCGCTGTGGCCGGGCGTCTTGCCGGACTGGACCGTGAGTCCGTTGCATGGGTTCCGCAGCACCCGGTCATGGTCGCGGAATCCGTCCTCGACGAGATCATCCTGTACGTGGGTGGCGGAACAGGCAACCGCCGGGCAGGAGCTGCTGCGGCCGGCGCGGACGAGCGGCTGGTTGAGGAAACCGCCCGGGAATGCCTGGCCGCGGCTGCTGCTGGCCACCTTGCCCGCCACCATCCGGCTGAACTGAGCCCGGGGGAGCTGCGCCGCGTGGCGCTGGCGCGTGGGCTGGCGCGGCTGCGTGCGGGGGCCACCGTCCTGCTGCTTGACGAGCCGACCGCCCACCTGGACGGCGCGTCGGCGGCGCTGGTGCAGGACTCAATCCGTGCGCTCCGGGGACAGGTCACTGTCATCCTGGTGGCCCACGATCAACAGACCCGCGAACTGGCTGACCATGTGGTGCCCGTCTCTGCCCGCGGCGTCACGGCACCGTCCGGCGTCACCGGAATGCCGGGCCCCGCCGGGCAGCACCCGGGCCATGACAGTGCAGCGGAGGATGGCTCCGGGAACCATCACAGCCCCGCGGCTGCCCCGCACGCACTCCAGCCGGTGGCCGGTACACGGGCTGTGCGTACAAACCGGCTTCTGGCCGGGCTCCTGGCACCCGTCGCGGGCCGGTTCACCGCCGCAGCGGTCGTCGGGACCTTTGCCGCCATCTTCGCCGTGGCCCTGTCCGGGCTCTCCGGCTGGCTCATCATCAGGGCCAGCGAGCAGCCACCCATCCTGTACCTGCTCACGGCCATCGTCGGCGTGCGGTTCTTCGGCATCGGCCGGGCCGTCCTGCGCTACTGGGAACGGCTCCTGCTCCATGACGCAGTCTTTGGGGCCCTCACCCGGCTCCGGGGCCGGCTGTGGGAATCCCTGAGCCGGAAGGCGTTGTCGCTGCGGCGGCTCCTGCAGGGCGGCAACGTCCTCGGCACGGTGATTGACGACGTCGATACCGTCCGGGACCTGCTTCCGCGCGTTGTGCTGCCGCCCGTCACGGCGCTCGCCGTGGGCGGCTCTGCGCTCCTGGCCACAACGCTGGTGGCCCCGGCCGCACTGCCGGCCGTTGCCATCGCGGCCGGACTGAGCCTGATAGGGGCGCCCCTGGCGGCGCTGTGGGGCGACCGCCGCTCGGCCACCGCTGAACAGCGGCTGCGGGCCGGCGTCCTTCGCCGCACCTCCGCCGCCCTGGACGCGAGGGCTGAACTGCACGCCAACGGCATCGCCGCGGCAGTGCTTGCCGCGCTCCGTGCGGAGGACCGTGCGGCCACCAAAGCCTCGCAGCGCTCTGCCTGGGCCGAAGGCCTCGGCCAGGCCATCACGGTGGCGGCCTGCGGAACGGCGGCCCTGGCCGCGGCCGTACTGACCGCGCCCCAGGTCATCGCCGGCACCATGGAGCCCGCCACGGCTGCGGTCATCGTGCTCCTGCAGCTGGCCCTGGTGGAACCCTACGCCGCCATGACGACGGCGGTCCGCCAGTACCCCGCGCTGCGTGCAGTCATGCGGAGGGTGGCCGAGTCCGGCGTGCTGGATGCCGGCGCTGCGGATTCCAGAACCTCGGATTCCCGAACTTCGGGTTCGGGTACAGGGGATTCGGGGACAGCTGCCTCCGGCGCAGCGGACGCCGCGGAAGTCGACGGTATCCATGCGGTTCCGTCCCGCCCGGGTGCGGTTCCCGGCGTGGAGCTGACACAGCTCAGTGCGGCGTGGCCGGGCGGTGCGCCGGTGTTCGCCGGTGTGTCGGCCACGGCCGGGCCAGGCAGCTGGCTGGCAGTCACCGGACCGTCCGGCTCCGGCAAGTCCACCCTGCTCGCCGTATTGCTCGGCTTCCTTCCGGCCTCGACCGGCCGGGCCGCGGTGACCGGCACGGCAGCCTGGTGCCCGCAGGAGGCACACCTGTTCGATTCGACCCTTCGCGGCAACCTGCTGCTGGGCCTCCCGGCGGGCAGGAAGGACACTTCGTCCGGTGGCGCCACCGCCGGCGGAGGCTCCGGCACAGCGGGCACCGGCACGCGAGGCTCCGGCACAGCGGGCACCGGCACGCGAGGCTCCGGCACAGCGGGCACCGGCACGCGAGGCTCCGGCACAGCGGGCACCGGCACGCCGGGCTCCGGGACTCCCGGCAGCGGTGACGCCGAGCTGGCAGCTGCGTTGACCGCCGTCGGCCTCGATGCCCTGGTGTCGCGGCTGCCGGACGGGCTGGACACCCGGATCGGTCCGGGCGGCTCGTTCCTCAGCGGCGGCGAACGGCAGCGGCTTGCCGTGGCCCGGACCATCCTGACAGGCGCCGAGGTGATCCTGCTGGACGAGCCCACGGCCCACCTGGACGCGGAAGCAGGCCGGGACATGCTGGCTGACCTGCGCGCCGGCCTCAAGGACCGGACGGTGGTTATGGTCACCCACAACCCGGCCGACATCAACCCGGCCGACACGCTCCTGGACTTATCCGCAGCCTCACTGACCGGTGCCGCGGGCAAGGCGCGGCTTCTGCAACCGGAAGAGAGCGTGCGCTAGGCCGGTTCGAAGGCCGGGTGTCTTCGCCGGAGGCCTTCGCCGGATGTCACCGCCTCATGGCATAGCCTGTTGCCATGAACCAGGAGCCAAGGGTGGACTTTCCGCAACTGCAGTGGCGGCCGGCGGCAGCGTCCGACGTCCCGGGGTGGGCGGCCCTGATCGCCCGGACCGCCGCCGTCGAGACCCCCGTCTGGTACGAGCGGGAAGCGGACCTGCAGCAGCACGTTGCCTCCCGGAAGAACCCCGTGGCCAGCCACACGGTCCTCGGCGTGGACGGCGACGGCGTCATCCGCGCTTATGCCAGGATCTCGAAAAACCCGGGCGGGGACAAAGCACACGGCTTTGGGTGCGTTGACCCGGCTTGGCAGCGCCGCGGCGTGGGAACGGCACTGCTTGGCTGGCTGGAGGAACGGACCCGGGAGCGGTTCGCCGACGACGCTGCCGGCAGCCCGGCGCAGGGACCGCCCCGCCTCAGGATCGGGACCGAGCAGCAGCACGGTCACCAGGCCCGGCTGCTGGAAACAGGCGGCTATACGGTGGTCCGGTATTTCAATGAAATGCACAGGCCACTGGACCAGCCGCTGCCCGCTGCCGTCCTGGACCGCGGACTGGAGCTGGCCGCCATGGCGCCGGAGCTGCACGAACAGGTCCGGCTGGCACACAATGCGTCCTTCCTCGACCATTGGGGCAGCGAACCGCGCGACGAGGAATCCTGGTCCTTCACCGTAAGCAACCCGCAGGCGCGTCCGGACCTCAGCGCCGTCGTCTTGGACAGCGCTACCGGTGAGGTGGCCGGTTACCAGCTCGCAAGCCACGATCCGGACATCGCGGTCCAGCGCGGATACCGCGAAGGCTACACCGAGCTGCTCGGGGTACGGCGGGAATACCGGGGACGCGGCATCGCCCAGGCGCTGCTGGCCGATGCCATGCGCCGTTTCACGGCTGCCGGAATGCACGTTGCATCACTGGATGTCGATTCGGAGAATCCCACCGGAGCCCTGGCCCTGTACACCAAGATGGGCTACCGCGCGGTCAACCAAAGCATGGCCTGGGACAAGGCTCTGTAGTCAGCCGTCCACGACTCAGCCGTCCACATCGTGGAGGTGATGGACCACGTCGTGCAGGAAGTACTGTGCCAGCGTCAGGACGGTGAACTCCGAGCCGTTGCTGCGCAGGCCCTTCCTGCCCCATTCCGACTCGCGGACGCCCGCGAACGACGCAGCGATCTGCTCGCCCTCGGCCGTCAGTTCGGCGCTGACCACCGCAGGATCGGCATTGGCGTAGTCCTGCTCGACGGCGGTGAGGTCCTGGTCCCAGTCCGCGAACCGCGCGTCCTCGGATTCGAGCATCAGGTTCAGCCGCTGGTCGAACAGGGCAAAAACGTCGCGGACATGGCAGGCGTACTCCAGGGCCGACCACGTGTCCTCGTCCGGGCGTTCCGTCACCTCGGGCCGGCGGAGGAGGGCCCGCCAGCGTGGCAGCATGCTTTCCACGGTGCCCGGCACGGTGGACGGGGTGACCGTGGAAGCGTCGAAGGAGCACTCCGGGCACGGCCGCGAGAGCACCCAGGTCCAGTCCTTCTGATCAGGAATGATAGGCATGGCAGCAGTCTAGGACGGATCCGTCCGCGCCATGCCAGGGCCCACCACGTCCACGGCCTGGGACAGGGGAATCCCCGACCCGTCACGCCTGCCGTGTTCCTGCGGCAGCGACCTGGCAACACCGGCCAGTGAAGATGCCTTGGCCGGTCCATGCCCCGCCCAGCCGAGCAGCAGTGTGTCTTCACCCTTGAGGAACCGGTGGGCGCGGACACCGGCTGTGGCGCGGCCCTTGGCAGGGTATTCGGCGAAGGCCGTCACCTTGGCTGCACCGGGCGCGGTCCCCGGCAGGGCGCCGTCGGTACCGGCGATGGTGACCACGACGGCGGCGTCATCGTCGGGCGCCACGGCACCGAAGAAGATCACATGGTCTCCCGTGCCGAGTTTGATGCCGGCCATGCCGCCTGCTGTCCTGCCCTGCGGGCGGACGTTGGCGGCGCTGAACCGGAGCAGCTGCGCTTCCCGCGTCAAAAACACGAGGTCGGTGTCCTCGGACCCGGCCGGGGCCACGCCTACCACCACGTCTTTGTCCTTGAGCGCAATCACTTCCCAGTCTTCACGGTTCAGGGGGTAGTCCGGCTGGACGCGTTTGACCACACCCTGGGCGGTGCCGATGGCCAGGACTTCATCCAGCGGCGCGAACGCCACCAGCGCTTCACCTTTGAGCAGGGTGATGAAGTCCTTCGCCGGGACACCGCCGGCAAGGTTGGGCAGGCCGGACATCGGCGGCAGGACCGGCATGTCCATGACCTGGAGCCGCAGCATCCGCCCCTGCGAAGTGACAGCGGCGATCTCACTGCGGGCGGAAGTTTTGACCACCGAGCGGAAGACGTCGTGCCGGGTACGGGGACCCGCTTCAGCGAGCGGTTCCTGGTTGGAGGTCCGCGCGATCTGCCCGGAGGCTGTCAGGATCGCCCAGCAGGGATCGTCTGCGATCTCCAGGGCCAGCGGGGCTGCTTTGCCGTTCCGGCCGGGGGCCGCGGCCAGGGCGGCGACGGTCGGGGAGACGGCCTCCGATTCAAGCAGGACGGTCCGGCGGGGTGTGCCGTACTTTTCGGCGATGTCGCCGAGTTCGGCGGACACGAGTTCGCGCAGCCGCTGCTCCGAGCCGAGGATGGCTTCGAGTTCGGCAATCTCGCGGCGCAGCTCGTCCTGTTCCTTCTCCAGCTCAATCCGTGAGTACTTGGTCAGCTGGCGGAGCCGCAGTTCCAGGATGTAGTTGGCCTGGATTTCGGTGAGGTCGTAGATGGACATCAGCCGTTCGCGTGCTGCCGGGACCTCATCCGAGGAGCGGATGATCTGGATGACCTCGTCGATGTCCACGATGGCGATGAGGAGGCCCTCGACCAAATGGAGGCGGTCCTTCTTCTTCCCCAGCCGGTAGGACGTGCGGCGGCGCACCACGTCGATGCGGTGGCCGACGTAGACGGACAGCAGAGCCACGAGCCCGAGGGTCTGCGGCTGGCCGTCCACCAGCGTCACGTTATTGATGCCGAAGGAGTCTTCCATGGGGGAGTAGCGGTACAGCTGCTGGAGAACGGCGTTCGGGTTGAACCCGTTCTTCAGTTCGATGACCAGGCGCAGGCCGTGCTTGCGGTCCGTGAGGTCAACGATGTCGCTGATGCCGGTCAGTTTTTTGCTGTTGACCGCATCCTTGATCTTCTCGATCACCTTCTCCGGGCCCACCATGTACGGCAGTTCCGTGACCACCAGGCCGGTGCGCCGCGCGGAAAGCTGCTCGACCTCCACCTTGGCCCGGGTCTTGAAGGAACCCCGGCCTGTGGCGTAGGCGTCACGGATCCCGTCAAGGCCCACGATGCGGCCGCCCGTGGGCAGGTCCGGACCGGGAACAAACCGCATGAGGTCATCCAGCGTGGCGTCCGGGTGCGCGATCAGATGCCGCGCGGCGGAGATGACCTCCACCAGGTTGTGCGGGGCCATGTTGGTGGCCATGCCGACGGCGATGCCCGTGGCGCCGTTGACCAGCAGGTTGGGAAACGCTGCCGGCAGCACGTCCGGCTGGGTCAGCTGGTTGTCGTAGTTGGGGACAAAATCCACCACGTCTTCGTCGAGGTGGTCCGTCAGCGTCAAAGCCGCCGCGGCGAGGCGGGCTTCGGTGTACCGGGGAGCCGCCGGCCCGTCGTCGAGCGAGCCGAAGTTGCCGTGGCCGTCAATGAGCGGCAGCCGCAGCGAGAAATCCTGGGCCATGCGCACCATGGCGTCGTAGATGGCGGTATCGCCGTGGGGGTGGAGCTTACCCATCACCTCGCCCACCACGCGCGCACTCTTGACGTGGCCGCGGTCCGGGCGGAGGCCCATCTCGCTCATCATGTACAGGATCCGGCGCTGCACCGGCTTGAGTCCGTCCCTGGCGTCCGGCAAGGCCCGGGAGTAGATCACCGAATAGGCGTACTCCAGGAAGGAACCTTCCATCTCGGACGTGACATCGATGTCCACGATGTTTTCGACGAAGTCCTGGGTGGCTTCCCCCGCAGGGGCTGGGCTTTGGCGGCGGGCCATGGGGCTGGTGGATCCTTCTGGGTAACTGGTGGTGCTCTGGATGAGCGCAGGTTTTTGGGCAGTTTCCTGCCCCGAGGCTAAACGGCTGGGCCTGCGCCGTCAGTTTGTGGTTAGGCTAAGCCTATGGTGGATCAGCCCGGGGACGGCGAATATCCGGAACATTGGGAAGCCGATGTCGTGCTCCGTGACGGCGGCACCGCGCACCTGAGGCCCATTCACCCCAGCGATGCGGACGCCGTCCAGGCCTTCCACGCCGGACAGTCGCAGAACTCAATCTACATGCGGTTCTTCACCTTCAAAGCCCGGCTGTCCAGCAAGGAGCTCAAACGCTTCACGGAAGTGGACTACAAGGACCGGGTGGCGCTGGTCATCACCTTCGGCGGCGAAATCCTGGGAATCGGCCGCTACGACAGGCTCGATGACCCCACTGAGGCCGAGGTCGCCTTCAACATCTCCGACGCCCACCAGGGCAGGGGACTCGGCTCCATCCTCCTGGAGCACCTCGCCGCCGCCGCGCACGAAAACGGCATCCGCCGGTTCACCGCCGAAGTGTTGCCGGAGAACCGCAAAATGCTCATGGTTTTCGCTGACGCCGGCTACGACGTCACACGCCATTTCGATGACGGTGTGGTGAGCCTGGAGTTCAACATCGGCCCCACCGAAAAATCGCGGGCCGTCATGGAGTCACGCGAGCACCGCGCGGAGGCGAGGAGCGTCCGGGACCTGCTGACGCCGTCGTCCGTTGCGGTCATCGGCGCCAGCCGCAAATGGGGGACCGTGGGGCACCAGCTGCTCGAACATGTCATCGAGGGCGGCTTTGCCGGGCCGGTCTACGCCATCAACCCCGAGGCCCTGGAACTGGCCGGCATGATGTCCTACGGCCGCCTGTCCGAGGTCCCGGATCCGGTGCAGCTAGCCGTCATTGCCGTTCCGTATGAGGAAGTACCGGGGGTGGTGGATGACTGCGCCGCGGCAGGAGTCAAGGGGCTGGTGATCGCATCGTCCGGTTTCGCGGACGACGGCGAACGCGGTCTGGCACGGCAGCGGGACCTCGTCCGGAAAGCGCGGGCCAACGGCATGCGCGTGATCGGGCCGGCGTCGCTGGGAATCGTCAACACCCACCCGGCCGTGATGCTCAACGCGTCAATGGCGCCCGCCATGCCGCGGCGCGGCGGACTGGGGCTGTTCAGCCAGTCGGCCGCTATCGGAGTTTCCCTCTACGCGGCGTCAAGCCGGCGGCGGCTGGGACTCTCCACCTTCCTCTCGTCCGGCAACAGGGCTGACGTTTCCGGCAACGACATGATGCAGTTCTGGGAGGACGACGCCGACACCACCGCAGTGGGCCTGTACCTGGAGTCGATCGGAAACCCCCGCAAATTCTCCCGGATCGCCCGGCGGCTCGCCCGCACCAAGCCGGTGGTGGTCGCCAAGTCCGAGACCATGGGACTGCGGCTGCCGCCCGGCCACGCCGTCCGGACCACGCAGGCGCCCGCCGGGGCACTGGACGCGATGATGCGCCAGTCCGGCGTCATCAGGGTCCAGACCATCGAAGAGCTGATGGACGTCACCCAGATCGTGGCGGGCCAGCCCCTGCCCGGAGGGCCCCGCCTGACGATCTTCAGCAACTCCCAGGCGCTGGGCAAAGTGGTGGCCGACGCCGCCGAAGCGCATGGCCTGACCGTGGACGGCATCGTCACGGGCGTGAATCTTGAGGCCGGGATGTCCCTCGCCCTGCCGGCCCTTCGCCGCAGCCTCCAGGAGACGCTCGCTTCGGAGTCCGTGCATGCCGTGGTGGCCGCGCTGCTGCCCGTCCGGGGCCTGACCGTTGACCACATTGCCGAGGTCCTGGCCGAGTGCTCCGCGGCCGCCGGCAAGCCGGTGATTGCCGCGTTTACCGGCATCCTGGACGCCTCCATCTACGTCGAAGGGATGGTGGGGTCCGAAGGGCGCGCTGTCCCGTGCTTCTCCAACCCTGGCGCGGCAGTGGCGGCGCTCGCCGCCGTGGTGCGGTATTCCGAATGGCTGGCACGGGACCCGGGCCACTTCGTGGAACCCGCAGGCTGCGATCCGGAAAGCGCGGACGCCCTCCTGGACGATCTGCTCCGCGATGTCCATGGCGCTGAACTGAAGGCCCTGGACCCGGCGTCTACGGCGTCACTTCTGGCACACTATGGAATTCCCGTGCTGCCATCCGCACGGTTTGATTCCGCGGACGAGGCAGTTGAGGCTGCAGAGCGGCTGGGCTGGCCGGTTGCGCTGAAAACGACGGACCCCTCACTTCGCCACCGCCTGGACCTGGGCGGGGTGCGCCTGGACATCGAGGATGCCGACTCGCTGCGGCGGAACATCGCTCAGATGCGGCGTGCGCTGGCACCCTACGGTTCGTCCTCCCTGGAGGTGCAGTCCATGGCCCCGGTGGGGCAGGCCTGCACATTCCGTGCCATTGAGGATCCTTTGCTTGGACCAGTGATCTCCTTCGGGCTGGCAGGTGACGCCGTCAACCTGCTGGACGACTGGGCGCACCGCGTGCCGCCGCTGTCCGCCGCGGATGTCAGGGACTTCGTCCGTGCACCGCGGGCCGCCCGCAAGCTCCTGGGCTACCAGGGCCTGCCGGCCGTCGACATGGAGGCCCTGGAGGATCTGGCCGGCCGGCTGGCCTGGCTGAAGGACAACCATCCGGAAGTAGCCTTGGTCGAATTCAACCCTGTCCTCTGCGGCGCCCGGGGCCTGTCCATCCTGGCCGCGGAGATCCGGATCGGCAACGCTGCCCGCCGCACGGACAGCGCCCGCCGCGCCATGCTGGGCTGACCGCGGTTAGCATGTCCCCGGCTGATCTGTGAAAATGGGGGAATGAGCTCACAGCCTTCCCAGTCGACGCCATCCACGCCCGGCAATGACAACCAGGCACCCCGACCCCACAGCTCACACAGCCACACGCCCCAGGCCCAGACCCTGGACGGCGCCCTCCAAAAGGCCGGCTTCTACCCGCGCCTGGTGGCCGACGTCGTAGACGACGCCCTGGACGGCCGCGAATGCGTGGCCCACCTGGTGCACCTCGAAACCCACTTTGACCGGGCCGAGGTCCGCCGCCACATCACCGTGCTGGTCCTCACGTCCGACATGCTGGTCATCACCCATGTGGACGATCAGCAGCTCGATGAAGCCGGCGAACAGATCGTCGCCCAGATCTCCACCGAGTCCGTACCCGTGGCCCAGATCCGCTCCGTGGTTCTCAGCTACATGTACTCCCAGCCGCAGGACTACAAGCCCTCGGACCCGGTCCGGGAGGTTACCCTCGCCATCGCCTGGTCCGGCGGCCAGCGGCTGGACATGGGACCCGCGAGTTGCGGCGATCCCCAGTGCGAGGCCGACCACGGCTACAGCGGCACCATTGCCCAGGAAGACATCGTCCTGCGCATCAGCGCCGAAGCGGACGGCCCCCAGGCAGTACAGGACGCCAAACTCTTCGCCCGCGCCCTGCGGGCCGTGAACACCGGCTCCACAACGCCGGCCCCGCACTCCGGCCAGACACTCCCGCCCCGCCCGCGCACAGGCGTGTTCGGCAACCGGCTCAGCCGCGGGCACCAGCGCTGAGATGCCGGTTTCAGGAAAAACAAGCGCTTCCGCAGCCCCCTTCGAAGGAATCACTCGGCCACAGAACCTGCCGTCCGCTCCCGCGTTCGGGCAACGTTCCGTCGCTGAGGTCCTGACCAGCGCCGCGGCAAGCCTCGGCGTCCCGGGATTCACCAACACCCTTGGCCTGCCGCCGGCGTCGCGCGTCTGCGTGGTCCTGGCCGACGGCCTCGGCCGGAACCTGCTGAAGCAGAAGTCCGCCCACACACCCTTCCTGCGCGGCGTGATGCAGGCGGGGCAGGGTGAAATCCCCGTGTGGCTGGACTCCACGTTCCCGTCCACCACGGCCGCGGCCCTGGCCAGTTTCGGCACCGGGCTCCCGCCCGGCCAGCACGGCATGGTGGGCTACGACGTCCTGGACCCGGACCAGGACAAAGTGGTCAACATGCTGGGCAACTGGGACGCCAAAGTCGACCCCGGTACCTGGCAGCCCTTCCCCACAGTGTTCGAGCGCGCCGCTGAGACCGTCAGCGTGACCACCGTCAGCCTGCCGCAGTTCGGCAACTCGCCCATGACCCAGGCGGCCCTCCGGGGCGGGGAATTTGTGTCCGCCGTGACGTCCCACGCCCGCACCGCGGCCGCCGCCGAAGCCATGGCTGCGGCCGGTCCGGCGCTGATGTACTTCTACGTCAACGAACTGGACAAGGCAGGACACCGCCACGGCTGCCAGTCCGAACAGTGGGAACACCAGCTCGAAGAGCTCGACGCCACGGTCAAACGGCTCAGCACGTCGCTTCCTGCCGGCACCACCATCCTGCTCACCGCGGACCACGGCATGCTGGACGTACCGGAACAGCAACGGATCGACTACGCGGCTGACACCTCACTCATCGAAGGCGTGCGGCATACCGCTGGGGAACCGCGGATGGTGCACCTCTACCTGGAGGACCCTGCCGATGCTGCGGGCCGTGAACGGCTCCTGCAGGCCTGGCGGGCGCGCTTCGGCGACAGGATCTGGGCCTTCACCCGGGATGAAGCCATCGCCGGCGGACTGTTTGGGCCGCTGCGCCCGGCCGTCGGCCCCCGGATTGGTGACGTGATGATCGCCGCCCGGGACGCCCTGGCCCTTTACGACACGCGCCGGGTCCGGCCTGCCGCCATGGAAGTGGTGGGCCAGCACGGCTCGCTGACCAAAGCCGAACGCGAAGTTCCGTTCCTGTGCTTCACCGCCGAAGGCAAGGCCCGGGGACGCTAAAGCCCTACTCCCGCTTGGTCCCGAAGACGATCTCATCCCAGCTGGGCACTGTTGACCGCTTCGGCTTGGCCGGCTGCCTCTCCGGCTGGTCCGAATCGGCGCTGTAGTGGTCGCCGGACCCGGACTCGTCGGGGCCGGCCGCATAGGCTGCCCGGCGGGGGCTTCCGCCGCCCAGCAGTTCGTCCAGGCCCACGCTCGGACCGGCCTGCCCGGATTCCACGGGCGGTTCAGCCGGGGCACCCGGCGGAAGCGGACGAGCCGGGGACGCCACAATGGTGACTTCCCGTGTGTCGGTACTGACGCCGTCGTGCAGTTTCAGGTTGTCGTGATCGTCATCATGTCCGCGGTGCGGCGGAATCATGCTCAGGCGGGACAGCATGGACGGCCGGCCGTCTCGCTTGCGTGTGTGGGGATCCAGGGCGGCAGCCGGGGCCGCGTTGTCCGATTCGGTGCCGTCACCGGCAGCCGGGTCCCGGGTGTCCCGTGCAGCGTCCTCCACCGGAGTGTGTGGACGTTCGGCTACAACCTCAGACGGGCGGGGATGCGCGGCGGGGACACCATGGGTCAGCAGCAGCGCCAAGGCATCGTCCGCATCCTCGTCCACACCCAGGCGCTGGCCACGGCGGGAGCGCAGCATGTCCAGGAGCCCATCGGATTCCTTGGCGGCCTGGAGAACGGGCTGCGGGCCGGTGGCATTGCGGGCCGCCGCTTCGGCATCGGCTTCGAAGTCAAAAGGCCGGTCCGAGACGGCCGTCAGCCTGCGGGCGGGGACAGGACCGTCCAACGGTTCCAGTTCGCTGAGCTGCTGGGCCCACCGGTTGGCGTTCTGCAGGGCCCTGCGGGCGGGGCTAAACGTCCAGAGTGCCGGGGGTTCCTCGCCGATGCCTGCCGTGCCCGTTTTCTTGGGCTCAAAGCTGGCCGCGACAGTCCAGCTGCCGTCCTGCCGCCGCCACGAGTCCCACTGCACCGTGGACGGTTCAATCCCGTGGGCTGCGAGGCGGTGGTTGACCATGTCATTCAGCGTGGCAGGGTTCTCACCAAAGACGGAGCGGTACGTGTCATGACCCGGCGAGGGCGATGCCACTTCAACCTTCCGCGCCTGCTGGGCCACGTACTCCCGTTCGGCCTGGACCGGACCCTCGTACCTCTCCACCTTGGCGAGCGGAAGCCCCGAAAGCTCTGCCACCTCCGCAGCGGTGGCACCGCTGCGGATCCGCGCCTGGATGTCCCGCGGGGACATGGCAATGGGCGCAGCCGTGCTTACGGCTTTCGCCGTCGACCGGCTGGCCGCCCGCAGTGCTTCATCGATCGGCAGCTGGAACATCTCGCCGCCGGCACCGCTCAACAGGAGATGCACTCCGTCGTCGTGCACGCCTACAAGCCGTAGATCCTGCATACAAATCCTCCACCCTGGCATTACTATCAATCGAAACTCTGCCACTCGCGGGCGGTGTTTTGGGTGAGGAGCGAGGGCGCGCCGCGATATTCCGGGACTTTGTGCGCCGGGGCACAAACCGGAGCCGCGCTGCGTTATGAAGGTGAAGCCCGCCGACGCGAAAGGAACGGGGTTGAGCGGAGATGGCCACCGACTACGATGCGCCACGCAAATCTGAAGAAGACCTCAACGAGGATTCCCTGGAGGAACTGAAGTCCCGGCGGACAGACAAACCGACGGCAGTAGTGGAAGAGGACGAAACCGACCTCGCCGCAGGCTACGAGCTTCCCGGAGCCGACCTCTCCGGCGAGGAACTGCTGGTCACGGTGATCCCGCCGCAGCCCGACGAATTCACCTGCGCGTCATGCTTCCTGGTCCGTCACCGCTCACAGATCGCCAGGGAAAAGGACGGCCACTTCTACTGCAGGGAATGTGAAAGCTGACCCCGCTGCGTCCCGGACGATACTGCGTGCAGACAATTCAGTTCAGTTACTTACCGGTCAGGGCGGCAGCAAGTTCCTCGGGCCGCCGGGTAGAGGTCAGCCAGTACGGAGTCCGGTCGGACGGGTCGGTAATCTCGATCCGCACCACGGGGTCGATCCAGCCCCGGATGCACAGGTAGGCAAGGCCGTTGAGCCTGGTCCCGCGCTGGGCCGTGGCTTCCTTCTCACGAAAGGTTTCCACTGCGCCGATAAAGCGGCGTTCGATGGTGGCCCGGCCCACGGTCAGGGTATCCCCGGTAACCACGATGCTCGGGGTGGAGACCACCAGCAGGACGGAGATGATGACGAACAGCACTCCAGCGGCTGTATAGCCCGCTGCCCAGGTGATGGGCGCGAAGACAAGGATGCCCGCACTCGAGACGCCCGCCGCGATGATCCACATCCAGACGTTTGGCCACAGCCTTTCCTGGAAGATTGCCGGGGTGCCGGCGGAAGGGGTGTTGGGGACAGGTGCGGCGGAACTGGATTCGGGCATGCCATCAGCTTTCCATCTTTGGGCGGCTAATTCATCTTGGCCGTCCCGGCAACGGATTCGTATCCCGGCGCCCCTGCCCGGTCCCTCTAAGCCGTGCCCGCGCCCGGCTGCCTTCCGTTGTCTAGGCCGCAGCTGCGGCGGGGCGTTAGAGTGAGTGACTGTGACTGACGAACTTGCCACCTTGAAGACCGTTCCTGACACTGCGCCCACCGGTGCTGTACCGGTGGCCTACGGTGCCCCCACGCTGCAGGTGCAGCTGAAAATGCTCGACGCCGGACTCGAGGCGCCGTCCTACGCGCACCCCGGTGACGCGGGAGCCGACCTCCGTGCAAGGGAGGATGTGGTGCTGCAGCCGGGGGAGCGGAAGCTGGTGCCCACGGGCGTCTCCATCGCCCTCCCGGACGGCTTTGTTGCCCTGATCCACCCGCGTTCAGGGCTGGCCACAAAACACGGATTAACCATCGTCAACGCCCCGGGGACGGTGGACGCCGGATACCGCGGCGAAATTTCCGTCACCCTGTTGAATACTGATTCGCGGGACGCCGTCGAGCTGCGGCGCGGCGATAGAATTGCACAGATGGTGATCCAGCGCGTGGAGTACGCGCAGTTTGTCCCTGTCAACGATTTGAGTGAATCGGTCCGGGGTGCCGGCGGATTCGGTTCCACCGGCGGCTTCACGCCGGGCAACGCCTGACACTAGCCACGAGGTGGCAGCCCGGGACTGTCTGACTGCGGCAGCGAAGATTTTGGCGGGACCCAGCGGCCGGCCGGGCACTTTCACAACTAAGGAGACAACCCCATGGTTTTTGGGCTCGGCAGGAAATCCAAGAAGGACCAGGCCGGCGAGCCGGAAGAGTCCTCGGCGGCAGCGGAATCAGAGGACACGGCCGGGAAGGGTTCCCAGGACACCGGCCGGCGGGCCAACGGCCCCTTTGATGTTTCCGAAGTCTCCAGCCGCGACGGCTACGTGGACCTCGGAGCGCTGCTCATTGCCCCGAGTGAGGGGCTTCAGCTCCGGCTGGAGGTGGAGGAAGCCACGCAGCGGGTGGTTGCTGTGACCATGGACCTGAACGGCTCCAGCCTTCAGTTGCAGGCGTTCGCCGCACCCAAGACCGAGGGGCTCTGGGACGAAATCCGCGAGCAGATCGGCCAGTCCGTGGGAAGCCAGGGCGGCCAGGTCGAAGAGGTGCAGGGTGCCTTCGGAACCGAACTCGTGGCGAAGCTCCCCGCCGGCGCCCCGGACGGAAGCCAGGGCTACCGGGTGGCACGGTTCATCGGCGTTGACGGACCCCGGTGGTTCCTGCGCGGCGTCCTGGGCGGAGAAGCCGCGATGGAGCGTGAGGCCGCCGCTCCGCTGGAGGACTTGTTCCGCCGGATCGTGGTGATCCGCGGCGACAGCCCCATGCCTCCGCGCGACCTGCTGCAGTTGCGGCTGCCCAAGGACGCCAGCGCTGCTCCGCCTCCCGGGGCCTCCGAATTCAAGGAACCTGAGGTCAGGGAGCCCGAATTCAAGGGGCCCGAGCGCGGCCCGGAAATCACCCAGATTGGCTGATTCCGGGCAACGCCCCCCGGGCCCGCACGGTCATGGGGTGCCGGTCAGCCAGCTCCCGGAAAGGGGCCGGGTGATGTGCCACGGGTACGTTGAATCGGTAACCTATGTGCCCGCGGACCAGAATCCGGCGTTCACCGCCATCCTCTCCGACGCTGAAGTCCTGCACCCCGGCGCCGGACCGGTACCTGGCAGGAACGCGCGCCTGCGGGTGGTGTGGCTGGGGCGCCGCAAAGTGCCGGGGATCGATGCCGGCACGGAAGTCAGCGTCAACGGCATGCTGACCCAAAGCCATGGACTGCCCACCATGTTCAATCCGCGCTACGAAATACTTTCCCGCCAGGAGCACGAATGACCTCGCCCCAGCTGCCCGAACCGCACTCCGGATCGGGCCATCGCTCTCCGGAACCATCCGGACCGCAGCCCGCCAGCCCCGAACCGTCCCCCGGGGAACCCTCTCCGATGGCGGGCCTCGCGGCGGACTACGCGGCCAAAGCCGGCCTGCACCGCACGCACGACGGCCGGATTGATGTCCTCAAGACCGCCGGCGGGGTCCAGGGCATCGCGGAGAGCATCGTGCCGGGCCTGTTGTTCCTGGTGGCCTTCACAATCACCCGGGACCTCACGCTGGCCCTGGTCGCAGCGCTGGCATCGGCCGCCGCGTTTACGGTGGCCCGGCTCATCCAGCGGCGCCCGCTGACCCAGGCGCTTGCCGGCGTTGTGGGCGTGGGCATTTCAGCCTGGCTCGCAAACACCACCGGGAAAGCGGAAGATTTCTATCTTCCGGGCTTCTTCACCAACGCCGCCTACATTGTGGCGATGGTCATCTCCATCGCCATCAAATGGCCGGTGGCGGGACTCTTGTTCGGTTTCATCCGCAATGAAGGCCTTGACTGGCGCAAGAACCCGGCACGGCTCAAGGCCTACCGCCTGGGCACCTGGGTCATCGTGGCGGTCCTGGTCCTGCGGCTGGTGGTCCAGGTACCCCTTTACCTGATGGGCGAGGACGGACTGGCTGCACTCGCCACCACCCGGCTGATCATGGCTGCCCCGCTGTACATCCTGGGCGTCTGGGTCGCGTGGCTGATCACCCGGCCGGCGCCGGCCGGGGCTGACCCTGGCGCTCAGCCGTCGAAGCCGTCGTCTTCCGGAGCCTGAACCTCGGCGGGCTGAACACCTTCGGGCCCGGCCGCATCGTCAGCCGTGGCCGATTCCGCGGACAGCAGCGCCCGCAGCTCATCTTCTGCGGCGATGGTGGTGACGAAGAACAGTTCGTCGCCGCCGTCAATCACGTCGTCGCGGCTGGGAGTGATCGGGGCATGGTCCCGGAGGATCGCCACCAGCGTTGAATCCTCGGGCCACCGGATATCTCCAACGGTCAGGCCAATGACATGGGAATCGTGCGGGACCGTGAACTCCACCAGCGAGGAAACGCCGGTCTGAAGCGTCAGGAGCCTGACCAGGTCACCGATCTCCACTGCCTCTTCCACCAGCGCAGTCATCAGCTGGGGGGTGTTCACCGCCACGTCCACCCCCCAGGAATCGTTGAACATCCAGTCGTTCTTGGGGTTGTTGACCCGGCCCACAGTGCGGCCCACGCCGAATTCTGTCTTGGCCAGGAGTGAGACGACGAGGTTCACCTTGTCATCCCCGGTGGCTGAAACCACGACGTCGGCTTCCTCCACTTTTGCCCCCTGCAGGGTGCTGAGCTCGCAGGCATCGCCCACCAGCCAGTGCGCGCCGCGCAGCCCGCTGCGTCCGATGACCTCAGGCTTGAGGTCGATCAGCAGGATGTCGTGTTTGTGGGCCAGCAGTTCCCTGGCGATGGATGAACCGACGCTGCCAGCGCCAACAATCACTACTTTCACTACGACTCCTTGGCGGGTGCTTTGGCCAGGACCTGGGCCACCTGGGAACTGCGGTCTACCGGAACCATGGCGTGCACGGTGTCGCCGTCCTGGTACGACGTGCCGGCCTCGGGGAGCATCCCCTCGCCGAACCGGGTCAGGTAGGCGACCCGGATGGCTGCGACTTTCTCGATTTCGCTGACCCTGTGGCCGATCCAGCCGGCGTCGAGGTCCACCTCGGTGAGCACCAGCCGGCCGGAAGGCTCGCGGAAATCGCCCGCGAGGTGCTGTTCGGGAAGGATGCGGCGCAGCACCTGGTCGGCGCTCCAACGCACGGCGGCCACCGTGGGGATGCCCAGCCGCTGGTAGATCTCTGCCCGGCCCGGATCATAGATTCTGGCTACAACGTGGGGAACATGGAACGTCTCGCGAGCCACGCGGGTTGCCAGGATGTTTGAGTTGTCTCCGCTGGACACGGCCGCGAAGGCGTAGGCGTCAGCCACGCCGGCCTGCTGGAGGGTGTCCCGGTCAAAGCCCACACCCGTGACTTTGCGTCCGGTGAAGCCTTGGCGGAGCCGGCGGAACGCCCGGTCGTCCTGGTCGATGATCGCGACGGAATGGCCCGCGTCCTCCAGCGTGTGTGCCAGAGTTGCCCCCACCCGGCCACATCCCATGATCACGAAATGCGCCACCGTGTTTCCTTACCTTCCGTCGCCCGTTGCTGCTGCTAGAACTCTACCGGCAGGCCGCCTGCCGCAGCCGCCTGGCCGCCGTCATGACACGGGCCGCGAATCAGACTAGCTTTGTGGAGTGCTGACAATACTGAATGCCGTTAAACGGGTGCTGGTGGGCAGGCCCTTCAGGAATGACAGGCTCGCCCACACGCTGTTGCCCAAACGGATAGCACTTCCGGTGTTCGCCTCAGACGCGCTGTCATCGGTGGCCTACGCCCCGGATGAAATCCTGCTGACGCTGGCCCTCGCCGGCATCAGCGCCGTAGCCTTCTCGCCCTGGGTGGGCCTGGCTGTCATGGTGGTGCTCCTGACAGTGGTGGCGTCCTACCGGCAGAACGTGCACGCGTATCCCTCCGGGGGCGGCGACTACGAGATCGCCAACGAAAACCTCGGCAAGTTTTCCGGGCTGACAGTTGCCTCGGCCCTGTTGGTGGACTACGTCCTGACCGTGGCGGTCTCGATGTCTTCGGCGGCCACTTACCTCACCACGGCCATACCCGCCCTCCATGGGCAACAGGCGCTCATCGCCACCATCGGCGTGGTCATCCTCGCCTTGGTCAACCTGCGGGGGGTCAAGGAAGCCGGGACCCTTTTCGCGGTCCCCACCTACATCTTTATGGCCTCCATCCTGGGCATGACGGCCGTGGGCATTTTCCAGGCGGTAACAGGCCAGTTGGGCCAGGCGCCGTCCGCGGCCTTCACGATTGTTCCGGCGCCCGGCTTCGACGAAGGGCTGGTGGGCCTGGCGGGGGCCTTCCTGCTGCTGCGGGCCTTTTCCTCGGGCGCCGCCGCCCTGACCGGTGTTGAAGCCATCAGCAACGGCGTGCCCAACTTCAAGGTACCTAAGAGCAAAAACGCGGCCACCACCCTGTTGCTTCTAGGCACGATCGGCGCCGCCATGCTGGCTGGAATCATGTTCCTGGCCAACGCCACCAAGGTCCATATTGTGCTGGACCCGGCCACGGAATTCCTCCTGAACGGGCTGCCGCTGCCCGAAGAATATATCCAGACCCCGGCGATCAGCCAGATCGCGCAAACCATCTTCGGACCCGGCTCCATACTGTTCTACGTTGTGGTGGCCGCGACGGGCGTGATTCTGGTGTTCGCAGCGAACACCGCGTTCAACGGCTTTCCCGTGCTCGGTTCCATCCTGGCCCAGGACGGCTACCTTCCCCGCCAGCTGCGGACCAGGGGTGACCGCCTGGCGTTCAGCAACGGCGTCCTGGCCCTGGCCGGCGGAGCGCTGGTGCTGATCATTTCGTTCAACGCCGATGTCACCAAACTGATCCAGCTCTACATCGTGGGCGTCTTTATCTCGTTTACGCTCAGCCAGTTGGGCATGGTCAGGCACTGGGGGAGGCACCTCAAGCTTGCCAAGGACAAGACCGTCCGACGCCGAATGGTCAAGTCCCGCACCATCAACAGCATCGGCTTCGGCATGACAGCCCTGGTGCTGGTGATCGTCCTGATCACCAAATTCACCCAGGGGGCCTGGCTTGCGCTGCTCGCGATGGTGGTGCTGTTCCTGATCATGTGGAGTATCCGGGCGCACTACGACAACGTGGCAAAGGAACTGGCCGTGGACGAGGATTCCTCCCCGCGGGCCCTGCCGTCCCGGGTCCACGCGGTACTCTTGGTTTCCCACGTGCGGAAGCCCGTGCTGCGTGCCTTGGCGTATGCCCGGGCGTCACGGCCGTCGCGGCTTGATGCCATTACGGTGGACATCAACGCCGAAGAGACAGCGCAGACAGTTGCCGACTGGGACAAGCTCGACATCCCCGTGCCGCTCACGGTCCTTGCCAGCCCATACCGGGAAACCATCACCCCGATCATGGAGTACGTCAAAAACATGCGGCGCGATTCGCCCCGCGACCTCGTCGTCGTCTACATCCCCGAGTACGTAGTGGGCAAATGGTGGGAACAACTGGTTCACAACCAGACGGCGCTGCGCATCAAGACCCGGCTGCACTTCGAACCTGGCGTGATGGTGGCCAGTGTCCCGTGGCAGCTTAAATCATCCGAAGAAGCAAAGAACCTGCAGGATATTCAATGAACCCCCAGTCCCAGTCCACGTCCCGGACAGCCCCCGCACAGGAAGCCGCCGTCGAGCTGGTGCTCGACGTCGGACCCATAGCCCACGGCGGCCACTGCGTAGCCCGCCACGAGGGCAGGGTGATCTTTGTCCGCCACGGGATTCCCGGCGAAAAAGTCCGCGCCCGCCTGACCGATGCGGGGGAGTCAGCGAAATTCTGGCGGGCAGACGTGGTGGAGGTCCTGGCCGCATCCCCGGACCGGGTGGAACCCTTCTGGCGCCCGGCCGACTCCCTCCGTTCCTGGCAGCACGGACACCCGCCGGTAGGCGGTGCCGAGTTCGGGCACATCGCCCTGCCCAGCCAGCGCGAACTTAAGTCCGCGGTACTGGCTGAACAGCTCAAGCGGCTCGCCGGCGTCGACCGTCTGCCCGATGGCCGGGACACACTCAACCTGGTGGAGGCAGTGGGGGCGCATGTTCCGGGCGCGGATCCCGCGTCCGGCACGGATGCGGCGTACGACGCCGGCACGGGCCTCGGGTGGCGGACGCGCGCGAGTTTCTCGGTCACCCCCGGCGGAAAACTCGGCATGCACGCCCACCGGTCGGACCAGATCATCCCTGTCCGGGAAATGCCGCTCGCAACGGAGCGCATCAATGGGCTGCGGCTCTGGGATATCGACCTGCAGGGCATCGAACGTGTTGAGGTGGCAGCGCCGTCAAACGGTTCCCGCCCCCTGGTACTGCTTGCACCTGCTCCCGGAACAAAGCCCAAACGGCTCAGTGCCATCGCGGCGCAGCTCCCGGACGACGTCTCGGTGGCCACTTTGGATCCCCTCAGCGGGGACGTCACGCCGTTGCGTGGCCGGACCTGGGTCCAGGAGTCTGCAGCAGGCCATGACTACCGGGTCACCGGCGCAGGTTTCTGGCAGATCCACCGCGACGCGCCCGGGACGCTTGTGAGGGCGGTCACATCCTTCCTTCACGAGGGCGGATTCCTGGCAGCCGGTTCCGTGGTTGCCGACCTGTACGCCGGAGCCGGGCTGTTCACGGCACCGCTGGCTGACGCGGTGGGCGAAACCGGGTCCGTTCTTTCCGTCGAAGGCGCGCCCGGGACCAGCCGGGACGCCCGGAAGAACCTGCATGAGGCGCCTCAGGTGGAGATCGTCCAGGGGCGGGTTGAGCGCATTCTCCGCCAGAAACCGCGGAATTTCGACGCCGTTATCCTGGATCCTCCGCGGGCGGGAGCGGGGAAGGCCGTGGTCAGCCAGCTGGTTGCCGCCGGTCCCCGGGCCGTTGCTTACGTATCCTGTGATCCGGCATCCTTTGCCAGGGATGTGGGGTACTTCCAGCAGGCAGGGTGGGCGCTGGCGGGCCTGCGCGCCTTTGACCTCTATCCGCATACCCACCACATGGAGACTGTCGCACTGCTGACGCCGGCCCGGTGATGCTACTAGGATGGCGGTAGTAATCCCACGTCGCGCACCGTATTAACGGCTGAGTATTCATGGCTGACCTCCTGCAACATATCTGGCCAGCACTAATTAGGCCTGCCTAACTAGCAAGCCGTCTACCGCGCGACAAAGATGAAACTGTTGCGAGAGGAGTCCTGCGATGAGCACAGTGGACAGCTTCGGTTCAAAAGGCAAACTTAATGTAGCCGGAACCGAATACGAAATTTTCCGGTTGAACTCCGTTGAAGGTGCAGAAAACCTTCCGTTCAGCCTCAAGGTATTGCTTGAAAACCTGTTGAGGACCGAGGACGGCGCGAACATCACTGCCGATCACGTGCGTGCCTTGGCTGGCTGGGATCCCAATGCCCAGCCCGATACAGAAATCCAGTTCACGCCTGCCCGCGTGATCATGCAGGACTTCACCGGCGTCCCCTGCGTGGTGGACCTGGCGACCATGCGTGAAGCGGTCAAGGAACTCGGCGGTGACCCCAAGCGGGTCAACCCGCTGGCTCCTGCGGAAATGGTCATCGACCACTCCGTCCAGATCGACGCTTTCGGTAACTCCGGCGCACTGGAGCGCAACATGGAGATCGAATACCAGCGGAACGGTGAGCGTTACCAGTTCCTGCGCTGGGGCCAGACGGCATTCGATGACTTCAAGGTGGTTCCCCCGGGAACCGGCATTGTGCACCAGGTCAACATCGAATACCTGGCGCGCACGGTGATGACCCGCGAAATTGACGGCGTAGTCCGGGCCTACCCCGACACCTGCGTTGGCACCGACTCGCACACCACCATGGTCAACGGCCTGGGTGTCCTCGGCTGGGGCGTTGGCGGCATCGAAGCCGAAGCGGCCATGCTGGGACAGCCCGTCTCCATGCTCATCCCGCGCGTTGTCGGCTTCAAGCTGACCGGGTCCATCCCGGCCGGCGCCACTGCCACCGACGTTGTGCTGACCATCACCGAGCAGCTCCGCAAGCACGGTGTCGTGGGCAAGTTCGTGGAATTCTACGGCGAAGGTGTTGCAGCGGTGCCGCTGGCCAACCGCGCCACCATCGGCAACATGAGCCCGGAATTCGGTTCCACGGCCGCAATGTTCCCGATCGACGACGTCACATTGGATTACCTGCGCCTCACCGGCCGCTCGGACGAAAATGTGGCACTCGTGGAGTCCTACGCCAAGGAACAGGGCCTCTGGCACGATCCGTCGCGTGAGATCAAGTTCTCCGAGTACCTTGAACTGGACCTCTCCACGGTTGTTCCGTCCATCTCCGGCCCCAAGCGTCCGCAGGACCGCATTGAGCTGACGGATGCCAAGGAGCAGTTCCGCAAGGACATCCACAACTACGTCGCCATCGAAGACGGCAGCGTGGACGAGTCCCTGGACGAGTCGTTCCCGGCCTCGGATGCCCCGTCCTTCACGCACGCCGACTCGCACACCACCGAGACCAGCCGTGTTGTGTCCGCAGCGAACGGCGCCAACGGGCGTCCGAGCAGCCCGGTGCACATCAAGACCGAAGACGGCCGCGAGTTCGAACTGGACCACGGAGCGGTGTCCATCGCCTCCATCACGTCCTGCACCAACACGTCCAACCCGTCTGTGATGCTGGCAGCCGCGCTGCTGGCGCGCAACGCCGTGGACAAGGGCCTCATGTCAAAGCCGTGGGTCAAGACCTCCGTGGCTCCCGGTTCCAAGGTAGTCACCGACTACTACGAGAAGTCCGGCCTGACCCCCTACCTGGAGAAGCTCGGCTTCTACATTGTGGGCTACGGCTGCGCAACCTGCATCGGCAATTCCGGCCCGCTGGACGCTGAAATCTCCGAGGCCATCCAGGCCAACGACCTTTCCGTCACCGCAGTGCTCTCCGGTAACCGCAACTTCGAAGGCCGGATCAACCCGGACGTGAAGATGAACTACCTGGCCTCCCCGCCGCTGGTCATCGCTTACGCCCTGGCCGGTACCATGGACTTCGACTTCGACACCGATTCCCTCGGCAAGGACGAAGCAGGCAACGACGTCTTCCTGAAAGACATCTGGCCCAACCCGGTTGAGGTCCAGCAGGTCATCGATTCCTCGATCGACAAGGACATGTTCGCCCGCGGCTACGAGGGTGTCTTCGATGGCGACGCACGCTGGAAGGCGCTTGACACGCCCGCCGGTGACACCTTCGCCTGGGATCCGAACTCCACCTACGTCCGGAAGCCCCCGTACTTCGAGGGCATGAAGGCGCAGCCCGAGCCCGTCCGGAACATCACCGGCGCACGCGTGCTGCTCAAGCTGGGCGATTCGGTCACCACGGACCACATCTCCCCGGCCGGTTCCTTCAAGTCGGACACCCCTGCCGGTCAGTACCTGCTGGCCAACGGTGTGGAGCGCAAGGACTTCAACTCCTACGGCTCACGCCGTGGCAACCACGAAGTCATGATCCGCGGCACGTTCGCGAACATCCGTATCAAGAACCAGCTGCTGGACGGCGTCGAAGGTGGCTTCACCCGCGACTTCAGCCAGGCTGACGGCCCGCAGGCTTATGTCTACGACGCCGCGCAGAACTACCAGGCAGCCGGCACTCCGCTGGTGGTCCTGGCAGGCAAGGAATACGGGTCCGGATCCTCCCGTGACTGGGCTGCGAAGGGCACGGCGCTTCTGGGCGTCAAGGCCGTCGTTGCTGAAAGCTACGAGCGCATCCACCGTTCCAACCTGATCGGCATGGGCGTCCTGCCGCTGCAGTACCCGGCCGGCGAGTCCGCAGCCACCCTGGGCCTGACCGGCACGGAAACCTTCGCGGTTGAGGGCGTCACCGCCCTGAACGAAGGCACCACGCCCAAGACCCTCAAGGTCACCGCCACCGCAGAAGACGGTTCGGCCAAGTCCTTCGATGCAGTACTCCGCATCGATACCCCGGGCGAAGCCGACTACTACCGCAACGGCGGCATCCTGCAGTACGTCCTGCGCCAGATCTCCGCAAACTAGCGGAGAGCTGAACTACGCAGCACCCTTCCGAAGCCCCGGCCGGTCACCGACCAGCCGGGGCTTCGGCTTTGCATTTCACCCAAGGCGTTAGAGTTAACAGGCACGTCTACCACCCGAAGGAGGGGTCATTTGGGAATCTTGGACACCATCCGGAATCCGCAGGACCTGAATGGGCTGTCCCAGGGACAGCTCGAAGAACTGGCTGATGAGGTCAGGAGTTTCCTGATCACGAATGTCTCCCAGACGGGTGGGCACCTTGGCCCCAATCTCGGTGTTGTGGAACTGACGCTTGCAGTGCACCGCATCTTCGATTCGCCGCGGGACAGCATCGTCTTCGACACGGGCCACCAGTCCTACGTGCACAAGCTTTTGACGGGCAGGCAGGATTTCAGCACGCTGCGCCAGCAGGGCGGGATGTCCGGTTACCCGTCCCGCGCCGAGTCCGAGCACGACGTCGTGGAAAGCTCACACGCGTCCTCATCATTGTCCTGGGCTGACGGCATTTCCCGCGCCCGCCAGCTCACCGCGGAAGGCGACCGCTATGTCGTCGCCGTTGTAGGCGACGGCGCCCTGACCGGCGGCATGGCCTGGGAAGCCATCAACAACATCGCAGCTGACAAACGCCGCCGTGTGGTCATTGTTGTTAATGACAACGGCCGTTCCTATGCGCCCACCGTGGGCGGTTTCGCGGACTACCTTGCTTCTCTTCGTCCCACCATTGACTCGTTCCGTGCCGCCCCGGCCTACGAGGGCACCCTGGACTGGTGGAAGAAGAAACTCCAGAACGGCGGCCCGGTAGGCCAGTTCACCTACAAGAGCCTGCATGCCATGAAAAAGGGCATCAAGGACTGGTGGGCGCCGCAGGGGATGTTCGAGGGCCTCGGCATGAAGTACATCGGCCCCGTTGACGGCCACAACCTCCAGGCCATGGAGCACGCGCTTTCCACGGCCCGTAACTTTGCCGGGCCTGTGATTGTCCATGCAATGACCGAAAAGGGGCATGGCTACGCCCCCGCCCGGGCACATGAAGCCGACCAGTTCCATGCCGTAGGGATCATCGACCCCGAAACCGGTGAACCCACCGGAGCGTCAGGGGCCCAGTCCTGGACGTCCGTCTTTGCCGACGAGATCGCTGCCATCTCCGATGAACGTGCCGACATTGTGGGCATCACGGGTGCCATGCTGATCCCCGTGGGCCTGCACAAGTTCGCTGCCAAGCACCCGGACCGCGTCATCGACGTCGGTATTGCCGAGCAGCACGCCCTGACCTCGGCTGCGGGCATGGCCTTCGGCGGCCTCCACCCGGTGGTGGCCGTCTATGCCACCTTCCTCAACCGTGCCTTTGACCAGTTGCTGATGGACGTGGCCCTGCACAAGGCCGGCGTGACCATCGTCCTGGACCGCGCCGGCGTGACCGGGCCTGACGGCGCAAGCCACCACGGCATGTGGGACATGGCCATGGTGCAGATTGTCCCCGGGCTGCACCTCGCTGCTCCGCGTGACGCCTCCCGGCTCCGCGAAGAACTCCGCGAGGCCGTGGCCATCAGCGACGCCCCCACCGTGGTGCGGTTCTCCAAAGGCACCGTCGGCGCCGAAGTGGAGGCCATCGAACGGCTCAGCGACGGTGTGGACGTCCTGGCGCGCCGTCCCGCCGGTTCCACCGAAAACGATGTCCTGATCGTCAGCGTCGGGGCAATGTCGGAACTCGCTTTGGACGTCTCCAACCGGCTCGGCGCCCAGGGCATCAGCACCACGGTGGTTGATCCGCGCTGGGTCCTGCCTGTGCGGCGTTCCATCATCGCCTTGGCTTCCCACCACAGGCTTGTTATCTGTATCGAGGACGGCGTGAGGGCCGGCGGCGTCGGATCGCGGATCCGGCAGGAGATGCGCGCAGCCGGCGTCGACACCGCACTGAACGAAGTGGGGCTGCCGGCCGAGTTCCTGGATCACGGTACCCGCAGCCAGGTCATGGAACGTGTGGGGCTGACTGCACAGCAGATAACGCACGACGTCGTCGCCCAGGTTTTGGGGACAAAAGTCCCCTTCGCGCGTCCCCTGCCCGGCCAGGAACACCCCACCACCGGCAGTCTTCCGATTCTGTGAGGGAAGAAGACGCACTGAAGTTTCCGGGCGCCGTCGGGGAGGCCGGCCCGGAACGGCACACCAGTACCACCCGTGTTCCCGCCGGCCTGCAGCCGGGACAGCTGGTGGTGGCGCGGAACCGGAAATGGAACGGCAAAGCCCACTGGGTGGTCCCGGGCCGCTATATCGGTGAAGACCGGCACGGCTGGTGGATCTTCCAGGGGACCAATGAGTTCTGTTCGCGCCCCGGAGCCGCGTTCTACACCCGGTCCGACGCCGTGCTGCTGGTACCGCGCTCGGGGGACTGGGTTGCCACCTTCTACGATTCAGACCACCCCAACGGTGTGCGGGTCTACGTTGACCTGGCTGTCGCCCACGAGTGGACGGAAATCCGGCCGGCGGTCACCGAGTTCCATGTGATCGACATGGACCTGGACGTGATCCGGATGGCCGGGCGCGACGTCTTCATCGACGACCAGGATGAGTTCGCGGAACACAGGATCGCCATGAATTACCCGGACCTGCTGGTGGATGACATCCAGGCAGCCGCGGATGAGCTTTATCACGCCGTCAAGGCACAGCAGGCACCGTTCGACGGCACCGATGTCGGATGGTTCACGAAGGGACGGTCATGAGCGGAATTATCAGGGTTTACAAACGGGACGACGAGGGAGTGCTGCACTTCCGCGAGGGCTGGTTCGATGAGGACTACAGCCAGTTCGTGATGAACTACGGCGTGGTGGGGCACCAGAGCAAAACCGAAGAGACCGACGTGGCTGACGCCGCTGCTGTTGAGGGCCTCATGGACGCCTTTGCTGTCCAGTGCGCCGAGGACGGCTACGCCGAAATCCCCGATGAAGAGCAGTTCTGGGTGGTGGCCCAGTTCGCCCTCAAAACCAGGGAAGGAACCGAGAGGGACCGCTACCTTGAGGAAAAGGCGAAGGATGCGATCATCAGCCACCTTGCCTGGCGCGGGCTGGGTACCGTGGAACGCTCAGAGTTCAGTGACTACAAGCTGAACATCTTTTGCCTCTGCCCCGACGTGAACAAGGCTGTCAATGCCATCAAGGTCTGCAGCCGTGGCGAGGACCTGGACTTCACCAAGCTCAGCATCGGCGCCGCGCCGTTCAACGAACCGGACAACTTCAAGCTCAAGCACTCGGCCAAACCAGCCAACAGCTTCAGCGTCTAGGAGATTCTGTGACTGAATACCGCCGCCTCGGTAAATCCGGGCTGACCGTCTCCGTCGTGGGCCTTGGCTGCAACAACCTGGGCCGCGCCAATACGGTGACCGAGTCGCAGGAGGGGACAGACGCCGTCGTCCACGCCGCCCTCGACGCCGGCGTGACGCTGTTCGATGTTGCCGACAACTACGGCAAGGAACCAGGCCTCAGTGAAACGATGCTCGGCAAGGCCCTCGGGAGCCGCCGCGACGACGTGGTGGTAGCCACCAAGTTCGGTATGAACATGCGCGGCGCCAACGGGCCCGATTTCGGTGCCAGGGGGTCCCGCCGCTACATCGTCCGGGCAGCCGAGGCCTCGCTGCGCCGGCTCGGCACCGACTGGATCGACCTGTACCAGTTCCATACACCGGACCCGCTGACGCCCATCGAGGAAACCCTGTCGGCGCTTGACGACCTCGTCACCAGCGGCAAAGTCCGCTATATCGGGCACTCAAACCGCGCCGGCTGGCAGATCGCCGAAGCAGAGTTTGTAGCCCGTGCCGCGGGCGGCACGCGTTTCATTTCCACCCAGAACCACTACAACCTCCTGGACCGGCGGGCCGAGCTCGAAGTCACCCCGGCCGCGGAAGCCTACGGCCTGGGCGTCCTGCCGTACTTCCCCCTGGCCAACGGGCTTCTGACCGGCAAATATTCGCCGGACACGGCACCCGAGGGCTCCCGGCTCAGCCACACCCGGACCCACATGGTGCACGACGCCGACTGGGACCAGCTGGGGCGGTTCAGCGCGTTCGCGGCCGAGCGCCAGCTGTCCGAAATCCAGGTGGCTTTCTCCTGGCTCGCGGCACAGCCTTCGGTGGGCAGCGTGATCGCCGGGGCCACGAAGCCAGGGCAGATCCGCCAGAACGCAGAGGCCGTCGCCTGGGTGCCCTCGCCTGCCGAGCTGGACGAGCTCGACGGGATCTTCCCGGCGGTCCCCAAAGTCGCACTCTTCTAGGGGGACTGACCATGACCAGGCTCCTGCTGGACGTTGACACCGGGATCGATGACGCCGTGGCGCTGGCTTACCTGGCCTCGCTGCCGGACGTGGAGTTCGTGGCGGTCACGGCCTCGCCCGGGAACGTGGACGCGCACCAGGTGGCACGCAACACCTTGGCCGTCCTGGAGCTGTGCGGGCGCACGGGTGTGGAGGTCGCCGTCGGCGCGGAAGCTCCGCTCGCCATCCCGCTGGTGACCACGCCCGAAACCCATGGACCACAGGGAATAGGCCACGCCGAACTGCCGCCGCCGGCCGGGACGGTGTCAGCGCGCCACGCCGCCGACCTGTGGGTGGAAGCGGCGCGTGCCAACCCGGGGGAGCTCACAGCCCTGATCACGGCACCGCTGACGAACTTCGCACTGGCCATCCGCCGGGAACCGCGGCTGCCCGCACTGCTGGGCAAGGTGGTGATCATGGGCGGCAGTTTCTACCACCAGGGCAACACCACGCCCACCGCCGAGTGGAATACGCACGTGGATCCGCACGCGGCGAAGGAGGTCTACGCGGCCTACCGGGGCATGCCGGCGGACCGGCTGCCTATTGTGTGTTCCCTGGACACCACGGAACGGATCGAGCTGCGGCCCGAGCACGTGCTGCGGCTGGCGGAGGCTGCCGGCTGTGCGGAGCGGGAGCTCGTCCTGCCAAAACAGCCTGAAGGGCTGCGGAGCACCGCGGACAGTCCGCTGGTGCGGCACTTGTCCGATGCGCTGCGCTTCTATTTCGAGTTCCACCGGCTCCACGGCCAGGGCTACCTGGCGCACATCCACGACTATTTCGCCGCCGGCGTGGCGGCAGGGACGCTCGACTACGCAACCCGCCTGGCCACCGTGGACGTTGAAGTGGACTCGCCCTTGCTGATGGGGACCACCGTGGCCGACTACCGGAACCTGTGGAAGCACCCGCCCACCGCGCGGATTGTCGCGGACAACAACCCGGAGCAGGCCTTCCAGGAACTGATCCGGTCCATCGGCGGCCTCGCGGCACGGCTGCGCTGAACCGTCCCTTCCCGGCGGGGCGCCTACAGCGGCGCGCTCTCAGGCACGTCCACGTCCAGGGCGAGCAGGGCGTTTTCCACCACCTCCGTCAATGCCGGGTGAATCCAGTAGGGTCCCCGCGCGAGCGTGGCCACAGGGGTGGACAGGGCGATCGCCTGGACCAGCGGCTGGATGAGGATGGACGCCTCGTGGCCCACAATATGGGCCCCCAGCAGCCGGCCTGTGGATTTTTCCGCGATCAGTTTGACGATTCCCTCAGAGTCCTCCATGGCCCAGCCGTACGCCGTGCTCCCGTATTCCTGGACCGCAACCACGATGTCCGTGGCGTCCGCGGCATCCTTCCGGGCTTCGTCTTCCGTCAGTCCGACGGCGGCCACCTGCGGATTGCTGAACACCGCAAACGGAACGCCCGTGTAATCGATGCTCCGCGGCCGGTCCGGGTTTTCGAGGTTGTGGGCCACCACCCGCGCTTCCCGGTTGGCGACATGCTTGAGCTGAAAGCGGTTGGCAATATCGCCCAGTGCGTAGACGCCTTCCAGCGGCTCGCCGTTGGACAGAATCCTCAGCCGTGCGTCGACTGAGAGCGTCTTGTCAGCCTCCAGGTCGAACCCTGCGGCATCGGCACCCAGCCGGTCGGTGTTGGGCACGCGACCGGTGGCCAGAAGCACAATGTCCGTTTCGAGGCGCAGCTGCTTGCCGTCGCCGTCGTCGAACACCGCGGTGACCCTGCCCTCCCCGGTGTCCTCCACGACCTGCAGGAAAAAACCAAGCTCAAGCTTCCAGCGGCGGGCGGCTGCCTCGGCGAAGTGCCGCGCGATGTCCTCGTCGTTGCCACGGAGGAGGCGCCCTGACCGGTTGACCTGGACCACTTCGGACCCGAAGCCGTGGAAGATGGCTGCGAATTCCGCGGCGATGTAACCGCCGCCAACCACCACAACCTGGCTGGGCGGGCCGTCGATGCGCATCACGGTGTCCGAGGTATGGACCTGGGGGAGATCCATGCCGGGGACATCAGGTTTCACCGCGCGGGACCCGGCGGCCACCACCACCTGGTCTGCGGTGATGTCGGTTCCGGATTCGGTTGTCATCGTTCGGGGCCCGGTGAAGCGGACGAATTCCTCGTAAAGGTCCACGTTGTCCAGCTCCTCGGCCCGGTAGCGCCGGCCGCTCTCGGAGATGGCGTCGATACGGCCGAAGATCCGGTCGCGGATTGCATTCCAACGCACTGTGTCCCGGGTCAGCTCCACGCCCAGGCGCGACGCTTCGGCGGGGACAGCGGCCAGGCCCGCGGGGTAGGCGAACATTTTTGTGGGGATGCAGCCGACGTTCACGCAGGTGCCGCCGAATACGCCGCCGTCGATGAGGGCCACCCGCTTGCCGTCCCAAAACGGAGTGATCAGCGAGTTTCCGGATCCTGAACCGAGGATGGCGAGATCGTAATGGGGCATCGGTGGGCCTTTCGGAAGGTCAGGGAGGGTGCGCCGGCGGGTGTCAGGGAGTCTACTCTTCATTCCGGCCTGCTTCGTCCCGGTAGACTGATCCGCGGACCGGGCCGGCGCAGACGCCCCCGGCTGCCGCCGAGGTGACATAGGCGGCGTTCCGCACCGCCCGGGCTTTCCGGGCGGCAGAGCCTGCATCCCTAGAAGGAACGCCATGTCATCGCCCTCCCTCACGCTGCCGCCCCAAACGCCGGCCAACGCCCGGAACCGTCGCCTGCTGGAAGTCCTTGGAGCCCTGGCCATCGCAGGAACGTACATCTACCTGGTCCTCAACCAGCCCGCTGACATCACCGGCGGGCCGGGCAGTGCCGCGGCGTTGATCGCCCTCTCCGGGTTCCTGGCGGGCGCTGTCCTGCTGATTGTGGCCGTGCTCCCGACACTGCCGGTCTCCACGCTGGTGCTGATTCCGGTTGCCCTGGTGCTGAACATCGTCCTGGGCCAGTTCGTCGGCAGCACCCTGGTGCCCTTCTACCTCGACGCCATCGGCACGGTGCTGATCGCGGTCCTCGCCGGACCGGCGGCGGGGGCGGCCACCGGTGCCCTCAGCAGCATCGTCTGGTCCTTCTTCAATCCCACCGTCCTGCCCTTCGCCGCCGGCGCGGCCCTGATCGGCTTCCTGGCGGGCCTCGCCGCACGCCACGGCCTGTTCCGTCGGTTCTACCTGATTCCCGTGGCCGGCTTCCTGACAGGCATCATCGGCGGCGTGGTCTCCGCACCCGTGGCAGCCTTCGTCTTCGGCGGCACTTCCGGCCTGGCTACCGGCGCCATCGTGAGCGCCTTCCGTTCCATGGGGGACACCCTGCTGGCCGCCATCACCAAGCAGGCCCTGATCTCGGACCCGATGGACAAGGCCATTGTTTTCACCCTTGTGGCCCTTCTTGTGTACGCGTTGCCGCGCCGCACCAGGCTGCAGTTCGCGTTTGTCCGCCGGCACCGCGTGCTGGCCGGCAAGGACTCCTGACCCGCCACTGATGCGCCTCCACCCCCTGACGTCCCTGGCCGCCGCCGGCAGCACCGCGGTGATCACGACGGCGGCCGGCAGCCTGCCCCTGTCTGTCGCCGTCTGTGCCGCCGCCGTGGGGTTCTCCTTTGTGGTCGGAACTGCCAAGCGGCTGCTGCCGGCCGCCGCCGCCGTCCTGGTTCCCCTGGGGCTGTCCCTGCTGGTGCTGCACGGCCTGTTTTTCCCGGAGGGCACCACCGTGCTGGCAGCGTGGGGGCCGGCACGGGTGACATCCGAGGGCCTCCGGTTCGCCGCCGAACGTGCCGCGCAGCTTTCGGCCGCCGTCCTGGCCCTGCTGCTCTTCTCCTTCAGCGTCAGCGTTCCCGACCTGGTGACGGCTTTGTCCTCGCGGGGAGCCAAGGGGCGGTTCGGCTACGTCCTCGCGTCAACCCTCACCTTGTTGCCCGCCATCAGCGCGCGGGTGCAGCGGATCAGGCGGGCGCAGGAATCCCGTGGCCTGGTGATCCGCCGGGGCTGGTTTAGCCGGGTGATCGCTTTCCGCCTGCAGGCCGTCCCGCTGGTCCTGTCCCTGGTGGATGATGCGGGGACGCGCGCCCAGGCGCTGGAGGCCCGGGGATTCAGCAACCGTGGCCCCCGGACCAGCTTCCGCGAGGTTCCGGATCCGCCCCTGCAGCGTGTACTGCGGTCAGTGCTGCTCCTGGCCGCCGTTGCCGCCATCGCCGCCCGGCTGTGGTTCCCGACGGCGGGCGCCCGGTAATGCCCGGCACGCTGGCTCCCGTCCTGTCCGCCCGCATTGGACACTTCACTTATCACGGTGATCCGGCCCCGGCCTTGCACGGGATCAGCCTGTCCCTGGCGCGCGGAACTTTGACAGCAGTCCTGGGCGGTTCGGGCAGTGGCAAAACCACCCTGGGACGGCTCCTGGCCGGCTGGCTGCGCCCCGGCAGCAGTGGCGTTTTCGAGGGATCACTGGGCCTGGCCGGGACCCGGCTGGAGTTCCAGGGAGTACCGGAAGACCCCCGGATCGACCCTTCCGCCTGGTGCCGCCAGGTGGGATTTGTCCCGCAGGATGCGGGCGCGGCGCTGTCCACCGTCCGTTCCACGGTGGCCGAAGAGCTGGCGTTTGGCCTGGAGAACCTGGGGACGGCCCGGCCGGAGATGCACGCAGCCGTCCGCAGGGTGGCGTCCCTGACCGGGCTGGACCAGCTTTTGGACCGTGATCCGGCCAGGCTCTCAGGGGGTGAGCTTCGCCGCCTGGCCATCGGCTGTGCCGTCATCACCGGCCCCGCCGTGCTGGTTCTCGATGAACCTTTCGCCTCGTTGGATACCGGCGGCGCGGCAGCCCTGACGGCCCTGGTGCGGAACCTCATGGCAGGCGGCACCGCGGTTGTGGTCTTGAGCCAGGCGGTGGATGCCCTGGTGTCCTGCGCGGACCACTGGACGGTGCTGAACAACGGCGCGTCAGTAGGTGCGGGTGCGCCGGAGCAATTGGCCAGGTCGCCCAAGCTCCGGGCCGCCGGCGTCGTTGAGCCCGGAACCCGCCGGGACGGCGAACCGCAGCTCCCGTCAGTGCCGGCCCGTCCGGCCGGTAAGGGGTTTGTGCCGGCGGGAGTCCCCGCGCTGGAACTCCGCGATGTCGGTTTCGCCTACGGCAGGCCGCCGGCGCGGAGCCGGTTCCGTAGGGCCGCTGCTGCAGGCACGGTGAAGCCCGCCGTCCTGGACGGCGTCAGCCTGTCAGTCCATCCGGGTGAGATCGTCGCCGTCACGGGCCCGAACGGCGCCGGAAAGTCCACCCTGCTGCGGCACCTTAACGGTCTGCTCCAGCCAGTGGCCGGCAGTGTCCGGATCAACGGGCAGGATATCGCCGGGCTGCTCCCGGGTATGGTTGCGGCAGATGTCGGCCTGCTCTTCCAGGACCCCCGGGACCAGCTGTTTGAGCGGACCGCGGAGCGGGAAGTCGGTTTTGGGCTCGCGGCGGGCCCGGCAGCCTCAGCCTCGGTGCAGCGCGCCTTGGCAGCCGTCGGCCTGGCGGAAACAGGTGGCATTCATCCCGCAGAACTGCCGGCCTCCCGGCAACGGCTCCTCGCGCTGGCCACGGTCCTGGCCAGGCGGCCTCACGTGCTTGCCCTGGATGAACCGACAATAGCCCTCGACCGCCACGGCCTGGCGAGGCTGGACACCGCGGTGCGCCGCGCTGCACAGGAGGGCACCGCCGTCGTCCTCGTGACGCATGACGTGGCGTACGCCCGGTCACTGGCGCACCGTACGGTGGTCCTGGCCGGCGGAAAGCTGAGGGCCGGCTGACGGGCCGCCTGCCCGGCCAACCGGCCCCCTCCAACTACTTCGTGCGCTTCGGCGCCTAAGCCCGGACGCCGGGCTCCTAAACCGCAGCGGCGCCGGAGGCTACCCCCGGTGCATGGAACCGCTTGCCGTTCACGCGCTCCGACGCGCCAACCCGGTCCAGGTACGGTGTGATGCCACCCAGGAACATAGGCCAGCCCGCGCCGAGGATCATGCACAGGTCGATGTCCTCGGGGCCTGCCACAACGCCCTCGTCCAGCATCAGGCCGATCTCCTCGGCGAGGGCATCCTGCACCCGGTGCAGCACCTGGTCGCCGGTGGAAGCCGACGTGCCTAAGGACATCAGCGCGAGTGTGGACGCGGGGATTTCCTGGCTGCCGTCAGCGGCGGGGGCCCAGAGCGACTTAACGCCGTTGTCGATCAGCTTCTGCAGGTTGGCGGACACCTCGAAGCGGTCGCCGAATGCGGCGTGCAGGGATTCCTGGACGTGCTGCGCCACAGGCAGGCCCACCATGGCGCCCAGCGTGAACGGGGTCATCGGCAGGCCCATGGGGCGCAGGGCGTTATCGGCAATGTCCGCCGGAGTGCCTTCGTCAAACGCCGCCACCACTTCGCCCATGAGCCGCAGCAGGACCCTGTTCACCACAAACGCGGGGGCATCCTTGACCAGGACTGCGGTCTTCTTTAGTCCCTTGGCCAACTCAAACGCCGTGGCCAGAACGGCGTCGTCCGTCCTGGGCGCGCGCACGATTTCGAGCAGCGGCATCACCGCCACCGGGTTGAAGAAGTGGAAGCCCACCAGCCGCTCCGGGTGCCGAAGATCCTCGGCCATGGCGGTGACGGAGAGGGAGGAGGTGTTGGTGGCGAGGATGCAGTCCGGCGTGACGATGGCTTCCACCTCGGCGAAGACCTGCTTCTTGACGTTCAGCTCTTCGAAGACGGCCTCAATGACAAAGTCGGCGTCGGCGAAGGCCTCCTTGGAGACGGATCCGGTGACCAGGGCTTTGGTGCGGTTGGCTGCGTCCGGGCTGATCCGCTTTTTGCCCAGCAGCTTGTCCACCTCTGCATGGACGTAGCCCACGCCTTTGTCCACGCGGGCGTGGTCGATGTCCGTCATGACGACGGGGACCTTGAGCTGGCGGGCGAACAGCAGGGCGAGCTGGCTTGCCATCAGTCCCGCTCCCACGACGCCGACCTTGGTGACCGGACGGGCGAGCTTCCGGTCCGGTGCCCCCGCCGGCCGCTTGGACCGCTTCTGGACCAGGTCCAGGAAGGCGTAGACAGTGGAGCGGAATTCATCACTCTGCATCAGGCCGGCCAGGGTCTCGCACTCGAGCGCGGCGGAATCAGCCTGGCTCATGGTGCGGTTGGCCGCCAGGATGTCCAGGACTTTGGCCGGCGCGGGGGACGCGTTGGACGTCTTGGCCTCCACAAAGGCCCGGCCGGCTTTGATGGCCGCTGACCAACGGGCCGCGACGGCGGGGTCTGCGGGATCGACCGCGTTGGTCCGCCCGGGAACCACCTCCCCGGCGATCACCTTTGCCGCCCAGAGGAGGGACTGCTCCAGGAAGTCGGCCGGTTCGAACAGGGCGTCTGCGATGCCCAGTTCGAAGGCCTGCGGGCCGGTCAGGGTCCGGTTGTTGCTCAGGGGATTCTCGATCATCACCCTGACGGCGTTCTCAGGGCCGATCAGGCGCGGCAGGATATACACGCCACCCCAGCCGGGGACAAGGCCCAGGAGGGCTTCGGGCAGCGCCAGTGCACCGGCTCCCGTGGAGACGGTGCGGTAGGTGGACTGCAGGGCGATTTCGAGGCCGCCGCCCAGGGCAACGCCGTTGATGAAGGCGAAGCTGGGGACCCCGAGGTTGGCCAGCGTGGCGTACACATCGTGGCCCAGCTGCGCCATCCACAGGCCGTGTTCGCGGTTCTCCAGCGACTTCACCGCGGACAGGTCCGCGCCGGCCACAAGGAAGTAGGGCTTGCCGGTTACGCCGACGCCGACGATTTCACCGCGGCCGGCGCGCTCCTTCAGGCCCTCCAGGGCAGTGCCCAGCTCAACCAGGGTGTTGGGCCCCAGTGTGGTGGGCTTGGAGTGGTCCAGGCCGTTGTCCAGGGTGATCAGCGCGAACACCCCGGGGCTGCGCCGGCCGGGAGCCGCCGGGAGCTCGATGTCCTGGACGTAGGAATGCGTCACGGTTTCATCGGGAAAGAGTTCGGCCAGTTTGGTAAAGTCTGCGGCGCTCATGCGGCTGTTCCTTCGATGGTTGCGTAGTTCCGGTGGTGCGGGTTTTCCCAGATCACGGTGGCACCCATGCCCAGGCCAATGCACATGGTGGTGATGCCGTAGCGGACGGACGGGTCTTCCTCGAACTGCCGCGCGAGCTGGTTCATCAGCCGGACGCCGGAGGACGCGAGGGGGTGGCCCACCGCGATGGCGCCGCCGTAGCGGTTCACCCGGGGGTCGTCGTCGGAAATTCCAAAGTGGTCCAGGAAGCTCAGGACCTGCACGGCAAAGGCCTCATTGATTTCGAAAAGCCCGATGTCCCCGATGGTGAGTCCGGCATTCTTCAGGGCCTTCTCTGTGGCGGGCACGGGCCCGATGCCCATGACCTCCGGCTCGACTCCTGCATACGCGTAGCTGACCAGGCGCATCCTGACGGGCAGGCCCAGTTCCGCGGCGGCGTCGGAGGATGCCAGAACGGCGGCGGTGGCGCCGTCATTCAGGCCGGCGGCATTGCCGGCAGTGACCCGGCCGTGCGCGCGGAAGGGAGTGCGCAGTGCGGCGAGGTCTGCCAGGGTGGTGCCCGGCCGGGGCGGTTCGTCCACGGTGTTCAGGGTCCAGCCCTCGCCCGGCTTCAGCGTGGCCACGGGCACAAGGTCAGGCTGGATCTGGCCGTTGGCGTAGGCGGCGGCCAGCTTGTCCTGGGAGGCGACAGCGTAGGCGTCGGTTCGTTCCTTGGTGATGGCGGGGAAGCGGTCGTGCAGGTTTTCGGCCGTGTTGCCCATGTTCAGCGCGGCCGGGTCAACCAGGCGCTCAGACATAAAGCGCGGGTTCGGATCAGCGCCGGAGCCCATCGGGTGGTTGCCCATGTGCTCGACGCCGCCGGCAATCACGACGTCGTACGCGCCGAAGCCGATGCCGCTGGCCGTCGTGGTGACAGCGGTCATCGCTCCGGCACACATCCGGTCGATGGCGAAGCCGGGCACCGTGCGGGGCAGTCCTGCGAGCAGGGCTGCCGTGCGGCCAAGGGTCAGGCCCTGGTCGCCGGTCTGGGTGGTGGCTGCTACGGCCACTTCGTCGATCCGGGCAGCCGGGAGGGCGGGGTTGCGGCGCAGCAGCTCGCGGATGCATTTCACCATCAGGTCATCAGCGCGGGTTCCGGCGTAGATCCCTTTTTCGCCGGCCCGGCCGAAGGGTGTGCGGACGCCGTCAACAAAAACGACGTCACGGACAGCACGCGGGGATCTGCTGCTGGGTTCTCCGCTGTGGCGGGCTTGGCTCACGGTTACTCCTCATCGAGACGTTGGCGCCGGCCGGAGGGCAAAGGGGCGGCACTCGTCCGGACGGCAGTGCACACTATGTTACTCGTCAGTAACATAGTGTGCAAGGGCCTGATGAGGGGTGTTATTCGGCGGTTGCGGCCGCCTTGGCTTCCTTGGGCGGCAACGGCTGTGGATTGAGGAACGCCTCCGTGATGATGGGGGCAGCCAGGCTGACCTGCCACTCGCGGGCACCGAGGGCGCGCAGTTCCGTGGCAACATTCTCTTCAGTAATGACAGCGGGCGGACGCCAGGCCACGCGCCGCAAATAGTCCGGAGTCAACAGATTTTCCATGGGCAGGTTCAGCTCGTCGGCCTTCTCCTGGAGGAGCGGCCTGGCCGTGGCCAGGCGCTCGGCGGCCTCGGGATCGCGGTCCGCCCATACCCGCGCCGGGGGAGGGGCGTTGGTGGGAAGGTGCAGGGGCGGAAGTTCCTCGAGGTCCCTGGCGGCGGCAATGCAGCGAAGCCAGCGGGGCGCCTCGCGCTGTGCGGCCCTGCCGTGGAAACCCTTTGTGCCCAGGAGCTGCGGCACGGTGGTGGGCATGGCCTTGGCGGCGGAGACCAGGGCGGAATCGGGAATCAGCCGGCCCGGGGCAACATCGCGCTTCTGTGCCAGCGAATCGCGCTCGAGCCACATTTCGCGGACTGCCGCCAGTTGGCGCCGGTCGCGGATCTGGTGGAGCCCGGAGGTCTTGCGCCACGGATCAACCCTGGGCGGAGCGACTCCTGCCGCCAGGATGGCGGCGAATTCCTGTTCGGCGTATTCCAGTTTGCCGTCCGCCTGAAGCAGCTCAATAAGTTCTTCGCGCAGTTCGGTGAGCACTTCCACGTCCAGGGCGGCGTAGCGCAGCCACGGCTCAGGGAGGGGCCGGGTGGACCAGTCAGCGGCTGAATGTTCCTTGGCGAGGCCGAATCCCAGCAGCTGTTCGATGACGGCGGCCAGCCCGACGCGCGGCAGGCCGGCAAGGCGCGCAGCCAGTTCGGTGTCGAAAAGTCTGTCCGGCCACATGCCGAGCTCAAGCAGGCAAGGGAGGTCCTGGCTGGCTGCATGCAGAATCCATTCCACACCCTTGAGCGCATCGTTGATGATGGCCAGGTTTTCGAACGGTTCAGGATCTATCAGCCACGTGCCGGAGCCTTCGCGGCGGATCTGGACGAGGAAGGCGCGCTGGCCGTACCGGAACCCTGAGGCCCGCTCGGCGTCAACCCCTGCAGGCCCGGTACCGGCTGCGATGGCTGCCGCGCACCGCTCCAGCCCGGCCTGCGTTTCGATGACCAGGGGCACACCGTCGCGGGGTGAATCAAGGTCAATGACAACGGGGACCTGGCTGTCGAAGCCCTCCACGGAGATGTGGGAAGTGGGTTCAGCAGCCGGAGCGCCGGCTGTGGTGTTATCCGGAATGTGAGGGGTCATGATGCGTTTAGTTTACCGACTCTATGTCCGGGACCGGGTCAGTCCTAGTTCCGGCGGCGGCGCGGAAGGGCGGAGACGCCGTCTGGTAGCGGGGGGAGGCCGGCAAACGTGCACACCATGTCGGACCACGCCTCGAGGTGCGCCGTGATGTCGGAGGACGCAGGGGTCCAGGAGGCGCGCAGCTCGATGTCTATCGAGCCGGGCCGGTCGGAGAGCGTGCCGAAGCTTTCGGACAGGACGCGTGTGGCAGTCCCGCCGGCTGCCCGGTAGGGGGCCTTGTGGTTTTCGAGGGCTTCAACCAGCCAGGTCCAGGCCACGGTACCGAGCATCTCGTCGTTGCCCATCTCGGGCTCGAGCTGCGCCCGGATGTAGGTGACGATGCGGAACTCGCCGTCCCACACCGCGGAGCCGTCGGGGTCGTGGAGCAGGATGAAGCGGCCGGTGGCCAGTTCGGTGGCGTCGTCGTCTTCCGTGCCTGACGCCGCGGCCAGCGCCATGGCTGCGGGGCCGTGGACGGGAGTGGTGCCGCTGCCCGGACCCGGCGCCATGACTTCGGCGCCGAGTGCCACGGCGAACGGCGCCAGCCGTGCGGGCGCCGGAATTTCCGCCAGCCGGAGTTCACTGCGGCAGCGGGCCTTCCTGAGGGTTCCCAAGGCGTGGAGAAATTCCGGGGGAACCTGGGCGAGTGAGTTCACCATCGCAGATTACGCACCAGGAGCGGGCAGGCAGTGCAGGCTCGCCGTCGGCCGGTCATGCTACCTCGCGGCCCTGCCTTCGTTGTGGGACGCAAGTTCCTGGCGGATGGCGGCCACAAAGGCGTCAATGTCCTCTTCGCTCGTGTCAAAGGAGCACATCCAGCGGACCTCGCGGGCGGCCTCGTCCCAGTCATAAAAGCGGAAGGACTCCCGCAACCTGTCCGCCACCCCGGCCGGCAGGACCGCGAAGACGCCGTTGGACTCCGTCTTCTGCGTGGGCTCCACGCCGTCGATCGTCTCCACCGCAGCCCGGAGCCGGGCGGCCATGGCGTTGGCGTGCGCCGCCGACCGGAGCCACAGATCGCCCTCGAGCAGGGCAATGAACTGGGCGGAGAGGAACCTCATTTTTGAGGCAAGCTGCATGTTCATCTTGCGGAGGAACACCAGGCCGTGCGCGGCTTCAGGGTTCAGGGCCACCACCACTTCGCCGTAAAGCAGCCCGTTCTTGGTGCCGCCGAAGGAGAGGATGTCCACGCCGGCGTCGCGCGTGAAAGCCCGCAGCGACACGCCCAAATGCGCGGCCGCATTGGCCAGCCGCGCCCCGTCCATGTGCAGTTTCATGCCCCTGGAATGGGCGTGCTCGGCAATGGCGCGGACTTCGTCCGGGGTGTAGCACGTACCCAGCTCGGTGGTCTGGGTGATGGAGACAGCCAAGGGTTGCGCGCGGTGCTCGTCGCCGAAGCCCCAGGCTTCGCGGTCAATCAGCTCCGGGGTCAGTTTGCCGTCGGGAGTCGGGACATGCAGCAGCTTGATCCCGCCGATCCGCTCGGGGGCGCCGTTTTCGTCCATGTTGATGTGCGCCGTGGAGGCGCACACCACTGCGCCCCACCGGGGGAGCAGGGACTGGAGGGACAGGACGTTGGCGCCTGTGCCGTTAAAGACCGGGAAGCATTCAATGCCGGCGCCGAAGTGCTCTTCCATTAATTCCTGCAGGCGGGCGGTGTAGTCGTCCTCGCCGTAGGACACCTGGTGTCCTTCGTTGGCGGCCGCGAGGGCAGCCAGCACTTCGGGGTGGACGCCGGAGTAGTTGTCCGACGCGAAGCCGCGGACGGAGGGATCATGCAGCCGGGCGGCGGTGTCGGGTGCGGTCCGGGGGGCGGCATCTGCCGTGGTTGTCATTGCTTTGCTCACGTTCTCAGTCTAGGGAGGTCAGATCCGACGGCGGGGCCCGGGAATCAGGTTCAGGTGGCCAGGCGCAGGCGCCGGCCGTTCAGTTCGGGTGCGGGAGTGCGGAAGAGTCTGACGACGGCGGCCCCCAGATCCTTGACGTCTGTGGCCCCTGGGAAGGAGCGTTCAGGGTGCGCCTGCCGCTGTTCTGCGTCCACCAGCGCCTTCACCACCAGGACGACGGCGGCGCTGCCCAGCTCCCTGCCCTCGCCCGCGGCCGAGCGGGACAGTCCGTCCGCCATCGCCATGGTCCACGCCTCCGCGGCAGCCTTGGCCGCCACATAGCTGGCCGTCGCCGCTGTGGGCTGCTCAACCGCGGTGGAGGATACGATGGCAAACCTTCCCGCGCTGGAGGCGGCCAGGTCATCGAAGAAAACCCGCGACACATTCCGCACCGTGGTGACGGCCCCGCGGTGCAGGAACTCCCAGTCGGCGTCACTCTGGTCCGTGATGCCCTTCGCGCCGCGCCAGCCACCCACGAGGTGGATCACAGCGTCCATCCGTCCGGCAGCGGCCGCGAGGGCCTGCCGGAGGGCGGTGACATCGGCCAGGTCTGCGAGGTCGCACACGAGGGGAGTGACGCCGTCGCCCGCTTTTGCTGCGGCGGCAGCGATCCGCGCCTGGTCAGAGCCCACGGTGAACACCCGGAATCCTGCCTCCTGCAACGCGCGGGCCACCGCGACCCCGGAGGGTCCGCTGCCGCCGGTGACCAGCACGTTCAAGGGACTGTCCTGGCTCACAGGGCGGAGGTTCCGGTGATGCCCGCCGTGGATTCGATGACCGGGCGCATTTTCTTCTCCAACGCCTCGTAGAACATGGACAGCGGGAATTCGTCGTCCAGAACCTGATCCGTCAGGCCGCGCGGCGGCCCTGATACGGGGAGCGCGTCCGGGCCCTTGGCCCACACTGATGCGGGGCTGGGCGTGACGGTGTTGGAAATCAGTTCGTAGGCAGCAAGCCAATGGGCGGTCTTCGGGCGGTCAATGGAGCGCCAGTAAAGGTCATCAATCGCTGACCCGAGGGCGATGACGGCGTCCGGCACCTGGTCCCAGTCGATGCGGAGGCGGGTGTCCGTCCAGTGCAGGACGTGGTGCTGGTGCAGCCAGGCGAACAGCAGTTGCCCGCCGAGGCCGTCGTAATTGCGGACGCGGCTGCCCGTGATCGCAAAGCGGAAGATCCGGTCGAAGATGATGGCGTACTGCACCAGCTTCGCGTGCCTGCGGGCTTCCGGCCGGGCGTCGTCGTCCTTTTCAATCCGGACCGATTCCCGGAACGCGGTGAGGTCGCAGCGAAGTTCCTCCAGTGAATACAGGAAGTAGGGCATCCGCTGTTTGATCATGAAGGGGTCGAACGGCAGGTCGCCGCGCATGTGTGTCCGGTCATGGATGAGGTCCCACATCACGAACGTGGCCTCGGCCAGTTCCTGGTCTGCCAGGAGCTCTGCGGCGCCGGCCGGGAGGTCCAGCGAGGTGATGTCCGCCGCCGCCTTCAGGACCCGGCGGAACCGGGCTGCCTCGCGGTCTGCGAAAATCGCACCCCAGGTGAAGGATGGCGTTTCCCGTACGGCCACGGTTTCCGGGAAAAGCACGGCCGAGTTCGTGTTGTAGCCGCGGGTGAAGTCCAGGAACCGGATGGGGACAAACAGCTTGTTGGAGTAGGCCCCGGCCTCCAGTTCAGCCACGAACTCCGGCCAGATCACCTCGACCAAGACGGCCTCCACCAGCCTGCTGCTGCTGCCGTTCTGGGTGTACATCGGGAAAATGACAAGGTGTGACAGCCCGTCGTGACGCTGCAGCTGCGGCTGGAAGGCCAGCAGCGAGGCCAGGAAGTCCGGCACGCCGAAGCCGCCGTTTTCCCATGCCTCGAAATCGGCGACGACGGCGTCAAGGTAGGCGGCGTCGTGCGGGAAGAGCGGCGCCAGCTCGGCAATGGCCTCGGTGATGGCGGCGACCTCGACGGCGGCGGCAGCGTGGTTGACCGCGTCAGGCACTGACCCGTCCTGGCTCTGCAGTGCCTGCAGCGATTCGGCGGCAGCCTTGAGCCGGTGCCAGGCGGGAAGCCCGGCGGTGATGGTTATGGGGGCGCCGGTCATGGTGACGGTCATGTGCGACTGCCTTTCTCGTTGCGTGGGCATCTACGGCGAGCGTAGCAAGCAACCAGAGTCCCTAACTCAAATTCCGCCTGAGCATAAGAAACTCTCATGCTCAGGGCACTTGTCAGCAGCACCAGGGATAGCCCGGCACCCGGCTGGCAGGATCAGGACACCGCGGAATCGCCGTCGTCAACGCTGCGGGGAACCAGCTTCAGGGATACCGAGTTGATGCAATAGCGCTGGTCAGTGGGCGTACCGTAGCCCTCACCCTTGAACACGTGGCCGAGATGGGAGTCGCAGTTCGAGCACCGAACCTCCACGCGTTCCATGCCGAGCGTCCGGTCATGGATGTACCGGACTGTCCCGTCCGCCAGCGGTGCCCAAAAGGACGGCCAGCCGCAGTGGGAGTCAAACTTCTCGTTGCTCCTGAACAGTTCAGACCCGCAGGCACGGCACTGGTAGACACCCTCCGTGTGGGTGTCCACGTACTCGCCGGTGAAGGGACGCTCGGTACCGGCCTGCCGCAGCACGCGGTACTCCTCCGGCGTCAGTTCCTGCCGCCACTCATCATCCGATTTCCGGACGGCGGGTTCCGGTACGTCGGTGCCCACGTCCAGGGACGACGCAGGGATGGAGTCGGTGGCTTTGTTCCCGAAAACGCTCTTTCCAAAGATGCTCATGGTGTGCTCAACGCTCAGGAGTCGCCGATAAATCCCGAGCCGGCATAAAGATGCAGCACGGGGAGGCCCAGCTGGGCCTGGGCTTTGTTCGCCCAGTCTGTGTGGAACGTGTCCGCCACCGCATGGGGCCGGGTAATCACAACGGCCTGGGCAGCCCCCAGCTGCTTGACCTTCGCCACCAGCCCATTGACGGCGCCGCCCTCCACAATCTCACCCGTGACTCCACCGCCCAGGCCTTCAAGGGCTGCCAGCGAGACGGCGAGCGTCTCGGCTGCCTCGGCCCGTTCAACGCTGGGGTCCGGGGCATGCGCGGTCAGCTCACGGAACGCCTTGGCGACATCCAGCAAGGACAGGTTCTCAAGGAAATCCACCAGCAGATGCCGCTCGGTGTTCCCTGGGACCAGGAGGACCAGGGGGATGTCCTGCCCGTCCACCAGCCGTTGAATGTTGACGCGGTCATCCGCGCCCAGGGGCTCTTCAGTCAGAATGACGATTGGATCGCTCATGGCATCAGCCTAGTCGTGCGCATGGGCACCCCGCACTCATTTGGGCGGGGCAACCGGTGAAGTGTCGATTGCCCCGGGTTCATCCGCCGCCGGCCCGGGAATGGGCCGCCACGGGCAGTGGAATAGGGCCAATGCGGCCGCGGCGGTAAGAATGGTTCCATGGCACCTTCCACGCGCACTCCAACGTTGACGGCGAATCCTCCGCAGGCGGACGGCCGCATGTCGCTGCGTGCCAAGTGGGCTGTGGGGGGCGCCATTGGCGGCGGGGCCCTGGCCGGCCTGCTTGCAACGGGGTCTTCCGCACTGGCGCTGTATTTCGCCCGGCGGGTGATCACGCCGGTGCGGCAGCGCGTTGCCGACCAGGAAGTGCTGGCCGTCCTCCGTGATGGCGATGCCATGCAGGTCATACTGGCAGCCACGCCGGAGACGACCGTTGACGGTGTGTATGGCTTCTTTTTCGACGGCGGCAAAGGGCACGCGCGGATCGGCCGGATCGTTTCCTACGCGCCCGCTGACGGGACAGTCCTGCGTGAGGTGGAGGCCGTCTACGCCGGCGACTTCGACACCGCCCGCCGCGGGTGGTGGAGCGGCGCGCTCTATCCGGATCCTGACGCTGCCGGCATCGCCGCAGAGGACGTCCTGATCCCGGTGAATGGCGGCCAGGCTCCGGCATGGCTGGTACCGGCAGAAGGCGCCGCGAAAACCTGGGCCATCATGGTGCACGGCCGCGGCGCAACCCGCCAGGAGGCCCTGCGCGCTGTTGGGCCGGCCCGGGAACTGGGCCTGACCAGCCTGCTGGTCTCCTACCGGAACGACGGATTGGCCCCGTCGGCCGACGATGGCCGGTACGGCCTGGGATCCACTGAATGGCATGATGTGGAAGCCGCCATCGACTATGCCCTGGAAAACGGCGCCGAGGAGATCGTGCTTTTTGGCTGGTCCATGGGCGGTGCCATTTGCCTGCAGACGGCCGATCTCTCGCGTCACCGCCACCTGATCCGGGCCATGGTTTTGGACGCACCCGTCATCAACTGGGTCAACGTCCTGGCGCACCATGCGCAGCTGAACAGGATTCCGTCGCTGGTGGGCCGCTACGGGCAGCTGATGCTGGGACACCCGCTGGGCCGCAGGCTGACGGGCCTGTCCGCCCCCGTGGACCTCAAGGCCATGGACTGGGTGGCACGCGCCGTCGAGGTCCGGACACCCACCCTGATCATCCACAGCGTGGACGACGAGTACGTTCCGTTTGAGCCCTCGGCCCTTCTGGCCGAACGGAATCCGGATATGGTCACGTTCGAGGCTTTCAGCGGTGCGAGGCACACCAAGGAATGGAACGTTGATCCGGAGCACTGGGAGAACCTGATTACGGCCTGGCTCCGGACGCGGCTTGCTCCGCGAACCAACCCCGGCCAGCGGCGTCCGGAGGATGCCTAAGTCCAGGGAGGCCTAGTCCAGGGAGCACTATGGCGTGCGTGTGCCGATGTTGGCCGTGATCGCGGATGTGAGCCGGATGAGGTCGGCCGGAGCCAGTTCGATGTCAAGGCCGCGCTTACCCCCGGAAACCAGCATGGTCCCGAGGCTGAGGGCGCTGCCGTCAAGTACGGTGGGCGACGCCTGCCGCTGGCCCAGCGGCGAGATCCCGCCCAGCACATAGCCGGTCCGGCGCTCAGCGGCCGCAGGGTCTGCCATGGAGGCCTTCTTGGCCCCCAAGGCGGCGGCGAAGGCCTTGAGGTCAAGGTTTCCGCTGACGGGCACCACTCCCACCGCCAGCCGGCCTTCGACCTCGACCATCAGGGTTTTGAAGACCGTCTCCGGTGCGATCCCCAACGCCTCGGCAGCTTCCGTACCGTAGCTGGCCGCAGACGGGTCGTGGACGTACGGATGCAGCACAAAGGGAACGCCGGCCGCAGCTAATGCTGCTGTTGCCGGCGTTCCCTGTGACGAGCTTTTGCGTCCCATTGGGTCAGCTCCGGTCAGGCGCTTAGGCCTCAAGCCGTGAAGTGGCGGCGACCTTGCGCTTGATGCGGCCCAGCATGGCGGTCATGCCCCGCATCCGCAGCGGTGTGATGGCCCGGGTCAGGCCCAGCAGTTCGGGCATATCGTCCGGGATAGCCAGGATTTCGGCCGCGCTGAGTCCATCGAGTCCCTCGTGCAGCACTCCGGCGAAACCGCGCGTGGTGGGGGCTTCGGGCGGCGCTTTGAAGTAGAGCCGGACGGCAGCGTCCGTGCCGGCGTCGTTCTTTTCCGTTTCGATGGTCAGGAACAGCGGCGACTGGCACTCCACCACTTGCTCCAGGAGCTCCGGGTGGTCCTTCAGGCGGTCCGGCAACTCGGGGAGCTCACGCGAAAACTCAAGCAGCAACTGAAGCCGCTCCGGTTCCGCCAGGGCCTGGAAGTCATCCACGATTTCCGCCAGTGCGGCGGGCAGGTCATGTGTAGTCATCTGTTCCAGCTTACGCCGGGACCGTGCCGCGTTCTGCGCCCTTGACAATGGGTGCGCGGACGGCGTTGCCCCACTCGGTCCAGGAGCCGTCGTAGTTGCGGACGGTGTCGAAGCCGAGCAGGTACTTGAGCGCGAACCAGGTGTGGCTGGACCGCTCGCCGATGCGGCAGTAGGCCACTACATTGTCGCCCGCTTCCAGTCCGGCCTCGCCCAGGTAGAGCGCCTCCAGCTCGTCGCGGCTGCGGTAGGTTCCGTCAGCGGCCGCTGCGCGGGCCCAAGGGATGGATGCCGCCGTGGGAATGTGGCCGCCGCGGAGCGTGCCTTCCTCGGGATAGGCCGGCATGTGGGTCCGCTGGCCGGTGTATTCCTCGGTGGAGCGGACGTCGATGAGCGGATTGCCGAAGTGCGCCAGGACGTCTTCTTTGAACGCGCGGATGGGGGAGTCGTTGCGCTCCACCACCGGGTACTCGCCCGGTGTGGGGGAGGGGCGCTCCGTGGTGAGTTCACGGCCTTCAGCGATCCACTTGTCCCGGCCGCCGTCGAGCAGCCGGACGTCCTCGTGGCCGAAGAGGGTGAAGACCCAGAGGGCGTAGGCCGCCCACCAGTTCGACTTGTCCCCATAGATCACCACGGTGGTGTCACGGGAAATGCCCTTCGAAGCAGCCAGTGCAGCGAACGCTTCGCCGTTGACGTAGTCGCGGGTCACTTCATCGTTGAGGTCGGTGTGCCAGTCAATCTTGACGGCTCCGGGGATGTGGCCGGTCTCGTAAAGAAGGACATCTTCATCGGATTCGACCACGACGAGTTTGCCGTCGGCAACCGCGCCTGACTCCAGTGCAGTCGCAAGCCATTCAGTGGACACCAGGCGCTCTGGATTGGCGTAGGCGGCGAACTTCTCGTTCTGTTCAACGGGGTAGGACATGGTGATGGCCTTTCACTTCAGACATACGGCGGAGCTGTTGCGGGAGGTGGAACCCTGCTTCCACCCTAGCTATGGCCGGCCGCCGTGTCCGCCCTGCTGTTAACAGGGGGACATATGGCCTTTGTCACGCCGAAGTCATAGACGGCGGCATGGCGCGGGAGGGCCGGGCCATTGCCGGTATTCTTTCTGGGGACAACCCACCAGCAGAACGGACCACCTTGGTACAGATCGAACAGCTTGCCGCCCGTACGCCGGCGGTGTCGGTGGATGAGCTCCTGAAGGGCTTTTATCCTTCGCCGAGGTTTGGCCAGGTCTCCTTCGCCAGCTACCGGCCTGACCCGAACCAGCCTTCCCAGGCGGCAGCCGTCAAAGCGCTGGAAGGATTCGCCGGCGGTGTCGGTGCAGGTGACGGCGCAGGTCTGTTCAAAAAGCTCTTCGCAAAGAAGGTCGAAACCCGGGCCGGAATATACCTCGACGGCGGCTTCGGCGTCGGCAAGACCCACCTGCTCGCGTCCCTGTGGCACGCAGCCCCCGGCCCCAAAGCCTTCGGCACGTTCGTGGAATACACCAACCTGGTGGGCGCCCTGTCCTTCCGTAAGACAGTCGAGGCGCTGAGCAACTACAAGCTGGTGTGCATCGACGAATTCGAACTCGATGATCCGGGCGACACCGTGCTGATGTCCCGGCTGATGCGTGAACTGGCCGACGCCGGCGTGAAGCTCGCTGCGACGTCCAACACCCTGCCGGGCTCGTTGGGCGACGGCCGCTTTGCCGCCGTCGACTTCGCCCGCGAGATCCAGGTCCTAGCGGACCAGTTCGACGTCATCCGGATCGACGGCGAGGACTTCCGGCACCGCGGCCTGCCGGCCGCCCCGGCCCCGCTGAAGAACAGCCAGCTCTCGGCACAGATGAAGGCCGAGTTCGACGGCAAGACGGTGGCCCAGGACGAATTCAGCTCCCTGATCGGACACCTCGCCGGAGTGCACCCGAGCCGCTACCGCCAGCTCATCGACGGCATCGACGGTGTGGTGTGGCGCAACGTGGAAACCATCACGGAGCAGGCCGTTGCCCTGCGCTTCGTGGTGCTGGCCGATCGCCTCTATGACAAGGATGTCCCCATCCTGGCCAGCGGTGTTCCCTTCGACAAGCTCTTTACCGACGAGATGATGAACGGCGGCTACACCAAGAAGTACTACCGTGCCGTGTCCCGTCTCACCGCACTGGCACGCGAGGGCCAGAACCACGAGCCCTCGTAAGCACTAATCCGCGACGCGCGTGATGGCCGCTTAAACGCCAAAGGTGCAGGTGCCGCCTCCCGGCGGGACCCGCACCCCCTTGACGTGCTAGGGCAAAGCCCTGGCCAAATCCTTGTTACGGAGCCTTGTCGACCGGCGGAACCGGGTTCACCGGCGGTACCTGCTCGCTGGCAGGTGCCGCGCCAGGCGTTCCGTTTTTGTCAATGAGCTTGGAAGCGCCATCCTGGATCTTGTCGACGTGACCCGCGTACTTGCCGCCGGTCTTGGTGTCGACGAAATCGCCGGCCTTGGTGATGCCGTCCTTGATGGCCTGCTCGTTGCCATGGATGAGACCCTGAGCCTTGCCCTTAAGATCGTCAATCAGTCCCACGAGCACCTCCCTTCAATCACGGAGCCAGGTCGCTCCTCCGCAATCGATCCTAGACCTCTCTTATGTGTGTGCCAAGGAAATCGGGGGTCCGGGACGTTCGCTGGCAGCGGATCACGCAGCTGCCGCCGGAAAGAGGGCAATAAAAAAGCAGCTCCGGGGAGCTGCTGCTGTGGGCGATACTGGGATCGAACCAGTGACCTCTTCCGTGTCAGGGAAGCGCGCTACCGCTGCGCCAATCGCCCGGAACCGGAAAGCCGGTTGTTTCGGATTTATTACTGGGGTAGAGAGCGGACGACGAGATTCGAACTCGCGACATCCACCTTGGCAAGGTGGTGCTCTACCAGCTGAGCTACGTCCGCGTATGAAGCACATTCAGGCCGTTGGGCCTTGAGTACTGCATGAAGCAAGTTGTCTTGCTTGGTGGGCGATACTGGGATCGAACCAGTGACCTCTTCCGTGTCAGGGAAGCGCGCTACCGCTGCGCCAATCGCCCATTGCCATCCGGGATGAACCGGAAACCATGGTTTTCACCGAGGTGGGTACGGGATTCGAACCCGTGTATACGGCTTTGCAGGCCGCTGCCTCGCCTCTCGGCCAACCCACCGTGTAAGCGCCGGTTCCGAAGAGCCTTTGCCGTGACAGTGTCCTGCGAGCGGACGACGAGATTCGAACTCGCGACATCCACCTTGGCAAGGTGGTGCTCTACCAGCTGAGCTACGTCCGCATGTTGACTGTTGATTCCGTGCCGTTTCGGGCATTTCCTCGCGTTCCAACGAGTAAGAACTCTATAGGAGGTTCAGGGATTCTCCAAATCGAGCCTCCCGGAGTGAAAGCGACGGCCCTGGATCCCTGCAATCTAGGGGTTTTTGCGAATTACACCTATGTAATTCGAGGATGACGCCATCTCGATTTCCATAAACCCCGTCCGGTCCGCTAGCATTCAAGGGCATCGGGGCGATTGGCGCAGTGGTAGCGCGCTTCGTTCACACCGAAGAGGTCACTGGTTCGAACCCAGTATCGCCCACCGAGGAATCAGGTCCGTTTCCGCTCAAGCCGAGCGGGAACGGACCTTTTTTGTGCCCCTCTTTTTGTCAGCCCCTTGTGAAAGAGTCTTTGTATGACTGATCCACTCCTTGCCCATGCCACGGAATACGGCCGCATGTACGCGCGGTCCACGTCCGAACAGTTCTCAGTTCCGTCCATCACCACGGTGATCGGCCAGCAGCCGCACGGGCTGGACGGCTGGTTCGGCTACATGGGTGCCAGCAGCCTGGCCAAGGATCCGTTGCTGGCCGACTGCCTGGGCAGTCCGGCGAAAATCCGCCAGGCCGTCAACCGGGCCTCCAAGGCGGCGGAGACATACCGGGATGACGCTGCCAGACGCGGTGACCGGGTCCATAACTACTGCGAGCAGGTCGCACTCCGTGCCCTGGGCCGGCCGCATGCCATGAAGGAAACACGCGAGGCCCTGGCCGCCAATGGTGAGGAAGCCTTTGCCCTGCGGTTCGATGAGTGGTGGGAACTCTACGACGTCGAACCCATCGCGCCGGAAATCACTGTCTGGAACAAATCGGTGGGCTACGCCGGGACGCTGGACCTGGTGGCCCGCATTAACGGCCGGATCTGCCTGATCGACTACAAAACCAAGGGAACCACCCGGGACGGCACGGTCAAGCCGCTGGATGACAAGGTGGTCATGCAGCTCGTGGCCGGCATGAAGGCGGAGGAAAGCCTGGTGGACGCCGTAGCAGGGGAATGGGAGCCCTGGAAGTACGGGGAGAACCCCTTGCTCCTTGCCGTGGCCATTGGCGAGACAGAAGTCCGTCCGGTCCGGGCCAACCCTGAGGTCCTTAAGCACCATTGGTGGAAGTTCTGCGCCTTGCGGCGCGTATGGGAGCTGTCTGCAGACACGGTGGCTGCCGGCTCGGCGCTCCTGCCGGTGGCGCCGCCGCCATCAGTACGCGTCCGCACGGCCTAGCCGTCCCGCCCTTTAGCCTGCTGCAGTCCCTGCAGTGATGGTCCTGCGCCTAAACTGGATTGGTTCGCCAACCCCCACCGTGAGGAAAGACAGCACATGGCCATTCTGAATATCCGCATCATTGGAGATCCTGTGCTCCGCACAGTGGCCGATCCTGTGACGGAATTCGGGCCGGAGCTGGCCAAGCTCGTCGCCGACATGACGGAAACCATGGAGGACGTTGAAGGCGCCGGTCTCGCCGCGCCCCAGATCGGCGTCAGCAAGCGCGTTTTCACCTACCGTGTGGGTGGCGTTGACGGCCACATCATCAACCCGGTCCTGGAAAACAGTGATGACTACCAGTCCGACCATGTGGAGGGCTGTCTCTCCATCCCGGGGCTGGGTTTCCCTGTCCGCCGGTTCCGCGCCACAAAGGTCTCCGGCGTTGACATGCACGGGAATCCTGTGACAGTCGAAGGCGAGGGCATGCTTGCCCGCTGCTTCCAGCATGAGACTGACCACCTGGACGGCGTCCTTTATACGGACCGCCTGGAAGGCGAGGACCGGAAGACCGCGCTGCGCGCCATCCGCAACGCGAACTACGAGGCCATCACGGAACGCACGACGACGAAACGCGCCAAAACGGTCGGGTCCAGTTTCGGCGGCGGAAGCTTTGACGGGTCCGGTTTCGGCGGTGGCCCCACCGCATGAGGGTACTTTTTGCCGGCACTCCGGCCGTCGCGGTCCCGTCCCTGGACGCCCTGGTCAATGCCGGCTTTGACATCGTTGCGGTCCTGACCCGCCCGGACGCGCCGGTTGGACGCAAGCGCGTGCTGACGCCGTCGCCCGTTGCAGCCCGCGCCGCTGAACTCGGCATCGACATCATCCATGCCACGCGCGTGGATGAGGCCGTTACGGCGCAAATCGCCGCTGCCCGGCCGGACGTGGCGGCCATCGTGGCCTACGGGGGACTGATTCCCCGGGCCGCCCTTGATGTTCCGCCGCATGGCTGGATCAACCTGCATTTCTCCCTCCTTCCAGCCTGGCGCGGAGCGGCCCCGGTTCAGCGGTCCGTCATCGCCGGTGATGACGTCACCGGCGCAGTCACCTTCCTGCTGGAAGAAGGGCTCGATACCGGCCCCGTCTTCGGGACGCTGACAGAGGGCGTCCGCCCGGACGACACCGCCGGAGCGCTGCTGGAACGGCTGTCCCACAGCGGCGCCGTCCTGCTCTCCCAGACTCTGTCCGCGGTGGAAGCCGGGAAGGCGGCGCCCCGGCCGCAGGCCGGCGACGTATCGCTGGCCCCCAAACTGACCATCGACGACGGCCGGCTTGACTGGAAGCAGCCTGCGCTTGCCATCGGGAGGCGGGCCCGGGGCGTTACGCCCGAGCCCGGCGCCTGGACCACGCTGGACGGCCAGCGGGTGAAACTGGAACCGGTCCGGCTCCGGCCCGGCAGTTCCGGCCTGGAGCCCGGTGCAGTTGCCCTCGAAGGCAAGAGCGTCCTGGTGGGGACCGGATCCCACGCCGTGGAGCTGACGAGGATCCAGCCGTCGGGCAAAAAAATGATGGCCGCGGCCGATTGGGCCCGCGGTATGGCTTCACTTGAAAGCGTGGTGTTCGAATGAGCGAGTCCGGCGGTAATGCAGGCGGCCGTGGCAGGGGCGGCAGCGGAAGCGGCCGGGGCAAGGGCGGCCCGCGCGATACCAGCACGCGCAACGCCCAGGGCCGTGAGCGGAACAGGAGTCCGCAGAAGAGTTTCACCGAGAACGCCCCCGCTCAGCGCACGCGCCGGGCGGACCCCGCGCGCCTTGTCGCTTTTGAAGTACTGCGTGCGGTGGCCGCCGAGGACGCCTACGCCAACCTGGTGCTCCCGTCCCGGATCCGCCACCACAACCTGGACAAGCGCGACGCCGGCTTCGCTACCGAACTGAGCTACGGTGCCCTGCGCAACCAGGGCACCTACGACGCCGTCCTGGCCCGCTGCGTGGACCGGCCGCTGGACCAGCTCGATCCCGCCATCCTCGATGCCCTGCGCATCGGCGCCCACCAGCTTCTGGCTATGCGCGTTCCGGCGCATGCGGCCCTGGACCAGACTGTTGGCCTGGCACGCGCTGTCATCGGCGCCGGCCCGTCGGCCCTGATCAATGCGGTGCTGCGGAAGGTCACGGCACACACCCTGGAGGAGTGGCTTGAGCACCTGGTGGCGGGGGAGAGCGATGAAACCAAAATCGCCTCCATCCGGTATGCCCACCCCGAATGGATCGTCCGGGCCATGCGCCAGTCGCTGGTGGCACACGGGCGTTCCGTCACGGAGATCAACGACCTCCTGGAAGCCGACAACGCCGCTCCGGTTGTCAACCTTGTTGCCTTGCCGGGCCTGGGCAGCCTGGATGAGGCCCTCGACAACGGGGCGACGCCGGGTGAACTCGTCGAAGGATCAGCGCTCTCCAGCGGCGGAGACCTTGGCCGGCTCGCCTCCGTCCGTGAAGGCAGTACCCGCGTGCAGGACGTCGGCTCGCAGTTGGTGGCGCGGGCCATGGCGGCAGTAGAGCTGGGCACCGGCAGCGGCACCGGCGAACGCTGGCTGGACCTCTGTGCCGGACCCGGCGGAAAGGCCGCGTTGCTCGGCGCCCTCGCCCGGCAACAGGGCGCCACGCTGCTGGCCAACGAGCCTGCCCCGCACCGGGCCAAGCTGGTCCGCCAGGCCCTGGCCGCGGTTCCGCGCGAGACGTGGGAGGTGCGCACCGGCGACGGCCGGGAAGTGGGCACGGAGATGGCCGCGAGCTTCGACCGCGTCCTCGTGGACGTCCCCTGCAGCGGCCTGGGCGCACTCCGCCGGCGGCCGGAGTCCCGCTGGCGCCGTACCCCTAAGGACCTGGCAGATCTTGGTCCGCTGCAGCGCGCACTCCTCACATCGGCCCTGGATGCAGTCCGACCCGGCGGCGTGGTGGCCTACGTGACCTGCTCGCCCCACCCGGCCGAAACCACGGCCGTCGTCACCGATGCCCTCCGGAAACGCGAGGACCTCGAACTGCTGGAGGCCGGCGCGGTCCTGGACGGCGTGAGCCTCACCGGAAACCTGGGGGCCGGCCACAATTCCACTGCCCAGCTGTGGCCGCACATCCACAGCACCGATGCCATGTTCCTGGCCCTCATCCGCAAGAAGGCCTGACCCGTGAAAGGTTCATCCATGCCGCAATGCTGCATCAACCCGAGCATTCTCTCTGCCGACTTCGTCAACCTTGAAGCCGAACTGCAGCGGATCAGCAACGCCGACGCCGTCCACGTGGACGTTATGGACAACCACTTTGTTCCCAACCTCACGCTCGGCCTGCCGGTGGTCCAGCGGATCCAGGCCGTCAGCCCCGTGCCGCTGGACGCACACCTGATGATCTCCGACGCCGACCGCTGGGCGCCCGGATTCGCCGACGCCGGGCTGGCGTCGGTGACCTTCCACGCCGAGGCCTCCGTTGCGCCCGTAAAGCTGGCCCGGGAACTGCGGGCCAGGGGGTCCAAGGCGGGCCTGGCGTTGCGGCCTGCCACCGCCGTGGAACCGTACCTGGATATGCTCGAAGAACTGGACATGCTCCTGATCATGACGGTGGAGCCGGGCTTCGGCGGCCAGGCATTCCTGGACCTGACCCTGCCCAAGATCCGCCGCGCGCGGGCCGCCATCGACGGGTCCGGGCTTGAGGTCGCCCTCCAGGTCGACGGCGGCATCACCGAGGAGACGATCCTGCGGGCGGCAGAAGCCGGGGCGAACGTCTTCGTCGCTGGCTCGGCCGTGTATGGTGCCGAAGACCCGGGAGCAGCCATCACCCGGCTCCGTGAAGCCGGCACCCTGACGTTGCGTTCCACGTTACGTACCGGGTCGGGGGAATAGTCCGGACGCCCTTGTAGTTATGGCACAATAGCAACACACAATACGTGCTCCGGGGTCGGTGTAAGTCCGAACCGGCGGTGATAGTCCGCGACCCGCGAGCCGGCGCTTTCCCCTTCGGGGGAGGGAACCGGCGGACGGTTGAATCGGTGAAATTCCGGTACCGACAGTTAAAGTCTGGATGAGAGAAGCACGTACAGCTGTATCTGCGGCGTCCTGATGACGCCGCGGCCTTCTGCTGTCATATACCCCCGGAGCCATCGCGGTTCTAGAGGGAAGGAACGACACAACACATGAACCCCTTGCGATGGCTCTTTGAAGCCAGGCTGTCCTACGTACCGGACGCCGACGCCACCCGCCCGGTGGCTGCCCCATGACCCGCGTCGACAACGTGACCCGCGTCGACAACGTGACTCCGGTCGATAACGTGACGGCGTTCAGCAACTCCGAAACGGCCGCAATGAACGCTGCCCTCGAAGCAGCCCTTAAGGGACCGCGCGGAGCGAATCCGCTCGTTGGCGCCGTCGTCATTGACGCCGCCGGTCAGCACCTTGTGACCGGTTACCACCGCGGCGCCGGGACCCCCCATGCCGAAGCCGACGCGATTTTGGAGGCCGCTGCAGCAGGGCTGGACCTGACGGGCTGCACCATGGTGATCACGCTTGAGCCCTGCGACCATCTCGGCCGCACCGGCCCCTGCACCCAGGCGATCATCGAGGCCGGAATCGCCGATGTGGTCTACGCCGTCGACGATCCGCATGACCCGGCAGCGGGTGGCGCAGCCACCCTGCGGAAGGCCGGAGTCCGCGTCCGCAGCGGCCTCGCCGCCGTCGAAGCCCTGGAACTGAACCGTCAGTGGTTCCTCGCCGTAGCTGCCGGCCGGCCCTTCGTCACACTGCACATCGCCCAGACCCTGGACAGCCGGATCGCCGCGGAGGACGGGACCAGCCAATGGATTTCGTCTCCGGAGTCCCTGGCGGACAATCACGGGCTACGGCAGCGGATCGACGCCATCCTGGTGGGCACGCAGACAGTACTGGTGGACAATCCACGGCTCACTGCGCGTGACGCCTCGGGGGCCACTACAGGGAAGCAGCCGCTGCGTGCCGTGATGGGCCTCCGGGAGATCCCGGCGGACGCAGCCATCCGCGGCGACGACGGGCACGTGCTTCACCTGCCCACCAGGGACCCGCATGAGGCGTTGTCTCTGCTGTACGCGGAAGGAATCCGCCATGTCATGGTGGAAGGCGGCTCGCGCATCCTCAGCTCATTCCTTGCCGCCGGGCTCGTGGATGAACTCATTGTCTACCTGGCGCCTACGTTGTTGGGTTCAGGAACGCCCGCGCTGAACGGCTTAGGAATCACCACCCTCGCAGAGGCACAGCACTGGGAATGGGACACGTCCGACGGCGGCGCGGTGCGGACGCTGGGACGCGACCTTAGGCTGCACCTCCGGCCAGAACCAATCGAAGCTTTGGAACCACAACCATCCCGCACTGCCGCGGAACCAGCCATGGGAGGCTACTGATGTTTACCGGAATTATTGCCGAACAGGGCCACGTCCTGTCCGTGGAGCGTGACGGCGATGCCAGCGCGACCCTCCGGCTGAGTGCTCCAGGAACCACCGAAGGGCTAGCCCTCGGCGGGTCCATTGCCGTCAACGGAGTCTGCCTGACTGCCACAGAGATCGACGGCAAGGAGTTCAGCGTTGACGTGATGGGCGAGACACTGGTCCGAAGCACCATTGGCGAGCTTGCGGCCGGTGATTCGGTCAACCTTGAGCGGTGTGTACCGGCAGGCGGCCGGCTCGACGGCCACGTTGTCCAGGGCCATGTCGACGGCGTCGGCCAGTTGCTGGAACGCGAGGCGCTGGGCAACTGGGAGCGCCTGCGGTTCGGTGTGCCGGCCAACCTCGCCCGCTACATCGCCGAAAAGGGTTCCATAGCGATCGACGGCGTCTCCCTCACCGTCACGGCGGTCAGCGCCGCGGCGGAGTCCGAGCCGTGGTTCGAAGTGGGCCTCATTCCCACAACGCTGGCTGAGACCGGTCTGGGCGCAAAACAAACAGGCAGCAAGGTCAACCTCGAGGTGGACGTGCTGGCCAAATACACCGAACGCCTGCTGGCATTCAGCACCGGCGCAGCAAATGGAGGCACGCGATGAACACCACGATCCGGCTGGAGCCAGCCTCGGACGCAACGACGCGCCGGGACGCCACAACAGGACTCGACCCCGTGGAAGACGCCATCCGCGCCATGGCCGCTGGACTGCCCGTGCTGGTGGTGGATAACGAGGACCGCGAAAACGAAGGTGACATTATCTTCGCGGCCCAGCACGCCACTCCCGCACTGATGGGCTGGACCATCCGGTACAGCTCCGGGGTCATCTGCGTCCCGCTCGCCGGAGACCGCGCCGATGCCCTGGCACTGCCTCCCATGGTGGCAGTCAACCAGGATTCGAAAGGCACGGCGTACACCGTTTCCTGTGACGCGGCGGTAGGCGTCAGCACCGGCATTTCCGCCACCGACCGCGCCCTGACCGCACGCGTGCTGGCAGACCCCGGCGCCGGACCGGCCGACGTGACCCGGCCGGGGCATATTTTCCCGCTCCGGGCCGTTAACGGTGGAGTGCGTGAACGCCCCGGCCACACCGAAGCGGCCGTGGACCTCTGCCGGCTTGCCGGACTGGAGCCGGTGGGCGTCATTGCCGAGGTTGTGTACGACGACGGCGAAATGATGCGGCTCGACGGGCTGCGGGTATTCGCCGCCGAACACGGGTGCCCCTTGATCTCGATCGAGGACCTTGTGGCTTACCTTGAAGCAGGGGCCGCGGTTCCCGCCGACAGTAACACCGGGCCGGACGCCCGGGCGGAGTAGAGGAGTAACGATGACGGTTTCCGGATTTTCGGACGACAGCCACCAGGACGGCCACCACCGCAAGGCAGCCAGCAACGGCCATGCCCACCACCCGGTAAGCGCCGGTCCTATCGTGCAGCTGCCCACCGCCTTTGGCGACTTCATTACGCAGGCCTGGACCGACCTTGCCACGGGCGCCGAACACCTGGCCGTGAGCTCGCCCAATCCGCCCAAGGATGGATTGGCCCCCTTGGTCAGGCTCCACTCGGAGTGCCTGACCGGTGACGTTTTCGGTTCCTACCGCTGCGACTGCGGCGAACAGCTGGCGTACGCGCTGGAGCTCATCAACGAGTTCGGCGGCACCCTGCTGTACCTGCGCGGACAGGAAGGCCGGGGGATCGGCCTGGCCAACAAGATCAAGGCCTACGCGCTCCAGGAAGCCGGCTTTGACACCGTGGAAGCCAACGAGCAGCTGGGACTCCCGGTGGACGCCCGCTGCTACAAGGCTGCCGCCCAGATCCTCGCAGAGATGGGCCTCCACGAGGTCCGGCTCCTGAGCAACAACCCTGACAAACAGAACCGGCTCGCCAAAGCCGGCGTGAAGGTCGTGGAGATGGTTCCCACCGAGGTGCCCTCCCGCGACCAGAACATCCGCTACCTGCAGACCAAAAAGGACCGCATGGAGCACCGGCTGACGCTGGACACCCACGTTGTGGCAGTGCCCGGCGCAGCTGCTGACACCTTCTCCCACGAACAAGACTGAACGGACCAGATACACGCATGAGCGGACACGGCGCACCAGATATCGACCTCACCACCCTCAACCCGGCGGAAACGTCGCAGCTGCGGCTGGCCATTGTGGCCGCCAGCTGGCACACCCAGATCATGGACGGACTCCTGGACGGTGCACTGCGCGCCGCCAAGGACGCAGGCATCAGCGAACCCACGGTCCTGCGCGTTCCGGGAGCCTTCGAGCTTCCGGTCGCTGCCGCGCGGCTGGCACCGCACTTTGACGCAGTGGTTGCTCTCGGCGTCGTCATCCGCGGCGGCACGCCGCACTTTGAGTACGTCTGCCAGGCAGCGACGTCGGGACTGACCGACGTGAGCGTCAACACCGGGGTGCCGGTGGGCTTCGGCGTGCTCACCTGCGACACGGAGCAGCAGGGCCTGGACCGGGCCGGGCTGCCCGGCTCCAATGAGGACAAGGGCCACGAAGCAGTGACGGCGGCCCTGGCCACGGCAGTCCTCCTCAAGCAGTACAGCCGCTAGCAAAATGGCGGGCGCTGTGTGTCTTCACTCACATGGCGCCCGTCATGCAGCGGCCCGACAGGCGCCGTGAGGCGCGCAGCAAGTAGGCTGTAGGGCGTGAAGAATTTCGAGACGCTGTTCGCTGAACTGAGTGAGAAGGCAGCCACCCGCCCGGCAGGCTCCCGCACCGTCGCTGAATTGGAGTCCGGAGTCCACGGCATCGGCAAGAAAGTCGTGGAGGAAGCAGCCGAAGTCTGGATGGCCGCTGAGTACGAATCCGATGAAGCCGCGGCTGAGGAAATCTCCCAGCTGCTGTACCACCTGCAGGTTCTGATGCTCGCCAAAGGCCTGACCCTGGAAGACGTCTACAAGCATCTGTAGCCACTGCGCACTGTGCGGCCTTCCTTGCCCGCCAGTTCCCTGTGTGGCCCGTTTGCCTGATCACTAGACCTCCCAACAAGAAAGACCCCCATGCTGCGAGTAGCCGTCCCCAATAAGGGCTCCCTGTCCGAAGCCGCCTCCGCCATGCTGTCCGAAGCCGGTTACCGCCAGCGCCGCGACACCCGCGAACTGGTCATGATGGACCCTGACAACGGCATTGAGTTCTTCTTCCTCCGACCGCGCGACATCGCCGTCTACGTCGGCCGGGGAACGCTCGACGTCGGCATCACCGGCCGCGACCTGCTGCTGGACGCCGAGGTGGAAGCCGAAGAGCTGCTGCCCCTGGGCTTTGCTGCCTCCACGTTCCGCTTCGCCGGACCGGTCGGGGACTTCAGCAAGGTGGAAGAACTTGAAGGCAAGCGCCTCGCCACCAGCTACGACGGACTGCTGCGGGGATACCTCGCCGAGCGCGGCGTCAAGGCCACAGTGGTCCGGCTTGACGGCGCCGTCGAATCATCTGTCCGCCTGGGCGTGGCGGACGCCATTGCCGACGTCGTCGAAACGGGTAACACGCTTAAGGCCGCCGGCATGGAGATCTTCGGCGATCCGATCCTCAAATCCGAGGCCGTCCTGATCCGGCGCACCGGCGAAGGCGGCGCCGCCAACGGCACTGCCAAGGAAATTGAAGTTCTCATCCGCCGCCTCCAGGGTGTCCTGGTTGCGAGGCAATACGTCCTGATGGACTACGACATCCGCAAGGAACTCGTGGAGCAGGCCGCAGCACTCACCCCGGGTCTGGAATCGCCCACCGTCTCCCCGCTGCGTGACTCCGAATGGGTGGCCGTCCGGTCCATGGTTCCGAAGAAGGAAACCAACCGCATCATGGACGAGCTGTATGACCTTGGCGCCCGCGCCATCCTGGTCAGCAGCATCCACGCCTGCCGCATCTGAGCCTTTGGCCTCGTAGCGCCGCAGAATCCACCCGAGAATTCCAGGAGTACCCATGGCTGTAGCTGTACGAGTCATCCCGTGCCTCGACGTCGACGCCGGACGCGTTGTGAAGGGCATCAACTTCGAGGGCCTCCGCGACGCCGGAGATCCCGTGGAACTCGCCCACCGGTACGACAACGCCGGCGCCGACGAACTGACGTTCCTCGACGTCACCGCGTCCTCCGGCAACCGCGAGACCACCTTCGACGTGGTCCGCCGGACCGCCGAGGAAGTCTTCATCCCGCTGACCGTTGGCGGGGGAGTGCGGGGCGTCGCCGAGGTGGACAAGCTCCTGCGCTACGGCGCCGACAAGGCCTCCATCAACACCGCCGCGGTGGCCCGTCCGGATGTCATCAACGAAATCAGCAGGCACTTCGGTTCGCAGGTGCTTGTCCTGTCCGTCGACGCCCGCCGCACCCGGCCGGGATCCGAGCCCACGCCGTCGGGCTTTGAAGTAACCACCCATGGCGGGCGCACTGGTACGGGCATCGACGCCATCGAGTGGGCCAAGGAAGCGGCCGACCGCGGCATCGGTGAAATCCTGCTGAACTCCATCGACGCCGACGGCACCAAGGACGGCTTCGATTTGGAGCTCATCCGGCTTGTGCGGGCTGCCGTGAAGGTGCCGATCATCGCTTCAGGGGGAGCAGGGGAACCTGCCCACTTCCCGCCCGCCGTGGCTGCAGGGGCCGACGCCGTCCTGGCCGCCTCGATCTTCCACTGGGGCCCGGACAACATGATGTCCCAGGTCAAGCAGGCCATCCGCGAAGCAGGCTTCGAAGTCCGCTGATCCCCACGCGTGGGTTGTTAGAGGCCCACTTCGGCTGACTGGAGGAGGGCGACGGCGTCGGGCTGGCCTTCGAAGGTGACAAGGGCGTGGCGGGTCCGGCCGTGGGCGTGCATCAGCAGTTCGCCCGGTTCGCCGACGATGGCCACCGACACGGGTGCGCGTTTGGCCACGTGCCGGGGCCCGGACGGGCGTACCAGCACAATGCCCAGGTCGACGCCGCGGTACAGGATGGCGGCCCGTTTGATGAGTTCGTCCCACAACGCGTCCGAGTACGCCTCATCCAGCTGCCGCGGAGCCCACCGGTCAAGGGCGCGGCGGATGTCCTCGGTGTGAACGAAGTATTCGATCAGGTTGGAGCTCTCGTCCAGTGCCTTGATCTTCATGGGCGACAAGGCCGGCGGCCCGCTGCGGAACGTATTGACCAGGCCCGTGTAGTCGTCCGTGGTCTTCAGCTTCGCGGCGAGCTTGGCAGTGGCCTTGTCCGAGGCCTTTGAAAGGCTCTTGATGATCAGGCCCAGGCCCACGGCAGCCTTGCGTTCGCGCAGGTAAAGGTGCGCAGCAAGGTCCCTGGTGCGCCAGCCACGGCAGAGGGTGGGGGCGTCAGGGCCGGCCGCCAGGAGGGTTTCGGCCAGGACTTCTCGGGACGGGTCAACGTAATGCATCACTTGTGAAACTAGCACGAGAGCGGGGAAGTTGGGCAGCAGAAGCGCTCCCGCACGGGTGCCGTTGGTAACACTCCGTTCCATGCCTGTTCGTGCATATTCGACCGCCCCGGATAAGGCACTAGACTTGACCTGATGTCTGAGCAGCCCGCCCCCGCCCCCGTATCTGTCCCGGTCCCCGCCGCCAGCCCGCTGTCGCCGGATCTGGCCGCCGCACTCAAGCGGGACAGTGCCGGGCTTGTTGCCGCTGTGGTCCAGCAGTTCGACACCAACGAGGTGCTGATGCTGGGTTGGATGGATGACGAGGCCCTGCACCGGACCATGACCAGCGGCCGGGTGACGTTCTACTCCCGCTCCCGCCAGGAATACTGGCGCAAGGGGGACACCTCCGGCCACGTCCAGTGGGTCAAATCCGTGGCCATGGACTGCGACGGCGATGCCCTCCTGATCCGCGTCGACCAGGTCGGCGCCGCGTGCCACACGGGCACCAGGACCTGCTTCGACGGCCGGGACCTGGACGTCCGGGCCGGCGCGGCCCTCTGATCCACCCGCCTGGGGCGGAACCCCCTCAGGCCTCCATACTTTGGCAGCAGAAGACTGACGCGGTTCCACCGCGGCGGCACACAAGAACAGGCGGCGAAGCATAGCCATGCAGGACCTTGGAATCATCAGCCCGGGCCTCGAGGAGTTCCGCGAACTGGCCGGCAACAGCCGGGTCATCCCCGTCACGCTGAAGGTGCTCGCCGATGCGGAGACTCCCATCGGCCTGTACCGGAAGCTGGCTCAGGGCCAGCCCGGCACCTTCCTGATGGAGTCCGCGGCGGTGGGCGGAACCTGGTCGCGCTACTCGTTCATCGGCGCCAAATCCCGTGCCACGCTGACCACCAAGGACGGCCAGGCGTACTGGCTTGGCCAGCCGCCGGCCGGAGTGCCGCTGGACGGCAACCCCGTGGATGCCATCCGCGACACGGTCGAAGCGCTGCGGACCAGCAGGTTCGAAGGCCTGCCGCCGTTCACGTCCGGCCTGGTGGGCTTCCTGGGCTGGGAAACGGTCCGTCACTGGGAACGCCTCACCAGCCCGCCCGAAGATGACCTGCACCTGCCGGAACTCGCGCTGAACCTCGTCACGGACATGGCCGTGCACGACAATCACGACGGCAGCGTGCTGCTTATTGCCAACGCCATCAACTTCGACAACAGCTCTGAGCGCGTTGACGAGGCGTGGCACGATGCCGTGGCCCGGGTCAAGGCCCTGCTCACCAAGGTCAGCACACCGGTGGCGCAGCCGGTCTCGGTCATGGAACCCGCAGCCCTGGACTTCGCTTCCAGTGTGGAGGAGCGGTGGGCCGAGCCCGCCTACCTGGAGGCACTGGACCGGGGCAAGGAAGCCATTGTGGACGGTGAAGTGTTCCAGGTGGTCATTTCCCGCCGCTTCGAGATGGAATGCGGCGCGTCCCCGCTGGATGTCTACCGTGTCCTGCGCAATACCAACCCCAGCCCCTACATGTACATCCTCAGCCTCGAAGACGCCGACGGCCGGGAGTACTCGATCGTCGGGTCCTCACCGGAGGCCCTCGTGACGGTGACCGGCGAAGAGGTCATCACCCACCCGATTGCCGGTTCGCGGCCCCGCGGCAAAACGGTCGAGGGGGACAAAGCCCTCGCCGAGGAACTCCTGGCGGACCAGAAGGAACGCGCTGAGCACCTGATGCTGGTGGATCTCTCCCGCAACGACCTCTCCAAGGTGTGCGTGGCAGGAACCGTGGACGTCACACAGTTCATGGAGGTGGAGCGCTTCAGCCACATCATGCACCTTGTCTCCACCGTGGTGGGGAAGCTGTCTCCCCAGGCCAAGGCGTATGACGTCCTGAAAGCGACGTTCCCCGCCGGCACCCTGTCCGGCGCCCCGAAGCCCCGAGCCCTCCGCCTGCTGGACCAGCTTGAACCGCACCGGCGCGGAATCTACGGCGGCGTGGTGGGCTACCTGGACTTCGCCGGCGACATGGACATGGCCATCGCCATCCGCTCGGCGCTGCTGCGTGAAGGACGCGCCTACGTCCAGGCCGGCGGCGGCATCGTGGCGGATTCGGTGAACCCCACCGAGGCACTCGAAACCGTGAACAAGGCAGCCGCTCCGCTCCGGGCAGTCCACACGGCCGGATCGTTGCGCAACATCACGGCCGAATCATTGCCTGATCCCGGGGAGGCCCGCGAATGACTCCGGCATGGGCACGCAAGTCTACGCTGGTCCTGCTGATAGCAGTTCTGGCGCTGGCCGTCTTTGGCACCACCACCCAGACCTGGATCAACATCACCCTGGACCCGGACCAGGTTGGCCAGACAGCGGGAGGACAGAACACCCTGCCAGTGCAGGGCAGCAAGGCGGCCACCGCGGTGACCGCCCTGGCGCTCGTGGCACTGGCCGGGGGGCTGGCCGCCTCCATCGCCGGAAAGGTCGCGCGCTGGGTCATCACCGTCATCGTCGTCCTTGCAGCCACCGGCATCGTCGCGGCCGCCGCAACGGTGCTGGCTGACCCGCTGGCCGCCGCGCAAGGGTCCATTGCTGCCGCCACCGGAGTGACCGGAAGCAGCGCCGGAGCCGAGGCGACTGTCTTCCCGGTTCTCGCCGTCGTCGCCGGTGTCCTGTTGGCGCTGGGCGCCCTGGTGATTGTTCCGGCGGGCCGGTACTGGAAGTCGCGGACCAAATATGACACGGCCGCCTACGGCGCGTCCGCCGGCAGTAGCATGGCGCCGGCAGGGCCGGTGGACGAGATCGACAGCTGGGACAGGCTCTCGCGCGGCGACGACCCCACCTAAGCGCCGCCGGCGGCCGGCCGGGATGACGCCCTCAAACCGCCGCCGGGCCCGCCGATGGGCAGGTCACCGCCAAAAAATGGCAGAATGTAAGCAGTATTGATCCTGAGGAGATTCACATGAGCAAAGCACCCGCATCCGCGTCCAAGTCCGCTACTGAAGCTGCCGTCCACCACGGTGTTGACCACAGCCAGGAACTGGGCCATGGCAACAGCCCCGCAGCGTGGACCTGTGTGATCGTGATGCTGGTTGGTGCCCTGGTGTGCTCCATCGCCTTCGTCATCGCCAACACCCCCATCTTCATCGCCGGTGGAGCCGTTATGGTCCTCGGCCTGATCCTGGGCTACATCATGCGCAAGGCAGGCTACGGCGTCGAAGGCAGCAAGCTGAAGAGCACCGGCCACTGATGGCTACTGTTCTCGATGACATCAACGCCGGTGTCAGGGAGGATATGGACTCCAGGAAGCGCCTCGTTTCGCTCGCGGAACTGAAAGATCTGGCCGCCGCTGCGGCGCCCGCGCGTGATGCCTGGGCGGCCCTCGGCGGTCCGGCTGATCCGCGCGATGAGCTCAAGGTCATCGCCGAGATCAAGCGGCGCAGTCCGTCCAAGGGGGACCTGGCCACGATCGTGGACCCGGCTTCGCTCGCGGCGCAGTACGCCGACGGCGGTGCCGCCGTCATCAGCGTCCTCACCGAACAGCGGCGCTTCAATGGCTCCCTCGCGGACCTGGACGCCGTCCGTGCCCGCGTGGACACTCCGCTGCTGCGCAAGGACTTCACGGTCGACGAATACCAGATCTGGGAGGCCCGCGCCCACGGTGCGGACCTGATCCTGCTTATCGTGGCGTCACTCTCGGACAGCGAGCTTCGGGACTTCAGCTCGCTCAGCCGCGAACTGGGCATGAATGTCCTGGTTGAGACGCACACGGAAGAGGAAATCGAACGTGCCGTGGCGGCGGAGGCGCGCATCATCGGCGTCAACGTCCGCAACCTCAAAACGCTCGACGTCGACCGTTCCGTTTTCGCGTCCCTCGCCGGCCTGATTCCAGCCGCAGCGCTGGTCATCGCCGAATCCGGCGTGCGCGGCGTGGACGACGTGAGGCACTACGCCGCGAACGGCGCGAACGCCATCCTGGTGGGCGAGGCGCTGGTGAGCGATTCCACTCCCCGGGAGCGGATCGCCGAGTTCACCGCCGCCGGCGCAGCCGCAATCTCCGCACGGGCCTAGTCCCGGCAACCGCCGGCGCCGGTGCCGGCGGCACAACACTTCTGAACGATCAACTGGAACAGGACGGGACTGATGGCTGAAGCTTCAGAGAACGCTGACATCAACGCCACGGAGGCATTCCTGCAGGGCGGCTCGCTGAAGCACGCCCCGGGGCCCTACTTCGGCGGCTACGGCGGACGATGGATGCCCGAGTCGCTGATCGCCGCCCTGGACGAGCTCGAGGACACCTTCGAAAAGGCCAAGGCCGATCCTGACTTCCTGGCCCAGATCGCGGAGCTGAACAAGAACTACTCCGGCCGGCCTTCGCTGCTCACCGAGGCCAAGCGGTTCTCTGAATACGCGGGCGGCGCACGGATCTTCCTCAAGCGCGAGGACCTGAACCACACCGGATCGCACAAGATCAACAACGTGCTGGGGCAGGCCTTGCTGGCCAAGCGCATGGGTAAAACCCGTGTCATCGCTGAAACCGGTGCGGGGCAGCACGGCGTGGCCAGCGCCACCGCCGCAGCCCTTCTCGGCCTGGAATGCGTTGTCTACATGGGCGCCGAAGACTGCCGCCGCCAGGCACTGAACGTTGCCCGCATGCAGCTGCTCGGCGCCACGGTGGTCCCCGTGACCAACGGCTCCCAGACCCTCAAGGACGCCATCAACGACGCCCTCCGGGACTGGGTCAGCAACGTCGACACCACCCACTACCTGCTGGGCACCGCCGCCGGCGCGCACCCGTTCCCGGCCATGGTCCGCTTCTTCCACGAGGTCATCGGCGAGGAAGCCCGTGCCCAGATCCTGGAGCAGACCGGCAAGCTGCCTGACGCCGTCGTCGCCTGCATCGGCGGCGGCTCCAACGCGATCGGCATCTTCCACGGGTTCCTGGATGACCCCGGCGTCAGGATCTACGGCTTCGAGGCCGGCGGCGACGGCGTCGAGACCGGACGCCACGCGGCCACCATCACGCTCGGCAAGCCCGGCGTCCTCCACGGTGCGCGCTCCTACCTCATGCAGGACAACGACGGGCAGACCATCGAGTCCCACTCGATCTCCGCCGGGCTGGACTACCCGGGCGTCGGCCCCGAGCACGCCTACCTGGCCGATATAGGGCGGGTCACGTACGAGCCCATCACCGACAGCGAAGCGATGGAGGCGTTCAAGCTCCTGTGCCGGACCGAGGGCATCATCCCCGCCATCGAGTCCTCACACGCCCTCGCAGGCGCCATCAAGGTGGGCAAGCGGCTCACCGAAGGCAGCGCCAACCCGTCCGATACGGTCATCATCGTGAACCTCTCCGGCCGTGGCGACAAGGACGTGGAGACTGCCGCGGAATGGTTCGACATGCTCGACGAGGAGGGCAAGGTCAAGGGGACCAACCTCTCCACCCGCAAGCCCAAGGGCCCTGCCGACCGGGCAGAAACGGAAGCCGTTCCCGCGACCGGCGCCCCCGCCGCCGTCGCAGATCAAGCCGTTTCAGAGAAGACTGCCGCAGAAAACACTGAGGACCACTGATGACTGAACAGACGGCCAGCAAGTCCGCCGCCGCCATCGACCGCGCCCGCGACGCCGGGCGCTCAGCCCTGGTCTGCTACCTGCCGGCCGGGTACCCCGACGTCCAGGCCACCATCGACGCCGGCATTGCCATGGCGAAGAACGGTGCCGACCTGATCGAAATCGGCATCCCCTACTCGGACCCTGTCATGGACGGTCCGGTCATCCAGGCGGCCACCACCGAGGCCATCGCCAACGGGTTCCGCGTGGAGAGCGTCTTCGACGTCGTAGCCGGCATCACCGCCGCCACAGACGTCGCCGTCCTGGTCATGACGTACTGGAACCCCGTACTGCGCATGGGCGTGGACGAGTTTTCCCGCAGGCTGGCCGAGGCCGGGGGAGCAGGGCTCATTACGCCGGACCTCATCCCGGACGAAGCAACGGAATGGTTCGCGGCGTCGGACAAGTACGGCCTGGACCGGGTGTTCCTCGTGGCACCTTCCTCCACCCCCGAGCGCCTGGCCATGACCGTGAAGGCAAGCCGGGGCTTTGTGTACGCAGTTTCCATCATGGGCGTCACAGGCACGCGGCAGGATGTCAGCAGCAGCGCTGAACAGCTTGTTGCCGACACCCACGCTGCCGGTGCCGAGCGCGTCTGCGTCGGGCTCGGAGTTTCCAACGCCGGGCACGTCCGGGAGATCGCGGCCTACGCCGACGGCGTCATCGTGGGAACGGCACTGGTTGCCGCAATCCGCGACGGCGGTGTTCCCGCCGTCGCAGACCTCACCCGGGACCTCAGCGCCGGACTCACCCGGGAAGTGGCTTAACCCCTGATGCAGACGCTCCTCCACGCTGCCGCCCTGGTGCCGGCCAGCATCCCCAGCCCGGACTGGTCCGGCTTCGATATCCCGCTGCCGTGGGGGACCCTGCGGATCCACGCCTATGCCCTGTGCATCCTGGCCGGCATCATCGTGGGCCTGTGGCTTACGTCCGTCCGGTGGGCCAAGCGCGGCGCACCCGAAGGCAGCGTGTGGGACATCGTCATCTGGGCCATCCCGTTCGGCATCATCGGCGGGCGGCTGTACCACGTGGTTTCGTCACCGGACCAGTATTTCGGGCCCGGCTTCGACGGCACCGGCGACCTCTGGCTGATCCCGCAGATCCAGCGCGGCGGCCTGGGGATCTGGGGGGCCGTTGTCCTGGGTGTTGTGGGCGCCTGGATCGGCTGCCGGCGTGCAGGGGTCAAGCTCACAGCCTTTCTGGACGCCGCGGCGCCCGGCCTCCTGCTGGCCCAGGCCGTGGGCCGGTGGGGCAACTACTTCAACCAGGAACTCTTCGGCGGTCCCACTACGCTGCCCTGGGGCCTGCAGATTGACGCGGACAACCCGAACTTTCCCGCCGGCACGCCGGCGGACACGCTCTTCCACCCGACTTTCCTCTACGAATCGCTCTGGAACATCGCCGGCGTGCTGATCCTGCTGGCCCTGGACCGGCGGTTCAACTTCCGGCGGGCCCGCCTGTTCTGGCTCTACGCGATGTACTACACGCTGGGCCGGGTCTGGATCGAAGCGATGCGAATCGACGAGGCGGAGCAGATCAACCTCTTTGGCATCACCACCAGGCTTAACGTCTGGACCAGCATCTTTGTGTTTGTCCTTGCGTTTGCGGTGTTCATCCTGCTGGGGATGAAGGGACGGCCGGAACCGGACACGCCCTATCTGGAAGGACGCGGTCCCGTGGCAGCGCCGGGCGAGACTGTCCGCGATGCGGATTCCCGTGTCTCAGATAGTGGTGCGCGTGATAATCTGCCTGTTATCCAAAATGGTTCCGGAAATCCTTCCACCCCAACGGAAGAGGAACCGGCGTCCGGCAGCGGCAACAAGCCCGCGGCTGAAGCGTCGGGGACCGGAAATTCCCGCCACAAGGCAACGGAATCAGCGCCGGAGGCTGGCACAAGCAAGTAGGACGCCAGCACGGCATGGGCAGCACAGAGTCACCTCTCGGAGCGCCCGCACCACAGCGTCGTGGCAACAGGGCACGCCCGGACAGCAGAGAGCTGCTGCCCGGTCAAGCCCGGGTCAGTGGCCTGCGTAACTCTTCGTTCAGCAGGCCTGTCTGGCCTACAATTTCCAGTAAATAAACACTTTGTTGTGCCCATCACACAGGCGCGGAGAGTGGGGCCAACGGTGTCCCTTCCATACGTACGATCTCGAGGAAGGACGTCTTCAATGACCCATCTTCATAGCCCACGCTGGTCCGAAAAAATAGGATCTGACGGCCCCGTCTCTCCGTTTAAGCGTTTCGCTGCGCTGCCGGAGGCCCGGGGTCTATACAACCCAGAAAACGAGAAAGACGCGTGTGGCCTTGCGATCATCGCCACGCTCCGCGGTGAGCCCGGCTACGACATCGTCGACGCCGCGCTGACCGCCCTGCGCAACCTCGAGCACCGCGGTGCCGTGGGCGCAGACGAAGGCACCGGTGACGGAGCCGGCCTCCTCATGCAGATCCCGGATGAATTCTTCCGCGCCGTCACGGAATTCGAGCTTCCCGCGCCCGGCCAGTTTGTGGCCGGCACCGCCTTCCTGCCCGCAGAGCAGCGCGAGGCCGACGCCGCAAAGGCCGGCATTGAAGGCCTGGCCGCCGATGAGGGCCTCAAGGTCCTGGGCTGGCGCGAAGTGCCCATCGTGGCGGACCTCGTGGGCGCCATGGCCCGCGCCTGCATGCCGTACTTCTCCCAGCCCTTCCTCGCCTCAGCCACCGGCGAGAAGCTGGACCGCAACGAGCTCGACTCGCGGGCATGGCGGATCCGTAAGCGTGCCCAGAACAAGTTCGGTGTCTACTTCCCGTCCCTGTCCTCGCGCACCATTGTCTACAAGGGCATGCTCACCACCGCCCAGCTGGAGCCGTTCTACCCGGACCTCTCCGATAAGCGCTTCAAAACCAAGCTGGCCATTGTCCACTCGCGCTTCTCCACCAACACGTTCCCCTCCTGGCCGCTGGCCCAGCCGTTCCGCACGATCGCTCACAACGGTGAAATCAACACCGTCAAGGGCAACCGGAACTGGATGCGCGCCCGCCAGTCCCAGCTCGCCAACCCGCTGCTGGGGGATTCCCCCGAAGAGCTGTACCCCATCTGCACGCCCGGCGCATCCGACTCGGCGTCCTTCGATGAGGTAGCCGAGCTGCTCTGGCTCTCCGGCCGGCCGATCACGCACTCGATCATGATGATGATCCCCGAGGCCTGGGAAAACCACGCCACCATGGATCCGGCACGCCGTGCCTTCTACGAGTACCACTCGCTGCTGATGGAACCGTGGGACGGACCGGCCGCCGTGTCGTTCACCGACGGGAACCTGGTGGGCGCCACCCTGGACCGCAACGGCCTCCGCCCCGGACGCTACTGGATCACCGAGGACGGCCTGATCGTCTTCGCCTCCGAGGTGGGCGTGATCGACGTCGAACCCTCCAAGGTGGTCAAAAAGGGCCGCGTCTCCCCGGGCAAGATGTTCCTGGTGGACACCGACGCCGGCCGCATCATTGACGACGAAGAGGTCAAGGCCGAAGTGGCCGCGGCGAACCCCTGGGCCGAGTGGCTCAAGGACAACCTGATCGACCTCAAGGACCTCCCCGAGCGCGAGCACGTGGTCCACACAGCGGCCTCCGTGAACATCCGCCAGCGGACCTTCGGCTACACCACCGAAGAGCTGAAGATCCTGCTCGGCCCCATGGCGCGCACCGGTGCCGAGCCGCTGGGAGCCATGGGTTCGGACACGCCCGTAGCGGTCCTGTCCAAGCGTCCGCGCCTGCTGTTCGACTACTTCGTGCAGTCCTTCGCCCAGGTCACCAACCCGCCGCTGGACGCCATCCGTGAAGAGCTGGTCACGTCGCTGACCTGTGCCATCGGTCCCAACGGCAACCTGCTGGACACCAAGCAGGTCCGGCAGCCGCAGGTTTCGCTGCCGTTCCCCGTGATCAACAACGACCAGCTCGCCAAGATCGCCAACATTGAAACGCCCGACGGCGACAGGATCGCCATGAAGGTCCGGGGCCTGTACCGCCCCGAAGGCGGCGAAAACGCCCTGCGTGCCCGCCTGACCGAAATCTGCGAGCAGGTTTCCGGTGCCATCAACCGCGGCGTGCAGTACGTGGTGCTGTCCGACCGCGACTCGAACGCCCAGTGGGCACCGATCCCGTCGCTGCTGCTGGTCAGCGCCGTGCACCACCACCTGCTGCGCAGCGCCAACCGCACCAAGACCGCCTTGGTGGTTGAGGCCGGCGACGTCCGCGAGACACACCATGTGGCCGTGCTGATCGGGTACGGCGCATCCGCCGTGAACCCGTACCTCGCCATGGAATCCGTGGAGCAGCTCATCAGCAGCGGAGACGTTGTTGGCGTGACCCCGCAGGACGGCGTCTACAACCTGATCAAGGGCCTCGGCAAGGGCGTCCTGAAGATCATGTCCAAGATGGGCATCTCCACGGTGGCGTCCTACACGGGTGCGCAGACGTTCGAAGCGCTTGGCCTCGGCCAGGAGCTGGTGGATGAATTCTTCGCCGGCACGCACTCCCAGCTGGGCGGCGTGGGCCTGGATGTCATCGCCGCAGAAGTTTCGGCGCGGCACCAGATGGCCTACCCGGAAGGCGGCATCGAGCAGCCGCACCGCCCGCTCCTCGGCGGCGGCGAGTACCAGTGGCGCCGCGACGGCGAACCGCACCTCTTCAACCCGGAGACCGTCTTCCGGCTCCAGCACGCTACGCGTGAGCGCCGGTACGATATTTTCAAGTCCTATACCAAGGGCGTGGATGACCAGTCCGAGAACCTGATGACCCTGCGCGGGCTGCTCAAGTTCAAGAACGAACGCCCTGCCGTGCCCCTGGAAGAAGTGGAGCCCGTCTCCAGCATCGTCAAACGCTTCTCCACCGGTGCCATGAGCTACGGGTCCATCTCGAAGGAAGCCCACGAGACCCTCGCGATCGCCATGAACCAGCTGGGCGGCAAGTCCAACACCGGTGAAGGCGGCGAGGATGTGGACCGCCTGCTGGACCCGAAGCGCCGCTCTGCCGTCAAGCAGATCGCCTCCGGCCGGTTTGGTGTCACCAGCCTGTACCTCACCAACGCGGACGACATCCAGATCAAGATGGCGCAGGGTGCCAAGCCCGGCGAAGGCGGCCAGCTGATGGCGCAGAAGGTCTACCCCTGGGTTGCCCGGACGCGCCACTCAACACCCGGCGTCGGACTCATTTCGCCTCCTCCGCACCACGACATCTACTCCATCGAGGACCTCGCGCAGCTCATCTACGATGCGAAGCGCGCCAATCCCTCGGCCCGTGTCCACGTCAAGCTCGTCTCCGAAGTGGGGATCGGCACTGTGGCATCGGGTGTCACCAAGGCGAAGGCCGACGTCGTACTTGTCTCCGGACACGACGGCGGCACCGGCGCGTCCCCGCTCAACTCGCTCAAGCATGCGGGTGTGCCGTGGGAGCTGGGGCTCGCGGAGACCCAGCAGACGCTGATGCTCAACGGCCTGCGCGACCGCGTGGTGGTGCAGGTGGACGGCCAGCTCAAGACCGGCCGCGACGTTGTCATCGCCGCACTGCTCGGCGGTGAGGAGTTCGGCTTCGCCACCGCGCCGCTGGTGGTGGAAGGCTGCATCATGATGCGCGTCTGCCACCTGGACACCTGCCCGGTGGGCGTTGCCACCCAGAACCCCGAACTGCGGGCACGCTTCTCCGGCAAGCCCGAATTCGTGGTCAACTTCTTCGAATTCCTCGCCGAGGAAGTCCGCGAGATCCTCGCGGAACTGGGTTTCCGGAGCATCGAAGAAGCCATCGGCCATGCCGAGGTGCTGGATGCCCGCGAGGCGATCAATCACTGGAAGGCCGAAGGCCTTGACCTGGACCCGATCCTGCACGGACTCGAGTTCGACGACGACGCTCCGCTGCGCAACATGACCTCGCAGAACCATGAGCTGGACAAGCACTTTGACCAGCGCCTGATCACCATGGCTACCGAGGCACTGACCGACCGCAGCCCGGTGAAGATTGCCGTGGACGTCATCAACACGGACCGTTCCGTGGGCACCATGCTCGGCCACACGGTGACCAAGACGTTCAGCACGGACGTGCTGGCGCCGGACACGATCGACATCACCCTGACCGGCACCGCGGGACAGTCGCTGGGCGCGTTCCTGCCCGCCGGCATCACGCTGCGGCTGTTCGGTGATTCGAACGACTACGTGGGCAAGGGCCTTTCCGGCGGACGCATTATTGTCCGCCCGGACCGTACCAACGTGTTCAAGGCTGAGACCAACGTCATTGCCGGCAACGTGATCGGCTACGGCGCAACCAGCGGTGAGATGTTCCTGCGCGGCCAGGTGGGCGAACGCTTCCTGGTCCGCAACTCGGGTGCCACTGCCGTTGTTGAAGGCATCGGCGACCATGGCTGCGAGTACATGACCGGCGGCCAGACGCTGATCCTTGGCCGGACGGGCCGCAACTTCGGTGCCGGCATGTCCGGCGGTACCGCCTACGTGCTGGACCTGCGGACCACGCGGGTCAACAAGGACGCCCTGCAGTCCGGCGAACTCCAGCTTGTGGAACTCGACGCCGAGGACCGGGACATTGTCCACGGCCTGCTGGTGAAGCACGTCGAGGAAACCGAATCGCTGCACGCTGCCCGGCTGCTGGAAAACTTCGACGACACCTGTGCCCGCATCACCAAAGTGCTGCCGCGCGATTACGCGGCAGTCCTGCAAACCCGTCTTGACGCGATCGAAGAGGGCCTGGACCCCGATGGCGAAGAAGTATGGGCTCGAATCCTGGAGGTAACCGGTGGCTGACCCACGCGGATTTCTTAAAGTACGCCAGCGTGAAACCCAGCCACGCCGCCCTGTTCCGGTCCGCATCATGGACTGGAAGGAAGTTTACGAGGCCCAGGAAAAGGGTGTCCTGAAGGCCCAGGCGGGCCGCTGCATGGACTGCGGCGTTCCGTTCTGCCACCAGGGCTGCCCGCTGGGCAACCTGATCCCCGAGTGGAACGACCTCACGTGGCGGGACAAGGGCGAGGAAGCGATTGAGCGGCTGCACGCCACCAACAACTTCCCCGAGTGGACCGGCCGGCTTTGCCCTGCCCCTTGCGAGGCGTCCTGTGTGCTGGGCATCAACCAGCCTGCGGTGACCATCAAGCAGGTCGAAGTCTCCATCATCGACGAAGCGTGGGACAGCGGCTGGGTGAACCCGCTGCCGCCGACGCGCCTGACCGGAAAGACCGTTGCCGTCGTCGGCTCCGGCCCCGCCGGCCTGGCCGTGGCGCAGCAGCTGACCCGGGTGGGCCACACGGTGGCTGTGTATGAGCGTGACGACAAGATCGGCGGGCTCCTCCGCTACGGCATCCCCGACTTCAAGATGGAGAAGGAGCAGGTGGACCGCCGCATCGAGCAGATGAAGACCGAAGGCACCCGCTTCCGGACCGGCGTCGCCGTGGGTACAGACGTGACATGGGAGCAGCTGCGGCGCCGGTATGACGCCGTCGTGGTTGCCACCGGCGCTACCGTGCCGCGCGACCTGCCCATCCCGGGCCGCGACCTTGACGGTGTGCACTACGCCATGGATTACCTCGTTCCGGCCAACCGCGTTGTCGCGGGGGAGACGGTGGAGAACCAGATCCACGCCAAGGGCAAGCATGTGGTGATCCTGGGCGGCGGCGATACTGGCGCGGACTGCCTCGGCACCGCGCACCGCCATGGTGCCGCTTCGGTGACCACCCTGGCCATCGGCAAGCAGCCGCCGGCTGAGCGTGCCGGGCACCAGCCCTGGCCGACGTTCCCCACGCTGTTCGAAATGGCCAGCGCCCACGAAGAGGGCGGGGAGCGCACGTACCTCGCCTCCACCGTGGAGTTCGTGGGGGAGGACGGCAAGCTCACCGGCGTGAAGGTTGCCGAAACCGAATTCGTGGACGGCAAGCGGCTCCCCAAGGCCGGCACCGAGCGCATCATCCCGGCGGACCTGGTTTTCCTGTCCCTGGGTTTCACCGGGGCCGAGCCTGCCGGGATCACCGAGCAGGTCAGTGCAGAATTCGACGGCCGCGGCAACGAGTCCCGCGACGGGTACTACATGACCAACACCGAGGGAATCTTCGTGGCCGGCGACGCCGGGCGCGGGCAGTCCCTTATTGTGTGGGCTATCGCCGAGGGCCGCGCCTGCGCTGCCGCGGTGGACAAGTTCCTGATGGGCAGCACCATCCTGCCCGCCCCCGTAGCGCCGACGGACCGGGCCATCGCGGTTCTCTGACATAGCAGTCAGTTCGCCTCAGGTTCACTTCCACAATGACTTAACCAATGCAGCACACTATTAGGGTAGGTATATGAGACGCGCTAAGATTGTGGCCACTTTTGGCCCGGCAATTGCCAGCTTTGAGAACACGTTGGCGGTGTTGGAAGCGGGCGTGGACGTGGCCCGGATGAACATGAGCCACGGCGACTATTCCGTGCACGACAACACGTACGAGAACGTCCGGAAGGCTGCGGGGCAGCTGAGCAAGCCGGTGGCCATCATGGCCGACCTGCAGGGTCCGAAGATCCGCTTGGGCCGTTTTGTGGACGGCCCGCACGAACTCGCCGAGGGTGACATCTTCACCATCACCACCGAGGATGTGCCGGGCACCAAGGAGATCTGCTCCACCACGCTGAAGAGCCTCACCGAAGACGTCAACGTGGGCGATGCCCTGCTGATCGACGACGGCAAGGTGGCCCTGCGCGCCATCGAAGTGGACGCCGTCAAGGTTGTCGCCGAGGTGACTGTGGGCGGCATGGTGTCCAACAACAAGGGCATCAACCTTCCCGGTGTGGCAGTGAACGTTCCCGCCCTGAGCGAAAAGGACGAGGACGATCTCCGCTGGGCCATCCGCCGCGGCGTGGACATGGTTGCGTTGTCGTTCGTCCGCGACGCCACGGACATTTCCCGCGTGCACGAGATCATGGATGAAGAAGGCCGCCGCGTGCCCGTCATCGCTAAGATCGAGAAGCCGCAGGCCGTGGAGCAGCTCCACGAAATCATCGACGCGTTCGATGCCATCATGGTGGCCCGTGGCGACCTTGGTGTGGAACTTCCCCTGGAGGAAGTGCCGATCGTGCAGAAGCGCGCCATTGAACTGGCACGCCGCTGGGCCAAGCCGGTCATCGTGGCCACTCAGGTCCTTGAGTCCATGATCGACAACCCGCGCCCCACCCGCGCGGAAGCCTCCGACTGCGCGAACGCCGTCCTTGACGGTGCGGATGCAGTGATGCTGTCCGGCGAGACCAGCGTGGGCAAGTACCCGATCGAGACCGTCAAGGTCATGGCCCGGATCATCGAATCCACCGAGGTCCACGGCCTGGAGCGCGTTCCGCCACTGGGGACCAAGCCCAAGACCCGTGGCGGCGCCATCACCCGCGCCGCCGTCGAAATCGCTGACCAGCTGGATGCAAAGTACATCTGTACCTTCACCCAGTCCGGCGATTCCGCGCGCCGCCTGTCGCGCCTGCGCCCCATCCGGCCGGTGTTCGCCTTCACTCCGCTGGAGCACGTATGGAACCAGCTGGCGCTGACCTGGGGTATCCAGCCGGTGCTCGTTCCGATGGTGGGCCACACCGACGAAATGACCGCACAGGTTGACCGCAGCCTGCTGGAGATGAAGCTGGTGAACGACGGCGACCTCGTTGTCATTGCCGCCGGTTCCCCTCCCGGCAAGGCAGGTTCCACCAACATCCTGAAGGCTCACAGGGTGGGCGATTTCGCCGACGCCGGCAGCCTCGGCGACAGCAGCCAGGGAGCTCCCCGCGAGAAGCTCGGCCCCTGGCCGACGTCCTAGGGACCTAAACGGAAGGACCCCTGCCGGTTGGCAGGGGTCCTTTTCGTTTTGTCTTAGGTCCTAGTTGACCTGGTTGATGATGGTTTCCGCGACTTCGCGCATGCTGAGGCGGCGGTCCATGGAGGTCTTCTGGATCCAGCGGAAGGCTTCCGGCTCCGTCAGGCCCATCTTGGTGGTGAGGAGGCTCTTGGCGCGTTCCACGAGCTTGCGGGTGGCGAACTGCTCCTGCAGGTCCGACACTTCGCTTTCGAGGGCCTTGATTTCCTCGTGGCGTGAGAGCGCAATCTCCAGGGCCGGGATGAGGTCGGCCGGGGTGAAGGGCTTGACCACGTAGGCCATGGCGCCGGCGTCGCGGGCGCGCTCCACGAGCTCTTTCTGGCTGAACGCGGTCAGCAGGACCACGGGGGCGATCCGGGCCTTGACGATCTTTTCGGCGGCGGTGATGCCGTCCATGACCGGCATCTTGACGTCCATGAGGACGAGGTCGGGCTTGAGTTCTTCGGCCAGCTGCACGGCCTTTTCGCCGTTGTCTGCTTCGCCGACAACGTCGTACCCTTCACCGCGCAGGATCTCGATGATGTCGAGGCGGATGAGGGTTTCGTCCTCGGCCACAATGACGCGGCGCGCCGGCTGGGACGTGGGGTTTGACTCCGTCTGTTCAGTCACGGGATCTCCTTGGAAAGGTACGGGGGAACATCACCATTTTAGGTGCGCCCGCGGCCGTACTTTGAACTGCATGGTCTATTGCGGCGTCAATGGCGCGATTCTGAAATTTAGCCTATCTGCATGTAGAGTAATTCCGCGTACGTGAAGCGATCGCGTTGCTCACAATCAGCTGTGGGCGTACCGGTTTGCATCGCGTATTCCGCGCCCGAGTGGCGGAATTGGCAGACGCGCCGCACTCAAAATGCGGTATCGAAAGGTGTGTGGGTTCGAGTCCCACCTCGGGCACAGTGTTATCGCAGGTCAAAAGCTTTTTGGTTTTTTGCTGTTGACAAAGCTTGACAAATCAAAAAGACATCAGGCGAGATCCATTCCTTGAAAGACTCGTCCGCTGCGTGCTGCCGGCTTCGGAAGTCCCGGAGGCGTTTCTCCAGAGCGGCTGCAAAAAGTATTCCAAGACAGCTCTCAAGCAGGGCATTGCGACCATCACGGATACGGACGGTTCGCTGATCGACCTGGCCACCCATATCGAGATCGAGCGGCGGGCCTGACGCCACAGCCGCGTCGAGGGGTGGCAAGCGGCAATCAAAGCCATGCAGGAAGCCAAGGAGATGGGGGAGTTGCGGGCATGCGCATTGAACTCGAGGGTCCTAAAGAAGCCGAGACTCCCGCATCGCTGGTGGCCATCGACACCTACCGGCAGCAGCTGGGGGTCCAGAAAGCCCGACGTATGCCGGTTGAAGGGTGGGGCCATGTCCTCAACGCTTCAAACGACTCCCTGTCGGGGGTCACGGCTAAGTTTCTTCTGAACGAATAGGAGCTTGCCGAACTTGAACCGTCAGAAGAATATAGAGCAGTCCACTTTCCGCCGTCCGACATTGGCCCGACATAGCGTCGCCTTCAACATCGATGTCCCGAAGGGAATCATCTATGGCGACGGCGGCGGGCAGAAGCTGGGCTGTATGTCGGCGAACTTCCGCTCCCCTGAAGGTGGCCGTGTCACCTTCGCCATCGCCAATGAGGCCCTGGCTCTGCACACGCCTATTCCCACGCCGGACGGCTGGACGACGATGGGCGAGCTGCAGGCGGGGGACATGATTTACGGCACCACCGGCGAGCCGGTGACGGTGGCCGAGGCTTTTCCTGTCCAAGTGGGCCGTGACTGCTTCCGTGTCACCTTCTTGGATGGAACCTCCGTCATCGCTTCCGACGGCCACTTGTGGAAGGCCAAACCCTCCGGTTGGCCGAAGCAGTACAACAGGCTATGGACTACCCGCCAGATGTACGAGCACAAGGCAAAGCGCTGGGCCATCCCCATTCCAGGTCCGCAGCAGCGCCCCGAGCGCGATCTGCCCATGGATCCCTACCTGCTCGGCTACTGGTTGGGCGACGGGAGTACCGCCGGCTGCAACATCACCGTCGGGGATGAGGACCTGGAGGCGTTCACCGCCAACATGATTGAAATCGGCGTGACCGTCCGCCCGGTCGGTACGAAGAAGGGCGCCGCCAACCGCATGACCTTCTCAGACAAAAGCGGCTTCGGCGCTGACATGGGCGGCGAGCAGGCCAGGGCGCTCCGCCTACTGCCCTGCTACCGCGACAAGCACATACCCGAGGAATACTTCCTGGCCTCCATCGACCAGCGCATCGCCCTCCTGCAAGGCCTGCTCGACTCCGACGGCTGCGCAGCCAAGCCCGGCGTCATCTTTGTCGGCAGGGAGCGGCTGTCCCGCGATGTATTTCAGCTCCTGTCCTCACTGGGTGAGCGGCCGACCATCGCCTTCAGCGCCGACGCACGGTCCCGGGACGGCGGGACGTGGCGGGTATCGTTCAATCCGAGGTATGTCACCAAATGCTTCCGGCTGGCCCGGAAGCAGGCAAAGGTCGTCAGGGCCACGCGTACTGAAACATACATTGCTTCCATTGAGCCGGTCGAGTCCGTGCCGGTGCGCTGCATCCGCGTCGATGCCGAAGACTCACTGTTCCAGGCCGGCGAATCATGCCAGTTGACCCACAACACTCACCACTGGACTCCGGGCCAGCACGGACCCGCGTTCTACGAGCTCACCAACAACCCGAGCAAGGGTCCAGGGCTGGCTGCTGTGCATGAAGGGGAGCACGGTCGATGAGCTGCGCGGGTACGCGTACTTGTATAGGCCCCGAGCATGACAGCTGAATTCTCCGGCGAAGGCTAACGGGCGGCCTGCTGCGTCATTTCTTCCTCGTAGCCCCTGACGCGTACGGCCGCTATGCCAGCCTGCTTCGCCCGGTAGACCATCCCGTAGTCGGTGGTAATCATCCGGATACCGCTGACGTACGGTGCGACTGCTCCTGCTCGCTCGATGATCTCCAGATCTCCATCTGGGAGAGGCGATTGGTCAAGAGGCTGCTCTAGGACTGACAGATAGATCGTCTGAGTAGGGGGCGCACTTGCCATGCTCCCTTCCTGGAGCTTTACGCGCTCACCAGGCACGACTCCTTGTGCCTCGAGATACTTCAGGGTTAACCCCGCCCGAAAGCGGATCGACTTGCCTCCCTTTGGAGCATCGACGCGGTTCAGTTTGCTGCCGTCGAGCTCATCCACGACCTTCATTGGGACGGTGATGACCAAGGGGACATGAGGACGCTCGTCGAGCAATTCACGCCACTCGTCATAGTTCAACGGATCATCGAAATACTTCAGCCACGCTCCGGTATCGAGGACGACTGCCACAGCCTCGCCGTTGTCCCACAGCTGCAGATCGGCTTCGATCCTTCGCTTAGCCTCCTCGAGGGCACGAACGCGCTGCTGCACTTCGCCATCAACCAGCTGCGCAAGGGCGCCGAACGGGATGGTCGAGATATCAAGGGCGAGCAGTGACCAGTAACGCCGTGTGGTGATGAGCGCGTCGACTTCGTCAGCGTGCAGGTAATGGGCGAGCAGATTGCCATTCCGGGACGCCCACTCAACGTAGCTGTTGTACCGGTCGCTGGCGTAGCCGGCGCTCGACACGGTGGCAGCCTCGTTAACTGCGGTACTTAGCATCTTGAGTGTGGTGTCTGGGGAAGCACCAGGAAGCAATCTGATCATGGGATTCAGTGTATGTGCGCGGCTTTGAGAGACCACGGCGCTGGTTCTGGTCGCAGCTTGCTAGAGTCCGAGCATGACACCTGGTTGACGTTATTGTCGGTACTCCCGGCGAATTGGCCGCTGAAGCGGGAAGGCTCGCGGAGGCATGTCGGGCCATCTTCGGCGATCCAGCAACGTGGATAACAGCGGATGGCCACCCGACCATCCTGGCATTCGGTGTCGTCGACTCGCTTTGGTCTACGGGGCCCTCGTATAGGGCCGTGCAGAACGTCGTGGCGCGGTATTCAGCTCATCGTCGGCTAAATGATCACGATGCTTGCCGAGACGGCAGAGAAAAGCTCCTACGCAAGCGGGTGGCGAAGCTGTACCCCATTGCTGCTAATCGCCTGGACCATGTCATATGGCGCTACACCTCGGGGCGAAAGGTCTTTCGCAACGTGGAGCAGTAACCGGTGCCGGAGTACTTACAATCTTGGGGTGCAGCTCCTTGTTTGAGTGTGTTTTGATGGGGCTGAATTTGGGCCATCAAAAGTGTCAGGCGCTCAACAACGAGCGCTAATACTGGGACACGCGAGGGCAAAGTGGTAGAAGCATTCAATAAAATGTCAGTGGCAGGATGCATCATGACCATATGCACGAACTTATTGAACTTGTCGAGGGAACGAGCCGCGCTGGATACCCTGCTGTCGTCTGGATTTGTGCATGCGGGAGGCGCGGTGCAGGCAGCCGTACAGTTCCTGAGGCACAAACCGGATTCTTGAAGCATGAGCGAGGGCGCGCCCGAGCCGCAGCGGACTACCCGGCCCCGCGCCGGCTAAATACATCACGCAGGTGGTAGCCGTTGGCACATCTGGTGGCGAAGCCGCTCCACGTTGAAGAGACTGAAGCATCTTTCCACAGTGTTGCGGCCCTCGTAGGTCTCGGTGTCGAAGTTCACGGGGGTGTCCGCCTCGTGAATTGCGGCGTTTGCGGCGCCCGATCTGGTCAGAAGGTCACGAAATTCAGCCTGACATTTCCGATATTATCCAGATGTGACCCGTCGAAGCTCTGATCGTTCAAGTGCTGAAGCGCGCCGACGGCGAGAGGCGCAGCAGCGCCGCGGCGACCAAGCCCGATTACGGTCGGCAGAGTCCATTTTGCCAGACTCGCCGACGGTACCGCAGTCCGATTTGTGGGCCGCTTCACGGTCTGGCGCCCGTGCCGGGCGCGGGTTCCGTTACCAGGATGTCGTTGCGGCTCTTATTGTGCTCAGTCTGTGGAGCGAGGGCGAGGCGACTGCGCTGGTGACCCCGGAGGGGTACGACGACATTTCCGTGCAGTCCCGCGCCGGGTCTCATTTCATTCAAGTAAAGTCGCGGCGCGAGACCGCAGGCCAGTTTCCGGCGACAGAACTGCGCAAACATCTGCGCTCCGTTGCTGCGGCTTGGGTGAAGCGCCGGGATGTGGGGCTTCCGCCCGCGACAATCCTGCTGCTTGAGCGTCCCGTCGCAGGCATTCCGGTACCTGGGTGGGACAGCGCCCGGCGGTCGGACTTGACCGCCGGGCCGGAGTTGTCCTGCGAGTTAGATACGGTCTCCCTCGGAGATGACCAGGCGACGGCAGCATTTGCAGCCTCGATTTCTGTCGCGCTGTGTCCAGATCCCAAGGCTCGAGCGATCACTATTGTCGCCACAGCCCGTAGCATTCCAGAGTCGCTGGCCGAAATCGTTGTGGCTGCGGTTTGTACGCAGATCGGCGAGACCAGCAACGCGAACGCCGATCGCGATGCGGCAAACCGTGCAGTTGTCGAAGTTTCCGGAATCGATGCCCTCGTAGACCACGTCCTCGCGACCGTCGACCTGGAACTGCTTGACGAGGCAAGGTCGCTCGGGGTCTGTGAGGCCGTAGATTGGGGAACGCCAGGCGACGGATCGGACCTACGGCAGGGCGCGCACGTCGGTGCTCTACATGTCGCTACCGGAATGCTTGTGCCCCGACCTGACCTCACGCGGCAGGTGATCGAAGTCGCCGAGGCGCGCCGCCTGGCGGTCATCAGCGGGCCGAGCGGTAGTGGCAAGAGCGTGCTCGCCTACACCGCCGTTCACCAGACCCGCACCTCGTATCGCTGGCAGCAAGTTCACTCGCTGACACCCTCGGGGCGCACCGGACGTGATGCTGTTGCGCTGCTCGTTGCGCGCATTGAGTCCCTGCGGCCGAGCGTCTATGCTCCGGTCGGCGTTATGATTGATGACGCGGGGCGCCATGACCCTCGCCTACTCGACCGGCTGCTGCGGCGGCTCGCGGATCTGCCGAACGTGATCACGGTGGTTTCGATACGCGAGGAGGACCGCTTCCCGGTCCCGCTGCTGTCGTCCATCGCCACGATAACGCCCATGCTGGACGAAGCCTTCGCGGAGCAGCTCTGGCGCGACTACCGGGTCCACGATCTCACCGCTTGGGCCGGCTGGCGGGAGCCAGCCGAGCGCGCAGGCGGCCTCCTCCTGGAATACGTCACTCTGCTCACTGAAGGCGAGAACCTCGATACCGTCGTCGGTGCGCAAGTCCGGGCGCGCGAAGCCGACCAGAGTCGGTACCTCGAGCTTGAGATTCTTCGCCTTGCTTCTTGTGCTAACCAATACGGTGTTGCTGTCCCCGCATATGCGATCCAATTGGTTTTAGGTGCCGATCCTGGCGCATTCACCGCAGCCAGCCGTCGCCTCATCGACGAGCACCTTGTCATCGAGGATTCGAGCAGTCTCTTACGACCGCTGCACGAAATCCGCTCGTCAGCGCTCGCCCGTGCGGCCCACCCGTTCGGACAGCGGGAGAGCCTTCGGCGCGTCGTCGCACTCGTGCCCAGCACCGAACTCGCACGATTCCTTCGACGCGCACTCGAGTCCGGGGCCGACTCGGCCGTGATGATCCAAGCCGCAACCGAGCGCGTCACACGCGATCACGAACTCGAGACGCTCGTAGCGGTCGCGTCGGCCTTCCGCGCCGACGGGCTGCGACGGCGGGCCGACGATTGGAGGCGTATCCTCGACGAATCTGGGGTTGATGCAGGCAACGCTGTTACTGCGTTCACGTTGTCCCGCACCCAGCCGCGCCACGACACTGACCAGCTCTTCAAGCCTGAGATTGTCGCTGCCATACAGCGGCTCCGCAGTGTCCCGACCGATCCGGATCTCCAACCCCTCTGGCGAAGGATAGACGCGAAGCTAGTCGAAGAACTCGTGACCACTGCGGTCTCCGATGACGATGCAACTCATCTCCTTTTACAAGCCATCACCGTACTTCGCGGTTTTGACGCCACAGCCATGGAAGCCGCGGCGGACGCAATCGGCACCCGACTAACGGTATGGGCGCTGAACTACGCAGCCGACATCACCGAGGCGTTGCGCCGAGCGGCACCCGAACTCGCGGAACGCGCTGTCACTGCAGCCGGCGGCGAGCAACTACTTTTGCGCAGGATCGCAACAGAGACGCCGTGGCTAGCGGCGCTGGACCGCACGGATGACGGCGTTGCCGGAAGCTGGATCTTCATCGACGAGGAACTACAACCGGATCAGAACGAGTCGGTCGTCGAAGTCTGCCGGCTCGCCCTCGCTCTCGCCCCCACGGCGATGATCGCGAAAGTCGGTGCGGTCGATGCCCTCGGACGTTTGGTCAAGCTCGGCGACTACCCGCTCGTCGACAAAGCAATTCCGCGGGAGAATCTGCCCCACAGTCTCGAAGTTTCCGAAAATAGAGCCCAAGCCCGAGCACTGGCCCGAAAATACGGCGCCGGCACGCTGACATCTAAGCTCGCGGCTGAGGCCGAAGCGCTCGGGGCCCTAGTCGAGCTGCTCCCAGAGATCACCATCGCCCATCTGGGCGATCGAGCCGTACCACAAGCGACTGTTCGCCGGTTCGATGCGGCAACTGCACTGCTTTCAGAGATGGATGCTCCGGCAGACGAAGATTACACGGACGAGGTCCCTGGTGCGCTCGGCGACTACCCCGTTGAAAGCACCGCCGTCAATGTCGTGCGATCGCTTCTCCAGCATGTCATTCCAAACCTCGCGCGGGCAGCCATCGCTGAGCGACGCCCCATCTTGGCTGTCGGAACGCTTGACGACCTCATCCGTAAGGTCGGCACATTGATCGAACTTGACCGATTCCGTTACCTCCCTGATCCGCCGGACTGCGCTCTGCTGCTCGACTGTCTCCGCCACCTACGCGTGATCGCGTCCGCCAGTGCAGGAGCGGACACTCCGGTCCGCGCATCCATGCGTGCCGCCGCTGGCCGACACACAGGAAATGCAAGGATTGAGGCTGCGGCCGCTGTTGCCACCGAACGCTCCTCGGCAGCCCTCCAGAAAGAGTCCGTGCGAATACGAGATGCGCTCACCGGCTCGGGGTTCGCCGTATCGGTCGACCCGAGCTGGTCCGACTACACGATGATTAGTTGGCCACCCGGAGACCTAGCGATCACGGTGGAAGGGGAAAGTGCCCTTACTCATCTGAAATCCGTTGCGGCCCTCGCGGATGCCGCGCGGGATGCTCGTGAACAGCCGGACCGCCGCATGTGGATCGGACTTCGCTCGCCCGATGGGTACCCGCGTGCCACGATCTTCCAGGTCGCACATGACGGGGTTATCCCACTTGGCAATCGCGAAGCGCCCTCCGCGTTCGCAGGTTCCCTCGCCTCGACACCGATTTCCGGTCCCTACGCGACTTATCTGCAACTGGCTCGTCGTCTCTCGTCGATCGCCGCGATCATTGCGATCCGCGGAAGTTCTCTGAGCCCCAACGAAGAAGGCCGAGTTCTCGAAGAATCGTGGGCGGGTCTCGTCAGCGTCAAAGCGCAACTCGATGAGCTCACGTCCGCGCATGCTGGAACCGAATACGTTTCGGTGCTCAGCAACATATTGACGACCATCGGCACGGCAATCACGGATGACCTGTCCACGGCCATGGACCTAGCAGAGAGAGGTGGATCGGGGTGGGGCGAGATCGCGAGCCTGCAAAGCCTGCTGCTGCTTGACCCGGACAGAGCGGCCATAGCGGGCACCGACGCTGCGGTCGTCTACGGCACGGCAGCCGTCATCGCGGACGTCGAGGACGATTTTGAGGGCGCCGATGACCGCATTGCACACATGCATGAGCACGCTTCAAGTTCCTAAACGATCGGTCTTCCCGCAATGAACTGGTGGCGCTTGGGCAGATGATGTGGGCTGGCTGGAGTATTGAAGTCGAGGTCTGGAGTTTGGGTCGTACAGCAAGCAGCATGATCGACGTGCTCGCGTTCTTCTTCGGCCGGCCCCGCTGCAGCGATCAACGGATAGCTCGAACATTCTCTTCGGCTCCGCCTTCGGCTTTCGCAAGCTGACCACCACATCGCGAGATCGTGGCTCGAAACCGGAGGATTCGGACCACCCCTGCACCCCCGATTTCCACGAGCCAGATAGTATCTCGATGTGACATCAGTAGTGGCCTGGGAACGTCAGGTGGGACAGCTTTCGGAAATGGTTGTCTCTAGCGACAGCCGCCTTGGCGGCGGTGAGCGTTGGGACGCTTGTGCGAAAATATTCGATGTTGGTCGCGACGATGCACTCCTCGCCTTCGCGGGGAACACCTGGCGTGCACTGCCGTTGGTGTTCCAGGCTGTCGCCACCACGCGTTCCTACAACGGCTCGGCGCTTCGAACCCTTGATCTTCATCAGTTCGCAAGACACCTGGAGAGCGTGCTGAACGCAGTACTGGACGAGGCGAAGGGGCCCGCCGCCCTCGAAGTGCCTGAGTGTGAATTCCTTCTAGCCGGCTGGTCATGGAGACTCAACGGCTTCCGCATCTACCGTTACACATTCGACAAGGACAACTGGCGCTTCACCGGCAACGGCACCCCGGGCCGACTCCCTCCGGCACTTCGTGGCCATGGACGTGGAACTCGTTTCGCTACGATTGGAGACGGCGGCAGGAGACTCCAGGGAGCGCTGGCGCGGGATTACAACAAGGGACTCATATCCGGAGCGATGGACTACCATCCTCTCGAATACCTCTACCGCCAAACCCAGGACTCATCTAGAAACGAGGAATCCGTGGGTGGCCCGGTTCAGGTGTCCAAGGTGTATCGATCAATCCGAGTGGAGCACTTCGCTGTGCGCACCGCCAATGGCCTGTCTGTTTCTGGAAGACCGGTCTTGCCGTACGAACACCTTGATCTCCGGGCGATCGAGCGGCGCGACGATTCCGGCGAGTGGTTTACGGAAGCCAGTGCTCCCCAGATCCCAGCAGCACGCGCCGCGCTTGAAACGCTGGAACCAATCATGGATAGCGACCACGACTAGAGACCGAGAGGAGTCCCGACTCACGAAACCATGCATTTAATGACTACTGCGCACGATCGGACTCGGGTGATCATGAGGAAATCGGTCGATTCAAAGCTGTGGGGGCACGGAGGGCCCTACAGGGCCATCACGAATTTTGGTGGCTTGGGGGAGCGGTGCGTGGTTGTTTGTCCTGTCGAAGCGGGTGTGTACAGTGTGCACACCTAACCGTCGTTTTGTGCGCGGCGTACCCATGGTGCCAATAACTTCGTGTCGCTGGTCCGCTGCTTTCTTTGGAATGAGATGAGCCTGTCTTGCCACGGAAGCCATCTTGGCGCTCACTGTGCAAGTGCCGATAGTGTTGACTCTGTAAGGCTCGGCGTCCCGCCTCGACTATTCGGAAACCTGCAGCCTGCGCGCTCTGCCGAGCTCGACTTGCGCTTGAAATTGGTCTTGTGTGCCGGCTCACCGGGGCATGCGTCTTTCTTGGGAAAATCCCAACTTCGAAGTAGACTAGTAATCTGCACTTGGATGGTCTGAGGCGTATGCACCTTTAAGTGGGGGAGTCATGGACGCAGATACTCAACTATTGCAAGCTGGCGCCCGCGCGCTGCAACGCATTGATGCTCTGCAGATGAAGCACTTGGATGTTGCCGCGGCGGTAGGAATGACTCCTGACGCCTTATCTCGCTCCCTGCGGGGCCAGCGCAACTTCAAGCTGGTAGAGATGGCTGCCTTGGCCGACCATCTAAATACCTCGATTCACTGGTTGGTGACCGGTGAACGCGATCCGTACGAGGTTAAGCTGTCGGCTCGCCACGAATGGGATGCGCACTCGCGGTCAGATCAAGACCATGATTGGCGCATAGCCAAACGCGTTGGAAATGACATGGCGGCTATATACCATCAGGCTCAGCTGGGACCGGCGGGCAAGCCTTCCTCCGTTCCGAGGGGATGGACGCCACTTCAAGGGGCTCAGTGGGCTCGCCAGCACCTGGAAGCCGCTTTGGCTCCCGACGAGGTCGTGGCTGATCATTTGCCGGATCTGCTTGAGCGCGTCTTCGCGATAGACGTATTTGTGATCGACTATGACACAACATTCGACGCCTACTCGGCAGAAGCCAACGGCGCCAAGTTTGTCGTGCAAAAGACGACTGGCGCTTGGTGGAGGGCGGTCTTCAATATCGCCCACGAGTTCGGCCACATCCTTCACAATGACCTGGCGTACAGCGATGAGGAACGGACTGTACGCGCCGATGAATGGTGGGCAAACAACTTCGCCGCCGAACTCCTGCTCCCACAGGCTGACGTAAGGGCCTTCGACTGGGACGCTGGGAGTGTCAAAGATTTGGCTGAGTTTGTGGAGAGCCACCGAGTATCCACTCTCGCGACGGCAAATCGGGTCAACAGTCTTGGGATTTCGCCGAATGAACGGCTCGCTGCCGCTTTGACTTGGAAGACACCCAGGCTTATGCAAGCCCGTCACTCGCCTTTTTGGGTTTCGCCTATGGACGGGGTGTATCGCAGGCCGCGGTTTCCTTCTCGAGTCGTCGAGGCTCACCAATTGGCTGTTGCCGAAGGACGTGCGAATGGTCAGACTTTGGCGTGGATGTTGGGAGTTCCTGTAGAAGACGTTGACCCAACATGGGTTGCTGGGCCGTCGATGACTGCTGAACGCCTGCACGCTGTCCTGTGAACGACGCGAAGGGCCAAATTGAGTTCGTTTTTCCTGACACAAGCCTTCTGATGAACTTTGCTGCCGTGAGCCGCATAGACCTAGTCAAGGCGGTCGTTAAAGATCGGGGTTGTTGGACGGAAGCCATTCGCGACGAGGTTCAAAGGTGGTGCCAGGAATCGCGGTACCAAGCGCTGGCGGAGGTATTCGACTTCATGCCACCGGAGCCCCATATTGCCAGATCTGAAGAGATGGCCACCGGCGAGGAGATCCGGCGTCGGCTAGCTAAACCCGGTGACCCTCGCGGTCAGCACTGGGGTGAGTGTGAGACCTTGGCCGTGATTCACCACCGTTACAACGAAAAGACTGTGTTGGTTCTCTCCGAGGACGCAGGCGTTCTAGCCGAATGTCGTCACCAGCGTGTCGAAACTGTAACCACAAAGGTCCTACTTGAGCTCGCAGCTATACGAGGTCATATCTCTTGGCTTCAAGCAGAGGAGATCGCACGACTGTTGAAAGATATGGGGGAGCCTGTGCTGAATTATCCGCCAGCCATTCGCCCTCCTATGCCTTCGGGTCTGCGCCCTCAGCCGGCGGGAGACGCATAGCGTCGTCATGGAACGGCGTGCCGACCGGGCACATCAGGGTCGCCATCTCGCCGCGTTCATGTCGACCGGGTCTGTCGAGTGCCAGTTGAAGGAATGGGTGTGCTTTTGCCTCTGCCTTCCCACGAGTTGGTGCAGCCGATAACCAAAACTTGGACCCGAAGCTCTTGTACTTCGCTCCAGGAGGGTTTCGCTTCCGGGGTCGGCGCGTAGTAGCGCCCTGGTTGCGCAGAGGACCCGCCCAGAGATCGTGGGGCATATCAGAGTGACAATCAGCGAAGCTTCGGTGCCCTTCCATGGAACTCATGTAGGGCAACAGCACGGCCCGGATGGCAGGGATGCAAGGACAAGAGAAAGGTGTTGACAGTGTCAACACCTTTGTCGCCGGAACGGGTCGTACATCGGCCGGACTAGATCGGATTGCTTATGTTTTCGGGAGTTCCTAGTGTTTGCAAGGCCTGGAATGCAGTTCGAGTCCCACCTCGGGCACGTGTTTTCCCTGTCCAGGGGCTTGTTGGTTTCTGAGTGTGCACACGCTGTTCACCTGTGGGCCCTTGCGGGGGCCTTTCTTTGGTGGTGGCCTGTGGCCGAGCGGCTCGTTCCTCGTGGGGCTGATGCTTCCGCGTTCTTGCCTCTTCATGGCTGAGTGGGGGCGCGGCTGCATTGGTTGGGTCCCCATGTAGAAGTCCAGTGTTTGTGTGAGTTTCGTGTCCGAGAATGGACATAGGAGGAAATTCACGAATCATGGCACGCAGACACACCCCTGAGCAGGTCATCGCCAAGGTCCGGCAGGGCCAGAAGATGCTCAATGACGGCCGCCCGATGCTCGAGGTCATCAAGGAACTCCAGATCACCGAGGCGACCTGGTACCGCTGGCTGAACCAGTACGGGTCCGAGAAGAACGCCGAAGCGTCCAAACGGACCAAGGAGCTGGAGAAGGAGAACGCCCGGCTCAAGCGGCTGTTGGCGGAGAAAGAACTGGCCATCGACATCCTGAACGAGGTGGCCAAGGGAAAATTCTGAGCCCCGAGCCCCGCCGCCGTGCCGTGCGCATGGCGGTGGAGAAGTTCGGGGCGTCCGAACGCTTCGCCTGCAAGGTTTTGGGGCAGAACCGGTCCGCGTTCCGCAAGAAGAAACCCGACATGGGCTTCGAGGAAGCCCAGCTCCGCTCGGAGCTACGTGCCATCGCGGTCAAGCACCCGGCGTGGGGCTGGCGGAAGGCCCGCTGGCACCTGCTGGCCCAGCCGGCCTGGGACGGGGTGGCGCTGAACAGGAAGCGGGTGCGCCGGCTCTGGCGCGACGAAGGCCTGACCTGTAAACCCAGGGCGAGGAAGAAGCGCCGCACCGGGCCCGGCGCCGGGGAACAGAAACGCCTCACAGCCCAGTACCCGATGCATGTGGTCAGCTTCGACTTCCAGTCCGACGTGACCTCCTGCGGGCGGCATATCCGGTTCTTCAACGTCATCGACGAATACACGCGCACGGCGCTGGCGGTCATCCCGCGGAGGTCGTTCAAAGCATCGGATGTGGTCGCGGTGCTGGAGAACATCATCGCCGAAACCGGCGCCGCACCGGCCTACCTCAGGTGTGACAACGGCCCCGAATTCACGGCCGCCGCACTGATCGAATGGTGTAATACCGCCGGAGTCGACACCGCGTTCATCGACCCGGGATCACCCTGGCAGAACGGCTTCATCGAATCCTTCAACGCCCAATTCAGAAGGGAACAACTCTCCGGAGAAATCATGGACACCATGGCCGAAGCCAAGTATTTGGCCGAGGAATGGAAAGCTATCTACAATCATGAACGGCCCCACGGATCCCTGGACGGCATGACGCCGAAACGCTACTGGGAAACATGGACGCAAGAAAACCAATTAGCTACCGCATAGACGCTGGACTGCTAATGGGGGCCCAATCACTCTGCCGCCCCGCCGGTCCCGGCACTGGCTTGTAGAACTGTTCAGGCTGACCATCCCAGGGTGTCTGATGAAAGAAGGCTTCAAAGTTGAGCGGGGGAGGGGCCTGCGGCTCGCCTGTCACGAGCGGGTGTCGAGGTAGTGCAGAATCGCCCGGGCCGTTTCCTCCGGAGCGCTGACGTGGGGGCAGTGCCCGGTGGCCTGAAGCTGCACCAGGGTGCTGTGTTCTAAATTCCTGTGCAGATAGGCGCCTACTTCCGGCGGGGCAAGCCGATCGTCGGAACACTGCAGAATCAGGGAGTTCGTGCGCACGTTTTTCAGTTCAGGGCGGGTATCAGAGAAAAAGGTTACCCCGGCGAAGTGCCGCGCGATGGTCGGATTTGTCCGGCAGAAGCTGACACGCAGGTCCTCCGCCAATTCCGGCGCCTGCGGATTGCCCATCACCATGGGCGCCACGGCCGCGGCCCAGGCGAAATAGTCGCTGTCCAGAGATGCCAGCAGGCCCTCGATGTCTTCCCGCGAAAACCCGCCCACGTAGCCGTCGTACGGGTCATCCGTATGGCGGGGTGAAGGAGCAAGCAGGACCAGGTGGGAGAAACGGTTGGGGTCCTGCACGGCGGCGATCACGGCGACCATGGTGCTGACACTGTGGCCTACGAGGATGACGTCCTCAAGGTCAAGGGCGGCGCAAATCTCCAGCAGGTCCGACGCGTACCCATTTAGGGACCCGTACTTCTCCCAGTCATAGGCGCTGATGTCGGAGTGTCCCGCACCAACATGGTCAAAAAGCACCAGCCGGTAGTCATCAACGAAATAGGGCAGCAGCTTCTGCCACATAGCCTGATCGCATCCAAAACCGTGGGCAAACATCATCACAGGCCCATCAACCCGGCCGGATATGGTGACATTGTTCCGGCCGATTACAGCAGCAACTGCTTCAATCACGTTCTCACTGACCCTCGCGTAGGGTGACTTCCCGTCCCAGACTATAGAGAATCCTAGGGATCTTCCCACTATGAACTTCAAGGTGACATCGATCCAGCCCATTACTTCCGACGCGGTTAACGCAACTCCTCCGACAGGGACCATGCTCGCGATCAGAGCGTCGTCAGCCAGTACAGGTGCGAACCAAACGGCTACGGCTCTCCACGGAAGTATTGGCCCGCGCCTCTGATCCATTGGCGGCAAAAGACCGAGCAATAGTGGCTGACCCAGCCCCTCTTCGGGGACTTCCCCGTCCATTCTCGAAGCCGATAAGGGCCCTTCGTCAGCCTTGACTGAGGGAGAGGAGCCCAAGGGCACATCTGAGGAGTTCGGCTCACGCGGAGTTTCCAGGAGTCACGGTGTAGCCTTCCGGGATGGGCCTCGGGATGGTGGGAGCCAGTTGGGATGCCCGGACGGCAACGGCCCGCCCGGCTCTGTCCCCGGTCGTTGTCGTTCAGCTAGTCTTTTGCGATGGCTGACATGGAATTCAAGAAGCGCTTGGATCAGGTCGACGGGCTGTACAACGAACTCTACGAGTTGCGGCAGCGCGGTGATAATGCCGGCAAGGAAGAAATGCTGTTGGCAGAGATGCGGCTGGATAACGCTTGGCGGGAGTTGTACGCATTCATGGGGCTTCCGCTGTCACCAGATGCCCAGACAGGCGACGGTTCCGAGTAGTGTCGGCTACCGAAGTTTGTGCATCTGCTCCGACCACTTGTGAAGACACCCTCAGGGTGGAGTGCAATTCGATATGACCGAGAGGCGCAATAGCCGCGATATTAGGTGATCCAATCTCCTGCGGACCGGAAGCGTTTCTGGTCTGCCCTCGGCGCTACACCATAGGTGGCACCAAAGAGAGGGCGGAGGGTCTCATCACTGCCTGACCTACTGCGCATCGCAACTGCTGACGTGACGGAATGCCATCTTCGACGTGCCCGGCCTTTGGGACCGCTGAGTGCGTGCGAGCTGTTCCCAGAGCTGACCCATATCGATAGGGTGATCACGAGCGGTGTCGATGTAGGATCGCTCGGTTTGGAACCAGGCGCCGAAACCGGAGCCTGGGTTACGCCATTCGATTCTTGGGAGGAAGCATGTCTAATCCAGAGCAGGATCCAAGCCAGCAGGAGGGCCCAGCCGACGGCGGCGCGGACGGCATCCCAGGCGCCCACGACGGCGGTGCCGACGGCGGTGCCGACGGGGGTGCTGACGGCGGTGCTGACGGGGGTGCTGACGGGGGTGCTGACGGGGGTGCCGATGGCGGTGCTGACGGGGGTGCCGATGGCGGTGCTGACGGGGGTGCCGATGGCGGCGTCGAACAACAGGGCAGCTGAGTTTGAGCTCTACCACTGACTTCCAGGACCCCGGCCCGGGGAGGGATGCCGGGGTCCTGGAAACACGCCTGATTGGCATCGCCCATGAGAAATTCGCCAGCGACGTCTGGGGGCGCACTGCGCTGCTCACGCGTGGTGTCAGCGACTTCTCCGATTTGTTCTCTGCAAAGGCCGTCGACGAACTGATCTCGCGCCGCGGGCTGCGGACACCTTTCCTGCGTGTAGCCAAGGGTGGCTCGACACTTCCCGACTCCTCATTCACCTCGCCGGCAGGCGTTGGCGCCACTATCTCTGACCAGCTCGACGACACCGAACTTTGGCGCAAATTCGCCGACGGAGCCACTCTCGTCCTACAGGCGCTGCATCGCACGTGGGAGCCGGTGTCGAGCTTCAGTACGCAGCTAAGTACCGAGCTCGGACATCCTGTGCAGGCCAATGCATACATCACCCCGCCCCAGAACCGCGGTTTCGACGATCACTACGACATCCACGACGTCTTCGTTCTGCAGATCGAGGGAACAAAGCGCTGGATCATCCATGAGCCGGTCCACATGGATCCGCTGCGTAGCCAGCCCTGGACAGATCGCCGCTCCGCCGTCGCCGAGGCCGCTAAAGGCACGGCCTACATCGACACGGTCCTCAAGCCCGGTGATGTCCTCTACCTGCCACGTGGTTGGTTGCATGCCGCCCAGGCACAGGGCAAAGTCTCGATCCATCTCACCCTGGGAGTTCACAACTGGACTCGCTACGGGCTGGCCGAACACCTGGCGCAGGCCGCGCTTGCAGCACTGTGCGACGATCCCGAGATGCGCCGTTCCTTGCCATTGGGCGTGGAGGGACCCGATGGGGAGATCGCCGCCGTGCGTGAACGTCTCGCCGCCGCAATCTCTGAGGCTGATACCACTTCCCTTTTCCACCGCGCCCGGAGGGGACAGGGACGCCCGGCTCCGCTAGGCCCCGTGGCCCAGCTCGCGGCCCTCGAGCGCCTCGGCCCCGCGTCGCTGGTGCGGCTTCGGGATGCACTGGAACCACGGCTCGAGGGCTCACGCCTGACTACCCGCGTGGGCTGGCTCGATTTCCCGGAGACACATCTGCCGTCCGTCAAGCTCCTGCTCGACGGCAAGGATCACCCCGTGACGGATCTTGGCGTTGAACTCGTCGAACGGCTGTTACGCGCAGGAGTTCTCGTCCCCGTTGAACAGTGATGTCCCCCGTGGCCCCAACAAAACGTTTCTTCTGCGCAGAAAGCGCTCGGACGCGCGGCGACTCGATGGCAGGCACGGCGTCGCCCGGCTCGGTTTGGATCCTCATAGAGTACCGGGGCGGGTGGCCGCCCAACGGCTTCGACGGCCTTGATCTTGACGCTGGAACAAAAGCCCTCGTAGTCTCGGCTGCGCGGACGGCACGTGCACGGGTCCTCTTGGTGCGGCGGCCCGGCCCACGCCGGCGCCTCGGTCCCGGACGTTGGGCCGTACTGCGCCATCAAAGCGCCGACGCCTATCAACAGCTATGGGGAACGTGGGACCGGGACGAGGACCTGGCAAAGATCGTCCCAGCCCTGACATCGCCCGGACATCCTGGCTTGCCGCCGGTCATCCTGATCTGCGCTCATGGTCAGCATGACCCCTGCTGCGCCGTGCGGGGACGGCCCGTAGGACGTGCACTCAGTGAGCGATGGCCAGAGCTGGTGTGGGAGTGCTCCCACGTTGGCGGTGACAGGTTCGCAGCTAACGCCGTCGTCGCCCCCGACGGTGTGTACTACGGTGGACTCGATGCCGAGTCATCCGTCACCACGATCGAGAATCACCTCGCCGGTCGCATCCACGCAGAGTATCTGCGCGGATACACGGATCTCATCCCACCACAGCAAGCCGCCGTCGCTGCCGTGCTCGGACGTTTCGGCCCCGCCGGCCGGAATGACTATCTGGTCACTGAGACCTTGAGCGAGGGCAACCATTGGCGCATCCACATCACCGGCCGCCCGCCCCACCCGGCGCATATCGACGTGGAACTGCGGGCCCACCGCTCACCGCCTTGTCAGCTGACCTGCCGAGGGCCGGCGCTGGGCTCGGTCATAGTCTACGAACCCACCTCCATCCGCAGAACCTGACACTTGCGGACCGCACAGGCTGCGCTGGAGATCCATCTGGTCAACGGCAGCTCCCCGTCACCAAGCGATGGCAGCCACTAACGCGTACGATCACGAGGCGCCAAGAAGGCTTTCCAGCATGAACGATCACCAAAGGTGTTGCCCGGATTGTCCACTGTTTCTGGTCGAACGCCCATAAATGTCAAAGCTGAATGTCCGGCGATAGCTGTCAGACATACCGGCCGGCCCGTGGAGATTGATGTCCCACCGGCTTCAACATCCTTTTCCTGAAGTTTCCGCAGTCCCTCATCATCCTCTCAAGCCTCCAGATTGCAGAGCTCGTGGCCGAACGGCTGGACAGCAGTCAGGGCTGGCTCCCGCGATGGCAGGTCTCTAGGGCGGCCTGACTTCAGTGGTGGACAATCTGACGCCAGAGCTGCAGATGCGTAGGCTCCAAAGGGGCACGTGAGCGGAGGCCAACGGCGTCCTTTAGAGGGATGCGCTCATCATCCCGAGGTGCAGTGAGGCACGTTTATAAGTGTGCACGTCGTGCGCACTTCGGGCTCCGGATGGGTCGTACTGCAGCCGGACCGGGCCAGAGGGTTCAGAGGACTCCGTGTCCACCAATTCAGGAATCCGTAGGCGGGCAGGAGCCTCCCCAAGCTGCCGCAGTTGCACGGAACGCACCCGTTGGATTTCATTTCGAAACTTGAGCAAAACCTGCGCCTTTATGCAGCGTGCTTCTGTTTGAATGACCTTGTACAATTCCTTGCCTCCCTTGTCAGAGCAAGAACCTGGGCAACCTCTCGAGGCACTAGCTGATGCTTGGGGGAACGAAATGCCGGGAGAGCGTGTTCGGTTCGATCGCAGGATTATCGAGGCTGGGATCGCAGCGGCTTTGGTGCCGGTGTTCTTCCTAGGCCTGGCAGGGCCTTTGCCTGCGGTGAGCGCCCGGGACGGCCTGACCACTTCGGCTGATCTGTTGGAGACCCTTGAAATGCGGCCGGAAGCAGGCGTGCCTTTGGATCCCAAGGGCTTTGGCCGTTGGATTGATGCTGACAGAGACGGCTGTGACACTGCCAACGAGGTGCTCATTGCAGCGTCCCACCCGTCCATGATCGTCGTTGAGCCACCCTGCACAATCATTTCCGGCAGCTGGATTTCCCTATACGACCGCGTATTTGCATCAGATCCAGCGGAAATGACGGTCGATCATATGGTCCCGCTCGAGGAAGCCTGGCAGTCAGGGGCCTGGGCCTGGACGGCCGAACAGCGGCGCGACTTTGCCAACGACCTCAAGTACCCGGACACGACTCTCAGGGCCGTGACAAGGGCCGTCGATGACGACAAAGGATCCAAAGACCCGGCCCAGTGGCAGCCGCCAGGTTCTGGCGTGCAATGCGGCTATGCAGACAAATGGATCTTTGTGAAGTCCCGGTGGAACTTGAGCGTTGACCCCGCCGAGTACGCCACGCTGATGGAGATGCTCGGCGATAACTGCCCCGAAGGAACCCTCATTCCCGAACGCGGCCTGACCCCAGGCCTGGGACCCGCGGCCATTATCGGCGAAGTAAGCAGCGTGGGAACGGTGTTCAGCCTCCTCACAGTGGAGGCATACGCAGAGGACGGTTCCGTGGCCGGGCGCACGTCTGTGGATGCCGACGGCAGCTACGAGCTGACCGGGCTCGCACCGGGAACCTATCGGCTCAAGTTCCTCGGCGGAACCAGCGGCGCCCTGGACCGGTGGTACAGCAGCGACAGTCCGGGCCAGGAACCCACACCTGTCCACGTCAGCTCCGGCGAAGTCATTTCCGGCATTGACACCGGGCTGGAAAAACCCCGCCTTTTCACCGATATCCCGCCGGAGCACCCAAACTTTGACACAATCCTGTGGGCCGTCGTCAGCGGTTACATCACGGGCTACCCGGACGGCACCTTCCGGGCTGACACCCCGGTAAACCGTGGTTCCCTGTCGGCGATCCTCTACAGGTACGCCGGAAGTCCTGCCGTTCCCCCGAACGCCCCGACCTTCTCTGATCTGACGCCCGGTTCCGACTACAATGACGCGGTCCGCTGGGTCGCGGCCTGGGGCATTGACGACGGGTTCACCGACGGTACCTTCCGCCCTGAAGAGGAGATCACCCGCCGGTCGCTCGCGGTTTTCCTCCATCGGCTGGCCGACAGTCCCCGGGTCCCCCCGGACGCACACATCTATTCCGCTTACTCGGATATCCTGCCCGGCATGCCGAATTATGAAGAGTTGGCATGGCTGGCGTCCACCTTTGTGGTCGTGGGTAATCCCGACGGGAGCTTCGGACCTGATCAGCTTGTCGAACGCGGCGCCATGGCCCGTTCGCTGAACTTTTACCGCTTTGGCTTCAACTTCCCGGTCATCGGCACATCCCCTGCACCGGCTTCCACCCATGTCTCCGTCGACGCCGGTGTAATCCCCGACGCTCCGACGACTGCCAGCGGCACAGCCTTCACTGATGTTCCCCCGGGTGCGTTGTTCTACCGGGAGATCTCGTGGCTCGCGGAATCGCGCGTCTCGACGGGCTGGATCGAGGCAGGCGGGACCAGGACCTACCGTCCCGCCCAGCAGGTGAACCGCGACCAGATGGCCGCGTTCCTGTTCCGGCTTGCCGGCAGGCCGGACTTCGTCCCCCCGTTACAGTCGCCCTTCGCTGACGTGCCCACGACGCACGCGTTCTACAAGGAGATCTCTTGGCTGTGGTCTGAAAAGATCAGTGAGGGCTGGAGGGAGGCAGACGGTACGCGGACGTTCCGCCCCGCGGCAACGGTCAACCGCGACCAGATGGCAGCATTCATCTACCGCCATGCCGGATCTCCCGCCTATGAGCCGGACGGCCAGTCCGCATTTGCGGATATCCCCACCGACCACGCTTTCTACAAGCAGATCTCCTGGTTGGCGTCCACCAAAATCAGCAACGGTTGGACCGAGGCTGACAAGACACGTACCTTCCGCCCGGGTGCAGCGATTCTGCGGGATCAGATGGCAGCGTTTATGCACCGCTACGCGTCCAATGACTGAAAGGCGCCCGAGCGGGCACCGGCGCGACCTGAACAACTCATTGGATCCTTACGCACCCCGGATCTCCAGGTGCCGTTCCACTCGATAAACCCAGGCGTGGCATTGGCGGCTCAGCTCTCCGGAAGAGCGGCAAAGGCCTTCCGCCGGTGAATGCATAATGCCCCGAATTTGTTGATGTCCGAAAAGCTGGGATATCTCCTCGATCGGGACTAACTTGAAGGCAGCCGTTGTCCGCGGCTCCGACGAAGGGGTCACCATGAGTTACAAATATCGAACTGTCCGGGTTCGCGGTACAGAGCTCGTTGGAACGATTGCCAGGAAGCACGGAAGTGCGGCCGAGATCTACGAAACGTCCAAGGACCCGAGTACATCGGTGGTACCGGTGTTCTTCGAGGCCACGGGCGAGGTCCGCTTTTTCGACAGGTCAATGCTGGAGGACGTGGTGGCGCCGGCCAGCTGAACGCCCCTGCCGCGGGGCGTGGGCCACGTCGGCCCGCGCGGCGGGTGCGGGTAGTCACGCTGTGGACTGCCGCCACGATTCAGCTGTCCTAGGGTGCGAAACCGAGCAGCCTGAGGGAATAGCCGCCCATCACGGTCCAGAAGAGGACCGCGTATCCGCGCTCTCCGACCCTTGTATTCAGGAAACGGCCGAAAAATGTGCTGGCAATCATGACGGGGAAGAGACCCGCCATTAACAGCAGGGATTCAGTGCTGAGCAGCCCTGCTCCGGCGTAGACGCTGGCCTTCGTCGCGTCTCCCGCAAGTGAAACAATCGACGCAGCGCCGACCAGGTGGCTTCGGTCCAGGTTGAGCAGGCGCAGCGCGACCCCCTTCAGCGGTCCCGACGTTCCCGAGAACCCTGACGTCGCACCCGAGGCCAAGGCAAGCACCGGTGCCCCGACCTTCTGCATTGCGGGGAGTCTGAGGCGCTCGGCAGCCAGCGCCAACACGATGCTTAAGACCACTGCGGCGCTCACCCACGTTTCGGGAGCGGCGATGAGGAGGGCAGCACCCAACACGGAACCGATCACCACCAGCACCAGGACGATCAGGGATTTCCGCCAGGGGATAGTGCCGCGGTACGCAACGAGTTTGACCAGATTATTGGCCGCCAGCAGCAGGGCCGCCAGAGCCACGCCTTCCTTGGTACCGATGGCCAGCGCAAGCATCGGCACCAAAACAAGGGAACCGCCCAATCCTGCCGAAGCGGACAGCGTACACGCCAGCGCTGTTCCCAGCAGCGTCAGTAAAATGATCTCCGGTGTCATGGCCCCGCCCGACTATTCAACCCAATGTGAACTGATGCTCCCTTTGGGAATTTGTTGGAGGAGTCATCACACCCTGGAAAACCTGACAATCCGGGGAAGGATGTCGGTGCGGGTCGCGCCGCCTTCGAGAGTGTATCCGGATGCCACCCAAGTATTGGTGGAGGGCGTATGCCGACGGCAGGATAGGTAGTCTCCCCATTTAGGTTCGTTGGGTGAATGGCTTCCCTGCCTGCTGTATGCGGTGCTCCACGTTCCGTTGTCCTCACGGATTCCGACGATATGTCCGGGGTGGCGGTCTTCTCCGCCATAGAACGCAGTGAACCCCAGGACTCCTGAATTGTTGGTGCACGCTGCCGGATAGGCCCAGGACCGGGTGGAACTCCAGATATCAGGCTGGGCCGTGACCTGCTTGGTGGCCTCTGCGATCTGCACGACTCTGCAGTACGCGCGGGGCCGGTTCGTTCCGCTGCCGGCGGTCCACATGAGGGTGATGGTGCCGTTGCCTATGCAGGCGCCGGTGATCCGCCGGTCGGCCCGGGCCAGCCAGTTCACATTGTTGGGGGCATTGGATGATATCGCGCTGCTTGATGCTGTGACGTTGATGTCCCACCAATTGACGCCGTTCTGCCCGTCTGCCCAGGAAAACAGGCGTACCTGTTGGCTCGAATTATGGCTGGCGAAGTACATCGTGCGTCCGGCGCCCTGCGTAAGCCGGAGGGAGCCGTTTTGTGTGGTTGTCCAGAAGTTGAAACCCAGCGTTCCCCGAGTGTCAATGGTCGCGAGGGGAAAGCGCATAACGACGGCCCGCTGCCATTGCCCGTCGCCGACATTGTTGAACACGTTGAACGTGATGAGCAAGTTGTCCGCCGTCACTGCGGCGTCGGGGTAGTCGAACCATAGCTGTGTCCAGGAACCGTCCAGCGTTGTCGGCGCAATATCCCACCAGTACCACGCGCCGGGGTTGCCGAAGTCGCCATCATGGACGGCGGCAAGCCGGAAAACGTTGGCACCATTCCGGCGGCTGTACTGAAGAATCCAGATCCATAGCCTGCGCCGGGCGTCATAAAGCACCACCTGATCACAACAGAAACCCCCGGCGGCTGACGGTAGCGCCGTGAACGGATCCACGTGCTTCCAGTTTGTGCCCCCGTCGGTGCTCTGACTGCAATACCAGTTCCCGGTCATGAACATGTGGCTGCCTGCCACCGCCGCTGTCGGTTCCCCCACGGTGGAGGTGTCATTGTTTGTGGGCCCGTCGCCGAGCGAGATGTTGGACAGGATCGATACGGGAGACATGGCTAGTCCTCGGAACTTTCGGCCGGATCAGTTTCAGGCTCGTCATCGTTTCGCGGAAGCCCGTCATCGATGGCCTCCTGCTGGTCTTCGTTTGTTTCCTCCGGCCCTGCCGGGCGCCGCTCTGTATGGATCGCTGCCTGCCGCTGGTCCATGTCAGGCCGGCGTTCCTCCGCTCCGGGGGACTCCTCTTCCCGCTCCTGGAAGGTTGGGCCCGGGAGCTCAACCCGCGTGGATTGCTCTGATCCTTGCGGGGCAGGAGAGTCTGCTGTCTCGCTCATCACGGCTCCTTTCTTCTATTGAGTGACAAAGTATGGCTTGGACCATTAGAGATGAGTCGGCGTTACAGGTGCGTTACTGCGAAACTCCAGCATCGCCGAACTCTGATATCGGACGCCGGAGTCACCGCAGACGGGAGGAACTTGTGCCACTGAAGAAACGTTGTTGGATTATGCGCTTCCGGCTCCGCACCTTGAAGTCCGTGCTCATAACGGTATGCACGGCGGGGATACTGGCGTCCTGCGCGACGGAGCCTGCGAACTCCGGAATCAAGGGACATGTCACCGTCGACGCCGGATGCCCCGAAACCATGGATTCCACGCCCTGCTCACAAATCCCTCTGCCCGCCCATATCGTTATCAGGGACACCTCAGGAACAACGGTCCGTGAAGCTACCAGCAACGGCCAGGGGGAATTCCAGCTCGAGCTCCCCGCGGGGACGTATGAGCTTCACGCCGCAAATCTCTCCGGGGCCCCCCTGCCAGCCGCCTCTCCGCAGCAGGTTGTTATCGAGGCCGGGTCCATCACCGAGGTGAACGTGGCATTCGACTCGGGTGTGCGCTGACATCAGGCGACACTCCCGTGAACCCTGCACGAAGCTAGCCGGTGGCTGGGCGGGCAGGGGGCGGGTTATTGCACCACGCTCAGCTCGCGGATGGTCAGGTCCCGGAAGGTAGCGGCTCCTTCATGTGCGTAGAGGCGGATGCCGTTGTCACCTTCAAGGGGGAACACCCGGTGTGAATGCACCACACGCCCGTCGCCAATGAACATCTCAACGCTCGTCCGGTCCACGAGGATGCGGATGCTGAGGCGTCCCGTCGAAGGATCGATGGGGGTCTGCGTCTCGCCGCCCGTCGGGTTGATCGTGGGCCGCCTGTTGACGTAGGCGAAGGGACCGCGGAGGAACGCACCGGCGGCCACATGCCTGCCGCCGCCGGGCGCACGGCAGACCTCGAGTCCCAGGTTTGCGGGCGGGGCACCGGGGTCCCACACCAGCTCGCAGGACAGGTCGTAGGAGAGTCCCCGGAAGTCGAGGTCCCGCGTGCCCGCCACCGCCGCGTCGCCAAGGCGATGGGTGCGCTTGACGTGGTTCGCAAGGGCCGACGTCGGTGCTGACGCCAGGTAGTAGCGGCCGTTTCCCCGCTTCAGCCGGAGATCGCGCACAATCATGTCGTCCCCGTTGTACGCGTCGGTGGCGAGGGTGGGCGTGTTGTGCGGATAGTCCCAGAAGTTCGCCCAGCCGATCACCCGGCGCAGCGTGCCGTCCTCCTTGCCGGACGCCTCGTGATGCGGGTACGTGACTGCCCCGTAGAAGTCGAAGCCGTAGTCGAGCCACTCCGGCTCGGGATGGTCGGGCGTGAAGGAACTGCCGTCGAAGGCGCCGGTCCAGTACGCGTACGTCGCGGGCAGGCCGCGGCCTTTGCCGTTGGCACTCGTGCCAAGGACCCAGTGCTCCGTCCCGTCATCAGCGGTCATGCGGAAGATATCGGGACACTCCAGCAACCCCAGGTCAGTGCGCACGAACTCGCCCACGCGCTGCCAGGACCGCAGGTCCGTTGACGCGTAGAACCCCAATTTCTGCCCCTCGGCGTTGGCCATGAACCACCGCTTGCGGTCGGCGTCCCGGATGACTTTGGGATCCCGGAAGTCGGGCACTCCGGGGTTCGGCAGCACGGGCTCTAGGCCGCCGGGCTGGAATGAGCGTCCCCGGTCCTTGGAGTACCAGAGGTACTGGGCCTGCCGGCCTTCGGGCGCCTGGGTCACGAGGGCGATCACTGCGCCCTCGCCGTACCCCGCGCTGTTGTGGACGTCCTCTACGATGCATCCTGACCAGCAGTCGCCGTTGGCGTTGCTGAACTTCGGGATCGCCACGCCGCCGTCCTGGAACGCGACGTGGTCCCGGGTGGAAGCCCGCCGCCACGAGGTTCCCCCGCGGCCATCGAGGTAATCGCCGTTGTACAAGTAGTAATAGTGGTATTCGCCGTCGAGGTAGATGGGGCGCTGGGGATCGTTCTTCCAGTTGTCGGGGACGCTGAAGTGGAAATTCGGACGCATCCGGGTTCGTCCTTTCGCGGGTGAACCGGCCGGCGCGGTGCCGGGTGTAAGGGCTGGGGATGCCGTAGCGGTGCCGGCACCAGCCAATGCGAGGGGCCCGCTGAGTGCAACCGCCGCACCTGCCCCGGTCAGGAGTGAGCGGCGTGAAACTGAGGGTGAATTCTTCATGAGGTCCTTTTTCATTCCGGGCAGCGTCGGTGCTGCCGGCTCAGTACGGTGTGAAGCAGTCCGGTCCTGCGTTAGGGGAAGAGGGGCCGGGGCCCGTCGAAGATTCCAGCCATGGTCCAGGCGTCGAGCGCGAGCAGCCGCACGGTACCCCCGGAGGCTGCGAGGCTCACCTGGCCGCCGTCCAGGGTGGGATAAACGCGGGCTGTGAGCGGCATGCCGTTTGCGAAAATCTCGACGGCGGACCGGTCCAGAAGCACACGCAGGTGCACGCGGCCGCCAGGCATCGGAACAGGCCCGGACTTGTCTTCCGTGTCTACAGTGGCGTCGAGGCTGCTGCGGCTGCGGTCGAGGCGGAGGCTTCCTTCGCAACCGTCGCCGGGTGCGCGGCTCAGTTCAACCACAGTCTCCTCGGCGCCGTCCTCCGAGCCCAGAACAACCAGCCGCAGCACAGCTCCCGGTGCGATCTGCACGTCGAGCTCAAGGTCCAGTTGCCGGCCGGACACCCCGGCACTTACAGGTGCCCCGGCGTCGGACAGCACGAAGCCGGGCATGCTCACGTGCTCCCGGCGCAACGCCTCGATTTCCGGTACCGGAGCGAACCGCAGCATGCCGTCGTCGGCCACCGTAGCCATACGTGGCAGGCTCATCACACCGGACCAGCCGGCGTCCACCATGGCCTCGTCGCTGCGGCCTTCCTGGAGCCAGCCGAACATAATGCGTCGGCCCATATCGTCCCGGAAAGACTGCGGTGCGTAGAAGAACCGGCCCCCGTAGTCGAGGCGGTGCAGCGCCGCGGGTACAAAGGAGTCGCCGGAATAGCGCCCGGTCCAGTACAGCGGGTGCCGCGTGTCGCCGTCGTGCCATGCCGAGAAGACCAGGACATCGGGGGAGCTGTCCACGGGATCGGAACCCAGCGAACCCCCGCCTGTCCGGAACAGGTCCACGCATTCCCACATGGTGCCGGTCCAGTCCGTGCCGGCAGGGTCACCCTGCGACGCGTCGCCAATGTACAGCGGACCGATGTAGTCCCACGCGTGCAGGTCGGCGGATTCGTAGAGGAAGGCCGTCCCGCCGCGCCCCCGGATTCCTGAGCCCACCAGCTGCCGCCACTTGTCCCCTTCGCGCCACACGCAGTGGTCGCGGTAGGCGGTAATGTCGACGCCGGCCGGCGGGGCGGCTATAACAGGGTTGCCGGCCGCTTTGGTCCAGTTCAGCAGGTCCGCAGACCCGACGGCGACGCAAGCCAGCTCCCGCTCACCGGCCCGGCCTGAGTAGACCAGGGTTGGTGTTCCATTGTCATTGACCAGGACCCCGGACCAGCAGCCTCCGGCGTCCGGCCCCTCGGACGGTTCCAGCGCCACCGGCTGGTCCGTCCACGTAACGAGATCGGCGCTGGTGGCGTGGCCCCACCGGATGTTGTGGTGGAAGGCGCCCTCCGGATTGTATTGGTAGAAGAGGTGGTAGGTCCCGTTCCACTGGCAGACGCCATTGGGATCGTTGAGCCAGCCGGCGGGGGAGACGAAATGGAAGCGGGGGCGGAGCGGATCGGCCTCGGCGCGGGCAACCAGCTCGTCCCGGGGAACCGTGGCCAGGGGGTGGATCAGTCCGGTCATGCCGAAGCCTTCTTGTCTTCTTGTTCAGGTGCCGGCCCGGATTCAGGTGCCAGTGCATGCCCGCCACCGCCGGCACGCGGCCGGTAGAGGTGGCAGCGGACCCAATGGCGGCTGCGGGGTTCGCCGACCTGGTGGCGGACGGGCTTGGTCGCAGAGCACGGCTGGTCCGGGTCGCCGTCGAAAGCGCAGTTTGTCGAGGCCATGACCGCCTGGCGCAGTTCGGCGCGGCGGACGGGATCGTAGGAGCCCGCGCGGGCCGGGTCCGGCACGGCGGACACCAGCAACCGGGTATACGGGTGGGCCGGATTGGCCAGCAGGTCCAGGGACTCGCCCTCTTCCACGAGCTCACCGGCGAACATCACCGCTGTCCGGTCGGCCAGGTAGCGGGCAGATGCGAGGTCGTGGGTGATGTAGAGCATCGAAATGCCCTGCTCGTCGCGGAGTGTGCGCATCAGGTTCAGCACACCGATGCGCACGGAAACATCCAGCATGGACGTTGGCTCGTCGGCGAGAATCACCCGCGGTTCCACGGCCAGAGCCCGGGCAATGGCCACACGCTGGCGCTGCCCGCCGGAGAGTTCGTGCGGATAGGAGTCCAGCATGTCTGCCTGCAGGCCCACGGTGGCCATCAGCTCCTCAAGCCGTTGCTGGGTGGCGGATTCAGAACGGCCCGCCTTTCCGTGGATTGCCAGCGACCGCCGCAGGAAGTGCTCAATCCTGTGCGCCGGGTTCAGTGAACCGAACGGGTCCTGGAACACCATCTGGAGCTGGGAGCGGAAGGCCCGCGAAGCCTGGAACCGGTCGCGCTTGAGGACATCAACGCCGTCAATCAGGATCTCCCCGGAGCCTGGCTTCTCGAGCCGGGCAACGCAGCGGGCCAGGGTGCTCTTGCCCGAACCGGATTCCCCCACCAGTGCCACGATTTCGCCCCGGCCAATGGACAGATCGACGCCGTGCAGTGCACGGACCGATTCCCGGGAGAAAAGCCCGCCGATCGGGAACGATTTTCCCAGCCCGCGGATCTCGAGGGCAGGGGTTTCTACGGAAGCATCAGGATGCCCCGGGGACAGTGCAGTGCGGTTCATCGTGCGGCTCCTTCCATGATTGAGGGATCGGCGGCCGGTGTGCCGGCATTCGCCGCTGAGCCGGCAGCCGCCACAGTACCGGCACCCAAGGCACCCGCGGCACCCGCCGGGGCCACGAAATGTCCGGGTGCCGCCTCGGTGAGGTCCGGGATATTCCGGAATTTGACGCCGTCGGGCAGTCCGGTTAAGGGAATGCGCGGGCCGGTAAGCGGCGGGAATGCGCCCATCAGCGCCTGGGTATAGGGATGACGGGGCTCCGCGTAGACTTCCCGGGCTTTCGCCGTTTCCACGATCCGGCCGCCGTACATCACGGCCATGCGGTGCGAGAGTTCCACCATGAGGGACATGTCATGCGTGATGAAAAGGACGGAGAAGCCGAGTTCGCGCTGGAGTTCCTTGATCTGGGCCATGATCTCCTGCTGCACCACAACGTCCAGCGCAGTGGTTGGCTCGTCCAGGATCAGCAGCGACGGTTTGAGCGCCACGGCCATGGCGATGACCGCTCGCTGCCGCATGCCGCCGGAGAGCTGGTGCGGATAGGACTTAAGGCGCGCCGGATCGATCCGGACGAGTTCCAGCAGTTCACCCGCGCGCCGGAGCGATTCCGTGCGGGAGTAGCCGGCATGCGTGGTGAAGATATCCACGATCTGCTCGCCGATGGTCAGCACCGGATTCAGGGAGTTCATGGCCGACTGGAACACCATGGCCACGTCCTGCCAGCGGAATCGCCGCAGCTCCTCCGGGCTCATGGCCAGGACGTCCCTGCCGCCGAAGGAGATGCTGCCACCGGCGATCCTGGCCGGATCCTTCAGCAGGCGCATGATCGAGTTGGCGATGGTCGACTTTCCGCAGCCCGATTCCCCGGCCAGCCCGAACACCTCGCCGGTGCCGATGCTGAAGGAAACGCGGTCGACGGCGGTGGTGGAGCGGGTATCGCCGACGTACCTTACGGTGAGGTTCCTGACGTCCAGGACTGGTTCGTGGGAGCCGAAGGAGACTTGGGAGACGGTCACGGGGCGCTCCTTTCAAGGTGTGCAGGGGTTTGTACGGCGGCTGGCTTGGGTGCCTTGATCTTCCGCAGCCGGGGGTTGGTGACCTCGTCCACGGCGTAGTTGATGAGGGCCAGCGCAAAGGCGACCAGCGCGATGCAGACACCCGAGGGCACAAACACCCACCAGCTGCCCGTCAGGAGGGCACCCTCGTTGCCGGCCCAGAACAGGTTGTTGCCCCACGAGACCGTGCTGACATCGCCTAGGCCGAGGAACTCAAGACCCGCCTGCGCTCCGATGCCGTAGATCACGCAGGCCAGGAGGGTACCCATCACGATGGAGGCCATGTTGGGCAGGATCTCGCGGAACATGATCCGGCCCGCCCGTTCGCCGGAGACCACGGCCGCGGCCACGAAGTCCTTCGACCGGATGGACAGGGCCTGCGAGCGAAGGACACGTGCGGAGCCGGCCCACCCGGTGACCACCAGCACCAGGATGACGGTGCCCAGTCCCGGCGGCAGGAATGCGGCCAGAATCACCAGCAGCGGCAGGCCGGGAAGGAGCAGGAAGACGTTGGTCACCAGGGAGAGTGCTTCATCGATGAACTTGCCGAAGTAGGCAGAGGCAAGGCCCACCAGGATGCCGATCAGCGTGGAGGCGAATCCCACCGTCAGCCCCACGAACAGGGAACTTCGGGAGCCGTGGACGGTCAGGGCGAGGACATCCTGTCCCTTGGCCGTGGTGCCCAGCCAGTGCTCGGCGGACGGTTCCAGCGAGGCCATGGCGGTGATCCGGGAGGGATCGCCCGGGAACAGAACGGGTGCGAGGAGCGCCAGTGTGATGAACACCAGCATCACCGCCATGCCCGCCATCGACTTCCTGTTGGTGAGGAGCCCGTGGATAAAGCTGCGGTTGGGTTTGCGGCCAGCCCTTATGGTGCCCGCCGGCTTGGCGGGCTGCTGCAGAATTACGGTTGTCATGGTTGGATCCCTTAGTTGCTGCGCACGCGCGGGTCGAGGCGGACGTACAGGATGTCCACCAGGAAGTTCGCCAGCAGCACGGCGGCGGTGATGGTCAGGAACAGGCCCTGCATCAGCGGGTAGTCGAGGCCCTGGACGGCGTTCAGGAGCTGGTAGCCAACACCGGGGTAGGCGAACACCACCTCGGTGAGGAGCGCGCCGCCCACCACAAACCCCAGGCCCATGCCGAAGCTCGTCACCGAGGGCAGCATGGCGTTCCGGGCTGCGTAGCGGAGCATAATGCGGCCCGGCCGGAGGCCCTTGGCTTCGGCCATGGTGATGTAGTCCTCCGAATTGGTGGCGATCATGGTGTTCCGCATGCCCAGCATCCAGCCGCCGATGGACACCAGCACGATGGTCAGCGCCGGAAGCACAAGGTGGGCGCCGACGTCGCCGATGAATTCCCAGGTGAAGCCGGGCTCCAGCCCGGCCGTGAACGCGTGCCGGATGGGGAACCAGCCCAGCACCACGCCGAACAGGTAGAGCGCGCCCATGGCGAGCCAGAAGTAGGGGAACGAGCCGATGAACACGAGCACCGGGGGGAGTGCGGAGTCCACCGCGCCGCCGCGGCGCCACGCGGCCAGGATGCCCAGCAGGTTACCCACGACGGCGGCAATCACCAGTGCGGTTCCGCCCAGCAGGAGCGTCCAGCCGATCTGGGACGAGATGACCTCGGTGACCGGGGTGGGGAAGCGGGAGATAGATACCCCCATCTGCCCGGTGAAGATGTTGTGCAGGTAGTCGGTGTACTGCTCCCAGAGCGGCCTGTCGTCAACGCCGAGCAGCTTTCGCAGGGCCTCGATCTGTTCGGGCTGCATTCTGTCCTGGGAGCGGGCGAACATGCGGGAGACGGGGTCGCCCGGCATAAAACGCGGGAGCAGGAAATTCAGGGTGATGGATGCCCAGAAGGCGATCAGGTAGAAACCAAGGCGGCGCAGGATGAAGCGCACGGGTTCCCTCCATTCGGGAAGTGCGGAAATGTGGGGGCACGCCCGGCGGCCAGCTGGTTGAGACGCAGCCGCCGGGCGTGCATTGCTGGTGGGCGAGGTGGCCCGCCTGCCCGGAGTTGGCTACTTGCGCGGTTCCAGGGTGGTCAGTACCAGCACCGTGGTGGGTGCGCGGACCGAAAGGGTGGCGTAGGGATTGCCCTCGGTGGGCCAGCCGGTGAAGCGGGTGTCGTTGAAGGCGCCCCATTCCGGTCCGGAGAACAGTGGCACCAGCGGCGCGGTGTTGTTGTATTCTTCCTGCAGCTTGTTGGCGATGTCCTTCTGGCCGGACTCGTCTGATTCGGCAGCGAATTCGGCGAGCAGCGCATCGGCTGTGGCATCACCGAAGCGGTGGTAGTTGTCGAAGGTTTTGGTGCCCACCGGCTTGACCGTTGCACTTCCCATGGAGGTGTTGAAGTACTTGTACGGGCTGGGGTCGTTGGCGCTCCAGACGATGCCGGAGTCGAAGTCGCCCGTCTCGTAGCCGGCAACCACAGCGGCCCAGTCCGGGGATTCCACCTTCGCGGTAACGCCAACCTCGGCCAGGTTCTGGGCGATCACGTTGGCAACTGACAGCCAGTCGGAGGAGGTAGCGCCTACGGAGATCTTGAACTCGAAGGGCTTACCGTCCTTGAGCGTGCGCTTGCCGTCAGCACCCTTGGCATAGCCGGCCTTGTCCAGCAGATCGTTGGCCTTCCCGACATCCAGCTTTGTCCAGGTGCAGTTGTCCTTGACCTCGGCGTTCTTCCAGGTTTCATAGTTGCCGGAGAGTCCGGTGCAGTCGGCCGGCTTGGCGTAGCCGCTCATGCCGATTGTCGAGACCTGGTCGCGGTCAACGGCCATGCTCAGCGCCTTGCGGACATCCACGTCGTTGAACGGGGCTTTGGTGGTGTTGAGCTGCCAGTTGATCATGGCGCCCGTGGCCGGGAACCAGTACTGCCGGTGCTCCTTGTCCTTGGAGACGAAGGTCTTCTCGATGTTCGGGATGTACTGCGGGGCCCAGTCCACGTCGCCGTTGGCGGCGGCGAGGTTGGCGCCGTCGTTCCCTGCAAAGGCGAGCATCTTGATACCGGCGATCTTCTGCTTTCCCGGCTGCCAGTAGTTGGGGTTCTTCTTCAGCACGAAAGACTGCGCCTGGAAGCTGTCCACCTCCGTGTAGGGGCCGGTGCCCACCGGCTTGGCGTTGGCGTCCTTCTCCGGATCGGCCAGGGCGGACCAGATGTGCTTGGGCAGGATGGTGAGCTGTCCAACATCGTAGAGGGCCGGGGACCAGGGCTTGTTGAAGGTGAAGGTGACCGTGTTTCCTTCTGCGGCCACGGTGTCCAGATAGTCGTAACCGCCCTTGATCTTCTTCTGGAGCTCGAACGTGTAGGCGACGTCCTCGGCCACGAGCGGCTTACCGTCAGACCATTTCACGCCGTCGCGCAGCGTGAACGTGATGGACTTGCCATCCTCGGCGGCCTTCCACCCGGTGGCGAGCCACGGCACGGTGTCTCCCTTGGCCGGGTTGAAGATCAGGAGGGATTCGTAGATGGACTGCTGGACCATCGGGTTGACTGTGGGCGCGAACGGGTTGAAGTTCTGCACGAAGGTGCCCATATCCTCACGCGGGATGGTGAGGAATGCGCCCGCATTCGCCGCGGCGTCGGTGCCGGCAGGCTTGTTGGCGGTGGCTGCGCAGCCGGTCAGCAGCATGGCGCCGACCGCCAGACCGGCGGCCGTGATGCGGGCAGACCTCAAGAATCGGTGTTGTGTCATGATGGTTATCTCTTTCCTATCTTCATCAGCAAGGTGAAGGGGTGGGTGAGGGGTTGCTCTTCGACGTTGATTTCGCGGTCAGACCGAAGAGCGTTCTAGCAGCGGACAGTCGACTAATTGCTGGTCGGCAATTATCGGCTGTCCTGCTGTAAGAGCTGCGAGCGTCCGGACTCCCAGGGCGCCCATTTTTTCGAACGGCAAAGCAACCGTGGTCAGCTTGGGCCTGAGGTAGGCCGCAATCAGTTCCTGGTTATCGAAGCCGATCACGGCGATGTCTCCGGGGATGGTCAGGCCCCGTTCCTTGATGGCGTCGTATGCGCCCATTGCCATGCGGTCGTTAAGGCAGAACAGTGCGGTAGGCCTGTCCTTTTCCGGGTAGCGGTCCAGGATTTCACAGGCGGCGGCATAACCGCCGTCGGCCGTTGCATGTCCGGGCACCACCAGCTCTGGATCAAGATCCAGCCCCGCTTGGGTCAGGGCTTCGCGGGCACCTTCCAAACGTCCGAGGGCCGCGGGAATGTCAGGGTCCAGGTTGATGACGCCAATCCTGGTATGGCCGGCACTGAGCAGCCGTTCGACGGCCACCCTGCCTCCGGCGCGCTCGTCCGGGACGATCGACGGGAGTTTCCCGTCGATATCAAAGCAGTTGATGAGGACGGTGGGCACCTCCCCGGCGCTTTCCGGAACGTGCACGCCGCGGTGGTATGTGGCTGCGTAGAGAAGTCCTTCCACTCGTTGTTCCAGTAGCTTTTCGACAGCGGCATCTTCCATGCCCTGGTTGGGTCCTGTGGCATCGGCCTGGTCGGAGGGCGCGATGAGCAGGAACCGGCGGTCAAGCCAGGCCTGGTCCTGGGCACCTTTGATGATGTCGACGGCGAACGGTGCCGTCACGATCTCGGTGACAATGCCGTACCAGTCACTGCGCTGGGATGCCAGTGCACGTGCTCCGGCGTTCGGGCGGTAACCCAGTTCCTGCACGGCGTCGTTGATGCGGGTCCGGGTTTCCTCGGAAATGCTGGCATTTTCGCGGTTGCTCAGCACAAACGACACTGCCGTCCGGGAGACGCCGGCGTGCTTGGCGACATCATTCATGGTGACACCCCGCTGCCGCACAGCCGCGGCCTTGTTCGGGGCCGTAATTTTCGCCATTGAATGCTCCGGGAGTGTCGTCGATGTTGAGAACCTGATGGTGCTCCGGGGCGTCCGCGCTTCGGTTACTAACGCGCGTTACCTCGAGAACATGTGACTGAGGTTACTCGCGTTACTTAGGGTCTGTCAACGGTCAAATTCGGCGAGCTTGGGGATCCGGACCGTGGGATCGCCGAGGAGGACCAGCGACTGCCGATCCCACGCCGTCAGCCGCAGGCGGGTCATCTCTGCCAGAATCTCGCGATCGTGCGAGTCCTGGAACTCGTCCGATCGCGTCGCCCAGGCACTGACGAGCGAACCGACGCCGGAGTAGTAGTTCTCGAGTATCAGCCCCAGCGGCTGCCCGGAGTGAAGCTGGCTCGTCAGCCCGCTGACGATGTCGTGACCGAACCGCTGCTTCGTCCCGGGGTCGCGAAGTGTCCAGTCGAACGTCGGTTCCACATGGCCGAAGACAGCGCGTACCGGGATTTGGCGGGTGAGAAGGGCGAGCGGGGCGGGCGAAACAGACGAGGTGAGCCCGGCGACGGTATCGACGATCAGCCGTGCCATGGTCCCTTCCTCAAGGAGCGCCGCGTAGCTGCTTTCACGGGACGAGCCCGCCGAACAGCATGCCTGGGCGAACCAGACAGCGCCGCCGGGTACCGACTCGACCAGCGCATCAATGTCCACCGGGGTGTGATTGCGGGCGACGGGCAATCCCAGGTCACGGACGAGTTCGCGCTCGTCGAGGGGCGTCGCCCCGTGGCTTGAGGTCACCAGGAGAGTGGGCTTCGACGCCAGAGCTGACACGAGCCCCGCGGTCGTGGCGTCCGCACCGTCCACCACGGTGAGCTTCTCTATGGTGCCCTCGCACTTCTCGATGAGCGGCTTGGTCAGAACATTCTGCATGAGATGGGTGATGTCCCGCGTACCGTGGTTGACCGTCCAGACGGCAACGTTCGACGCCGTTGGCGGCGACGTTGCCCAGCCGGCACCGTCGAGCATCGCCGAGACGTACGCGGCTCCCTGATTGTCGTCGAAGGGCAGCCGTCCCACGGCATGGCGCAGGGCGAGTGAGTATTGCACCCCCCACGGAATCGTGGTTGGGCTGGCGGCAATGAGCACAAATCGCGGCAACTGTTTGCGGTCAGTCCCGAACTGGGACAGCCCGATGCGGAGGTCGCTGGTGTGCGGAGGATCGCTGTCGAAATAGCGCCGGACAAAGCGGTTCCCGTGCAGGGGATTCCAGTAGAGGAGTACTGTCTTCGGACGCGCTGTGAGCAGTCGGCGGACCGGCTCCGGGAGCGCACTCCCCGTCGCCTTCTCCTTCGTCCACACATATTCGACCGTGTCAGGCGCCGTGGGGGAGTCGGGGACGAGAATGCCGTAGCCCACCTCGTCGGACTCCCAGTCGGTAGGGTCGGGTGGCATATCGAACTTAAGGGGCTTTTGGGTCGGCAGGCCGGGTTTGGCCCCCCAGCGTCGTGCGTCCGGGGCGAGCGGGGATACGGCACGCTTTCCCGACCACGCGTCGATCTGGACCGACGCCGGCAGCACCGTCCCGTCGTCGGTCATCGGGCCGCTCCCACGATTGCCCGCAGCCGCCTGATCTCCGCCTGCACCTCCCTGATCACGCCATGCGGAGTGGTCTTGGGGTCGAGTCCCTGCTCAAAGCTGAGGTATTCGTCGAGCCGTCCCCGCGCTGCCTTGAGTTCGTCGCCGGACAGAGCACCGACGGCACCACCCATATCGACTCTGAGTTCCTCGTGCTGGACGTAGAGGACCGGATCCGACCAGGCCGCGTCGCTTACGGGATCAACGCCTGCGCTCGCAAGCCGTGGTGCGGTCAGGGCGGGTGCCCATTCCACGATGCGTTCGGAAGAACCGTCATCGGCCACGGCGCGCGTGACGATGGCAAGGAGCTCCGGATAGACCAACCTGCAGAACCTGTTCATCGCGGTGAGATCGACGATCTCGCGCATCCCGATCACGGCCGGGACACCCGAGTTGACGAGCAGGTGGGCGGCGGATTGAGTGACGGCCGGCGCAACGGACGTCCCGTCCTCCGTCGCGGCTGTTTCGCACGCGGCCAGGACTACCAGCCAGGTCGAACGGTCCATCGAGCCGGCGAGTGAGTCGATGGACACCACGACGCTCCCCATTCCGGCCCCGCCCTCGAAGTCCAGCGCCGTGGCGAAGTTGAGGCCGGCGACCCCGGGGGCTGCGTAACCGCCGTGGCAGAGCACATGGAGGATGTGGGGGCGGGCGTCAGAAATTTGGCGGGTGATTTCCGTTGGTGTGGCGGCGAGCCAGTCGGCTGTGACGGCCGGATCGCCGAGCCCGGTCACCGCGTTGATGATGGCCGCATCACCCGAGATCACATGGAGAACAACGTCCAGGCCGTTCCCGCGGGCTGCGTTCACTGACCGCGTGAGGGACTCGAGTTGTGACTTTCCGTTGCCTGTCTCTCCTGCGGCCGAGAGCACGGCCACAATGCGGAACGGTGCCTCGAATGAACGCTGCCGCACGTCGTGCACCCGCTTGGCGATACGGCCGATCGGCCAGCGTGCGTCGAGCGCAAGGAACCCTTGGGGGACGAAGAAGAGCTGCTCCCACGGCAGGGAGTCGGCGCTGCTGCTGGCCACCCGGAAGTAGATCGGCACCGGGGATGTTGCCGGCGGATGTGCGAGTGCAAAGCCCATTGCCTGCTTGACCGGGGTGTGTCTTCTGAGGAGCTTGGCCAGCTCTTCCCCGCGTTCTTTGGCGTCCACGCCGCGAAGCGGGGTGATACGGATGCTGCGGCCCTCGTTTTGCCCGGCAACCGAGACCGGGGCCTTGAAAAGGGTCATCACCGTCTTGGCCCCGAGTGACTCAAACGCCACGATCATCCTCATGCGTTCCCCAGGTGGCGTTGAATGAGGTCCTGGATGTCCGCGAGCGCCTCCGAAGCGCCCCTGTCGTAGGCGGAGTCCGGGCCGTCCCGCCGCTCGCCGTCGTCGATGGCGTTCGACAGGTTCGCCTGTCGGGTCTCGATGAACCTCGACGACGACGCCACCCAGCGGGGCACCTCGCTGCCGCTCACGGATTCCGAGAGCGGCGCGGTTGGCGCGTAGGACTCGGGGTGGGACAGACCCTCGGGGAGCGGTCCGGACGGCAAAGGCGGCGCGGCCTGATTGGTGTGGTGCGCCGGGAGCGGCTGCGCAAGCGCGTGCTGGATCGATTCGGGCTGGATGTACCCAAACCAGGAAGGGTCGCCGGGCAGTTCGTTGTCCCGCTGCATCGCAAGGAAAGAATGGATTCGGGCCAGGGCCTGGCAGTCGGGGTCAAGCTCGATCGAGCTGAAGATCGTCGGCCCGGGCCGGAGTTGCCCCAGCCGGTCCGCGACCATACGTGCACCGATGTCGCGCCGTTCGTGCTCGGGAGCAGCGATCGACACGAGGGATGCCCCGATCGCGTCAGCCAGCGACCACACGTCGTAGGCGTCCGCCGTCGCAGCCCTGTGCGGAGTCTGAGGGGATGCCGGATCCACGGAGATTGTGAGCATCGACCGGTCATCACTCGCCAGGCCCTGCGCTGCAACGTGCAGGGCGCTGGATGCCCGCGACCCGAGCCGGTCGGTGATCCATTCCGCCCAGAGCAGCCGCGGGTCGTCGTCGGAGTCGATCCGCCGCGTGCCGCCAACCCTGTTGGGGGCCGGCCGTGTGCGGGGCTGGCGTACAAATTCGCCGGGATCGTGAATCCGGACGTAGGGCAGGTCATCGGCGGCGCCGGTCAGTTGCTGATACACGGTCAGGTTCGGGAATACGTCGATCTCGAACTTTTCGATTTCGCCCATGGTTGCGGACCGGGCGAGGGCGCGCGCGAAGTTGCTGACGTGCGTGGCCCCCCAACCCGTTCGGCTCGGCGCGCTGACCACCATCGTCACACGCCAGGTGTCGCCGAGGGAGGCCGCCACGGGCAGGCGATCGGGGACCCGCAGCACGGGGACGTGAATCCGTTCGGCAAGGGCTTCCCACGGGGCGGATCCAAGGTAGCCGTAGGGCGGCTCAAGCCTGAGCCACAGGGCGGACTCTGCGGGAAGTTCCGTGAGCATGGAGCGTTCGACGGCGCGTTCAAGTTCGTGCGGCACCTGCACCGTGCGGGGGGTTTCGCCTGACAGAGCGAGTCCGAAGTCCGCGAGCGCGTCCGAGCGCTCCCAGTACGTCACCTCGCGATCGCCGGCGTAACTGTCCAGCCTGGATCGGACTACGGCGGGCCGCGCGGACAGGTCCAGGCTGACGCGGAGGACGGCCAGCTTCCAGCGGCGGATGATCAGACCCGACACGGGTTCTCACGCCCCGGAGAGATTATGCAAAGCCCACCAGGTCACCGGCGAGTTCACATCACTGTGACCATCGATCATGGGCTTTCCGTCGATGACACGCGATCCGTTGGCTGAGATGACACGCTCGCCCCCGCCCAGGTCGTACCTTGTGCCGGGTGCTTTCGCCTCCTGATCCGCGAAGCGTATGCCTTGTGGGGGATACCCGCCGAGGGCGCCGTACCGGTCGGTATCTCCCACCGCGGCGGCATTGATCTCGCCGAAGTTATCGCCGCGAAGAGCATGGTGGAAGACTTCATGCAGCGGCTGGTCGAAGGTCGAACGCGTGGCGATGATGGGCCGCACCACGCGGTCCGGTACCTTCGCGTACCCGGCCGCCCTGCCCAATTGGGCCACGTCCTGCGCGAAGCACCAGCGGTTGACTGCAGGTTGCAGGAGCAGGAGGGAATGGACCGGGCTGCTGTCGAATACGGGGGAATGTGCCACGGCCGAGAGCATCACTCTCGCCCCGAATGAGTGCCCTATGAGGTGCAGGCGAACTCCGGGCTTGGCGATTCGTGAGAGCAGGGGACCGACGCCCAGCTTACCGACGTCCCCGGCCCGGTCCTTCATTTTCCACACGCTTGCCATCCGGAGGATCCCCCGGGGATCGAGCGAGAATCCGCCGGCCGCATTGACAGCAGCATCTGACTGTCCGCCGCCGATGACACCGATCTCGTCTTCGTCGTCGCCGGCTGCGGTTTCTACGCCGTCGATTTCTTTCCAGGCGTCAATAACGTTGTCGATGTCGGGCCGCGTTGACTGTCCGTCCTCGTCCTCGGACCAGTTTCCGAGAAGCAGCGCCGCCACATCCCGTGCCTGGGCCTCGGTGAGGAGTTCGACCCCGTCGACCAGGTCGAGCAGTTGCCCGCGGGTCCCGGTATCCCACCCGTCAGTCACTTCGGCGGTCATCGCCTCGATTTCGCCGGAAGCTTTGCCGTCGCCGCCCGCTATGTCCGGACCGTTCTCGGAGTCCATCACGAACCACGTGGAGGGCCAGACGATGCCTATCAGCACCGGGCGATAGTCCGCTGGCACCTGCAGCTGGAATTCTGCGCGCTGGGCGATAAAGCCCTCCGCAAACCGGGTGTAGTTCCGCAGGGCATCCCCATAGACGTTGTTCCACCCGTGCGAGAATACAAAAACGTCGGTGGCCGCGCGGGCTGCTGCGACAGCGAGCTCCGCGGTCTGCGGGCTCTCGAGCCTGCCGTCCTTTCCGAACCTCAAGAGATACAGATCCAGGGACGTCCCGTTTCCCGCGGGGATCTGAGCGACTGGGCCAATCATGGTTTCCCGCTTTCGCGCTGCTCGTAACCTGTGGCATTCGGCTACCCCATTGCAGCACCCGGGCGTTACAGCAGCGTTACTGGCTGCGAGGCAGCCACGCATGCATCGAAGGGCCGGCCAGCACTCCGGCTCCCGCCGGCGGTAACGCAGGAGTAACGCAGCGGCGCGTGTACTCCAAAGAACGAAGGTCTCGTGGCGCCACATGGGCCCGGGCGGGGCGAAACGCAGGAAAGGAACGTCCGATGGAACCGGGGAACATTAACTCCGCAGGGACCAGCACGTCCGCTACATCGGTCAAGGAAAGGCCGGCCGGAACGATCCCCGGACACTGCGCCGCGGGTGCTCTGGAACTCCGGCTCCTTGGCGACTTCCGCCTACGGCTTGGGGAGTCGACAGTGGGACTGACCCCGCGGGCCGAGCATTTGCTGGGTTTTCTCGCATTGCGCAGCGACCTGAACAGAACGGCAGTCTCCGCAAAGCTATGGCCGGATCTGGACGAGGCCCAGGCCCGGGGCTGCCTGCGCTCGACGTTGTGGAGGCTGCCCAGGCCCGACGGGCTGCCGCTGGTGGCTGCGTCCGGTGACAGGCTCGGCCTGACCACCTTTGTGCGCGTGGACATCACAGAGCTACGCAATAAGCTGGATCAGTGGTTGCCGGGTGCGGCGCCACCAGTGACGATCAATGCACTGGGTTGGGATTTGCTGCCAACCTGGTACGACGATTGGCTGGTCATCGACCGCGAGCGCCAGCGTCAGATCCGGCTGCACGCTTTGGAACGGATGTCTGCCTGGTTTGTGGGCGCAGAGAGGTTCGACAGTGCGATTGAGGCGGCCTTGCAGGCGATTGCCGGTGATCCGCTGCGGGAGAGCGCACATCGTTGCCTCATCCGCGCGCACCTGGCGGAGGGAAATGTCAGCGAAGCCCGTCGGCAGGTGCACAACTACGCGGCCCTCCTTGCCGAAGCAGGGATCCCGGCGCAGCTCTCAGCGCGCATGCACGAACTCATCCTGACCGGCCCGAGTTTGGCCGGCGTGCGCTGACGCCGCGAATGCCATGGGTAGGGAATCACATTTCGACGTTGCGATCATCGGGGGCGGGCCAGCCGGCCTGGCTGCGGCGCAGGTGCTTGGCAGACAGCGCAGGCGCGTCGTTCTCATCGACAACCATCAAGGCCGGAATGGTGCGGCCTCGAGCGTCCATATGCTGTTGGGGCGGGAGGGAATGACTCCGGAGGGGTTGATTCTCGCGGCCCGCCGAGAGCTGGCGAAGTTCCCCGGTGTTTCACTCCTGTCGGCCGAAGCCACGACGGTTCTCGTTGAGGATGCGAAGATCGTGGTGTCCACAACAGGGGCCAATGTCTCTGCAGATCACCTGATCCTGGCTACGGGCGTTGTCGACCAGCTGCCGTCGATCCCGGGCATCGGCACTGCATATGGCAAAAGCCTGTTCCATTGCCCCCTCTGTCACGGCTTTGAGGTGGGGGATCAACCAGTGGTGGTGATCGGCGGGAGCGAGCAGGCAGCCTTCATGGCGGCTTACGTCCAGGATCGAATCAGCCGCGACGTGCAGCTGTGCTCCAACGGAGAGCCAAGCTTTTCCCCGCTGACGCGACGAAGGCTTGGTCACAACGACATCCGGGTCATCGAAGACAAAGTCGTGGCTGTCGAGGCCCAGCCCGGCGGACTGATGCTGAGGATGGCGGATGCCACCGCCGTGACCTATCGGGCAGGCTTCGTGTCCGCAAAATACAGCCAGCGATCACCCCTCGTCCACGAACTCGGCTGCACGTTGAGGGACGATGGCCGGGTACGGGTCGATCACTTCCAGCGGTCGTCGGTGCCTAACGTCTTTGCCGTGGGGGACATGGCCAAGGCGACCGGCGGAAATATGAGCTTCGTTGCCACTGCAATCGCCAGCGGCGTGACGGCGGCCGCGTTCCTGGACGAGGATATCTTCGCCGGAAGGTGGGCGAGCCAGAGCACCACCTAAATACTAGATATCAAACTCATTGCCCTTGGCACCGGCCAGGAATGCGCGCCACTCCTCTGCGGAAAACGTCATCAGGGTGCCGGGGTTCCGGGAATTGCGCACATAAACCTTCCCGGTTCGAGGTACCAGAGCGACCTCCAGGCAACAGCTGTTGGCACAAAAGGACGAGCGTTCAAAGTTCAGTTCGTCATCCACTTCTTCTACTCCCTTGAATTCCGTGGCATCGCATACGGCACTGGACGTTCGGCGGTGGGGACGCCAAAAAGACACAGCCTGATGTGCCGGCGCCCAGGTGTGGCCCGGGCCAGGTGTCGCCTCCCGCCCGGGCCGTTGTGGACATGCGGCCGCCGTGCACGGCGGAACATCAGTCCGTCACGGGAAGCACTTGCTCGCAACCTGTTCGCCGGCGACATAGAGCTTGACGCATACGCCCGTGGGAATGCCCCACTTGGTGCGGATGCTCAGACAGGCCCTGACTGCGGTGCCATTCGGGAGGTCGAACGGCACCGGGATGCATACCTGGCCGATCCCAAGGGGAAGCCTCAGGCACACCCTGTGGTTGCCGGAATTAACAGAAACGCAGGATGCACGCAGCTCGAGCTCGCCGCCATCCGTTGCGGAGATCTCAGTGACAGCCCGTGCATCCCTTCCTTCGAACGGCTGCCTCGATGCCTCCAGAGTTGCCGAAACCGCCTGCTCGTCGAACTCGACATATTCGTCGTTCTGTTCGTTCGTACCAGTGGTCATTGTTCGCCCCTTCGCCATTCAAATGTGCGGATCAGAATTGACCCGCTTACGTCATGGTTGCAATGGCTCGTCACCGGAGCGTCACGGCCGGGGACGGAACTTCACGCGGTGACGCCAACGTGATGGCGTTGTGACGCGGTCTCCGGAGACTTAGGAGATCGGCCCATCCTCTGGATGGGATGGTCACTCAGCACGGACGACACTAACGTGGTCGGATGGATCCGACCCCTGGATGGAGATGGCACATGATCCCGGACGATTATCACGCCCTTTATGACCGCGGAGTCCAGGTGGCACGAGGCGCCGAGCGGCCATCCCCTGAAACGCCCACCACGGGGCGGGACCAGTTGTCCGCAGATGTACCGGATCTGGTCATCGAGGAGGACGAAACCACGGGACTCCCCAACCGGATCGTCAGCCGACAGCCCAGCGGCCGGCTGGCCGCGCCGGGACCTTCGGATCCGGCCGACGCCGTGCGGCAGTTCATCCGGGACAGGCGTGCCGTCTGGAACCTCGCAGAAGAAGACGCCGCCGGTGTGGAAGTGCGTTCGGTCAGCCGCACGGGTCTCAAGACGGCGCAGCTGTACCAGAGTGTCGACGGTGTCGAAGTCTTCGATTCTGACGTGACGGTTGCACTCGACGACGGAAACGGCGTGATCTCGATGTCCGGGCAGTTGTTCCCCGGCGCGGGCGTCGCTGCCCGGGAGCGCCGGGCAACGCAGGCGCGAACCCCGGAAGACGCTATCGCCAGGGCGGCGTTCGACCTGACCCGGGTCGTGTACCAGCCCTCTGATTTTGTCCTTGCGGAAAACCAGCCCGACGATGCCCCGTACCGGTCCTATGAATTCATACCCGGTGAGAACGAACGTCGGCCACTTTTTGAGCGGCCGGTCAGAGTGAAGGACGTGATGTTTCCGCTGGGGAACCAGCAGTTCGCCGCAGGTCATTACCTTGAACTGTGGATCGTCGGATTTCCCGCCTTCAGTTACGTTATCGACTCCGTGGAGACGCCCTTTGTCCTGTTCCGCAAGAATCTGGCCAGCGAGGGTGCGCTCTTTACCTATCGCGTGCATAACACCGGAGACGCGGTGTTCCGGCCCCATGACGGGCCGGCTCCCGGGTCCCCCCACCCCACGGGAGTACCCGATGGTTTCCAGGCAGATCCTGTCGCCGAACGCCTGGTCACGCTGGAGAGCCTGCCGGGCCTGGACCCGTGGCTGCCGCCGGGCGCAACCACCACTGAAGGAAACAACTGCATCGCCTACGCCGATTTGAAGCCGCAGGACGGGCTGGGCGGCGGCGACGTGCTGGGAGAAACTACGGCTACCGACACCTTCGACTACACCTACGACCACAGCCTGGATGCCAGCGACGCAACCAATCTCCAGAACAGCCTCGTAGGCATGTTTTTCCACGTCAACTGGCTCCACGACCGCTGGTATGACGCAGGATTCGACGAGGCTGCAGGGAACGCCCAGGCCGACAACTTCAACCGCGGCGGCATCGGTGGCGACCCGATCCTGGCTGAAGGCAACGATTTCAGCGGCACCGACAACGCGAACATGTCCACCCCGGCAGACGGGGCAAGTCCCCGCATGCAGATGTTCGAGTTCCTGGGACCGCAGCCAACCCAACCGACCCGTACCAGCAACCACGAGGCGCTGATCACGTTCCACGAGATGGGCCACTACATCACCAACCGGCTGGTAGGGAACGCAAATGGCCTGACTAACCAGCAAGGCCGCGCCATGGGCGAGGGCTGGGGTGATTTCTTCGCCATCAGCATGACGTCGCAACCCGCAGACGATTTCGTCAACGGGGTCTTCCCGGTGGGCGGCTGGACCGACCTCACGCCGACCTTCAACGACAACTACTACTTCTCGATCCGGCGGTATCCCTACAGCGCGGACATGGTGAAGAGCCCGCTGACCTTCCGTCACATCAGCGCCGGACAGCTGCTGCCAACCGGTGCTCCCATCAGTCCGAACTCCGGCGGGTCGAACAGTGCCGTGCACAACGCCGGGGAGATCTGGTGCGTTGCGCTGTGGGAGGTCTTTGTGAACCTGGTAGCGAAGCACGGGCATGACGAAGCCGAGCGGCGGGTGCTGCTGGATGTGGTCGGCGGCCTCAAGCTGACCCCGTCGCGGCCGACGTTCCTGCACGCCCGCGACGGGATCATCACGGCCGCGACCGCCCTCAACCCCGAGGACCTGCCCGAAATCTGGGCGGGCTTCGCCAAACGTGGCATGGGAGCCGGGGCAGTCGCGCCGCCACAGAACTCCACCGACCTGAAAGGCGTCGTGGAGAGTTTCGCTGTGCCGGGTTCCTAAGCAGGCCCGGCCCGCAGACCGTCAAGAACAGCCGATCACGGGGAGAATCATGGACACACAGACGCCGCCGTCCGGTTGCCGCCGGAGGCAAGGCGGGCGGCCGCAACCCGTCCTGCTGCCGCGCTCGCAGGCCGGCTCGCCACGCGCTGACGAAATGGCGGAAACCGGGCTGGTTGATGAGGTCTCGGCCGACACCTATCTGGAGGTTCTCGAAGCCCTCACGGAACACCCCACCCGGCATTCGTTCTCATCGGCGTACCAGGACGCGGCACAAATGGTCGCCGGCCGGTTTGCCGCGCTTGGCTATGCCACCCGCAATGAGCCGGTCGCCGTCGGCGCTCGCCAGACACTCAACATCGTCGCCGACAAGCCGGGCGCTGCCCCCGAGGATGAGCGGCGGCTGGTTTACGTAGTCGCGCACCTGGACTCAATTAACGAGGCCGGCGGAGTCAACGCACCGGCACCCGGGGCAGATGACAACGCCTCGGGTGCGGCGGGAGTCCTGGAGATCGCCCGGGTGTTGGCCGCCGTCGTTACGCAGCACGATCTGCGCCTGGTTATGTTCGGCGGCGAGGAACAGGGGCTCCACGGGAGTCGTGTTCACGTGGCCGCCCTGGCAGAGGCGGACCGGTCCCGGATCACCATGGTGGTCAACATGGACATGATCGGTCGGCTCAACACCCCCGCACCCTCAGTCCTGCTGGAGGGAGCGCCGGTCTCCCAACATGTGATCGATGCATTGGCTCAGGCCGCCCATGACACGTCGGACCTGGAAGTGTTTGTCTCGCTCGAGCCCTTCGCGTCGGACCACGTGTCATTCATCGATGCCAACCTTCCGGCTGTGCTGACCATCGAGGGCGAGGACCAGTTGAACACCGATGAGCACACACCCCGGGACACTCTCGCCGGGCTGGATCTTTCGGTGGCCATCAGCATCCTCCGGATGAACACCGCCGCAGTCGCAGCCATGCTCGGTAGCGCTGCCTGAACCCGATACCGGCCGTCACCACACCATCGATTGAAAGGCACGCACGTGGAGGATCTCATCGGCCGCCTCAAGGCCGCCAACGCCCGGATCGAACGCAGGGATGGCCTGCTTGGCGAGGAAATGCTCGAACGCCGCGAAGCCGCAGCCTTGATCCCCGAACTGGCCGGCCGGGGCCTCGAAGGCGCCCACCCGGATCCCGGGCCAACGCTTGACGTCGGTGGGCAGACGGTCGATCGAACCGAGTTCGCGCAGGAAACCATAGTCCTGCGCACCGGGCGGCCTGTGCTGGCCATCCTTGGTGATGAGGCCCAGCTCGTGTTCTCCGATCCGGAAAGCACTGTCTGGGAGTCGCGTCTCCGGGATGCTTCAGCTTTTTTGGAGAACGCCGCGCGGGCAGTCGGCCGCATCGAAGTTGAGGGTCACGACCTTGCCTGGCTGGGGACTGGCTGGTTGGTGAGGCCGGATGTTGTGGTCACGAACCGCCATGTGGCCGCCGAGTTCGGGCGCCACGACGGCACGTCATTCGTGTTCAAGCAGGGAAGCAGCGGCAGCCGGATGAACGCTTCGATCGATTTCCTGGAAGAAATCGGAAGCACCAGGGACCGGACGTTTCGGCTGGACCGCATCCTGCACATCGAGGATGCGGACGGACCTGATGTGGCGTTTGTGAGCGTCAGGCCAACCCGGGAGCACTCCCTCGCAACGCCTATCGGGCTGTCCACACATTCCGAGGACAACGAGATGGTAGCGGCGATCGGCTACCCGGCCCGGGACAGCCGCATACCGGACCAGCAGCTGATGGATGAGATCTTCGGGAACGTCTATAACAAGAAGCGCCTCGCCCCGGGACAGCTGATCGGATCAGATCCGACGTCGGTCCGCCATGATTGTTCGACTCTTGGCGGCAACTCCGGATCGGTGGTGCTGTCCCTGAAAACCGGCGAAGCGGTGGGTTTGCATTTCGCTGGCCGTTTCCTCAGAAGCAATTTCGCGGTACCGGCCGCCGTCGTGCGGGAGCGGCTCGATGAGATCCTGAACGGCCGGACGCGGCAGAGTGTTCGTCCATCAGTTCCGGATGGCCCGACGCCGACAAAGCACCACGCGCCCGCGGCTCCCCGCCCGGAAACAAAATTCTCCTTCGTGGTTCCGCTGCGCGTGACGGTGGAGGTGGGGAACCCGTACCCGGATGGCACCGCCGGCGACCAGGCTACGAACGGCTCGGCGTCGACAACCGACACAGACGAGGACGTGTTCACAGAGGCGGTTGCGGCCGACTACCGGGACCGCCTGGGCTACGACGAGACATTTCTCGGCACTCCCGTGCCCCTGCCGGTGGTAACAAGCGGCCAGGATGACGTCCTCGCCTTCACCGTCGATGGAAACCCTGAGAAGGTGCTGCGATACGAACATTTCGCAGTCATGATGAGCAGGAGCCGTCGGCTGTGCTTGTTCAGCGCAGTGAACATCGACGGGCTGCAGTCCATCTCGATGGCGCGCACGGGTTGGCGCACGGATCCGCGTATTCCGCTCGGAGCGCAGATCCGCCATGAGTGCTACGGCGCCGAACCAAAGTTCTCCCGGGGTCACATGACTCGGCGGGAAGACCCGGTGTGGGGTCCCAACGGTGCCGCGTCGAAAGCGAATGCGGATTCCATGCACGTCACTAACGCGGTCCCGCAGATGCAGCCCTTCAACGGCGGAGTGTGGCTCGAGCTTGAGAATTACGCGCTGCAGAACGCGCGCAAGGACGACATGAGGATCTCCGTATTCACCGGTCCATTCCTGACGCCGGGGGACCCAACAAGGTTCGGTGTGCAGATCCCGACAGAATTCTGGAAGGTCATCGCGTTTATTCACGACGGGACGGGGCAGCTGTGTGCCACCGGTTACACGATGTCCCAACAGGATTTCCTGCGTGAGGAGGAGTTCGTTTTCGGCAAGCACAAGACGTCGCAGCGATCAATCGCCTCCATCGAACAACGCACGGGCCTCTCGTTCGGTCCGCTTGCCGCACTCGACCCGCTTGAGGACACCGAGGGTCTGGTATCTGAACTGACCGATGTCCGGCAGATCCGGTTTGTTGGACGTTAACCGGCCCTAAGGAGTTAGCCATGGCCCCGCGACTCATCGAAGTGCGCCAGCCGAAGCTGAACGACGTTATCGGCAGCGACTTTACGGTGGCCGGCTTCGGGACCGGCTTCGAAGCCACCGTCCTGTGGCAGCTGCTGGACAAAAACGGTCAAAGCGTAGCCCGGGGAAATATTCAGGGCGCCGGCTCCATGGGAGTCATCCTGGACTTTGGCCATCAGGTTTCGGTCGGCGGTTACACCGCCCGCGCTGCCCACATGACGCTTCAGGTCTTCGGCGAGGACCGCATCAATAACCCCGACCTGATCTTTCCCGGTCAAATCTTTCGTATCCCGCTGCTCACCTGAAGCCACGATGAAGGAGCGCACGCCATGACCGGACGCCAACGGGCTGACAAACCGTCGGGCAGCATCTCGCTGGTCCTCGATCAGCCCAGCACCCTCAAGCCAGGTGATGACCTTCGCGACGGGTTGTCTGCCATTGTCCGCGAGGGCGACCACCTCTGGGTCGCCAACGACGAGACGACCAGCCTCGAACGGCTCACCATCGACGGCGACCACGCCGCCGGCCATCGCAGCTTCGATCTCACTACGTTCCTGACGCTGCCGGGGGAAGGGGAGATCGATATCGAAGGCCTCGATATCTCCGGTGACACCCTGTGGCTGCTCGGGTCACACAGCGCGGTCCGCAAGCGGGTCAAGGACAAACACAGCCCGGACCAGGCACGGAAAGCCCTGGCGACAGTCGAAGTCAGCCAGCGCCGGCAGGTGTTGGCCCGGCTCTGGACCGGAACCCTCGCAGACGCGGACGGCAGCCGGAACGGCGGGCAGCAGAAAGCTACTGTGTTCGGCACCGGGAAAGGCACTGGCGGGGGCCTGCTGGATCTTCTGTCTGATGACCCTCACCTTGGAGGCTTCATACGGTCGCCGTCGATTCCGGGCAAGGACAACGGCATCGACTGCGAGGGGCTCGCGGTGGCGGGCGGCCGGGTGTTCATCGGCCTGCGCGGGCCGGTGCTGCGCGGATGGGCGGTGATTATCGAACTCAATGCCGGCAACGGGCCAGGCATCGCGCCGCAGCCGATCGGTCCAGGGGGACGCCGCTACCGCAAGCACTTCCTCGACCTGCGTGGTTTGGGTGTGCGGGACCTGTGCCGTCACCACAATGACCTGCTCGTCCTGGCGGGACCCACCATGGAACTGGACGGCCGCACCACCCTGTTCCGGTGGCGGGACGCGCTGGTGTCTGACGGCGAGGCCGTCCTCCCCAGGGGCGAGCTGAAAGGCGAACTTGACATACCTTTCGGACACGGCAAGGACCGGGCCGAGGGGGTCACCGTGCTGGAGGACGGCAGGTCGGTGCTGGTGGTCTACGACACGCCGGCAAGCGAACGCAAGACCGGAGACCACGGCGTCCGCGCCGACGTCTTTGGCCTCAGTGAGTAACGAACTCAGGAAGCCGCGACGGCGTCGAAGCGTCTAACGGGCACCCGGTCCCTACAGTAACGCCGCAGTAACGCGCGCCTCCTAGCGTTGAGCCAGATATGCCGTGCGGTGATTGAGCGAATATCAGGGAGGCAGGCAGTATGGATCCCAGGCAGGTGTTCCAGGAGTCCGATATCAAGGACGAGTTCCTGGACCGGTTCGATGAGCTGCGGTCCCATGCACGGGACGGCGGGGGACTGGAGGGGCTGGAGGGCGGCCTCAGCATCGACGATGCCGCTGAAGTCGCCGAGAGCATGGCCGAGGGCAGCTACGCGCCGGGGAGCCACTGGGGCGTAGAGGCGATCATCGAGCGGTTCACCCGCCCCGTCTACCTCATCCAGGACGCCACATTCACTGTTCCGCCGGACAGCTTCCCTGAAAGCGAGGTCATCGCCGGCAAACTCGATACGGGCCGCAGCCTGGTCGAAGGAGCCATCCCGAGCGTGGGGCGCATCGACCTTCGCAACCACCGTCTCGACTGGGTGGGCACAGCCTGGCTGGTCGGCCCGGATCTTCTGGTGACCAACAGGCACGTCGCCTCAGAGTTCGCCGGCGCCCGGAACGGCCAGTTTGTTTTCCAGGAGAACTTCGACGGATCCAAAGTCGCCGCCACCGTGGACTGGCGCCACGAGTTCCAGCGCGGCCACGAGTCGCGGTTCCGGGTCAAGGAAGTGGTGTGGATCGAGCCGCGAAACTCAGTTGATGTGGCGCTCCTGCGGATCTCACCGGAAAGCGAGGACGGCGAGCCGGCGCCCGCACCGATTCCGCTGATGACCCGCGACGAATTGCGCGCCGCGCCGCCGGGGGAGTGGGTCACCGTCATCGGATACCCTGCCTTCGACAGCCGGAATGACGCCGCCGACCAGCAGCGCATCTTCGACGGAAACTTCAACGTCAAGCGCCTCGCGCCCGGGCAGATCACCTTCCGTTCCGAACAGCCTGTCCTCTTCCACGATGCCACCACCCTGGGCGGAAACTCGGGCTCCGTGGTCTTTGATCTGAGCACAGGCAAGGCCGCCGCGCTGCATTTCGGGGGCATCCAAGGGCAACGCAACGAGGCCGTGCAGGCGTGGCGCCTGCGGGAGATCATCAGGGAGCATGCAGGGTGACAGACGCCGTGGCCAGTCCGACGGCGTGGTGGGACGATCCTGCGACCAACTGGGACGATCCCGGGCCCCGCCGTTTGGTGCTCCTGCTGGAGCACGCCTACACCGACGCCGGCGATATCCGGCGTGCCGGCGTCGCGATCGGTCTTGACCCCTCAGCAGGGGGCCGCTCCGCGGAAGGTGACATGGCTTCCTCCGGCTGGAGGTCGTTTCTCGCTGCGGCGTCGCGGCGGGGCCAGGTCCTTGACCTTGCAGCCCACGTGCTGCATGACCAGGGCGTTTCGGAGTTCCACGCCCCGCTGCGAAGCCTCCTCGGCGACAGGCTGGGCGAAGTCAACGCCCGCATTCTCCTGCACTACGGCCTGCCGCCCCGGCCTGCCGAGGGTGCCGATACCTTTGTGGACAGTATCCTCGCTGCCGAGGTGGTCCCCGGCAGGCACGGCGAGCTGCAGACGATCACCTCTCCCGGGCAGGGATTCGTTGACCCTCGGGCACACCTGCAGGCGATGGGTGACATGCTCAGGCGCACTGCCATGATCGAAGTGGGCGGGTTTCCGGCCGGAACCGGGTTCCTCGTGGGCGAGGACCTCCTCCTCACGGCCGCGCATGTGCTTGACCGGTACCATTGGCCGCCCTCCCCGCTGCCGGCCGTGCGGGCCATCTTCGACTTCGAAGACGCGGGCCGCAGTGCCGCAGAAGCGGGGACTCCGGTCCAGGTCAAGGACTTCATCACCGGCAGTCTTCCCACTCAGGACGAAGCGGCCAATTCCGCCATCGACAACTGGGATGCCCCGGCGGATCGGCTGGACTTTGCCCTCCTCAGGCTGGCCCGCACCGTGCCGGACTTCAACGCGACCTCTGGCACGGCGACGCAGCGGGGGTTCTACTCGCTGCTGCCGGACGAATATGTTTTCGCCGCCCAGCGGCAGTACTACATCATGCAGCATCCCCTAGGGAGCTTTGTCCAGCTTTCCTCCTTCAGCGGGCGCCCCCTGCTGAGCGCCGGCGGGACGCGGATGCGCTACGCCGGCAACACGCTTGCCGGTTCGTCCGGGTCGCCTGTCGTTGACTTCCGCGGGAGGCTGGTCGGGCTCCACCACTACGCCACGCCCGGCCGCAACCAGGGCATTCCGATCTGGATGATCGCGCGCGCCCTGCTCAACGGTGCCCACAGTTCGCTCTTCACGGGCGCGGGACCCGCTGCAGCGGCAGCGGCCGTTCGCGAAGTGGACCCCTTCGCGACCGTTGCCGTGCTGCGGCGTCCTTTCGTCAACCGGCAAAACCTGCGGAAGCTCATGCGTGAAATGGTTGAGCACCGGGACAGCTACCGGACGCTCGCCATCAACGGGGCCAGCAGCCGTGCCGGCGTCTCATACTCCTACCAGCTCGCCTCGCATGTCTCGGACCAGGCGCCCCTGTGCGCTGCCCTCAGGGCGGCCGCCCCGGGAGGGATCAAGGTGGTCAAGATCGACCTTCGGGATTTCCTCAAGGCGGGGGTGGAGAGAGCCCGGACGGATATCGGCCTGGCGATGCTCCTTGAGCTTGGAATCATTTCAGCCCCCTCCGATATCGACGCGCAGGCTGCCCGCGGAACGGCCACCCTGGTCGCAACATTAAGCGCCAAGCTGCGGCGCTCGGATGCGCAATGGTGGATCTTCTTCGACAGCCTCGACAACGTCCAGGCCGTCAAGCAGGGCGATGTCGACGAGCTTGTCCACGCCCTCATCAAGCTGGCCGACGACGTGCCGGTGCCGCTGCGGGTGGTGGTGGCAGGCCGGGAAGCGCAGAAGTTCGCCGATGAACACACCGCCTGGGCCGCCCGTGATGCGGCAGCCGGGCTGACCCGCGGCGACGTCGAGGCCTGGCTCCGCAAACGCGCCGACGAGGAGATGCGCGGGATCGACGAGGCAAAGCTTGCCGCGAAGCTCACCAGCTTGTTTCCTCCCGGTCCCCTTCCCGAACCGGAACAGCTCGCGCTGTGCCTGCCGGCGGCGCTGGAGGAAGTGCTCGCGTCATGAGTGAGCTTGAGAACGCCGAAGTCCTCCTTGCCGAGGCGCAGCGCCGCAGCCTGCTCGGCCGCTCCGCCCTGGCGGAGCAGCTCGCGCTTCTCGGGACGTTCAGCCCTGACCGGCTCTCCACCGCCCTGGCAGCCGATGACGAAGGCGAGGGCGACCCGCGCAGCGTCCTGGAACTGCTCAGCCGGCGCCTGCCCTCGGGGGAGCTGATGCTGGAGGACCTGCCCCGTATCAACGCCTTGACGCGGATGCTTAGCCGGGGCGGCCACCCCGAGCTCGCCCGTGTTCGCCGGACCATCAGCAACGTTTCTGACAGCCCGCTTCAGCGCATGCTGGACGCGTTCGTCCTCGGCGGCGGGCCGGAGCTGGAAGAACGGGACGAGGACGAGCTGATTGCTTCGCTCGATGTGTGGGGCTGGGCGACGGAAGCGGTGGCCAGAGCCCACCTGGTGGGACTGTCTCCTGTCACGCCGGGAAAGGACGCCATCGAGAGCAGGCTGGCGCTGCTCAATGTCACCCGCGCCGTCCGGCGCCTGGCAGCCGGGGGCTGTCTGGGCCGCGAGGTCCAGCTCGGCCGGCTTCATGGGTATCTTCGCCGCCACTCCGGCCCGCACGACCTGCGGGCGGAGCCCGCCATGGTGGTCTACGGGATCGGCGGGGTAGGCAAGTCAACACTGGTGGCCCGGTTCGTCCTGGACCTTTACGACGAACGGTTCGACCCTGCGACCGGAGTGTTCGCCTACCTGGACCTGGACCGGCCAACGCTCGCCGACTGCGACCCTGAGGTGCTCCTGACCGATATCACCGAGCAGGTGGCTGCACAGCTCACCGGCCACAGACGGCAGTTTGCGCGCAACGCAGAGGTCAAACGCCGGCTCCAGCGCGGCGCCGGGCTTGAGGCATCGGACTCCGCCGGCTCGTACCGCCAGCAGGCAAGCCAGCTGGTGGCAGACCTTCGGCTGTTCGCCGGGGGTGCGATCGCCGTCGTCCTCGACACCTACGAGCAGCTGGAACGCAACCATCCCGAGCAGCGCGGCCCGGTCTACGAGCTCTTCGGGCTCCTGGCGGCCGACCTCCCGGGCTTCCGGCTTGTGGTCTCCGGTCGGTCTCCCGCGACGGCTTTCCTCGACCCGGCCCGGCCGGACCGGGTGATGCGCGTTCCCGCGCTCGAGGAGCCCGCCGCACTGGCGCTGCTGCGGCACTTTGTGCACAAAGAGTCAGAGCGGGCCAGGCGGCCGGCGGTGGAGGTCGGAGACGAACTCGGACGCGAAATTGTGGACCTCATCGGCGGAATCCCGCTGACCCTTCGCCTGGCCGCCCGGGTACTCGTGCAGGAGGGGCCGGAGGTCCTCACCGACCTGCGTTCACGATCGCGCGCGCTGGACCATCTTCGCGAAGAGTTTGTCCGGGGCTTCCTCTATCAGCGCATCCTCGACCACATCACGGCGCATCACCCGCCCGTCACTACCCCCGACCTCCGCCGCCTGGCGCGCGTGAGCATAGTGCTGCGCCGCATCACTGTCGAGCTTGTGGAGTGCGTGCTGGTGCCCTCCCTGGCACCCGCCCCCGCAGGCACCGCGACCGAACTGTTCGAGGAGCTTGCCGGTGAAGTGGCGTTCGTAGAGCTCGACGGCGGCGTCCTGCGCCTGCGCGAGGAGCTGCGGGTGCCCGCGCTGGTTGCGCTGCGCCTCGCGGACCCGGGACTGGTGCGGCACGTCCACGAACAGGCCGCGGAGTTCTATCGCGGGCGTCCGGGGGAGGAAGACAAACTTGAGTTTGCCTATCACCGGCTGGCGCTCGGCACACCACCGGACGAGTTCGACGAGGCTACCCTGCGCCGGCTGGCGCCTGCCACCGACGACCTTCCGCCGTCCTCTGCCGCGACCCTTCGCGACGCTGTCAAAAACCCTGCACGCCTCGTCACGGCAAGGATGCTGGAGGAATGGGAAAACTCCATCTTCCCGGTGGTTGACGCGGCGCTGCGGGAAGGGCGGGTGGCAGAAGCGCGCAGACTGCTCTCCGAACGGCCGGACCGCAGTCCTGGCACAGAGCTGTACAGGCTCGAGTCGCGCCTGGCCCAGGCCGAACACGACCTCCCCGCCGCGACCGACGCCGCGGCCCGCGACCTCAAGGCTGCCGAGGCAGCTGCCGATCCCACGCGCTTTGCCGCGGCCGCACTGCGGCTGGCCAACCTGAATGAGCTGAGTGGCCTGGGGTCCGCCGCCGACGAGGTCCTCCGGGCGGCCGACGATGCAAAGACCCTCGCCGGGTGGGTCCTGCTGCGTCTGGAACTGCTGCTTAACCGGATGAATCTTCGCGAACGCACCCGACTGGAGAATGAGGAAGACCGGTGGCTCCTTGAGATGCAGGCGCGTTCACTGATGCAGCGCGCCAGTGCACGTGAACTTGCGGGCAACTCAGCGCTCGTACGGTTGCTGGCGGCGGCGTTGGGCGCCGAGGAGCCGGACAGGCTCCGGGAAGCGCTCCGGCTCATAGGGCTCGGACACGAAGAGGACCCGGCCCGGGTGGCGTTGCTCATCGAGTCCCTCGCGGACTGGGACTCGTCGCTTGACCCGCCGGGGAAGCTTGCCAGCGCCTCGAACCTCCGGCTTGAAGGAGGGGATCCGGGCTCAGTACGGCGCGCATGGTCCGCCCTGTCCGGTCTGGGAACGGATGCCACCCACGTGCTTGACCGGGTGTGGGAACAGATCCGCCCGTCAGTTGTTGTCCGTGAGCGGCTGCGCGAGATTTACCTGTGGTGGGCGGTCGGGAAGCCGATGGCCGCCGTTGAGGCTTCGTCGGGTGCCCCGGGCAGCCCCGCGTTCAGCCATTCGGCCGGAGGAGGCGGTGCTCCACCGGTGCACCTCCGGACCGATGATCCCATCGACTGGTCCCGCCCGGAGGTTCTGCAGCTCGAAGAGCTGATCCTCACGGCCTACCCGACAAGTACTGATCTCCTGTCGTTGGCCTCGCGGGCGGGCCTGGACCAGACATTGATTAGCTGGGCCAGCTCCGGTCGCCGGATCACGCGCGAAGTCCTGGGTGTGGCAAGCCGCGCCCATCAGCTTGGCGACATCGTCGAAGCCATGCTCACCGACCCGGAAGCTGTGTCCGTCCATTGGGCCGTCCGCCAATTGATGGGTGAGGAGTGGCTCTCCGAGCACCATCCGGACGCATGATCCTTTCAGCGGTGCACGCGCCGGTTCAGGTTCGCCCGGACGGCGGGGGAGAGCCGCCGGCGAGGAACGCCTGCACCACCGGTACCACCGCGTCCAGGGTATGCACCTCGCCCTGGACCTGCCCCGGACCCCGGACATGGAGGGCAGCCATTCCCAGGCGGCGGGCTGCGCGCACATGGCTGCGGTTCTCGGTGATGAACAGAACGTCGCCGAATTCGACGTCGGGACCCGCCTTCGAAGCCGCAGCGCGGAAGATCGCCTCATGGGGCTTGGACACGCCCACCTCCGTGGACAACGTGACGCGCGCCGCGACGGGCTCGAAGAACGGCAGGATGCCGAGGTCGTCAAGAAGGCTGTAGTACTGCTGCTGGATGACGGCCACGTCCGATGGCTCGGCCGGCATGTGAAAATCCGACACCAGACCCAGCAATGCTGCCGTCTCCCCGTCAGCGCAGAATGAGGCTATGGACTCCAGCGCTTCGAGTGCCCCTGGCAGCAGGACGCCATCGCTTTCCAGCGTGTCCCCGAGATCGAACAGGATGAGTTTCACAACAGGCTCCCGGGTTTGGCCCCACGAAGAAGTGTCCGAAGGACTCTTCGTGGCGAGTGTGGACCATCACGCGTTACTCCGGCGTTACCGCTGCTTCAACACCGGAGTAACGGGGCAGTAACGCCACACCCCTAGACTCGACGCGGGAGGGATCGGGGGGCTGCGTTCCCGGCTGATCCACAGACCTAAACAGGACCGAGCGGGAAGAGACGGAGATGTCTGAAGCTTTGGAGGGACTGCACTATCACGCCGGGGAAGACAACACGGAGTCGCGTTCCCCTGAATCGTTTGACCGCCCGCCGGAGGGCGCCGATGACGCGCCCGCCATGACCTTCAACAGCAATGAGGGGGCAGCGAGGTACTACCTCGACCAGCTCCTCCAGCAGGACCACCGTGAGAGCATGCGGTCCCTGACTGAACCCGAGCGCCCGGAGCGCGTCCCAAGCCTGGTGGTTGAGAGTGAGCGGGACCTGCCTGCACTGGGAACCCACGCGATGCGCTTTTCGCAGAGATATCGGGACATTCCGATCTTCGGCGCCATGGCCCTGGTTGAGCTGACGGCGTCGCGTGACCTCGTGAGCGTGAACGGGCAACTCGGCGAAGCACCTGGCGTGAGCCCTGTCGAATCCCTCAGCCGTGCCGAGGCGCTGGCGAAAGTGGCCGACTTCACCGGCGCGGACATTCCGGCCGACGCGGGAGTCGGCGCCGCACTCAACTTCTACAAAAAGGACGACGACGGGTCCTGGCACCTGGCGTGGTTCTTCCAGGAACTTCCCGCGGAGCCGCCCGCCAACGACGAAGGCAACGGCGGCAACGAGGAAGCGCTCCTGGGCCACGGCTTGGGGCGGCGGCCATTACCACCCAGCTTCAACTACCTCGTGGACGCGCACGATGGCGAAATCCTGTTCTGTTACAGCGCCGCACCGACTGCGCTCGCCATCCCCGCCAGGTGTACCGGAATCGATGAGAACGACGACGAGCAGGCCTTCTTTGGTGAGTTGGTCGCACCCACAGCCACGACGTGCCGGTTGAACGACCCGCGGCGAAGGGTCCGCACCTACGACCTGAAATTCGCAGACATCGACGACGATCCGCCCGATCCCGACTTCCCTGTGGAGGCCCCGGACAGTGCCTATGGTGACATCAACCGGGCGGCCGTGTCCGCCCACGCCAACGCCTCCCGGGTGCTGGACTTCTACAACGTGGTCCTGCAGCGCAAGGGAATCGACGACAACGGGATGGACCTCGTCTCCCTGGTCAACGTCACGGCGGCGAGCATGCAGACTCCGCCCACCCTCCTCAATGCCTTCTGGTACCGGCACCGCATGTGGTACGGGCAGATCAGGAAGGACGGCCGCCTTGTCAGCCTCTCGCGCTTCCTGGACGTAATCGGGCATGAGCTCACCCACGGCGTGATCGAAACGACGTCGAACCTGGTGTATGCCACCCAGTCCGGTGCGCTCAACGAGTCATTCGCCGACGTTGCCGGGGTCATCATCAAGAACTGGTACGAGGCGCCTGACCGAAATGATGTGGGGACCTGGGATTGGGAGATCGGCCCCGGACTGAGGGCGGACGGGCGCCCGCTCCGGGATTTTGCCGACCCCGCCCGCACAGGTCACCCCAAACACATGGACGGGTTCCGCCGGCTGGCCCCAGGCAAGCTGCCGGGACCGTCCAATGACCAGGGCTGGGTCCACTTCAACAGCAATATCCACAACAAAGCAGTCCACAACCTGCTGACCATGACCAAGAACGGCGCTCCGGTGTTCAGCGTCGAGGACGTGGCTGTGCTGACGTACCTGGGCATGGCACGGCTGACTCCGCGGGCGACCTTCCCTGAGGCGCTCCAGTCGGTGGTCGACGTCGGCCAGACGTACTTCGGCGGCGACGTCCGCAAGGCAGAAAAGATCGCCGCCATCAGGGAGGCCTACCAGCTTGTTGGCATCACGTAGGTGTGGCCGCTATGACACTTGACATCTACGAGGTCGGGGCGGCCCCGGTAAAGAATGCCGCGGGTCACTGGCTTGTGCACTTCGGCATCTACCTGCCCGGCATTACCTATCCTGACGGATACCGGGTCCGGGTCCGTATCATCCACGAGCGCGATCAGTTCGTGCGGGGTATTGAACCAAAGGTATTTGACCTGTACTGGCACGGCGGCACGGCCCTGGACTTGTGGGATATCACCGTTGACCTGACCGCGGACAGCGACGGAAACTTCGGCCAGGACGGTGTCTACCTGTATCGGTTCCAGCTGCTCCGCGGCGCCCGGACCGTCGCATTCTGGTTCGCCGATCCCTTCGCCCGCGCCACCGGCCGCGGCACGTTGTCCGCTTTCGACATCGGCAGCCCCGGCGGGCCGTTCACCTGGCATGATGACGGGTTTGTTGTTCCGGAAGTCGATGACCTTGTTGTCTACGAACTGCACGTTGGTGAATTCAACGGCACGTTCGACGGGGTGGCCAGCCAGTTGGCCTACCTGCAGGGCCTGGGCGTCAACGCACTGGAGCTCATGCCGGTGACCAACGTCAAGGACGACGTGGAATGGGGCTACACACCGCTTTCCTACTTCGCGCCCGATGACCGCTATGGCGGTCCGGAGGGCCTGAAACGCCTTGTCGATGCCTGTCACAGCAACGGCATCGCCGTGATCCTGGATGCCGTGTACTCCCATTCACACCCCGAATTCGCCTATAACCTCGTCTACAACACGTCCGGCAGGCCGAATCCGATGATGGGCCTGTTCGGGGAGGAGTTCTCTGAGTCGCCCGGCACCGACTTCACCAAAGAGTTCACCCGCGACTTCTTTATGGCGGCCAGCCAGTACTGGCTGGACGAATACCATGTGGACGGGTTCCGCTACGACTACGTGCCGGGCATCTTCGACGGGGCCGCGGGGCGGGGCTACGCCGAGCTTGTCTACCGGACCTACCAGCACACCCGGCAGCCCTCCCGCTACCCGCGTTTTGATGCCGGCGACGGACGGAGCCTGGTGATCCAATGCGCGGAGCACCTATCTGACGCCAGGGGAATCCTGCGCACCACCTACTCGAACACATGCTGGCAGAACGGCCTGCTTGACGAGGCGGCCGGGCAGGCCGGCGGGGGCACTGTCCAAGCCTCCTTCGCCCGCCAACTGGACCCCGAACTCATCGGCTTCCCCAACCTCTACAAGAACCCCACCACCGGAGAACACTTCCCCGTGGCTCCGTTCCAGTATCTTGAGTCGCACGACCACAGCCGGTTCATCACGCGGTTCGGACTGGAAAAGCTTGCTGACCCAGTCGGCCAGCCCTATGGAAACCGCGAACTTTTCTACAAAACGCAGCCTTACGTCATCGCGCTGTACACCGCCAAAGGCGTGCCCATGCTTTGGCACGGCCAGGAGTTCGCCGAGAACTGGAGTGTGACACCACACCGGCCGGGCGGCTATGAGCGGATCCTGTACAGCCGCCCCCTCCACTGGGAGTACTTCTACGATATTCCCGGAAAGGCACTCATCCGGCTGTACCGGATCATGGCCGGCCTGCGGTCCCGGTACAGGGCTCTCGGCAGCCGGGGCTTCTTTTACTACGAGGACGATCCGAACCACCGCAAAGAAGGAATTATTGTCTTCCGCCGCGAAGCACCCGCAGCTGGTGCCCTCCCCGCGGAGGCGTTTATGGTGGTGCTCAATTTTTCGGACGACAGCGTCGAGGCCTGGATTCGCTGGCCGAAGGCCGGTCGGTGGGAAGAACAGATTGACAGGACAGAGAATCCCGGGCCGCCACTCCTGATTCCAGCCGGGGGCCACGTAAGTCCGGTCCGCGTACCCTCCAACTATGGCGCCGTCTACCGGCTCCTGCCGGACGGGTAACCGCCGGGCCGGCTAATGCCGGCGCCCGGTTTCGACGGCGGCTTGCTCACCACCCTGCCGTACCCGGTCCGCCTTTGTACGGGCCAACGATCCTGCTGGTGATCCACCCGCCATAGAAATCACCTGCCTGAAAGGCCACCTGTTCGCCATCGACCTCGCAGGAGTCCATCCGGCCCGGGTAGAGGGCCACCCGGTTACGGAGCTCCCCGAAACCGCTGGCAGGTTCCGGATAGGTCCACCCGCCACGGGGCGCGACGACTCCGCCGGCAACGACGTCGAAGTAGTGCGCTTCGCCCTTGAACTCGCAGAAGGTGGTGCCCCCGGCCGGGACGAGCGCACCGTCAGCAAAGGAGTCCAGGGGCAAGTAGTAGACAGGCGGATGGCTGGTCTCAAGGACGCGCAGTGCATCGGTGGTGTCGGCAATGACCTGGCCGCCGAGCCGCACGACGACCCTTTCGGACCGTGCCTCGACCCTTGGCGGCCGCGGGTAATCCCACACCGATTCCTGACCCGGCTTGGGTTTCATGGGCTTGGGACGCCGGAAAAGGCCGGGAAAACCGTCAGCAGGATTCATCTCTCCATGCTGCCACCTTCGGCTGGGCGGGGCGTCGGTTTCTCCCTGTTGGTTTTGCGGGCACGGATGTATCGTTGACTATCGTTCGCGACTCGTTAGAGGAGAGCAACATGCATAACTCGTACCCGGCGGGCGGATCCGGCGGCCCCAACATTGACGGCGTATGGCAGGTCGTCGAGGAGCTGCGCTCGCGGTTTGAGAAGCGTTCGGGCACCCGCGCGGGCCGGGGCGAAGTGCGGTCGGCCATACTGGCCCTGCTCGCGGAGCGGCCGATGCACGGCTACCAGATCATCAATGAGATTGAGGAGCGCAGCCGTGGCAGCTGGAAACCCAGCGCCGGATCGATCTACCCAACCCTGCAGTTGCTCGCCGATGAGGGATTCATCAGTGCCGAGGAATCCAACGGGCGCAAGATCTATTCCCTGACCGAAGCAGGCAGGGAAGAGGTAGCGGGTGCCGATGCATCCGCGCTCTGGGAGTCAACGGGCCCGGGATCCGGCACAGGGTTTGCGGCGCTGCCCAAGGCCGGCATCGAGCTCGCGCAGGCTGCTGCCCAGGTGGGCCGCACCGGCTCTCCGAAGCAGGTGCAGGAGGCGGTCATGGTGCTCGACGAGGCACGCCGCCGGCTGTACTCGATCCTCGCCCAGGACTGACGGGGTGGCGCCGGCTCGCCGGGAACGTGCAGGTCCGGGCCCCGGCGCCGGGAACAACCGCGCCCGTTACCGCCGCATCCTGCGGTTCGCCGCGTGGCACCTGGCGGTGACCTGGTGGTTTGAGCTGTTCCTCCCGCGCATCGGTCTTATCAGGATTGCCGAACACATAAGGACTCGGAGGATGCGGCGCTTCGCACAGCGCTTCCGTGACCTTGCGGTGGACCTTGGCGGCCTGATGATCAAGGTTGGCCAGTTCCTGTCGTCCAGGCTCGATGTGCTCCCGCCGGAAATCACCGCTGAACTGGAGGGCCTCCAGGACGAGGTGCCCCCGGTCCCGTTCGCCGCAATCCGCGCCCTTGCCGAATCGGAGCTGGGGGCGCCGCTGAGCATGATCTTCGCCTCGGTGGATGAAACGCCAATCGCTGCAGCCTCCCTCGGCCAGGCGCACCGCGCACAACTCATGCCCGCCAACGCCGCCGATGCCGGGCTCCACCGGGTGGTGTTGAAGGTGCAGCGACCGGGCATCGACGCGATTGTCGACGTCGACCTGGCGGCACTTCGCAAGGTGGCCGGCTGGCTTAGCCACGTGCGCCTGGTGTCCGATCGTGCCGATATGCCCGCCCTGGTTGAGGAGTTTGCCCAAACCAGCCTTGAGGAGATCGACTACCTGCACGAGGCAGTGAATGCTGAGCGCTTCGCGGCGGATTTCGCCGACGACGAGAGGGTGACCGTGCCTGAGATCGTCTGGGAGCGGAGCACCCGCCGCGTGCTTACCCTCGAAGATGTCACGGCGATCAAGATCACCGACTTGCCCGCGCTCCTTGCGGCGGGGATCGATCCGGCGGAGGTTGCCCCGGTTTTCGCCTCTGTCATGTTTGACCAGATGTTTACGGAAGGTTTTTTCCATGCCGATCCGCACCCCGGCAATATCTTTGTCACGCCGAATACCGATTCAGCCGCAGAGCACCCCTGGAAGCTGACGTTCATCGACTTCGGGATGATGGGCGAGGTTCCGCCCAGTACGCGCAGCGGCCTGCGGAGGCTGCTGATTGCGGCTGCCTCGCGTGACGGCAGGGGTCTGGTGGCGGCGATCAGCGATGTGGGGGTGCTGGTGCCCTCGGCCGATACGGCGGAGCTTGAGCGGGCCATGACCCATCTCTTCGCCAGGTTCGGCGGGATGGGCTTTGCCGAGCTTCGCGAGGTGGATCCGCGGGAGTTCCTTGATTTCGCGGTGGAGTTCGGCGACCTGGTCCGCTCGTTGCCGTTCCAGTTTCCGGAGAACTTCCTGCTCATCATCCGCGCGATGTCGCTGACGTCGGGAGTGTGCAGTTCCTTGGATGCACGCTTCAATTTGTGGGACTCCGTGGAACCCTATGCAGCGCAGCTGCTGCGCGACGAGCGCGGCAATATCGTGCAGGACGTGGCACAGCAGGCGTTCGACGCGGCCGGCGTCGCCCTGCGGCTGCCGAAACGCCTGGACGGCCTTGTCACGCGGATCGAGGACGGGTCACTCTCGGCGGCCAATCCGCGTCTTGAACGGCAGGTGGCCCGGCTGAACCGGACGGCCCGGCGATCGGTATCGGCAGTGATTTTCGGCGCCATGCTCATTGCAGGTTCCGTGGTCCGGGCGGACGACACAGTGCTCGGCAACATCCTGATGATTGCTTCAGTGGTTCCGCTGCTGCACGGACTGTGGGTTCGGCGCTGAAAAGACCCTCACCACACAACAGTTCCCGCAGCCCCGTCCACGGTGATGCTCTGGCCATCGCGCAGGCGCGTGGTGGCGTCGGCAACACCCACTACTGCGGGAATACCGTACTCGCGGGCCACCACCGCCCCGTGCGATATCACGCCGCCCATCTCCATCACCAGGGCGCCGGCCGTCATAAAAAGCGGCGTCCAGCCGGGATCGGTGGAGGGGGCCACCAGGATTTCCCCTGGTTCGAGGCGGGCGCCCACCGGATCCATGATTACCCTGACCTTCCCCGTCGCGGTGCCCGCAGAGGCCGGCGTCCCCGTCAGGTGGTCTCCGGCAGCCGGCAGCGGCTTCGCGGCGGCCTCCACATCGGTGCCGTCCGAGAGCAGCAGGCGCGGAACGCGCCGCCGGCGGAGTTCGACGTCGTACAGCCGGCGGCGGCGTGTCACGATTCCCTTCAGGTCCGCACCGCGAAGGCCAACACGCAGTTCGTCGAAGTCCAGGAAAAACGCGTCACCGGCGGCGTCGATTACTCCGTTCCTGACCAGCTCGGCCCCGACTTCCCTAAGCTGCCGGTGCATCTCCGCGAGCACCAGAATGATGCAGAACTTGGGGAACTCGCGCAGACCGGCGAGCTGACGTGTCCGGCGCAGGCACAACGACACCAGGCGCCCCCGCAACCGGCCCGCTGACCCGGCACGCGCCACCAGGTCGCCGATCCGGGCCTCCGCATGGTCAGCGGCCCGCGCGAATTGGCGGTCCGGAGTCTGTTCGGGGTCGTCCACGCGGAGATAGTTCGAGATCATGCCGAGGATGTGGTCAGGTTCCTCGGACCACCGCGGCATACCCAGGTCGATCTCCGCCACGGCCCGGTGACCGTACTTGGCCAGGAATTCCTGCAGCCCGGACTGGGCAGCCGCCGGCAGCATGCCCGCTTTGTAGCGCGAAGCCAACCCGCCAGGCTTCAGTTCCATGAACACACGGCGGGATTCCGGGTCCCTGCCCAGAGACACTGTCAGTTTCCATAGCTCCAGATCCATCATGGTGGTCACGTTGTGGGGAAGTCCGCGGAGGACGGCCTCGAGCTCGCGCGGCTTCGCAATTCCGCGCAGCAGCCTGCGGGCCGCGGCCAGCATCAGGTAACCAACGGTCGGCGCCGGCAGCGTGGCCTGGATCAGCCCGTTGATCGTGGTGGCCATGATGTCCTCGGTGTGCTGGAGCCGGCGGGCTGCGGTAGCCGGCAACGGGAGGACCAGCCGGGCGGCGAGACGGTCCTGGTACCGCCGTGCCCGCCGAAGTTCCCGCTCCGGCCAGAGCAGCGCGCGGGCCATGGGGGGAATGAGCCGGAGGAACAGGCCCAGGCTCTGGGTGCCTTCAGTGCCCTTGGACCGGACCGTGGCAGGAGTAATGGGCCCCTCGCCGCCGCGTTTGTTCCGGGGACTCCGGACAACACTGAACCGAGGGTCGTCCAGGAGCGCAGGCAAGAGGGCAGCTGACCTTCCGTCCGCGAGCGGCAGCACCTTCACCAGCGACTGGCGGCCGGATTTGTTGCGGAGAAGCGGCGTCAGGTCGACGTACATCCGCAGTCCCGGATTCACGTACTTCCACGGGCCCTTGTTGCTGCCCCTCATGAGGCCCAGGACGGAGAGTCCCATCGGCGTGATCGGACGAGTGAGGCCCTGGAGCAGCGTGCCGCACAGGTAGACGCGAGTATCCGCGCCGGAGGCTGCGTCAGCCGCCGCGCCGGTGCCGGCCTGACCGTTGAGCGGGTCATCGGCGGGCAGGGGATACAGCGTGGTGATGGGCCGCGACTGGGTCAGCCAGGCCTTACCGCCGGCGTCGATCACCCACTCCACGTCCTGGGGCGCGCCCACAAGCCGCTGGGCAGCGTCGCCAAGGGACGCCAGCTCACGCAGCTGTGCCCTGGTCAGGCTTGGAGCCGTGCCGTCCGGCTGCTGCAGGAGCCGGCCCGATGCCGTGTCCACCACGAAATGGTCGGGGTTCACGGCGCCGGACACTACTGCCTGTCCCGGTCCCGGAGCGGCGTCAATGACGGTTTCGGTGCGAGTGCCTGTCACCGGATTGGCGGTGAACAGCACACCGGCCGTCCGGGCGTGGACCATGTGTTGAATAACGACGGCGAGGCCCACCTCGTGGTGCCTGATCCCGTTCGTTGTGCGGTAGGCCACCGCACGGTCCGTCCACAGGGAGGCCCAGCAGCGCCGGACGGCGTCGACGACGGCATCGGCTCCCGCCACGTCCATAAAGGAATCCTGCTGCCCTGCGAAGCTGGCAAAGGGCAGATCCTCGGCGGTGGCGGACGAACGCACCGCCACCGGCCCGCCGCCCATCGCAGCATAGGCGTCGCGGACTGCAGCATCGACGGAGGGAGGCACCGGCGCAGCCGCCACCGCCTCCCGCGCACGCCGCGCAAGGTCGTCGCGGTCCCCGTCAGACAGAACGGCAGCGCCGGCCAGGCCGGCCCCGTCGAGACCAGCCCCGTCGAGGCGGGTGGCAATGGCATCCAGTTCCGCCGGCGCGGAGATCCTGTAGCCCGCCGTCGTCAGGCAGAAACCGGGGGGAACCGGAAAATCCGCGGCGACGAGGCGGCCAAGGTTCAGGGCCTTGCCGCCCACTGTGGCCAGCGACGCTGACGCCAGCTGGCTGAGGTCGAGAACCAGGCCGGAACCGGCGTCTCCGCGCTCCGTATCGAGACCTACAGAATCCATGTCCTGCCCCTAGCCGTTGTCCTCGAAGGCGGTGGTCCACACCCGATGAACTGCACAAACCCGGCCATAACGGCTCCTCGACGGCGGTGGACGCTGATGCGGATCAGGCTAATCCCGACGGCGGGCAGCGCGAAGAGTCGAAATGCCCTACCCGCCGTGCCTCAGCACCTCCGGAAGTTCGTCCACGTAAACCGTCTGCGGCGGCTCGTAGTAGATCACCAGCACCTCATCACCCACTGCGAAGCCGCTCGTCCTGTCGAACGGGTGGGCATGGAATGCCATGATGCCGCCGAGGTAGGGCAGCATCACTTCCCCGATGGTGCCCGGCCCGATCCGCCCTGTCACCCGCCCGATTTTGCCTGTCAGGCTCCGGTCAACATTCCTGTGCACGCCTGCCTCCTAGGCGTCGGGAGACTTGGGCTGGCGCTTGGCATCCTGGCCCTTCTTGAGCGCGGACGCGAGTGCCGGGAGGTAATCTCCAGCCTGCGCGAGGATTCCGCCAAGCATTTTGTTGACGCCTTCGCCGCCGTTCAGGACAGTCATCTGGCCCACATGTGAGAACGGCTCGGCAGCTGCCGCGATGATCGCGGGCATGTTCTCGGCGAGCTGCTGGGAAATCACCGCGTCCTGGTTGGTCCCCAACGCCTCGGCCCGCGCCTTGATGCCATCTGCCTCGGCCAGCGCTTTGGCCTTGATCGCTGAGGCCGCGGCATCACCCTTGGCTTTGGTGGCCGCTGCTTCGGCTTCGCCGGTGACCTTGGTGGCTCCGGCAGCGGCTGCTGCTGCGGTGGCATTTGCCTGGGCCTGCAGCTCCGTCCGGCGGGCGTTGGCCTGGGCTTCAAGCTCGGTTCGGCGTGCGAGTGCCTCGGCGGCGCTGATGTCTGCCGCTTTCTGGCCTTCCGCGTCGGTTCGTTTGGCGTAGGCTTTGGCGTCCGCGGGTTTCCGGATGGTGGTCTGGAGCTTCTGCTCTTCCCGGTCCGCCTCAAGCTTGGCTACCTCGGTTTCCTGAACCACCACCTGCTGCCTGGCTGTGGCGTCGGCCAGCGGGCCGGCCTGGGCAGCGTTGGCCTTGGCGCGCTCGGCGTTGGCCTGAGCCACCGACTGCCTGATTGCTGAAACGCTCTGCGCGTCCGCGATCAGCGCCGCCGCCTCCGCTTCCTTCTCGGCCGCTTCGCGGTTGCGGGTGGCCTCGGCGATGCGGGCCTCCATTTTTACCTGCGCAATGTGCGGCTTGGCGATGTTCTGGATGTACCCCGTCGGGTCCTGCAGGTCCTTGATCTGCAGCGAATCCACCACCAGCCCCAGTTTTTCCATCTCCACGCCGCTGGCGCTGCGGACCTGCGAAGCGAGCTTGTCCCGCTCGCGGATGATCTCCTCCATGGTCATGCTGCCGATGATTGAGCGGAGGTGGCCTTCAAAGACGTTGTATACCTGGCTTTCCATCTTGGGCTGCTGTCCCAGGAAGCGACGTGCCGCATTGGCGATGAAGGGCGGGGCGTCGCCAATCTTGTAGATGACCACGCCCTCCACGATCACCTGGATGCCCTGGGAAGTAACGCAGGAGACTTTGAGCTCAGTTTCATTCAAAGTGAGCGACAACGTCCGCACCGTCTGGAGGCCGGGAAGGACCAAAGCGCCCTTTCCTGTGACGATCTTGAAATCCATCCCCGCCCGGGTTTCCAGGGTTCCACGGGTCAGCCCGGAGATGATGAGCGCTTCGTTGGGTTCCGCCACCTTCCACATCAGTTTTGTTGCCACCCAGATAAAGGCAGCGGCAACAAGCACGCCCAGGATGGCGGCAATGAGAGGAAAGAATGCTGAGAAGTCCGGCATAACCAGGTCCTTTCAAGATGTGGAACAGGAACCGCGGCCGGCCTGCCGGGCCAGCTGTTGTAGACAGTCTGGGTCGGCCCCGCCCAAGAGTCCAGAGGCTGGCTGATATTTGCCTGCAGCAACGGAAGCGGCGTACGACGACGGCACCCGGCTCGCGTCGTCGGGTTGCGTTGACGCGCGCTTGGCCGAAGTATTTATGCCCTGTTGCGGACCCGGGGCCCCATCACGTTGCGCGGTCCGACATCGGCCAGGGAGTAGCCCCCTGCGTAGACCGGCGGGGCAGCCTGTCCGGGAATGAAGCTGGGAACCGTGCTCAGGGGAGTGCGGCGGAGGATCACATTGCGCACGCCCATCCCCGCGCTGAGCGCGAGGCGTGACCACCAGGTGCTGCGGGGGAGTCCGAGCGCTTCAGCCAGCTCCGCGTCGTTGAGCATTGTCGCGATCATGCGTTTCGTGACCGGATGGAGAAGCCTTGGCTGCATGCTTTGAAACACCTGGACCGTGGCACTCATCAGTGTCTTGCCTGCTGTGCTGGGGGCCATCCGCCGGCGCTCGTAATCGTCGAAGAATGATTCGGCCTCTTCGAACGTTTCGGGAATGTCCACGATATGCATTCTCGTTCCCAGTTCGCGGAAGAACCGCGTTGCGGCGTCTCGTTCTGTCTGTGTTGGCTTCCGCCAGCCGTAACGGTCGGTCCATCGCAGGGGAACCACCAGGAGCGTCATCAGCACATAAAGGAAATCCTCCTGGCTGCCCGGAACATACCGGTGGACGCGGTTGAGCAAGTCCGTCATGTGCCGGCCGCGCTCCGAGTCCAGTCCGCCGGCGATGAGTTCATAGATGACGACGCCGGTGTCAATTGACCGCTTCATGGGCCGGACGGGGATTTCCCCGTTCTTCACGAGCGTGGCTGAACCGGACGGAATGGCGAAGTTCCGGTAGTAGGCCAGGAAGAAGCCGAGCTTGATGTCCTCTGCGAGGTCGAACAGAGCCATCTGGCGGAACGTCTGCTCCCAGTCGTCCGGGTGCCGGGCTAGCTGCCTGTCCAGGCCCTGCGCCAACGATGGATGCAACTGCGTCATGTCACAGCCCCTGGAAAAGGTCAGTGAGCAACGGACTGCCCGGCGGCCGGCCCGGCCACGCCAGGACCGACGACTCACGGGACGCCATCCTGGCCCACCGGCGTTCATCCATGTTCGGGCCAACAAGGACATCCAGCTGCGATTTGTGCTCCAGCAGACCCGCCACGATCCGGTCTGCCACAGGGCTCGTGTCCACCTCGATGTCTATCCACTCGTCGGGCACCGGACGGAGGTGATATTCAACGGCCGGGTCCCACGGAGCCAGCCCTTCCTGGTGCCGCCGAAGGTTCCAGCGTTCAAAGGTGGAGGCACGCAGGGCTCCGTGCACCAACCGCCGCAAGCCGGGGCCGGGCGTCGCACGCGCCCTGGCAAAGGCTTCATCCGTAGCCTTGCCAACGGCGATGTGGTCACGGTGCCCGGTGATTCCGTCCGGCCCGAAAGTCGCCACCACCTGCGGGCGTTCCTGAAGCAGAATGTCCAATATCTTGCCTACCAGTTCCTCGAAGTCGACCTCGTGCACCCGCCCGTCCGCGTAGTCCAGCCATTCGTGCCGGTCCGGGATTCTGCCGTGGGCGCGCCACGCGTTGGCGCTCTCCCGGCGGCGCCAGGCACCCAGCTCCGCAGCCGTCGTCGGGACACCCTCGGCGATCTCTCCGGCGCCGCCGTCGGTCGCAAGCACCAGGCAGAACCGGAACCCGGGATCGTTCTCGTGCAGGGCGATCGAGCCGGCACAACCGTATGCATCGTCGTCCGGATGGGCAACCACAACGGCCAGGGAACGTGGCTCTTTCATGGACAGAACGCTAGACCCGGCGACGGCAGGATCACAATACCGGGGAGCCGTCAGGACCCCGCCCGTCCGGGCCATTCCTTGCCGGCCCACGGGTCGTAATCCGCTGTGAGCTCCTCCTGGGGCGGACGTTCAGCCGCGGGGACGTGCTGCAGGTTCACGCGCACGCGGTACCAGAGTGAACTCGAGCCGCGCATACCGTCGACGAGCACGTCAGCCGGGTGCAGTGCCGGGACCAGGTCCGCGTGCCGGGCCTTCCACTCATCGAGCGCCGCCAAAGCCTCGGGCTTGGTCCTGGTGCGGGCCACCTCGATGAGCGGCATCACCGACTGCCGTCGGCCGGAGCCGTCCCCGCTGCGCGGTGCTTTTTCCGCCGGGCCCAGCGCCTTGGCCAGGGTGAGGAGCCCCTCCAGCGAGCCAACGGCGTCGTCGATCCCGGCGTGCCGGTCGCCCAGATCTGCGAAGCGCCCCGGCACCGTGCGGACCGTGAAGTGTTCCGGCCGGACGGAGCGGACCTCGTCCCAGTTGAGCGGTGTCGAGACCCGCGCGTCGGGCAAGGGCCGGACCGAGTATGCAGATGCCACCGTGCGGTCCTTGGCATTCTGGTTGAAGTCCACGAACACACTCTCGCCGCGCTCTTCCTTCCACCACCGTGCGGTGGCGAGGCCGGGAGCACGGTTTTCGACCTCGCGGGCGAGGGTTTCGGCGGCGAGCCGCACGTCGCGGTACGTCCATTGCGGGGCGATCCGCACGAGGATATGAAGCCCTCGCGACCCGCTTGTCTTCGGCCAGCCCACCAGGCCGACGTCGGTAAGCACGTCCCGCGCGACGTATGCGGTATCGACAATCCGGGCCCAGTCCACCCCCGGCATCGGATCGAGGTCCACCCGGAGCTCGTCCGGGTGCTCGAGATCCTCGGCGCGGACCGGATGCGGGTTGAGGTCGAGGCAGCCCAGATTCACCACCCACGCCAACCCCGCCGCGTCCCGGATGACGGCTTCCTCGGCCGAGGTCCCTGACGCGTAGTGCAGCGTCGCGGTGTCGATGAAGTCCGGGTGGTTCTCCGGCACGCGCTTCTGAAAGAACGGCTCAGAATCGATGCCTTTCGGAAAGCGCTTGAGCACCATGGGCCGGCCGCCTGCCCCGCGCAACGCGCCATCCGCCACGGCGAGATAATAGCGAACCAGATCCAGCTTGGTCAGGCCGGGCCCGGGGAACACCACCTTGTCCGGACTCGAGATGCGGACCTCGGTGCCATCGATGGTGAGGATTTCGGCCGGAGTCTTCGACGGGCTCATGGCGCCACGCTAGCAACGAACGGATGTCCCGGCCAGAGCGAAGACGGCGGCAGCCAATATAGTCGTGGCATGGGAGTGCGGGAATGACTGCTTCTTCGATCGGCGATTTTGTGGCGTGGGTGTCGGGAGTACCGGCCGGGCCGGGGCGGAACAACTTCTTTGATCACGCCCTGGCGGAAAATGCGCTTCGGCGACGGAACCTTGAAATTTATCTGCACGAAATGCTGGACCGGGCTCCGAAGGTGATGCTGCTGGGTGAAGCCCCCGGCTTTAGGGGCATGCGGATCACCGGAGTTCCCTTCACTAACCGAACCGTCTTCGAGGGGCCGGCCAACAGCTTCGGATTGTTTGGGCCGGGCAAGGGCTACCGGCTGCCGGCTGAGGCCGCGGGAGTAGCGTCCGAACCGACCGCGACAGTGATGTGGGAGGTCCTGACGGAACTGCACTTCCTTCCTCTGCTGTGGAGCGCCTGCCCGTGGCACACCCATGCGCCGGACCGCCCCCGGACCAACCGCACGCCGACTGCCGCCGAAGCAGATCTCGGAGCCCCCTACTGGCTGGCACTGGCAGGACTCTTCAGCATCGAAACTGTCGTGGCGGTGGGAAACGTCGCCCATCGCAGCCTGGTGAAAAGAGGGATGGACGCACCCAAAGTCAGGCACCCCGCCCATGGCGGGCGCTCCGGCTTCAAGCGGGGACTGGAGGAGTTGCTCCTTTAGCGGGTTGCGCTCTGGCCAAACTCGACACGGGGCTGGCCATCCCGGAAGCTGGAGAACATGCCCCGAACCCAAGGGAGAGTCTGGTGGCGGCGCCAGAACGCATTCCTGATACTGACCGGCATAAGCTCCTGGAAGCCCCGTATGATTCCGGAATGCCCGGCGTCCAGTAGCCTGAAGATCAGCCGCGGCAGTCCGGCGAACACCGGGGGCGACAATGCGCGTCAGGTTTTGGGCCGGACGCTGCCACCAGGTCTCTTTATCGAAAGGCTTCACATGATCAGGAACACGATCACTGCTGCGACCGCCGTCGGGGCGGCGCTTGTCCTCTCCGGCTGTTCCATCGCCACACCCGCCCCGGCGCCCGAAACGACAGCCGAAACCTCACCCTCCGCCTCATCGGCACCCGCCGCCTCCGACCTCCCGGCCGCGGTGTCCGGCTGCGGACTTGATGGCGCCGACGGCGTCGACCTGACCGCGGCCGGGACGAAGCTCGCCATCGATACCAAGGGCCCCAAGGAATCCACCGGCGCGCAGATGGCAGACGTCCAGTGCGTCCTCGGCGCCTTGGAGGTCCCGGACGATGTCCGGTCGATGATGAAGCTCACCACCTCCACAACTGAACCCACTGACGCCGGCTGGCGCGATCTGGGCTTCGCCTGGAACTACAGCCCGGAAGATCATTTCCGGCTCGTCATCGTCCAGGCCTGAGCGCCCGGGGCAGCGCCCCTCCGGTGACCGGACGGACCGCACCACGTCATATGCAGTGGCACCCGGGGCCTTCCGTTCGGAGACCGGGCCCCTTCTGGTACAGAATGCGTTTATGACCAATGACGATCTTCGGCCTGTCTATTTCCTTTCGGACAGTACCGGCATTACCGCCGAAACACTCGGCAACACTTTGTTGACGCAGTTCCCCGCCAATAACTTTGACCGCATCACGGTTCCGTTCATCACCACGGTGGAGCAGGCCTTCACCGTGGTGCGTACCATCGACCACCTGGCCGCCACCGGCAAACGTCCGATCGTTTTTTCCACGGCTGTCAGCAGCGAGATCCGTCAGGCCCTCGCCACGTGTCAGGGGATCATCGTGGATCTGATCGGGACTCACGTGGGGCAGTTGGAGCAGGCCCTCGGGACACCCGCCAGCGGCGAACCCGGCCGGGCCCATGGCCTGGGCAACGCGGAGCGGTATCAATCCCGGATGGCCGCCGTCGAGTACGCCATGGAACACGACGACGGCCAGAGCCTGCGCGCACTGGAAAAAGCCCAGGTCATCCTGGTGGCGCCGTCGCGCTGCGGGAAAACGCCCACCACCATGTACCTCGCGCTGCAGCACGGAATCTTCGCAGCGAACTTTCCGCTGGTGGACGAGGACTTTGCGCGTGAGGGCCTTCCGAAGCCCCTGCGGCCATTCGTTGAGAAATGTTTCGGACTCTCTTCCAACCCGCTGCGCCTCAGCCAGATCCGCACCGAACGGCGCCGCGGCTCACCCTACGCGTCCCTGCGGCAGTGCGGCTTCGAGCTGCGGAGCGCCGAGCAGCTCTACGTCTCACACCGGATTCCGTACCTGAATTCAGCCTCGGTGTCCGTAGAGGAAATGGCCGCGACCATCCTGCAGCGCATGAACCTCAAGCATTAGGGAAATTTTTCACAAACTAAATGTGGCGCATATCATGTGGCAACAGCGCCCGATTCCTGTCACTGTGGACGGGATTCGCGCCCATCAACCGGCCATAACCAAGAGTGGGCGGCACATCTGCATGCCACCATCTGCAAAGGAGCAGTAACTTATGACGACAGACATCCTGTGGTTCTCAGAACTCGGACTCAAGGACCTGGACCGGGTGGGCGGTAAGAATGCCTCGCTCGGTGAGATGGTGCAGAACCTGACCTCCGCCGGCGTCCAGGTCCCCGACGGCTTTGCCACGACAGCCGACGCCTACCGCAGCTTCCTCGCAGACTCCGGCCTGGACCAGAAGATCGCCGACCGCATGCTCGGCCTGGATACGGATGACGTGACGGCCCTTGCCGCCGCCGGCCAGGAGATCCGCACCCTCATGCGCGAAACGCCCTTCCTCCCGGACTTCGAGAAGCAGATCCGGGATTCCTACCAGCAGCTGGTTGAAAAGCACGGCGGCTCTGAGGACCTCTCCTGGGCCGTCCGCTCAAGCGCAACCGCAGAGGACCTGCCTGACGCCTCCTTCGCAGGCCAGCAGGAGACCTTCCTCAACGTCCGAGGCATCGACAACATCCTGCTCGCCATCAAGGACGTGTTCGCGTCGCTCTACAACGACCGCGCCATCGCGTACCGCGTGCACCACAAGTTCGAGCACGCCGATGTGGCACTCTCGGCCGGTGTCCAGCGGATGGTGCGCTCCGACGTCGGGGCCTCCGGTGTCATGTTCACCATGGACACCGAATCCGGATTCCAGGATGCTGTGTTCGTCACGTCCTCCTACGGCCTGGGCGAAGCAGTGGTCCAGGGTGCCGTGAACCCGGACGAGTTCTACGTTTACAAGCCTGCCCTGCAGGCCGGCCGCCCCGCCATCCTCAAGCGCGGACTGGGCGAGAAGGCCCTCCAGATGACCTACACCACCAACCGCGAGGTGGGCCACACCATCGACTTCGTCCCGGTGGAGGCCTCGCTGCGGAACCGCTTCAGCCTCACGGACGACGACGTCGAGCAGCTCGCCAGGCACGCCGTCGCCATCGAGAACCATTACGGCCGCCCGATGGACATCGAATGGGGCAAAGACGGGATCGACGGCGGGCTGTACATCCTGCAGGCACGCCCGGAGACGGTGCAGTCCCGCCGTGCCTCCGGCAGCCTGAGCCGCTTCCGCCTCAACGGAACCGGCCGGGTCCTCGCCGAAGGCCGCGCCATCGGCCAGCGTATCGGTGCCGGCAGCGTCCGCATCCTGACGGCCATCGATCAGATGGCCGCGTTCAAGACCGGCGACGTCCTGGTCGCCGACATGACCGACCCTGACTGGGAACCGATCATGAAGCGCGCCTCCGCGATCGTCACCAACCGCGGCGGACGCACCTGCCACGCGGCCATCATTGCCCGCGAACTGGGGATTCCCGCCGTCGTCGGCACCGGCGACGCCACGCACGCCCTGACCGACGGCCTCGAGGTCACCGTCACCTGCGCCGACGGTGAGACGGGCATCATCTACGAAGGACTCCTGGACTTCACCGTCGAGGAAACCGAGATCACCCAGCTGCCCGAGGCGCCGGTCAAGGTCATGATGAACGTCGGCACCCCGGAGCAGGCGTTCACTTTCGCCCAGCTGCCCAACCACGGTGTGGGCCTGGCCCGGCTGGAATTCATCATCAACCGCCAGATCGGCATCCACCCCAAGGCCCTGCTGAACCTGGATGACCAGGCTGCGGATGTGGCCGCGGAGATCCGGGAACGCATCGCCGCTTACGACAGCCCGCGGGACTACTACATCAAACGCCTCGCCGAAGGCGTGGCCACCATCGCGGCGGCCTTCGCGCCGGAACCGGTGATTGTGCGTATGTCCGACTTCAAGTCCAACGAGTACGCCAACCTCATTGGCGGGCCGGCCTACGAGCCGCACGAGGAAAACCCGATGCTCGGCTTCCGCGGTGCCTCACGGTACCTGGATCCGTCCTTCCGGGACTGCTTCGACCTTGAGTGCGAGGCATTGTCCTTCGTCCGCAACGAGATGGGCCTGACCAACGTCAAGCTGATGATCCCGTTTGTGCGCACCCTGGACGAGGCCCGCGGCGTCATCGAGCTGCTGGCGGAGAACGGCCTGAGGCGCGGCGAAAACGGCCTTGAGGTGATCATGATGTGCGAGATTCCGTCCAACGCGCTGCTTGCCGACGAATTCCTCGAATACTTCGACGGATTCTCGATCGGATCCAACGACATGACCCAGCTCTCCCTGGGCCTGGACCGGGACTCGGCAACCATCGCGCACAGTTTCGATGAGCGCGACCCCGCCGTCAAGAAGCTGCTGACCATGGCCATCAAGGCCTGCAAGGCACGCGGGAAGTACGTCGGCATCTGTGGCCAGGGCCCCAGCGACCACGCGGACTTCGCCGAATGGCTGGTCGGGGAAGGCATCGATTCCGTTTCCCTGAACCCGGACACCGTGGTGGATACGTGGCTCAGGCTCGCCGGCGCGGCCGACGGCGCCGAGGCCGGTGCGGCAGTAGGCGCCGGCTCGCGCTGACCTCTGTGCCACTCTGAATGCCCGCCCGGGGGAACCCCCGGGCGGGCATTCTCATGAGCTGGTTCATTCCGGGGCCGGCAATGGGTACGATGCGTCCATGACCGGTGACGCACATGGACCCATCGACGGTGCCCGCTTCGGGCATACGAACCTGATCGCCCGCGACTGGCGCAGCCTCGCCGACTGGTACGTGCGCCTCTTTGGCTGCACGCCGGTTCCCCCGGTGCGCGACTATGCCGGGGCGGACCTTGAGCGGGGCACTGCCGTGCCCAATGCCGCCCTTCAGGGTGTGCATCTGCGGCTCCCCGGCCACGGCGAGGACGGCCCGACGCTCGAGATCTACACGTTCGCCTCGACAGAGGACGCCTCTTCATCGGCGGACGGCGCATCGGAAACGGGCATTGACCGGCCAGGCTTCCGCCACATCGCGTTTGCGGTGGCGGACGTGCACACCGCCCGACGCCGCGTCCTCGACGACGGCGGGGGCCCGGTGGGCGAGGTGGTCACCCTCACCACAGCCGACGGGCGCCGGGTCACCTGGTGCTACGTCACGGACCCCGAAGGCAACGCCGTCGAGCTGCAGAGCTGGGCGCCGCCGGCATGAGCCGACGCCGCCGCCGGTATCCTTGAGGGATGAGTGACACAGCGCCTGCAACGGTCACATTCGAAAGCCGCTTCGCCCGGGATTTCAAGGAGATGGCCATTCCGTGGCGGGCGGACGAGGCTCCGGACCCCCGACTCCTGGTCCTCAACGACGCCCTCGCTGCCGAACTCGGCCTCGATCCGGATTTTCTCCGGAGCCCTGAGGGGCTGCGGCTGCTGATCGGCAACGCCCTGCCCGCCGGGGCTACACCGGTGGCTCAGGCCTACGCCGGGCACCAGTTCGGCTGGTACTCGCCCCGGCTCGGAGACGGGCGGGCACTCCTGCTCGGCGAAATCCCGCACGCTGACGGGCAGCTCCGCGACATTCACCTGAAAGGCTCAGGGCGGACCCCGTTCGCACGGAACGGCGACGGGCTGGCAGTGGTCGGCCCCATGCTGCGCGAATACATCCTCAGCGAGTCCATGCACGCCCTGAACATCCCCACAACACGATCCCTCGCCGTCGTCGGGACAGGGAATCCGGTGCAGCGCGAGGCACTCCTGCCGGGTGCCGTCCTGACCCGGGTTGCCGGCAGCCACCTGCGCGTCGGCAGCTTCCAATACGCCCGGGCCACCGAGGACACCGGGTTGCTGCGCCGCCTGGCCGACCACGCGCTCACCCGTCACTACCCGTCCGCTGCGTCAGCCGAAAACCCTTACCTCGCACTGCTCCAGGCAGTAATTGCCGCGCAGGCAACGCTCGTCGCGCACTGGATGCTTGCGGGCTTCGTCCACGGGGTCATGAACACGGACAACATGACAATCTCCGGCGAGACCATCGACTACGGGCCGTGCGCCTTTATGGAAGGCTTCGATCCCGCGGCCGTTTACAGTTCCATCGACGAGACCGGACGCTACGCCTACCGCAACCAGCCGCTGGTGGCGGAGTGGAACCTTGCCCGGCTGGCGGAGTCGCTCCTGCCCCTGCTCCACATGGACCAGGACACCGCACTGGCCCTGGCCGTCGAGGCACTCGAGGGGTTCCGCGGGCAGTACAGCGCCGCCTGGGCTGCGGGCATGAGGGCCAAACTGGGTTTGCGTGAAGAACTGCACGACGACGTCACGTCACCTGTTGTGGACGGGCTGGTGGCGCTGTTGCAGGAGTCCCGCCCGGACTATACGTCGTTTTTCCGGCACCTCGGCAAGGCCGCCCGCGGCCAGGCGGAACCTGCCCGCGGCACGATGCTGGACCTGGCAGCGTTTGATGCCTGGCTGGCGCGCTGGCGGGCTCTGACTCCGGACGCTGACGCCATGGACCGCGTCAATCCCGTCTACATTCCGCGGAACCACCTCGTGGAGGAAGCCCTGACGGCCGCTACCGGCGGGGACACCGGACCGCTGGAACGGCTGATGGACGCCGTGGCTTCCCCCTACGTTGAGCGCCCGGGCCTTGAGCACTACGCTGCGCCGGCCCCGGAAAGCTTCGGCCCGTACCGGACCTTCTGCGGAACCTGAACCTCAGGCCAGGACTCCCGCCGGTTTAGCCCTGCTCACCGCCCTGCGGTGGCGAGGTACGGCGCCGTCCGGCTGTCCAGCGAACGGGCGACGACGGCGGGTGTCCCCGTGGCGATAATCCTGCCGCCCTTGTCGCCGCCTGCCGGGCCCATGTCGATTACCCAGTCCGCTGACGCCACAACGTCCATGTCGTGTTCGACCACGATCACCGTGTTGCCGGCGTCGACCAGGCGGTTGAGCTGGGCCATCAGGAGTTCGACGTCGGCCGGGTGCAGACCGGTAGTGGGTTCGTCCAGCAGGTACAGCGAATGGCCGCGCTGGGCGCGCTGCAGCTCGGTGGCGAGCTTGATCCGCTGGGCCTCGCCGCCGGAGAGTTCGGTGGCGGGCTGACCGAGCCGCAGGTAGCCCAGGCCCACCTCCTGGAGGGTCTTGAGGCTGCGCGCGGCTGCGGGCACGTCAGCCAGGAACCCGGCGGCGGTGTCAACACTCATGCCCAGCACATCGGCCACGTTCTTTCCGCGGTAGGGGATCTCCAGGGTTTCGGGGTTGTAGCGCGCGCCGTTGCATTCCGGGCACGGGCCGTAGCTGCCGGGCAGGAACAGGAGTTCGACGGCGACGAAGCCCTCGCCCTGGCATGTTTCGCAGCGTCCGCCGGCCACGTTAAAGGAAAAGCGTCCTGCACTGAAACCGCGGGCGCGGGCAGCGTCCGTGGCCGCGAATTCCTTGCGGACGGCGTCGAACAGTCCTGTATAGGTGGCGAGGTTGGAGCGCGGGGTACGGCCGATTGGCTTCTGGTCTACCGTCACCAGCCTGTCGAGCTGTTCCAGCCCGGACACCGGTCCCGCGGTGACGGGTGCGGACACGCCGGCGTCGGGGTCCTCCTGGGCCGGTTTGGCTGCTTCGCCTTCGGGATGGAGCCTGGCGCCGACCACACCGGCCAGCACCTGGCTGACCAGCGTCGACTTGCCTGAGCCCGAGACTCCCGTCACCGCCGTCAGCACGCCCAGGGGGAACTCGGCATCGAGGCCGCGGAGGTTGTGGCGGCTGATGTCCCGCAGCTCCAGCCAGCCCGTGGCACTGCGGCGGGCGCCGCCGTCGTTCTTCGACTTGGACCCGTCCGGAAACAGGAACGGCCGCGTCACTGACGGTTCCACCCCGGCAAGGCCGTCAACAGGGCCGCTGTAGAGCACCTCGCCACCGCCCTGCCCCGCCCGGGGTCCGACGTCCACCAGCCAGTCGGCACGGCGGACCACATCCATGTTGTGCTCCACCACAAACACGGCGTTGCCGGAGGATTTGAGCTGTTCCAGGACCGCGAGGAGGGGCTCGGCGTCGGCCGGATGCAACCCGGCGGAGGGCTCGTCCAGCACGTAAATCACGCCGAACAGGCCGGAACGGAGCTGGGTGGCGATCCGGAGCCGCTGCATTTCCCCCGGCGAGAGTGTCGGGGTGGCACGGCCCAGTGCGAGGTAGCCAAGACCAAGGTCCAGCAGGACATTAACGCGCGCAAGCAGGTCCCGGGTAATGGCGACGGCCACCTCGTTGCCTTCACCTGAGGCCTGCTTGCGCGAGGCTGTCCCGGCTGCCGTGAGCTCCGTCGTGGGACGGATGATCTCGGCCAGTTCGGTCATCGACACGGAATTGAGCATGGCGATGGTCCGCCCGGCAAACGTCACAGCCAGGGCTTCCGGCCTCAGCCCGCTGCCGCCGCAGCGCGGACACGGACCAGTTTCCATAAAGCGCAGAACCCTCTCGCGCATGGCGGTGCTTTTGGAGTCCAGCAGGGTGTGCATCACGTAGCTTTTGGCGCTCCAGAACCGGCCCTTGTACGGTTTCTCCACGCGGTCGCGTTCCGGCGTCACCTCCACCACCGGCTGTTCCGCCGTGAAGAGGATCCAGTCGCGCTGCTTCCTGGGCAGCTTCCGCCACGGCGTGTCGACGTCGTACCCCAGATGGATCAGGATGTCGCGCAGATTTTTGCCCTGCCACGCGCCGGGCCAGGCGGCGATGGCGCCGTCACGGATGCTGAGGGAGGTGTCCGGGACCATCGAGGCTTCGCTGACGGTGTGGGCGGTGCCCAGGCCGTGGCATTCCGGGCAGGCGCCGGCCGCCGTGTTGGGGGAGAAGGCGTCGGAATCCAGCTGGCTGGCGCCGTTGGGGTAAGTGCCGGCCCGGGAGAACAGCATGCGCAGCGAGTTGGACAGCGTGGTGACCGTGCCAACGGTGGACCGGGAACTCGGTGTACCGCGCCGCTGTTGGAGCGCGACGGCGGGAGGCAGCCCGGTGATTTGTTCCACCTTGGGGTTGTGCCCCTGCTGGATGAGCCGGCGGGCGTAGGGCGCCACCGATTCGAAGTAGCGGCGCTGTGCCTCGGCGTAAATGGTGCCGAAGGCCAGGGACGATTTGCCCGAGCCGGATACCCCGGTGAACGCGACGATGGCGTCACGGGGCACGTCCACGTCCACGTTGCGCAGGTTGTTCTCACGCGCGCCGCGGACCCGGACAAAGCCATCCGCGGTGTGGTCGGGAGCAAGAGTGGGCAGGATCGGCACCGTCAGTTCGGAAGCATTCAGATTGCCTTGCATCGATCCGACTCTAGTGGTGACCGCTGACAACCACGAACTTTCGCGTGGAGTTGCCCGGCGGTCCGGCCTTAGTACCGGTTCCGGCGGGGGTCAGTCGCGGTGCGGTTCTGTTTCGCGCGCCGGGCGCGGAGCACGCGGCTGATGATGGTGGGAAGAAGGGCGAGCAGCAGTTTTTTCATGAGGCTTGTTTCCCTTTGTCTCGTGTAGCCAGCCCGTCGGTTGACCGGCTGTCCTGGCGGTTCAGCCGTCAGGGCCGCCCTTCGCGGAGGAAGGGCGGCCCTGACGGGCTTCACGCCGTCCTACGTGTTCTGGACGGTGTCCTTGGCGTCGGTGGCGCGGTCTTTGACGTCGGCTGCTGCGACCTGGCCTTCGGCTTTGACGTGGTCGGCGGCGTCGGTGGCGGTGGCCTTGACGTTTTCCATTGCTTCGCGTGCCGGTTCCTTCAGGCCTTCGGCCATGTCCTTGGCGGCCTCGGTCAGTTGGGTGGTCATGGGTTCCGCGGCGGTTTTGATGGCGTCCGCTGCTTCGCGTTCCTTCTCGCTGGCCGGGATCAGGGAGGACAGCAGCATGCCGGCGCCGAAGGCGATCAGGCCGGCGGCCATCGGGTTGCCCTGCGTTTTGGCCTTCAGCTGTTGCGGTGCGTCGCTGATGGCTTCGCCGGCGTCATGCAGGGCGTTCCCGGCGCTGTCGGTGCGGGTGTGGACCCCGCCCTGGACGCGGTGGGTGACGTCGTCGGCTGTTCCCATGACTTTCTCCTTCACGCCGAACACGGCGTCCCGGACTTTGCCGGTTTGGCGGTGGACGATGTTGGACGGGGAGACTTTGTCGGCCACGGCGTCCACGTTGGTGCCCAGTCGGGCGCGGGTTGCTTCTATGTCTGAACGGATTGCGTCCGGGTTCTCGCTCATCGTTTTACCTCACCGGGTTTCAGTGTTGGGGGGATTTCTGAGAGTGTTTCGGTGGTTTGGGGCATGCCCTTGACCGTTTTGAGTTCCTTCTTGCCCATGGAGGCCAGGATGGCGGCGATGATGCCCCAGATGAGGGCGACGACGACCGCGGACCAGCCCAGGCCCATCAGCTCGCCCAGGGCGTACCAGAGGGCGATCGATAGGAACAGCAGGACGAAGTGCCCGGCCACGCCGGCGCCGGCGAGCATGCCGCCGCCCTTGCCGGCCTTGGACGCGGACTCTTTGAGTTCGGCTTTGGCGAGTTCCACTTCCTGCCGCATCAGCGTGGACAGGTCGCGGGTGACCTCACCGAGCAAATCACCCAGCGACGTGTTGTCCGCCTTCACATGTGCCTCCGACGGGGGAGTCCCGGGTATCTGGCTGCTCACAGGGGGCGTCCTTCCGTGCGTCGGCCGGGGGTGTTGCGGAACGGGTCATCGTCTTCCCGCAGCGGCGTGTCGGCAGGGCCGCCCGCCGGCAGGGTCTGCGTCGAGACGGGGCTGGCGCCGGCGATCACCGGCTCATCAAAGAGGCCACGGTCGTCCCCGGCGGCGAATACTGTTTCCTGGCGGATGACGCCCCTCTGTGCCGGGGCTGTCGTGGGTGCGGGAGGGTATGCCTGCCCGGCTGCGCTCCGCTGTGCCTCCGGTGCACCGGCCGCCAGTCCCTTCGTGAGCCGTCCCGCCAGAATGCCCGCACCGGCGGCCAGTAGAAGGAACGTTCCCGGACGTCGCCGGGCGAACGTCTGCACCTCGTTCAACAGTGAGCCGGGGTCCCGGCCGTCAAGCCACGACGCCACGGATTGGGACCTGTCGGCAGCCTGCCGGATCAGATCCGCTGCTACGCCCGGCTGCTCGGAGGTGTCCGCCATGGTGCGCAGTTCGGTGGAGATGGAACGGATTCCCTCGGCGACCTTCTGCTGCTGGGTGCCTGCCTGGCTGGTCAGGTCCGACTTGGCCTGGTGCAGGAGGTCCCGGGCGTTGGTTTTCACCTCCGCGGCGACGCCGGCCGCTTCCGCCTTCGCCGTCTCTGCCACGTCACGGACCGCGCCGGCTGCCTGCCCGGCTACTTCCGTTGCCTCTGACTTGGCTGCCCCGGTTTTGGAGGCGGACGTGCCCTGTGGTCCGGAAGTCGTGGCCGGGGCCGGGTTGCCGTACTGGTCCAGCTGGTCACCTGTGGTCGGTGCTGCCTGTGGCCATTGGTTTTCAGTCATGATCGCTCTCTTTCGTGAAGGAGTTCGCCGTGAGGAGCTGCCAGTCCTGCTGGCTCCCAATTAGTAAGCAAGGTTACTAATTAGATACTAAGCACACTTGCTATGCGATGCGCAATGCTTCCGCCTTCACGCCGGCCGGAGTTCGATTAAGAGCTTTGGCTAGGCGGGGCCGGAAGGGGGTGGCGGCAAATGCGCTTGCCAAGCTGATACTAAGCATGCTTATGGTAGGCCGTGCACGGACTGCGCAGATAGACAGATACCAGCGCGGCACACCCGCATACTTAGGGAAGGACCGTTCGCGATGACCACCGACTCCGGGCATGACCTCGAGGATGGCTACCGTCTCCTGTCCCAGGCCGCACGGCTGGTACAGCGCCGCCACAATGAGGTGCTGGCGCCACTGGGACTGACCTGGGCGGCCGCGGTGGCCATGGAAGGGCTCGCGGCCGGCCCGCTCAATCAGGAGCAGCTTGCGGCTGCCGTACATGCCAAGAGCCAGACGCTCGGCAGGATTCTGACGCGCCTCCAGAGTGAAGGCCTGGTGAGCAGGACACGCGATCGCCGGGACCGGCGCCAACTGGTTATAGGGCTGACGGACGCGGGCCGTACGGCCCTCAACGCAGTCCGTCACGCGCACACCCATGCCTTCCCCTCCAGCCTGGACCCCCGCGGGTGGAAGGTGCTCCGGGGGGAGCTTGCCCGGTTCGTGGACTGCCTGCAGACGCAGGACCGTGAGGGGTCACCCCCTGCCGGATGATGCGCAGGCCATTGACAGGCCGCACCGGACTGCGGAAAGTGGTTGTTACATCTGTTCCAGCTCTTCAGCCCCACGCTGGATTTGGGGGTACCCATGGGCAATGACGGCTATGGATTCCAGTTGCGGCTGCTGCAATCGTGGCAACTTCGTCGGGACGCCGAGGTAGTACATGTCGCAGTACGGCAGCAGCGCCTTATTTCGGCGCTGGCAATCAGCGGGTCGCGGCCCAGAAGCTACCTGGTCGGCCTGCTGTGGCCTGAGAGTCCGGAGTCCAGGGGCCTCGAAAGCCTTCGCGTCACCGTACACCTGATCACCCGGCAGATCCCCGGCCTGCTTACCAATGGGGGAACCACGCTGTCCCTGAGCGAGCTTGTGGATGTGGACCTGCACCGGCTGCGCGCGCAGATCCGGGAGCTGAGCCTGGCAGGACTGAATGGAAACGTCCCCTCGTGCCTCCAGCAGCTGCGGGATGCAGACCTGCTGCCCGGCTGGTATGACGATTGGGTGCTCTTCGAACAGAGCAGGCTGCAGCAGGACCGGCTCCACGCCTACCATGTCATCGCCCGCGAGTCCCTGGCACGGTGTGATTATGAGTCCGCCCTTGAGGCTGCGGAGGGGGCACTGGAACTTGAACCGCTCTACGAAAGTGCTGTCGGAATCCTTATCCAGGCTGAACGGCGGAGGGGAAATGATGCTGTTGCACTTCGCGCTTTTGAAAGATATGCGTCCAAACTGCAGGGGGACATGGGCCTGGCGCCGTCCGAGGCCGTCCGACGCCTCGTATCGGACATACCCGTGGAGCGCCTCGAGCGCACTAGGCCCCGCGCGGAGACCCCGGCCGGGCTTTGAGCCATTGGCGCACTATTCTCAGGACCTCTTCCGGGTCAGCTGTAGAGACAGTGCTTGTCACGCCGTCCGGAGTCTGGCTATACGTCAGCCGGGCGCGAAAACCGGGCGCCTGGTCCGGCTCGTCCCAGGTGCGGATTACGAGGGTGCCCATGGATGGGGCCGCTTGGTCTGACGGGAATTCGCCGGGGGGTCCCGACGGCGGGTCATCCGTTGTCATGGCAGGTCACCTTACTCTCATACCGCGAACACCATATCGAGGGAATTTCCCGGATGCTGCCTTGATACTGCAGCAAAAGAATCAGCAATCAACCTAACTTGGCGAAAGGTTTGCTCAAGATCGCCGGGCCGGCTTTATCCGCGGACATCGGCGGGGCTATTTCACATTGGAACACCTCTGTGTGTGACCCACCCTGACTCTGAGTACAGCACGAGGTGATTGGACACTTCGGTGACGGCTTCCTGCTAGTGACGCTCCTGCCCCGGCCCCGGCCCTGGCTCAGGCCCTGGCTCCGGTCCTCGCACTTGCCGAACGGGTCTGGCCCGGACCGGCCGAAGCAGCCGAGCCCGTAGCACCGGCCCCTTGAACGCCTGATCGCGCAGGAATACGATGGCCGCCACGGGCGGGGATCCGAATGAGGAGACGGTCATGGGCAACATATCTGCAGAAGCATCGTCAGCGACCCTGATGATCGATCTGATCATCTCCCTTGACGGCTATGCCTCGGCTGAGGGGTGGCCCGGCTGGTGGGGGCTGGAGGGGCCCGAATACCTGGCCTGGCTCGGGCAGGAGGAGAAGAAGGGCTATACCTTCCTGATGGGGGCCAACACCTACCGGCTGATGTACGGCATGTCAGAGGAAGCCGCGGCCGAGGACTCAGGGTTTTCTCAAAACGAGGGCGCCAGCCTGACCGGACTTGCAGCTGTTCCGAAGATCGTCTTCTCTTCCACTTTGACGGCGCCCCTGGCGTGGCCCAACTCGGAACTGGTGACCGGGGACGCGGTGGAGGCCGTGAACGAGATCAAGCGGACCAGGACCGGTCCTCTCAGCACCCTTGGCAGCCTCAGTCTCTGCAGATCCCTGCTGGCCGCCGGCCTCGTGGACAGATTCCGGGTGGTCATCTTCCCGGTGATTACCGGCCGCACCGGCAGTGAGCGGATCTACGACGGCTACCCGGACGTTTCGCTTGAGATGGCGGACAGCAGGACGTTCGACGGCCGGATCCAGCTGCTCGAGTACGTCCCCACGGTGCTCGACGGTCCGCCGGGAGGCACCCAGTGAACCAGCCGTCCGGGCGCTGACCGGATAAGCCATGGCCGGCTCGCCCACCGCCTCAGCGGCGCTGTCTCCCTTTGACGCCGTGATCTTCGATCTCGACGGTGTTGTCACGGACACCGCCACCGTGCATGAGGCCGCCTGGAAACAGCTTTTTGACGGCGTGCTGAAAGACCCCGGGATTTCCGATGCAGCCCGCAAAGACCCGTTCAGCGCCGATGATTACCTGAAGTACGTGGATGGCAGGCCGCGGGAAGACGGCGTGAAGTCCTTCCTGGCCTCCCGGGGTGTCACCTTGCCGGTTGGCAGGCGCAGCGATGCCCCCGGGGAACTCACGGTTCATGGCCTGGCCAGGCTTAAGGACCGGATCTTCAAGGAACTGCTGGGACGCGATGGTGTCCGGACCTTTCCCGGCACGGTGGACCTGATCGAACGGCTGCGGGCATCACGGATCCCCGTGGCCGTTGCAACCTCGAGCCGGAATGCCTCCGCTGTCCTGGCGGCCGCCGGCCTTTCCGGCGCATTCGACCTGGTGATGGGCGGAGTGATTGCCGCCGAACTGGGGCTGCCCGGCAAACCCGACCCCGCGGTGCTGCTCGAAATCGTGCACCGTCTGGGCGTCCCGCCGGCCCGCGCGGTGGTGATCGAGGATGCCATCGCCGGAGTCGAGGCCGCCCGGCGCGGTGGCTTCGGCTTGGTGGTGGGCATCGACAGGGCCGACAGGCGGGCCGAACTGGAGGCGGCGGGCGCCGACGTCGTCCTGACTGATGTGGGGCAACTGGACCTGGGCCGGGTGCTCACCGACCCGTGGCGCCTCGTCTATGAAGGCTACGATCCCGCCCATGAGGGGCATCGGGAGGCGCTGACCACCCTTGGGAACGGGTACCTGGCTGTCAGAGGCGCTGCTCCCGAAAGCCGGATGAGTGACATCCACTACCCCGGAACGTATCTTGCCGGGATCTATAACAGGCTTGTGAGCCGGGTCCAGGACCAGGATGTAGAGGACGAGCATATGGTCAACGCCCCCAACTGGCTGGTGCTGGACATTCGGCTGGAAGGTTCGGACTGGTGGTCCAGGGGCGGCCTGAAGGTGCTGCGGGAGCGGCGGGTGCTCGACATGCGCCGGGCCATCCTCGAACGGGACGTGGTTCTGGAAGCACCGGACGGGCGGCGGCTGGGGGTGAGCCAGCGCAGGTTCGTGTCGATGGCCCAGCCGCACCTGATGGGCCTCAGCACATCCCTGACTGCCCTGGGGTGGAGCGGCACGGCAGAGATCCGCAGCGGCGTGGACTGCGGAGTCACCAATGAGAACCTCCCGGAGGACGCGCTCCTGTCCCACCACCATCTGGTCCGGCTGGGAGTGTCAGACGCGGACGGGCCGGTTCCGGTTGTGGAAGTGGAAACCAGCCAAAGCCACATCCGGATCGCCACTGCCGTGCGCACCGAGATCGCCGGGAAGGACGACGACGGCGGGCCGGGTGAGGAGGAAGGGGTCTACTTCCGCGCCTGGCATCTTGAGCTGCATGATGCAGCGCCCGTAGTGATTACCAGGACGGCGGCAGTGGTCACCTCCCGCGACCACGCAATTTCCTCGCCTGCCGTGGCTGCGAGGTCCGTGCTCCGGACTGCCGGCCACGATTTTGAGAAGTTGCTCGCCGGGCACGAGGATGCCTGGGGACGGCTCCTGGGCCTGTTCGCCATCGAAATTGACGGCAGCCCGCAGGTCCAGCTCATCCTGAACCTCCACGTTTTTCATGTGCTCCAAACACTCAGCCCGCATACCGCGGAAGTGGACGCCGGGGTGCCCGCGCGGGGTTTGCACGGCGAGGGCTACCGCGGGCACATCTTCTGGGACGAGCTCTTTGTCCTTCCCCTCCTCACGTCCAGGATGCCCTTCGTGGCCCGCTCCCTGATCAATTACCGCTGGCGCAGGCTTCCGGCGGCCCGGGAAGCCGCCGCCGCAGCAGGGCTTCAGGGAGCACTTTTTCCATGGCAGAGCGGCAGTGACGGGCGCGAGGAGACGCCCCTCTGGCTCTTCAACCGGCGCTCGGGCCGGTGGGTGCCGGACTACTCGCACCTGCAACGGCACGCAGGCCTTGCCGTCGCCTTCAATGCGTGGCAGTACTTCCTGGCCACGCAGGACAGGGAATGGCTCCTGCGGCACGGCGCAGAACTGGTCCTGGAAGTGGCACGGCTGGTGGCATCCATGGCCGAATATGACCGGGAAGCTGACAGGTTCCATCTCCGGGGCATCATGGGCCCTGACGAATATCACACGGGATACCCGGACAGCCCCGGTGCAGGCCTTGACGATAACGCGTACACAAACGTGATGGCCGCCTGGGCATGTGCCCAGGCCTGCAGCATCATGACAACTCTCCAGGGACACGACCTCGAAGAACTGCAGGCTCGGCTGGCCGTCAACCCTGCCGAAGTGGCACGGTGGAGCCACATCAGCACCCGAATGTTCGTACCGTTCCATGACGGCATCATCAGCCAGTTTGCCGGCTACGAACAATTGCTGGAACTCGACTGGGATCACTACCGGACCGCGTACACAAACATCGAACGCCTGGACCTGATCCTGGAAGCCGAGGGGGACAGCACCAACCGGTACCGCCTGGCCAAGCAGGCGGATGTGCTGATGCTGCTCTACGTCCTTGGCGAGATGGAACTGACGCAGTTTTTGGCCGGCCTTGGCTATGGCGTTACCGGCCCCCAAATTGAAGCGACAGTCGACTACTATCTCGCCCGCACGGCGCACGGCTCCACCCTCAGCCGCGTTGCCCACGCGTCAGTACTGGCCGCCCGGGACCCGGACCGGGCCTGGAATACCTTCCGTGAAGCCCTCAGCGCAGACCTTGACGACACCCAGGGCGGTACCACCCGGACCGGGATTCATCTTGGTGCCATGGCAGGAACAATAGACGTTGTGCAGCGGAGCTTTGCCGGCCTCAGGATTACCGGTGACGCGCTCCTCTTCGCACCCAGAATGCCCAAGGGGATAAGAACGGTGTCATTCCACGTCCGCTACCGGGACCATCTGTTGGCGGTGACCCTGGAACACGGTCTCCTGACCCTCTCAGCAGCTCCCGGAGATGCACCCGCCATCTGGCTGCAGGTGGGCTCCGACCGCGTCCTCCTGGGCGCCGGCGACACACGGCAGTTCACCCTCGCCCCCGGCTAGCACCTGTTCGGTCACAATGATTTTTCCGGCTTGGGTGTGTGCACCACGAGGACGGGGCAGTGCGCGTGGTGAACACACGCAGCACTGACAGACCCGAGCAGCAGTCCTGTGAAACCGCCGTGACCGCGGCTTCCGACCACCAGCATCAGGGCGTGGCTGCTGCCATCAACCAATGACGTCCGTGCGGACCCGTGCACGAGCCTGGCAGTGACATGCCCGGGACGTTCCGCACCGAAGGCTTCCGTGAGCGCACGCTCAAGATTCTCCTCGGTTTCGCGGGCGAACCCTTCCACGCCCATCGCCAGGTAGCCTTCGTACCCCGCCGGATACTCCCAGCACGCCCAGGCTTCAAGGCGAACCCCAAGACCCATGGCCAGGCGGTTCCCCAGCCGGAGGGCCTCGACGGAAGCCGCTGAACCATCGACGCCAACGATGATCTTTTCTTCAGTGCCTTTGGCCATGATTGCCTCCTCGCGTGCACAGCTTCCTCACAGCATGTTCCCGGCCCGTATAGACCAACAGGGTCCAAGGTCACCACCCCTCCCGCTCCGGCGAAGGACGCGAATGACCTTTGGCCCTAGTCAGTGCTGCGCCGCGGGTGCAGCCTGTCAGCGGACCAGGCTTCGGCGACGATGGAGCAGCAGTGGCGCAACGCGAGGGTCCGCCCCCGTCGGGGCCGGACGCGACCGGTTTGACCTCCGACCGTGCCGCCGCCCTGCTGCGGGAGTCGGGGCCAAACGTTCTGCCGGCGGCGAAACCGGTGCCTCAGTGGCGCAAGCTCGTGGGCGAGCTGACGCATTTCTTTGCCCTGATGCTTTGGTGCGCCGCTGTGCTGGCTTTCGTCGGCGGGATGCCGCAGCTGGGTGCTGCAATCATCGTGGTAGTGGTGGTCAACGGGATCTTCGCCCACATCCAGCAGGAACGCGCGCAGCACGCAACAGCTAAACTGCGCGGGCTGCTGCCGGCAGAGGTCTCTGTCCTCAGGGACGGGCACCCGCGGCGGATCCCCGCCAGCGAACTGGTCCCGGGGGACGCCGTTATCCTGACGGCGGGCGACAGGGTGCCGGCCGACGTCGTCCTGGTTCTTGGCTCAGGCTGCGCCCTGGATGAGTCCTTGCTGACAGGCGAAAGTGACGCCGTGCCGAAAGCCGCCGGCGAGCCTGCCTGGGGCGGGACATTCCTGGTCAATGGCGAGGCAGAGGCCGTCGTGACCCGCACCGGCGCGGACACCAGGCTGGCCGGCATTGCGAAGCTGACCAGCGGGACCGTATCTCCGCCAACCCCCCTGGCCCGCGAACTGCGCAGGATCGTCCGCCTCATAGCGGCTGTGGCACTGGCTGTCGCCGCGGTTTTCTTTGTTGTGTCGCTGCTGGTGGGCATCCCCTGGAGCGCTGCCTTCCTCTTCGCCATCGGCGTCGCCGTTGCTTTGGTCCCCGAAGGGCTCCTGCCGACCGTGACGCTGTCCCTTGCCATGGGGGCCCAACGGATGGCGGGGCACAACGCACTGGTCCGCAACCTGGAAGCGGTGGAAACCCTGGGGTCCACGACTTTCATCTGTACCGACAAGACAGGAACCCTGACGCAGAACCGGATGAACGCCGTCGAAGTCTTCACGGCGGACGGCAGGGTAACCGTGTCCGGGGAGGGGTACGGGCCGGTAGCTGAGATCGGCGGAACCGCGGTGGCAGCCGCAACGCGGACCGCGCTCGCAGCACGCGCAGCCTCCCAGGGCCGGGCCGTCCTGCATGGCGGGGAGTGGCGCGCTGACGGTGATCCGATGGAGGCCGCCCTTGACGTCCTGGCCCGCAGGCTTGCACCAAATGCCCCGGGGATTGCGAAGCCCGCCCGGCGGTTCGCGTTTGACCCGAGGCGCCGCCGGGAGTCAGTTGTGGCCGGTACAACCCTCTTTGTCAAAGGGGCGCCGGAATCAGTGCTGCCCCTTTGCGGCGCGTCCGCGGACGCTGCGGCGGAGGAAGTTGAAGCCATGGCTTCGCGCGGGCTGCGGGTCATAGCGGTGGCTGCGCGTGACCTGCCCGGACCTCTGCAGGACTGGCTGGAATGCCGGGCGGAGGAAGCCGAAACGGACCTTGTCCTGCTCGGGCTGATCGCCCTCCACGACCCGCCAAGGCAGGGCGTCGACGAGGTGATCCGGACCGCCCGGGACGCCGGCATCCGGATCGGCATGATCACGGGTGACCATCCGGCAACAGCCGCCGCCATCGCCCGCGAAATCGGACTTGCCGGAACACCGGAAGTGGTTCTGGAAGGATCGCAACTGCCCGAGGACGAACAGATCCTTGGCGCCATGCTGGACCGCGACGGCATTGTGGTGAGCCGGGTCTCCCCGGAACAAAAGCTCCGCGTAGCCAGGGCCCTGCAAAGCAGGGGCCACATCGTGGCCATGACCGGTGACGGTGTCAATGACGGTCCAGCCCTCCAGGAAGCCGACATCGGGGTGGCGATGGGCCTCAGCGGAACAGACGTTGCCCGTGAAGCCTCAGACCTGGTTCTCCTGGACGACCACTTCGGCACCATCGTGGCAGCAATCGAACAGGGCCGCGCCACCTACGCCAACATTCACCGATTTCTGACCTACCACCTGACGGACAACGTTGCCGAGCTGACGCCCTTCATCATCTGGGCACTCTCGGGCGGGCAGTTTCCCCTCGCCCTTGGCGTACTTCAGATCCTGGCCCTGGACATCGGCACCGATCTGCTGCCCGCCCTCGCCCTCGGCGGGGAACCGCCGGGGAAGGGAGTCCTCAAGCGGCCACCGGAAAGACGCCACCTGATGGACCGCCGGCTGATGTTCCGGGTGTTCTGCGTGCTGGGTCCGGTCGAAGCGGCGGTGTCCATGACGGCATTTTCGGTAGTGCTGTTCGCCGGCGGCTGGACGCGCGGGGACCAGCACGATGCCGGCCTGCTGATGACGGCTTCCGGCGCCGCCTTCACGGCCGTTGTTCTTGGCCAGCTGGCGAATGCCTTCGCCTGCCGAAGCGCCACCCGGCCGCCCTGGAACCAAGGCTGGTTCACGAACCGCCTGCTGCTCTGGGCGGTGCTCGCCGAAATTGGTGCCCTGACTGTGTGCCTCTTCGTTGGTCCCGTGTCCGCAGCGCTCGGGCACCTCCCGCCGCCGCCCATCGGATTCGCCCTCGCCGCGCTGGCAGTTCCTGCGGTCCTGGCCGCGGACGGGGCCCACAAGAGGCTAAGGCAGGCTGCCAACAGCGTGCGTTAGCACGGCTTGTCCCCACACGGCGTTCACGGGACCAAAGACTCTGATGCCCGGGCCGCCGGCCCGGAAGGATCGAGCCATGGCTGATATGACGCCGACGAACAGCAATCACGTGGTGTGGTTCGAGGACGTGGGAATGGACGACGTTCCTGCCGTCGGCGGCAAGAATGCGTCGCTGGGTGAACTGACCCGGTCGCTGATGGATGCCGGGGTCCGGGTGCCCGAGGGCTTCGCCACCACAGCCTCCGCTTACCGCACCTTTGTTGCCGCCAACGGCCTCGAACCGCGAATACGTACCTCGATCGGGCACTACCGCGAAGGCCGGGCAACCTTGCGCGAGACCGGGGAATTCATCCGGGAGCTCATCCTCGAAGGCCAGTTCCTACCCGACATCGCCGCCGCCATCAGGGACCACTACAGGGCATTGTCCGAACGCACTGGCCACGCCAGGGCCTCGGTGGCCGTACGCAGCAGCGCTGCGGCCGAAGACCTCCCGGACGCGAGCTTCGCCGGCCAGCAGGAAACGTTCCTGAACATTTCCGGGGAACGGGAACTCCTGGAGGCCTGCCGCCGGTGTTACGCCTCCCTGTTTACCGACCGGGCCATCTCCTACCGGGAAATCAAGGGGTTCGACCACCTGGAAGTAGCCCTGTCCGTAGGTGTGCAGCGGATGGTGCGCTCGGACCTGGGCGCATCCGGGGTGATGTTTTCCATCGATACGGAGTCCGGGTTCCCGCGCAGCGTCTTGATCAGCGCCGCGTGGGGGCTGGGCGAAACCGTGGTTCAGGGAAGCATCAATCCCGATAAATACCAGGTGTTCAAGCCTTTACTGGCTGACGGGCACTTTATGCCGATCATCGAAAAGACCATGGGCACCAAGGAACGCAAGATGGTCTACAGCCGCGGCGGGCATGCACGTACCAGGACCGTTGAAACCTCTGAGCAGGAGCGTCTTTCCTTTGTGCTCACCGACTCCGAGATTGTGACGCTAGCCCGCTGGGCAGTAGCCGTGGAGGAACACTACGGCCGCCCGATGGACATGGAGTGGGCCAGGGACGGTTCCACCGAAGAGCTCTTTATGGTGCAGGCCCGGCCGGAAACCGTCCAGGCGAGGCGCAGCGGCTCAGTCTTCAGCGTCTATCACCTCCGCGAGTCGGGCCGGCTCCTGGCGGAAGGGGCCGCAGTCGGCGAATCCATTGCGCACGGCCTCGCCTGTGTGGTGCGGGACGCCAAAGACATCGACGATTTCCGGGACGGCTCAATTCTGGTCACGCGGATGACCGATCCTGACTGGGTGCCCATCATGCAACGCGCCGCCGGCATCGTCACCGACCACGGCGGCCCCACGAGCCACGCCGCGATCGTCAGCAGGGAACTGGGGGTGCCCGCCGTTGTGGGTACCGGCACCGGCACCTCGGTGCTCGGTAACGGGGCACCAATTACGCTGTCGTGTGCCGGGGGAGAGAACGGGCAGGTCTACGCGGGCACGCTGGCTTTCGACGTCGAGGAGGTTGACCTCGGGACGCTGCCTGAGACGCGGACCGCCGTTATGGTCAACATCGCCAGTCCTTCCGCAGCCTTTCAGTGGTGGCGCCTGCCGGCGGCGGGCGTGGGCCTGGCGAGGATGGAATTCATCATCAGCAACCTCATCCGGATCCATCCGATGGCGCTGGTCCACCCGGAACGGCTTACCGACCCCGGTGAGGTTGAGCGCATCAGGGAACTCGCCCACGCTTACCCCGACTTACAGGAGTACTTCGTCAACGTGCTCGCTACGGGCATCGGAAAGATCGCGGCGCCCTACCACCCCAACCCCGTGATTGTGAGGCTGAGCGACTTCAAAAGCAACGAGTATGCCCACCTGATCGGAGGCGGCTCCTTCGAGGTTGCCGAGGAGAATCCCATGCTGGGCTTCCGCGGCGCATCGCGCTACTACAACGAGCGCTACCGGGAAGGATTCGCCCTGGAGTGCCGGGCACTGAAGCGCGTGCGCGAGGAACTCGGGTTTGCGAACGTCATCGTTATGGTTCCGTTCTGCCGGACACCCCACGAGGCGGACCTGGTGATCAAGGAAATGGCGGACAACGGGCCGACCCGCGGCGAGAACGGACTGCAGGTGTACATGATGTGCGAGATCCCCTCCAACGTCATCCTTGCCGCGGACTTTGCCAGCCGCTTTGACGGCTTCTCCATAGGTTCCAATGACCTGACCCAGCTTGTTCTCGGCGTGGACCGGGACTCCGAGCAGTTGGCGGGGCTGTTCGATGAACGGGACGAAGCTGTCACATCGATGATTGCCCAGGTCATCGACCGGGCGCATGCAGCAGGAATCAAGGTGGGGATCTGCGGCCAGGGACCAAGCAATCACGCCGACTTCGCCCGCTTCCTCGTCAGGCAGGGCATTGACTCCATCTCCCTCAACCCGGACACCTACCTCAAGACCGTGCCGGTCATAGCCGACGCCGAGACGTCCGAGCCATGATGCGCCTCGGCATCCTGACCAGCGGCGGTGACTGCCCGGGAATTAATGCCGTGATCCGTGGTGCCGTGCTGCGGGGAGTCATAACTTACGGCTATGAGTTTGTCGGGTTCCGCGACGGCTGGCGGGGGGTGCTTGACCGGGACCTGGTCCCGCTGCCGCGCCAGGCCGTTCGGGGGCTCGCCCGCCTGGGCGGGACCATCCTGGGTACTTCGCGCACCAACCCGCTCAAGAACGGTGGGATAGAGACGGTGCGCAGCAGCCTTCAGGAGCTTGGCGTGGATGGTCTGGTCGCCATCGGGGGAGAGGGCACACTGGCGGCAGCACAGGAACTGGCATACGCGGGGATTAAGGTGATCGGCGTTCCGAAAACCATCGACAACGACCTTGATGCCACCGATGTCACGTTCGGGTTCGACACGGCAGTCCAGACGGCGACAGAGGCCATCGACAGGCTCCGCACGACCGGCGAGTCGCATCACCGCTGCATGATCGCCGAAGTAATGGGCCGGAACGCCGGCTGGATCGCCCTGCATTCGGGGATGGCGTCCGGAGCGCACGCCATTCTCATCCCGGAGCAGAGGGTTCCCTTGACGCAGGTGGCCCGGTGGGTGCAGTCCGCGCACCACCGCGGACGGGCACCACTGGTGGTGGTGGCGGAGGCCTTCGTCCCTGAAGGCCGGGAGGCGCCGTATTCGCCCCGGGGCCTGGACACTTTTGGCAGGCCCCGGCTCGGCGGGATCAGCCTGCTGCTGGAACAGGAGTTGCAGTCGATGACCGGAATCGAGACCAGGGCAACCATCCTGGGGCACATTCAGCGAGGTGGCGCACCGACAGCTTTTGACAGGGTCCTGGCGACCCGGCTGGGGATGGCGGCCGTGGCGTCGGCAGCGGAAGGCCGGTGGGGAACCATGGTCTCCCTGCGGGGCACCAGCATTGTGAACGTCGGTTTCGAAGCTGCGCTTGGCCGGCTTAAGACCGTGCCGGAGGACCGCTACCAGGAGGCAGCGGTCCTCTTCGGTTGAGCGGGCGGGGCGCCGTCAGCCCCGGGTGATTTCGATCTTCCGCGCGGGCGGCTGCTGGGCTTTCTCCGGAACGGGAGTCCTGACCTCCAGCACGCCGTCCTTATACGAGGCGGTGATGTCATCGCCCTGGACGCCCTCAGGCAGGGCCAGCCGGCGGACGAATGAGCCGTACCGGAACTCGGACCTGTAGCTGTTCTTTTCCTTCTGCTCAGACTGTTCCCTGCGCTCGGCCCTGATCTCCAAAGCCCCGTCAACGATGGAAACGCTGACATCCTTCTCGGGATCGATGCCCGGCAGTTCAGCCCGGACCACCAGGGTATTGCCTTCAATTGACTCCTCGACCCGGATCCCCGAGGCCGCGGTGTCACCTTCGAACAGCCTTTCAATCATCTCGACGGGGGAGCGCCGGGTGTCAAACCATTTCATCAAATCAGCCATTGTTTGCCTCCTTGCAATGATGACCGCGCCGGAGAATGGATAGTGCCCGGCTCCTTAAGCCTCCGGCCACGCACCGGAGGGACCAAGAGTCTTTGGTCCCTCCGGTGGTGCGGGGATTGGAGGCTAGGATCAGTGCATGAGCAACTCCACCTCAGAGTCGCACGCCGAAGTTCTCGGACCGGCTGACTGCTGGCAGTACCTGCGGTCCTCCTACATCGGGCGGCTGGCTGTGATCAACGGTGCGGTCCCGGAGATCTTTCCGGTGAACTTTGCGGTCGTCGAAGAAACGGTGGTCTTCCGCACAGCGCCCGGCACGAAACTCCGTGCTCTCCTCAGCGGCACTGCCGTGGCCTTCGAGGTGGACGGTTTGAACCCCTACGGCACCGAAGTGTGGAGCGTTGTGGTCAAAGGGGAGCCGGGAGCCTTCAGCGGGGATCCGGCGAGTCTGCAGGAAGCCGGACCCGACCGCGAACCGTGGCAGGCCGGCCTCAAGGAGCATCTGGTGCAGATCCACCCGGCAGAGATTTCGGGCCGGCGGTTTGCGGTGTCTCCGCGGACGCGCTGGTGGCCGCCGCAGGACTTTTCGGCCGACTGGCTCTAGACGGGGGGCTCAGTGGCGTGATCGGCCGGGTACCTGCGTGCGTGCATCCGGTTCAGCACGAGCACGGCCAGGATGGCGGCGGCCGAGGCCGTCAGGGAAGCGGCCAGGAGCCCGGGCGGAGGCCATTCCAGCATAAAGAAATCCGTCAGGAGCGGGACGGTCATCAGCAGGACAACCCCTGTGGCCATGGCGGCGACGACAGCCAAACGGAGGCCGCTGACGGGGCGGCTGACGGCCGTCAGAATCGTCAGGGCCACCAGGGTAAGTGTCAGCACCGATGCTGTCCGGTTCGCGCCGGCACTGAAGCCGCCCGCTGCCATGGCGTACGCCTGGACGGCGATGACCGCTGCCGCCACAATAATTCCTGCCGGGATGGCCAGGGACAGCGAGCGCCGCAGAAATCCCGGCCTGTAGCGCCGGGCGTTGCCCATCAGAGCCAGGAAGAACGCCGGGATGCCGATGGTGAGGCCGTCCGTGGCGGAGAGCTGCCGGGGCAGGAACGGATAACTCCACATGAGTGCTCCGAAGATCACTGAGAGGCAGACCGCGTAGGTTGTTTTGCTGAGGAACAGCACCGAGACCCGTTCAATGTTGGCGATGACCTGGCGGCCTTCGGCGAGGACGGCGGGAAGCCGGTTGAAACGTCCGTCCAGGAGCACCAGGCGGGCCACCGCTTTGGTGGCCGGCGCGGCGGTGTCCATGGCTATCCCGATATCCGCTTCCTTGAGGGCGAGGGCGTCATTAACGCCGTCTCCCGTCATGGCGACGGTGTGGCCCATTCTCTGCAGCGCCAGGACCATGTCCCTCTTTTGTGCTGGCGTGACGCGGCCGAATACGGAAAAGCTGTCCAGCGTTTCTTCCAGCCGATGCGGGTCGGAGGGCAGTTGCCGTGCATCGTAGCCGGCACCAACGTCGAGCCCCACCTCCCGTGCCACGGCAGTTACCGTCCGGGGGTCGTCGCCGGAGAGGACCTTGACGTCGACACCTTGCTGCCGGAAGTAGGCGAGGGTACGGGCCGCGTCCGGACGCACTTTTTCGCGGAACGTCAGGAGGGTGGCAGCAGCCAGCCCGGCGGGCAGACGGACGTCGTCGTCGTCCTCGCCGGGGAGCATGTGGGGCGTGTATGCCAGCACCAGGGTGCGCAAACCCAGGGATGCCAGCCGGCGGGCCTGACCCAGGAGCGCCTCACTGGGCGCGCCGGACAGGCTGCCGGCAGCGAACACCATGTCCGGGGCCCCAAGGACCCATGTTCCGGCGGCGGCGTGCGGGCGGTCGAAACTGGCGGCGCTCCATTTCCGTGCAGACGAAAACGGAACGACGGCGGCCGGTGCTGCGCCGCCGTCGAAGGCGAAAGCGGGTGCCAGGCAGCGGGCGGTGGCATTGGCGTGGGGGTCGGAGCCGAACCATCCCAGGGCCTCCCGCCATCCCCGGGGAAGCTCCTGTCCCGTGGCGTGAAGGCCAGTGTCGTGAACGTCGTCGAAGACCACCCTGCCCTCGGTGAGGGTGCCCGTCTTGTCGATGCATAGGACGTCCACGCGGGCCAGCCCCTCCACGGCTGCGAGCTCCTGGACCAGCACGTTGAGGCGGGCCAGCCGCGCACCGCCCACGGCGAACGCCACGCTGGTCATGAGTACCAGGCCCAGCGGGATCATGGCGATGGCAGCACCCACCGCCCCGACGAGCGCCTCTTCCCAGGCGCCGGTCCTGAACGCAGCCTCCCAGCCGCCTTTGGCCTGCATCTGGCCGTTGGTGATGATGGCCACAACGGGTAGAAGGGCCCAGCTGATCCAGCGGAGGACGCGGTTGATGGCGTTGCGGATTTCCGAATTGACCAGGGAAAACCGCTTGGCTTCGGCGGTGAGCCGGCTGGCGTACGAGCCGGCCCCGACGGCGACCACCCGTGCCCGTCCCTGGCCTGCCGAAACGGAGGATCCGGACAGGACGGGCGAGCCCTTGTCCTTGCCGACCGGTTCAGATTCCCCGGTGAGGACCGACTCGTCGATCTCCAGGCCGTCGTCATCGATGATGACGGCGTCCGCTACAACCTGGTCACCGGCCTGCAGTACACAGATGTCATCCATGACCACGTCAGCAACGGCAATTTCCTGGACCCTGCCATCGCGCAGCACCCTGGCCTGCGGGGCATCCAGGACGGCGAGCTGGTCCAGGAGCCTCTTGGCGCGGTATTCCTGGACAACGCCAATAACGGCGTTGCTGAGCGCGGCAAAGCCGAACAGCGCATCCTTCCACTGGCCCAGAAGGAGCAGAAGCAGGAAGCAACCGCCAACAATGCCGTTGAACAACGTCAGCACGTTGGACCGAAGGATCCGCCACAGGCTTCGGCTTGATTCCTCCGGTGCACCGTTGGCAAGACCGGCGAGCGTCCGCTCCCGCACGTCCCCTGCGGTGAGGCCGGACGGCGCGGACAGGGTCATGCCGAGATGACCACCTTCAAGGCGTTTGTCTCTGCTGCCCTGGCGAAGGTGTCATAGGCATCCATGAATTCGTCGAAACGGAAGCGGTGCGTTGCGAACTTTTCGGCCGGCAGCTTCTTCTGGGCCACGAGCTTCAGCAGCATGGGTGTGGTGTTTGCGTTCACGAGCCCCATGCTGATGTTGATGTTCTGGATCCAGAGGTTCTCCACATGGAGTTCCACGGACTTGCCGTGGACCCCGACGTTGGCGACATTGCCGCCCGGCCGGACGATCTCCGTACACATGCTGAACGTCTCCGGAATGCCCACTGCCTCGATGGCCACGTCCACGCCCTGGCCGTCGGTGAGTCCCAGCACCTGTTCCTTCCAGTCGGCGTCGCCTGAAAGCACAACGTCCGTGGCTCCGAATTCCCGGGACTTCTCCAGCCGGTTGCGGTCGAGGTCCAGCGCGATGATGCTTGCTGCCCCGTAGAGTCCCGCCGTGGCGATGGCGGCGAGCCCCACCGGGCCCGCACCCACCACCGCCACTGTGTCGCCTGGCTTCACGCGGCCGTACTGGACACCGATTTCAAAGCCCGTGGGGAGGATGTCGGACAACATAACGGCCTGCTCGTCGCTCACCCCGGGCGGTAGGAGATGCAGCGAGTTTTCTGCGTAGGGAACCCGCACGTATTCAGCCTGGGTACCGTCAATCACATGGCCGAACACCCAGCCGATGCCCGCGGCTCCCTCCTCACCCATGCAGTGTGAATAGAGGCCAACCTTGCAGTTGGCGCAGTGACCGCAGGACTTGATGCACGAGATGATGACGCGGTCTCCCGGTTTGAGGCTGGTCACCGACGAACCGACCTCCGTGATGGTGCCCACGCCTTCGTGGCCCAGTATTCTTCCTTCCGTCACGGCCGGCACGTCGCCCTTGAGAATGTGCAGATCCGTCCCGCAGATGGTAGTGGTGTCCACCTTTACGATGGCGTCGGCGGGGTTCCGGATCGCCGGATCGGGCACATCTGTCCAGGACTTCTTTCCCGGGCCGCCGTAAACGATAGCTTTCATAGCTGTTCCTCGGTGTTGTTGTTCATGGGTTCCACGGGGCGGGCGGAATGCTTGCTCCACCTCAACGATGGCGCCCGGCTGCCGCGGCGGTAAGGGACGAAGGTCCCGGAAGCCCGACGCCGGGAGGCGGCGACGGGGCACTGATCAGGTCCCGGACGGGTTCAGTTGCGGGAGATGAGCACGGGGCCTGTTGCGTGGTGGAGGACGGCATGGGCGTCTGATCCGACGGTTCCCTTAAGGATGCCGTGTCCTTTGCTTCCGACGACGATGAGGGCGGCGCCGCGGGCAGCGTTCAGAAGCGCCCGCGGAACCGACGAATCCCGGACCAGGTCCTGGTTCACAGCCACTGTCGGAGCCAGTGCCCGGGCTGTCGCCGTCGACTTTTCCAGGAGCCGACGGGCCGCTTCCAGGCCTCCTGCGGGTGAGTACACCGTGCCATCCTGCGGGCGGGTTACGTGGATGATCATCAGTTCCGCTCCCGTTACCATGGCCACGTCGCAAGCAAGGCGAAGCGCGCCAGCGGAACCGGTGGGATCTATCCCTACGACAACGCGCCCCTCCGGGTGCTTATCAAACCGGATCACTGCAACAGGGCATGATGCCGTGGCGGCCAGTTCCAGGCTGACTGATCCCACGAGCAGCCCCAGGAACCCTCCGATTCCACGGCTGCCAAGCACCAGCATGCGGGCATCCTCAGCCATCCGCCGGAGATGGCCTGCGGGCAGCCCGTAGACGAGGCTGTCCAGAACCGTGGTGCCGGGTGCCGCGGACTCGGCCTCAGCCCTGCCCTCTTCAAGGATGGCCTCCGCCTGATGCTGCAGGCCGCTGCCCGCTACGCCCTTGACCGGGCCAAGGTCGTGGGTCAGGAGCGGCCACAATGAGCAGTGAACCACCTGCAGTTCACTGTCCAGAAGGGCTGCATGCCGGGCGGCCCAGCGGACAGCAAGGGCCGCCTGCTGCGAGCCGTCGTAGCCAACCACGATGCGGTCAGGCGCCGGCATGGCTGGACCCGGCCTGACCGCCCCCGTCCGCAGAGCGCAGCCCGGAAGCACCGGAGAGCGCGGCGGGCAGGTCAGTCCCGTGCGACACCAGGACCGGGCATTTCGCATGCTCGGCCACCGTCGCGCTGACCCCGCCCGGCAGCAAACTTTCAAACCCTCCGCGGCGGCGACTGCCCACGACGACCATCTGTGCAGTCTTGCTTTCTTCGACCAGTTCCCTGGCCGCAGTGCCCTCGGAGGTGACCATTTCGAGATCGGCGGGAGGGGCGCCGTCGAACGCTGTGGCCACCGCGGCGGCGCAAACCTTCCGGGCCTCCTCTTCGGGATTCCACAGAACGGGCGTGAAGGTTCCGACGGCGATCTGGAACTGCCAGCAGGTGACGGCCCGGATGCGGGCCTTGAGCAGCGGCGCTAACGTGCCGGCCAAGCGCAGGGCGGTGATGGACGGAGGGCTTCCGTCCACGCCCACCACTATGGCAGGCAGCTCACTGCTTCGTTCCATGGTCTCCCTCTGTGTCCTGGCCGACCACCAGCACCGGACAATGCGCATGGGCTGCACAGACGGCGCTGACCGAACCCATGAGCTGGCCCAGCAGGCCGCCGCGGCCCCGCCGGCCGACCACGAGCATTTGCGCGTTCCGGCTTTCCTCCACCAGGACCTTGGCCGGTGCTCCCACCTTGACGTCGGCGGTGAGGTGTTCAGGGCGTTCCTGGCCGAATGCCCTCTCGATGGCCTGCTCCATATTGCGGCGCGCAATGGCCTCAAGCTCTGCCGGGGTATCGAGGTCGCCTCCCGGCGGCAGATGTTCCGGAAGGTAGAAATCGGACAAGCCCAGGCACGTGACCACATGCAAAGGGGCGGCAAGTGCCGAGGACAGCTGCCCGGCCAGGCGCAGCGCCGCGGGTGAATATTCCGAACCGTCGATTCCAACAAGGATCCGTCTGCTGTCGCTCATGGGAGTACCTTCCTCCACCAGCCGGCCGCGTGCCTAGGGCCGAAGGTCACGCACGGCCGGCAGTTCAGCCCGCCCGTTCTGCCCGGCGTCTCCGGCTTACCGCAGCAGTACGGCAGCGCCGGTGAAACGGTCCCGGGAAAGGTCCAGCAATGCCTGGTCCGCCTTGATCCACGGGTAGGGGACGGTGGTGGGGCGGAGGGGGATCTTCCCGGCCAGAGCCAGGAAGTCCTGGCCGTCGGACCTGGTGTTGGCGGTAACACTGCGGAGGTGGCGCTCCTGGAAGAGGTCCTTTTGGTAATCGAGCGCCGGGATGTCGCTCAGGTGGATTCCGGCAACGGCGAGGGTGGCGCCGCGGTCCAGCGCCCTCAGTGCAACCGGCACCAGATCGCCCACGGGTGCGAAGAGGATCGCTGCGTCCAGCGGATCAGGCGGCTCGGCTTCAGCGGGCCCGGCGAACGTGGCGCCCAGGTCAAGGGCCAGTTGCTGCGCCGCGGCCGACCGTGTCATGACGTAGACGCTTGCGCCTTCGTAGAGTGCCATCTGCGCAGTCAGGTGGGCCGAACCGCCAAAACCGTAGATCCCCAGCCGGCCACCCGGCGGGAGCCCGGAGCACCGAAGTGCCCGGTACCCGATGATCCCTGCACACAGCAAAGGGGCGGCTTTTTCATCGGTGAACACGTCAGGCAGCGGGTAGGCGTAGTCCTGGTGCGCGGTCATCAGTTCCGCATAGCCGCCGTCGGTATCCCAGCCGTTGAACGTGGGGCTGAGACAGAGATTCTCTGAACCGCGCAGGCAGAACCGGCACGCCCCGCACGTGCGGGCAAGCCACGCGGCTCCTACCCGCTCGCCGAGACGGAACCGGGAGCTGCCCGGTCCCAGGCCAACGACGTCGGCAACCACTTCGTGCCCGGGGATTCTCCGGGCACCGCGGGGACGGAGATCGCCCTCGGCGAGGTGCAGATCCGTGCGGCAGACGCCACACGCACGGACGGAGAGCAGGACCTCACCCGGCCCGGGCGACGGGTCAGGCCGCTCGCCCAGGCGCAGGGGCCCGGTTGCTATGGGCCCCGGTTCCTCCACCCACCACGCCTTCACAAACGGTCATTCCAATCCGGCGCGGGTGGCCTCATCCACGGAACTTCCCCAGGTCAGCGGAGCTGCAAGCCTGAAGCGCCGTCCACTCACTTCTTCCGGCACAATACGGAGGAAATGATCCTTGCGGCCCGTCTCCCACGGAAACAGCAATTGCCCCACAGAGGCCAGGACTTCAGGGCTCCGGCTCAGTGCGGTGGCTTGCCCCTTCACAACGACACTCCAGGCGACACCACCGTCTGTGTCGGCAGAATCGGTTTCAAACGCCACCATCCGGCCCACTGCGGACGAAAGTTTAGTGCCGGCGCCTGTTCTGAACACCAGCGTTTCATGGTCAACCTTGTAGTTGATCGGGAAAATCTCGGGGTGGTCATGCACCCACACAGCAAGCCGGCCAACTGAACCGCCGCGCAACAGCTTCCAGCATTCGTCCGTTGGCAGCTTGGCAGTCTCAGGCGTAGAAGGATCAGTAGTCATGCCCGAAGCCTAGGGGTGCACGGCGCCTGCGAAGTAGGGCACAAAGACCCGCTCGCTGGCACCATGCCATCAAGAATCGGCTGGGCAGGGGTAGGCTCATGTCAATTGCTGCAGCCGGTTGACCCTGATTTTCACATTTCCCAAAGGCGGTTTCGGTGAGCGAACCCATCCTGCAGTCCGCGGACGGTGCACCGCCCGCCGGCAGCACGCGCCTGGACGAACTCCTCACCGGCTTTGCCGGTCACGCCGGGGAATCCGTGGGCGTCCAGCAGCGGATGCAGGGCCTTTTGAACGCCGTGGTTGCACTCGCCGAAGACCTTAGCCTGGAAGCGGTTCTGCACAGGGTAGTCAGTTCGGCCTGCCAGCTTGTTGAGGCAGAGTACGGAGCTCTGGGGGTCATTGGCAGTGACCGGGCGCTGAGCCACTTCATCACCGTGGGCATAGATGAGGACCTCGCCCGCAGGATCGGACCGCTTCCCACCGGCCACGGCGTTCTGGGCCTCTTGATCCGTGACCCCAAACCCCTCCGGCTTCATGACCTCAGCCAGCATCCGGACGCCTACGGGTTCCCGCAGCACCATCCACCCATGAAGTCTTTCCTCGGTGTGCCGATCCGGGTGCGGGATGTGGTGTTCGGCAACCTGTACCTCACCCAAAAGAAGGGCGGCGGTGACTTCACGGACGAGGACGAGGACCTCGCGGAGGCACTTGCGGCAGCCGCCGGTGTTGCGATTGAAAACGCCGGGCTCTACGACGACGCCCGGCGCAGGACCGCCTGGCTTCAGGCATGCATGGACGTAACCGGCAGGATGATGGGCGACGAGGACGCGGCCGCAGGGCCAGATGACGGCCTGGACATGATCGCCGCCAGGGCGCTGCAGGAATCCAGCTCCGCACTGGCCCTCATCCTTGTCCCGGAAGACACATCGAACCTGTTCCGCGTCGCGGGGGCCGCGGGACAACATGCCACAGAGTGGCTGGGGCGGCTCCCCGCGTTTGAAACAGAGGACATCACCACAGTTTTCGCCACGGGCCGGGCAGCTGTGATCGAGGATGCTTCGAGAGCACTCAGTGGCGGGCCGACGCCCAAAGACGGCCGGATGCTGGTGATCGCCCTCGGCGCCCGGGGCACGCACTACGGGGTCTTAGTCGTGATGCGGGAACACGCCGCGGGGACGTTCAGCAAGACGGATGTGGAAATGGGCACGGTCTTCGGCTCGCACGTTGCCCTGGCCCTTGAACTGGCGCGTGCCCACCGCATGCGTGAGCAGCTCGCGGTGTTCACCGACCGCGACAGGATCGCCCGTGACCTGCACGACCTTGTGATTCAACGCCTCTTCGCAGTGGGGCTCAGCATCCAGAGCCTCCGCCGGGTAACCACCAGTGACGCCGGAGCGCGGACGCTCCAGAACGTGACGGCGGAGCTTGACGAGACCATCCGGGAGCTTCGCAACACCATTTACTCCCTGAATGATTCTGCCGTTGAAAAGGAGCTCCTCAGCAGCCGCGTGCTGCAGGCGGTCCGTAACGCGGCGCGGTCCCTTCGATTTGTTCCCCGGCTTACCCTGACCGGGCCGATTGACGCGATCAGGGACGAGGAAACAGCATCCAACATCCTGGCTGTCGTGACGGAAGGCCTCAGCAATGCCGTCCGCCACTCCGGCGCCGACGCCATTCGGGTGGCAGTTTCCTTGGACGAAGGATGTGTCAGCGTCCTGGTCAAGGACAACGGCGAAGGATTCACCGTTCCATCGCCCGGGAACGGACTGACGAACCTGCAGCACAGGGCCGAAAAGCTGGGCGGCACCTTCGACGTTTCGAGTTCACCGGACACAGGAACCGAGCTGACCTGGCGGGCTCCTGTGTTTTAGGCTTTGGCACCCGTGCTTTACGTGCAGTTCCTACTGGTCCTGCTGCGACTTCCCGCGGTGCTGGGCCGCATGGACTGCCGCCTGGGTCCGCCGTTCAAACCCCAGCTTCGCCAGAAGTGACGAGACGTAGTTCTTGACGGTCTTTTCCGCAAGAAGCATGTGTTCGCCGATCTGGCGGTTTGTCAGGCCTTCACCAATTAACTCCAGGACCCTTCGCTCCTGCCGGGTGAGCATTTCGATCCATGGATCCACTCGCTCCGGCTCGGCCAGTCCCTGGATTATCCTGGCTTTCAGGTCGGCATCAAACAGCGACTCTCCATTGGCAGCGCGGCGAATTGCCCCTATCAGGTCGGAACCGCCTATTTCCTTGAGGACGTACCCCGAGGCGCCGGCCAGCACTGCGCCGCGCAGGGCCTGTTCGTCGTCGTAGCTGGTGAGGATCAGGCAGTTGATCGTTTCGTCGACGGAATGGACATCGCGGCAGACCTCAATCCCGGTCCCGTCAGGCAGCCGCGCATCAAGGACGGCCACATCGGGGCGCAGAGCTGGAATCCGGCGGGCCGCTTCGGCAGCCGATCCGGACATGCCTACGACAACAAAGCCTTCGCTTTCCAGCAGGTCCTGGAGGCCGCGCCGTACCAGTTCGTGGTCGTCGAGAATGAAGACCCGGATGCCGCCGCGTGGTTCAACATGGTGGTCCGATGCTGCTGAAGCGATCATCATGGTCCTTTCTGCCGCCGGGTCCCCACCCGTAACGAGGTGCCGGTCCCGCGTCTGACTCATTCTGTAGGACGGGGGATACGGTCACAAGGGCCCAAGGACCCGGGGACCCTGCGTTCGTGAAGGGTGACAGCGCGTCCATGTGACCTTTGGCCCTACTTGACATGGCCACGTCGGGCTAAGGCTGGAAGGGACTCAGTGCACGGCAGGGGGTGCGGGGCCACGCTGTTTCATCGACGGGGAGGACTCCCATGAAGGCTCGTTCCATCACCATGCTTGTTCTCGGCATCCTGCTCTCAATGCTGGGGGTGGGCCTTCTGTCCGGCGGTATAGGTGCATCGTGGGTCAATGCGCTCCAGAACGACGGCGGCTACCTCACCTCCCCGAGGGAGCGGTTCGCCGTCGATTCATCCGCCATCGTCTCCGCCCGGGCGGACGGAATACGCGGCGACACCTACCCCGGGCCCCTGCCTTTCGACGTGGGCAGCATCCGGATCGGCGCGGAATCCGCCAACCCGGACAAGGACGTATTTATCGGCATCGGGCCAAGGCAGGACGTTGACCGCTACCTGTCCGGATCGAACTACTCCGAATTGCGGGAAGTGGAATTCCGGCCTTTCCGTACTGAATACCTGGAGGTGCAGGGGACAGCCCAGCTGTCAGCTCCCGCAGGCCAGACGTTCTGGGCGGCATCGGCGGCGGGCAGCGGCGAACAGAACCTTGACTGGAAAATCGAAGCAGGGGACTGGTCCGTGGTGGTCATGAACGCCGACGCCAGTCCGGGAATTTCGGCAGACCTTCAGGCCGGGTTCCGGTCCGAGCTGTTCGGTCCCATAGCTGCAGGCCTGCTGGCCGCGGGAGCCATCCTGCTGCTTCTCGGTGTGCCGCTCCTGATCTTCGGCGCGCAAGGGCTGGGGCGCCACACCGCCACACCGTCGCCTTCAATTCCGGTGGCCCGGCCAGGTTCCGCAACACCCTCCGCACCGTCCGGCACAGCGCCGGTGGCGGTCCCGGGCCAGCCCGCCGCGGCCCGGGATGTCCAGGCCGCTGCCGATCTGCGGCCCTACCCCTCACGGCTTCGCGGCGACCTGGACCCGGTGCTGTCCAGGGGGATGTGGCTGGTGAAGTGGTTCCTGGCCATCCCGCACTTCGTGGTGCTGGTCTTCCTCTGGTTCGCGTTCGTTGTGGTCACCATCATCGCCTGGTTCGCCATCCTCTTTACGGCCCGCTATCCCCGCGCGCTCTTCGACTTCAACGTGGGGGTCCTGCGGTGGAGCTGGCGCGTGTCCTTCTACGCCTATGCTGCGCTGGGAACGGACAGATACCCGCCCTTCACGCTGGCCAGGACGGACTACCCCGCAGATTTTGAGGTGGAGTATCCGCAGCGGCTGTCCCGCGGGCTCGTGCTGGTCAAGGGGTGGCTGCTGGCGCTGCCGCACCTGATCATCATCGGGGCACTGACCGGGGCCAGCACGATCCGCTGGACCGACCCCCAGAACCCCGGGATCAGGTATGAGACGGCGGCCGGGTTCTCCCTGTTCGGCTTCCTCGTGCTGGTAGCGGGCGTGATCCTGCTGTTCAGCGGCCGGTACCAGCGCCCGCTGTTCGACCTGATCATGGGCTTCAACCGCTGGATCTACCGGGTCACCACCTACGTGGCGCTCATGCGCGACGAATATCCGCCGTTCCGCCTCGACCAAGGGGCCCGGGACGTGGGAGAGCCGCACCACGACGCCAGCGTCGGCGCCGGCATGCCGGGCACGCCGGCGGTGCCGGCTGAGTCCTACCCGCCGCCCGCGGGCCCCGTGCCTCCGCAGGGTCCGCCGCCGTCGGATCCTACACCGCGCGCTTAAGGCTTCACCGCAGCAGCAGGGCGCCTGTAGGTCTGAAGGCCCCTAGCTGTGGATGACGCACAGCCTTAGGGTCATACCTATGAACCCCACTCTCCTCAGGACGGCGATTGTGCGATTCCCCGTGGTGGCTGCCACCGTGGGGGTGGGTGCAGTCGTCTCGGTGCTGCTGGCAGCGGGGGAGGATCCGGCGGCCCGGTGGACAGCAAGCGCCTATGCCGTCCTCATTGCGGTCATCCAGTCCGGGTCCATGTTCAAGGCATTGATCGGGGGCCGGTGGGGCATCGACCTGTTGGCCGTGACGGCCATCGGCGCCACGGTGGCCGTCGGCGAATATGTTGCGGCCCTGATCATCGTGCTTATGCTCGCAGGGGGTGAAGCCCTCGAAGACATCGCCCAGGGCCGGGCAACCCGTGAGCTACGATCCTTGCTCGAGCGCACTCCCCAGACCGCCCACCGGGAAGTGAACGGCGGTCCGCCCGAAGACATCCCCGCTGAAGCGGTCCGTCCCGGTGACGTGCTCCTGATCAAACCTTCGGAAGTGGTGCCCGTGGACGGGGTGCTGCTCACCGGGACCGGCAGCTTCGATGAATCCATGCTGACAGGGGAGAGCCTGCCGGTGGAGCACGCGGCAGGCGACATGCTGCTCAGCGGATCGGTCAACGGTGATAACGCCGTGAAGATGACAGCGACAGCCACGGCGAAGGACTCGCAGTACAGCCAGATCGTCGCCCTGGTGCAGGAGGCAGCAGCAAGCCGCCCGCCAGTGGTCCGGCTCGCCGACAGGTACGCCGTCCCTTTCACCTTCCTGGCCTTCGCACTGGCCGGGGCGGGCTGGTATTTCAGCCAGGACCCGGCCCGGTTCGCCCAGGTCCTGGTGGTGGCAACACCCTGTCCGCTGCTCATTGCAGCCCCGGTGGCGTTCCTTGCCGGCACCAGCCGTGCGGCACGTTCGGGCATCATCATCAAAAACGGCGGCACCCTTGAACAGCTCGCCCGGGTGCGGACGGCCGTCTTCGACAAAACCGGCACGCTCACGCACGGCCGGCCAACATTGCACGGCATCAGGTTGCCCAAGGCGGCCGGCCCGCCAGTCAGTGAGGACCGGCTGCTGCAGCTCGCTGCGTCGGCAGAGCAGTATTCGTCCCACGTGCTCGCATCATCGGTCATTGCCGCCGCCCGGCAGCGCGGCCTCGAACTCCTGCCCGGCAGCGACGCGAATGAACACGCCACACAGGGAGTCACCGCTACCTGCGGGAACCACAGGGTGGTGGTGGGAAAACCCGGCTTCGTCCGATCGGTCACCACAGGTTTTGAGGAGGCCGGCCTTGCCGGCGGACAACTGGCGGTTTACGTGGGTGTGGATGGTCACTTTGGGGGAGCGCTGATCATGAGCGACCCCCTGCGGGGTAATGCGGTGGACACACTGGCCGGGCTTCGGCGCCTTGGCGTGCGGGAAACCCTCCTGCTCACCGGCGACGCCCTTCCCACGGCAGAACAAATCGCGCTGCAGGCCGGGATCAGCCAGGTCCAGGCAGGCTGCCTGCCCGGTGACAAGGTTTCCATCGTGGCAGGACTGCAGAAACGTCCCGTCATGATGGTGGGCGACGGCGTCAACGACGCTCCGGTCCTGGCCGCCGCAGAGATCGGCATCGCGATGGGGGCCAGAGGATCAACCGCTGCGAGTGAGTCGGCGGACGTGGTCATCATGCTCGACGATCTGTCCAAAGCGGCGCTGGCCGTGGACATCGGTCAGCGCACCATTCGGATTGCCCTGGCGAGCATCTGGACGGGCATCCTGCTCAGCATCGGACTCATGATTGCAGCTGTCTTCGGCTACATCCCCGCCGTGGCGGGCGCACTCCTCCAGGAGGTGGTTGACCTCGCCGCGATCCTCAACGCGCTGCGCGCTCTCCGCAGCGGCAGGAGGGAAACCACGACGGCGGTGGGCGGCACTCCGGCAAGGGTCGGCGCCGTGAGGTGAACCGCCGTCGTCGGCCGCTATCAGGGCTGCCCGGAGTCCAGCGGCGGCCACCAACGCGACGGGGGATTGATCACGAAGCGCCGGCCGGTGACCTCGGAGGGGGTCACCCGCACCAGGTGATCCTTGCTTCCGGACTCCCACGGTGAGAGCCCGGCATCGGCAGCCTCCTGGAAACTCTCCTGCGAATCCACGACGGCAGCGGTGCCTTTGACCACCACACTCCAGGCAATGGTCCCGTATTTATTGAAGCCGTCTGCCTCCAACGCAATGGCACTGCCGGCGAGCACGGCATCCAGCTTCGTTCCCGATGCGGTACGGAACACCACCGTGCCGTTATCGGGAACGTAGTTCACCGGGAAGATTTCCGGCTCGCCGCCGGTAACCACCGCAACCCTGCAGACCGACGCGGCCCGGAGGTATTTCCAGCAGTCATGAACGGAGAGGACTTCTGTCTCAGGTCCCGAAGTGTGGCTTTGCATGCTCGCAGGCTACTACATCCGGTGCTAGCCGCGGTGGATTGGGGTTATCACCGTGGGGCACGGCAAATGCGTCAGCACCGCGTGCGCTGTGGACCCGAGCAGCAGCCGTCTGAAGCCGCCACGTCCTCGGCTCCCCACCACCAGCAGGCTGGCTCCTTCGGCGGCCTTCACCAGCGCAGCAGCCGGCTCCATCACGGTATCCAGGACCTTGTGCACCACCAGATCCGGGTAATCCTCGCGGAGGCCCGAGACTGTTTCGGCCAGCACCATCTGCTCCTCGTCCTCAATGCGCTGGGACAGCGTCTGGGTCAGGGCGCCACTGTCGACCCATTTGTCGGGTTGCCAGACGGCATAAACCACCGTCAGCTCCTCGCCTTCCCGGTCCGCCTCTGCGGCAGCGAACGCAACGGCCTGGGTAGCCTCTTCGGACCCGTCAACGCCGACCACAACACCCTTCCGGCCTTCGGTGTCATGGACGCCGATGACAGCCACCGGACACTTGGCAGCCGCCGCCACCTGCAAGGCCCGGTCCCGCAACGAACCGCCACGATGCGGAGCGCCGGAGCCAACCACCAGCATGGATACCTGAGTGGAGTATTTCCGGAGCGAGCCCGAGATCCCGCCCTCCAGGACTTTGGTGGTCACCTCAACCGGAAGGCCGTCCCGCACGCGTGCGGCCGCTTTCTCCACCAGGCGTTCGCCCTCCTCCACCAGCTCACCGGTCCACGGGATGGGTTCGGCCACCCAGCGGTCGTCAACGACGTAAAGGATGGTCAGCGGCAGGCCGGCCTTGGCAGCCCGTCTGGCAGCCCACTCCACGGCGGCCTGGCTTTGCGGGGAGTCGTTGGTGGCGACAGCGATCGGCTTGGACGTTCTCACGGCTGGTCTTCCTTCTTCTTTTTGTCGGGGCTATGGACAACTAAAACGGGGCAGTGCGCATGCGCAACACAGGCTGAGCTGACTGAGCCCAGCAGCAGGCCGCCGAATCCTCCGTGACCCCGCCTGCCTACAACGATCATGTCTGCGTGGCGGCTCGCGTCGATGAGGGAGTCCCGGGGATGGCCCCGGACAACACGCGGGACGACGTTCGGCGGAATGTTTTCGCCGAAGGCCTGTTCCAGGGCTTCGTTGAGGACGATCCCGACGCGTTCCTCGAAGCGGTCGATTCCCATGGTTACGTACCCGGCGTAAACCTGCGGCTCGTCCCAGTAGGCGGTGGCCAGCACCTTGGCCCCGATGGGAGCAGCCAGCGCCTGGGCCTGCCGCAGCGCCTCCACGGACGCCTCCGAGCCGTCTACCCCCACCACGAACCTGGCGCTCTCTGAGTCCTCCATGGCTGTTCCCTTCGGTACGTGGCTGCTTTAACTCCAGCCTGCGTCCTCGGACAACGGGTCTGTAGGGCCGAAAGTCACCTAGAAACTCGAGGAGCTGCCGGAGCCCGAGAAGCTTCCGCCGCTGCTGCCGTAGCCCGTGGTTGCACCGCCGCCCCGGGCAGAATTGACGCTGCCGACGCCGGTGTTGAGGCCGGTGTTGAAGGCAGGGACCGAAAAGAAGTAGTAGGACGGGTAGACCGTGCCGAGGATGCTGGGTTCATACGTCCGCCGATGCTGCCGGTCCGTGCCTTCCTGCGCATCCTCCATCTCCTTGCGCATGAGGGTTGCTTCACGGTCCGTCTTGGCAAAGCCCTCGATCACGGTTTCTGCATGGTTCTTCAGGAGGACTGACAGGTGGCTCCGGGCATCGCGCAGCCGGTCGAGGGCCGTTTCCGGGGTGATGGTTCCGTCCGCGAGTTCTGTGGTCCAGCGTTCGATGTTGCGCAGGCTCTCGTCACGGAAGGACCTGAGCGCTGCGGCGGTAGCGGAGCCGCTTTGCCCGTGGCGTTTGCTGAGCAGCTGCTCCACGCCTGCCAGGTCGTTGCGGAAGGGCGCCAGTTGCCGGTCCCAGGCGGTGGGCCAGGTGGTGAACTTGTTAAGGAGGGCGTTGCTGTCGGCAATAACGTCGTCCAAGGCGTCCAGTTCCGCGGCCGCGTCCGCGTACTCCCGCACGAGCTTGAGATTCGGCCTGCGGCCCAGTTCCTTCGGCGTCAGGGCATGGACACGGTTGGAGAGCCCGGTGGCGGCGTTGTAACGGTTGAGGAAGGTGCGGTGCTTCTCAAGGACACTGCTGCCGTAGCGTGAGGCCGCCGGAATGGTGCCGGCGTTCAGTTCTGTGACGTCCAGATCCGTGCTGACATTGGCATAGCTCCGGTCGCCGCGCTCCAGCTCCTTCCGGGCCGTTGATCTGGTGACAGCCCGTACCAGCATCAAGGCGCCGGCACCGAGAACAGCGGCCCCGCCGGTCACCCACGCTGTTATCAGGAAGGCGGCAGACCGGTACCAGGGCTGGTTGATCAGTTCGGCGCCGCGCCGGATTCCGGCGATGGTTCCATCCGTCCATTGGGCGTCCCGGAGAAGGTCCTTTGCGGCGTTCTGGATGTCATCCCGCTGTTCCAGCGAAACCTTCCGGTCCTCACCCATGTACGTGCCCACATGCCGGCCCACAGGATCGAGCGCGAAGATGAACAACCCGTCAGCCCATTTCTGCCCGTCGGGGCTGATCCAGTCCGGGTGTTCCGCGCGGGCGAACCTGAGGACCTCTTCGTTAAGGTTGTCCGTGGCGCTGCCGTTGTAGGTGTAGACGGCCACTTTCGTGGGCTCATGGAACTCGATCCCGGCGATGGCCGGCACCAGCGTGTTGCGGTCCAGAACTCCCGCCCGGTCCTCGATGACGACGTCCGTGGGGGTGACGGCACGCGGCAGGGCTGCTGCGCCGCCGCCGAGCAACACGGCCAGCACCAACATCAGCAGCAGCCTGACCGTCCTGATCATCAGGTCACCGGCCACACAACCCGTGTCTGCCATTTCAACGGATCGGGCTCCGTGTCGGGGCCGTTCAGATAGAACTCCCACATGGTATCTGACGGGTTCTTTCCAGCCTCCCTGATGCTGTCCTGGATGGCCGTGTACGTCTCTTCCAGCCGGTCGTAGGGGCCGGTATGCAGAGCCTCGAAGGCATCAATATCGGGAAGCGTGCCCGCGACCACGGTTCCGGCGTCGGACAGAGTGCCGGAGACAGGAAAGCCGGCTTCAACGTCCACCGTATCCGTCGGCATTCCGCGGTACAGGGCGAACGGCGGTCCGGCGAGTTGGACATTCTGCCTCTGCGCTTCCTGGACCACAGTCCCGAATGCCCGGCCGAAGAATTCAGTCAGGGCATTCATTGCGACGTTTTCGCGAAGGACGGCAGTTGGCTGTTCGGTGCAGTGGACAAGCGTTGGTTTCGGAGCCGGTGCATTCATACGGACCAGAATCCACCACGGAAGGGATTCCTTACAGGGCCGAAAGGCACACCGCTCCGGCCCATCACCGCCTTGCCGGGCCTTCCAAGGGGATTACATCAATGCGGGCCTTTTGGCCGTCCGCCGGCCCGATCACCAGCAGGACATTCTGTGCGGTGACGCTGCCGAGCGCTGCAACCACCCGCTCCGCGAGCTCAGGTTCCGGTACGGCACCGGCCGGTTGTGCGGTACCGGCGGCGTCCATCCTTTTCCACACGGCGACCCGGGCACCGGTGGCCGTGTGGATGGCCCTGGACAGCGGCGCGGGGTCGGAGGCTGTCACCAGCGTGACGTGATCAATGGTGCGTTCCCTGGCCGGGGAGGCCGCTGCCAGGAGCGCGCGTTCCCGCCGCCACAGGCCGAAGTGGTAGGCGGCCACGAGGCCGGCCGCAACCAGGAGACCCAGCGGCGCGCGGGTACGGTCCAGGAGGCTGCCCCCGGTTACCTCGCCAAGGAGGAACTCGAAGAGCCTGTAGCCAATGACGAGGAGGGCGATCAGAGCCACCACGGCACTGATGCCGAAGAAGGCTATGAGGTAGACACGCCTGCCTGGCGCAATGGTGTCCGCGGTCTGCGGCGGCCTCGTTGGCCTCCATGCCCGCCACCAGGCCGGGCCGCCCACAGCCAGGGAGCTGAGGCCTCCCAGCAGGAGCGTCCGTGTGCCGCCGCCCGCGAGGGGTGAAACCGCCATGGCAAGCGAAGCATTGATTACCACCCCGATGCCTGACGCAGCCGCTGCCAGGGCAACCCCGGACGTCACCAGCCGGCCTGCACGCCGGCTGGCAACTGACCGTTCAGCCCCGCTGACGCGGTGATAGCGCCACACCAGGGCACCGACCGCGGCGGCGGCTATGGCCGGGCCCAGCGGTGACAGCAGTTCGTTCATCGGCTCAGCCCGGTCGAACGCTGTTCTCAGGAGCACAAAAATGACGACGCCGGCCCCGCCGAGTGCAGTGATGCCCGCTGCGAAGATGCCCACGGCGATCAGCGCCACATCCACCAGGGCGGTGTCCAGTTTCCGGCCGCCGCCCCGGTGCCAGTGCCACCACCACACGAGGCTTCCGCCGACGGCCCAAACCAGCGCCCGGAGCACGGCCTGCCACCAGGTGTCTCCTCCCGGAGTCAGGCTGATGTAACCCCGGATCGCGACGTCGAGCAGACCGCCCAGGGCCGTGATGGCGGCAACAGCGCCCACCACCAGCCCGAAGACCGAACCGATGACTGCCGGGAGATCGTGGAGAGTGCCCGGGCCTTTGAGGGGGTGCCGCCACATCCACCGGTGCCAGATAAAGATGCCGGCCCACACAAGCCCGTTCGACAGGGGCGAATACCACCGCTGTTCGGGCTGGCCGATGAAGGACGCGGCCAGCCCGAGGAAGGCAGTTGCAGAGGTGATCAGGGAGACTGCATAGACGGCGGACAGGTACAGGCCCCACCCCACGGAGCTGCGCTCCGCGCCGTCGTCGAGCCTCTTCCAGACAACCCACCACAGGAGGGCGGCGAGCGGCCCCCCGATCAGCGTGAAGGCAAGGGCGCGGGCCAGGCCTGCCACGTCCGTTGACGCCAGCTCGGCGCCGGTGCTGAAGAGGCGTTCCAGGAGCCCGCTGAGACCCGATGCTGCGATCACCACCAGGGCGAACAGCAGGGCGTAGAGGATCAGTCGCCGGAGCGTGAGCTGGGCGGAACCAACCGGCGGCACTGTTGTCCGGATGCCGGAACTCATGGCTTCACGGGCGTTCCGGTGCACGACAGGAGCTGGTACGGTGCCCGGTCAACCAGCCACCTGCCATCTGTCTTCACCAAGGAGAAACGATCCTCCGTCTCGTACTCGGACGGCCCGAACGGGCCACCCGACCCTGAGTTGACCACGGAGACCTTCACCAGCGCCGTGTTGTCCCGTTCCGTGGCAGAGATCAAAACCACGCGCGTGGGCAGCGGCCCGCTGTCATGGAACCCGGTGCACAGGGACTTGGCCGATGCCGTGAGGTAGGACGTGGCTGTTGCCGTATCGCCGTCGATGACGGCTGTGCTGTACCGCTGGACCACACCCTGGGGTGTGGTTTCATCAAGCGACTCCGGCTCCCCGCGGGTGAAAACGACTGCCAGGGCGACGACCACCAACAGTGCAATCGCGGACAGGATGGCGATCAGAATCCGGTCGGGTTTTCCCCTGGCAGCACTCATGCCGTCAGTATGGCCTACCAGCCATCTTTTGTATCGGTCCTTTGGCCCTGAGCCGGTCAGTTTTTCGCGTTCGAGCTGCTGCGGGGCAGAGCCGAACATCGCGCGGGCGGACAGGGGTTCCTAATCGCCCAGGAGTGCGTCGAGGGTAGTGAAGCCGTAACCGGCGGCGCTGACTTGTTCGATGATCCCCGGGAGTGCATCGGCGTCCAGGGTGCTGCCGTCGTCGGGATTTGAGCCGATGTGCATCAGGATGATTTCACCGGGCTGGAGATTGGCAAGGACCCGATCCGCGACCGTTTGAGTGGTGGTTCCCCCGCTGGTTCCCTTCCACCCCAGGGTGTCCACCGTCCATCGGACCGGGACGTAGCCCAGGCCGTTCACGGCTGCTATGGTCCGGGCATCCCGTTCGCCGTAGGGAAAGCGGAAGAAAGGGCGTGGATCCGCGCCCAGCTCTGCAAGGGCCTGTTCGGCTCCTAAAACCTGTTGGGCGATGAGTGCATCGGACAGGCCCGTGAATCCGGGGTGTGTCATGGAGTGGTTGGCCACGCGGTGTCCGGCCGACATGATCTGTCTGACCTGGTCCGGATTCGAGACAGCCCAGTTTCCGGTCAGGAAGAAGGTCCCGGCCACGTCCTTGGCGGCCAGGGCCGTCAGTATTTTCGGCAGCCCGGCCGCGTTTGCTCCGGCGTCAAACGTCAGGGCCACCACATTCCCGGCGCCCGGGACCACGGTTAGGTCTCCGCCCTGCAGAGCCGGCGGGAACGGGTCACCCGGCAGCGGGGAAGTTGCCTCAGGCACTGTCGGCCCAGGAAGCGGGGGGACAATGACGGGAGGCTGGACCGGAGTCTGGCCCGCTTCCGGAGTGTCAGTGCCCGCCGGGGGTGGCAGCGGCAGAGGCGGTGCAGCGGATGGCGCCGCCGCGGTGGAGGAGTTCGGGCCCGGTGCGCTGGCGGAATTCGTGCCTGGTGCGGAGGACGCACCGTCGGGCGGAACCGCCGGGGGCGGCGCACTGCCGGGCCGGACAGCGAGCGTCACTGCGAGCACCACCGCAATGGCGACCAGGACAAGCGCCGCCGCGACGGCGGCCACCCGTCGTCGCGCGCTACCTGCAGTTGCCGTCGACACAGCCTCATCATGAGGCGCAGGACGGCCAAGTGGCAGGGGCTTTGGTCCTCCACATCAACAACCGGCACCGGCGTTTCCGGCGGAAGGCAGGCCCTTCGACCCTGATGCCGGGACTGCCCCGCGCCCTACCCTCAGGAGATGAACACCACCACTCCGAGCCCGTCCCCTGAGGGTTCTGATGCCGGTACCCGGCGGCTCGCCCCTGACGCCTGCTGGGAATTGCTGGCGGAAAGCGTCGTTGGACGGCTGGCTGTCATCGTGGAGCAGCGGCCGAAGATCTTTCCCATCAACTACGTTCTGGACGGGAAAAGTGTGGTTTTCCGTACCGCGGCAGGAACGGCATTCTGGGGAAGCGTCGGACAGGACATCGCCATTGAAGCTGACGGGTACCAGGCCGACTCCCAGTCCGCCTGGAGTGTCGTTGTGAGCGGCCAGGCCCATGTGATCGTCGCCCCGGAACAGATTGCCGCGGTGGACGCCCTTGGGCTGGAACCCTGGCAATCGGGTGAAAAGCACAATTACATCAGGCTGACGCCCGGGTCGGTGACCGGCCGTCGGTTCCACACAACCCGCCCCGGCGTCTGGCATCCACCGGAGTTCGATCCCGCCACGTCGTCATTTCAGTAACGGTGGAAGCATCGCTCATGGAGCGGACGGCATATCCGGCGGACACCACGCGTGCTACTCGGCAGATGGCCGCTTTCGCTGCTGCTTGGTTGCTGACCGCTTTTGTTTTGATGCGAGGTGCCGGCGCTTTGACCCGCGGGTGGGTTTGGTTGCCCGCCGGTTGGGAGCGTCGGGAGCCAGGCCGGCAGCCACGAGGCCGGCGAGCTTGGCCAGGGCGATCTCCCGGTTCCGCAGCTGGGAGCGCTGTTCGGAAGCAGTCACGGTGATCACGCCGGCGATGAGGCGTCCCTCGAGGCGCGTCAGCAGCCGCATCCGCTGGACGTCCGAAAGCGCCGCGGACTCCGCAACGTTCCAGGAGAGCTCGGCCCGGCTGTCCGTTGTGTTGACGTGCTGGCCGCCGGGACCGGACGAGCGCGAAAACCGCCAGCCGAGTTCCGACGACGGGATGGCCAGCGCGGGCGACACCTCCAGATCCATGGAACCAGCGTTGCATTAAATCCGCGAGGTCCCAGCCTCCCGTACAGTTCCGCGGCCCCGGACTAGCATCGTCTCGGGTGGACCGAAGAGCCTGGCTGACGTGGAGGGAAGGAAATCATGCCGATGTGGTTGCAGGCTCTGATGTGGGGGACGGTGGCCGGCGGGGCCCTGGTTCTTGGGTCCGGGATCGCCTGGTTATGGAAAATCCCGCCAAAGCTCGTGTCAACGGTGATGGCGTTCGGCGCTGGCGTGCTGATCTCGGCGTTGGCTTTTGAACTGGTCGATGAAGCTGTGGAGGGCGGCGGTCTGCTGCCCACGGTGGTGGGTTTCCTGGCGGGCGCCCTGATCTTTGTGTGCTCCAATGTCCTGCTTGCCCGCGCCGGAGCAAAGCACCGGAAACGGTCGGGGGAGAAGCAGCCTTCGGAGCAGGATGCGCCCGGCAGCGGCACGGCCATAGCGATCGGTGCCCTGATCGACGGGATCCCCGAATCGGTGGTTCTCGGACTGGGACTTGTGGCGTCTGGGACGGTCAGTCCGGCCATGCTCGCCGCCGTCTTTATTTCGAACGTCCCCGAGGGTTTGTCCAGCACAGCGGGGATGAAGAAAGCCGGCAGGGGTCCGGCATATGTTTTCGGCACGTGGACCGGCATCGCCGTCTTCTGCGGGCTGGCATCCCTGCTCGGCTTCGCAGCCCTGGAGAATGCGCCCGTTGAACTGATTGCGTTCATCACGGCCGTCGCCGCGGGCGGAATTCTCGCCATGCTGGCAGACACCATGATCCCGGAGGCTTTCGAAGAGCATCACAACCTGACCGGGTTTACAGCCAGCGTCGGCTTCCTGACCGCTTTTACGATCCACCACGTGGGCGGTTGACGTCACCGACGTGCAGACTGGTGTGATGGATGATGCTGACCACGTGACAACCCAACACTCAACGGTGGATGACTGGACGCGGGCACTCGCGGAGTCCACCGGCTCGCCGGGTGGTGGGGCCGGAACGGGGGTGATGCTGGCCATCGCCGCCTCCCTGACCTCGATGGTTGCCGGCTATACCGAAACCGACGATCACCTTCGTTCCGAGCTCGCCGGCATCCATTCACGGGCGCGCGCGCTCCGAAAGGCCGCGCTGCGGCTGGCCGACGAGGACGCCTCCGCATCGCAGGCCTTCGGTGCCGCATTTCGGCTGGAACCGGGAGCAGAACGCGACGCCGCCGTCCACCAGGCATCCGTCGATGCGGCCAAGGCGTCCGCCGTGCTGGGCGACCGGGCCATCGATGCCATAGCGGACCTGGGCTGGCTGGCCACGCATGGCAATCCGGCGCTGGTTGCCGACGTTGTTGTGGCCATCGGCGCCCTCAGGGCAGCGGTCTCCGGGGCGCGAACCAACGTGAGTTTCGACCTCGCTGCGCTCACCAAGGCCGGCGCTGACCTCGAACAGGTCCGCGAGGAGCATCCGGCCCTGTGGGCAACGGTGGAGCGCCTCACCACGGCGCTTGACCGGATCGATCGGCTCACTGCCGCGATTGACCACAGGGCCGCTCCGACGGACAACGCCTGACCGGCAATGCTATTCCGCCCGACGGCGGTCAGGCCGGCTGTGGCGCCGCGCTGACCTCCGCGTAGTCCGTGCGGGCGGCGTACACCTGAGCCTGACGGCCGAGCCAGCGGGCGCTCTCCTTGGGTGTCCGTTCCTGGGTCTCCCGGTCCACAGCGATGAGGCCGAACTTCGGACCGTAGCCAAACACCCACTCGAAGTTGTCGAAGGCCGTCCACGCAATGTAGCCACGCACGTCAATGCCGTCCGCGAGGCAGGAGGCAACGCAGTCGACGGCGACGCGCAGGTAGTCCACCCGCTGCGAATCGTCGTCGGTGGCGAGACCGTTCTCCGTGACGATCACGGGAATGCCGGCGATCCTGGCTGCCTCCCGGATGGTCGCCTCGAGGGCCTGCGGGTAGATCTCCTCGCCCATCTGGTTGGTGGGCACGCCGTCGGGGGCGGGCGCATGGCCGTTCGGGCCGTAGACGGTGCGGCCGTAGGTCTGGATTCCCACGAAGTCGTCACCGCGGGACGCCTCCAGGAAGCGTTCGTTCACGTCGCGGCGCACCTGATCGGCACGTTCCTGGCCGCCCTCAATCGACTGGATGTCCGAGTTGGCGAGGGTCCAGCCCACCTGCAGCCCCGGCCGGTGTGCCTTGATTGCTGCCGTGCCGGCCCGGTGCGCGGCCAGCTTCACGTTGAACCCCGCCTCCGTGGAACAGAACTGAAAGGGAGCCACCGTGCCGGCATCAACGCCAAGCCGTTCCGCAGCGGCGGCCCACACGGGTACGGAACCACGGTTTTCCGGCGCGACGCCGCCGATGCCGAAGGACTCCAGCAGCCAGGGGAGGTTTGGCTCGTTCAAGGTACAGGCGACTCCGATCAGGTCGCCCAGGTGCGCCATCACCCGGTCGCAGTAGCGGGCAAAGAGTTCGGCCGTCCGGGATCCTTCCCAACCGCCGACGGCGAGGAGCCAGCGCGGGGACGTGAAGTGGTGGAATGTGACCACGGGCGTGAGGCCGTGTTCGTGGCACGCTTCCAGCATCCGGCGGTAGTGGTCAAGTTCCGCCTTTGAGAAGTGGCCCTCTTCCGGCTCAATGCGCGCCCACTCCAGTGAAAAGCGGTACGTGGTGAACCCCAGGCCCGCGATCAGGGCAATGTCCTGGCGGTAGCGGTGATAGTGGTCCACGGCATCCCCGGACGGCTCGGTGAACATGCTGCCCGGGAGGTGCTCGAGGAACCAAGTGTCGCTGTTGACGTTGTTTCCCTCCACCTGGTGCCCGGCGCTGGCGACGCCCCAGAGGAAGTCCTGCGGGAATGCTGATGCGGTGGTCATGTGGTTCCTTTCGGTTCAGCGCCAAACACCGGCGCACGGGCCTCTCTGCCCTGGCTTTCAATCCTTTCCCGCCACGTGACCCGGGCCACAATACTTTTTCAATCAATGACATTCTCATGTGAGCGCCCTTTGCCGGCGGCCGATGCTTGTGGGGAGCCGGCCAGCCGCCAGCCCCACAACACTTTTCCTCCGTTTGTCACATCAGAATGCAAAGGCGCACTACATGAAACTTCTGAACTCCACCGCCCGTGCGAGCTCCGCCGTCCTGGCCGGGGCGCTCCTGCTGGGATCGATGACCGCCTGCGGCGGCGGCTCCAGCCAGGCGTCCGCCAAAGCGGACACCAGCTCCCTGACCCTCGCCATCGACAGCGACTCGGCATCGTTCGGTTTTGACCCGCTGCGCGTTTCTGCTGCACAGCGGCAGTTCCTCGAGGGCCTTTATGAGAGCCTGATGACGCTCCAGCCGGACGGCTCGGCAGGTCCGGGCCTGGCCAAGGAGTTCAGCTACAACGCCGACAACACCGTCCTTACCCTGACACTCAAGGACGGCGTGACGTTCACCGACGGGTCCACTCTCGACGCCGAACTGGTCAAGGCAAACCTCGACCGCCGGTCCGACCCCGCATTGAGCGCCTACTCCGCTGTTGCCAAGGGCGGCGCCCAGGAAATCGCCTCCGTTGACGTAGTCAGCCCCACCCAGGTGGCCCTGACCTTCGCCGCACCGCAGCCCGGCTTCGAGAAGAACCTGGCGTCCACCACCGGCATGATCGTTGGCAAGAAGGCTGTCACGGACACTGCCAGCCTCGCCGCCACCCCGGACGGATCCGGCCCCTACACGCTGGATCCCAGCACGGTGAAGGGCAACAAGTACGTCCTGGTAAAGAACACCAAGAGCGCGGACGCGTCAAAGTACGCCTTCGACAAGGTGATCTTCAGCGTGGTCCAGGACCCGCAGGCCCGGGCGAACGCCCTGGTTTCCGGTCAGGCCGACGTCGCCATGCTGACCTCGAACACCGTTGACTTCGCCAAGTCCAAGGGCGTGGGTGTGACCCAGATCGGCGGCACCGTCAACACCATGATCTCCTTTGACAAGATCGGCAAGACCGCCCCCGCGTTCGCCGAAGAGAAGGTCCGGCAGGCCATCCAGTACGCGATCAACCGCCAGGCCCTGGTGGACGCGCTGCACAAGGGCGACATCCCAGCCTGGAACGCCCTGCCCAAGGACTCCGCAGGCTTCAGCAAGGACATTGAGACCACGTTCGCCTACAACCCGGACAAGGCCAAGAGCCTGCTGGCCGAAGCCGGCTACCCGGACGGCTTCGAGTTCACCATCATCGCAAGCGCGCAGACGCAGACGGACCTGCAGGCAGTCCAGAAGGACCTCGCCGCCGTGGGAATCACCATGAACGTGAAGATGGCGTCCTCAACGGACGAGGCCTTCGCCGCCGTGGCCACCACGCCCCTGGGCTACGCGCCGCTGAACTGGGACAACCCCGTGGGTGTGATGTACGGAGCCATCCTCAACGGCTTCACCAACGTGCAGAAGGCCACCGATGGCCAGCTGAGCGCTGCCACGGGCGAGCTGGCAGCCGCCAAGGATGACGCTGCCGTCAAAGCCGCGGCCACCAAGCTGAACACCCGGCTGGTGGAATCCGGCTGGATGATCCCGCTGTACGAAGCGCTGACCAACCAGGGCTACAACACCAAAAAGGTGGCCCCTGTGGAGTTCGCCGGAACCAACGCTTACCCGCTCCTCTCGTCCTACAAGCCGGCCAGCTAATACCCCGGACCTTCCGGGCGGCCGCTTCCCCTGCGGGACGGCCGCCCGGAAAGCCCTGACCGATGGAGGTCACCATGGCACTATTCATCACCAAGCGCCTGTTGATGGCGCTGGCCACCGTGCTGGTGGTTGCGGTGCTGGCATTCCTGCTGGTGCACGCAATGCCCGGCAGCCCGGGAGCCGTCTCGCTCGGCGCCGGCGCCTCCCAGGAAGCGATCGATGAGGTCAACGCCCGGCTCGGCTGGTCCGATCCTCTCGTGGCCCAGTTTTTCAACTGGCTCGGCGCCGCAGTCCGCGGTGACCTCGGTATTTCACTCATTGACGGGCGTTCCGTCAGCGCGGACCTGGCCAGCAGGCTTCCCGTCACCGCGTCGCTGGCGGCCGGAGCCGCCCTGCTCAGCGGAGTCCTCGGCATCGCACTGGGCGTCACCGCGGCCGTCCGGGGTGGCCTGGTTGACCGCATCATCGGCGGCGTAGCCGGCATGGCCGTAGCCCTCCCGGCCTTCTGGATCGGCATCATCTTCGTCTACCTGCTGGCGGTCCAGTCCTCCGTCTTTCCCGCCACCGGCTATGTTCCGTTTGAGGACTCGCCGCAGGACTGGTTGTTGTCCCTCGCGCTGCCGGTGATCACCTTGGCCGTGGGTGGCGGGGCCTTCATTGCCCGCCAGACCAGGGCTTCCATGCTCGAGGCGCTCCAGCAGGAGCACATCCGGACCCTCCGGGCCACCGCCACTCCCACCTGGAAGATCCTCTACGTCCATGCCCTGCGCTACGCCAGCCTCCCGATCGTGGCCGCCATCGCACTGCAGTTCATCCAGCTTTTCGGCGGCTCCGTCATCGCCGAGCAGCTGTTCGCCATGCCGGGGCTGGGCCAGGCCGTCCAGAACTCCGTCAGCACCCATGACGCCCCGTCCGTACAGGGCGTGGTGGTGATCGCCACGGTTGTGGTGGTTGCCGTGAACCTGGTGCTGGAACTCGCCACCAAGTTCCTCGACCCGAAGTTGCGTGCCTCATGATCCCCAACATTGCCCCCGCCCCCGCGGACGCGGACCAGCCAGTAACGACGACGGCGGCTGCCGTCCTTTCCAAGGCCCCCCGCCAAAGCGCGGCGAAGAAATTCTCCGGCAGCAAGATGTTCGGCTCACCGGCCAGCATTGCCGGGGTCATCTGGCTCGTCGCACTGGTGGTGGCCTCCCTGAGCGCGCCGCTGTGGCTGCCCTTCAAGACCGAGGACCAGGACTTCACCGCCGTCCTGTCCGGACCCACTGCCGCCCACTGGCTCGGCACTGACGAACTCGGCCGTGACCTCCTGAGCCGCATCTTCGCTTCCGCAGCCGGCACGCTGGGGACGTCCATGATCACGGTGATTGTCGCCGTCGGCCTCGGAACCCTCCTGGCCATGCTGGCGGCGGCCGCCGGTGACCGCGTGGAGAACGTCATCAGCCGCGTCACTGAAATCATGATGTCGCTGCCCGGCACGGTAATCATTCTGGCCGTTATCGGCGCTGTGGGAACCAACATCCCGCTGATCATGGGAATCCTGGGTGTGTTGATCTCGGCGGGCATCTACAGGGTGATGCTGGGCCAGGCAAAGTCCCTGCAGTCCCAGCTCTACGTGGACGCCGCCAAGGTGGACGGCATGGGCATGGCCGGCATCAGCCTCCGCCACGTGCTGCCCGGCCTGACCAACACCATCGTGGTCCAGGCGGCCTTGATCTTTGCCGTCGGCATGCTGATCCAGGCAGGCCTGGCGTTCATCGGATTTGGCCCGCCCATCCCCGAACCCAGCTGGGGTGGCATGATCCAGGGCGCCTCACAGCACGTCTACGACGCGCCTTGGCTGATGGTCCCTACCGGTGCCGTGCTGGCGCTGACCGTCCTGGCCGCCAATGCGATCGGCAACGCCCTTGGGAAGGCACCCAACGCCGTCGCCTCGCACCTGCCCTCCGCCGCCGCCCGGCGGCAGCGCGCCAAAGCTGTCGCTGCCATCGCGGCAGCTGCTCCGGCACCGAAAGACTCAGCAAAAGACACGCTGAGTGTCCGCAACCTCTCCGTAGGCGTGGACAACGGGGTACGGCTCGTTACGGACGTCTCCTTCGACGTCGAACCCGGCACGGTCCTGGGCCTGGTGGGCGAGTCCGGCTGCGGCAAGACCATGACAGCGTTGTCGCTGCTGGGACTGCTGCCCTCCGGAGTCTCCGTGGCTGAAGGACAGATCCTCTGGAACGGCACGAACCTGGCCGCCGCCACCGAGAAGGACATGGAAGGCATCCGCGGGAGCGATATTGCCCTCATCTCGCAGGAGCCCATGCGCGCCCTGGACCCCATGTTCACGGTGGGCTACCAGCTCACCGCTGCCATCCGCCGGCTCCGCAGGACGGGCAAAGCCGAAGCGAAGGCCGAAGCCCTGGGCCTGCTGGAAAAGGTGGGCATCGTGGACGCCGCGCGCATCCTCAAGACCTACCCGCACCAGATCAGCGGCGGGATGGCCCAGCGCGTGGCTATCGCCCTGGCACTTTCCGGCCGGCCCCGCCTGCTGGTTGCCGACGAACCCACCACGGCGTTGGACGTGACCGTCCAGGCCGAGATCCTCTCGCTGCTCCGCAGCCTGGTGAAGGACACCGGAATGTCCGTGGTGATGGTCACTCACGATCTCGGTGTGGTGGCCGACCTCTGCGACCAGGTGGCCGTCATGTACGCGGGCCAGGTGGTGGAGAACGGCCGGACGGAGAGCATCCTGGACAACCCCCGCCACCCTTATACGCTGGCACTGCTGGCCGCAGATCCGCATGCCAACCATGCCTCGGACATGCCCGAACGGCTGGCCACTATCAACGGCCAGGTCCCGCAGCCCAAGGACTGGCCCGGCACGTGCCGGTTCGCCGCCCGCTGCCAGTTCGCCGGGTCCGCCTGCATGGTACCCATTCCGCTGCTGCCCTCCGGGGCGGGTGATGGCGTGGTGCGCTGCGTCAAATCGGACGAACTGGCCGTCGAGGGGCTGGACTGGGTGCCAACGGACGTCCCCGCCCGCCACCACTTGAGCTTGTCGGAAACCCGGATTGTTGAAACCCGGACTGTTGAAAAGGATCACGCATGAGCACCGCAACCTCGGTCCGCCCTGAAGCATCGCTGCCGGCTGCCGCCCAGCCGCTGCTGGACGTCAAGGACCTGGTGGTCCGCTACGGCCGCGGCCGCAAGGCAGCCAGCGCTCCCGCCGCCGTCGACGGCGTGAGCTTCAGCATCGCCGCCGGCGAAACCGTGGGGCTGGTGGGGGAGTCCGGCTCGGGCAAGTCGACCATCGGCAAAGCGATCCTCGGCCTGCAGAAGGTTTCCGGCGGGTCCATCAGCTACCAGGGCAAGGACATCACCTCGGCCAGCGCCTCCCAGCGCCGGGCATTGGGCGGGGAGCTGCGGGCCGTCTTCCAGGACCCCAACTCGTCGCTGAACCCGCGGAACACCGTGGGCTCCTCGCTCGCTGAACCGCTCCGGCTGCGCGGCGTGAGCACGGCCGAGGCCCGGCAGCGCGCCGAGGACATGCTGGAACGCGTGGGACTGCCCCGCGAGGCCGTTGACCGGTACCCCAGCCAGTTCTCGGGCGGCCAGCGCCAGCGCATCTCCGTGGCCCGCGCCCTCATCTGCGACCCCAGCCTGGTGGTCTGCGACGAGGCCGTGAGCGCACTGGATCTCTCCACCCAGGCCCAGGTGCTGAACCTCCTGGCCGACCTGCGGGACGAACGCGGCCTGGGCTATCTGTTCATCGCCCACGACATCGCGGTGGTCCAGTTCCTGGCCCAGCGCGTGGTGGTCCTCTACCGCGGGCAGGTGATGGAAAGCGGACCTGCCGCCGCCGTCACCGAGAACCCCAAGCATCCGTTCACGCAGGCCCTCGTGGCGGCGTCCCCGGTGCCGCGTCCGGCCGAGCAGGCCGCACGCCGGGAGGCCCGCGAGTCCCTCGGCGTCCGGACCGGAGCGGCCGCCACCCCCGGTCCCGGAGGGTGCCCCTTCCGGCTCCGCTGCCCCCTCGCCACGGATCTTTGCCGTGAGGAACGCCCCGCGCTCCGCCTGGTGGGCGCGGCCGAGGTTGCCTGTCACTACGCCTCCTGACCCTCACACTCGCACCCCTGACCCTATTTCCGTCACGTACTGACGGCCCAGCAGAACGGAACACCACCCCATGCCCCTGGCACCCTGGCACGCAGCCATGATCACCCCTGATGCAGAGTTCGACGGCGCCCCGCTCCTGCGCAAGGAGTTCCAGGCTGCGGAGGGGCACGGCCCCGTGGCCAAGGCGACGCTCCGCGCCACCGCGTTTGGCGTCTACGAGGCCTTCATCAACGGCATTCCCGTGGGCGAGGACGTGCTGAGCCCGGGCTGGAGTTCCTACGAGTGGCGCCTCCGGTACCGCAGTTATGACGTCACTTCGCTGGTGGGCCCCTCGACTGTCATCGGTGTGGAACTGGGGAACGGCTGGTACCGCGGGCGCCTCGCCTGGCACGGCATGTCCAACCTCTACGGCAGTGAACTGGGCTTCTTCGGGCAGTTGGACGTTGAGTTCGAGGATGGTTACGTGCAGTCCGTCGCCACCGACAGCACGTGGCAGTCCGGCCCGTCGGCCACCACCGCGAACGACCTCTACGACGGGCAGACCATCGACGCCCGCCGGAACCAGCAGGGCTGGGCGCAGCCGAACTTCGACGCCGGCACATCGGGTGGCGGCGCGTGGGCCGGCGTGCATGAACTGGAGTTCGATGCCGGCCGGCTGGCTGAGCCGGTGGGCCCGCCGGTGGTGCGCACCGCCGTCGTTCGTCCTGTCGAGATCTTTACATCACCAAGCGGCAAGATGCTGGTCGATTTCGGTCAGAACCTGGTGGGCTGGCTTCGGTTCACCGTTCAGGGCGCGGCGGGGGAGACCATCACGGTCCGCCACGCGGAAGTGCTGGAGGACGGCGAGCTGGGTGTCCGCCCGCTGCGCTCCGCCAAGGTCACGGACACGTTCATCCTGTCCGGCGGCGAGGACTTCTTCGAGCCCACCAAGACTTTCCACGGGTTCCGCTACGCCGAGATCTCCGGCTGGCCAGGCGCGCTCACACAGGAGTCACTGGAGGCGGTGGTGGTGCACTCCGAGCTTGAGCGCACCGGCACCTTCGAGTGCTCCAACGAACTCGTCAACCAGCTCCACCGCAACATCGTCTGGGGGTTCCGCGGCAACTTCCTGGACCTCCCCACGGACTGCCCGCAACGCGATGAGCGGCTCGGCTGGACCGGCGACATCGCCGTCTTTGCGCCCACCGCGGCGTTCCTCTACGACGTCAAAGGGTTCCTGCAGGACTGGCTCCTGGACCTGGCAGCAGAGCAGAAGGCGGCCGACGGCCTGGTTCCCATCACCGTCCCGGACGCCCTGAAGTACTGCCCGCAGCCGCCCGAATTCCCGAAACCGGAATCTTCCGCGCTGTGGAGTGAGGCCTCGGTCTGGGTGCCGTGGGCGCTCTGGGAGGCCTACGGGGATGACACAGTCCTCAAGAACCAGTACGAATCCATGACCTCGCACACCCGCCGCGTGGAGGGGCTACTGTCCTCCACCGGGCTGTGGGACACGGGCTTCCAGTTCGGTGACTGGCTGGATCCGGACGCCGATCCGGACAAGCCGTGGGACGCGAAGGCGGACGCCGGCGTTGTGGCCACCACATGCATGTTTCGCACAGCCTCCATCACAGCCCAGACGGCGCGGTTGCTGGGACACCACGACGACGCCGAGTACTTCGAACAGTTGGCCGCCCGGGTCCAGGCCTCGTTCCTGGAGCACTACGTTGCCGCCGACGGCACCATCCGGAGCGACTGCACCACCGTCTATGCACTCGCGATTGCCTTCGGCATCCTTCCGGGCCCCGAGCATGTGGATTTCGCCGGGGAACGCCTTGCCGAGCTGGTGCGGAAGAACAACTACCGCGTGTCCACCGGCTTCGCCGGCACCCCCTTCATCACCGGCGCCCTCACGGACAGCGGCCACAGCGAGGAGGCCTACCGCCTGCTCCTGGAAGACGGCTGTCCGTCCTGGCTCTACCCGGTGACCATGGGAGCCACCACTGTCTGGGAGCGCTGGGACTCGATGCTCCCGGACGGCACCATCAACAAGGGCGAGATGACCAGCTTCAACCACTACGCCCTGGGCGCCGTGGCGGATTGGCTGCACAAGGGTGTCGGCGGAATCAGCCCGCTGGCGCCGGGCTACAGCAAGATCCGGATCGCACCTGTCCCGGGCGTTGGCATCGACTGGGCCAGAACTTCGTTGAAGACGCCGCACGGAACCGTCCGCGTGGAATGGAAGCTCGACGACGGTGCCCTCCACCTCGAGGTGACTGTTCCCGAGGGAGTGGAGGCCGACGTCGTCCTTCCGGGCGGCGAGCCCCGCAGCGTCGGCGGCGGCACCCACCGCTTCGAGGGCTACATTGCGGCCTCCGAATTGGACCGCCAGGGAAGCCGCTGATGGGCCGAAGCAGCCTGCCCGCGGCCGTTCAACAACTTCGCCTCGGAGAGATAAGGATGCGCGACCCGTTCATCCTCGAACCGGCTCCTGGTGAGTTCGTCTTGTTCGGGACCAGCGACCAGAACATCTGGGGCGGACCCGCAACTGGGTTCGACTGCTACACCAGCCACGATCTTGAACAGTGGGATGGCCCGTTCGCCGCGTTCCGCCCACCAGTGGGCTTCTGGGCAGATACGCAGTATTGGGCGCCGGAGGTTCATGCGGTTGACGGCCGGTTCTTTATGTTGGCCACCTTCGCCGCCTCCAACGGGGCGCGCCGCCGTGGCGTCGCAGTCCTTGTCTCGGACCGTGCCACTGGCCCGTACGAACCATGGAGTGACGGGCCGGTGACACCCGCGGACGAACCGTGCCTGGATGGAACCCTTCATGTTGACGATGACTCCACCCGCTGGCTTGTGTACAGCCGCGGGCCGGAGGGGACATCCGGCCGCGCGGGGATCGCGGACGGTGAAATGTACGCCCTCCGCCTGTCAGGGGACCTGCGCGTCGGCGTCGGTGAGCCAATCCTGTTGTTTGCCGCCTCTTCGGCGGGCTGGACCCGGCCGCTGCGTTTTCCAAAGGGGATCGAACCTCCACAGGACCTGCACCTGGCCCCTGACCCCCAGTTCACCGACGGGCCCTTCCTGCTCCGCTCAGACGAGGGGACACTGCTGATGCTGTGGTCAAGCCACGGTGAGGCGGGGTATACGATAGGCATCGCCGAGTCGGAGACCGGAACCATCACGGGGCCCTGGATTCACCACGACGACGCCCTATGGTCCAGCAACGGAGGTCACGGCATGGTCCTCCGCGCGTCCAGCGGGCGGGACTACCTGGCCTTTCACTGGCCGAACAACACCCCCGACGAACGCGTCCAGCTCACCGAAGTGGAAGTTAAAGGGGCCAGCGTCAAGATACTGTGAGCACCGGTGCCTGATCCACGTGCATGTGCAGGGCAGGTCACCCCTCCGAGTGCGTCCGCACGTCAGGGCTGACTTCGGCAAGGTGGCCCAGGTTCCGCGAGACCGCGCGTGCCGTGGCGCGGACCGCCGGCGCCAGCACGTTGGCCGGCGTGGAACCGTCCGGGACCACGATGGACAGCGCTGCAACCACCGAGCCCTGCGCATCAAAGATCGGCGAGGCCACAGACACCGTCCGCGAGGGCGCCGAGCGGCGGATCATGGCGACGCCGGTGCGCCGGACATCGGACAGGGTCCGGCGCAGCTGTCCTTCGGGCATGTGGTCCACTCCGGGTTCGTTCTCCGGCGGCTTCCGCAGCGTCGCCTCCTGGAACTGCTGGTCCGCGCCGGCAAGGAGCACCAGCCCGACGGCGGTTGAACGCAGCGGCGCGCGCCCGCCCACCCGGTAGGCCACTTCGGTGGCGTCCTTCGAGGACAGCCGCTCAATCAGCACGGCTTCCTCGTTGTCGCGGACGGCCAGCAGCACGTGGTGGCGGGTCACCTCGAAGAGGTCCTCGAGGTAGGGCAGCGCGATCTCGCGCACCCCGTGGCCGCGCGGCGACAGGGAAGCCACCTCCCACAGGCGCACCCCCACCACGTACCGGCCGTCGTCGAGCCGTTCGAGTGCACCCCACGCCACCAGGCGGGCGATCAGGCGCAGCGCGGTGGGCGCGGGCATCCCGGCATGGCGCGCCAGTTCCGAAAGGGTCAGCGCCCGGCGGCGGTCGGAGAAGACCGCGAGCAGGCTCAGCGCCCGGTCAATGACCGGTTCGCCCTGCTTGGGCCGCTTCCCCCGGGTGGGGGTGGTGTCCATGTCCAAAGGGACGGTCATGCGTGAGGTCCTTGCGCCGTTGGAGGTTCGGACCGCAGTCCGTGAGCTAGAGCACAATACCATTCCAACCAATGAAAGATCGCTGTGAGCGTCAGCTGGCCGGACACGAAGCTTGAACCCCAGCCACTCCACGTACAGGAGCTTCCTGCATGACCTCCACCAGTCTCGACTCCCTAGTCGGGGAAACACTCCTGGCCCCGGCCGCGCCCACCAGGCTTCGCGCGGAGCACCTGCGCGAGGCGATGGGCATCACCACCACGCAGCCGCGCCTGAGCTGGACACCGCCCGCCGGAACCATGTCGCAGGGCGCGTATCGGATCACGGCAAGCAACGGCTGGGACACCGGCCGGCTGGAGTCCGCGCAGCATGTCCTGGTGCCATATTCCGGGCCGGCGCTGCAGTCGCGCAGCCGCTTCGAGTGGCGGGTGCGGACGTGGGACACGAACGCCGACGGCACCGAAACGGAGAGCGCCTGGTCTGACCCGATGCCCGTGGAGCTGGGGCTCCTGCACGCCTCCGACTGGACAGCGCAGTGGATCGGGCCTGACGAACCCGATGTTCCGGCCCCCGGCGAGCGCCGCGGCTACGCCCTGCACAAGACCTTGACATTGGACGCCGCACCGAAGACAGCCCGCGTGTACGCCACCGCCAATGGCATCTACGAACTGTTCCTCAACGGCGTGCGCGTCGGCGACCAGCAACTTACCCCCGGTTCAACGAGCTACAACACCACCCTGCAGGTCCAGGCCTACGACGTCACCGCGCTTCTGCACCCCGGCACCAACACCATCCGCGCCGTCCTCACGGATGGCTGGTACCGCGGAACCTTCGGATACACGCGCGACGCCGACATGTACGGCACGCACACGGCCCTCCTTGCGCAGGTGGAGCTGCAGTCCGGGAACAGCAGAACGGTCATCGGCACCGACTCGTCATGGCTGGTGTCCCCAACGGAAATCGTCAGCGCGGACCTTATGGCGGGCCAACGGGTCGACTTCCGCGTGCCGCGCGCCGGTGACGGCAGCGCTCTTCCGGTGAGTCCCGCCGTCGTGCGTCAAGGCAGCTATGCAACCCTGACCGGCCCGGTGGCGCCGCCCACCCGCATCGTGGACGAGCTTGCGGCGGTCTCCATCACCCGCGTGGCCAACGGCCACCACGTGGTGGATTTCGGCCAGAACATCCACGGCTGGGTCCGTCTCAGCAGGCTCGGCCCGCCGGGGGAGACGGTCACCCTCGTTTACGGCGAGGCGCTGGACGGTGACGGCGACGTGAGCCAGGACCACCTGCGCCCGCACGACTTCCGCCGCCCCGGTCAGTTCCTGCCCGCCGGGCAGGTCGATGCGGTGACGGCGTCGGGCGCTCCCGGGGAAGTGTTCGAACCGCGGCACACCACCCACGGCTTCCAGTACGTGTCCGTGCAGGGCCTTGCGGCGGATCTGGCCGCTGAGGACATCACGGCCTGCCTGGTCCAGACTGACCTCGAACCGCTGGGCGCCTTCAGCTGCAGTGATGAGAGGCTGAACAGGCTGCACGGGATTGTGGACCGGAGTTTCCGGGGCAACTCCTGCGAGGTGCCCACCGACTGCCCGCAGCGCGAGAAGGCCGGCTGGACGGGGGACTGGCAGCTGTTCGTGACCACCGCCGCGTACCTCTACGACGTCGCCGGCTTCTCGCGGAAATGGCTAAGCGACGTCCGTGCCGACCAGTGGGAGAACGGCGTCATCGCCAACATCTCCCCGTCGCCAGGCCCGGGGATTACCTCTGCTGAGTTCATGGCGTTCACCAACGGGTCCTGCGGCTGGGGCGACGCGATCGTGATGGTGCCGTGGGAGCTTTACCTGGCCACCGGCGACGCCGGGATCCTGGCCGAAAACCGGGAGGCGATGAACCGCTGGCTCGGCTTCGTCCGAAGCACCGCAGAGACGCAGCGGCACCCGCTCCGAACTGCTGCCGGCCCGGTTCCAGCCCCGCACGAAAAGTTCCTCTGGGACACCGGCTTCCACTTTGGTGAATGGATGGAACCGGACGGCCCGGAACCGGACCTGTTCGGTTCCCGCTCCGCCGATCACGGCATCGTGGCCACAGCCTACTACCGCAACACCACGGCCCTGATGGCGAAGAGTGCGGCCGTTCTCGGCTACGCGACGGAAGCCCGGGAGCTGGCTGAGCTCTCCGAAAACGTCCGGCAGGCCTGGGCCGCGGAATACCTTGACTCCGCAGGGCAACTGACCCAGCCAAGCCAGGCGAACTGCGTCCGGGCACTGGCGTTTGATCTTGTCAGCCCGGAGCAGCGCCACGCCGTCACGGCTCAGCTGGTCTCGCTGATCAGGGCCGCCGGAACGCACGTGGGGACCGGCTTCCTGGCAACGCCCTACCTGCTCCCCGTTTTGGCAGATAACGGTGAACCGGACCTGGCCTACGAGCTGCTCATGCAGGACTCGGAACCATCCTGGCTGGTGATGGTGGACCGTGGCGCCACCACCATGTGGGAGCTGTGGAACGGACTCGACGCCGATGGCGCCCCGCACCAGTCCCTGAACCACTACAGCAAGGGCGCCGTGGTGTCCTTCCTCCACCGCTACACGGCCGGCCTGCGGCAGGCTCCCGGCAGCGCGGGCTACAAACGCATCATCGTCGAGCCGCGGCCCGGGCCGGCGCTGACGTCTGCGGCCACCTCCCATCGAGGCCCGCAAGGCCTGATTGAGGTGCAGTGGGTAATGGACGACGGCGGGCTGCAGCTTCGCGTTGCGGTCCCTCCGGGCACCACCGCCGAAGTCCGGCTCCCCGGCCTGCCTCCCGCCGTCGTCGGCCCCGGAACCCATCACTTCACTGCCGCAGCCCGCTGCGGAACTCCCGAAAACCCAGAGCTCGTAAGGAGCACACCATGAGTGTCAACGAAGCCAACGAGGTCCGCTATACCGAACACACGGACCCTGTCCGCCCGGGCAGCGTGAAGGTTCCGGCGTTCCCGGTATTCGATGCCCCGGGCGTTCCCGGGCACGTCTCGGACGTCTCCGCAGTGCACAGGGAAGTCACCTACGCCCGCGCCATCGGTTTCCGGCCGCTCAAGATGGACATCTGGCTTCCCCGCCAGGCTGCCGGACCCGTGCCGCTGGTGGTGTGGGTCCATGGCGGCGCCTTCCAGCTGGGTGACCGCCGCGAGCTGCCGCCCACTTTCGAACCGGACTCCGTGTTCCGCCTGCTCAACGAGGCCGGGATTGCCTGCGCCACTGTCGATTACCGGCACTCCTTGGAGGCGCCGTTCCCCGCCCAGCTGCATGACGTGAAGGCTGCTGTCCGCTATCTTCGGGAATTTTCGGAGGACCTGGGCGTCGATCCTGACAGGCTCGGGGCATGGGGCGAATCCGCTGGCGGCCAACTGGCGGCAATGCTGGGACTGACCGGAAACCGGGACGACCTGCACGGCGGCCTTGGCGCCCAGGGGCACCCCAGCAGCATCAGCGCGGTGGCCGATTTCTACGGAACCTCCTCACTAGCCCGGATCCCGGCCAGGGACGAGCTGGCCGGACTGTTCCCGCCTGCGTTGACTGCCGCGGTGCCGGCCGGGATGCCGCTTCAGCCCGGCCCCATGCTGGTGGGCGGCTCCGACGATCCCGCGCTCCTGGCCGCGGCGAGCCCGGTCAGCTACGTAACGGCCGGTGCCCCGCCCTTCCTGCTGGTCCACGGCGACAGCGACGGCCTGGTGCCGCACGAGCAGACAGATCTGCTGGCCGGTGCACTTGCGCACGCGGGAGTGGAACACGAAGTGGTCACCATCAAGGGTGCGGACCATTGCTTCTTCGGCGCGGAGGACCAGCTGGACGCCATCCTTGCTGCCGCCGTCGGCTTCTTCGTCGAAAAGCTGGGCAGGCCATGACAGCCCCTCAGCGGGAGGCATCGGCTCCTGCCGACGGCGGGACGCCGGCACCCGACGCGGGTTTCGCTGAGTACCTCGCTGCTCCTGAAGGCCCGGAAACGCCTGCGGGACAGAGTGGCCCCGATGTTCCCATCCGTACCGTCACCGCTGATGGCATTTCCGGGCCGGTGGCGATTCGGATCTACGGGGAGGTGGCCGGCGCGGCCGGACCGGCACTGGTGTGGCTGCACGGCGGAGGATTCGTCAGCGGCAGCCTGGACATGCCCGAGTCCGACTACCTGGGCCGGATGCTGGCAGCCGCCGGCACCCCGGTGCTGTCGGTCGACTACCGGCTGGCACGCGACGGAGTCCACTTCCCCGTGCCCCACGAAGACGCTTTAGCCGCCTGGTCCTGGGTGCGCAGTAACGCTGCGGGGCTAGGGCTGGATCCTGAACTCCTGTGCCTGGGCGGGGCGGGTGCGGGCGGAAACCTCGCGGTGGGCGCGGCCCTGTACCTGACAGATTCCGGCAGGCCGCTGCCTGCGAAGCTCCTGCTGGCCTATCCCTTCCTGCACGCCGAATTGCCGCCGCCCGCAGGCGGGCTGGACGAGCAGGTGATGGCCACACTTCCCCGGCACCTTCGCTTCACCCGCGAAGACTGCGTCCGGCAAGCGGAAAACTACGTGGGCGGCCCCGTCAGCATGGCGTCCTCCTACGCCATGCCCGGCTACGCAGACCCGTCCGGGCTGCCGCCGACGGCCATCGTTGCCTGCGAGTACGACGACGCCCGTGGCTCATCGGAGAGCTTCGCCGCCAACCTGAAACAGGCAGGCATTCCGGTGTCCTACTTCCTCGCCCGCGGAGCGGTCCACGGCCACCTCAACCACGCGGCCGGCAGCCCGGAGGCGCAGCCCGTCCTGGATTTCCTGGCAAAGGAGCTGGCCTCCGTCAGGGCGCTGTGAGGCCGGTGTCGGGCTTCGACGCGGCAGGTCTTCAAAGCTGTTTCATTGAGTGAAAGCGGCCATGCGGAGGGCACTCGCCGTACGCGAAAGTTGAGTTGTGACACGGTCCACACGGGTGGCCCGGCGCATGAACGAAATGGCGCGGTAAGACATGGAGTCAACGACGACGGCAGGGCGGGTTGTGAAGGGCATCGAGTTTGCCCACCGCGAGGGGTCAGCCCCGCTGCTGCTTGATCTCTACACCCCCGCCGCCCCGAAGCAGTCCGGAGCTATGCCGGCGGTCGTCCATTACCACGGCGGCGGCTGGCGAACCGGGGGCCGTTCATCCCTGGGCCCGCACGTGGACACACTCGGTTTGAGCCCGATAGAGCGCCTGGCGGATGCTGGGTTTGTGGTCGCTTCGGCCGACTACCGGCTGAGCTCTGTGGCCACCTTCCCGGCCCAGTTGGTGGACGCAAAAGCCGCGGTCCGCTGGCTCCGGGCGCACGCCGCTGAGTACAACGTGGACCCGGACAGGATCTACGCGTGGGGCGACTCGGCCGGTGGACATCTCGCGTGTCTGGTGGGGCTGACCGGCGGATCCCCGGAGTGGCTCGGCCGGGATGATTCCGGCAAGCCAACGGACGTCAGCGACGCCGTGGCCGCCGTGGCGGCCTGGTACCCGCCCACCGACCTGCTCCACATGGGGCAACAGGCGCTGCCCGGCGCCGTCGCCAGCGCCGATGATCCAGGTTCGAGGGAGGCGCTCCTCCTGGGTGCCCAGCCCGCCGAAGCACCGGACAAGGCAGTGGCCGCGAGTCCTGTCACTTACGCGGGCAACCACGCCCCGCCGTTCTTCCTGGCGCACGGAACCGCTGACCGTTTTGTGCCGCCCGCACAGTCCGCGACGCTGGCCGCGGCGCTGGAAGCCGCGGGCACCGACGTCGAACTCTTGCTCATTGAAGGAGCCGACCACATGTGGCAGCTGCCGGGCCAGGACCCGGCCGCGGCAGCGAAAGCCGCCGGCGCCACCATCGACTTTTTCCGCCGCCAGGCTTACCAGCCCTGACCCCAGACATCCCGGGCACCAGCCCGGGCAAGAAGTGAAAGGCCCCCTTATGCAGTTTGTTGGCATCAACCACCAGGGCGAGTCCTGGGCCGCAGCCCTTGTGGACCCGCTCCTTTACCCGCTCGCGCCCGTTGGCGATTTCTGGCGCGATCCCGCCGGCTGGCAGGACAAGGCAGTCACGCTAACGGCCGACGCCGGCAGCTCGCTTGAGCGCGGAACCGTCGCCGAAGTGCCGCTGGTCCCTGCCTCCGCCCGCGTGATCTGCGTGGGACTGAACTACAAGGCGCACGCCGCAGAAGGCAGCTTCAAGGACCAGGACCTGCCGCCGTACCCCACCCTCTTCGGGCGCTGGACGGCGTCGTTGTCCGTGGGCAACGTCCCGGTGCCGGTACCTGGCGGCGAAGCCGGGCTGGACTGGGAAGGCGAAGTTGCAGCCTATCTCGGCCGGCGCGTCGAGTCCGCTGATGAGGCAGCCGCCGCGGACGCCGTCTTTGGCTATTCCACCTTCAACGACCTCACGGCCCGCCGTGCCCAGAAGCTGACGTCGCAGTGGACGCTGGGCAAGAACGGTGACTTTACCGGCCCGCTGGGCCCGCTGGTCAGCCGCGACGAGGTGGGCGATCTCCGGGACGGCCTCCAGGTCCGGACGCGCGTGAACGGCACCGAAGTCCAGAACGGCAACACCAGGGACATGATCTTCTCCGTGCCGGCCATCATTTCGCTGATCAGCGAAACCTTCACCCTCCACCCCGGCGACGTGATCGCCACCGGCACCCCGGAGGGCGTGGGCTACGCGCGGACACCGCAGTGGCTCCTGCAGGCCGGCGACACCGTGGAAGTGGAAATTGAGCGGCTGGGCACCCTGGTGACCCCCATCGGCGACCCGGCGCTCCGGGCGAGGGCCTGATGGTCACCCACCGTTTCGCTAGCCCGGACATACTGCCGGCGGAGACACAGATCCTGATCTCCGGCGGCGGCCCCAGCGGCCTTTTCCTGGCGCTTGACCTGGCCTCCCGCGGCATCGCGAGCCTGGTGGTGGAGCCGCGGGATTCCGTGGACCACGCCCGGCCGCGGGCCAAAACCACCAATGCCCGCACTATGACGCACCTGCGCAGGCTTGGCCTGGCCGATCCACTGCGCGCTGCGTCGCCCCTGCCGGTGGACTACTCGCAGGACGTCAGCTTCTGCACCAGCCTCACCGGCCCGGGCGTCCACGAACTGCGCCGCTTCCGGCAGGCTTTCCAGCTGGTGCCCGGCCGGTATGGCCCCCAGCCGGAGTGCGGCCAGCAGGTTCCGCAGCCCGTGCTCGAGGAGGTGTTGCGGGCGGCCGTTGCCGGGTCGACTTTGGTGACGATGGTGACGGGCTGGAGCGTCGCGGACGTGCAGGGCACTGAATCCGGCGTTGCGGAAGACAGCGCATCCACGCCGGCATACGTCGTCGACGTCGCTGCTGCCTCGGGTGCCTCCCGCACCATCCGTGCCGAATACGTGATCGGTGCCGACGGCGGGTCCTCCGCCGTGCGCCGGAGCCTGGGCATCCGTCTGGAAGGCGGGTCGGCAGCCCTCTCCAACATCAGCATCCTGTTCCGCTCCGGGGGCCTCGCTTCCGCGGTGGCACTGGAACCGGCAGTGCAGTACTGGGTGGTCGGCGCGGACACGTCCGGAATGGTGGGGCCGATGGATCTCGGCGGTACGTGGTGGGCAATCGTCCAAGGCGTCGATCCGGAGGAAGAGGTGAACACCGGGAGTGCTGCCGCGATGGTCCGCTCGCTGGTGGGCGCCGACGTCGATATTGACGTCCTTGCCACCGATCCGTGGACGGCGCGCATGCTGCTGGCCCCGGAGTACCACCGCGGGGGGGTGTTCCTGGTGGGCGACGCCGCCCACCTCAACCCGCCTTGGGGCGGACACGGGTTTAACACCTGTGTTGGGGACGCCGCGAACCTGGCTTGGAAGCTCGCCGCAGTTCTTGCCGGGTGGGGCGGCCCGGACCTGCTGGACAGCTACGAGGCAGAGCGCCGTCCGGTGGCGGACCGCACCATCAGGGATGCCGCCGCCAACGGCAAGGCACTTGCCTACCACTTCGCCGACCCCGCTCTTCTTGCCGGCGGGACCGCCGGTGAAGCAGCGCGGGACGCGGCGGGCGAAGCCCTGGCCGTTAAACAGAGCGAGTTCGACTCCCTGGGCCTGGTCCTCGGCTACGCCTACGGGAACTCACCCGTGGTGGTCCCGGACGGGTTGCCGGCCCCGGCGGAGGATCCCATCGTGTACATTCCGTCCGCCAGTCCGGGCGCCCTGCTTCCACACGCCTGGCTGGATGAAACCGTCTCCGTGTACGACCTCTTGGGTGCCGGCTTCACGCTGCTCATTGATGCAGCTGCGCTGGCCGGCAAGCCAGCCGAGGAGGCATTTGCTCCCGTGGCGCAGACCGCGGGCCGGAAGGGAATCCCGGTGGCGATTGCCGCCGTCGGGCATTTCGACGACGGGACCTCCCCGTCCCGACTCTGGGGCGCCGACGCGGTGCTGGTCCGCCCCGACCAGCACGTTGCCTGGCGCGGGAGTTCGGCAGAGGCGGCAGCGGCGGCACTGGCCGTGGCCACCGGCCGGCCCGCGTCGGAAGACAAGGCACAGCAGCCGGAACAGCAGAACCAACACACCGAGCAGGAAGGGAAGGCCCGTGACCGCGTCGTCGTTCCGTGATTATCTCTTTACCCCTGACCACCCGCGCGTAGCGGAGATCCGCGGCCTGAACGCTCGCGAATACGCTGAGGCCGCCACCAGGGATTCCTTCGCCGGGCCCATGATCGAGGGCTGGCAGAAGCTGTATCCGCAGCCGTTCAAGGGCATCACGAACGACGGCGTCCTCCGCCCCGGGCTGTATCCGCTCGCTCCCGCGCGGGCGGGGGAGGAAGCGCCTACCGCGGAGATGACCGCGGCGGCCCGCAAGCTCCTCGATGCCGTCACCCTCGAGCAGGCCTCCCGGCTAAGTTACGCCGTGGATGCTCCGGAATGGCAGAGCTGGGCGAACCCGGAGTTTATGCAGCACGACACGGGACTGCGGCTCGACGAACTGGACGCCCCGGTGCGCGATGCCGTGTTCGCCGTGGTGGAAGCATCGCTGAGCCCGGCCGGCTTCGAGCTTGTGCGGAACCTCATGCGGATCAACGGCTTCCTCGGTGAACTGGTGGAGCTGCCGCTGCTGATGAACGAGTTCAGCTACAACTTTGCCCTGTTCGGGGAACCGTCCGAGACGAAGCCGTGGGGGTGGCAGCTGTTCGGGCACCACGCCGCGCTCAACTGCCTGGTAATGGGAACCCAGCTGGTGGTCTCGCCGGTGTTTATGGGCGCCGAGCCTGACGTAATCGACGCCGGGCCGTACCAGGGGGTGGCCGTGTTCAAGGAGCGCATCGCCCTGGCGCGGCAGCTCATGGCTGCGTTGCCTTCGGAGTTGCGCACGGAAGCCACGGTGTATGCATCGATGGTGGATCGAGCGATGCCCGAAGACCGGCTTCACGCGGGCGACGAGCGGCACCTCGGCGGATGTTTCCAGGACAACCGGATCATCCCGTACGAGGGCATCCTGGTGGCGGACATGCCTCCCGAAGCCCGGGCAATCCTGGACGCGGTGGTGGAGGACTTCATCGCGTACCTGCCCGACGGTCCGAGGGCTGCCCGACGGTCCGAGGGCTGCCCGGCGCCGCGAGATCACCGACCGCTACGACGAGAGCTTCTTCAGCTGGATCGGCGGCTGGCAAGGTGAGGAAGCCTTCTACTTCAGGCTGCAGAGCCCGGTGGTGGTCCTGGAACTGGACCACCACACCGGCGTGTTCCTCAGCAACGACGAGCCGGCCCCGTTCCACATGCACACCGTGGTGCGGACACCCAACGGCAACGACTACGGCCGCGAACTCGTCAAGCAACACCCATCGATTGCTCCGTAACTGCCCTTTTGGGCCGCCAAAACGGCGTTTACGGAGCACTCGATGGCTCCCAGGAACCAGAAAATGGCCCGGACTTCCTTTCGGAGGTCCGGGCCATTGGTTTGTGGAGCAACGGCATCGACTGCTCTACAGGTGTCGTTTTGGAGGGTCAAAACGACACCTACTCAGCAGCCGATGGTTACGCTAGGAGATGTCCAGCGCAGTCCGCCGCTGCGGGGGAGGACCCACCACGGTCAGATCCATCTCCGCCTGTGCCCGGCCAAAACCCTCCATGTCCATGTAGGGTGCGCCGCCTTCGGTATACATGTAATCCCCGGTGGGTTTGTTGAAGTACTCGAAGAAGCCGTTGAAGACCGATGGCGTCAGGAAGCCCACCATCTGCGTGTTGTGGGAATCGAAGGCGAACGAATGGACGGTGCCGGCAGGGGCGTGGACGAAGTCGCCCTTGGTCAGCAGCATCTCCCTGCCGTTGGCGTAAAGCCACATCCGCCCTTCCGTGCACAGGAAGTTCTCCGTGTGCTCGGAGTGGAAGTGCAGCGGGATATACGGGGACTTAGCGCCCTTCGTGTGGACCGCGAAATAGTTGGACCCCGTGTTCGCCGGGCGCGAGAGGTAGGTGAACATGGTCTGGTAGCTGGCCAGGCGCTCGCCCTCGTGAGCGCTGAGGAAGTAGGGGCTCTGCGTGGGCGGCAGGCCGGCGTCGTGCTTGAACGTGGGCGTGACCCGCTCGACGTCCGGGAACGTGATACCGAACTCGGCGCCCACCTCGGCCTGTTCCTGGAGGCCGGCCTTACGGCCGGCCCGCACGGGCGGAACGTGGGAATCGATCGGGGTGCCCACGCGCTCGTAGTAGGCCTCGGCGCCGCCGGGTGTCATCCAGTTCAGGAAGCGGGTGTAGTGGCTCGCCATCCGGTACGCGTGAGGCGTACCCGGCGGGATGACCACCGAGTCGCCGGGGGTGAGGATACGGCTCTCGCCAGGAAGCCACACATGCAGGATGCCGTCGAAAACGTAGAGGGTCTTGTGCTCCACTGTGTGGCTGACAAAGGGCGTTTCCGCGCCCATGCCGCCGGAGATGTAGGCGGCACTGAAGATCCCGCCGGTGTCCGCGGCGCGGGCTATCACGGTCACCAATTGCCCGTTGATCTCGTAGCGGGCGCCTTCCCCCGAGGCCATGTAGTACGGCACTGCCTCGCCCGGCAAGGCATTGGACACCGGCAACTGCTGGTTCATTTCCTCAACGCTGAGGGACATCGGTTCCTTCTTTCCTGTATCGCCCAGTATGGGGTCTGGAAAAGCATCTCCGATCCTGGCGCCAGAATGGAGCCGGGATTTCATTGGATGAAAGCGTTCTCACCAGGCATCGCCTTTGACGGGCTACGCCGAAAAACTCCTCGAAGAATTTCTGTGCATATGCATCCAAATCCTGCACTGCGCCGGTAGTAGGGGTGTAAGCAAAAATGCCCGCGGGGCGGGCCGATGAAGGAGAAGGACATGCGCAGGAGCATTTTCACAGCAGGAGCAGGCGCAGCGGCAATTGCGGCAGCAATCGCTTTCGCCGGCCCGGCCCAGGCCGCCGAGGGGGACGCCCAGCTTTCCGTGCTGCACGGCGTGCCCGGGTTAACGGTGGATGTCTGGGTCAACGGTGACCGCACGCTCGATGATTTCACTCCGGGTTCGCTGGCAGGCCCACTGGCGCTGCCGCCGGGTGCCTATGAACTCGCCATCACCGCGTCGGATGCCGCTGATGCTTCGGCCCCGGCCATCGGGCCCGTGACCGTGAACCTGGCCGCGAACGGGAACTACACCGCCGTTGCCAACCTCGATGCGGCAGGCAAACCCACTGCCAACCTGTTCACCAATGACGTGTCCCGGATCGAGGCGGGCAAGGGCAAGCTGACTGTCCGGCACACCGCCGCGGCTCCCGCCGTGGACGTGCTCGCCGGAGGCGCGGCCGTGGTGTCCAACCTGGCCAACCCCAGCGAACAGACCCTGACCCTTGATCCGGGAACCATCTCGGCTGCCGTGGCTGCAACCGGCACCACCACCCCGGTGATCGGCCCGGCTGATGTGACGGTCGCCGAGGGCACGCATACCGTCGTCTACGCCTGGGGCAGCCTGGCGGACAACAACCTCCAGTTGGCTGTGCAGACCATCGAAGGCCTGCACTCGGCACCAGGTTCTGTCCCGGGGGCCCGTGACGGCTCAGCGGATAGCGGACTTGCCGCCACTGGCATCGACGGCGGTGTATCGGCCGGATCGGTGGTGGTGACCGTCGGATTTGCTGCCCTGGCCCTGGTCCTGCTCTTTGGCGGCATCGGCATGATGCGCACCATCGCCGCCCTTCGGGCAGGGGAACCCCTGGAGCCCGGCCGTCGGGCGTGAAACGCAGGTAGCCCGGCCACCGGTGCAGCCGGCGGCCGGGCACCTTTTCATTTGCAAGGTGCAGTCACATTCGCGGAAGGGGCGGGTCATGACACCACGCACGACGACGGCAGGCGGGTCCCGCCGTCGCACACCCGTTCCGTGGCGGGCCGGCCTCGCCGCAGCCGCTGCGGCGCTGCTCCTGACAGCGTGCGGCCCTGCCGGTCCGCCCGCGCAGGTGGCACCGTCCGCCGCGGCCGCCGGCCCTGCTACCGCCGCCGCAGCCACCCCTGCGGAAACCCGGGCGCCGGCCACTCAAGCCGCCATCCCGGTACGGCCGGCCACGCCGCCGGCACCCGCAGCGGCCGTTCCCGTCCCCACGTCCCTGACCGTGGCGGGAACATCCATCAACATGACGGTGATCCCGGTGGGCGTGGCAGCGGCCACGGCAATGGAACTACCGGAGGCTTTCGACCAGGCCGGCTGGTACCGGTTCGGCCCGGCCCCGGGAGCGGCAGCCGGGACAGCGGTCATCGCCGGGCACATCGACACCACGTCTGACAGGGCACCGTTGTCGCAGTTGAAGACGTTGGCGGCAGGGACTGTCATCGAGGTGGGGCGGCAGGATGCATCGTCCCTGACCTATCGGGTGGTTTCCGTGGACCTGATGTCGAAGGACAGCTTTGACGGTGATTCCCTCTTCCGACGCGCCGGTCCGCATGAACTGAAAGTGGTGACCTGCGGAGGAAGATGGCTGGACGAACGAATGGACTACAGCGACAATGTGATTGTCACCGCGGTCCTTGAGTGAACGGCGACCAGCCGTGATTCTCGCCACCGATGCCGGGAAGGAGTCAAGCTTGGCACTTCCTGACCCTTCGCCTTCCGGGTGGGATGACGGGCTGACCTCCTCCTTCGTCGCTGGCGACGAGCGTGCCCTGGCAGCGGCCTACCGTGAGTTTGCTCCGCTGGTGCACACGCTGGCCCTGCGCTCCCTGCGGGACCGTTCAACGGCCGACGACGTCACCCAGGAAGTCTTCATCAGGGTCTGGCGGTCCCGGAGTACCTTCAACCCCCAGATGGCACGGCTTCCCGCCTGGATCGTGGGCATCACCCGGAACGCCATTTCGGACGCTCAATCGGCCTCGACGCGGGAGTTCCGCAAGGTCCTGGCAGTGGCCGGGGTCCAGGGACCGGCCGAGGCAGACCCGGGGCTGGAAACAGCCGAGGTTCTGGCGGACAGGCTGCTCCTGGACGGAGAACTGGACAGGCTCGGCGAACCCCAAGGCTCCATTATGAAGCTCGCCTTCTTCGAAGACCTGACGCATGAGCAGATCTCCCGGAAACTTGAACTTCCGCTTGGTACCGTCAAGAGCCATATCCGCCGCAGCTTGTCGCACTTGAGAAACAGATTGGAGGTAGACCATGCCGCATCTTGATCCGGACCGGTTGAGCCTCCTCGCGCTGTACGACGACTGGCTCGATGAGGACGGCAGGGAACACCTGGGCAGCTGCAGTGTCTGCTCGGAAGATTACGCGGCACTGCGCCGCGCAGTGTCCGCCGTGAAGACTACGCCGGACGCCAGCTCCCTTGAAGCGCCCGGCCCGCACGTGTGGGCCGGCATCCACCGGGAACTTGGCCTCTCCACGGCAGTGCAGGAAGACCCGCTGGCCACCGTGCGGGATGCTCCAGGGACGAGGCCACAACCGGGAGCCGGGCCACAACCGCAACCAGCGCAGCAACCGGGAGCCGCGCAGGAGCCTGGCGTTGCGCCGGTGCACGAAAGAGCGCCGGATCAGCCTGTTTCCCTTGATGCCAGGCGCCGGACGGCCGCCTGGTGGCAGCGTCCCGGCACCTGGCTGGCCGCCGCCGCAGCGGCAACGGTGCTCGTGGCGGGAGCAACCGTGTGGAGCCTGAACCAGTCCACCACACCGCTGGCCCAGGCCGAACTGACACCGCTGGCCCAGCACTCTGCCACCGGCTCCGCGAAGGTGGTCGAGGCAGCGGACGGCTCCCGCACGCTGGAAGTGAAGCTGAGCAAGGACGAAGCGCAGGGTTACCAGGAAGTCTGGCTGATCGCCCCGGACCTCTCACGGCTGGTCAGCTTGGGCGTGATGAATTCGGATTCGGGCACCTTCGCGGTGCCCGCCGGGCTGGAACTTACCGACTTCCCCATCGTGGACGTCTCGGACGAGCCCGTGGACGGCAATCCGGCGCACTCAAGCGTCAGCATCGTCAGGGGCACGCTCAATACCTGAAATGCCCGGCCGCATCGTTACTCCATGCTTCGGAGCGTGAAGCCGCGTTGCCTTGCGCGTCGGCGCATTTCACCTGCGTTTGTAAGGGATTGAGGGCGGGTGGTTGGTTTGGTGCACCGGCCTTTGAAAGGAAGAACATGACGGAAGATTTTGACCTCACCCCGCAGCACCTGCGCCACGTCCTGGGCCACTTTGCCTCCGGCCTGACTGTGATCACGGCAGCAACGGACAACGGTCCGGCGGGCTTCACGTGCCAGTCCTTCTCCTCCCTCTCCCTTGATCCGGCCCTGGTCACCTTCAGCCCCGCCCGCAGCTCGAGCACGTGGCCGCAGCTCCGCCGGGCCGGACGCTTCACGGTGAACATCCTGCCCGCCGGGCACCAGCATCTGGCCGCCCGGTTTGCCCGTTCCGGAACCGACAAGTTTGCCGGCGTCGATTACTGCTCCTCGCCGCTGGGCAACCCGGTGCTGGACCAGGCGCTTGCCTGGGTGGACTGCGAGCTTCATGAGGAGTACGACGGCGGCGACCACACCATCGTGGTGGGCGCGGTCCGCTCCCTTGGCGCCCGGGAGGACGCCGAGCCGCTGCTGTTCTTCAAGGGCGGTTACTTCGAAGGTGTGCCGTCTCCCGCCACATTGCTGGAAACCGTCGCCTGAGAATGCCCGGGCCAGGCTCGCCCAGGCACCGGCCGCCTGGGCGCCGGTATTGACTCGTTCGGAAGCGGTGGGAGCATAAAAGTGTCGGAACAGCCCGCTCCACGGCGGGCCGGGAACCGGCAGGCAGAAGGTTTGTCCGATGTCAGGGTGCGGTGCGCGCGGATCGCCGGCCCGCGTAGCAGTAATGACCGTCGCGGCTGCAATCAGCATGGCGCTGGGTAGCTGCACCTACGAAACGGAGCACGACTTCCGGGAGCCCGCCGCACCCGCGTCGGCGCCCCCGGCAGCAGCCGTGCCTTCTGACCGCCCCCGGATTTATCCGGACCGTGGCGTTGAGCCGAAGGCCCGGCTTGAACATGCCAGCAGGGAGCTGATCGATGCCGGAGCCTCTGCGGTCCTGCTCGAACTGCGAGTAGGGGCTGACGAGCCTTGGACCCACGCCGCGGGCGTCCGCAAAGCCGGCGGAGACGCTGCCCTGGCAACGGATCCCATCCACGCCGGTGACATGACCGAATCCTTCGTTGCCGTCTCCGTGCTCAAGCTCGCGGACGAAGGCGGGCTGTCCCTCGACGAACCCGCTGGCACGTACCTGCCGGAGCTGCACAGCCTGTTCCCCGGGCAGGAGCTCCCTGCCGTGCGTGATCTGCTCCGCCACACCTCCGACATACCCGACTACTACAGCGGCCTGCTGAATTCACCCGCACGGGAGCGGGCACTTACTCAACGAATGGGCGCTGTGGACAGACTTGCGTTGGCCGCAACGCTTCCTTGGAAGCCCTTACCCTCCCAGTGGTACGAGCACTCGAACAGCAACTACGTCGCCCTGGGCCTGATCGTTGAGCGTCTCCGCGGGAAGCCTCTCGCCGAGGTCCTGAAAGCAGATGTCACGCAGCCCTTGAGCCTCAGCAGCACCCGGCTGACGGACGATGGCCCCGTCCCTGAGGACATGGTTCATGGCTATACACGCCTCGACGCCGGCCCCGCCGACACAACCTATGCTGCCCTGCACATCGGGGCCGCGGATACCGGCCTCATCTCAACGGTGGGTGACCTCAACGCGTTCCTCGGTGCACTCCTGGCGGGCCGGCTGATTAACCGGAACCTGGTGGCGGAAATGCAGGGGCCCGTCCACGCAAAGTTCGGGCTTGGGCTCTACAAGTGGAACGATCGCTGCACCAATGGCTTCTACGTCGGCTACGTCGGCGACATCCCGGGGTACGGGACCGTGGCCATGGCCAGCGCCGACGGGCGCCGGCGGATCGCCCTGGCGGTGGCCTATGCGCCGTCGGCGTTGATTTCCGGCACCAATGCGCTGGACGGCTACCTGACCGGCATCGCGGAAGCTGCCCTCAACGCCAGCTGTCGCTTCGGCAGCGGCGTCTCCTTCGGGGACAACCAGTAACGCGGACCGGCCAGGCGGTGAGGCTCTCAGGAGACCCGGGTGCGGTCTTCGGCCGGCAGCCCTGCCGCCTTCCCTTAGATGAGGCCCAGTTCGGTGAACGCGTCAACCAGTCCTTCGCGGTGCGGGGGCGCGGCCGTGCGGTCGGCCAAGGCAAGGAGTTCCGGGGAGGAGCCCTCGATTGCAATGCCCACACCCGCGAACGCAATCATTTCGAGGTCGTTCTGGCCGTCACCGACCGCAACAGTGTTTTCGCGTTCGATGCCGAAGTGGGCAATCACGGCAGCAACGCCGTCGGCCTTGCTGATACCGCGCTGGTACAGCTCGCCCGCATGGCGCCCCTCATTGGCGATTGAATTCGCGACGACCGCGATGTCCGGACCGATTTCCCGGGCGATGCGCTCCATGGGCACGGGAGCCTCGAAGACCGAGACTTTGGCGAACGCGGCCGCTGCGCGGTCGGGCGTGACGCGCACGGATCCCAGGATTGCCGAGGAGCCCTTCGGCTGGCCCGCCGGGGCACGACGGAAATGTTCTTCGATGATGGCGCGAAGCCGTGCCTCAGCCTCCGGGGCCACGTGGAGGGAGTCCTGGGCTTCAAGTACGTAGACGGCATCGTGGGCGTCGAGCGCTGCTACGGTTCGGGCTGCGAGGCCGGCAGGGAACCGGCGGTCCAGCAGCACTTCACCATCAACCTCCACGTAAGCGCCGGCACTTGCCACCAGGCCGTCGAACCCGGCTCCGAGGATGGCCGCCGGCAGCATGGACACCGGACGTCCGGTGCACAGCAGGACTTTGTGTCCCGCCGCCCGCGCCGCACGGACCGCGTGCACATGGCCCTCGGGAACAATTCCGTAGTCCGCGTACGTGCCGTCGACGTCCAGGAAGACGGCCCGGATGGTTGCTGCGGAGGTTCTTGGTGTGGAGCTCATGCTCCGGGATTCTACAGGGGCGGGGGGATAGGCTGCCGTCCCCCTGCTCCGCTACGGCCAGGCTGATGCCTGATGTGGCGCCACCTGAGTGGCGTTCCGGTTGGATGCGTAACCGGCCAGCTACGATGAGGTGGCTGCCGGCCTCGAACCCGGCTGCAAGGCTCGAGAGCAAGGAACGCTGTTATGACACAGACATACTTCGACGTGGTTGTCCGCTACCAGGTGAAGCCTGAAGAAACGGAAACCGTTCTCCGCCTGCTGGGCGAGATGGCCGCAGCCACCCGGACGGAAGAGGCAAATCTTTCGTATGAGTACTTTCAAAGCGTTGAAGACCCCACCCACATCGTGATCCTCGAGCGCTACACCGATGCCGCCGGCTTTGCGGCCCACCGTGAATACGACCATGTCCGCAGCATCGGCGCAGAGCAGATCATCCCGCGCCTGGCACGCCGCACCATCCAGACCTTCGAAGGCACAGCGGAGGCCTGATTCCGGAGAGAAGTCAGGTCGTGTGGGCCGTTGCGATGCCGTGCGAGGCGGCCCAATCGCTGACGTCCCTGCGTTCAATCGCCGCGGCCATCAGCTCGGGAAACAGGTCCGGCGTGCAGGCGAAGGCCGGGACTCCGATGCCCGCGAGCGCAGCGGCGTGGTTGGAGTCAAAGCCGGGGTGGCCGCTGTCACTGAGGGCCAGGAGCGCAATCAGGGTTGCTCCTGATCCGACGATGGCGGCGGCGCGCCGCAGCATCTCTTCGGCGATTCCGCCCTCATAGAGATCACTGATCAGGACCAGGACCGTGTCGGCCGGCTGGGTGATCCGGGCCTGGCAATAGGCGAGCGCCCGGTTGATGTCCGTGCCGCCGCCGAGCTGCACGCCGAAGAGCACATCCACGGGATCCTCCAGGTCCTCGGTCAGGTCAACCACTTCGGTGTCAAAGACCACCAGCCGGGTGCGGACGGACCGAAGTGAGCTGAGGACCGCCCCGAACACACTGGAATACACCACTGATTCAGCCATTGAACCGGACTGGTCGATGCACAGGATGATCTCGCGCTGCACCTCAGTACTGCTCCGGGCGTAGCCGACCAGCCGTTCCGGCACCACGGTGCGGTACCCGGGCTGATAGTTCTTGAGGTTGGCGGCGATGGTCCGGTTCCAGTCGATGTGCCGGTGCCGGGGCCGCCTGGTCCTCGCGGCCCGGTTTAACGCCCCTGAAACGGCCTGAATGGTCCTGGCCCGCAACCTCTCCTCCAGTTCCCTGGTCACCTGCCGGACCACTGTCCTGGCGGTCTCGCGTGACTGCTCGGGGATCACCCGGCCCAATCCGATGAGGGTGCTGACGAGGCTGATATCGGGCTGGACCGTGCGGAGCATCTCCGGTTCAAGCAGCAGGTGCCGCAGGCCGAGCCGGTCCATGGCATCCGCCTGCATCACCTGCACCACGGAGGACGGGAAGTAGCCGCGGATGTCGCCCAGCCACCGGGCGACCCGCGGGCTGGACGCCCCGAGGCCGCCTGGCCCCTTGTTGGGTGCGTCATAGAGCGCCTCCAGCACGCTGTCCCGGCGCGCGTCATCGTCCGAGAGCACAACGCTTTCGCCGCCGTCCCTGGTGATGCCGTCAGCCTCCTGTCCGCCGAGTACCAGGCGCCACCGGCTCAGCCTGTCACTGTCCTCCGGAGGTGTGTCAGTCATGCGATCGCCTCCCATCCCAGGATTCGTGCCATCGTCCGGATGGCCGGGCCGGCCCGGCCCAGGTCCGGTTCGGCGGCGTCCGGCCCCCGCGCAGGCCCCTGGCCCTGGCTAAGCTGTTCGCCGATCTCGCGCCGCTCAGGCCGGCTGAAACCCGAGAACGTCCGGCGCAGCAGCGGCAGGACGTCGTCGAACATGTCCTCCTGGACCCCTGCCACCCAGTCATCGATGATCTGCAGGAGGTGCCGGTCGTGGATCAGCAGCACCGCGTCGCCGGACAGGAAGCCGTCCAGCCAGGCTGCGGCCTCGGGTGCCGGGGTGGCAATAGACAGCCGCCGGCTCAGGCGGGCAGCCACCTCATCGCGTTCAACCAGCCCGGCATCCAGCAGGAGACGTGTGGCGCGGCCGGCGACGGACCCGTGGATCCGGTCCGAACCGGCGACGGCGGCCAGGGCCCGGTGCCAATCGTCCAGTGGCAGGTCCGGCAACAAGGACAGACCGTGTTGCGCCGAATCCATGGCCCGCCGCATGGCCTCTGCCGCGGCGTTGTCCAGCCCGGCACAGGCGACAGGCAGTCCCACGCATGCCCGCACTACTGTCGCATCGAGGATCGTGTGCACACCTGTGACATCCACGCCGCGGACATTCCCGTACCTGCAGGTCCGGGCGAGCGGAGCAATGGTTTCCAGCAGCGGGGCAACATCCTGCTGCACTGCCGTGCGCTCGGCGAGCACCGACACCACAGAGCCGATGCCGTCCGGCAGGTCTGCCAGCAGGCAGCCTTCGAGGAGCTCGCTGAGGCCGGCCAGGCTGCCGGAACCCTCGGCGCGTTCGGCCACGCATGCTGCGGCTGCCGCGGCGATCGTGGTCCCGTAGCGGCCGGCTTCCACCACCGCGACGGCCAGCTCCGGCTGCCAGCGGAGGGTCCAGGCCTCCTTGAACGTCCCCGTGGTGCGTCCGGTGTCGGCGGGGGTTCCCCAGTCCACGCCCAGAAGGGTCAGCCGGTGCAGGAGCACTGACCGGGCAAGCTGGGCCGGCTTGCGGAGGTCGATCGCCACGACCTCTTCCATCGCCTTGGGCTGCAGGCGCAGCCGGCGCTGGGTGGCCGCCAGGTCGGCGGCGAGCGGTACGGTGGGCGCGGACTCCGGCACGCTTCCCAGCCCGGGCCCGATGGTGAGTTCGCGGCGCACCAGAGCCAGGGGAAGCGGGGAGCCGTCGCAGAGAACCGCCTGGGCGGCGTCGTCCAGTTCGACCAGGCCGGGGCTGGGCCGGCCGCGGACGGCGGCCAGGGTGGCAGCAAGCCGGCTCGCCTCAACTACCGAAGCGGTTGAGGCGTCGAGGTTTTCCTGGCGGAGTGTGCGGGCGACGCGCACCAGCCACGTTGTGGCCACGTCAGCCGCGGGGTCCTGTGCAGTCCAGTGGGCGAACAGATGCTGGTACCAGCCGGGCGCCGTGACTCCTGCCCCGTAGCCGGTTGCCAGGCGAAGCCGGTCCGATGTCCACGGCACCCACGTGACCGCCACCTTGGTCTTGGGCAATCCCGCCAGAAGCTTGTTATCCGCCGTCGCCGCGGGGAAGTTTGCAGGCACCAGGGCAGGGGCGTGATAGGCCCCGCACACTACAGCGATCCGTGCGTGCCCCTCGCGCATGGCGGCCCTCAGGAGCCGACGCATCGCTGCTTCACGGCGGGTGTTCTCGACGACGTCGGGGTGTCCGGCGGGACGGCCGTCCACGGCGCGGATCTCCGCGATGGCGTCGGTGATGGCCGCGAACCTGTCGATGGGATCGGAGGTTCGGTGCTCGACGGCGTCCTCCCACCAGCGCTCGGCGTCGCTGTACCCGGCGGCCCGGGCCAGCATGGAGACCGCATCGGGACGGTAGGGCTGTTGCGCCGGCGACGGCTGAGCATCCCCGGCGTCGATGTCAGTTTCGTTGTCGGCGTCGTCGTCGGTCCCAACCCGGGCCGCGTGCAGCGCGAAGCTGTGCGCCGCGGGCAGGTCGATGGCCCGTACCGGAATCCCCACTGAGTGGGCCCACCTGAACGCCACCCACTCCGGCGAGAACTCCGCCAGCGGGTAGAACGTGGCCAGGCGCGGCTGGTCAGCGGCGTAGATCAGCGCCGCCACCGGCGGGATCATCCCGGAATCGGCGACCAGCGGGATGACGGGATCGAGCTCCGGCGGTCCCTCCACCAGCACCAGGTCGGGCCGGATGGTGGCCAGAGCCTCCGCTACCGAACGGGCCGAACCCGGCCCGTGGTGCCGGATCCCCAGGACATGGACGTCTGTCATGGATCAGTTTGTGCTTTCGAGGTCGCGGCAGGCCCGGTAGAGGTACTTCCATTCCGGCCGGTTCCGGACAACGGTCTCCAGGTACTCCTGCCAGATCACCCGGTCCTGGACCGGGTCCTTCACCACAGCCCCGACCAGGCTGGCCGCCACATCCTGGGCGCGGACGCTGCCGTCGCCGAAGTGGGCCGCCAGCGACAGGCCGTTTGTCATCACCGAAATCGCCTCGGCGGTGGAGAGGGTGGCGGACGGGGACTTGAGCGTGGTGCGCTGGTCCTGGGTGAGGCCGGCGCGGAGTTCCCGCATCACCGTGACCACGCGCCGGATCTCCGAAAGAGCCGCAAGGTCCGCCGGAAGTTCGAGGGCCGCGCCGAGGCTGCGCACGCGGGTGGTGACGATTTCCACTTCCTGGTCGAGGCTGTCGGGCAGCGGCAGGACCACCGTGTTGAACCGGCGGCGCAACGCCGAGGACAGGTCGTTGACGCCCTTGTCGCGGTTGTTGGCGGTGGCGATGACATTGAATCCTTTGCGTGCCTGCACTTCAGCGTTGAGCTCGGGGATCGGCAGTGTCTTTTCGCTCATGATCGTGATGAGGGAATCCTGCACATCCGAGGGGATCCGGGTGAGCTCCTCCACCCGGACCAGGCTGCCGGTTTCCATGGCCCGCATCACCGGTCCTGCCACCAGGGCCGCGCGGGAGGGGCCATCGGCGAGCAGCCGGGCGTAGTTCCAGCCGTACCTCAGCGCCTCTTCGGGGGTGCCGGCCGTGCCCTGCACCACCAGGGTGGACGTGCCGGAAATGGCCGCGGCCAGGTGCTCACCGAGCCAGGTCTTGGCCGTGCCCGGCACGCCGAGGAGCAGCAGGCCCCGGTCGGTTGCCAGTGACGCCACAGCAATTTCAACCAGCCGGGCCGATCCCAGATACTTCGGGCTGACCACCGTGCCGTCGGAGAGGGTGCCGCCGAGGATGTACGTGGCCACCGCCCACGGGGACAGCTGCCAGCTGGGCGGCCGGGGCCGGTCGTCGGCGGCGGCGAGGGCCAGCAGTTCATCGGCGTAGGCGGTTTCCGCGTGGGCGCGCAGAATGTCCGGGGCGGTGGTCTGGGCTTCGGTCATCGGAAGGCCTCCGTCAGGGATTGTCGGAATGATTGGTACTGCACAACGTCCCGGAACACCCGGCGCCGGACGGCGTCGTCGTCGGAACGCTGAAGAAGGCGGTGGCACTGCTCTGCCGCATCGGGGGGCAGTGCCAGCGGCAGGAACGGAGCCACCAGTTCCGCCAGGTAGCCGCCGTCCTTGGCGGCGAGCAGTCCGACGACGGCGGTGCCCAACGGCAGTCCCCATGGCCGCGGCATGTCGCGCAGCAGTCCGGCCAGCGCCACTGGCTGCAGCGTGCCGCCATTGACGTGACGGAGGAGTGCGGGTTCCTGTTCGGCGGCCGGCAAGCAGGCCAGCAGGCGCGCATCAGCGCGAAGATCGAGCAGGGCGCGGGCCCATTCCGCGTCCGAGCGGTGGGCCGCGGCGGTGAAGATGGCTTCTACCACGCGGGGTTCCCGCTCCAGCATCGCCAGCGTCGCCGCCGGGTTCCGCCCGGTGACGGCCGTCCACACGTCCAGCGGCGCGCCGCGGATGATGGTGTCCAGCCGACCCAGCCTGTCGGGTTCACCGGTGCGCGGTGACGGGGCGATCCCATCGCGCACGGCTGCGGGGTCCGGGTCCATAGGCAGGTCGATGTCGAACTGCCTGCGCAGCAGGCCCTTCACCTGGAGGAGCGGCGCAAGCCGGGCGGCCATCCGCCGGGCCCTGGCGCTGGCGGGGAGCCGGTCAAGCAGCGCGGCGGCGGCGTCGCGGACAATCTTGGCCTTGTCGTCCAGTGCACGTTCCAGCAGGTCTTCGTCATCCGGGCCGAGGTTGGTGGCCAGAACACCCAGTTCGGCGGCGCGCTCCCGGGCGCTGAACCCGTTCCAGTCTTCCTGGAGCCGGTCGCGGGCGGCGGCAGGGTCGCTGCACCGGAGCCGCTCACGTTCCGTCGCAGCGTCAGCCGCCTTGTGCCCGGCCACGGCGGACGCGGTCCCGGAAAAGGTATCGGACGCCGTGGAGCCCAGGTCCAGCAGCCAGCGGCCCCGGACGCCGATGGCAGGAAGCAGCTGCTCAGCCACCGCCGGCCGTGCGTCGGCCAGGGCCAGCACGGCCGGGAGCAAGCGGTGCGGAACGCAGAGCCCGGCTTGGGCCGCGGACTGCAGCCAGTCAATGACAAGGCGCATCCGCAGCTCCTGGCCAACCGGCGGCTGGCTGAGGAGCAGGTCCAGCAGGCGGGCTGCCTCTCCAGTGGCCTGCGGCGCATTGTCCACCGGCGCCGGGTCAGCCATCCTGGCGGCGTCCACATCACTTGGGCGGCGGGCCGCGCGGGTGATGACGTCCGCAAAAGCTGCCTGGTCGAGCAGCAGTTCCTCGGGTGGCACGTCGCCGGGAGGGAGGCATCCCAGTCCGGACGCCGGCGGCGGCGCGGCATGCCGCCCCGTGCCGATAAGGGCCGCACTGCGAAGTTCGGCCAGCCAGGTCATGGCGTCACCACCGTTCCATTGACGACGACGGACAGGGGCCGGACGCGTCCGTCCTCCAGTTCTCCAAACACCTGGACTGGGTGGCCGCCGGTCAGGGCAAGCAGCGGGACCGTGGGTGCGTCAAGCATGGGCAGGGCATCCCCGGCACTGTCCCGCAGCCAGCCGGGATTGCCAGGGCAGACGCGGACGCCGGCCAGCAGCGCCGGGTGACTCTGACGCCACGGGGACAGCGCGACGGCGGCCGCTTCCATTTCCAGCACGTCGGCGATGCTGCTGCCCTTACCCAGGCTGTCGGCCAGTCCGCGCGGGGTGATGGGACCGGTGAACATCGCCCGCCGCGGTGCCGTACCGGGGTAGCGGGCTACTATCACGTCCAGCACGGCGCCGGCCAGCTGCGGCGTTGCGAGCGCTTCACCCCGGGCGGCGAAGTCGAGCACCACCACCACGGTGCCATCGGGCCCGCGAAGCCACGTGCGCTGTTGCTGCAGCCGTCCGTCGTCACCGCGGTGGGCGCCGAGCACCAGCCACGGGCCGGGCAGGGCCTCCGCCGCCTGGACGTCGGCGGACGGCGTCGCCCAGCCCACTGCCGCACGCAGGTCCGCGAACTCTTCGGCAGTCAGTCCGTCCCGTCTGCCCCAGGCCTTGGTCACGGCCCACCAGCGGCCGGTACGGAAGAGCAGGTGATCGGCCCAGTCGGGGCGGGCATGGACGTCCGATCCCATGGTCCGCACCTGCTCGGCCAGGCCCGGCAGCTGGGCGTCGACCAGGCGTCCCGCCACCCCGTCCCACCAGGAATACGGCTGGTTGCGGGCGGCGGCCAGGCCGGTCCGCACCAGGTCCGTGAGCCACCGGGCGAAGTCGGCCATGCCGGCGTCCATCAGTGACAGTCTGTCGGCCAGCCGCCTGGCCTGGGCGGCCGGATCCGTCGGCGGACCCTCGTGGCGCCGCTCCCTGGTGGCGGCCCGATCTGCCCGCTGACTTGCCCACTCCTCGGCGAAAGCGGCCGTCTCCGCGCCGCCGTCGGCCAATTCTCCCCGCGCCCACAGCAGGAGCAGGGCTAAGGCATGCTTGCACGGGAACTTGCGGCTCGGGCACGAGCAGCGGTAGGCCGGGGCGGCAACGTCCACGCTTACCTGGTAGGGGGTCTTTCCGCTGCCTTGGCATTTTCCCCAGACCAGGGCATCGTTGCTGCCGGTCTCTGACCACGGCCCCGGCAGCGCCAGCTTCCGGGCGGCGGCCAGGGACGAGGGGTCGGGAGCGGCGCCGACCACTTTTTCTTCGCTCCATCGCCCCATGAAGCACATTCTGCCTGACGTCACCGACTCCGCAAACAGGCGCGGCGGTGTGGCGGATTGGCTCACCAGCCCGGGACCCGGCCCAGCCCGCCGGCCGGCAACCGTTGCCGGTGCGGAGCCGGACTGCCATTCTGGGTGGATCCGCAGTCCTGGCAGCGAATGGAAGGATCAGGCCATGCCCCTCTATCTCTCGAAGTTCAGCTACACCCCGGAGACCTGGTCACGGCTGATCAGCAACCCCGAGGACCGGCGGAAAGCGGCGCAGACGTACATCGAATCCGTTGGCGGCAAGCTGCATGGATTCTGGTATGGCTTCGGGGCCCACGATGGCTACAACCTGTGGGAGGCTCCGGACAACGTGTCCATGGCCGCGGTGGCCCTGGCCATCAGCGGCGGCGGCGCGCTGAGCTCCTTCGAAACAACTGTGCTCCTGACGGTCGAGGAAGCGATGGAGGCCATGCGGACGGCCGATCAGATCACGTACCGTCCGCCTGGTGCCAGCTAGGATCAGGTATGCCCCAACGCCTGATGCTGCTTGACACCGCGTCCCTGTACTTTCGCGCGTTCTACGGCCTGCCGGACACCCTCACGCGCGCTGACGGCACGCCGGTGAACGCGGTCCGCGGCCTGCTGGATATGATTGCGCGGCTCGCCACCGACTACGGGGCCACGCATTTGGTTGCTTGCTGGGACGACGACTGGCGTCCGCAGTGGCGGGTGGACCTCATCCCCACCTACAAGACGCATCGGGTGGCGGAGGTGGTGGCTGATGCCCCGGACGTGGAAGTGGTGCCGGACGCCCTCGAGGCGCAGCTTCCCATGATCCGCCGGGTCCTGGAGCTCGCGGGCATCGCGGTGGTGGGGGCTGCCGACCATGAGGCCGACGACGTTGTGGGTACCTACGCCAGCCAGGCTGACCTTCCGGTGGATGTGGTGACCGGTGACCGGGACCTCTTTCAGTTGGTCGACGACGACCGCCAGGCACGGGTCATTTACACCGCGCGCGGCATGCGGAACCTCGAAGTCCTGACCGACGCCGCTGTGGTCGAAAAGTACCGCGTGTTGCCGCAGCAGTATGCGGATTATGCGACCCTTCGCGGCGACGCCTCGGACGGGCTGCCCGGGGTCGCCGGGATCGGCGAGAAGACGGCAGCGGCGCTGCTCGGCGAATACGGCACCCTCGACGGACTGCTCGAAGCAGCATCGGATCCCGGCAGTCGCCTGTCAGCGTCCGTGCGGGCCAAGCTCGCCGCAGCGAGCGACTACCTCAAGGTTGCACCCGTGGTAGTCAACGTGGTTCGTGACCTGGCGTTGCCGACGCTCGAGGAAGCCGGCGCGCAGCTGCACCCGGTGGTGGGAGAATCCCGGGCCGAACTGGAACGGCTCGCCGCCGAATGGAACCTGGGCGGCTCGGTAGCCCGGCTGCTCGCCGCGCTCGACCTGCGTGAGTGACGGATGGCGGCCGCCGGAACAGACCCGAACAGCGCTTTAACGCAAGCAAACGACGGCGGGACACTCCCGGCGTCGTTCGCTTGCCTTGCGTGATGGTCTTTACGTGTGGGAGTAGGTGAGGCAGTCCGCGTTATCGGGGCCCGGGCCCACATGGACTTCCGGTGCCTTACACATGAGGTGGTCGTTGTGGACACATTCCGCGCGCTGGCACGCTCCGACGTCGGCCAGGACCTTGGGCAGTCCGCCATGCATGCCGGTGTCGATGAAGGTGGCGCAGGACGCATGGTCTTCAGCCCCGCCCACCGTGATGGCGGCGGCGTTGCAGTTGGAATGATCGTTGAAGGAACAGTTGGTAACACTGCAGTCAGCGACGTGCGTTGTCATACAAAATCCTCCGTGTTCAGGCCGCCCCGGACGGGCGGCTCCTCTGCCCACGGTAACGCCGTCGTGCCGGATCAAAAAGACCCAATCATGTGACCTAATTCAGGCAGGACAGGGGCGCTGTCCGTCAGTCCGCGGCCGGCAGGAACCGCCCGTTCCGGATCCGTGACGGCCCGCACTCCACGTCCATCGGCGGGATGCTCCACGGCCCGCGCCCGTGGCCCGGCGGCCGGCCCACGGCCACGTGCGGCACCCAGTGGGGGTACCGGAAGCCAAGGGCCGGCGAGCTGAGGATGAAGTCGTCAACGTTGTCCACAAGGAGCCGGTCCAACAGGTCATGCAGTCCCTGCACCAGGGAAACCTGATAGTCCCTAACGTGCTGCGGCACGGTCACTTCCAGCCCGGCGATGCTGCCGCCGCCCAGCACGATCACCCGGTCCGAGGTTCCGGCGAAGCCCGCCAGTTCCGGCAGTGACCGCAGCCACCGTGCCGTGCCTGTGACGGCGTTGCCGGCAGGGGTTGAGCCCTTGGTCCAGTCCTCGATGTCCCGGGCGAAGTCTGCCAGGATGCCCACATGAAGCAGGGTCAGGTGCAGGCCCTGCGGCCGGCGCAAGGACTGCACCAGGCTGCCCAGCGCCTCGAAGTCAGCCGGACCGTGCCCGACCCGGAGGACAGGAACCTCCACCGTAATACGGGGCGGCACGGGCATGCTGACCTCCTCAGGCAGGTGTCTCCGCTGCCATTATCCTCCGGTGCGGAACCGCAGGCACAGGAACACTCTTGCTGTTCAGTCCGCCAGGGTGTCGAATCGAAGGACACGATTCAGCCCGGTGCACGGCACGACGCCAGGAGGTTCCCATGTCAGTGAAAGGCGCGAAGGACGCAGCACGGATACCGGGACGGAGCGGACCCGAGTCGCGGCGGGGAGACGCCGCCGCCGGTTTTGCGGCAGACAGCCCGGACCAGGTGCGCAATGTGGCGCTCATCGGGCATTCGGGGGCGGGGAAGACCCTGCTGATCGAGGCACTGCTCGCCGCCCACGGCATGATTTCCCGCAAGGGTTCCATTGCGGATGGAACCACCGTCAGCGACTCGGACCCGGCCGCCGTCCGGCAGCAGCGCTCGGTGGGGCTGGCCGTGGTGCCGCTGCTCATCAATGGCATCAAGGTGAACGTGCTGGACACGCCCGGCTATCCGGACTTCATCGGCGAATTGCGGGCAGGGCTGCGGGCGGCGGACGCGGCCCTCTTTGTTGTCTCGGCCGTGGACGGCATCGATGCCACCACCACCGGGCTGTGGGGAGAATGCGAGCGGGTGGGGATGCCGCGTGCCGTGGCCATCACCCGCGTTGACCACCCCAGGGCGGATTACGACGGCGTCCTGGCCGCCTGCCAGCAGGCGTTCGGCGAGTCGGTGGTGCCCCTCTACGTCCCGGTCCGCAGCGCCGGCGAGATCACGGGACTGCTCGGGTTGCTGCAGGGGACGGTCTCCGACTATTCAGAAGGGGAGGCCGGCGCGCCGCCGCGGGACGCAGACCCGGGCGAGCTGTCCGGCTCGGAAGCGGCACGGGGCCAGCTGATTGAAGGGATCATCGCCGAAAGCGAGGACGAGACCCTGATGGACCGCTACCTCGGCGGCGAGGACATCGATACGGACGTCCTGGTCACGGACCTGGAAACCGCCGTCGCCCGCGGCTCGTTTTTTCCGGTCCTGCCCACCTCGGCCGTGACCGGCCTGGGCGCTGCCGAGCTGATGGAAGTCCTGACCAGGGCGTTCCCCTCCCCGCTGGAGCACGGACTGCCGGAAGTAACAGACCTGTCCGGCGCCCCGGCCGCAGAACTTGCCTGTGACCCTGCGGGGCCGCTGGCGGCAGAGGTGGTCCGCACGACCGTTGATCCGTTCCTGGGCCGGGTCTGCCTGGTGCGGGTCTTCTCGGGCACGCTGCGTGAGGACACTCCCGTGCATGTTGCCGGCCACGGGCTGGCGGACCGCGGCCACCAGGACCATGACACGGACGAGCGGGTCACGCACCTGTATTCCCCGCTGGGCGCCAACCTCCGGCCGGTGGCGCAGTGCGTCGCCGGCGACATCTGTGCGCTCGCCAAACTGGGAAGCGCCGAGACCGGGGACACCATCTCGTCCAGGGAACAGCCGCTGCTGCTCTCCACCTGGGAGATGCCCGAGCCGCTGATGCCGGTGGCTGTCGAGGCGGACTCACGCAGCGACGAGGATGCCCTGTCCCGAAGCCTGGCCAAGGTTGCTGCGGGAGATCCCACCCTCCGGGTGGAGCGGAACGCCGAAACGCACCAGCTGATCCTCTGGTGCATGGGCGAGGCCCATGCTGATGTGGTGCTGGACAGGCTGCGGGAGCAGGGCGTGAAACTGCACACCCAGGACGTGGTGACGCCGCTGCGGGAAACCTTTGCCGGCCCGGCCACCGGCCACGGCCGGCACGTCAAGCAATCAGGCGGCCACGGGCAGTACGCGGTGTGCGATATCAATGTGGAACCGCTCGCACGCGGCGGCGGATTCGAATTCATCGACAAGACCGTGGGCGGCGTGATTCCGGGAACATTTATCTCCTCCGTGGAAAAGGGGGTCAGGACCCAGATGCAGAAAGGCCTGGCGGCAGGCTTCCCCGTGGTTGACCTGCGCGTGACGCTGGTGGGCGGAAAGGCCCACAGCGTGGACTCGTCCGACGCCGCGTTCCAGGCAGCCGGTGCCCTGGCACTCCGGGAGGCTGCCGCTGCGGGCCGGATCAAGCTGCTTGAGCCCGTGTCCACGGTCAGCATCACCGTCTCGGACGAGCATGTGGGCGCCGTGATGAGTGACTTGTCCGGCCGCCGCGGCCGGCTGACCGGAACCGCCACCGCCGACGGCGAGCTGACCGAAATCAGCGCCGAGGTGCCGGACCAGGAACTGCTGCGCTACGCCGTCGAGCTGCGGGCCCTGACGGCCGGCACGGGGCGGTTCCGCCGCCGCTACCTGCGGCACGAGCCGGTGCCCAGCACCTGAGTGCCGGACCATGAATGCCGCCGCGCGCAAGATCCAGCGTATCTACCTCACCCTGACGCTGGGCAACACGCTCGCGGCCTCGTTCATCTGGGGCATCAATACGCTCTTCCTGCTGGACGCCGGGCTCAGCAACCTCGAAGCCTTCGCGGCCAACGCGTTTTTCACGGCCGGCATGGTGCTGTTCGAAGTGCCCACCGGTGTCATCGCCGATGGCTGGGGCCGCCGGGCGTCGTTCCTGCTGGGCACGGTGACCCTGGCGGCATCGACGTACCTCTACTACCTCCTCTGGCAGCTGTCCGCGCCGTTCTGGGCGTGGGCGGTGGTGTCCGTCCTGCTGGGCCTGGGCTTTACGTTCTTCTCAGGGGCTGTGGAGGCCTGGCTCGTTGACGCCCTGCACTTCTCCGCCTACGAGGGTGAGCTGGAGACGGTCCTGGGGAAGGGCCAGATGGTCTCCGGCGTGGCCATGCTGGCGGGCTCGGCGGCCGGCGGCGTGATCGCCCAGATCACCGACCTCGGCGTGCCGTTCCTGCTGCGCGTTGGCGTGCTGCTGGCGATGTTCGGTGTGGCCTTTCTGCTGATGCATGATGTCGGCTTTACCCCGGAGCGCTCCTCACATCCACTGCAGGCGACCAGGGCAGTGCTGACCGCGTCCATCGACAGCGGACTCAAGAACCCGCCCGTCCGGTACATCATGCTGGCGGCGCCCTTCAGCGCAGGTGTGGGGATCTACGTGTTCTACGCGCTCCAGCCCTTCCTGCTCGAACTTTTCGGGGATCCGCGGGCCTACTCCGTTGCCGGCCTCGCGGCGGCCATTGTGGCCGGAGCCCAGGTGGTGGGCGGGTGGCTGGCACCCACGCTCCGGCGCCTGGTCCGTAAGAGGACAACGGTCCTGGTGGTGACCAGCGGCCTCGGCGGGCTGATCCTGGTGGCGCTGGGCTTCACGCGTCTCTTCTGGGTGGCCCTGCTCCTGCTCACCCTCTGGGCGCTCGTGACGGCGGCAGCCACTCCGGTGCGGCAGGCCTACCTCAACGACATGATTTCCTCGAAACAGCGGGCCACGGTGCTCAGCTTCGATTCCCTGATGGGATCCAGCGGCGGCATCGTGGTGCAGCCGCTGATGGGCCGGACGGCGGACGTCTACGGCTACCCGCTGTCGCTGGCGTTCAGCGGCGTGATCGAGCTGTTCGCGGTGCCGTTCCTGCTGGCAAGCCGCCGCAGGCGCTCGCCGGCCGACACCAGGACTGCTGCCACGGAAACACCGTTGTGAAGCGGTGCGGGGGCAAGTAATCAAGGGTTGAGAGTCGGAATGCGCGGGAGTAACGTGACGCAAACCACACACTTCGCAAAACTCTGACAAGGGAGCATCATGCCTACTTTGCGGCGACAGGTGGCTGCTGTTACGGCAGTTCTGGCTTTGAGTGTCACGGCAGGCGCCGTCGGGGGTCCCGCTTTCGCGGACCAGCGGGAGGACAAAAAAGAGGCTACGGCAACCGGGTACGGCGGAGCTGTGAGCACCGTGGACCTGGACGCTTCGGCAGCGGCTCTCGAGGTCCTGCGCGAAGGCGGCAACGCAGCAGACGCCGCCGTCGCCGCAGCAGCAACCCTGGGCGTGACCGAGGCGTACAGTGCCGGGATTGGCGGTGGCGGCTACTTCGTGTTCTACGATGCCAGGACCGGTGACGTGGAGACCATCGACGGCCGCGAAACTGCACCGGCCGGCATGCCCCCGGACGCGTTCATCAACGCGGCAACCGGGAAACCGTACCCCTTTGCCGAGCTGGTCTCCAGCGGAGTGTCCGTAGGTGTCCCCGGTACGCTCGCCACCTGGGAGCGGGCACTGGAACGGTGGGGCCACCGGGACCTTGAGGACGTCCTCGAACCGGCCATCGAGGTGGCAGAGGAGGGCTTCGTGGTGGACGACACCTTCCGCCAGCAGACCCTCGACAACAAGGCCAGGTTCTCGGCCTACACCTCCACAAGGGACCTCTTCCTGCCGGGCGGCGACGCTCCCGCGGTCGGAAGCGTGTTCCGTAACCCGGACCTCGCCGAAACCTACCGCCTCATCGCCAGGAAGGGCACCGGAGCCTTCTACGGCGGCCAGCTGGCCGAGGACATGGCCGATACGGTTCAGTCGCCGCCGAAGGACCCCGCCTGGGTGCCGCCTGAGACGAATCCGCCCACCAGCATCCCGGCCTTCCCCGGATACCTCACCACGGAGGACCTCGCCGGCTACCGGACGATTGACCAGGAGCCTACGCACGTTGAATACCGCGGCTACGACGTCTACGGCATGGCGCCCTCCAGCAGCGGCGGCACCACGGTGGGCGAAGCGCTGAACATCCTGGAGACATTCAACCTCCAAGAAATGCGCCAGGCTGACGGGACGAATCCCGGCGCCCTGCACCACTACCTTGAGGCGAGTGCCCTCGCCTTTGCCGACCGCGGCAAGTACGTTGGCGACCCCGCATTCGTTGACGTCCCCACCGGGGACCTCACGGACCCGCTTTTCGGCAAGGAACGGTCCTGCGGGATTGATCCGGCTACGGCGGCCGTGAAACCTGTCGCGGCAGGAGACGTGTCAGATTACGACGGCGTCTGCCCGGTTGCGCCGGCAGCGGCAGCCGACGGGACGGACACCGAAAACATCTCCACCACCAACCTGACAGTCGCCGACCAGTGGGGCAACGTGGTGGAGTACACGCTGACCATCGAGCAGACCGGCGGGTCCGGCATTGTGGTTCCGGGCCGCGGGTTCCTGCTCAACAACGAGCTCACGGACTTCTCCTACGACTCCGCCAATCCGGAAGACCCGAACAGGGTGGAGGCCGGCAAACGTCCGCGCTCCTCGATGTCACCCACCATCATCCTCAAGGACGACAAGCCGTTCCTGGCGCTGGGATCCCCGGGCGGATCCACCATCATCACGACGGTCCTGCAGACAATCCTCAACCGCGTGGACCTGGGCATGAGCGTTTCCGAGGCGCTGGCGGCTCCCCGGGCAGCGCAACGGAACACGGCCAATGTCACGGCAGAGCCGGAGTTCATTACGGCTTACGGCAGCCAGCTGGCACCGTACGGGCACAAGCTGGTGCCTGCCGGTGACGCGTTCAGCTCTGCGGCGGAGATCGGCGCGGCCACGGCCATCGAGTTCGGCCGGCACGGGCGCATGACCGCCGCCGCCGAACCGGTCAGGCGGGGTGGAGGTTCTGCGCTTGTGGTCTGGCCGGATCGCTGATGCAGCTCCCGTCCCGGGACGGCGTTATTGCCCCATCCCGGGACGGACAGCAACGAAGTCAATGGCGGTCTGCACCTTTTTCTTCGGGCCACGCGAGAAGCCTTTGGCATCCAACCGGTTCTGCGCCCGGTACTCCGCCAGGGCCTGGTCGTAGATCTCGTTGAGCCTGCGGCCGGCGAAGACTTCCTGGGATCCATCGTTGAAGATGACGGTCACGGGTGTGCTGGCCGGAAAGTGCCTGTTCATGCGGACGAAGCCTTCGGAGTCCTGCTGGAGCTGTATCAAGGGGGTCCCGCTTTCGTGATGGATTGACCTCCAGTCTGACGCATTGGCGCACACCTGCGCGTACCTGCGCTGACTGAGCCAGCTGACGGCCCGGGCCGGATTGAGGCGACAATGGTCGTGTGACTTCACCGAGCAACCCCCGCGCCGGCCGGGCGGACATCGCCGTACCGGGTGCCTTTGACCTGGCCACCATCGGCACCGGTCTGGCGTTCGGTGCATCGCTGCCTGAACTGGCTGCGGCGCTGCGGGCCGGCGGCGCGGCGGGGACTGCAGTGGTGCAGGCCCCGCCCGGGACAGGCAAAACCACCCTTGTCCCGCCGCTGCTCGCCAACCTCGCCCCCACACCCGGGGCGTTGCGCGTGGTGGTGACCCAGCCCCGGCGGGTCGCAGCACGTGCCGCTGCGCGGCGCCTGGCCGCCCTCGACGGCAGCCCGGTGGGGGACCGCGTCGGCTATACGGTCCGCGGCGAGCGCCAGGCCGGGCCCGGCACCCTGGTGGAGTTCGTCACACCCGGCATCCTGCTGCGCCGGCTGCTGGACAATCCAGGGCTGGAGAGCACCGGCGCCGTCATCCTGGACGAGGTGCACGAGCGCGGCCTCGAGACCGACCTGCTGCTGGGCATGCTGAATGAAGTCCGCCAGCTCCGCGGCGACCTCACCCTGGTGGCCATGTCCGCCACGCTGGACGCACCCCGCTTCGCCGCCCTGATCGGGAGAGCCGGAGCCGGGGGAACGACAGCGGAGGGAACAGCGGACGACGACGGCGGCCCGGCCCCCGTCGTCGACTGTCCCTCAGCGCTGTACCCGCTTGAGGTTCACTGGACACCGGCGGCGGCGCCCCGGCTTGATGGCCGGGGCGTGGCGCGCGGATTCCTGGACCATGTGGCGGATACGGCGGCGGAGGCCCACGCGGCTGCGGTGGCCATCGACGCGGGCACCGATGCCCTGGTGTTTGTGCCGGGCGCCTGGGAGGTGTCCTATGTGGCGGGCCGGCTCCGCGGGCGGGTGGCCGGCGGAACCGAGGTGCTGGAGCTCCACGGACAGGTGGGCCCGGCCGAGCAGGACCGTGCCGTATCCGGGCGCCGCCCGGGTGGCCCGGCCCGCATTATCGTCTCCACGGACTTGGCGGAGTCATCCCTGACGGTGCCGGGCGTGCGGCTGGTCATCGATTCCGGACTGACCCGTGAACCGCGCCGCGACGCGAACCGCGGCATGTCCGGGCTGGTAACAGTCTCCTGCTCCCGGGCCTCGGCAGAACAGCGCGCCGGCCGCGCCGCGCGGCAGGGGCCGGGACGGGTGGTGCGATGCTACGACCAGCGAAGCTACGGCGCCGCTCCCGCGCACGTCACCCCGGAGATTGCCGTCGCCGATCTGACCGGCGCCGCCTTGACCCTGGCCTGCTGGGGCTCACCCGGCGGACGGGGGCTGGCGCTGCCGGATACGCCACCGGCCGCCGCTATGGCAGAGGCCATCGAGGTGCTGAGGGAGCTCGGTGCGGTGGACGAAGGCGGGCAGGCCACGGGTCTGGGCAGGACCCTGGCCCGGGTCCCGGCCGATCCCCGGCTGGCCCGGGCGCTCCTGGACGGCGCCGCGGCAGTGGGCCACCACAAGGCGGCCGAAGCCGTTGCACTCGTCGCCGGCGACCAGCGTGCCCCGGGCGCCGACCTCACAGCCCTCCTCGCAACCCTGCGAGCCGGTAAGGAACCCGCCTCCCGGCGCTGGGCGGAAGACGTCCGGCGGCTGGAAAGCATCGTGCGGAAGGAAAGCGGCGCCGTCGGGCGTTCTGCCGTCACGGCGCCCGTGAGTGCCGCGGAGGCGCTGGGTGTCGTCGTCGCGATGGCATTCCCGGACCGGATTGCCTGGCGCGTGCCGGGGGAGGGCCAGGCGCGGTACCTGCTGTCTTCCGGAACCCGTGCGGGCCTGCCGGCGGGCAGCTCTTTATCGGGATACGAATGGCTGGCGGTTGCGGAGGTGTCGCGGGCAGCGGGCAGGGATGCTGCCGGTACCGGCGCCGTGATCCGCTCCGCGGCTCCACTGACTGCTGATCTGGCGCAGGCGGCCGCCGGGCAGTTGCTCACCGACACTGTCGACGCGACCTTCAGCCAGGGCCGGGTCATGGCGCGCCGGGAACGACGGCTGGGCGCCATCAGCCTGTCCTCAACCCCTGTCCGGCCGTCACCCGCCGATGGACGCGCGGCGGTGGCCCGCGCACTCTCGGCGGAGGGTCTGGGAATCATTGGCTGGTCGACGGCGGCGGATGCCCTGCGCCGCCGGCTCGCCCTGCTGCACCGCGAACTCGGCGCGCCGTGGCCGGACGTTTCCGAGCACGCCCTGCTGGCAGACCTCGACGCCTGGCTCAGGCCGGAGCTTGAAAAGCTGGCCGGCGGCGCGTCCACGAACTCCATTGACCTCACCGACCCCCTGCGGCGGTTGCTGCCCTGGCCGGAGGCGGTCCGCCTGGCCGAGCTGGTCCCGGAGGCGCTTAAGGTTCCGAGCGGATCGACGGTCCGGATCGACTACCCCGACGTCGCCGAGAATACGGGGACGGAGCATAGGGCGGACGACGCCGGCCGTCCGGTTGTGGCGGTCAAGCTGCAGGAATGCTTTGGCTGGGCCGAGACGCCGCGGCTGGTGGACGGCAGGGTACCGGTCCTGTTCCATCTCCTCTCCCCGGCCAGGCGGCCGCTGGCGGTGACCGATGACCTGGCGTCGTTCTGGTCCGGGCCCTACGCACAGGTCAGGGCCGAGATGCGGGGCCGCTATCCCCGGCACCCCTGGCCGGAGGACCCCTGGACGGCGCAGGCAACGGCCCGGACCAAAGCCAGGATGTAACGCCGGCGGTTGCCGCCTGGTTTCTGCCGCCTGGCCGTGGAGTACCCGCGTGAGATGTCCGATACGTGGCCGAAACGTAGCGTCGACCCCCTGAAACATCCCGCCGTTAGGCTCGTTCCTACTTGGACAACGTGGTCAAGACACAATACGAAGGGACGTACCAATGTTGCTTTTGAGTAGCCTGAACCTCTTGTTTGATGGCGGCCGGCGTGACGACAGCCGCGGAAACAGCGAGACCGAATTCCCCACGGGCCGGCTGAGCTCCACCGCCTGGGAAGGCTGGTGGCACGAAGACGCCGCTTAGCCGGCGCAGGGGCGTGCCTGGAGTAATTGGGGGTTCCAGGCTCAGCTGCGGGTCCGGATGAACTCCGCGACCAGCGGCGCCAGGTCTGCGCCGATCTCCGCGGCGTCGCGCTTCCTGCCCGCCACCGAGAAAGAGTGGTCCCCGCCCTCGATCCACTGCAGCACTGCCGACGGGCCGATCCGGGACACCACACCTTCAAGCAACTCCCGTGTTGCGAACGTGTCGCGGGAACCCTGCAGGAAGAGCATGGGCAGCGTGAGGCCGTAAAGGTGTTCGTCGCGGAGCTTTTCGGGCTTGCCCGGTGGATGCAGCGGGTACCCGAGGTACACCAGCCCGGCTGCATCCATTCCCTCGGCAACGGCCATGGATGCCATCCGTCCGCCGAACGATTTGCCTGCGGCCCAGATGGGCCCGTTGTCAGCATGTTCCTCCGCCTGGCGGACTGCCTCGTCCATCACAGCCCGCCAGGTGGCGATGGCCGCCGGCGGTCGGTCCGGGAACTTCCTGCCCGCCTCGCGGTAGGGGAAGTTGAAGCGCAAGGTGGCAACGCCGTCGTCGTTCAGACCGCGGGTGAAGCCGCCCATAAACGGGTGCTGCATGCCCGCACCCGCCCCGTGCGCCAGCACCACCGTGGCGAAGGGGCGCTCCGGGCGGGCGTACAGGGCCGACACACGGGAATCGCCGACGTTGATGGTCAGGGCGGACTCTGAAGCAGTCATCGGTCCATCATGCCGGACACCGATGTGTGCGGCACAGCAGGTTCCCAGCAGACAGTCAGGTGCGTCGCCAAGAATGGGGGTTCGCCCACTCCCGGAGGAACCCCCATGACTGCAGCCACAGCCCTGGCCGCCCCCTTGTCCACAGCTCCCGCCCCGTCAACAGCCGACGAGCTCAACGGCATCTCGGAGTGGGTGGTGGGGGTTATGGAAGTAGTGGGCGCCCCCGGTGCGGGCCTGATTGTCGCCCTGGAGAACCTGTTCCCGCCGCTTCCGAGCGAAGTGATCCTTCCGCTGGCCGGCTTCACGGCCAGCCGCGGCAGCTTCAGCCTGCTGGACGCCATCATGTGGACCACGGCCGGCTCGGTCCTGGGCGCCTACATCCTCTATGCCCTGGGCGGCTGGCTGGGGCGGGAACGGACCCGGGCCCTGGTCCGCAGGATCCCGCTGGTGAACGTTGACGACGTCGACAAGGTGGAAGCGTGGTTCGCCCGCCACGGCAGCAAGGCAGTCTTTTTCGGCCGCCTGGTGCCGCTGTTCCGAAGCCTCGTCTCGATTCCCGCAGGGATTGAGAAAATGCCCGTGTGGCGGTTCCTCGGACTGACGTTCGCGGGGAGCTTCATCTGGAACTCGGTGCTGATCATGGCCGGCTTCTTCCTCGGCGAGAACTGGCACGTTGTTGAGCAGTACGCCGGGATTTTCCAGAAGGTCGTCATCGCCGCCGTGGTAATCCTGGTGGTGGCGTTCGTGGTGCGTAAGGTCCGGGAGCGCCGGAGCAAAGTGGACGCCTGACCCCTTCCGCGCGGCCGTGACGCCCTGCGGCGAATCCGTTGACGGTGTACGTTGTCCCCATGGCGAGCGAACAGACCACCATCACTGTCCCGGGACCAAACGGCGATCGCGAGATGCGCATATCGAGCCCCGGCAGGGTGCTGTGGCCGGAGCTTGGGCTGACCAAGCTGGACCTGGCCCGCTACACAGTGGACGTGGGAGAGGCCTTCCTTGCCGCCAACGGGGACAGGCCCGTGGCCCTGCAGCGGTACTCGGACAACATCGACGGCGAACAGTTCTTTTCGAAAAACCCGCCCCGGGGAGCCCCGGAGTTCGTCCGGTCCGTGAAGGTGGTGTTCCCGAGTGCACGCTCGCACCCCATGCTGGTCCTGGACGAGCCGGCCGCCGCCGTGTGGGCCGTGCAGATGAACACTGTGGTGTTCCATCCGTGGCCCTCGCGTACCGGGAACACCGACAACCCGGACCAGCTGCGCATTGACCTGGATCCGCAGCCGGGGACGGACTTCGATGACGCCGTTCCGGCGGCGCTGGCGCTGAAGGAGGTGCTAGCGGAGGCGGGGCTGGAAAGCTTCATCAAGACCTCGGGAAACCGCGGGCTCCACGTGTACGCTCCCATCCGGCCGACGCACGAATTCCTGGACGTCCGGCATGCGGTGATCGCCGCGTGCCGGGAGCTGGAACGGCGGATGCCGGACAAGGTCACTACCTCATGGTGGAAAGAGGAACGCGGCGAAAAGGTGTTTCTCGATTTCAACCAGGCCAACCGCGACCGGACCATCGCCGGCGCCTACAGCCCGCGCGCCCTCGCCCACGCACCCGTCTCCTGCCCCGTCACGTGGGAGGAGCTGGAAAGTATCAACCCGAAGGACTTCACCATCCTCACCGTCCCGGACCGGCTGAAGACCGTGGGGGATCCCTGGGCCGGCATGAACGCCAATCCCGGCACCATCAACACCTTGCTGGAATGGTGGGACCGGGACGCGAAATCCGGGCTGGGTGAGATGCCCTTCCCGCCCGACTACCCGAAGATGCCGGGCGAGCCTCCCCGTGTGCAGCCCAGCCGGGCCCGCAAGCCGGACTAAGGATCAGCCGGCCAGGGCCAAGCCGGACCAGGGCCTATTCGAAGCGGGACGGGTCCCCGGCGCCGCGCCGAACCACTTCGGCCACACCGCTGGAGAAATCCACCACCGTGGTGGGTTCGGAGCCGCAGTCGCCGGCGTCAATCACAGCGTCCACTTCATGGTCCAGCCGCTCCTTGATCTCCCAGCCCTGCGTCAGCGGATCCTCCTCGTCGGGGAGCAGCAGCGTGCTGGAGAGGATCGGCTCGCCGAGCTCTGCCAGCAAGGCCTGCACCACCCGGTTGTCCGGGATGCGCACGCCGACCGTTTTCTTTTTGGGATGCAGCAGCCGGCGCGGAACTTCCTTGGTGGCCGGCAGGATGAACGTATACGCCCCGGGCGTGACAGCCTTGATGCTGCGGAACACATCGTTGCCGATGAGCACGAACTGGCCCAACTGGGCGAAGTCCTTGCAGACCAGCGTGAAGTGGTGTTTGTCATCGAGCTTCCGGATGGAACGGATCCGGTCCAGTGCGTCCTTGTTGCCCAGCTGGGCTCCCAGCGCGTAACAGGAATCGGTGGGGTAGGCGATAAGTCCGCCGTCGAGCACCATCTTCACGGCCTGCGTGATCGCACGGGGCTGGGGATCCTGGGGATGAACATCAAAATATCGGGCCATGCCCCCGAGCCTACGTCGTTGAGGCACCGAATAGTGCACCTGGAGGTGCGAGGATGGGCCCATGACGCTGCAGGGGGAAGTGCTTCTGGAAGGACCGCGGGGCCGACGGCTATGCCTTGAACTGGCGATGGAACTGAACCAGGACATCAGGACGGCGGTGTTCTGGTTGGGCTATGAGCTCGATAGCGGGCGGGGGACGTCCCGGGTGCTGCTGACCATGGTTTCCGGGGAAAACGGTGTCGCTGATGAAGCCGCAGCCTCCGGCTCCGGGACGTCAGAAGACCAGCTGGCCGCAGCGCTCACTGCCCTGGACTCCACGAGCCTGAGCGGCACAACGATCCAGCTGGCACTGGAGCGGTCTGTGGATACGGCGAGGTACTGGCAGCCGCCCGACGGCGAAGACGTCCTGGCAGCACTGCCTGCTGTCCGGGCAGCCCTCCTGCCCCTCGCTGACCAGGTACTCCGCGCACCTGGCGTGCAGTGGTGGGACGAGGGCCGCGCCGTGGAGCAGTGGGCCATCGACTGGCGCCCGGCCGACGATCCGGCGCCGCTGCCCGGGAACCTGCGTCAGGCACTGAGCAGCTGGGGCCGCAACGAACGCGCTGAAGAGGCCCGGGCCGCACTTGACCGGCCGATTGATCCGCACGCCCCGGTATCGGGGTGGTGGTGGTCGTTCCCGCGGGGCCTCCTTCGCAGTGTCGGACACCTCCCGGCCGGGTTGGGCCTGGTGGAGGATTCGCTCGGCTGGCTGGAGGCCACGGCGATTCCCGTCCGCGGCACGGGCCGGACGCTGGAGATCCGTACCCCGGAGGACTGGACGGAGCTGTGCCGCCGCTTCCCGTTGGAGGTCACGGCGTCCAGGCGGCATGACTGGTTCAACACCACCGGCCGCGACGGACGGTGGGTCATCCCGGACTGGGAACAGGCAGCTACCGAGTGGGACGCCGTGCACCTGACGGTCCTCGGCTACCTCAGGGGAGCGGGGCGTGCCCTGCAGGTGGATACCGGCACGGCAACGGTCATCGCCGGCTGGGACCCTGACTGCACGATCTGGCTCACCGATGGTGTCCGCGAGTGCGAGGGCCCGCGGCAGGCCTGGCAACGGGCCGGCCAGGGCGAGTCTTGGAATCGCGTGCCCTAAGCGCCCGACGCGGGCCCCACGCGCCCGGGGCCGCTGAATTCACCCCACATGCACCCACGGCCGCTTCGTGACGTCCGGTTCAGCTTCGCGCAGGATCTCGCGCGTCACGGGAGCGATCTCGCCCTCACCCAGGACCAGGAACTTCAAGAGGTTGACCGCCGGGTTGCCTTCAGTCCACCGGAAGTACACATGCGGCATCAGCCCGGTGACGTCCCGGATATGCAGGAGGACCGAGGCGATGGTGTTGGGCACCACCGGGCCGTGCACTTCCAGCACGGCAAACCCGTGCCGCATCACGCCCCGGACTTCCAGCGCGGTCTCGAAGTCCGAGGAATCATCCACAACGACCTCCAGGAACATCGTCCGGCAGTCTGCCGGGAAGTGGCTCGCCTCGGTGGCGGATGCCAGCTTCTGCCGGTACGCCTCCGCTGACTGGCGCAGCGGTTCATGGGCGATGATGCCAATAGGCCCGGTCAGGTTGTCCGCCAGGAACTCCAGGGCCTGCGTATCAAGCCGCACGTGGGTCGCATGCAGCTCGAAGGACCGGAGCACCCTCGAGAGCAGGGAGATGCAGATGATGCCCAGGATGAAGTAGCCCGCGATCCGGATCCCCTCGGGACGCTCGATGATGTTGGTGACCGTGGTGTAGACAAACAGCACGGCGATCACGCCGAAGCCGAACGTCCGCTTTTTCTGTTGCAGGCGGCGGGCCGAGAGCGTCACGGCCACTGCCGCCGAGGTCATCAGCACCAGGACGCCGGTGGCGTACGCGCCGCCCTGCGCATCGACGTCGGCCTCAAACAGCCAGGTGACCAGGAATCCGATGAGCGTGAACACCAGCACGAGGGGCCGGACTGCCTTGGCCCACTCCGGTGCCATGCCGTAGCGCGGCAGGTACCGCGGGACGAGGTTCAGCAGTCCCGCCATCGCGGAGGCCCCCGCGAACCACAGGATGGCGATGGTGCTCAGGTCATACAGTGTGCCGAAGCCGGCTCCCAGGTAGTCATGGGCGAGGAACGCCAGGGCGCGGCCGTTCGCCCCGCCGCCCGGCAGGAACTCATCCGCGGGAATCAGGACCACCGTGGCAAAACTGCTCGTGACAAGGAACGAACTCATGATCACCGCAGCGGTGGTCAGCATCCGCCGTGTGCCCTGGATCCGGCCCGCCGGATTGTCCTCCGTATCGCCCTCGCCGCCGCGGACCTGCGGCATCACGGCCACGCCGGTTTCAAAACCGGAAAGTCCCAGTGCCAGCTTGGGAAAGACCAGAAGAGCAATGGCCACCGCCATCATCGGATTCCCGTGGGAGGTGTTCAGGGTCTGCCACCAGTCACCGACCGCGACAGGATGGGAGGCCGCTTCCGCGAGCGAGACGCCGATGACCACCACGTTCAGTCCCAGGAACACGATGACCAGCACCACGGCCACACCGATTGCCTCCTTGAACCCGCGCAGGAAAACCGCGGCCAGCAGCGCCAGCAGCACAAGTGTCACAGCCACCTCCTGGCCGTGCAGGGAGTCAGGCGCGAACGGGTTCTCGATCAGGTGGGCTGTGGCATCGGCGGCGGACAGCGTCATGGTGATCATGAAGTCCGTGGCGGCGAAACCCAGCAGCACCAGGACCAGGATTTTGCCCCGCCACCGGGGGAGCAGCCGTTCCAGCATGGCGATGGATCCTTCCCCGCGGGGGCTCTCGCCGGCCACCCGGCGATAGACGGGAAGGGCGCCCAGCAGGGTCACCGCCACCAGGACCAGCGTGGCCAGGGGTGAGATGGCGCCTGCGGCGAGTGCCGCGATGGCGGGCTGGTAACCAAGCGTGGAGAAGTAGTCCACGCCCGTCAGGCACATCACCTGCCACCAGTGGTGCTTCCTCTCCCCGGCGGGAGCGGCGCCGCCGGGACCCTGATGGGTGCCTTTCGCGTCCTCCAGTCCGAACAACAGCCAGCCGGTGAGGGCGGCCTTCCGCGTCGGGCGGAGGGCCGAGGGATCGGCCGGGGGTCTGCTCATGGTGGTCATGGAAGCCTTTCAGCCCGCCGCACAGCACCGCGGGCACAGCCGAATCTAGTACCGGCCACGAGTCAATCAGCCGGAGTCCGGCGAATCTTGACGCATCCTTAACGCCGGTATGACCGGAAACACTTCGCGCCGGCCGGGAGTGCCTGATCATGGTGGGAGAATGGCCGCATGGCACGGGAACGGATAGTCATTGGCCTCAATGGCAGCGACGATGCAGAGCTGCTCATCCGCCGCGCCGCCCGCATCCTGGAAGGGTTCGACGGCGGTGAGCTGGCGGCCGTCCACATCCGCACCCCTGAAGGCACTCCGGACGAGTCACCGCAGGACCTCGAAGCCCGGCGGCGGCTGATCCTCGAACTGGGCGGGACCTACCACACGGTGTCGTCGCAGGATCCCGCCCTGGCCCTCCTCGACTACGCCCGCAAGTCAGGTGCCACGCACATCGTGGTGGGGCAGCCCCGCCGCCGGCCCCTGGCCGGACTCGTCTCCGGGCTGTTCACCGGCGGAACCGTGGAGGCGCGCGTGGTCCGCGGCGCCGGGGACATTGACGTTCACGTGGTTCCGCGGCCCGAATCCGGGCGGCATCCGCAACGCAGGCGGCCGGACCTTGGCCGGGCCAGGGTGGGCGTTGGCTTCGGGCTCGCCGCCGCCCTTCCTGTCCTGCTTCAAGTGCTTCTTGCCGCCTTCGACCACAGCGTTGCCACCGCTGTCCTGATCCAGCTTGCGGGCGCCGTAGGGGTGGCCCTGCTGGGCGGACTCTGGCCTGCGGTGGTGGGCGCATTGTGGAGCAGCGTGTTGGTGAACTATTTCTCCACGCCGCCGCTGGGTGACTTAGCCATCCACGACCCGCAGGACCTCCTGTCGCTGCTCATTTTTGTTGGCGTCTCCGTGGCGGTTGCCGGAGTGGTGGACAGGTCGGCCCGCCGGTCCAAGGAAGCCGCCCGAGCCCAGGCCGAGGCCACCACCCTGGGGGAGCTTGCCCTGGGTGCCTCCCGTTCCGAGGACACGCTGGAAGGCATCCTCGCGGCGGCGCTGGACGTCTTTGGTGCCACGGGTGCCGGTGTTTTCAGCAGCCGGGACGGCCAGGCGGACGGTGACGCCCCGGCGTCGGGCACTTCAGCTGCCCCCGCTGCCCCCGCTGCGGACGGTGACGGCCGGTTCTGGCGGATGGTGGCGGGCGCCGGGCAAACCACCGCGTGGTCGCCCGGCGCGGCCGGCACGGCAGAGGTGGTGGACCATGACACCCGCCTCGTGCTGTTCGGGCGGGAGGCTCCGGCTACGGAAAGCAGGCTGCTCGGTGCGTTCGCGGTCCACGTCAAGGCCCAGCTGGAGCGCCGCCAGCTGGCCGTGAGCCGCCGGGAGATCCTGCGGCTGGCCGAAGGGAACACCATGCGCACGGCCATCCTGCGGGCCGTCTCCCACGACCTGAGGACGCCCCTGGCCGGGATCAAGCTCGCGGCCGGCGGCCTGCTCCAGCGGACAGTGACCTACACCGCTGAGGAGGAGCGGGAGCTGCTGGAAACCATCGATGAGTGCACGGACCGCCTGGACCAGCTGGTGGGGAACCTGCTGGACATGTCCCGGATCACCGCCGATTCGGTGCGTCCCCTGCTTGGGCCCGTGCGGTGGGGCGATGTTGTGGACCCGGCCCTCCGCGGGCTCCCGGTCGGTTCCGTCAGGCTGGACCTGCCGGCCAACATGCCCGCCGTGGAAGCAGATCCCGTCCTGCTGGAGCGGGTCATCGCCAACATTGTCGAAAACGCCGTCAAGTATGCCCCCGGCACCGGGATCACCATCACCGGAGCGTCCGACGGCGTGGGCGCGGCCACCCTGGACGGCTACCCTTCCGGTGAGCTGCGGATCATCGACCACGGCTCCGGTGTGCCCGCCCGGAAAGTGCTGGCGATGTTCCAGCCGTTCCAGCGGCTGCACGACAGGCCCCAGGCCACCGGCGTGGGGCTGGGCCTGGCAGTGGCCGACGGTTTCGTCAAAGCCATGGGCGGCACCCTGACCGCCGAGGAAACTCCCGCCGGCGGTCTGACCATGGTGGTGAGGCTGGCACTGTCCACCGGTTCCCGGGGCGCGCGCCACGCCGCAGGCCCGCGGCAGGAGGTCATGTGAGTGCGGCTGACACTCCGGGCAGCGGCCGGACACGGGTCCTGGTGGTGGATGATGACCCCCACCTCCTGAAGGCCCTCCGGATCACGCTCCAGGCCCACGGCTACGACGTGGACACAGCGTCCGACGGCGGCACGTGCCTGAGTGCCGCATCCCGCCGTCCGCCGGACGTGATGATCCTGGACCTCGGCCTGCCGGACCGCGACGGGGCGGACGTCCTGCGTGAACTCCGCCGATGGAGCAGCCTCCCGGTGCTGGTGCTGTCCGCACGCCATGGCTCGTCGGACAAGGTGGACGCCCTTGACGCCGGCGCGGATGACTACATCACCAAGCCGTTCGGACTGGACGAACTCCTGGCCCGGCTGCGGGCCCTCCTCCGCCGTGTGCCGGAGCCCGAGTCCGCCCCCACCGTGGCCGCGTCGTCCTTCACCGTGGACCTCGCCCGGCGGCGTGTCACCAGGGGAGGGGAAGTTGTCCGCCTGACGCCGACGGAGTGGAACATCCTGGAACTGCTGGTCCGGAACCCTGCCCGGCTGGTGACACAGCAGCAGCTGCTCCTGGACGTCTGGGGACCCGCCTACCAGACCGAAGCCAACTACCTTCGGGTGTACATGGCCCAGCTCCGGCGGAAACTGGAGGACCACCCAGGCAACCCCCGCCACCTGCTCACCGAACCTGGCGTAGGGTACCGGTTTATGCCCTGACGCTGCGGGCAAACCGGGGCATACGCACCCTATGAACCGGGCCTGAAGTGCGGCAGGATGGTGACTGTTCCTGTCCGAGTCCGTCAGCAAACTAGGAGTATCCGGCCATGCCAACGACCCTCAATCCGTACCTTGGCTTCCGTGACAATGCCCGGGAGGCCATGACTTTTTACCACTCCGTCTTCGGCGGTGACCTGACACTGAGCACTTTCGGGGAATTCCATGCCAGCGAGGATCCTGCCGAAGCGGACAAGATCATGCACGGCATGGTCACCGCGCCTGGCGGCCTGGTCCTGATGGGCGCCGACACCCCGAACTCCATGGACTACTCGCCCGGGAGCACCATTTCGATCTCGCTCAGCGGCGATGACGAAGCCGAATTGCGGGGCTACTGGGACAAGCTCTCCGGCGACGGCGGCACCGTGACTGTTCCGCTGGAGCCGGCGCCGTGGGGCGATGTCTTCGGCATGTGCACGGACCGGTTCGGGACATCCTGGCTGGTCAACGTCAATGGTGCCGGCGAAGCTGCTCCCGCGTCCTAGAGGCAGCAAAAACGGAACAGCGGCGGGATGACCCGCCGCTGTTCCGTTTTTCGATTTCTATGGGTGGCCCCGCTGATGGTGCGGTGACCCGGCGTTATCTGCTCAGATCCACTTGGGGGCTGCCGGGGTTTCGGCCAGCGGTGCTCCGTTGCGGGTGGCTGTGACGCCGTGGGTGCCGCGGCCGGTGGCCCACCGGACGACGCCGGGCAGGGACCCGGTGATGACCGTCGGGTTCTGTGCGCCGGAGTCCCCGAGTGTCTGGTCCGAGCCCGGGACCCTAATGGCCAGTCCGGTGTCGGTGCCGCGGGTTTTCCAGGCGCCGGTGATGTCCCGCAGGAGACCGTTGAGGACCGGCTCCGGGATGTCGGCGAACGTGGCTCCGTTGTCCAGGTCCACGGCGTGGGTCCAGACCTCGCGGCTGCGCATCCACACTGTTTCGGTAGCGGGGACTTCGCGGCCCTGGATGGTGCGGACCTTGTTGTACCAGGCCTGTTCGGGCAGGTCCCGCCATTCGACGTTCAGGTGCACGGCGGAGTGGTCAAAGAGGTTCCGCAGCGCGATCGGGGACAGGGTTGCCCCGAAGCTGATTTCTTTGTCCCGCACATCGGTGGACGCATACATGGGTGTTTCCACTCCTGTACCTGCCCATTCGATGAGCCGCGCGATGGCGCGGGCGTTGTAACCGATGTGCGCCGTTACGTGCCGGCGGTTCCAGCCGGCCAGCAGCGAGGGGCCGTCGAGTTCGTCGTCGGTGAGCTCGTTGAGCTTGCGGGCGAAGAACGCGGTCCCGCGGCGGGCCTGGAGCAGCGCTTCGAGCAGCTCCGGGTCCGTCGTCCGGTCCTGGCGGGCTACCATCAGGCTTCCTTGACCACGCGGTTGTTCAGCTGGCCCAGGCCCTCGATGGTGGTGACCAGGAGCTGGCCTTCCTGCAGGTAGCGCTTGGGGTCCTGGGCGTGGCCCACACCGCCGGGAGTGCCGGTGGCGATGACGTCACCCGGGTTCAGGGTGATGATGGTGGAGATGTAGGAGACCAGGAATTCCGGCGTGAAGACCACATCGTTGGTGGGGGTGGACTGCTGGACGTCACCGTCCACGGCGGTGATCATGAGGCCGCCGCTGAACTCGTCCTTCGTGACCAGGGCCGGTCCGAACGGGGTGGACTTTTCCCAGGTCTTGCCCTGCAGCCACTGGATGGTGCGGAACTGGTAGTCGCGCATCGACACGTCGTTCAGGACCGCGTAGCCGGCGATGTGGTCCTTGGCGTCGGCTTCGGAAATCCGGCGGCCCTTCTTGCCGATGACGACGGCGAGTTCGGACTCCCAGTCCACGGTGTCGGATTCCTGGGGGAGGGCCAGGTCATCGTTGGGGCCGATGAGGGACTCGGCGTACTTGGCGAACAGGGTGGGGTACTCGGGGACTTCCCGGCCCATTTCCTTGATGTGGTTGCGGTAGTTGTGGCCCACGCAGATGATCTTGCCCGGCGCGGGGACGACGGCGTCCAGGTCGGCGCCCTCGAGCGGGTGGGTCGCGCCGTTGGCTGCGGCCGCGATGGACTCCCACGCGGCGTCCTTCAGGAGCGCTCCGACGTCGGTGAACCCGTCGATCTCGGTCAGGGTGTCGCCGTCCTGGCGGACAGCCTTGCTGCCGTTTTCAGTGCGGAGTGTCAGGAGTTTCATGCGTTCTTGCGTCCTTCGGTGTAGGTGCGGTTAAAGTTCAGCCGTTCAAAGATGGGGGCGTCGCTGAAGCGGAACAAATCGAATTCGGTTTGCGTACCAGCGTCGGCCTGCAGGGACCATTCCTGCCAGGAGGGGACCACGAACAGGTCGCCCTTGGCCAGGGTCCTGGCCTCGCCGTTCAGGACCACGGTACCGGTGCCTTCGAAGACCTGCCAGACACTGGAGCCGACTTCACGCAACGGCTCGGTGAAGGCCCCGGCGCGGAGGCGGTGGAACTCGGCGCGGATAGTGGGCATCACGTCCCCGCCGGTCGTCGGGTTCGAGTACCGGACCGCTGCGTGGCCCTGGGACACGGTGGCCGGGTGGCCCTCGTCCTCGAGCAGGAGCTGTTCGGCCAGGGCGGCGTCGGTGTACTTCCACCGGTACGCGGCGATGGGGGAGTTGGTGGTGTCATCCAGGCCCGAGAGCGGGCGCAGGCCCGGGTGGGCCCAGAGCCGTTCTGAGCGGGAGATGTCAGGGGTGGCTTCGTCGGTGACGCGTTCGGTGCCGAATTCGAAGAAGCCGGCGTCGGCGTAGTGCACAAACGGGATGTCGAGCCCGTCGATCCAGGCCATGGGCTCATCGGTGTCGTTGTGGTGGCCGTGGAAGTTCCAGCCCGGGGTCAGCAGGAAGTCACCGCGGGACATCCGCACCGGATCCCCGTTCACCACGGTCCAGACGCCTTCGCCTTCGACCACAAAGCGGAACGCGTTCTGGGAGTGGCGGTGCTCCGGAGCTGTCTCGCGGCCTCCCAGGTACTGGATCGCGGCCCACAGCGTCGGGGTGGCGTAGGGGGTCCCGGCAAGGCCCGGGTTCGCCAACGCGATGGCGCGGCGTTCCCCGCCACGGCCCACGGGCACCAGGTCACCGGCACGGGCAGCGAGCGGGTACAGGTCGCTCCAGCGCCACACGTGCGGCACGGCCTTCGGCGTGGGAACCATCGGCATCAGGTCCCCGATCTCGGTCCACAACGGAATCAGGTTCTCGGTCTCGAAGTCCGCATACAGCTGCTCCAGCTGCGCCGCCTCTTCCGGCGTCGGCTCCGGTAAGGCGTGGCTGGCGGCCACAGATTCATGGGTCGTGTTCTCGGCGCTGATGGACACGTCGGCCTCCTTCAAGTTCAAAACGGTATTTCGGCGTAGTCAGACTCTACGGATGCCGCGTTGTGACCCCCAACATATTCTGCCAGCCAGAATTACATCCTTGGGGGTGGCTTTCCATTAGTCGGAATCAGCCGGGTTGGCGGCAATGTCGATCTCCAACTGCCGGCAGGTTTCCCGCAGCGCGGGGACCAGCCCGGCATCAAACACCTTACGGAAACGTGTTGCGGGAGTGGCAACACTCAGCGCACCAACGACGTGCCCGTGCCGGTTGTGCAGCGCCATCCCCAGCGCACTCACACCCTCTTCGGTCCCTTCGAAATTCGCGGCGAACCCGTTGCTGCGGATGGATTCAAGCTCCCGCAGAAATGCGGGGTACTCGGCGTCCGGGATCGTGTCTCCGCCGATTTCGGCGTTACTGCTGCGGAAGAGCTGTTCGATCATGGGGGGTTCGAGTTCGGCGAGCATCACTTTCCCGCCGGACGTTTTGTCGGCCGGCATGACCGTCCCTTGCCGGTCGCCGATCCGCAACACATTATTGCCCTCCACCGTTGCAAGGAAGCGCACTTTGGTTCCCACCCGCACCATCAGGTTCACGGTCTCGTTGAGCCGGGCGGAAAGCAGCTCCATGTGCGGCTGGGCCAGTGAACGGAGCAGCCTGGTCCAGGTCAGGCCCGCCGGTCCGACGCCCATGGCGGGACCCGGAACGTATCGCCGGGTCTCATCCTGGATGGCAAAACCCCGGTAGACCAGCATGGCCAACAGGCGGTGGGCGGTGGACGGCGCCACACCGAGCTCCTGCGCGGCATCCTTGAGGCGGAGAGTGCCGCCGTCGCGGAGGAGTTGCAGCAGCAGCAGGGCGTTGTCCACTGCCTCGATGGAGTAGGTGGGCCGCTTCTGCACCGGTTTCCGGGCGGACTTCAAAGGGCTGCCTGCTGCCGGCCGTGAGCTGGAATTATTCTGCACATCAGAATTGTATTGTGGTTCATCTTCGGCTGCCATGACAGTAGTGGGATGAATCACACACCTCCCGCTGCAGTGCCGCAACGGTCCTCACCGGGGACCGCCGGTCCGAGTACCCTGGACGGTCCCGTCACGAAGTTCTCCAAACGTTCGGCTGCTGCCGTCCTCGTCTGCTGGCTCCTGGTGGTCTTTGATGGCTACGACCTCATCGTGTACGGCACCGTCCAGTCCTCGCTGATCTCCGAAACCGGCTGGGGCCTGACCAAGGCCACTGCCGGAACCATCGGGTCCATGGCTTTCGTCGGCATGATGATCGGCGCGATCTTCGCCGGCCGGATGGCCGACTCCTGGGGCCGAAGGCGTACCATCCTCGGCTGCGCCGTCGTCTTCTCAATCTTCACCGTGCTCTGTGCGTTCGCCCCCAACGCAGCCGTTTTCGGTGCCCTGCGACTCCTCGCCGGCATCGGGCTTGGCGGCCTGGTTCCCTCTGCCAATGCGCTCGTCGCAGAGCTGGTCCCGGCCAAATGGCGGTCAATCATCGCTACCCTCATGATGTCCGGTGTGCCGATCGGCGGATCCATCGCAGCCCTCGTCGGAATCCAGCTCATCCCCGCATTCGGGTGGGAATCCATGTTCCTGGTTGCTGTCCTCGCGTTGCTGATCGTGGTGCCCCTCGGCCTGAAATACCTGCCCGAGACGCTGGTACCGGTCAGTGCAGCGGAGAAGGCTGCCCGCAAGGGAAACACGGGCGAGGAGCCCGCCGGCTTCTCCTCGCTGCTGCGGGCCCCATACCTGGGCGTCAGCCTGCTGTTTGCGGTAGCTACCATTGCCACGCTGTTCGCCTGGTACGGCCTGGGCACCTGGCTGCCGAACCTCATGCAGCTCGCCGGTTACAACCTGGGCTCTGCCCTGACCTTCGCCCTGGCCCTGAACCTGGGTGCGGTGGCCGGATCGGTCATCACGGCATGGGCCGGGACCCGCTTTGGGCCGGTGCCCACGGCCATTGCCGCCGCCGCCGTCGCCGCCGGTGCATTGGTCGTGCTGGTCACCGGGCCGCCGGTCGGCGTCGTCTACTTCATGCTGGTCCTCGCCGGGGTGGGTACCCACGGCACGCAGTGCCTCATCATTGCCGCCGTCGCGAGCCACTATCCGGGACACCTCCGGGGAACGGCGCTCGGCTGGGCACTCGGGACGGGCCGCATCGGTGCCGTCGCCGCACCGCAGATTGGCGGCCTGCTGCTCGCCGCCGGGCTCGGCGTCAACTCCAACTTCCTCGCCTTCGCCGGTGCGGCCGCCATCGCTGCGGTCCTGCTGGCCGCCGTTGGCCTCAAACTCAAGTCCAAAGTCGCTATCTCTGAAGGAGCAAACAATGTCTGAGCACGCCACATCCACCGATGTCCTCGTCATCGGAGGGGGGATGGCCGGGCTGGCCGGCGCCCTCGCACTGCGCGAGAACGGCGCGAACGTCACGTTGGTGGAACGCGCTCCGGAATTCGGCGAAGTAGGTGCGGGCCTACAGATGGCGCCCAACGCTTCCCGCGTCCTGGCACGCTGGGGCCTGCTGGAAAAAGCCCTGGAAATCGGTGTCCAGCCCAAGCACCTGGTCTTCCGCGACGCCGTCACCGGCGAGGAGCTCACCCGCCAGACGCTCGGCGGGGAATTCGCGGAGCGCTACGGCGCACCCTACGTTGTGATCCACCGCAGCGACCTCCACCGCGTCCTGCTCGAAGGCTGTGAAGCGGCAGGCGTCAGGCTCGTCAACGATGTCATGGTCGAAAGCGTCGAGACCGTCAACGGCCGGGGCGTGGCCCACACCGCCGCCGGCGTTGACTATGAGGCCGACGTCGTCATCGGCGCCGACGGACTCAAGTCCACCCTGCGGCCCCTCGTGGCCAGTGATGAGCCGGTTTCCTCGGCCTACGTCGCCTACCGCGGAACGGTGCCCATCACGGAGAACACGCCCAAGGCCGACCTCGAAGACGTCATTGTCTACCTCGGACCGGACTGCCACCTCGTGCAGTACCCGCTGCGCAAGGGTGAGCTGCTGAACACCGTTGCCGTATTCAAGTCGCCCTCCTTCGAACGGGGCGAGGAGCAGTACGGCGGCGTCGACGAGCTCGAGGCCGCCTACAAAGACTGCGTCCCGGCTGTCCAGCAAGCACTGAAGAACCTGGCCACGGGCATCCGCTGGCCCATGTATGACCGCGACCCGATCGAAAACTGGGTTGCCGGCCGCATGGTGCTCATGGGTGACGCTGCACACCCCATGCTGCAGTACCTGGCCCAGGGCGCCTGCCAGGCTCTTGAAGATGCCGCCGTGCTGCAGGATGTCAGCAACGGCACCGTCTTCACAGCCGAGGGCATCAAGCCCGACGCCTGGGATGGCGCCATCAGGGAGTTCAACTCCATCCGTGCAGGCCGTACCGCCCGCGTCCAGCGCACGGCCCGGGTCTGGGGCGAATCCTGGCACGTCTCGGGACTTGCCCGCACGCTGCGGAACCTGCTGTTCAAGAGCCGCAAGGACGGCGACTTCCAGTACAACGACTGGATCTACGGCCAGGATCAGCCGGGCACTCCGGAACGCCGGGAAGCTGTCCGGGCAGAGTCGCTCGCCGTCTGAGTCGTCCTGAGCTGACGGAAGGCCCGGCCGCCCCTGCCGGGCAGCCCGGGCAGCCACAGGATGTCCCTTGAGTAGGGGCTGCACGCAGTGAAACCATTGATGCGTGCAGCCCCTTCGTGGTTTAAGAATCCGTCCCGGTCCGCGGGTATGACACGCGACAGCGCGCCGGCGCCGGTCAGCCCGGTGCGGAACATCACCCTCTACCTGGACGTCGACGGCGTCGTCTGCCCTTTCGGGGCGACCGGCCGGACGCCGTGGGGTTCCGGCTGGAGCCTCGCGAATGCCGGCATGCTCGAAGTGGCCTACGCGGCGGAACTCGTTGACGGCCTGAACAGCCTTACCCGGCTGCCCGGGCTGCGCTGCGTGTGGCTGACCAGCTGGGAAGACATGGCCCCCCGCTACCTTTGCCCCGCCATCGGCCTGGACGGCCGCGGCTGGCCTTGCCTGATGGCTGAGGGGAACGGCACGGGAGAGGCCTGGTGGAAGCTCACTGCACTCCAGGAGGACGTGGCCTCCAGCGGTCCGGACGGGATCGTCTGGATTGATGACCAGCTGCGCTATGAACCGGAGGCACAGGCATGGGCAGCCTTCTTGGGGGCACGTATCCTGGTGATCTCGCCCGATCCGCGTCGCGGAATCTCGGCGGCCGAGCTGGACGCCGTCAGCGCTTTTGCCGCGAACCCAACGTTTTGACCTCATGCCCGGGCCGCGTACGATCGATAAGGTTTCAAGCCGGTCTGAGTTAACGGCGCAGGTCATTTCCCATGAACTTCGGGTGAATTATGCTGTGCAGGGCAGGCGGGGGTAACGGAACTGCTGAACGTCGACTCTGCAGATTGGGCAACAGGTGGATATCACCTTTATGGTGGCGCTGGTCATCGCACTGGCACTTTTTTTCGACTTCACAAACGGCTTCCATGACACCGCCAACGCGATGGCCACGCCCATCGCAACCGGTGCCATTAAACCGAAGACGGCTGTGACGCTCGCCGCAATCCTGAACCTGGTAGGTGCCTTCCTGTCAACGGAAGTGGCCAAAACGGTTTCCGGCGGCATTATCAAGGAAGGGTCCGACGGCGTCCTGATCACTCCGGACATCATCTTCGCCGGCCTGATGGGCGCCATCCTGTGGAACATGATCACATGGCTGAAAGGCCTGCCGTCAAGTTCGTCCCATGCATTGTTCGGCGGGTTGATCGGTGCGGCCATTGCCGGCATCGGCTTCCACTCCGTGAACCTGGAGACCCTGCTTCAGAAGGTCATCCTGCCGGCCATCTTTGCCCCGCTCATCGCCGGGATCGTGGCCTACATCTGCACCAGGCTCGCCTATGCGCTGACAGCCCGGCACGACCCCGAGACCGGCAGTAAACTCACCCAGAAGCGCGGCGGTTTCCGCACCGGCCAGATCTTCACCTCCAGCCTGGTGGCATTGGCGCACGGCACGAATGACGCCCAGAAGACCATGGGCATCATCACCCTGGTACTGATCTCCGCGGGCACCCAGACCCCCGGCTCCGGCCCGCAGTTCTGGGTCATTGCAGCGTGTGCCGTGGCCATCGCCGTGGGCACGTACGCCGGCGGCTGGCGCATCATCAGGACCATGGGATCGGGCCTTACCGAGGTCAAGCCTGCTCAGGGCTTCGCCGCGGAGACGAGCACGGCGTCGGCCATCCTCGCCTCCTCGCACCTGGGCTTCGCCCTCTCCACCACGCAGGTGGCCTCCGGCTCCGTCATCGGGTCAGGCATGGGCCGCAGGGGCACCACGGTGCGCTGGAACATGGTGGGGAAAATCGCTTTGGGCTGGCTGTTCACCCTTCCCGCCGCCGGGATTGTGGGCGCCCTGACGGCGCTCCTTGTGAAGACGGGCGTAGTGGGCGTGGCGATTGCCGCCGTTGCCGGCACGGCAGCGGTCCTGTTTATGTTCTTCTATTCCCGCAAGTCCCACGTGGGCCACCACAACGCCGTCGAGGTCGAGGAAGCCGGACAGACAGTCCGCTTCGCCAAGAAAAAAGCCCTCGCCCGCGCACGCGCCAGGGCAAAGGCCGAGGCCGAGGCCGCAGCCCCTGAAATGGCCGATGAACAGAAAGATACGCAGCGATGAAGTGGTTGGAACTCCTGACCGTAGGAGGCGCCACGCTGGTGGCGGCCGTGACAGTGGTTGTCCTGTACTCGCTCGGCGTCCGGCTCACTGCCATCGCCGGTGACGCTCGGCAGGCCTCACCGCGCGCGAAGCGTACCTTTGCCTACATCTGCTTTGGCCTCTGCGGCGTTGCAGTGCTGTTCGGGCTGTACCTGATCATCCCGTACTTCAGCGCCTAAGTACCCTTAGCAAGTCATCATCGGCACGGCTACGCTGGGTCCATGTCCAGGATCCAGTATTTTGTTGCGGCCTCCCTCGACGGCTTCATCGCCACAGCCAAGGATGATCTCGCCTGGCTGCTTGAGTTTGACGGTTTCGAGGGCGGCAAGGAGAGCTACGAGTCCTTTATGGACGGCGTGGGCTGCATTGTGATGGGCGGCGAAACGTTCGCCTGGCTGATGGAGCACGAACCCGGCAGCTGGCCGTACCCCGCCACGCCCTGCTACATCTTCACGCACCACGAGTATGCGGCGCCGCCCGGTTCAGACGTGACATTTGTCCGTGGACCGGTGCACGAATTCATCCCTGACTTCGAGGCCGACGCCGGCACCAGGAACGTATGGGTGGTGGGAGGCGGCAACCTGGCCGCGCAGTTTGCCGCGGCCGGCCACCTGGACGAACTCATTCTTTCGGTGATCCCGGTGGTCCTGGGTGACGGCAAACGGCTGCTGCCGCTGGAAGGCCCGACGCCGCCGCTTGAGTTGACGGCGTCCCGCACCATGGGCCGGGGCATCGTGGAGCTCCGCTACAACTTCGGCGCGGCGGACACCTCAGTCCGCTGACGCCGCGTTATCCCGCAGCATGTTGGTGATGCGGGCCGTGGAGAGGCGGCGGCCCGCGTCGTCGGTCATCACGATTTCATGCGTGGTCAGCGTCCTGCCCAGGTGGATTGCCGTGCAGGTCCCCGTTACGGTTCCTGCTGCGATGGCGCGGTGATGCGTGGCACTGACTTCGATGCCCAGCGCATGCCTGCCGGGCCCGGCGTGCATTCCGGCGGCGAAAGATCCCAGCGTTTCGGCAAGAACCACATGGGCGCCGCCGTGCAGGATGCCTGCCACCTGCGTATTGCCTTCCACCGGCATGGTGGCCACCGTCCGTTCGGGGCTCATCTCCAGGAAGTGGATCCCCATCTTCACCACCAGGGCGCCAATGCCCAGCGCGCCGAGCCAGTCATGGAGGTGCTCCGGGACACCCGCTGTGAGTAATTCCTCAGTGAACGGTCCGGGCGTGAAATTGTCCATCATGGGAACTAGGCTGGCACCTGTGAGTGAAACTACCAAACCGGCCCCCTTCCCCTCTGTTACTGCTGCAACCGACGCAGATGCCGCCCTGCAGGACATCACCGTCCCGCCGTCGGCCGGGGGCCGGGTTTCCGCTACTGAAGCACCCGTCATCCCCATTACCGACCAGCCGCGCCTACTGGTGCTGGACGGGCATTCGATGGCGTTCCGGGCCTTCTTCGCCCTCCCTGCGGACAAGTTCTCCACGGCCAACGGCCAGCACACCAACGCGATCCATGGCTTTACGTCGATGCTGATCAACCTGATCAAGGAACAGAAGCCCACCCACATCGCGGTGGCCTTCGATGTTTCGGATGAGACCACCCACCGCAAGGCCGAGTACAGCGACTACAAGGGGGGCCGCAACGAAACTCCCCGTGAGATGAGCGGCCAGATCGATCTCATCGACAAGGTCATGCAGGCCTGGGGCATCAAGACCATCAAACTGCCGGGCTATGAAGCTGACGACATCCTGGCAACGCTCTCCGTGCTGGGGGAGAAGGCGGGCTACGAGGTCCTCCTGGTCACCGGCGACCGTGATGCGTTCCAGCTCATCACGGACAACGTGTTTGTGCTGTACCCGCGGAAGGGCGTCAGCGACATTCCCCGGCTGGATGCGGAGGCCATCAAGGAGAAGTACTTTGTCACGCCCCCGCAATACTCGGATCTTGCCGCCCTGGTGGGCGAGTCCGCTGACAACCTTCCAGGCATTCCCGGGGTCGGCCCTAAGACCGCGGCGAAGTGGATCAACCTTTACGGCGGGCTGGAGGGCGTCCTTGAGCACATCGATGCAATCGGCGGGAAGGTGGGCGATGCGCTCCGCGAGAATGTCGAGGACGTGAAGCGCAACCGCCGCCTGAACCGGCTCCACACTGACCTGGAACTGCCGGTCACCCTGGATGACCTGGCCGAACCGCGGCCGGATGAGGCCGCCCTGGAGCAGCTGTTCGACGAACTTGAATTCAAGACCATCCGTGCCCGGCTCTTCGCCCTCTACGGCAGCGAGGAGCTGGAACCGGCTGAGCGCGAAAGCATCGACACACCCGGGTTCGTGACCCCCGCCAATGCAGCGGAACTCAGTTCTTTCCTTGCTGCCGGCAGCGGGGAACGCTCAGCGGTCGCCGTCGACCTTGTGCCCGGGCGCATCGGTGAGGACGCCGCCGCGCTGGCCATCGTCCGTGACGGCGCTGCCGTGTACATCGGCCTCGCCGCGCAGGACGCAGCCGCTGAGAACGTCCTCTCGGAGTGGTTGCGGAACGAGGCAGCTCCGAAGGTCATGCACGGCTACAAGGCGGCCCTGAAAGCCCTCTCCAGCCGTGGCCTGGGTCTGGAAGGCGTAGTGGATGACACGTCCATTTCCGGATACCTGATCCAGCCCGACCGCCGAACCTATGAGCTGGCCGAACTGGCACAGCACCACCTCAACATCAGCATTTCGGCCGAAACGTCCAAGGCCGGCCAGCTGGAGCTGGCGTTCGACGGCGACGACGCCGCAGCCGCCGGCGCCCTGGTGCAGGTGGCGGCAGTGGTCCAGGCCCTTAGCCGGCACTTCGAATCCGAACTGACCGAACGCAAGGCAAGCGACCTGCTCACCACGCTGGAGCTGCCCGTCAGCCGTGTGCTGGCCGACATGGAAACCGCCGGAATCGCCATCGACATGGCGCGGATGGACGAACAGCTCGCGGATCTGTCCAAGGTCATCGACAACGCCCAGGAGCTGGCCTTCGCCGCCATCGGCCACGAGGTCAACCTTGGCTCGCCCAAACAGCTGCAGACTGTTCTCTTCGAGGAACTCCAGCTGCCGAAGACCAAGAAGATCAAGTCCGGCTACACCACCGATGCCGCGTCGCTGAAGAACCTGCTGGAAAAGACCGGGCACGAATTCCTGGTCCAGCTCATGGCGCACCGCGAATCCTCCAAGCTGCGCCAGATGCTGGAATCACTCAAGAAATCCGTCACCGACGACGGCCGGATCCACACCACGTACGCCCAGAACGTGGCGGCCACGGGCCGGATCTCCTCGAACAACCCCAACCTGCAGAACATCCCCATCCGCAGTGAGGAAGGCCGGCGCGTCCGCGGCATCTTCGTAGTCAGCGAAGGCTATGACTGTCTGCTGTCTGCGGACTACTCGCAGATCGAGATGCGCATCATGGCCCACCTGTCCGGGGACGCCGGCCTCATCCAGGCCTACAAGGACGGCGAGGACCTCCACCGTTTTGTAGGCTCGAACATCTTCCACGTACCCACCGAGGACGTCACAAGCGCCATGCGCTCCAAGGTCAAGGCCATGTCCTACGGCCTCGCCTACGGTCTGACCTCGTTTGGCCTGTCCAAGCAGCTGGAAATCTCCGTGGACGAGGCCCGGACCCTCATGAAGGACTACTTCGACCGCTTCGGAGCCGTCCGCGACTACCTCCGCGGCGTGGTGGACCAGGCCCGCATCGATGGCTACACGGCCACCATCGAAGGCCGCCGCCGGTACCTCCCGGACCTCACCAGCACGGACCGGCAGCTGCGAGAGAACGCCGAACGCATCGCGCTCAACTCGCCCATCCAGGGATCAGCCGCGGACATCATCAAGCGCGCCATGCTGGGCGTCCACGCTGAGCTGGCCGCGCGGGGCCTCAAATCGCGGATGCTCCTGCAGGTCCACGACGAACTGGTGCTGGAAGTGGCCAAGGGCGAGCGGGAAGCGGTGGAGAAGCTCGTCACCGAACAGATGGGGTCCGCGGCGGACCTCAGCGTTCCGCTGGATGTCCAGATCGGCGTCGGTCCCAGCTGGTACGACGCCGGCCACTAGCCGGCGGGGCCCCGGCGGCGGGGGAGCGTTTGGCGTGTTGTTGCTGGCCAGGCGCCGGATTCATTGGTTAGGCTCGGCGGTGTGGCTGAACTGAGTGATGACTATGAAGTCCGGCGCTTCGACGCGGCAGCCAAAGGCGAACCCGGCTACCGCGAAGCAGCAACGTGGGTGAAGGCAGTCGCCTTCGGCTTCCACGAATCGACGCGAACGCCGGACCATGTCGCCGCGTCCCTGGAAACCTACCGGGCAGACCGCCGGATCCTCACCGGCGCGTACCAAACGCGCGGAGTCGCACCCGGATCCCTGCCGGCCGACGTGCCGGTTGCCACGTTCGGCACCCTCCGGAAAACCCTCAACATCGGCTTCGGGCGCATGCTGGAAACCCAGCTTGTCACCGCCGTGACGGTGCGGACCCCACACCGGCGCCGCGGACTCTTGCGCCGGATGATGTCCGAGGATCTGGCCATGGCCAAGCGTGACGGACTGGCAATGGCAGCCCTGACGGCGTCCGAAGGATCCATTTACGGGCGCTTCGGCTACGGCGTGGCCAGCTTCGAACGCACTGTGAAGGTGGACACCACCGCCCGGTTCATCCTCAACCACCAGGCTGTCGGCAGCGTGGACATCGCCGAGCCCAAGATCCTCCTGGACCTCGCGCCGGACGTTTTTGACCGCGTGCACCGTCTCACGCCGGGATCCATCGGCCGCCAGGAATGGTACCGGCAGCTGGCCTCGGGTTCCCTGGGCCGCGACGGCAAGGAAGACCCCGCGGTCAAGGTGGCCCTGCACTACAGCCCTGACGGCGACGTTGACGGGTACGTGTCCTACAAATTCCTGGGGTGGGACACTGAGCCGCACACCGTGCAGGTGGTGGATTTCCTGGCGGCAACTAATGAGGCGTATCTGGAGCTCTGGCAGTTCCTCGCGGCCATCGACCTCGTGGAACGCATCACGTGGGAGGAGGCGCCGCTGGATGACCCGCTCACGTGGGCACTGGCCGATCCCCGGTGCATCGACTCCTCGGACAGCAGGGACATGCTCTGGCTCCGGATCCTGGACGCGGTCACGGCATTGGAAGCGCGGCACTACCCGGTGGACGGGCGGCTGGTACTCGAGGTCCTTGACCCCCTGGGCCTCACGCCAGGAACCTACGCCATGGAGGTCAGCGGCGGTGAGGCCGCCGTCGAACGCGTTGAAACGGAGGAGCCGGACCTGACTCTGGATGTCTCGGCGCTGTCTTCGATCTATCTGGGCGCTGTTTGCCCCGTGACGCTGGCGGCGGCGGGAAGGCTCCGCGAGCACAATCAGGGCGCCGCCCTAAGGGCGCGGCAAATGTTCGCGGTGGAACGTGCCACGCACTGCCTGACCCACTTCTGACGACGTTCCGCGGCCGGGCGGCGTAGCCGGACCTGGAACGGCACGCGCCGCGGGCGCCACGCTTTGACCCGTGTTGGCCGCTGCGACTAGACTGAAACGCGCGTGTACTACGTGCATGTTCTCTAAAATCCACAGAATCAGGATGACCCGGCAGATCCATGCGGTCTGCCGCAACCTGTGCCTGCGTTCCATAACGCGGGTGCGGCGGTTTGCCTGACCGACTAACTATCCACAACGGAGCCCCTACTACATGACCATCACCTCCACCGAGAAGCCCGGTACCCCCGTAGTCGCGATTAACGACATCGGTACCGCTGAGGACTTCCTCGCAGCAGTCGACGCCACCATCAAGTACTTCAACGACGGAGACCTCGTCGAAGGTACCGTCGTCAAGGTCGACCGCGATGAAGTTCTGCTCGACATCGGTTACAAGACCGAAGGTGTCATCCCCTCCCGCGAGCTGTCCATCAAGCACGATGTTGATCCCGGAGACGTCGTCTCCGTTGGCGATCAGGTCGAAGCCCTGGTGCTCACCAAGGAAGACAAAGAAGGCCGCCTGATCCTCTCCAAGAAGCGCGCTCAGTACGAGCGTGCCTGGGGCGACATCGAGAAGGTCAAGGAAGAAGACGGTGTTGTCACCGGTACCGTCATCGAGGTTGTCAAGGGTGGTCTTATCCTCGACATCGGTCTGCGCGGCTTCCTGCCCGCATCCCTCGTCGAGATGCGCCGTGTGCGCGACCTTGCTCCGTACATCGGTCAGCAGATCGAAGCCAAGATCATCGAGCTGGACAAGAACCGCAACAACGTCGTGCTGTCCCGCCGTGCATGGCTCGAGCAGACCCAGTCCGAGGTCCGCTCGACGTTCCTCAACAAGCTGGAAAAGGGCCAGGTCCGTCCCGGCGTCGTTTCCTCCATCGTCAACTTCGGTGCATTCGTGGACCTGGGCGGCGTAGACGGCCTCGTTCACGTTTCCGAGCTGTCCTGGAAGCACATCGACCACCCGTCCGAGGTTGTCGAAGTTGGCCAGGAAGTCACCGTCGAGGTTCTCGAGGTCGACCTGGACCGCGAGCGCGTTTCCCTGTCGCTCAAGGCTACGCAGGAAGATCCGTGGCAGACCTTCGCCCGCACCCACGCCCTCGGCCAGGTTGTTCCGGGTAAGGTCACCAAGCTGGTTCCGTTCGGTGCGTTCGTTCGCGTCGAAGACGGCATCGAAGGCCTGGTTCACATCTCCGAGCTGGCAGTCCGCCACGTGGAGCTGGCTGAGCAGGTTGTCTCCGTTGGTGACGAGCTGTTCGTCAAGGTCATCGACATCGACCTCGAGCGCCGCCGCATCTCCCTCTCCCTCAAGCAGGCTAACGAGGGTGTTGACGCCGAGTCCACCGAATTCGATCCGGCTCTCTACGGCATGGCCGCCGAGTACGACGAAGAAGGCAACTACAAGTACCCGGAGGGCTTCGATCCGGAGTCCAACGAGTGGCTTGAAGGCTACGAGAACCAGCGCGCGGCCTGGGAGCAGCAGTACGCTGACGCCCAGACCAAGTGGGAAGCACACAAGAAGCAGGTTGCCCAGCACGCTGCCGACGACGCTGCAGCTGCAACGTCCGGTGACAGCGATTCCGGCACCACCAGCTACTCTTCGGAGCCTGCTGCCGAGTCCAACGCCGGTGCAGGCACCCTTGCATCCGACGAGGCTCTTGCTGCTCTGCGTGAGAAGCTGACCGGCAACTAATTGCCACTGGTCCGGGGTTTCCCGGACTGACACAGCAGGCCCCCGCCTTAGGCGGGGGCCTGCTGTGCTTAACCCGCCATCTGACTGGCAGCAAACGCACTCAACCGCGCGTTTGGGTGCGTTTAGTGCGAGTCAGTGTGGGAGTACGACGGCGGCACTCACGGCGCCGTCGTCGTCGTGCGTTAGAAGGGCTCCCGCGCCGCCCAGGATCCGCTGCGCGCCGATGTTGCCGGCGGTGGTCCGGGCAACGACCTGCAGCAGCCCGGCACTGCGGGCCTCCGCCAGAACCAGCTTCAGGGCGGCTGTACCGACGCCGCGGCCACGGAAACTCCGGCCCAGCCAGATACCCGTCTCCGCTGTGTTCAGGTCCGCGGTCCTCTTCAACCGGATCGAACCGGCCGGTGTCCCGTCGCACAGGACCGCCCAGCTCTTCTCCTGCGACGGTCCGTTGAGCCCGCCCGCGGCTGCCCGGTGGTAGGCGCGGAACCACTGACTCCGTTCGAGATTCCAGCCGGACCCGCTGCCCAAGGGCGGTGTCACCTCGTCCGGCAATGCATCATCCTGGGCCAGGTGCAGGAGCGTTTCCAGCATGGGTTCATCAACGTCAGCCAGGCGGACCTCAAGGGAGCGGGACATCGAGCCACTCTGTCCCGCCGGGCATAAGGTCCACTGTTCCGGCCGTGAACTGCAGCATGCGCTCCGCGGCAGCCTCGAGCTCCGCCGGGTCGTCAGGGATCGCCACGCGCAGGACCGTCTCCCGGGCACCATAACTGGTTTCTGCCATCACGAATCCCGCTGCCCGCAGGTCATTCTCCAGCCGGCCGGCAGCAGCGTGGGGCACGTGTGCGGCGCAGATCCGCAGCCGGCGGCGCCGGACCAGCGGTGCCTGTTCAAGGGCAGCGGACACAGATTCCGAATAGGCGCGTACCAGGCCACCCGCGCCCAGCAGGATGCCACCGAAATAGCGCACGACGACGGCGCTTACGTCGCTAAGGTCCGTCACCCCGGGGGCGGTCTCCCGCTTGAGGATCGCCTCCATCATGGGGAGCCCGGCGGTGCCGGAGGGTTCGCCGTCGTCATTGGACCGCTGGATGTCCCGGTCCGGTCCTACGACGAAGGCCGAGCAGTGGTGCCGCGCGTCGTGGAACTCGCGGCGCAGCCCGGCCACCAGGTCACGCGCAGTTTCCTCATTCTCAGCGCGACGCAGCACAGTAATGAACCGTGACCGCTTAATCTCGATCTCATGCCGGAAGGCAGGGCCGGGGGCGAGCGTGGTGTAGGACGTTGCCCGGCTCTCTTGCTCTTGCACCGCCCAAGTCTAACGAGGTCGTCGAGGTGTTGGGGGATAGGCTGGGGGAGTGCTCAAAATCGGGTTGACGGGCGGTATCGCCTCAGGGAAGTCAGTGGTCGCCTCGCGGCTGGCCGGGCTCGGTGCTGTCCTGGTGGACGCTGACGCGTTGGCCCGGGAGGTGGTGGAACCTGGTACTCCGGGACTCGACCGTGTAGTCGAGGCGTTCGGGCCCGGCATGCTTGACGCCGGCGGCCGGCTTGACCGCGCCAGTCTGGGCGCCCTGGTGTTTGGCAGTCCCGCCCAGCTGGCCGTGCTCAACGGCATAGTCCACCCGCTGGTCCGCGAGGCCGCGGCACGCCTCATCTCGCAGGCTCCGGCCGGGGCCGTCGTGGTCCAGGACATCCCGCTGCTGGTCGAGTCGGGGCAGGCCGCCCATTTCCATCTGGTGCTGGTTGTGGACGCGCCTGACGATGTCCGGGTCGCCCGCATGCTCGAACACCGGGGCATGACCCGCGAGGAAGCAGCCGCACGCATGGCAGCTCAGGCAGCGCGTGCTGACCGGCTCGCTGCGGCCGACGCGGTCCTGGACAACTCCGGTTCCGTCGACATGCTACTGGCGCAGGTTGACCGGCTCTGGAGCGAACGGCTGGTTCCGTTTGCGGATAATCTTCGCCGCGGTGTCAGGGCGGCCAGGGCCGGCGCGGCAGTCCTTTCCGCGCCGCAGGCGGAGTGGGCAGCGCAGGCCGGGCGGCTGGCGTCCCGAATCATGGCCGCCGCGCCGGACCACATCCTGGCTGTTGACCATATCGGCTCCACAGCGGTGCCCGGACTGGCGGCAAAAGACGTGATTGACCTCCAGGTCACAGTGGCAGACCTTGCAGCCGCGGACAGGATCGCGCCGCAGCTGGCGGCGGCCGGCTTTCCGGCAGTGCCGGGGGCCGGCTTCGATACTCCCAAGCCGGCGGACCCGGACCCGTCACGGTGGCAGAAGCGCTTTCACGCCAACGCGGATCCTTGCCGGGCCGTCAACGTTCACGTGCGCCCTGCGGGATCACCCGGCTGGCGTTATGCACTGCTCTTCCGCGATTGGCTCAGGAGCGACCCCCAAGCCGCCGCTCTGTATGGCGATCACAAGCGGGCCCTGACCGAACAGTTTGCCGGCACCAGGGGCACCCACGCCTATGCGGAGGCGAAGGAGCCGTGGTTCACGGAGATCGCCTGGTCGCGCATGGACGGGTGGGCCGCGCGCACAGGCTGGCAGCCGCCGTCGTACGTTTCCCGGACTCCCCGCACCTGAGCGGAAGTGTTCGCCGGTAACGGATCACGGCCTGGCTGTCGGTCCCCGGTTGTAGATTAGATGCATGAGCCTTGCGCAGGAGATCAACCGTGTTGTAGCGCCCTTCGAGGTCATCAGCGAATTCCAGCCCGCGGGAGACCAGCCCGCGGCCATCGCAGAACTGACGGAGCGGATCAAAAACGGCGAAAAGGACGTTGTCCTGCTTGGTGCCACGGGTACGGGTAAAAGCGCCACCACGGCCTGGCTGATCGAACAGGTCCAGCGCCCCACCCTGGTGATGGTCCAGAACAAGACACTCGCCGCCCAGCTGGCCAATGAATTCCGCGAGCTCCTGCCAAACAACGCGGTGGAGTACTTCGTCTCCTACTACGACTATTACCAGCCTGAGGCATACGTCGCGCAGACGGACACCTTCATCGAGAAGGACTCCTCCATCAACGAGGAGGTTGAACGGCTCCGCCACTCCGCCACCAACGCCCTGCTGACCCGCCGTGACGTCATCGTGGTGGCCACCGTGTCCTGCATCTACGGCCTGGGTACGCCGGAAGAGTACATCGCCGGCATGGTCACGCTCCGCAAGGGGGCGGAGATGAACCGCGATGACCTGCTCCGGAAGTTTGTCGCCATGCAGTACGCGCGCAACGACATGGATTTCCACCGGGGCACGTTCCGGGTCCGTGGCGACACCGTGGAAATCATCCCCATGTACGAGGAACTGGCCATCCGGATCGAATTCTTCGGTGACGAAATTGAGAACATCCACACCCTCCATCCGCTGACCGGGGAAGTGATCCGGGACGAAGAGGAGATGTACGTGTTCCCGGCCTCGCACTACGTTGCCGGTCCCGAGCGGATGGCCCGCGCCATCAAGCGGATCGAGGACGAACTGGCCGAACGGCTGCAGGTCCTGGAAAGCCAGAACAAACTCGTCGAAGCCCAGCGGCTCCGGATGCGCACCACCTATGACCTGGAAATGATGCAGCAGATGGGGTTCTGCAACGGCATCGAGAACTACTCGTCACACATCGACGGGCGGGCCCGTGGCACCGCACCGCACTGCCTCCTGGACTACTTCCCGGACGATTTCCTGCTGGTGATTGATGAGTCACACGTCACTGTGCCGCAGATCGGGGCCATGTATGAGGGCGACATGTCCCGGAAGCGGAACCTGGTGGACTTCGGCTTCAGGCTCCCGTCGGCCATGGACAACCGCCCCCTCAAGTGGGATGAGTTCCTGGAACGCGTTGGCCAGACCGTCTATCTCTCGGCCACTCCCGGCAAGTACGAACTGGGCAAGGCGGACGGCTTTGTCCAGCAGATCATCCGCCCCACCGGCCTCATCGATCCCGAGGTGGTGGTCAAGCCCACGAAGGGCCAGATCGACGACCTGCTCGGTGAGATCAAGACCCGGACGGCGAAAAACGAGCGTGTCCTGGTCACCACGCTGACAAAGCGCATGGCCGAGGACCTTACCGATTACTTGGTGGGCCACGGCATCAAGGTGGAGTACCTCCACTCCGACGTCGACACCCTGCGCCGCGTGGAACTGCTCCGCGAACTCCGGATGGGCGTCTTTGATGTGCTGGTGGGCATCAACCTGCTCCGGGAAGGCCTTGACTTGCCCGAGGTCTCGCTGGTGAGCATCCTCGACGCGGACAAGGAAGGCTTCCTGCGGTCCTCAACGTCGCTGATCCAGACCATCGGCCGTGCCGCCCGTAACGTCTCGGGTCAGGTGCACATGTACGCGGACCGGATTACCGACTCCATGGCCCACGCCATCGATGAGACCAACCGGCGCCGTGCCATCCAGGTTGCCTACAACACCGAAAAGGGCATCGATCCGCAGCCGCTGCGGAAGAAGATTGCCGACATTACCGATCAGCTGGCCAAGGAGGACGCCGACACCCAGGAGCTCCTGAACAACAACCGCCTGGCCAAAGGCGCCAAGCGGGGGAAGTCTGCGGCAAAGGGTGCCGCGCAGGTCCGCAAGGACGGCCTCGCCGCTGCGCCGGCCGAAGACCTCGTGGGCCTCATTGAGCAGCTCACGGAACAGATGCACGGCGCGGCCGCGGAGCTGCAGTTCGAAGTGGCCGCCAGGATCCGTGACGAAGTCAGCGAACTCAAGAAGGAACTGCGCCAGATGCAGGCAGCCGGCCACGCTTAGGAGACGGCGCGGCGTGCCGATCGGCGGACGTGTTCCTGAGCGAAGGGGTGCCTGCTGTACAGTTAAGGTCACGTAGGGGAGTATCCCAAGCGCTACGATCGTCAACACGCCAGGCATAGTTGCCTGGCCGGGCGTAGCGGGTCGCCGATTTCAGCACCAAGTGCACACAGGCCGGCCGGAGAGACTTACACAATTTCTTTGTACCCTGCGAAAGGCTACCCTGTGCTCGATTTGCCCGTGTGGTTCGAGGTTGGCTCGTTTGTCATCCTCGGCCTGATTCTCCTGATTGACCTGTTGCTGGTCATCCGCCGTCCCCACGAACCTTCCATGAAGGAAGCCGGCCTGTGGGTGGCGTTCTACGTAACGCTCGCCCTGGTGTTTGCGGGCGCCATGTTTGCCTTCACGGGCCCGGAATACGGCGGGCAGTTCGTCGCCGGCTGGGTGACGGAATACAGCCTGAGCATCGACAACCTGTTTGTCTTCATCATCATCATGGCCAGGTTCTCCGTTCCCCGGAAGTACCAGCAGGAAGTGCTGATGGTGGGCATCATCATCGCGCTCATCCTGCGTGGCATCTTCATCCTCCTCGGCGCCATCGTCATCGAGCAGTTCAGCTGGGTGTTCTACATCTTCGGCGCCTTCCTGCTCTGGACTGCCTGGAAGCAGGCCCAGGACGAAGGTGAGGACGAAGAGGACAAGGAAAACCCGCTCATCGCCGGGATCCGCAAGATCATCCCCATGTCGGAAAAGTTCGACGGCGGCAAGCTCCGCACCACGGTGGACGGCAAAAAGGTCTTCACCCCCATGCTGGTTGTGTTTATCACCATCGGCATGACGGACCTCCTCTTCGCCGTTGACTCTATCCCCGCGATCTTCGGCCTGACCCAGAGCCCGTTCATTGTCTTCACCGCCAACCTGTTCGCCCTCATGGGCCTGCGCCAGCTGTACTTCCTGCTGGGTGGCCTGATGAACCGCCTTATCTACCTGAAGCACGCCCTGTCCTTCATCCTGGCGTTCATCGGCGTAAAGCTGGTGCTGCACGCGATGCACGTGAACGAACTGCCGTTCATCAACGGTGGCAACCACATCGAGTGGGCTCCTGAGATCCCCACGTTCGTGTCCCTGGCCGTCATCGTGGGCACCATCATCGTGGCCGTTATTGCCAGCCTCCTGAGCTCCAAGGCAAAGACGGCGCACCTGGACCCGCGCCTCGAGGAAGATGCCAGGAAGAGCCTCAGCGACTCCGAGTAGACGCGCTCTTTACCAAGTCCCTCCAAGCAGTCCCGGCCGCACATTCGGCCGGGACTGCCTGCTTTAAAAACCCCTGTAGCAGCGGTTCGCCGAGGACTATGCTCGAACCATGGCCCGCATCCTCATGACGGAAAGCGGAGTGCGCCAGGTGCAGCGCCGAACCGTGGTGCTGCTGGGTGCAGCCCAGATCTTTGGCGGCATCGGGACGGGCGCCACCGTGTCCATCGGTTCCATCCTTGCGGTGGAACTCTCCGGTTCCACCGTCTGGGCAGGAGCTGTGGCCACCGTGATGACGCTTGGCGCCGCCCTGGCCGCGTTGCCGCTCGCATCGCTGGCCGACCGCCGCGGCCGCCGCATCGGCCAGGTCACGGGCCTTTCCGCAGCGCTGGCAGGCACTGTGCTCATCGTGCTGTCCGTGGTCTCAGGAGTTTTTGTCCTGCTGGTGCTGGGGGCGGCGGGCATCGGCGTGGGCACCGCCGCCAGCCTGCAGGCACGCTTTGCCGCCGTCGACCTTGCCGACGATGACCACCGCGGCAGGGCACTGTCCGCCGTTGTCTGGGCTATGACGGTGGGCGCCGTCGCCGGCCCCAACCTGATCCAGCCCGGCACGGCAGTGGGGCAGGCCCTCGGACTGCCGCCCGTTGCCGGGCCGTTCGTGATCGCTGCAGCGGGGCTCTTGCTGGCCATTGCGCTGCTCTTCGCCGGCCTCAGGCCGGACCCCCTGCTGTTCGCCCGCGAAATCGCTGCCCGGGAACGGGGTGTGGAGCACCCGGACGACGGCGGCGCGAAGCCGGCTGCCCGCCCCAGCGCGGCTGCCGCAGCAACCGCTCAAGGCCCGCCGCCGCAGGCCGCCGGCGGATCGCTGACGCGCGGACTGCGGGCCGTCCGCGCGTCGAGGCCGGCATTGCTGGCTCTGGCCGCCGTCGTCGGCGCCCACGCGGTGATGGTGGGCGTGATGTCCATGACCCCGCTGCACCTGCAGGACCTCGTGGCCGGTCCAGCCGCATCGCATGCCGGCCACGCCGCCTCCGGCGATGTGCTTGTCATCATCGGGTTCACCATCTCCCTGCACATCGCGGGGATGTTCGCCCTGTCCCCGGTCATGGGATGGCTGACTGACAAGGCGGGCAGGACGGAGACCATCATGATTGGCTTCGCCACCCTGCTCGCCGCCGTTGTTGTCGCCGGGTTTGGCCAGCAGTCAACGGCGGCAGTGGCCGCAGGCTTGGTCCTGCTCGGCCTGGGCTGGTCTGCGGCCACCATCGCAGGCTCCACCCTGCTGGCGGAAAGCGTCGGCCAGGAGTCCCGGGTGGTGGTCCAGGGCGTATCGGACACACTGATGGGTGCCGCCGGCGCGGTGGGCGGGGCCACCTCCGGCCTGATCCTCAGCTGGGCCGGTTACCTGGGGCTTAACCTGGCAGGCGGCGTCGTGGGAGCCGCTGTCCTGACAGCCGCATGTGTGTCGCTGCTGGCCCGGCGGCGCAACCCGGCCGCCGGCTCCGTGGGCACCTCAGCCGGCAGCTGAACTTCCGGAGCGCACCATCCCCAGCAGCCGGCCGAAGATGGCCTCACCGTCATCGGCGATTCCGTCGTGGTGGAAGTCTGCCGTCTCCCAAACCTGCAGTCCACGGACTGCAGCGGCCGTTTCCAGGGACAGGTCGCGGTCCACATAGATGTCGTCCCGGTAGACGGCCGCGGCAACCGGCACGCTGTTAGCGGCCAATTGCACGCGGTCGTACAGAGGTTTCCAGTCGGTCTTGGCGGCGAGCAGGTGGGCCACGGGCCGGAGCGGTTTCAAGGCAGCGTCCTGGTCGAAATACCACGGATACACCATCTCTCCGGTCAGCAGCAGCGGCTCGGCCTCCGGATGGAATTCCGGGTGTTCCGCCAGCACACGCCAGGCAGCCCAGCCGCTCGCCTGGCCCTGCCCGTAGATCGACTCGTGCATCAAGGCGTAGAGCGGGTTGGCGCTGCGGGACACAATTCCCTGAACCTGGTCCAGGAAGGCGTCCGAGAGCCTGTCCCCGTCCGGTGTCTGTGTAAAGGCGTCTTCCAGCAGGTAGTGAAGGCCGTCCACCCGGGTGTTTCCGCCCAGGAACGCGCCCACCATCTGGAACCGTTCCACGGTAAGCCGGCCGCCGTCCGGCAGGTACTCCCCGGTCCGGCGAAGGTGCGCTGCGATCCGCTCCACGGTCAGCCGGTCTTCCGGATACCATGCAAAGTACTCGGAATTGCGCGCTGCGACCCGGGGGAACGTGGCCCGGTAGACGTCGTCGGCAGGTCCGGACAACGGCGCCAAGCCACCGGTGATGAGTGCTTCCTTCACGCCTCCCGGCGCAAAGGACAGATAGGTCAGCGCGCAGAATCCGCCGTAGCTTTGCCCGTAGATGGTCCACGGGCCTGAGCCGAGGGCCGCCCGGATCAGTTCGGCGTCCGCCACGATCGAATCCGCCCGGAAGTGCTCCAGATAGGCAGCCTGCGCCTCAGCCGTCCCGCGTGCCGGGAGGGTGTTCCGGTCGACGGGGGTGGAGAGGCCGGTGCCGCGCTGGTCCAGCATCAGGATCCGGAAATCGCGGGCGGCAGCCTTGCTCCAGCCGCCGAGCGAGGCGAGCCTGTTGCCGCGCCCGCCCGGGCCGCCCTGAAGGAACAACAGCCAGGGAAGGCCCGCCGCTTCAGCCTCGCTGTGCTCCGCGGAAACATATTCACGCGCGAACACGGTGACGGTCTCGGGCCTGCTGCCGGCCGGGGCCGGGCCAAAGTGGTCCAGGGGAACGGTGAAATAATGTTCGGTGGTGCGCATCCCCCGGAACTCGTGGCGGCCCTTCACCGTATGAGGGACAGATTTCAGCGTTCGGGTTGCCACGGACGAACGAGCCTGCTCAGGCACGGGCGTCAGCAGGGACACTGGTGCCAAAGCTCTCCAGTGCGTCCCCGGTCAGCCGGAACGTGGACCAGCCGTCCATGGGACGGGCTCCAAGGCTCCGGTAGAAGTTGATGGACGGTTCGTTCCAGTCCAGCACGCTCCATTCCACCCGGGCGTAGCCTTTGTCCACGGCGAGGGCGGCCAGGTGCTTCAGCAGCGCCTTCCCGTGGCCCTCACCGCGGGCATCCGGGCTCACATAGAGGTCCTCAAGGTAGATGCCGTGAACGCCCTCCCATGTGGAGTAGTTCAGGAACCATAATGCAAACCCCTGGACCTCGCCCACGGCGTTCTCGGCCATGGTGGCGAACACCCGGGGATTCTCGCCAAAGAGGACCTCGGAGAGCATCTCCGGGGTGTTGCGCACGGCCTCGGGTTCCTTCTCGTAGATGGCCAGTTCGTGGATCATCTGCAGGATGGCGGGGACGTCGTGCGGGGCGGCGGGGCGGATTACACTCATGGTTCGAGTTTACTAGGGGGCCTTACAGCCGGTTGACGCCGGTCACCCGGACCACGGCCGTGCCGGTTTCGTCCGAGGCTGCCAGATCCACTTCCGCCGAGATGCCCCAGTCATGGTTGCGCGCCGGATCGTCGAAGATCTGCCGGACCTTCCAGAGCCCGGGCTCTTCGGTGATGATGAGCAGGCCCGGGCCGCGGGCATCCGGTCCGGTGCCGATGTTGTTATGTTCGTCGAAGTAGTCGTCCAGGACGTCCTCCCAGCGCTCCGCATCCCAGCCCGCGCCGGCGTCGAGCTCCGCCAGGGCCGCCGCATCCTCGTCCGCGAACAGCTCCACACGCCGGAACATCTCATTGCGGACCATCACGCGGAAGGCGCGGATGTTGGACGTCAGCGACGGCGGCGGGGGAGGGGGAGCGTCGTGCGGCGTGGGCGCCGCGCCGGAGGTCAGTTCTTCCCATTCGTCCAGGAGGCTGGAGTCGACCTGCCGCACCAGTTCACCGAGCCAGGCGATGAGGTCCTCGAGGTCCTCGCGCAGCATGTCCTGCGGGACCGTCTGCCGCAATGCCTTGAAGCAGTCCGCCAGATACCGCAGCACGATTCCCTCGGACCGGGCAAGGCCGTAGAACTGCACGAACTCGCCGAAGTTCATGGCACGCTCGTACATGTCCCGGACCACAGATTTAGGCGCCAGTTCAAAGTCACCCACCCAGGGTGCGGCCTTGCGGTATACCTCGAACGCCTCGCCGAGGAGCTCCGCCAGCGGCTGCGGGTACGTGACTTCGTCCAGCATCGCCATCCGCTGGTCGTACTCGATGCCGTCCGCCTTCATGGCGGCGACAGCTTCTCCCCGGGCCTTCTTTTGCTGGGCGGAGAGGATCTGCCGCGGCTTTTCGAGGGTCGCCTCGATCACGGACACCACATCCAGGGCATACGACGGCGAATCCGGGTCGAGCAGTTCCAGCGCCGCCAGCGCAAACGGCGAGAGCGGCTGGTTCAGCGCAAAGTTGGCCTGCAGGTGGACGGTGAGCCGGACGGTCCTGCCGTCGGCGCCCTGTTCCGCCGCGGGAATACGCTCCACCACCTCGGCTGCGAGGAGCTCGCGGTAAATTCCCAAGGCCCGCTTCATGAGCCGCAGCTGCGATGACCGCGGCTCATGGTTCTCGGTCAGCAGCCGGCGTGCTGCCGCAAACGGGTCGCCGGGGCGCTCCATCAGGTTCATGAGCATCGAGTGCGTCACGCTGAAACTCGAGTTCAAAGGATCGGGCACGGATTCGACGAGCCGCTTGTAGGTGGGTTCACCCCAGGACACAAAGCCCTCGGGCGGTTTCTTCCTCACCACTTGGCGGAGCTTCTTCTGGTCATCGCCGAACTTGGCTGTTGCCTTGGCCATGGCCTTCACGTTCTCGATCACGTGCTCCGGTGCCTGGACCACAACCGTGCCCGCGGTGTCGTACCCTGCCCGGCCGGCGCGCCCCGCGATCTGGTGGAACTCACGGGAGTTAAGCAGCCGGGTGCGTACGCCGTCGTACTTGCTCAGAGCGGTGAGCAGGACGGTACGGATGGGCACATTGATGCCCACGCCCAGTGTGTCGGTCCCGCAGATCACCTTGAGCAGGCCGGCCTGGGCAAGCTGTTCCACCAGCCGCCGGTACTTGGGCAGCATCCCGGCGTGGTGGACCCCAATGCCGTGCCGGACCAGCCTGTTAAGGGTTTTGCCGAACCCGGCGGCAAACCGGAAATTCGCGATCAGCTCCGCTATTTTGTCTTTTTCTTCCCGCGTGCAGACGTTGATGCTCATCAGGGTCTGCGCGCGGTCAATGGCCTCGATCTGGCTGAAATGGACCACATAGACCGGTACCTGGCGCGTGGAGAGCAGTTCCTCCAGCGTCTCGTGGACCGGGGTCTCGTGGTAGTAGTAATGCAGCGGAATGGGGCGTTCGGCAGAACTGACAGTGGTGGTGGGGCGGCCGGTGAGTTCTGTGATTCCTTCTTCAAAGCGGCTGACGTCGCCCAGCGTGGCGGACATCAGGAGGAACTGGGCCTGCGGCAGCTCCAGCAGGGGAACCTGCCATGCCCACCCCCGCTGCGGATCGGAGTAGAAATGGAACTCGTCCATGACCACGGAGCCAAGGTCCGCACCGTCGCCTTCGCGCAGGGCGATGTTCGCAAGGATTTCCGCCGTGCAGCAGATGATGGGTGCGTCCTGGTTGACGCCCGAATCGCCGGTGATCATGCCGACATTTTCCGCGCCAAAGATGTCGCACAGGGCGAAGAACTTTTCGGAGACGAGGGCCTTGATGGGGGCCGTGTAGTAGCTGCGCTGGCCCCGCGCCATGGCCTGGAAATGCGCCGCAATGGCAACCAGCGATTTCCCGGACCCTGTGGGGGTGGCGAGGATGACGTTGGCGCCGGTTGCCAGCTCCATGATGGCCTCGTCCTGGGCGGCGTACAGCTCCAGGCCCCTGCTTTCGGTCCAGTCAAGGAACAGGGTGTAGAGCGCGTCCGGATCCATGCCGGCGCCGGAGTGGGTCGAGGCGGACAGGACAGACAGCTGGTCAACGAGTTTCATTGTTTTCCAGCTTAGTGCCCTTCAGGTGGCGGACATCCGGGCAGTGAGGGACTAGGCTCGCGGTACTGCCAGCCAGACCAGAGCACGGAGTGAAACTGTGAAGTGGGATCCCCTCAAATACGTCCAGTTCGGTGATTACCGCGACCGCCCGTTTTTTGACCTGACGGGACGGATCCATGCCGATCAGCCCGGTGAGGTGGTGGACCTGGGGTGTGGTCCCGGGAATCTGACAGCCACTCTCGCCCAGCGGTGGCCGACGGCGAAAGTTGTCGGGCTCGATTCCTCCGCTGAGATGCTGGCGAAGGCCTCAGGGCAGGCATCAGCGCTTCCGGGACTGAGTTTCAGCCTGGCCGACATCGCCGGCTGGACACCCGCGCCGGAAACCGACGTGGTGGTCACCAATGCCGCGCTCCAGTGGGTTCGCGGGCACCGGGACATGCTGCCCCGCTGGCTGGCGGCTCTCAAGCCAGGGGCCTGGTTCGGAATGCAGGTGCCGGGTAACTTCAATGCGCCGTCACACGCCCTGATGCGGGAACTGGCCGGCTCGGCGCGATGGGCGCCCCGGTTGGACGGTGTACTCCGCGGCGGTGAATCCGTGGGGGAACCCGCCGACTACCTGCGCATCATGCTTGACGCCGGCTGCACTGCCGACGCCTGGGAAACCACCTATCAACAGGTCCTGCGCGGACCCGATCCCGCGCTGGAGTGGGTGCGCGGCACGGCATTGCGGCCCGTGCTGGCGGTTCTCTCCGCCGAGGAGGGGAAGGCCTTCGAATCGGAGTACGCCGCTTCCCTGCGCGCTGCGTACCCGGAAACGCCCCATGGCACAGTCTTTCCATTCAGGCGGATCTTTGCCGTGGCGCAAAAGCCATTGACCACTTAAACTCCATTCGATTGATGTTCTCTACAGGATCCGTATAGTTGTATGACTGGATAAGAACATTTCGCTTGGCTACAACAACAAAGCGGCTTCTGGGGGTGGCGGCCAACCGCAACCTCATCGGCCTCCCAACTGATCCTGGAGGTGCGGTGCTTTTCGCCTTGCTCACCCGGCTGCTGGCCCGCCACAAACTTCCCGTTGTGGCCATCGTGGTTCTCCAGCTTGTGCAGACGGCAGGCATCCTGCTGCTGCCCACCATCAACGCTGCCATCATCGACGACGGCATCGTCGCCGGGAACACACCGGCAATTTTCCGGCTGGGCAGCGATATGGCCGTGGTGGCTGCAATCCAGGCGGTGGCCGCCATTGCTGCAGGCTATCTCGGTGCCGTTGTGGCCATGGCGCTCGGTCATCAGTTGCGGGCGGAGATGTTTACAAAAATCCAGCTGCTTTCCTCCCAGGAGGTGGCCGCCTTCGGCACCCAAAGCCTGGTTACCAGAGCTACCAACGACACCCAGCAGATCCAGTCCTTCGCAGTCCTCGTGTTCACCATGCTCGCGGCAGCACCCGTCATGGCGGCCGGCGGGATTTTTCTCGCCTGGCAGCAGGACATCGTGCTTTCGGGCATCGTCATCGTCATCATCCCCCTGCTTCTGCTCATCATGTACCAGATCGTGCGCAGGCTCGTTCCCCTCTACCGGCAGGGCCAGAACCTCCTGGACCGCACCGGGCAGATCCTGCGCGAACAGATGATCGGGGCCAACGTCATCCGGGTGTTCGTCCGCCAAGGGCACGAAACGCGGCGCTTTGCCGGGGCAAACAAGAGTCTGTCGGGAAACAACCTGCAGTCATCACTGCTCGTGGCTGCGATGCTTCCGCTGATCATGATCGTGGTGAACCTGTCATCCGTGGCCGTAGTGTGGTTCGGCGGCCACCGGGTGCATTCCGGGGACATGAAGATTGGCGCCCTCACCGCATTTATCGCCTACATCATGCAAATTCTCCTGGCCATCATGATGGCTATGTACGTTCTGATGACGGCCCCCCGCGCTGCTGCGTGCGCCGAGCGGCTTAACGCGGTGCTCAATACCCGGCCTGCTGTCCACGACAGTCCCGTTTCCCCCATGACCGATGAGCCGCCGGCCCTCGACGGCAGTGTCATCTTCAGTGACGTCAGCTTCGCCTATCCGGGCGCCGAAACCCGCGTCCTCGAAAACATCAGCTTCACGGCCGCTCCCGGCACTACCGTTGCTGTCGTCGGATCGACAGGGAGCGGCAAATCGACTCTGCTCAGCCTGTTGCCCCGCTTCCTGGATGCCACAGCGGGCGAGATCACTATCGCCGGCAGGAACATCCGTTCGCTGCCGTTGGATGTCCTCCGCAACGCCATGTCGGTGGTCCCGCAGCGGTCGCATCTTTTTACCGGGACCATTGCAGCAAACCTGCGGGTCGGCGCACCGGAAGCGACAGAGAGCCACCTGTGGAAAGCGCTGGAAACCGCCCAGGCAGCAGCGTTCGTCCGGGAACTGCCCCTCGGCATGGCCACTGAAGTCGGACAAGGCGGCACGAACCTTTCCGGCGGGCAGCGCCAGCGTATCTGTATCGCACGCGCCCTCGTCAAGCAGGCTCCCATCTATCTCTTTGACGATAGCTTCTCGGCGCTGGACTTCGGCACGGAGAGCCGGCTCAGGGACTCCCTGGGCACTGCACTTGGCACCGCAGTGGTGATCGTGGTGGCGGAACGGATCTCCGCCGTCGCCGGAGCGGACCGGATACTAGTGCTTGACGAGGGCCGGCTCGTAGCGGAGGGGACACACCAGGAACTGCTGGAGCATTCTGCCACGTACCGGGAAATCGCCGAATCGCAATTGGCCTTGGAACACCTGCCATGACAGCGGCGCCGTCAGGGGCGGCGGAATCATTCTGGCCTGCCGTGCGCCGGCTGCTGGGCCTCCTTCGTCCCTTCCGATGGCGGATGCTGGGGGCCGTGGCAGCCACGTGCGCTTTTGCCGGACTGAACGTCACGGCGCCGTTCTACCTCGGAAAAGCCACGGATGTTGTGGTCAACGGGTTTCACAGCGGTGTTTTCGAGGGGCAGAGGCTGGGACGCCTCCTGGCCGCCGTCGCCTTGATGTATGTCTGTGCTTCCGTTTTCAACTGGGTACAGGGAAAGCTGACCGCGGACTCTGTCCACGGCCTGATGTACAGCCTCCGGGCTTCGGTGGAGGACAAGGTGCACCGGCTTCCGGCCACCTACTTCCAGGCGAAATCCAGGGGGGATGTCCTGAGCCGGGTCACCAATGACATTGACAACATCTCCCAGGCGCTAAGCCAGGTCCTGACCCAGCTGATCCTGTCCGTCCTGATGTTGTCTGGAGCCTTGGCCATGATGCTCTGGATCTCCCCGCTCCTGGCACTCGTGGCCCTGGTCTCCGTGCCGGTGTCCACCTTGGTGACAGTCCTCGTGGCGAGGAAATCCCAGGCCCATTTCGCCCGCCAATGGACTGAGACCGGCGAACTGAACGCCCACGTGGAGGAATTCATCACCGGGCATGAGGTCATCAAGGCCTTCGGCCACCAGGATCAGGCTGCGGAGGTTTTCCGTGCCAGCAACGACCGCCTGGCACGGGCTTCCGCGCGTGCCCAGTATTCTTCCGGCCTCGTCCAGCCCCTGATGATCCTGATTGCCAACCTCAATTACATCGTGGTGGCAGTGGTGGGCGCTTTCCAGGTCACCCTGGGAGCCATGACGATCGGTGGCATCCAGGCGTTCATCCAGTTCAGCAGATTGTTCAGCCAGCCCGTGAGCCAGATCGGCGGCATGCTCAATGTCATCCAGTCCTGCGCCGCCTCAGCACACCGTGTCTTCGAACTCCTGGATGCCACGGACATCCCGCCTGAGCCGGAGCTTGGCCATGGCCCGGAAGACTCGGGCGGGCCGATTGTCTTCCACGATGTGTCGTTCGGCTACACGCGGGAAGCCCCGGTTCTCCGCGGACTGTCATTTGAGGTGGAGCCGGGACGCACCGTCGCGATTGTCGGCCACACCGGTGCGGGCAAGACCACGATCGTGAATCTCCTGATGCGGTTCTACGCCCCGGACACGGGACGGATCACCATCGGCGGAACCGACATCGCCGGCATTCCCCGCGATTCCCTGCGCGAGCGTTTCGGCGTGGTGCTCCAGGACCCCTGGCTCTTCGCGGGGACCATCCGGGAGAACATCGAGTACGGCCGTCCCGGCGCCACGGAGGCAGAGATCACCGCAGCCGCCGAAGCAAGCCATTTGGGTCACTTTGTCCGGTCGCTGCCGGCGGGCTATGACACCGTCCTGGACAACGCCGGGGACCCGCTCAGCCAGGGCCAGCGCCAGCTGATCGCCATAGCACGGGCCCAGCTCGCCGACCGCAGCGTGCTGATCCTCGATGAGGCCACCAGCTCGGTCGATTCGCGGACCGAGGTCCTGATCCGCAACGCCATGGAGAGGTTGCGGCAGGGGAAAACCAGCTTTGTCATAGCCCACCGTTTGTCTACGGTCCGGGACGCTGATCTAATCTTGCTCATGGATGACGGACGCATTGCCGAGCAGGGAACACACCAAAGCCTCCTGGCTGCAAACGGCCGCTACGCCAGGCTTTACAAGGCGCAGTTCGCCGGCCGCGCAGGCGGCGCCGCGACGCTTGAGGCCGGACGATGACCGCAACCGCACCGTTTCCCGGCACCTGGAAGCCGAACCAGGCCAGCACAGTGGCTCTCTTTGAACAGTTGCGGCTCCAGGTGATCCGGCTCGCCGATAACGGCGGCCTTCCGCCCGGCACCAGGCTACCCGCAGTGCGTGCTTTGGCGCAGACCCTGGAGGTCGCTCCGCATACAGTGGCACGGGCCTATAAGGAGCTGGAGGCGGCTGGCGTGGTGGCCACCAAGGGACGGAACGGGACGGTTGTCTGTGCCCGTAATGAGCGGGCGGATGCGCTCACTGTTGCCGCCACCACATATGCGGCAGCGGCAAAGGCCCAGGGCGCCACGTTTGCGGAGGCCGTCCAGCTGCTGGCGGCAGCCTACGACGCCCACTAGCGGGGCCCGCATGGATATTCGAAGAAGTTTTCGATTAGCATTAGTGGGTGCCTAAAGCCGTAGCTGAAGAATCAGCAGTCGAGTCCGTCGTCCCTGTCATCGTTCCCCAGGCCGCCGCCACGCCTGCCCGTCCCGACCTTTCCCGCCTGGTGGTTAAGGGGGCGCGGGAGCATAACCTGCGCAATGTGGACCTGGACCTTCCCCGCGATGCCATGATCGTTTTCACCGGGCTGTCCGGATCAGGAAAGTCGTCACTGGCATTCGACACCATCTTCGCCGAGGGCCAGCGGCGCTACGTTGAGTCCCTGTCGGCGTACGCCCGCCAGTTCCTGGGCCAAGTGGACAAACCGGACGTTGATTTCATTGAGGGCCTCTCGCCCGCAGTTTCGATCGACCAGAAGTCAACCAGCAAGAACCCCCGCTCGACGGTCGGCACCATCACCGAAATCTACGACTACATGCGCCTGCTGTGGGCACGCGTGGGGCGGCCCCATTGCCCCGTCTGCGGTGAGGTCGTCGCACGGCAGACCCCCCAGCAGATTGTGGACCAGCTGCTGGAGCTGGAGGACGGCACGCGTTTCCAGGTGCTGGCACCGGTTGTCCGCGGACGCAAGGGCGAGTTCGTTGATCTTTTCAAGGAACTGACCGCGAAAGGCTATTCCCGTGCCCGGGTGGACGGCGAACTCGTCCAGCTCAGCGATCCCCCCAAGCTGGGGAAGCAGTTCAAGCACACCATTGAAGTGGTGGTGGACCGGCTTGTGGTCAAAGACGGCATCAGCCAGCGCCTCACCGATTCAGTCGAAACGGCGCTTGGGCTGGCTGAAGGCCGTGTGCTGGCCGAATTTGTCGATGTGGACGCAGACGCCCCGGGCAGGCTCCGGGCATTTTCGGAGAACCTTGCCTGCCCCAACGAGCACCCATTGGCCATCGACGAGATCGAGCCGCGTTCCTTCTCGTTCAACAATCCCTTTGGCGCCTGCGCTGCCTGCAGCGGCATTGGCACGCGGCTGGAGGTCGATGAAGAACTGATCATCCCCAACCCGGAGCTCTCCCTGGCTGAGGGTGCCATCGCGCCGTGGTCCCTGGGCACAGCGACAACCGAGTACTGGAACCGCCTCCTCGAAGGCCTGGCACAGGAGCTCGGCTTCTCCATGGCAACTCCGTGGGAAAAGCTGGGCAAGGATATCCGCCACACCGTCCTGCATGGCAAGGACCACAAAGTAGTGGTGCAGTACAAGAACCGCTTCGGCCGGGAACGTAAGTACAGCACCGGCTTCGAAGGTGCCATCCAGTATGTGCACCGGAAGCACGGTGAAACGGACTCGGAATGGGCCCGTGACCGCTACGAAGAGTACATGCGGCAGGTCCCTTGCCCGGCGTGCAACGGCGCCCGGTTGAACCCGGCTTCCCTGTCTGTCCTGATCAACGGGAAGTCGATTGCCGACGTCGCCGCCATGCCCATGAGGGCGTGCGCGGACTTCCTCAACAACCTGGTCCTCACGGGCCGGGAAGCCCAAATCGCGCACCAGGTGCTCAAGGAGATCCAGGCCAGGCTCACGTTCCTGCTCGACGTCGGGCTGGAATACCTCAATCTGGAACGTCCTTCCGCAACCCTGTCCGGCGGCGAAGCGCAGCGGATCCGGCTCGCCACCCAAATCGGATCGGGCCTGGTGGGCGTCCTTTACGTCCTCGACGAGCCGTCCATCGGACTGCACCAGCGGGACAACCGCCGGCTCATTGAGACACTCACCCGGCTTCGGGACATGGGGAACACGCTGATTGTGGTCGAACACGACGAAGACACCATCCACGTGGCGGACTGGATCGTGGATATTGGCCCCGGAGCGGGCGAGCACGGCGGCCAGGTGGTGCATTCCGGTTCCTACAAGGAGCTCCTCGAGAACACCAATTCACTGACCGGCGATTACCTGTCAGGCCGTAAGAAGATTGAAACCCCCAAGAAGCGGCGCAAATACGACAAGAAGCGCGAACTGAAGGTTGTTGGCGCGCGGGAAAACAACCTGGTGAACGTCGACGCCGCCTTCCCGTTGGGGCTGTTCACAGCGGTGACCGGAGTCAGTGGCTCCGGTAAATCCACTCTGGTCAATGAAATTTTGTACAAGGTCCTGGCCAACAAGCTCAACGGCGCCAAGCAGGTTGCCGGCCGCCACAAGAGCATCCAGGGCCTGGAGCACTTGGACAAGGTGGTCCACGTGGACCAGAGCCCTATCGGACGGACGCCGCGGTCCAACCCGGCCACCTACACCGGTGTCTTTGACAACATCCGCAAACTCTTCGCCGAAACCACAGAGGCAAAGGTCCGCGGCTACCTGCCCGGCCGCTTCTCGTTCAACGTCAAGGGCGGCCGCTGCGAAGCCTGCTCGGGTGATGGCACGCTCAAGATCGAAATGAACTTCCTTCCCGACGTGTACGTGCCGTGCGAGGTCTGCCACGGTGCCCGGTACAACCGCGAAACCCTCGAGGTGCACTACAAGGGCAAGACCATCGCGGATGTCCTGAACATGCCCATCGAAGAGGGGGCAGAGTTCTTCGCTGCCTTCTCGCCCATCGCGCGGCACCTGAACACGCTCGTGGACGTTGGCCTGGGCTATGTCCGGCTGGGTCAGCCTGCCACCACCCTGTCCGGTGGCGAGGCCCAGCGCGTGAAGCTGGCTGCGGAACTGCAGAAGCGCTCCAACGGGCGCAGCGTGTACGTTCTCGACGAGCCCACCACCGGCCTGCACTTCGAGGACATCCGCAAGCTCCTGATGGTGCTGCAGGGCCTGGTTGACAAGGGCAACACGGTGATCACCATCGAGCACAACCTGGACGTCATCAAGAGCGCGGACTGGATCGTCGATCTTGGTCCGGACGGCGGCTCCGGCGGCGGCCAGGTGGTGGCATCGGGCACGCCTGAACAAGTGGCGAAATCCACCACCAGCCACACGGCTGCCTTCCTCGCGGAGATTCTGGCTTAAACGTGCAGCACCAGCCGAAAGTATGCCGTGTCGGGCATGCGAGTTTCAGCCATGCCTGCTGTCGTGAGAAACTAAGCCGGTGACTCAAACAACAGTGCCCGTGATCTTTGACCTGGACGGCACTCTTGTCGATCCGGCAGGCGGAATAACCGGTGGCATCGCAGCGGCCCTCGAGGCCTCAGGCCTCCCCGTCCCCGAGCCGGAACTGCTGGAAGCGATGATCGGTCCCAAACTCAGCGATTCCCTCCTCAGCGTCGCCATGGTCCCCGCAGACAAGCTGGACGACGTCATCCGGCGGTACCGCCAGCACTACCTGGCCAGCGGAATCGCCCAGAGCCGGCTGTATCCCGGTATCAAGGAGACGCTCGAAGCCTTCGCGGGGGCGGGCAGGCCGATCGCCGTCGCCACCCAGAAGCCGGAAGGCCTGGCGCACATCGTGCTGCAGCACCACGGCATTGCCGGCCTCTTCCAGTCCATCAGGGGATCCGCGGACAACGAATCCTCCACCGACGGGCCGGTGGGCAAAGCGGACATTATCGCGAATGCCCTGGCCGATCTGTCCACCCACCACGCGGTGATGGTGGGCGACCGCGCCCAGGACGTGGCCGGCGCCATTGCGAACGGACTGGACTGCATCGGCGTGCGCTGGGGCTTTGCCCCGGACGGCGAACTTGAGGTGGCCGGCGCCGTGACCGTCGTGGAAACCACGGCGGGGCTGGTCGCTGCCATCGAACGGATCGAAGCCATCCACACCGCTGCCATGAGCGAGGTGCGCAACGATGGAGCTCTTTGAGGCTGTCCGCTGGACCTTTCGCGGGCTCGTCGCGGGCACCTGCCGGCCCACCGTCATCGGCCTCGAAAATGTGCCCAAAGAGGGTCCCTTCATCGTTGCCCCGAACCATCTCTCCTTCTTTGACAGCGTCATTGTCCAGGCCCTGATGCCGCGGCCGGTGGCCTTCTTCGCCAAAGCCGAGTACTTCACCACCGGCGGCGTGAAGGGCAAGGTCATGAAGTCGTTCTTTGAGTCCGTGGGATCCATCCCCGTGGAACGCGGCGAGCAGGCAGCAAGCGTCCAGGCGCTGAAAACACTGTTGGACATCCTGGAGGACGGCAAAGGCATTGGCATCTATCCCGAAGGCACACGATCCCGGGACGGCATCCTCTACCGCGGCCGCACCGGAGTTGGCTGGCTTGCCCTGGCAACCGGAGCTCCCGTGATCCCCGTTGGACTGATCGGGACGGAGAACCTGCAGCCCGCCGGCGAGAAGGGCTTCAGGCCGCACCGCTTCACCATGAAGGTGGGCCAGCCGCTGTACTTCGACAAGACCGGCCCGGATCATTCGCTGCCCGCCCGCCGCGAGGTCACGGACCGGATCATGGACGCCATCGCCGAACTCAGCGGCCAGGAACGTTCCACCAGTTACAACCAGAGCAAGGCCACCGACTAAGCGTTAGTAGACTGAAGTAGTGGCAGATCCAACAACTTACAGGCCCCAGACGGGTGAAATTCCCACCAACCCGGGGGTGTATCGGTTCCGCGATCCCCACGGCCGGGTCATCTATGTCGGCAAAGCCAAGAGCCTCCGGTCCCGGCTGAATTCCTACTTTGCCAACCCTGCGGGACTGCTGCCGAAAACCCATGCAATGGTCTATGCGGCCAGCAGTGTGGAGTGGACCGTGGTGGGCAGTGAACTCGAATCACTGCAGCTTGAATATACGTGGATCAAGGAATTCAAGCCCCGCTTCAATGTGGTGTTCCGCGACGACAAAACCTATCCGTACCTGGCGCTGACCATGAGCGAGAAGCTCCCCAGGGTCCAGGTCATGCGGGGGGACCGGCGCAAAGGCACACGCTACTTCGGGCCCTATACCGCCGGCGCCATCCGGGAAACCATGGACACCCTCCTGCGGGTCTTCCCTGTGCGCAGCTGCAGTGCCGGCGTCCTGAAGCGCGCCCAGGCAAGCGGCCGCCCCTGCCTCCTGGGCTACATCGACAAATGCTCCGCGCCCTGCGTGGGCCGCGTGACTCCTGAAGAGCACCGCGCCCTGGCAGAGGATTTCTGTGCCTTTATGGGCGGCGAGGCCAAACGCTTCATCGCCAAACTCGAAAAGCAGATGGCCGAAGCTGTCGCCACCCTGGACTACGAGCGTGCGGCCCGGCTCCGCGACGACATCTCGGCGCTGCGGAAAGTCTTTGAACGAAACGCCGTGGTACTCGCCGAAGATACCGACGCCGATGTGTTTGCCCTGCACGAGGACGAACTTGAGGCGGCTGTCCAGGTGTTCCACGTCCGGGGCGGGCGGGTCCGCGGCCAGCGCGGCTGGGTGGTTGAAAAGGTGGAAGACTCCACCACGCCCGACCTTGTGGAGCACCTGCTCCAGCAGGTCTATGGCGACGACGGCGAAAGCCACGGCAGGCTGCCCCGGGAAGTCCTGGTGCCGGTCGAGCCCAGCAACGCCGCCGAACTGACGGAATGGCTGGGCGGCCTCCGCGGAGCGAAGGTGGACATCAGGGTGCCGCAGCGCGGCGATAAGGCCGCGCTGATGTCAACTGTCCGGGAAAATGCCGAGCACGCTTTGAAACTGCACAAGACCCGCCGGGCCGGGGATCTGACGGTCCGTTCACAGGCACTCCAGGAGTTGCAGGAGGCCCTCGACCTGCCGGTGCCGCTCCTGCGGATTGAATGCTTCGACGTCTCGCATGTCCAGGGCACCAACGTCGTGGCGTCCATGGTGGTGGTTGAGGACGGCCTGCCCAAGAAATCCGATTACCGCAAGTTCTCCGTCACCGGAGCGGCGGCCGCGGACGACACAGCCGCCATGCACGATGTCCTGACCCGTCGGTTCCGCTACTACCTTCAGGACAAGACCGCACAGGTGGAAGCCGCCGCACTCACGGGGCACCAGGCCGCACTCAACGCGGCGGGCGACGCTGCGGTCCTCGACACCACCACGGCTACGCCGCGGGCGAAATTTGCCTACCCGCCGAACCTGGTGGTGGTGGACGGCGGCCAGCCCCAGGTGAATGCCGCTGCCCGGGCGATGGCTGAGCTCGGGATCGACGATGTCTACGTTGTGGGCCTGGCCAAGCGGCTGGAGGAAGTCTGGCTTCCGGACAGCGATTTCCCGGTGATCCTGCCGCGGACATCCCAGGGCCTCTACCTGCTGCAGCGGATCCGCGACGAGGCGCACCGCTTCGCGATCACCTTCCACCGGCAGAAGCGCGGCAAAGCTATGACGCTCTCGGCCTTGGATGGTGTGCCGGGGCTGGGGGAGTCCAAGCGCAAGGCCCTGGTGGACCACTTCGGATCCATCAAGGGCGTGAAAGCTGCCACGGTTGAAGAGCTCACAGCAGCCAAGGGCATTGGTCCTTCGCTGGCCAGCGCCATCGTGACGCACTTCAGCGCCGAGGGATCGGCAGGGGAGACGGTGCCGGCTGTCAATATGACCACCGGCGAAATCATTGAAACCTAGGTAGGGTAAGGAGCGCAGGTTTCCGCCGACGCGGTTGCCTGCTGTGAACAGGACAGAACGGGGCGGAGCGAATGGCAGAATCAACGGCGGAGTCCGGGACGGGGCAGGACGGCATGACGCCGATCAAGCCCCTTGAAGCGGAGCTGCTGGTGGTCACGGGTATGTCGGGCGCCGGGCGCAGCACAGCCGCGGACGCGCTGGAGGACCATGGCTGGTACGTCGTGGAGAACCTTCCGCCGCAGATGCTTGGAACCCTCGCCGAGCTGGTGTCGCATGCCCCGCAGTCCATTCCCCGGCTCGCCGTCGTGATGGACGTCCGCAGCAAAGGCCTCTTCGCGGACATGCGGGCCACCCTTGGCGCCCTGGCAGCCAGCGGCGTCACCTTCCGTGTGCTGTTCCTGGACGCCAACGACGACGTCCTGGTCCGCCGCTTCGAGCAGGGCCGCAGGCCGCACCCCCTTCAGGAAGGCGGGCGGATCCTCGATGGCATAGCAGCCGAGCGGGAGGTGCTGAAGGAGCTCCGGGAGAGCTCCGACGTCGTACTGGACACCTCTGACTACAACGTCCACGGCCTGGCGACGGCAATCACGGAACTCTTCACCGAGACCGGACCCGTGGCGCTCCGGCTCAACGTCATGAGCTTCGGCTTTAAATACGGACTTCCCGTTGACTCCAACTACGTCGCCGACGTCCGGTTCATCCCCAACCCGCACTGGGTCCCGCAGCTGCGTCCGCACACGGGGCTGGACAAGGACGTCAGCGATTACGTCCTCGAAGCTGAAGGCGTGAAGAATTTCGTGGACCGCTACGTGCTGGCGCTGGAGCCTGTCCTGGACGGATACCGTCGGGAAAACAAGCACTACGCCACCATCGCCGTGGGATGCACCGGCGGCAAACACCGCTCGGTAGCGGTCGCCGTCGAGCTCTCCAAGAAACTGGCGCAGTATCCCCGCGTGACTGTCACCACAACACACCGGGATCTGGGCCGCGAGTAATGGGGATGCTTACCGGGCCGCTGCCGTTGGTACCGCTGACCAGCGGAACGGCAGGCGGCCAGCAGGACAAGGGCCCCAACGTCGTAGCACTCGGTGGCGGCCACGGCCTGTCGGCATCACTGTCGGCCCTGCGGCTGCTCACCACAGAGCTGACCGCCATCGTCACAGTGGCGGACGACGGCGGGTCATCCGGGCGGCTGCGGGAAGAGTACGGCGTCCTCCCGCCCGGAGACCTCCGCATGGCGCTCTCCGCCCTGTGCGACGACACGGACTGGGGCCGGACCTGGCGTGACGTTATGCAGCACCGTTTCCGGCCGGTCAACGGCCGGGGCGGTTCCCTGGATGACCACGCCACGGGCAACCTGCTCATCGTCACCCTCTGGGAACTGCTCGGCGACGCCGTCGCCGGGCTCAAGTGGGCCGGTGCCCTGCTGGGGGCGCGGGGACAGGTGCTGCCCATGTCCACCATCCCGCTCACCATCGAAGGTGATATCCGCGTCACCGCACCCGGCGGGGAATCCGTTCTCCAGACGGTGCGCGGACAGGCGCGCTGCGCGGTGGCAGGCCACCTCGAACAGGTCAGGCTCTTGCCCGAACAGGCACCCGCGTGCACCGAAGCGCTGACGGCCATCGAACTGGCCGACTGGATTATCCTGGGGCCGGGATCGTGGTACACGTCCGTGCTCCCGCACCTGTTGCTCCCGGAAATGCGTGCCGCCCTCAGCGCAACGGCCGCCAAACGCTGCCTCACCATGAACCTGGTCACTGACACAAAGGAAACCACGGGCATGTCGGCCGCCGACCACCTGCACGCCCTGCGCCGCTACGCGCCCGACTTCAGTGTCGACGTCGTCCTGGCCGATCCTGCATCGGTACCGGACCGGCAGGAATTCGAGAAAGCTGCGGAGATGATCGGCGCCGAGGTTGTCTTGGGTAAAGTGGGGGCGTCGGGCCGCCGACCCGTCCATGACCCTTTGCGTCTGGCAGCGGCGTACCACGACATTTTTGGGAACAGTTAGGAAGGTGCCATGGCACTGACATCATCGGTCAAGGAAGAACTGTCCCGTCTGGACATCAAAAAATCATCCGTCCGCAAAGCAGAAGTTTCCACGATGCTCCGGTTCGCCGGCGGCCTTCACATCATCTCCGGCCGGATCGTCATCGAAGCGGAAGTGGACCTCGCGTCCACGGCCCGCCGGCTGCGTGCCGCCATCGCCGAAGTGTACGGCCACCAGAGCGAAATCATCGTGGTGTCCGGCGGGGGACTGCGCCGGGGCAGCCGCTATGTTGTGCGGGTGGTCCGCGACGGCGAATCGCTGGCCCGGCAGACAGGCCTCCTGGACGGCCGCGGACGTCCGGTGCGCGGCCTGCCCTCGGCGGTTGTCAACGGGTCCGCCGCCGATGCCGAGGCCGTGTGGCGCGGTGCTTTCCTCGCCCACGGTTCCCTCACCGAGCCGGGACGCTCATCCTCCATGGAGGTCACCTGCCCCGGCCCGGAGTCCGCGCTGGCCCTGGTGGGCGCGGCACGGCGGCTGGGTATCCAGGCCAAGGCCCGCGAAGTCAGGGGAGTGGACCGGGTGGTCATCCGCGACGGCGACACCATCGCTGCGCTCCTGACCCGGATGGGCGCCCATGACGCCCTGATGGTCTGGGAGGAGCGCCGGATGCGCAAGGAGGTCCGTGCCACCGCCAACCGGCTGGCCAACTTCGATGACGCCAACCTGCGGCGCTCTGCGCAGGCCGCAGTGGCTGCCGGCGCCAGGGTGGACCGCGCCCTGGAAATCCTGGGCGACGACGTCCCCGACCACCTTAAATACGCCGGCGAACTCCGGGTGGCCCACAAACAGGCCAGCCTGGACGAGTTGGGCCGCCTGGCCGATCCCGTGATGACCAAGGATGCCATTGCCGGCCGCATCCGCCGGCTGCTGGCCATGGCAGACAAAAGGGCCATTGACCTCGGCATCCCCGGCACGGATGCCAATGTGACGCCTGAAATGCTGGACGAGTAACAGCACCCTAGAATCAGAGCGTTCACCCTGATCTTCCGGATGCCCGTCATCCGGATGCACAATCCGAGAGTTAGAAAACCGGACGAACCCGTCCACGATATTGGAGGATTTTGTGACCGAGTACGTACTGCCCGAACTTGACTACGACTACGCCGCGCTTGAGCCGCACATTTCGGCGCGCATCATGGAGCTGCACCACAGCAAGCACCATGCAACCTACGTTGCGGGCGCCAACAACGCGCTGAAGCAGCTGGCCGAAGCACGCGACAAGGGTGACTTCGCCAACATCAACCGGCTGTCCAAGGACCTCGCGTTCCACACCGGCGGCCACGTCAACCACTCGGTGTTCTGGAAGAACCTGTCCCCGGACGGCGGCGACAAGCCCGAGGGTGAGCTGGCCGCGGCCATCGATGACGCTTTTGGCTCCTTTGACGCCTTCCGTGCCCAGTTCTCCGCGGCCGCCCTCGGCCTGCAGGGATCGGGCTGGGGCTTCCTGGCCTACGAGCCGATCGGCGGCAACCTGGTCATCGAGCAGCTCTACGATCAGCAGGGCAACGTAGCACTGGGCACCACCCCGCTGCTCATGCTCGACATGTGGGAGCACGCGTTCTACCTGGACTACGTCAACGTCAAGGCTGACTACGTCAAGGCATTCTGGAACATCGTGAACTGGGCCGACGTCGCCAAGCGCTTTGACGCGGCCCGCAGCAACGCCACGGGGCTTATTACCCTCCCGTAGTGACACGCGGTACATCCGCCTGTAACAAAGTTCACATTTTGGCGTGATTTTGGCCGAAATGCGGCAGGTCCGCCCCCGCACTTGCGGGGGCGGACCAACTTAAACGTAAGATGGATCACGGAAGGCGGTTAGCCTTCAGCAACGAGGCTGGTCGCCCTCCGTTCTGTTAATCATCTCTGCCCAATGGCGTGCGGGATCTGTTAGTTGGCTTCATCGCCCGCTTAACTAGCTGTGCTTTATCAAGCACCAAGGAGACTGAAAAAGTGACGACCCGTATTGGTATCAACGGCTTCGGCCGCATCGGCCGCAACTACTTCCGCGCAGCACTCGCACAGGGCGCGGACCTCGAGATCGTTGCCGTCAACGACCTCACCAGCCCTGAAGCCCTGGCCCACCTGCTCAAGTACGACTCTGTCGGCGGCCGCCTGAAGGAAACCGTTGAGGTCAAGGACGGCAACATTGTCGTCGACGGCAACATCATCAAGGTTCTCGCCGAACGCGATCCCGCCAACCTGCCCTGGGGCGAACTGGGTGTTGACATCGTTATCGAGTCCACCGGCTTCTTCACCAAGGCTGCAGCCGCCCAGAAGCACATTGATGCCGGCGCCAAGAAGGTCCTGATCTCCGCTCCGGCCTCGGACGAGGACATCACCATCGTGATGGGCGTTAACGACGGACTGTACGACAACGCAGCGCACAACATCATCTCCAACGCATCCTGCACCACCAACTGCCTCGGCCCGCTGGCCAAGGTCATCAATGACACCTTCGGCATCGAGCGTGGCCTGATGACCACCATCCACGCCTACACCGCTGACCAGAACCTGCAGGACGGCCCGCACAACGATCTTCGCCGTGCCCGCGCCGCAGCCATCAACATGGTCCCCACCTCCACCGGCGCAGCCAAGGCTATCGGCCTGGTCCTGCCGGAGCTGAAGGGCAAGCTGGACGGCTACGCCATCCGCGTCCCGGTCCCCACCGGTTCCGCCACGGACCTGACCGTCACCGTCTCCCGTGAGACCACCGTCGAGGAAGTCAACGCGGCGCTGAAGAAGGCTGCGGAGTCCGACGAATTCCAGGGCATCCTGACCTACACCGACGCCCCGATCGTGTCCTCGGACATCGTGGGTGACCCGGCGTCCTCGATCTTCGACTCGGGTTTGACCAAGGTCATCGGCAACCAGGTCAAGGTTGTTTCCTGGTATGACAACGAATGGGGCTACTCCAACCGCCTCGTGGACCTGACGGAGCTTGTCGCAGCCAAGCTGGGCTAGGGTTAGACACATGACATTCCACACCCTCAACGAACTGATCGCTGAAGGTGTCCGCGGGCGGTACATTCTGGTTCGAAGTGACCTGAATGTGCCGCTCGACGGCTCTACAGTGACTGACGACGGCCGTATCAAGGCCTCACTGCCAGTGCTGACGAAGCTCACGGACGCCGGTGCCCGCGTGCTGGTAACAGCCCACCTCGGACGCCCCAAGGGCGCTCCCGAAGACAAATACTCCCTTAAGCCAGCCGTAGCGCGCCTCACGGAGCTTGCTCCGTTCAATGTCACCCTCGCCGGTGACACGGTGGGCACTTCCGCCAAGGAACTGGCTGCCTCGCTGCAGGACGGTCAAGTACTCGTGCTGGAGAACGTGCGCTTCGACGCCCGCGAAACCAGCAAGGACGACGCCGAGCGCGGCGCCTTTGCGGACGAGCTCGTTGCCCTGACCGCAGGGAACGGCGCCTTCGTTGACGACGCTTTCGGTGCTGTTCACCGCAAGCACGCCAGCGTGTACGACGTCGCCACCCGGCTGCCGTCATACCAGGGCGACCTGGTCCACACGGAGGTGGAGGTCCTGCGGAAGCTGACTGCAGACACGCAGCGTCCCTACGTTGTGGTGCTCGGCGGCTCCAAGGTGTCCGACAAGCTCGCGGTCATCGACAACCTGATCGGTAAAGCGGACACCATCCTGGTGGGCGGCGGCATGCTCTTCACTTTCCTCGCAGCAGAAGGCCACAGCGTTGCCGGCAGCCTCCTCGAGGAAGACCAGATCCCCGTCGTCAAGGACTACCTCAAGAGGGCGGCAGATGCCGGCACGGAGTTCATCGTGCCCACCGACGTTGTGGTGGCCAGCAAGTTCGCCGCGGACGCCGAGCACGAAACGGTCCCCGCAGACGCTATCGAAAGCAGCAGCTTCGGTGCGCAGGGCATCGGCCTGGACATCGGGCCGGACTCGGCAGCCGCGTTCGCCGACCGGATCAAGGGCGCCAAGACGGTCTTCTGGAACGGGCCGATGGGTGTCTTCGAATTCGAAGCCTTCTCCGGCGGAACCCGTGCAGTGGCCAAGGCGCTGACCGAAGCTGACGCGTTCACTGTTGTGGGCGGCGGCGACTCAGCGGCAGCAGTACGGACCCTGGGCTTCGCGGACGACCAGTTCGGACACATTTCCACCGGCGGCGGCGCCAGCCTGGAATACCTTGAAGGCAAGGAACTCCCGGGACTGAGCGTCCTGGACCGCTAGCAACAAGGGCTGACAAGTCCTCCGGCCGGCAGGGTGCCCGCGGGCACCCTGCCGGCCGCATACTTATTCACGACTTTTGGAGAACACGTGACAACGTCAACGAACGGTGCATTTGACCGCACGCCTCTCATAGCGGGCAACTGGAAGATGAACATGGACCATGTCCAGGGCATCACCCTCCTGCAGAAACTGGCCTGGACCCTGTCCGATGCCAAGCACGACTACAGCCGTGTTGAGGTGGCAGTCTTTCCCCCCTTCACCGACCTTCGCGGTGTGCAGACCCTCGTCCAGGGAGACGAACTAGACGTCGCTTACGGTGGCCAGGACCTGTCCCAGTTCGACTCCGGCGCCTACACCGGTGACATCTCCGGCCAGTTCCTGAACAAGCTGGGCTGCCGGTACGTCCTGGTCGGCCACAGCGAACGCCGCACCATCCACAACGAATCGGATGAGGTCCTGAACGCCAAGGTCAAGGCAGCGTTCAAGCATGGGATTACCCCGGTGCTGTGCGTTGGCGAAGGCCTGGAGATCCGCCAGGCCGGGACCCATGTGGAGCACACTCTCACCCAGCTCCGCGCCGACGTCGAGGGCCTGACTGCGGAGCAGGCTGCCGAGCTTGTAGTGGCTTACGAGCCCGTCTGGGCCATCGGCACCGGCGAAGTGGCGGGCCCCGAGGACGCCCAGGAAATGTGCGCGGCCATCCGTGCCGAGCTCGCCACCATCTTCGGCGACGACGTCGCAGCGAAGATCCGCCTGCTGTACGGCGGTTCCGTGAAGGCAAACAACGTAGCGTCGATCCTGAATGAACGGGACGTTGACGGCGTGTTGGTAGGCGGGGCCAGCCTTGATCCCGCTGAGTTTGCTAATATTGTCAGGTTCGAGAGTCACCTGCTGACAGATTAGTACGTCAGCAACACCCAGGCTCCCGCCATTCCAATCTTCTGAAAGGCCGTCGTGGACGTTCTTCATGTCATTCTGCAGATTCTCCTGGGCATTACCAGCCTTCTGCTGACGCTGCTTATCCTGCTTCACAAGGGCCGGGGCGGCGGGCTGTCGGACATGTTCGGCGGCGGTATGAGCTCAGGCCTGAGCTCCTCGGGTGTGGCAGAGCGCAACCTGAACAGGTTCACCGTGGTTCTGGGCGTCACCTGGGGCGTAGTGATCATCGCACTGGGCCTGCTGATGCGGTTCAGCGGGGCGGGCGACTCCTAGGAACTTCCAACTGATAGTGGCGCGTCACTGCCGCCGCGGGAATCTCCGAACTAAACTGTGGCTGTTGGCTTCTCCAACAGCCACAGTGTCGTTTAAACAGCGTCGTTTAATCAGCCAGGAGTCCCGATGGTACATAGCGCGTCTGCATTCCGTGGCACCCGGGTGGGTGTGACCGAAGGTGCCGGTCCCAAGAACCAGTCCGAGGCAACAGGGGAGCGCGTACCCAGGATCAGGGTGTCCTACTGGTGCGTCAAGGGCCATGAGACCCAGCTTGTTTTCCTGCGGCTGCCCGACGAACAGATTCCGGTCAGCTGGGATTGCCGGCGATGCGGGTCACCGGCGTCCCGCGACGGGGAGCAGGCCGCCCGGGATGAACCACTCGAAGAGGGCTATAAAAGCCATCTGGAGTACGTTAAAGAACGGCGCTCCGACCAGGACGCCGAGGCTGTCCTGGCCGGAGCGCTGGAAAAGCTACGCGCCGGCCGCGTCCTTCCGGACGAGCTGCTGCGGGACACGTGACGCTGCATTCTCATCGATCAACCATAGTGTGCGCGATGTCCCGCGCGGCCCGGCGGCGGGCACCTGCACGGGGTTCGCACCTGCAAGGGCGAGTCCCACCGCACCGGCCTTGTCCTCGCCAGCCACCACCATCCAGACCTCGGCAGCGGTGTTGATGGTGGGCAGCGTGAGGGAAATACGCTGCGGTGGGGGCTTGGGGGAGTTCCGCACCCCCACCACGGTCAGTTCCTTTTCACGGATGCCGCCCTGTTCCGGGAACAGCGAAGCCACGTGGGCATCGGGTCCAACGCCCAGCAACACGACGTCCAGCCGTGGGACCTGCCCTGGCTCGTCGGCCCGGTCGTCTGACATATCCGCGGCGTGCTCGGCTGCGGCCGCTTCCCGCAAGCGCCGGGCGTAGTCGTCCGCGGCCTCTTCGGGAGTATCGAAGTCGTCCGTGGAAGCAGGCTGGTTGATCCTTGCCGGATCAACCGGGATGTGGGCGAGGAGGGCATCGAATGCCTGCCTGGTATTGCGGTCCGGGTCCTCCGACCCTACGAACCGCTCGTCTCCCCACCAAAAGTTCACTTTCGACCAGTCGACCGCGGGGGCTGCCGGTGAGTCAGCGACGGCTTTCAGGGTGCCGATACCCACCGTTCCGCCGGTCAGCACCACAGTGGCCTCACCGTATTTGTCCTGCACGTCCACCAGCTTGGTGATCAGGCGGGCTGCGATGGCAGCCATCAGGACGGACGAATCGGGGTGGATGCTTACTCTGGGCTCAACGCTCACTGGGCCGGACGCTCCTTAGATTGGTACGTGGAAGTCCAATAGTAATCACTTCTCCGAAGACTTCGTCGGGGTCGAGGCGGCGGAGTTCTTCGGCGAGGCAGTCTTTGAGGCTGCGGCGGGGCAGGGAGATGCGTTGGGCGGGCTGGCCGGGCTGGGTGAGTTCGGCGATGGAGGTGCCGGGGCGGAAGAGTTGGACGTCGCCGTGGGGGCGGGTGAGCCGGACGCGGCGGATCCCGGTTCCGGCGGGGTCCGCGACGATGGTTACGGGTGCGTCCAGGGCCAGGGTCAGCCAGGCCGCGAGCAGGATCGTGGACGGGGAGTCGGAGGCGCCTTCGACGGCGACCGCGGTCACGGGGGACCCGTCGGTCTGGTCCAGGACGGCGGCGAGCTGGATCCGCCAGTTCGTGAGCCTGGTCCAGGCGAGGTCGGTGTCGCCGGCTTTGTAGGTGGCCCGGATGTTCTCGAGCGCCTTTTGGGGATCGGGTTCGTTCGCGGAGTCGGTGATCCGGCGGTGCGCGATCTTCCCCACGGAGGTTTCGCAGGCGTTCTCCGGTGCCCCGTGCGGCCACCAGGCCACGATCGGGGCGTCCGGGAGGAGCAGGGCCGCGACCAGGGACTCACTTTCGTGGGCGAGTTCCCCGTAGCCGCGCAGCACGATCACTTCCGAGGCGCCGGCGTCCCCGCCGACCCGGATCTGGGCGTCGAGCCGGTTCGGGGCCTCGGCGCCGGCGTCGGCGAGCACGATGATCCGGCAGGGGTGTTCCCGGCTGGCTTCGTTCGCGGCCTCGATCGCTTCTTCCTCGAGCCCGGACCGGGTCACGACCACCAGGGTCAGGACCCGGCCCAGGGCGATCACGCCGCCCTGCTCGCGCAGGGACATGATTTTCTTGGAGATCTTCGAGGTGGTGGTGTCCGGCAGGTCTACGATCATGGCCTTCTCCAGGTTCGTCCGTCACGGGCCAGCAGCTCATCGGCGCTGGCAGGGCCCCAGGACCCGGGGGCGTAGGGTTCGGGCTGCTCCGCCAGGGAGGCCCAGTAGTCCTCGAACGGGTCCAGGATCTTCCAGGACAGTTCCACTTCCTCATGCCGCGGGAACAACGGCGGCTCGCCCAGGAGCACGTCCAGGATCAGCCGCTCATACGCCTCCGGGGAGGACTCGGTAAACGAATGCCCGTAGCCGAAGTCCATCGTCACGTCCCGGACTTCCATCTGCGTGCCCGGGACCTTGGACCCGAACCGGATCGTCGCGCCCTCATCGGGCTGGACCCGGATGACCACAGCGTTCTGCCCGAAATCATCCTCCCCGTGGTCACGGAAGAGCAGGTTCGGGGCGCGTTTGAACACCACCGCGATCTCGGTCACCCGCCGCCCCAGCCGCTTCCCGGCCCGCAAATAAAACGGGACCCCGGCCCAGCGCCTCGTGTGGATATCGACCCGGATCGCCGCGAACGTTTCGGTCTTCGAATCCGCGGGGATCCCCTCTTCCTCCAGGTAGCCCTGGACCTGTTCCCCGCCCTGCCAGCCGCCGGCGAACTGACCCCGCGCCGAATGCGTGGACAAATCCTCCGGGAGCTTCACCGCGGCGAGGACCTTTTCCTTCTCCGCCCGCAAATCATCGGCGTTAAAGGAGATCGGTTCCTCCATCGCCGTCAACGCGAGCAACTGCAGCAGGTGGTTCTGGATCACATCCCGCGCCGCGCCCACACCGTCGTAATACCCCGCCCGGCCGCCGGTGCCAATATCCTCGGCCATCGTGATCTGGACATGGTCCACGTAATTCGCGTTCCACAACGGCTCGAACAACTGGTTCGCGAACCGCAACGCCAGAATGTTCTGCACCGTCTCCTTGCCCAGATAATGATCAATCCGGAACACCGCATCAGCCGGGAACACCGACTCCACAATGTCATTGAGCGCCCGGGCCGAGTCCAGGTCATGACCGAACGGCTTCTCGATCACCACCCGCCGCCACTTCTCCCCATCACCCTGCGCGAGGCCGTGCTTGGACAACTGCCGGCAGACCTGCTCAAACGCCTTCGGCGGAATCGAGAGATAAAACGCGTGGTTCCCCCGCGTCCCGCGGACCTCATCGAGCTCATCAATGACCTCACCAAGCCGCTCAAACGCGTCATCATCATCAAACGCGCCCCGAACAAAACGGATCCCCTCCGCGAGCTGGTTCCACACCGCCTCATCAAACGGGGTCCGCGCAGACGCCAGCACCGCAGCCTTCACCTCCGCCGCAAAATCCTCATCCGACCACTCACGCCGGCCAAACCCCACCAACGCGAAACTCGGCGGCAACAACCCCCGGTTCGCCAGGTCATACACAGCCGGCATCAGCTTCTTACGCGCCAAATCCCCCGTGACTCCAAAGAGCACCAAGGAGGACGGACCCGCAATCCGGTTGAGACGGCGGTCCCGCGGATCGCGGAGCGGGTTGCGTCCCGCTTTTCCGGCAGGCATGGCGGAGTTCCTGCCGTTGTCAGTTTCTGGCATGGTGCGGTTGAGCCTTAGCTGTCGGAGACGGATGCGGACTGGGCGGCGACAGCGGTGATGATCTCCTGCAGCTGTGCAACGCCGGCGGTGCGGTCGGTGAGGTGCAGGCGCAGGACCGGGCGGCCGTGACCGGCCAGGACCTGGGCGTCCCCGGCGGCCTGCGCGGAGATCAGTTCCCCGAAGGTGAAGGGACGGTCCGGGATGGCCAGATCCTCGGCGGGTGCCGCGGTGACCTGGAGGAACACGCCGATCGCGGGGCCGCCCTTGTGGAACTGCCCGGTGGAGTGCAGGAACCGCGGTCCCCAGCCAAAGGTGACCGGACGGCCGCTGGTGCCGGCGAGCTGGTCCCGGATGCCTTCAAGCTCGGCGAAAGCCAGGCGGTCGAAGTAGGCCTGGACACTGAGGTAGCTCTCATCATCAAGCGTTCCCAGAAGGGCACCGACGGCTTCCTCGGCCGTGTGGGCACCGCGGAGCCAGTCACCGCCGCGGACCTCGATGGCACCGTCCACAAAGGCGGCCGGTGTGGGTTCGGGCTGGGCGTCCAGCAGGCCGCGGGCGGCGACCTTCGCCGCCTCCACATCCGGCTGGTCGAACGGGTTGATCCCCAGCAACCGGCCGGCAACGGCCGTGGCGAATTCCCACACCATCATCTGGGTGGCGAGCCCGCCGGCAATGGCCGCCTCGTTCTCACCGAGTTCGACGTCGGCATCAGCAGCAACCAGCCGCACCACCAGCACATCAGCGGCACCGGAGCCGACCTCGGGCGCCGCCGGGCCGGCCACGACCGGCAGGACCCCGGTGCCGGACTTTCCGGTGGATTCGGCGATGAGCTGTTCGGCCCAGTCCGCGAAACCCACAATCCCGGACCCGTCCTCGGCAATGACGATCTTGTCCCGCAGCGGGCTGGTTCCGCCCAGGGCCGCGCCCAGGGCCAGACCGATGTTCTCCGGCGCATCCTCGTTGAGGATCTCGGCGGCTTCCTCGGCCTCGTCCAGGAACGCCTGGATATCCACGCCGGCCAGGCCCGAGGGGACCAGCCCGAACGCGGTCAGGGCCGAGTACCGGCCGCCGACGTTGGGATCCGCATTGAACACGGCCCGGTAGCCGGCCTCGCGGGAGGCCTTATCCAGCGGGGAGCCGGGGTCGGTGACGATGATGATCCGGCTCTTCGCGTCGATCCCGGCCGCGGTGAAGGCGTGCTCGAAAATCCTGCGCTGGGAATCAGTTTCCAGCGTGGAACCGGACTTGGACGAGACCACAATCGCGGTCTCGGCCAGCCGGTCCGCGAGGGCGGCACGGACCTGATCGGGGTCCGTGCTGTCCAGCACGGTCAGCTCGACGCCAGCGGTACCGGCGATAACCTCGGGAGCCAGCGAGGATCCGCCCATGCCACAAAGCACGATGCGGGACACGCCGTCGGACTTCAGGGCATCACGGAGCTCAAGGATCCCCGGAACCAGGGCCTGCGAGACGGTAGCCGCCTCGACCCAGCCCAGGCGGACAGCAGACTCGGCCTCGGCCTCCGGACCCCACAGGGTATGGTCCTTCGCGAAGATCCGGGTCGCAATCCGGTCCGCCACAAGAGTGGGCACATGCTGCTCAAGTGCCTGCTGCGCGGCACCGGTGGCGTCGTAGCTGAGAGTGCTCATAGTGGGTTAGGATGCCTTCCGTGCGGTGGCGAGGGCGCCTTCGACGTCGGCCAGCAGTTCCTTCCAGCTGGCCACGAACTTGTCGAGGCCTTCGGATTCAAGGAGCGCGACAACCTCGTTGTAGGAGATGCCAAGTGCGTCGAGGGCATCCAGCGTGGCGTTAGCCTCCGCGTAGGTGCCGGTGATGGTGTCTCCGGTCACGACGCCGTGATCGAACGTGGCGTCGAGGGTCTTCTCCGGCATGGTGTTGACCACGCCGGGGGCTACGAGCTCCGTGACGTACAGGGTGTCCGGGTAGGCCGGGTCCTTGACGCCGGTGGAAGCCCACAGGGGACGCTGGGGAAGGGCGCCGGCTTCGGCCAGCAAGGCCCAGCGTTCGGTGGCGAACAGCTCCTCGTAGACCTGGTAGGCCAGGCGGGCGTTGGCCACGCCGGCTTTGCCCTTGAGTGCCTTGGCTTCATCGGTGCCGAGGGCGTCGAGTCGCTTGTCGATCTCGGAGTCCACGCGGGAGACGAAGAAGGAGGCCACCGAGTGGATCGTGGACAGGTCGTGCCCGTTTTCCTTGGCCTGTTCGAGGCCGGACTGGAAGGCGTTGATGACGGCGCGGTAGCGCTCGAGCGAGAAGATCAGGGTCACGTTGACGCTGATGCCCTCGGCGAGGGTAGCGGTAATCGCTTCCAGGCCTTCAAGGGTTGCCGGGATCTTGATGTGGACGTTGTCCTTGTTGACCTTTTTGTACAGGTGCTTGGCCTCGGCGATGGTGCCGGCCGTGTCCCAGGCCAGGCGCGGGTCAACTTCGATGGACACGCGGCCGTCCACACCCTTGGTTGCTGCTGCCACGGGGGCGAACAGGTCGCAGGCGTCAGCGACGTCGGTGGTGGTGATTTCGAAGATGGTCTCTTCGATGCTGGCCCCGGCTGCTGCCTGGGCGGCAATGGTGGCGTCGTAGTCCGTGCCGGACGTGATGGCGGCGTGGAAGATCGAGGGGTTGGTGGTCACACCAACCACGTTCTTCTCTTCGATGAGCTTGCGCAGGGTCCCGGTTTCGAGGCGGCTGCGGGAAAGGTCATCGAGCCAGATGGATACTCCGGCGTCGGAGAGCTGCTGTGTAGGGGTAGTCATGGTGATATCTCCTGAATTCTGGGTTAGGCCTGCAGGCCGGCGAGGGAGTCCTTGGCTGCGGCGGCGACTGCCTCCGCGGTGATGCCGAACTCCTTGAAGAGGCGCTTGTAGTCAGCGGAAGCGCCGTAGTGTTCGAGGCTGACGGAGCGGCCGGCGTCGCCGACGAACTCCCGCCAGCCCAGGGCAAGGCCGGCTTCGACCGAGACGCGGGCCTTGACGGCTGCGGGCAGCACGGACTCGCGGTAGGCGGCGTCCTGCTTGTTGAACCACTCGACGCACGGCATGGAGATGACGCGGGCGGCGATGCCTTCGGCCTGGAGGGCTTCGCGGGCCTGGACGGCCAGCTGGACCTCGGAGCCGGTAGCGATCAGCAGCACGTCGGCCGGGACGGTGGCGCCGTCCTTGGCCGCTTCGGCGAGGACGTAGCCGCCCTTGGTGACGCCGGCAACGGAACCGAACGTGTCGCCGTCGGCCGCACCTTCACCGCGGGCGTAGGTGGGAATGTTCTGACGGGTCAGGACGATGCCGGCCGGGTTCTCGTGGTTCTCCAGCATGGTCTTCCATGCAACAGCAACCTCGTTGGCGTCGCCGGGGCGGACAACGTCCAGGCCCACGATGGCACGCAGGGTGGCGAGCTGTTCCACGGGCTGGTGGGTGGGTCCGTCTTCGCCCAGGCCGATGGAGTCGTGCGTCCAGACGTACAGCGACGGGACACCCATGAGCGCGCCGAGGCGGATGGCCGGGCGCTGGTAGTCGCTGAAGATCAGGAACGTGCCGGAGAACGCGCGGGTCCGGCCGTGCAGCGAGATGCCGTTCACGATCGAGGCCGCGGCGTGCTCGCGGATGCCGAAGTGCAGGACACGGCCGTACGGGTTACCCTTCCACGCATCGGTCTGCTTGGACGCGGGCACGAACGACGGCGAGCCTTCGATGGTGGTGTTGTTGGATTCGGCGAGGTCAGCCGAGCCGCCCCAGAGTTCGGGCATGACCGGGCCGAGTGCGTTCAGCACCTTGCCGGACGCTGCACGGGTGGAAACGTCCTTGCCGGCTTCGAACACCGGCAGGGCGGCGTCGATTCCGGCCGGAAGTTCGCGGGCCTCGATGCGCTGCAGGAGCGCTGCGCCTTCGGTGTTGGCGGCCTGCCAGGCGTTGAAGGACTCTTCCCATTCCTTGCGGGCGGCTGCACCGCGGTCAACCACGGCACGGGCGTGGGCCAGGACGTCCTGGTCCACCTCGAAGGACTTCTCCGGGTCGAAGCCCAGGACGGACTTCAAGCCGGCCACTTCCTCGGCGCCGAGGGCGGAACCGTGGATCTTGCCGGTGTTCTGCTTCTTCGGTGCCGGGTAGCCGATGATGGTCCGCAGCGAGATGATGGACGGCTTGGACGTCTCTGCCTTCGCCGCGAGCAGGGCCGAGTAGAGCTCCTGCACGTCTTCGACGTACTCGCCCGTCTCGGTCCAGTCCACGCGCTGGGTGTGCCAGCCGTAGGCCTCGTAGCGCTTGAGGACATCCTCGGTGAAGGAGATGTCGGTGTCGTCCTCAATGGAGATGTGGTTCTCGTCGTAGACCACAACGAGGTTGCCCAGCTCCTGGTGGCCGGCCAGCGAGGAAGCCTCGGAGGTCACGCCTTCCTGGATGTCGCCGTCGGAGGCGATGACCCAGATGGTGTGGTCAAACGGGGACGTGCCCTCGGCAGCGTCGGCGTCGAACAGGCCGCGCATCCGGCGCTGGGAGTACGCGAAGCCCACCGAGGAAGCCAGGCCCTGGCCCAGCGGACCGGTGGTGATCTCCACACCGGCGGTGTGCTTGTACTCAGGGTGGCCCGGGGTCAGCGAATCCCAGGTGCGCAGCGCCTGCAGGTCCTTCAGTTCCAGGCCGTAGCCGGAAAGAAACAGCTGGATGTACAGGGTCAGCGAGGTGTGGCCGGGTGACAGGATGAACCGGTCACGTCCCAGCCAGTCCGGGTCACGGGGATCGTGGCGCATCAGCTTCTGAAAGAGAAGGTACGCGGCCGGGGCAAGGCTCATGGCCGTGCCGGGGTGGCCGTTGCCGACCTTCTCCACAGCATCCGCAGCCAGGACACGGGCGGTGTCCACCGCGCGCTGGTCCAAATCGCTCCATGACAGTTCTTGCTCTTCCAAATGTGGCACGAAAACCGGGCCCCTCTCTATGCTGACGGTGGGCAGTACACCCTGATCCGGTCTGGAGCACGCTGGGGTGCCCGCTGCGGTGTGTACCAGCCGTTCACCATCGAAACGTGGATCTATCCCTCAGACACTGCCGCTTGGAACACGGTTTCCACCGCGTTCTTGCTGCATGCTGATCTGGTGACAGCTTAGCTCTATTCCACTCTCCGTTTGGCGCAAATCTCACGTTTTGGACGCAATTTCGCCATATGTGAATGAGTGTTCCGTGAGGTTGAGTTAATCTGCTCGAATCGGCCTGCGAGCAATCATCAGGGCCTATTGACGGGGCATCTGTTACAAATAGGCACGGTATGATATTCGGAGGCCGACGCCGGGTAGCCGCGCCCCTCCGGGGTAGCGGCGGACTCCAGGCAATGCCGGGACTTTCATTCGATCATTGCGGGTTACCCGGACAGACGGCCTGATCAAGCTGCACAGACAGAACTGCCAACCAGAACGGGTGACTGCCACCGTGAGCACAACCGATACGCCGCTGAATGCTTCCCCCTCCACAGGGGGAGCCCGGCTGGCCCGCAAGGCCAAGGCGTATTTCGCCCTCACCAAACCGCGTGTGATTGAGCTGTTGCTCGTCAGTACGCTGCCCACCATGATTTACGCCGAGCGGGGTTTCCCGCCGATCGGACTGATCCTCGCCACGTTGGTTGGCGGCGCCTTCGCGGCCGGCAGCGCCGGGGCATTCAACTGCTACTTTGACCGCGACATCGACAAACTGATGCACCGCACGGAAAACCGGCCCCTCGTCACCGGCGAGGTGACGCCCCGGGAGGCGCTGGTCTTTGCCTGGCTGCTCGGAGCCGCCGCCATTGCCATTCTTTGGTTCTGGGCCAACCCGCTGGCTGCCTGGCTTGGGTTAGCCGCGATCTTCTTCTATGTGGTGATTTACACGTTGATCCTGAAACGCCGCACTGCACAGAACATTGTGTGGGGCGGGGCCGCCGGCTGTTTCCCCGTCGTTATTGCCTGGGCCGCCGTGACCAACACCGTGGAATGGCCGGCCATCATCCTGTTTATGGTGATTTTCCTGTGGACGCCGCCGCACTACTGGCCGCTGTCGATGCGCTACGGCGAAGATTACCGCAACGCCAATGTGCCCATGCTTGGCGCCATTGCCGGCGCCAAGGTAGTCTCCGTCCAGGTTGTCCTCTATGCCTGGGCCATGGTGGCCTGCTCTCTGCTGATGGTTCCGGCCGGCGGTGCGGGCTGGGTGTACACGGTCACGGCGGTCCTGGCCGGAGCATGGTTCCTCTACGAATCACATGCCCTGTACAGCCGGGCACAGCGCGAAGACATCTCCGACAAACGGGCCATGAAGGTCTTCCACGGCTCCATCAGCTACCTGACCCTGCTGTTTATCGCCCTGGCAGTGGATCCGTTCATCGGCTCCGCCATCATCGGCTAACCAACCCCCCACCCCCCGGGACGCTCTCTCACTTAATGCGGGTTTTCTGCGGACGCTCTTTCACTTAATGTGGCCTTTCGTCCATCGCTCTCTCACTTTCTTTAGGAAAGTCGCTGACCCTCCCACGCCTACACGGCGGGGGAGGGTCTTCTGCATAGGCCGGCGGTAGGTGAAAAGCAGACGGCCCATTTGCCGCAGGGAGTGATAGAGGATGCGGGCAACTTTCGCATTAAGTGCGAGAGCGTTTGGGAAATTGCCACATTAAGTGAGAGAGCGTCCTTAAAGGCGAGTGCCACGGTTCCGCTGGAACCGTGGCACTCGTTCGGGCTAGCTGGCGCGGGGCTACTTCGTCGGGCTGGAACGCGCGACGTCGGCCGCGTTGGTTGCTGCGCTCATCAGCAGTGCCGCAGCAAGCATGTGGGCGCCCACGAGCAGGGCCGGAATCCCGTTGTAATACTGCGTGAAGCCGATGACTGCCTGCAGCAGTGTGACACCCAGGAGCAGGATCACGGCGGTCCGGTACGGGCCGGTTATCCGGCGGCTGAACACCAGCGCCAGTGCGAACAGGGTGCCTGCCGTGATGAGGTACGCAGGGACGGCGTGGATGTGGGAGAACAGATCCCAGTCGAGGCCGTTGCGCGGTGCGTTGGCGTCACCGGCATGCGGGCCGGCTCCGGTGACCACCACGCCGAGGATGACGGCCAGTGCCGAGAAGAGCGCGACGGCGGAGGACACCGGACGCAGTACGCCCGGCAGTGCGGGCAGCGCCGTGGAGGCAAAACGTCCGGTCCGGCCATAGGCGCGGTTGACCAGCAGGGTGGCTATGACCACCAGTGCCATCGACACTAGGAAGTGCATGCCCACTACCCACGGATTGAGCTGGGTCAGCACGGTGATGCCGCCGATCACTGCCTGCGCCGGGATGCTGGCCAGCAGGCCGAGAGCCAGGAGGAACAGGTCCCGGCGCTCCCGGCGAAGGTTCCACAGGTACACCAGCATAAGAACTGCCACCGCTGCCAGGGCGAAGGTCAGGAGCCGGTTGCCGAATTCGATGAATCCGTGGATGCCCATCTCCGGCGTATTCACCAGGGAGGTGTCGGTACACCGCGGCCAGGTGGGGCAGCCCAGGCCGGACGCGGTGAGACGGACGGCGCCGCCGGTGACGATCAGCATGGTCTGGCCAATGAGGGAGGCCACAGCGAGGCGCCGCACGCGGGCATCGACGGTACGGGGCAGCCGCGACGTCAGGCGGCCTGCAAACTGGGGGAGGCGTGAAGCCGTGCTCACGAATATCTCAATTCCACTTGAACCAACGGATGGCTGCTGCGCCGGCAAGGAGTGTCCAGATCAGCAGGATTAGGGCGGCACCAAAATTAACGGTGCCGAAGAGAAAGGCCTCGCGCAAGGCCTCACCCAGTGCGCCGGAGGGCAGGTAGTGCACTATGTCCTGGGCAGCGGCGGGCAGCCGGCCGGGAGGAATAACGATGCCGCCCAGCGCACCGAGCAGAATCCACAGCAGGTTTGTGATGGCCAGGGTAGCCTCCGGCCGGACGGTGCCGGCAACCAGCAGCCCCAGCGCGGTGAACGCCGCGGCGCCCAGGCCCAGCAGTGCGACGCCCGGCAGCCAACCTGGCGCCGGCGGCGTCCAGCCGAGCGGCAATGCAACGGCGGTGACCACCAGGACCTGCAGGGTCAGCACGGTGAGGACGGCCAGGACCTTGCCGGCGATGAGCCCCGGGCGGCCCAGCGGCGTGGTGGAGAGGAAGCGAAGGACGCCGTAGCGGCGGTCAAAGCCGGTGGCGATCCCTTGACCGGTAAACGCAGTGGACAGTGCACAAAGTGCCAGGATGCCCGGGACGGCTACATTGATCCGGCTGGCGCCGAAACCGTCAAGAAGGGGTGTGACGGTCAGCCCCACCAGGGCAAGCAATGGCAGGACCACCGCGAGGATAAGCTGCTCGCCGTTCCTGAGCATGGTGACGGCTTCGTATTTTCCCTGGAGCAGGATGCGCCGGAGAAGGGCGGCGGGCGCCTGGCGTTCAGCGGCGGCGGGAGTGGCTGTCATCGGATGTCCTTTCCCGAAATATCCAGGAAGACGTCTTCGAGGCTGCGTGCTTGGAGGCTCAGGGAGGTGGGCATAACGCCGTGATCGGCCCACCAGACGGCGAGCGAGGCAAGGTCACGGGGCGTGAGTGGTCCGGTGGCAATGTAGCTGCCGGCGCGTGTTTCACGGATGGAGACGGACTCGTCCAGAACGCCGTCAAGGTTAAGTCCTGCGGGGGCCTCGAAGAGGAGGGTCCGGATGTGCTCGCCGGATTCCATGGCCGGATCGCGCTGGAGGAGCTGCGCCACGGTACCCTCGGCAACGTTTCGCCCGGCGTCGATGATGTAGACGTAGTCGGCCAGCCGCTGCGCGTCATCCATGAGGTGCGTGGTGAGGATAATCCCCATGCCGGCGTCCCGCAGCTCTCCGATCAGCTCGAAAACAAGCTGGCGGGATTGCGGGTCCAGTCCTGCGCTGGGCTCGTCCAGGAAGAGGACCTCCGGGTTGCCGATGAGGGCTGCGGCAAGAGCCAGCCGCTGCTTCTGGCCGCCGGAGAGCCGGCGCACGGACGTCCTGGCAAAAGTATCAATGCCGAGCCGCTCCACCAGCCTGTCAACGGATTGAGGCCGCGCGTACATGCCTGCGATATGGCGGAGCAGCGGAATCGGCCTGCCCGACGGCGGCAGCCCGCCGTCCTGAAGCATCACGCCGACGCGGGAGCGAAGGTCAGCCCCCGCACGGTTGGGATCCTGTCCCAGCAGCGAAATGCTGCCTCCGCTTCGGGTCTGCAGGCCCTGGGCGCATTCGATGGTGGTGGTTTTACCGGCGCCGTTAGCTCCGAGGAGGGCGGTCACCTGGCCGCGTTCGGCGATGAGGGAGACCCCGCTCACCACCCGGAGCATCTTTCCATCCAGGCTGGCCAGCGGACCAACATCCTTAATTAACCCGCTGATGGACAGAACCGGGGATTCGGGGGATCGCACCCCAGCATTCTACGCGATGTAGTACTGAGTGCATTTGCCGCCACCGGCGATCCGAACCGACGCAGGTCAGCCTCACCTTACTGGTACGGGGGAGTAAATTACGACATGATTGTGTTGTGTATTCCATGACCAACGCTACTGCTGTGCCTCTTGCCGGGCACGGAGCGCCCCGCACCAGCCCGGAGCGCCGCCACGTCGCCGTTTCGCCGGTGGCGGACCCGGACGAGCGTACCCGGGACCGCGTGCTGGGTGCCGTTTTGGAGCATGGCCCGATCAGCGCCGCCGAGCTCGGCGACATGCTGGGCTTCACGCCCGCAGCAGTCCGGCGGCACCTGGACCATCTGGACCGCAGCGGTGTTATCGAAGTCAAGCGCGTGGCCAAGGCAGGAGCCGGCGCCGGCCGTCCCGCACGCCGGTATGTTCTGAGTTCCCAGGGCCAGTCCACGCTCGGCAACGATTATCTCGACATCGCCACCCTGGCGCTCAAGCAGCTCCAGCAGATGGCGGGGGACGACGCCGTCCGCGCGTTCGCCGTCGAGCGCTTCGCCGATATGGAACGCAGGTATGCGCCCGAGATCGAAAAGGCCGGAGCGGACATCACCGCGCGGGCACGTGCTCTTTCTGAGGCCCTGAGCCGGGACGGGTTTGTGGCGTCAGCCGCCTCGATCGAGGCGAAGGCCCCGTTGCCGGCGGCACTGTCCAGTGTCCAGCTGTGCCAGGGGCACTGCCCCATCCAGCAGCTCGCCGCCCACTTTCCTGTTTTCTGCGACGTGGAGACCGAAGTGTTCTCCCGGCTGGTCGGCGTCGACGTGCGCCGGCTGTCCACACTGGCGCGAGGCGGGCACGTCTGCACCACCCACATACCCACAGGCCGGCTGGCTGCAGGGGGACACCACGTCCCGCAAACAGCCCCCGCCAGCCTGAATGAAGTAACCAACCATCAGCAAGAAAGGCCGTGATGACGGACCAACTATCAGAGAAAGCGGTAGCCGAAGACACTGTGATCTCGGAGATTCTGGAAAAGAATCCCGAGCTCCACGGCATCGGCACGTACGAGTACGGCTGGTCCGACAAGAACGATGTCGGAGCCAACGCACGCCGCGGCATCAATGACGAAGTAGTCCGTGACATCTCGGACAAAAAGAGCGAACCCGAGTGGATGCTCGACCTTCGCCTCAAAGGCCTGAAGTACTTCGACCGCAAGCCCATGCCCACCTGGGGTGCAGACCTCTCCGGCATCGACTTCGACAACATCAAGTACTTTGTCCGGTCCACGGAGAAGCAGGCCGCCACGTGGGAAGACCTGCCCGAGGATATCCGGAACACCTACGAGAAGCTGGGCATCCCGGAAGCTGAGCGCAGCCGCCTGGTCTCCGGCGTCGCAGCACAGTACGAGTCCGAGGTGGTCTACCACCAGATCCGCGAGGACCTGGAACAGCAGGGCGTCATCTTCCTGGACACCGATACCGCGTTGCGTGAGCACCCGGAGATCTTCCAGGAATACTTCGGCACCGTCATTCCGGTGGGCGACAACAAGTTCGCCTCGCTGAACACGGCTGTCTGGTCCGGCGGCTCCTTTGTGTACGTCCCCAAGGGCGTCCACGTGGATATCCCGCTGCAGGCATACTTCCGCATCAACACCGAGAACATGGGCCAGTTCGAGCGGACCCTGATCATCGCCGACGAGGACTCCTACGTCCACTACATCGAAGGCTGCACCGCGCCGATCTACACCTCGGATTCGCTGCACTCCGCCGTGGTGGAAATCATCGTGAAGAAGGGCGCCCGCGTCCGTTACACCACCATCCAGAACTGGTCCACCAACGTGTACAACCTGGTGACCAAGCGCGCTATCTGTGAAGAAGGCGCCACCATGGAATGGGTCGACGGCAACATCGGCTCGAAGGTCACCATGAAGTACCCTGCCGTTTACCTGGTGGGCGAGCACGCCAAGGGCGAGACCCTGTCCATCGCTTTCGCCGGCGCCGGCCAGCACCAGGACACGGGCTCAAAGATGGTGCACATTGCTCCGAACACCAAGAGCTCCATCATCTCCAAGTCCGTAGCCCGTGGCGGCGGACGCGCAGCCTACCGCGGCCTGGTCCAGGTCAGGGAAGGCGCCAAGCACTCGGCCAACACCGTCCGCTGTGACGCGCTCCTGGTTGACACCATCAGCCGTTCGGACACCTACCCGTACATCGACATCCGCGAGGATGACGTGGTGATGGGTCACGAAGCCACTGTTTCCCGGGTCAGCGAAGAGCAGCTCTTCTACCTGATGTCCCGCGGCATGCGCGAAGACGAGGCCATGGCGATGATCGTCCGCGGCTTTATCGAGCCCATCGCCCGCGAACTCCCGATGGAGTACGCACTTGAGCTGAACCGCCTGATTGAACTCCAGATGGAAGGGTCCGTCGGATAACGATGACTGAAATCACTACTGAAAAGGCCCGCATCGGCGCGCCCTCAGCCCAGCCGTTTATCGACGGTTTCACCGAAGAGGGCGAGAGCCTGTCTCCGATCAACGCGGCCAATTCCAAGGCCCCGCTCGCCGGCGAAGCGGTCAAAAGCCACTCGCACGGCGGCGGTGTCGGCATCCCGGACAGCTCACGCGCGGGCCGCCTGACTTCTTACAACCTGGCGGACTTCAAGCCGCTGACCGGGCTCGAAGAGGACTGGCGGTTCACGCCGCTGAAGCGCCTCCGCGGCCTGCACAGCGAGGTCCTTGCGGGTGCGGCCCCCTCCGTCACCGTCAGCGCCCCCGGGCAGGTCACTGTGGAAACCGTGGCCCGCGACGACAAGCGCATCGGATCCGCCGGCATCCCGGAAGACCGTGTGTCTGCCAATGCCTGGGAAAACTTCAGCGAAGCCACCGTCCTCACCGTCCCGGCGGAGTATGAAGCCGACGCCGAAATCACCGTTGTGATTGAAGGCATCTCGACGGACGCAGCGGCCCAGCACCTGGTGATCGTGGCGGAGAAGTTCTCCAAGTCCGTCATTGTCCTTGACCACCAAGGTTCCGCCGTGGTGTCCGAGAACATCGAAATCGTTGTTGAAGACGGCGCTGACCTCACAGTTGTCTCACTCCAGGAATGGAACGACGACGCCGTGCACGCCTCCTCGCAGCAGGCAAAGATCGGCCGCGACGCCAAGCTCAAGCACGTGGTTGTCAGCCTCGGCGGCGACCTGGTCCGCGTCACGCCGTCGGCCCGTTTCACCGCTCCCGGCGGCGAAGCGGAAATGTTCGGCCTGTACTTTGCCGACGCCGGCCAGCACCTTGAGCAGCGTCTGTTCGTTGACCACGCGGTGGCCAACTGCACCTCCAACGTGCTGTACAAGGGCGCGCTGCAGGGGCGGAACGCGCACGCCGTGTGGGTTGGCGATGTCCTGATCCGCAAGGAAGCCGAAGGCACCGACAGCTACGAGGCCAACCGCAACCTGCTCCTCACCGACGGCGCCCGCGCCGACTCCGTCCCCAACCTGGAGATCGAGACCGGCCTGATCAAGGGTGCCGGCCACGCCAGCGCCACTGGCCGCCTCGACGATGAGCACCTGTTCTACCTGATGGCCCGCGGCATCCCGGAGGATGTTGCCCGCCGCCTGGTGGTCCGTGGCTTCCTGAACGAGATCATCCAGCAGATCAAGGTTCCGGCGCTCGAAGAGCGGCTGACCGAGGCTGTTGAGCGCGAACTCGCGCTGACGGACAACTAAGACTGCGCGGTAATACACAGATGACTGACCAGCCAAAGGGCGAGCTTGTCTGCAAGACGGATGAAATCCAGCTCAAGCAGGCGCTCCGGATCCTGATCGATGACTACCCGGTAGCCATCGTGAAAGATTCCATGGGCGAGATCCACGCCATCGGGGACACCTGCTCGCACGCGGACATCTCCCTGTCCGAAGGTGAAGTGGAGGGGTGCATGATCGAGTGCTGGGGCCACGGTTCCCAGTTCGACCTGCGCAGCGGCGAGCCGCTCCAGCTGCCCGCCTACGATCCCGTGCCGGTGTTCGCCGTCGAGATCCACGGGGATGAGGTCTACGTGGACTTCACCAACGTCCTCAACGGAGCCGAAGCCCCGAACTTCAGCTAGCAGCATCACCCCCGGCGCCAGCCGTCCAAACCAGCCACCGGCGAAACCTGCCGGCGGGCTACAGCACCAGAACCAAACTTCCAGACAAAGACCGCACCGCCGCCCACGGGCCGGTGCAGAGGAGAACAAGACGAATGTCTACTCTTGAGATCAAGGACCTGCACGTCAGCATTGACACGGAGCAGGGCACCAAGGAGATCCTGAAGGGCGTCAGCCTGACCATCAAGACCGGCCAGACCCACGCCATCATGGGCCCCAACGGCTCCGGCAAGTCCACCCTGGCGTCCACCATCGCCGGCCACCCGCGCTACAACGTCACCAGCGGCACCATCACCCTCGACGGCGAAGACGTCCTGGCGATGAGCGTCGACGAGCGTGCCCGCGCCGGCGTCTTCCTGGCCATGCAGTACCCCGTGGAGGTCCCCGGTGTCAGCATGACCAACTTCCTGCGCACTGCGAAGACCGCCATTGACGGCGAAGCCCCCAAGCTGCGCACCTGGACCAAGGAAGTCAAGGACGCGATGGCCCAGCTGCGCATCGACGCCGACTTCGCCCAGCGCAACGTCAACGAAGGCTTCTCCGGCGGCGAGAAGAAGCGCGTGGAGATCCTCCAGTTGGAGCTCTTCAAGCCGAAGTTCGCCATTCTGGACGAGACCGACTCCGGCCTGGACGTTGACGCCCTGAAGGTTGTTTCCGAAGGCGTCAACCGTGCCCACGCCGAAGGCAACATGGGTACGCTGCTCATCACGCACTACACCCGCATCCTGCGTTACATCAAGCCTGACTTCGTCCACGTGTTCGTTGACGGCCAGGTTGTCGAAGAGGGCGGCCCGGAACTGGCCGACCGCCTCGAAGAAGAAGGCTACGACCGTTACGCCACGGGCGCCGGCGCAGCCACCATCGCTGCAGCACAGGCCTAGTAAGGACTTGCCATGACCGAAATCAAAGCGGCCCGGACGGGCCTCGAGGATATCGAAGAGGCACTGAAGGACGTCATCGACCCCGAGCTCGGCGTGAACATCGTTGACCTCGGACTCCTGTACGGCCTGAAGTACTCGGACGACGACGGCGCCCTGCTGATCGACATGACCCTCACCACGGCTGCCTGCCCGCTCACCGACGTGATCGAGGAGCAGGTCGGTAAGGCCCTTGACGGTGTTGTCGATGACTGGCGCCTGAACTGGGTGTGGATGCCGCCGTGGGGTCCGGAACGGATCACCGACGACGGCAAGGACCAGATGCGGGCCCTCGGCTTCAACATCTGATCCCCACCGCCCGCACGGCACCTGCTCAAAAGTACGACGCCGGCCGGTCACCTTCTCCGCGAAGGTGGCCGGCCGGCGTCGTTCCCCGCCGGCTCCCTAGAGGGTGGCCGCCGAGAACGTGTCGCACTGGTTGATGTCGCCGCTTTGGTAGCCCGTGTAGAACCACTTCTGCCGCTGCTCGCTGGAGCCGTGCGTCCAGGCTTCGGGGGAAACTCGGCCGGTGGCTGCTTCCTGGATCCTGTCATCGCCCACTGCCGAGGCGGCTGACAGGGCATCGTTCAGGTCCTGTTGGGTGATCGGTTCCAGGAACGGCTGGCCGTCGGGCCCTGCCTGGGTTGATGCATGCCGCACCCAGAGGCCGGCGTAGCAGTCGGCCTGGAGCTCCACCCGGACGGCACCCGATTCGGGGCCCTGCGGATCCTGCTGGGCGCGGTCCAGGTAGCCGAGCACGTTCTGGATGTGGTGGCCGAATTCGTGCGCCACCACATACTCCTGTGCCAGCGGCCCGCCGGAGGAGCCGAACCTGTCCACAAGATCCTGGAAGAAGCCCGGGTCGAAGTAGGCGGTGGTGTCGGTGGGGCAATAGAACGGGCCCACAGCGCTGGTGGCAGCACCGCAGGACGTATTGACGCCGTTCTCGAAGATGACTGTCCGCGGTTGTGGATACTCGACACCGTAGTCTTGGAGGTACGCTGGCCAGAACGCGTTCAGGCTGTTGACAGTGCCGGTGATCCGGCAATCCAGCCGCGCATCGGCGTCGGAACCCCTGTCGCAGGCCGGTGCCGTGCCCTGGCTCTGGTCAGGAGTGCCCGCCCCTCCGGTCAGGCCTTCCAGCAGTGCGGGGTTGACGCCGAGCAGAGTTGCAATGAGCAGGATGAGCCCGCCACCGATTCCGCCGCCGATTTTCGCGCCGCGGCCCATGCCGCGACGGTCCTCCACCTGGGAGGGGTCCAGTTGAACGTTGTCATTGAAGCTCATGAAGTCACAATAGCCCTTGCCTCCACCGCTGAACCGGTGTCTGGCCGGTAAAGTTGGGACGATGCCTTTTCTTGACAAAATCCAGCGCTGGGCCGACGAACGCCCCCATGACACCGCCGTCGTGGTTGCGGGCCGGCGTGTGCGCTGGGCGGAGTTTCGCGAGGCTGCCACGGCGGCCGTTCCGGCTGCGCCGGCGGTCACGGTCCTGGCTGAAGCCAACTCCGTGGACTTTGCTGTCCGGTTTGCCGCTGCTGTGGCGGGGGAGCGGCAGTGCGCGGTCCTCGACCCGTCGTGGCCCGAAGCCCTGCGCCAGGAAATCAGGGCACGGCTGGACAGTGCGGCGCAGCCAGGCGCTGTGTCCTCACACGATGCTTTGGCTGACGGTTCGCCGGAATCGACCTTCCTCGTCGGGCTGACGTCCGGCACCACGTCCGTGCCCAAGGCGTTTACCCGCTCGAGGCAGTCCTGGCGTAAATCCTTTGACGCGTACATCGAGTTCTTTGGCCTCCGTCAGGACGACGTCACGCTGGCACCCGGCCCCCTCGCCGCCAGCCTGAACCTTTATGCCCTGGCCGAGTGCCTGTATGCGGGCTCGGAGTTCCAGACCCTGGAAAGTTTCGACGTCGGCGATGTGCACGCAGCCATCACGCACGACGGCGTCACCCGCCTGGTGCTGGTCCCCACCATGCTGCGGCTGCTCAGTGAGCGGGGCCTCACCGGCGGCGTGGATGCCACGGGCGTGCGGACCATCATCTGCGCCGGCTCAAAGCTCGACGCCCGCACCCTGGAAGCCGCACGCCGCTGGGCGCCCCATGCCACCATCTTCGAGTACTACGGCGCGTCCGAACTGAGCTTTGTGTCCGGTGCGGGGCTGCCCGCCGGGGAACTCGACGCCGGGGGCACGGGAATCGGCCGTGCGTTTCCAGGGGTGGACGTCCGGATTCTCGACGACGACGGCACCGGGCTGCCGGACGGTGACATCGGCAATATCTGCGTCCGCAGCGGCATGGTCAGCAACGGCTACCTCTGGGGCGATGACGGCGAGGCCCTGCGTTCCTTCGACGGCTGGTACACCGTGGGCGACCAGGGTTACCTGGCCGATGGCGAACTGCACATCCTGGGCCGGCGCGCGGACATGATCCTCACCTCTGGGAAAAACGTGTACCCCCACGAGGTGGAACTGGCGCTGGCTTCGGTTCCCGGCGTTGCTGCCGCCGTCGCCGCCGGCATGCCCGACGATATCCGCGGGCAGCGGGTGGTGGCAGGAGTGGTTCCGGCCCACGGCGGCATCAGCGCAACCCAGCTGAAGGCCGGCCTCGAAAACATCCTGGCGCGCGACAAGCGTCCCGTGCAGTACTTCTCCCTGACGGAGCTGCCCACCAGCGACCGCGGCAAGGTCAGCCGTAATATCCTGCTGGAGTGGATCGGATCCCACGATCTGCGGGTGCGGCAACTTGACCGGTGAGGTGCTGCCCGCCGACCGGCAGCCGGTGATCATCGCCGCCCGGCGCACCCCGGTCTGCCGGGCCAACGGGTCTCTCAAAGAGCTGCGGGCGCACCAGCTGCTCGCCCCCGTCCTGCAGCAGCTCCTGACCGACAGCCACCTGTCCCCGGACGCAGTGTCCGACGTCGTCATCGGCAATGCCGTGGGCGGCGGCGGCAACGTGGCCCGGCTGGCCCTGCTGGAAGCCGGACTTCCCGTCGACGTTCCGGGACTGACAGTGGACCGGCAGTGCGGCTCGGGCCTGGACGCGATCGTCCTCGCCGCCAGGCTGGTCGCTGCCGGCGGAAACCCTGTGTACCTCGCCGGGGGAGTGGAAAGCATCAGCACCGCGCCGCTGCGCGCGTACCGGAATGACGACGGCGAACCGGACTTTTTCGCGCGGGCCCAGTTTGTGCCGCTCAGCTACGGCGACCCGGACATGGGCGTGGCGGCAGAGAACGTCGGAGCCCGTTGTAAGGTCAGCCGGGAGCGGCAGGACGCCCTGGCCCTCCGCAGCCATCAGCGGGCCCTGGCTGCAGAGGCGGCGGGCCACTTCAGTGGCGAAATCACGCGTCTTGAGACCCCCGCCGGAACCGTCAGCACAGACGACGGACCGCGGCGGGGACTGAACGCAGCGGTCCTCAAGCGGTTCCCCGCTGCGTTTGTGGCCGGCGGGACGGTCACCGCCGGAAACTCGTGCTTCGACGCGGACGCAGCCTCCGCCGTCGTGATCACTTCCCTGCAGCGGGCCCGTGAACTTGGTGCCGCCGACGGGCTGCTGGTGCTGGCTACGGAGACGGCGGGCGTCGACCCGGAACTGCTCGGCATCGGCGCGGCCGTTGCTGCCGGGAGGATGCTGGCTTCCCGGGGCATCACCGCGGACCGGGTGGACCTGGTGGAATTCAACGAAGCCTTCGCATCACAGACGCTGGCGTGCCTGGACCGGCTGGACATCGACCCGGAACGGGTGAACCTCGACGGCGGTGCCCTGGCGCTGGGCCACGCCTACGGAGCCTCGGGGGCGGTCCTGGTGACCCGGCTGCTGGCGCAGACGCGGCGCGCCGGAAATGACGGTGCGCTGGCGCTGGCCATGATCAGCATCGCCGGCGGCATGGGGACGGCCGCGCTGCTGCGCTACGAAGCCGTCACGTAACGAGCGGCGACCTCTCGGCGCTAAAGGGCCGTCTTAGCGGCGAGACGTCGCCGTTCGACGACGGCGGATCGGTCAGTCCTCCGCCTCACCAAGTCCCCGGGCCGCCAACGCCTCGCCGGTTTGGCGCGCGTACGCCACCGTGGTGATGAAGACGGGCAGCACGAGCGCCCGCGGATTGCGCTCCAGACCCCGTGCCCGGGCGGAATCCCGGACGTCCGCGAAGGCCCCGGCGATGTAGGGGATGCTGCGGAGCATCACGCCGATTGTCAGGGCAAAGCGTTCAGGATCGGCACCGAACCGGCGGAACGGCGTAGCCAGCGACACCACACCGTCCAGCAGCCGCTGCATGGGCGTGGTGGCCGTCAGGAGGGACGCCGCCACCACACACACCAGGATGTTCAGGACAATCCGGGCCGCGGTGGGTCCGCCGAGCTGCCACCACTGGAACAGGCCGATGACCAGGAGGACAAGCAGCAGCGGCTTAACCGCGCCGAGGAGGCGGCCCGGACCGGCCCCCGTCAGCAGGAAGAGCCCGCACATCACGGCGAGGACCACGGCGGAAACCAGCCAGTCCACCACCAGGAACGACGCCAGGCCGCAACCCACCACCAGCAGGAACTTCAGGGCCAGCGGCGCCCGGTGGACAACCGAAGTACCGGGTACGTAGTTGGCGAGCAGGAAACCGTGCCCTCTCACGGCGCCGCCAGCCCGGTGGTGCACAGCGCACGGTACATGTCGATGGCGGCGGCCGGGGCGCCGTCGAACACGATGCGCCCGGCCTCCACCACCAGCACACGGTCCATTTCGAGGGCAAGTTCGAGGTCGTGCGTGGACATGATGATCTGCTGCTCAAGGCCGGACAGGGTGCGGCGAAGCAGTTCCCGGTTCCGCAGGTCCAGCAGCGTGGAAGGCTCATCAAGCACCAGGACGGACGGGTCCACGGCCAGCACGGCGGCCAGTGCCATCAGCTGGCGTTCGCCGCCGGAGAGTTCGTAGATGCTCTGGTCTGCCAGGCCCAGCAGCCCGAACCTGTCCAGGGCGGCCTCGGCGAGGCGCCGGCGTTCCTTCCCGTTGCGGACAGAACGCCGGAGCGACAGTTCAACATCCTCGCGGCCCGTCGGCATGACCAGCTGCGACAACGGATCGGTAAAGACGAACCCTACCTGCCGGCGGACGGACCGTACCGCCCGGACGGTATCGGCGCCGTCCACCGTCACAGTGCCGGACGTCGGCTGGACGAGGCCGTTGAGCAGCCGCAGCAGCGTTGACTTGCCGGAGCCGTTGGCCCCGATCACGCCGATGCGCCGTTCGGTCAGGTCCAGGCTGACATCGGCCAGCAGAGTCTTGGGCTCCGGCCGGTTGTCGACCGCGATGGCCACAGACGCGTCCCGGAAGGAAATGGTTACCACGCGCGGCCTACTTGATCCGCTTGACCCGGCGGACCAGCAGGTCGGGGAAGGCGCGGTGCAGGGCAACGGCGATGACCGCGGCGAGAATATTCTTGATGACGTCGCCCGGGTAGAAGACCAGGTCGGCCAGGAATGCCTCGCCAAGGGTCGCTTTGGAGTTAACTGCCATCCCCACGACGCCGAGGGTGTGGACCAGGGAGATACTGGTCACGGTTGCGGCGAGGAAGAACCACAGGGCGCGTGCACGGGAGGTGCGGCGGATGACGATCGTGGCGAGCCAGCCCACCAGTGCCGCAGCCAGGGGGAAGGCGATGATGTAGCCGGCAGAGGGGCCGGCCAGGATGCCGAGGCCGCTGCGGCCCTGGCTGAAGATCGGCAGTCCGGCGAGGCCCAGCAGGGTGTAAAGTCCGACGGCGGCGAAGCCGCGGGCGGGGCCCAGCATCAGCCCGGTCAGCATCACCGCGAGGGTCTGGAAGGTGATGGGCACGCCGAACACGTTGGCCGAAATGCCCGGGACAAGGGCGGCGCCGGCAACGAGTGCGGCGAACACGGCGATCAGGCCCAGGTCGGTGGCGTTCCAGCGGGTGCGGCCGGGGGAGGCGGCGGGGCCGTTGACGGCGGTGTCAGTCTGGCTCATGGGGTGATCCTGTCGGTGGTTGTACAAGCGAAGCATGGGGTCATCCTGACGTTACCGGCCGCCGTCAGGGACGTTTTTGTAGGGGACCTACTAAGCGCGGACCGGCAGTCTGAAGGCTCGGCACAAAGGGGGTCCCGGACGCCGCGGTTATGGCGTGAAGCTGGTGCCGGTAGACTTGTAAAGGCCGCTCTGTCCGGCCATTCTGCCCGGCTGCTCCAGACACCATCCGTTGAGCTGCGGCGTTTCCCTGTTGTGAAAGGCCTTACCTGCTGTGATTACTGTCCAGGATCTTGAACTGCGCGCCGGCGCCCGGCTCCTTATGGACCAGGTGAGCTTCCGCATCGACAAGGGCGACAAGATCGGCCTGGTGGGCCGTAACGGCGCAGGCAAGACCACACTGACGCGTGTCCTCGCCGGCGAAGGCCTGCCGGCGGGCGGCAAGGTGACCCGTACCGGTGAGATCGGCTACCTCCCGCAGGATCCCCGCACCCCGGACATGGAGCAGCTCGCCCGCGACCGCATCCTGGCGGCACGCGGCCTGGACATCGCCGTCGGCAAGCTCCGCAAGGCGCACGACGAAATGGCCAGCGAGGATGCCGACGTCCAGCGCAAAGCCATGAACCGCTATGACCGGCTCGAATCCGAGTTCCTGGCTGCCGGCGGCTACGCTGCCGAGGCTGAAGCAGCCGCGATCTGCTCCAACCTGGCCCTGCCGGACCGCATCCTGAACCAGCCGCTGAAGACACTGTCCGGCGGCCAGCGCCGCCGCGTTGAACTCGCCCGGATCCTGTACTCGGACGCCGAGACCATGCTCCTCGATGAGCCCACCAACCACCTTGATGCGGACTCCATCGCGTGGCTGCGCGAATTCCTCAAGAACCACCAGGGCGGACTGATCGTGATCAGCCACGACACCGAACTGCTGGAAGCCACTGTGAACAAGGTCTTCCTGCTCGACGCCAACCGCGCGCAGATCGACTTCTACAACATGGACTGGAAGCGCTACCTCACCCAGCGTGAAACGGACGAGCGTGCCCGCAAGCGTGAACGGGCCAACGCCGAGAAGAAGGCCCAGGTCCTTTTCGACCAGGCCAACAAGATGCGCGCCAAGGCCACCAAGGCTGTTGCTGCCCAGAACATGGCCAAGCGGGCCGAGCGACTTCTCAGCGGTCTGGAGGCAGTCCGCGAGAACGACCGCGTGGCCGCCCTGCGCTTCCCTGACCCGTCACCCTGCGGGAAGACACCGCTCACCGCGGAGGGCCTCAGCAAGTCCTACGGTTCGCTCGAGATCTTCACGGACGTTGACCTTGCCATCGACCGCGGCTCCAAGGTGGTTATCCTGGGCCTCAACGGCGCCGGCAAGACCACGCTCCTTCGGATGCTGGCCGGGGTGGACAAGCCGGACACCGGTGAAGTTGTCGCCGGCCACGGCCTGAAGGTGGGCTACTATGCCCAGGAGCACGACACCCTGGACGTCAACCGGACCGTGCTGGAGAACATGCGTTCCTCCGCCCCGGACATGAAGGACGCCGAAGTCCGCGGCATCCTCGGTTCGTTCCTGTTCTCCGGCGACGACGTCGAGAAGCCGGCCGGCGTCCTCTCCGGTGGTGAGAAGACCCGCCTGGCCCTGGCCACCATCGTCGCGTCCAGCGCCAACGTGCTGCTCCTCGACGAGCCCACCAACAACCTGGACCCGGCCAGCCGCGCCGAAATCCTCGGCGCGCTGCGTAACTACAGCGGCGCCGTCGTCCTGGTCAGCCACGACGAAGGTGCAGTCGAAGCACTCAACCCTGAGCGCGTTGTGCTGCTTCCTGACGGGGTCGAGGACCACTGGAACGAAGACTACCTGGACCTTATTACGCTGGCTTAGGCCTCAACGCCGGGCAGGGTGAGGATTTCGGCTCCGTCATCAGTGATGGCAATGGTGTGCTCGGTGTGGGCTGTCCGGCAGCCCGTCGCACTCCGGAGCGTCCACCCGTCGGCGTCGGTGACGAGTTCGGCGGTGTCCGCCATGACCCACGGCTCCAGCGCGAGCAGCAGCCCGGGGCGGAGTTTGTAGCCACGGCCTGGCCGTCCGGTGTTCGGCACATGCGGGTCCTGATGCATCGTCGATCCGATGCCGTGGCCGCCGAACTGGGTGTTGACCGGGTACCCCGCTTCGGTGAGGACCGAGCCGATGGCATGGGAGATGTCACCGATGCGGGCCCCGGGACGGGCGGCAGCTATCCCTGCCGTCAGGGCGCGTTCGGTCGCGCTGATCATCGCTGCGCTTTCTGCAGGCTGTGACTCTCCGACGATAAAGCTGATGGCAGCGTCCGCAGCGATTCCCCGCTTGGTGACGGCCAGGTCGAGTGTCAGCAGGTCGCCGTCGGCAAGTGAGTAGTCGCGCGGCAGGCCGTGGAGCACGGCATCGTTGACACCCGTGCAGATGTAGTGACCGAAAGGGCCACGGCCGAAGGACGGCGCGTAGTCGACGTAACAGGACACCGCTCCGGCTTCGAGGATCATGTCCTTGGCCCACCGGTCAATATCCAGCAGGTTCGTGCCCACCGTGGCGCGGCGCTTCAGGGTCTGCAAAATATCAGCCACCAGGAGGCCGGTCTCTTTTGCACGGGCCACTTCGCCGGGGTTCAGGATCTCAATCATGCCGGGCCTTCCTCACTCATCATCCAATAACTATACCGGCCATATTATCCCGGTTATACTTGGATTCATGGTCAGATTGCCGCTTACAGACGCAGAAATACAACTCGGACAGCGCCTGGGGTCACTGTTGCGTCATGCCCGTGGAGAACGCTCGATGCTCGAAATCGCACTCGACGCCCGCGTCTCGCCGGAGACCCTCCGGAAAATCGAGACGGGGCGTATAGCTACCCCGGCATTTCCGACGATCGCCGCCATCGCAGAAGTCCTCGGGCTCTCACTCGACAGGGTGTGGGCCGAGATCAACCACCCCGAACGTGGCGCTGAACCGACCACTTCGGGTCAGAACTCCCGGCGTTTGGCCTCGTAAGTCGGGGCTGCCCGGAACGTCAGCGCACCGAGAGTTCCTGGGCTGCACCACGCCGTCCGGGCGGCCGCGGCGACCCGCTCCACGCGTCAGTACCCCTGCGCGTCCAAAAGGGCATCTTCCTCTTCTTCAGAGGTGGCCCGCTTGCGTTTACGGGCAACCGGCGCACGACGGCGGGCTGCCGCGGCTGCGGAGTGGACGGGGCTGCCCGAATCACGCGGCCCCTCGCCGCTTTCGTCCTCGTCTTCGGCGTCGATGGCGGCATTGCGGGCCTGCTGCCGGGCGGCGTAGCCAAATCCCACAAACATAAGTACCCCAAACGCGAACCACTGCAACGAGTAGGAGAGGTGTGTGCCCTCCTCCGTTGCCGGTTTCGGGAAGGGGAACGGCGCCTCCGCGGGGGCGGGAGATTCTGATGCCAGCTGGCCGTAGGCGCCCGTCATCACGGGGTAGGGCAACTGGTCCGCGTAGGTGGGCAGGTCGATGGAGGCCAGCTGGCCTTCGGGGGCACCGCGGTCCAGCCGAGGCTCGCCGTGCTTAAGCCTGACCACCGCCGTGACGGGCCCGGACGGGGGCGCCGGGATGGCGTCGGGGCTGCCCGGGTTTTTGTTGCCGATGGGGAGCCAGCCGCGGTCAATCACGACGGTCTCGCCGGAGTCGAGCTTGAACGGGACAACCACTTCGTACCCTGGCTGTCCGTTCAGCGGCCGGTTTCGGACGATCCGCTGGCCGTCGACGTCGTACGTGCCCTTGAGCTCTACCTGGGTCCATTCCCTGCCAGGGTCCAGCCCGGCGAATTCTTCTTTCGCCTGGTCGAACGGGATGGGAGTGGCCGAGTAGTTGGTGAGGACGCGGTTGATCTCTGCCAGTGTTTCGGCGCGGCGGTCCATCTGCCAGCGGCCAAGGAACACACACGCGGCGGCAAAAATGGCGGCCAGCAGGAGGTAGCCCACCCATTTGCTGGAAAAGAGGAAGCGGTACATTCAGCCGTCCTGCCCATCCGGGGCCGGGCCGGGTTCGTTGTCCGACGGCAGGACAACCGTTTCCTTCCACAACCCGCGGGTCTGAAGGTAGTCCTCCAGCCAGCCGCGGTGTTCCCCGCAAGCCAGCCATATTTTGCGGCGCTCAGGCGTGTGGATCTTGGGGTTGTTCCACAGCAGTTGCCACGACGCTTCAGAGCGGCAGGCCTTCCGGGAGCACATGGCAGCGGTGGCCGGCGGGGGACCGGCGGTCCCTGCGGCCAGATCGAAGATGTTCATGAAGCGCGCCGTTCCTGTCCGTGCGTTGGTCCGTCGTCGTCATCAATAAGTTCGCCTTGGAGCACCGTTGACTGCTCTTCGTCCTGCGCGGGCACCCAATCGGGGCTTTCCAGCTCCGCCAGTGGTGCATAGTCGAGCAGCGAATCGCTGTGGACTTCTGCTTTGTCGCTGCCATTGGCAATGACCACTGCAATCCAGGGGAGGAAGACCGCACCGGCCACCATAAGCAGCTTGAACCATCCGTCCACCACAAAAATGAGGATGAGGCAGACCATCCGGATACCCATGGCCAGCCCGTACTTCACCATGCGCCGGTGCATGTCCTCGGAGTGTGCTGTGGCGGCGTCCGTGATGCTGTGGACTCCGGTATCGCCGGAGAACCGCTGAGGGTCTCCGGGCACGGAATGTCCAGCATTGTTTATACGGGTCACGGCTGATTGATCACACTCCAAAGGCTTGCCTCTATTCTCCCACCATCGGCAGAAGCACCCAAACGGAGGCTAAGATCGGAGGCAGTAAAAATCCCGCCACTCTCTACCGCGGTGCCTCCTGCCGCAGAATCCCGGAGCGTCTTATGTCTGAAGCAGCCACCACCGCCCGAAGCGTCCTGATCACCGGAGGAAACCGTGGCATTGGCCTTGCCATCGCCGAGGCCTTCCTGGCCAACGGTGACAAGGTGGCCGTGACGTACCGGAGCGAGTCGCAGCTGCCGGCCGGGATCCTTGGCGTGAAGGCCGACGTCACAGACGAATCATCCGTGGATGCGGCCTTTACCGAGGTTGAGGCAGCCCACGGTCCGGTGGAGGTCCTGGTGGCGAACGCCGGAATTACCAAGGACACCCTCCTGCTGCGCATGAGCGAGGACGACTTCACCTCTGTCATCGACACTAACCTCACCGGCGCATTCCGCGTCATCAAGCGCGCGTCAAGGGGCATGATCCGCCTGCGGAAGGGCCGCGTGATCCTGATCTCCTCTGTCTCCGGTCTGTACGGTGCCCCGGGCCAGATCAACTACTCCGCGTCCAAGGCCGGGCTGGTGGGTGTGGCCCGCTCTCTCACCAGGGAGCTGGGGTCCCGCGGCATCACGGCCAACGTTGTTGCGCCCGGCTTCATCAATACCGATATGACGGCCGAACTTCCGGAAGCTACGCAGAAGGACTACCTCGCCGGCATCCCGGCCGGCCGTTTTGCCGAGGCTTCCGAGGTAGCGAACGTAGTCCGCTGGATTGCCAGCGACGAGGCCGCCTACATCTCCGGCGCCGTCATCCCGGTAGACGGCGGGCTGGGCATGGGCCACTAGCGCCTTTGCGGACCAGGCACCTTAGGGGCAAAGAGTCACGCAGCTGCCGCGAACGCCTCCCTGAGCCAGCCCGCAACCTCGTCATCCAGTTGGCTCGCTTTGTGCAGTTCGAGGTGGTGCATCCATTCTCCAGGGGACACATGCGCCACTTCCTTGAACCTGGCTGAGTCCACCCGCCGGGGGAGCGCAATCGAAAGAACTGCCGGTACGGCTGTCTTAAGGTGCTGCCGGGGATTCCAGACCCAGGCGAAAGCGCGGCGATGCCGAAAGGCCATCTGGCTGATGGTGGTGCGGTGAGTGGCCTCCACAAGCGCGGTGATGAAGTCCTGCACTGCCAGGCACAGGTCCAGTCCCTCGGGGGAGTTGTGGAAGAGGTCCTGGGGTGTGGACGGCGTGCCTGCTGTCATGGTGCGAGCTTAGGCCCCGGCCCTTGAGCCCGACAGGCCTCAGCCAAACTAGGCGGGCACCGCATCTTTGTGGGGGTCGCACAAGCGAACCTGCAGCGTGCGCTGGCATGATGGACTGCAGACCCAAGGAATTTAGACGTATCGAACAAAGGAGCCCTTGTGGGACTGCTGGACAACAAGACAGCCATCGTGACCGGATCCTCCCGCGGGATCGGCGCCGAAGTAGCAAAGATCCTGGCCGGCGAGGGCGCCGCCGTTGTGGTGAACTACCGCCAGAAGGCGCCGCGCGCCAACAAAGTCGTGGCGGGCATCGAAGCCGCCGGCGGCCGCGCCGTAGCGGTGGGTGCTGACCTGACCACCTTGGAAGGGGTCCAGGCCCTGGTCAGTGCGGCCATGGAGAACTTCGGTTCACTGGACGTGCTGGTCCTCAACGCATCCGGCGGGATGGAATCGGGCATGGAGGAGGACTACGCGCTGAAGCTCAACCGCGACGCCCAGGTCAACATGCTCAACGCTGCCGTGCCCCTGATGAAGGAGGGCTCCCGGGTGGTTTTCGTAACCAGCCACCAGGCACACTTCATCAACACCGTTCCCACCATGCCGTCATACGAGCCGGTGGCCCGCAGCAAGCGGGCCGGCGAGGACGCACTGCGTGAGCTCGTGCCGAACCTGGCAGAAAAGGGCATCTCACTGGTGGTCGTTTCGGGCGACATGATTGAGGGGACTGTCACCGCCACGTTGCTGGACCGCTCCAGCCCGGGTGCCATCGAGGCGCGCCGCGCCGAGGCCGGCAAGCTCTACTCCGTGGAGGAGTTCGCGGAGGTGGTGGCAAGCATGGCCACCGCCGACGTCGAGTCCGGCCACACCGAATACGCCGGCGGCGCCGACTACTTCGGCAAGGGCGGCAACTAACACCACATTGGGACGGCAGTCCGCGGCAGTGCTTCCCCAGCACCGCCGCGGACTGCCGTTTCGTTGTTTAAGAATCAGACCCCGGCGATGTGCCGGACAACATCAAGGTAGGGCATGTTGATGACGGAGTCCGCCACGGCGCGCACCGCCGGCTTGGCGTTGAATGCGACCCCGATCCCGGCGGCTCCGAGCATGTCGAGGTCGTTAGCGCCGTCGCCCACCGCGATGGTGTGTTCCATCGGGACGCCTTCGGCGGCGGCCCATTCGCGCAGGTACTTCTCCTTGGCAGCCCGGTCGATCACAGCACCGAGCACCTTGCCGGTCAGGGCGCCGTCGACAATTTCAAGCTCGTTGGCGATCCAGTAATCCAGGCCGAGGTCCTCGGCGATGGGACGCAGGATCTGGTTAAAACCGCCCGAGACCACGGCTACCACATGGCCTGCCGCCTTGAACGCGGCCACCAGCTCGGCGGCCCCCTCGCTCAGTTTCACTTCCTCCCGGACGGACTCGACGACGGCGGCGGGCAGTCCCGCGAGCACCGCCACCCGGGCGTGGAGACTTTGTGCGAAGTCCAGTTCCCCGCGCATGGCGGCTTCGGTGACCGCCGCAACTTCCTCGCGCTTGCCTGCATAGGCGGCCAGGAGTTCAATGACTTCCTGCTGGATCAGTGTTGAGTCCACGTCCATGATCAGGAACTTCCGCGGAGCCTCGCGCAGGCCGGCGGGAACGATGGCCGTGTCCAGCCCTTCCCGGGCAGCCCCGGCCACGGCGCTGCGGAGGGCGGCGATGCCGGCACCCGTGGCGTCGGCCACTGCCAGTTCGGCGGTGTGGACTTCAAACCTGTTGTCCCCGACCCGCACTTCCGACTCGACGGCGGCACCGTTCCCGGCCAGGAGCGAGCGCAGGGCTTCGAGTTCGGAGTCGGTCAGTTTTCGGCCATAGCTGACCGCAGTCACGTTCGGAGTCATGGCAGCAATCTTAGCCAGCGCAGCACGGACGCCCGAATTCGCTGACCGGCGTGCTGTCCGCGGATGCCGCCGGGGACTCCGTGCTGCATCAGTTATCAGTCGGCCCGCATTTTGTCCTAGTGTCTACTCCTATGAGCGATGTTCTTGAATTGGCTGCCGTCAGCGTTGTCCGAGGCAAAAAGACCCTGTTGGACAAGGTGGACTGGCAGGTCAATGAAGGCGAACGCTGGGTCATCCTGGGACCTAATGGCGCGGGCAAGACCACTCTCCTGCAAGTCGCCGCGGCGCGGCTTCACCCCAGCAGCGGCACGGCGGGAATTCTTGATGAAACCATGGGCCGGGTGGACGTTTTCGAACTTCGTCCCCGGATCGGCCTGTCGTCCGCGGCCCTGGCCAGCCAGATTCCCGAGTCAGAAAACGTCTTGAATGTTGTGGTCACCGCAGCCTACGGAGTGACCGGACGCTGGCGCGAGGGCTACGAGCGGCCGGACGAACGGCGTGCCTTCCGGCTGCTGAATGACTGGGGCATGGGCCCGCTGCTGAACCGGACCTTCGCCACACTCTCCGAGGGTGAGCGGAAGCGGGTCCAGATCGCGCGCGCCCTCATGACCGATCCCGAGCTGCTCCTGCTTGACGAGCCGGCTGCCGGACTGGACCTGGGCGGTCGCGAGGAACTCGTGCACAAGCTTGGCGAACTCGCCAGCGATGACGGGTCCCCGGCCATGGTTCTGGTGACACATCACCTTGAGGAAGTTCCACCCGGATTCACGCATGCCATGCTACTGCGCGACGGCGGCGTGGTGGCCGCCGGCCCCATCAAGGACGTCCTCACTGACGCGCACCTGAGCAGCACTTTCGGCCTTCCCCTGGATGTGACCGAGAACGCCGGCCGTTACACGGCCACTGCACGCCGCTAACGCGGTCCCGCCCTGTTGGAGCTTCTCAGCAGCATCCTTGTGTTTTTTGCCGGCCTGTGGGCCGGCACCATCAACGCCGTCGTCGGCTCGGGCACCCTGGTCACCTTTCCTGTCCTGATTGCCCTTGGTGTTGCCCCGGTCACCGCCTCCATCAGTAACGCCATGGGTCTGGTGGCCGGCAACGCCGCGGGCGCCTGGGGTTACCGGAAGGAGCTCAAGGGCCGGGGCCCGCAGCTGCTCAGGCTTCTGCCCGCTTCACTCCTCGGGGGCATCAGCGGCGCCTGGCTTCTGCTGCACCTCCCGGAAAAGGTGTTCCATTACGCTGCGCCCGTCCTGATTGTTCTTGCACTGCTGATGGTGGTTTTCCAGCCCCGACTCCAGCGGTGGGTGCGGGCCCGGGAGGAAAACCCGGAGCACGCCCTCAAGGACAAAAGCCACGGCGTTCTCCTGATCGTCCTCGTGTACCTGGCGGGCGTCTACGGCGGGTATTTCGTGGCAGCTCAGGGCATCCTGCTGGTGGGGATCCTGGGCGTCTTTATGACCGGGACCATCCAGAACGCCAACGCCATGAAGAACATCCTGGTGCTGGGCGTAAACATCGTGGCGGCGGCGTCCTACCTGCTGTTCGCCTTCGGCCGCATCAACTGGGCCGTGGTGGCCATCATCGCGGTCAGTTCCCTGATCGGCGGCGTCATCGGATCGAAGGTGGGCCGCCGGCTGTCCCCGCCGGTCCTCCGCGGCGTGATCTTCGCGCTCGGCCTGGTGGCGCTGGGCTTTATGATCGCCAATCTGCTGAAATAATCAGCCGGTGACAATCCACTACCTTGAATCCGCGGCGGACCCCCGCGTGTCCGATTACACGCAGCTGACCGACGTCCACCTGCGCAAGCTCCGCGAGCCGGTTGAAGGGATGTACATCGCCGAATCCTCCCGGGTCCTGCGCCGCGCCCTGGCTGCAGGCCACCGTCCGAGGTCGTTCTTCCTGGCGGAAAAATGGCTGGCTGACCTGCAGGATGTCCTGGGCGCCTATCCTGACGTGCCGGCCTTCATCGGCAGTGCCGCACTGCTCGAGGAAATCACCGGCTTCCATCTTCACCGCGGCGCCATGGCAGCGATGCAGCGGCCGGCACCGGTGCCCCTCCACGAGCTGCTGGCCGGCGCCCGCCGGGTTGCGGTCCTAGAAGACATTGTGGACCACACCAACGTCGGCGCCATCTTCCGCTCCGCGGCCGCCCTGGACATCGACGCGGTCCTGATTTCGCCGCGCTGCGGTGATCCCCTCTACCGCCGCAGTGTCCGCGTCAGCATGGGCACCGTCTTCCAGGTGCCCTGGGCGCGGCTGGAATCATGGCCGCAGGACCTCAGCGTCCTCAAGCAGAACGGCTTCACCGTGGCGGCGCTGGAACTGACGGACGACGCCGTCGACGTTGACCACCTGGCCGCCCGCAATCCGGACCGGCTGGCACTGGTGCTCGGCACCGAAGGCGCCGGAATGAGCGCGGAGACACTCGCTGCCGTCGACCTCGCCGTCAGGATCCCCATGCGCTCCGGGGTGGACTCCCTCAACGTGGCCGCGGCCTCCGCAGTGGCGTTCTGGGAACTCCGGCCCCGCGGTTCGCAGGGTTCACCCTGATCCGCTATCATTAACAGCTGGCTGTCCCGCGTTTTTTGCCTCGAGCAGTGAAACGGACGCCGGCCATCCCATTCATACCTGGCAGCTGGCAAAATCCAGTTGTGCGAACAAAGGTCCCATTATGAAGTCTGATATCCACCCGAAGTACGAAGCTGTTGTTTTCAACGACCTGGCTTCCGGCGTCAAGTTCCTGACCAAGTCCACCGTGTCTTCCAAGAAGACCATCGAGTGGGAAGACGGAAACACCTACCCGGTCATCGACGTCGAAATCTCCTCCGAGTCCCACCCGTTCTACACGGGCAAGCAGCGCATCATGGACTCTGCAGGCCGCGTCGAGCGCTTCAACGCTCGCTTCAAGGGCTTCGGCGGCAAGAAGTAATTCTTCACCCCAAGGTTCTTTGGAAAGCCCGCACCGGCAACGGTGCGGGCTTTTCGCGTTAACGGCAGTTGAGTAAACGCCCGCGGTGTGCGGCAGGATGGAAGGCATGACGAACACACCACCACCCGCAGAAGAAGACCGCTCCAGCCGATTCCACGGCGAGTACAAGGTTCCCGGCGGCAAATTGGTGGTGGCGGACCTCGACGTCGTGGACGGACGCCTGGCGGATGTGTCCGTGAGCGGTGACTTCTTCCTCGAACCGGACGAAGCGCTTCCGGAGATCAACAGGGCCCTCACCGGTCTGCCGGAAAGCACGACGGCGGCGGAACTGTCGGACGCGGTCACCGCCTCGCTGCCGCCGGACGCAGTCCTGTTCGGCTTTACGGCGGACGCCGTTGCGGTCACCGTCCGCCGTGCCCTGGCGCATGCCACGTCCTGGTCGGACCACCACTGGAACATCATCGCGCCTACGGTGCTGCCCACCCAAGTCAACGTTGCCCTGGACGAAGTCCTCACTGAAGAGGTGGGCGCGGGCCGGCGTAACCCCACCCTGCGCTTTTGGGACTGGGAAGAACCGTCCGTTGTCATCGGCAGCTTCCAGTCGGTCCGGAACGAACTGCACCCTGACGGCGTGGCCCGGCACGGCATCAGCGTGGTCCGACGGATCAGCGGCGGGGGAGCGATGTTTATGGAGGCCGGCAACTGCATTACGTACTCCCTCTACCTGCCCCAGACCCTCGTGGATGGAATCAGCTTCGCGGACTCGTACGCGTTCCTCGACGCCTGGGTGATGGCCGCGCTGGAGAAGCTCGGCATCAGCGCCTTCTACGTGCCCCTGAACGACATCGCCACGGACCAGGGCAAGATCGGCGGCGCCGCGCAAAAGCGCCTGGCCAACGGCGGCATGCTGCACCACGTCACCATGAGTTACGACATCGACGCCGACAAGATGGTGGAGGTTCTGCGTATCGGCAAGGAGAAGCTGTCGGACAAAGGCACCCGCAGCGCCAAGAAGCGCGTGGACCCGCTCCGCCGCCAGACCGGCCTGGCGCGCACCGAGATCATCGCGGCCATGATGGACGTCTTCACCGACCGCTACGCTGCCAGCCCGTCAGAACTCACAGCGGCCGAAATGGCTACCGCCCGCGAGCGGGTCGCCGCCAAGTTCGGCACCCACGAATGGCTGCACCGCGTCCCCTGAACCCGTCGATGGCGCTGATGCGGGGGCTGGCTGCGCAGGGGGCGTCCCTGCGCAGCCAGCCTGGGCTTCACTGCGCAGGGAGGTCCGGAACGACGACGGCCTGCGCGGTGAGCGCACGCAGCAGGTGGCTGCGCTGCTCCACGATAATCCTGCGCAGGGCCCCGGGTGCATCGGTGTTGGCATCCAGCCAGGCATCGGTACGCAGCACCACCGCGTGCTGCTCCGGCCCGGTGCCGTCCGCGGGCAGGTCCTGTGCATGCGGGTACAAACCTCGCACAATCCGGCTGGCGATCTCGATGCTCCGGCTATCCCAGACGTCGCGAAGGCATTCGAAGTACGGCTCCACGTAGGGGTCAAGCAGTGCCGGCGGGGCGGTGGTAAAGCCGGCGATGGTGGCGCTCAGGAGTTGGTTGGACAACTCCGTCCCGTGCACGGCCTCCTTCCACGCCGTTGCCTTGACTTCAGCATCCGGCCGGGCGGCGAGTGCGGTTGCGCGGCCGGCGCGGCCGGAGGCTGTGGTGTCCCGCTCCAACTCGGCGTCCAGCTCCGCCACGGAGGCCTGGCCGTGGGCCGCGAGCGCATGCCACAGGTTCCAGCGCAGCTCGGCGTCCACCGCCAGACCTTCGAGTACCACCGTGCCGTCCAGAATGCCCCGCAGGCGCGGCAGGAGGGCGGGATCGTGCCGGCTGACGTCCGCCACAGTCCGTGCCCAGGCCAGCTGGTGGTCGGAACCCGGAGCGGCCGTGCCAAGCCGCGCGTCGGCCGCTGCCAGAAAGGCACTGCGCGCGGCGTGGCGCCGCGTGGGCGGGGTGAAGCGTTCGACGGCGGTGGAGGCGTTGCCAAGGATGTTCAGCAAAACGCCGATTCCGGTTTCGGAGGGTCCGAACGCCGTGACCGCGTCCACGTAGCGGGTGGCGGGGCTTTCGCCGTCGCGGGCGGAGTTCCAGAGCGCGGTCCAGCACAGCGCCCGTGCCATCGGGTCCGTGAGACGGTCCAGGGATGCCAGAACGGTGGCCTCGGATGCAGGGTCCAGCCGGACCTTGGCGTATGTCAGGTCATCGTCGTTGAGGATCAGCAGTTCCGGCCGCCGTTGGCCGGCGAGCCCTGGTACTTCCGTCCGGCGGCCCACAACGTCGGTTTCGATGCTGCCCGTCCGGACCAGGGTGCCGCCGTCGTTCGTGTTGTACAGGCCCACACGAAGCCGGTGCGGCCTCAATTCCTCGCGTCCGGTGACGGGGTCCAGGGCATCCTGGACGATCGTCACGGAGCCAAGGATGCCGTCGTCGGCTGTGATGTCCAACGACAGCGTGGAAATGCCCGAGGTCTGAAGCCATTGCGCCGCCCAGCCCGCCAGATCCCGGCCGGAAGCGGCGCTCAGGGCGGCCAGCAGGTCAGCAAGGGTGGTGTTTCCGTAGGCATGGTCCTGGAAATACTGCCTCGAACCGGCGATGAACGCATCAAAGCCCACGTAAGCCACAAGCTGCTTGAGCGCTGAGGCGCCCTTGGCGTAGGTGATGCCGTCGAAGTTCTGCTTCGCGGCCTCAAGGTCGGGGATGTCCGCAACGATCGGGTGCGTGGTTGGCAGTTGGTCCTGGGCATAGGCCCAGCCCTTGCGCTTGTTCGCGAAGCTCACCCAGGCGGTCTCCCAGGCTGTGGCCCGGTCAACGCCCAACGTACCCATATAGTCGGCGAACGATTCCTTGAGCCACAGGTCGTCCCACCACTGCATGGTGACCAGGTCCCCGAACCACATATGGGCCATCTCGTGCATCAGGGTGTTCGCGCGTGCCTGGTACTGGGCGTCGGTGGCCCGCGACGTAAAGACGTAGCTTTCGGTGAAGGTGACAAGTCCGGGGTTTTCCATGGCGCCGAGGTTATATTCCGGCACAAACGCCTGGTCATATTTGCCCCACGGGTACGGGAAGCCGAACAGCCTGTTGAAGAAATCCAGTCCGCTCTTGGTCAGGCGGAAGAGCTCCGCGGCATCGAAGGAATCCGCCATGGATGCCCGGCAGTAAAGTGCCAGGGGAAGGTCCAGTTGCGTGCCGTCGTCGAGCACTGCGTTCCAATGGTCCCGTGCCTTGAAGTACGGGCCGGCCAGCACGGTGGTGATGTATGTGGACATCGGCTTGGTCGTGGCGAAGTCCCAGCGGCTGGTGTCCGGATTGCCGGTCAGCCGGGTGCGGGCTGACTCAGCGCCGTTGGAGGCAACCTCCCAGTGCGACGGCGCCGTCACATGGAACGTGAATTCGGCCTTCAGGTCGGGCTGCTCGAAGTTGGCGAACACGCGCCGCGCGTCGGCGGGCTCGTACTGTGTGTAGAGGTAGCACTGGCCGTCTGCCGGATCCACAAAGCGGTGCATGCCTTCACCGGAACGGCTGTAGAGGGCCGTGCCGGTGACCGTGACCTGGTTCTCCGCCTGGAGGTTATCGAGCCGGATGCGGGATCCGTCCGCAATGTCCGCCACCGGCAGTTCCTTGCCGTTGAGGATCACGCTGTGGACGTCATTGCAGATGAAGTCCAGGAAGGTCGATGCCGCCGGCCCGTGCCCGGGCCCCGCAGCCCCCTGCGCAACGGGCCCTGCAGCCGGCTGCGCGGCGGAGAAGTTGATGACGCTTCGGCTGGTATAGCCCGCGACGTCCGGATCTGCGGCCTGCCTCACGTCAAGGGAGACGTCATAGCTGTGGGTGGTGATCAGGGCTGAACGTTGCGCCGCCTCGCTGCGCTGCAGATTCTCATGTGACACCCGGCTATCTAATCACGACAGCCCGGCAGCGGATCAACGCCGGCCCGGGGCGGGGCGGATGGCTAGGCAGTGATCAGCAATGCGGCCGCCAGGCCCAGCAGCGCGATCAGCAGCCACGCGGCAAGCGCCGCCAGCAGGGCCCGCGCTCCGGTGTGCAGGAGGGTGCGGATCCGCACTGCCGATCCGAGTCCGAACAGTGCCGCGCCCAACAGCACGTCCTGGAGTCCGGCGCCTGCCTCAAGCCAGCCGGCGGAGAGCCAGCCTGTGGACCGCAGCCCCACCATGGCCACGAACCCGATCACGAAGAGAGGGACGACGGGCGGGAGTGCCTGCTGGTCCGCAGTGCTGCTGGCGCGGTGGTGCAGCCCGGCCACCGCCACAACCGGTGCCAGCAGGAGCACCCGTGTGAGTTTGACGACGACGGCGATCCCCAGTGCCGCTGTGCCTGCGGTCTGCGCCGTGGCCACCACCTGGCCGACATCATGCACGGAAGCGCCCGTCCAGGCACCGAATGCCTCCGGGCTAAGCTGCAGCGGATGCATCAGCAGCGGCAGCAGCCCGATCGCCAGCGTGCCGCATAGCGTCACGAGCGCCACAGGCAGGACGGTGTCCACATGCCGGATCCGTCGCACGGCCGCCATCGCGCCAATGGCTGATGCCCCGCAGATCGAAAAGCCCGTGGCCACCAGGAGCGCGGTCTCACGGGGCAGCCGGAACAGGCGCACCAGGAGGTAGGTGCCGGCGAAGCTCAGCAGCACCACCCCGGTGACCAAGACCATGGCCAGCCAGCCAAGGCCCACAATGTCCATGATGCTCACCTTGAGGCCCAGGAGGATGATGCCGCCGCGCATGAGGTGCTTGCCCGCGAAGTCCAGGCCCGGCCGTGCCCGACCCGCGATCCAGACTGCCGTGCCGGGCAGGTTCGCTGCGAGCAATCCCAGGGCCACCGCCACCGTCATGGCGGGAAGGACGGGCACTGCGGCGTGCAGGGCGAAGGCCACGGCGAGAGCGACGGCAGCTGTCACGAGGCCCGGGAGGAGCCTGTCTGCATTCGAGGGCAGCCAGGCCCATCGGCGCCTCCCGTTCCGGCCGTTTCCGGGGCTCCCTGCGTTAGTCTTTTCTGGCACTCACCTACCTTGCCGGATGCCGCGCGTATTCACCGAACCGGCCCGGGCCCCGCAACACGCCACAATGGATGGCGGTAATGAATTCGAAACAAAAAGATGGTTGGCTAAAGAACATGTCAGACCTTTTCCAGGATTACTCCGTGGCCGCCGGGCGCACCGGCGCCTACGACGAGATGTTCACCCCCGACCAGGAAGCCCGCGAGTCATATGCGGAGGTTGCGGACGCCCTCGGCAAGCTGTCCCTCGCCGACGTCAGCGCCCGGGCGGACTCGATGGCGCGGACGTTCTTGGACCGCGGCGTGACCTTTGACTTCGCGGGGGAGGAGCGCCCCTTCCCGCTCGACATCGTGCCGCGCGTTATTCCCGCCGACGAGTGGACCGTGCTGGAAAAAGGCGTGGCACAGCGCGTCCGGGCCCTTGAAGCCTTCCTCAACGACGTCTACGACAAAATGAACGTTGTGGCCGATGGCGTGATCCCGCGCCAGCTCGTCACCACCAGCGCACACTTCCACCGGCAGGTGCACGGTTTCGAACCGGCCGGCGGCGTCCGGGTGCACATTTCCGGCATCGACGTGGTCCGTGACGCCGCGGGGACGTTCCGTGTCCTGGAAGACAACGTGCGCGTGCCGTCCGGCGTCAGCTACGTCTTGGAGAACCGGCGCGCCATGGCCAAAGGCCTGCCGGAGGCCTTCGGACAGCAGCTCATCCGCCCGGTGGAAGAGTACCCGCGCCGGCTTCTGTCAGCTCTGCGCAAAACGGCCCCCGCCGGCGTCGACGATCCCACCGTGGTGGTTCTGACCCCCGGGGTCTTCAACAGCGCCTACTTTGAACACACCCTGCTGGCCGGCCTGATGGGCGTTGAGCTTGTGGAAGGGCGGGACCTCATCTGCCGCGGCAACCGCGTCTACATGCGCACCACGGCAGGCGAGCAGCGCGTGGACGTGATCTACAAACGGATCGACGACGAATTCCTTGACCCGCTGCAGTTCCGCTCGGACTCCATGCTCGGCTGCCCCGGGCTGGTCAACGCGGCACGCGCCGGCGGAGTAACCATCGCCAACGCCGTGGGCAACGGCGTTGCCGACGACAAACTCGTCTACAGCTATGTTCCTGACCTCATCCGTTACTACCTCAGCGAGGAACCCGTCATCGCGAACGTGGACACCTACCGCCTTGAGGAAAAGGAAGCCCGGGAGTACGTCCTGGACAACCTGGCCGAGCTTGTAGTCAAGCCTGTGGACGGCTCCGGCGGCAAAGGCCTTGTGATCGGTCCGGACGCCTCGAAGGATGAACTGGATGCCCTGCGCCAGCGGGTCATTGCCGATCCGCGCGGCTGGATCGCCCAGCCGGTCCTGCAGCTTTCCACCGTTCCCACCCTGGGCGGCGATAAGTTCGGCCCGCGGCACGTGGACCTGCGCCCCTTCGCCGTGAACGACGGCGACGACGTCTGGGTGCTGCCCGGCGGCCTGACCAGGGTTGCGTTGAAGGAAGGCTCGCTGATTGTGAATTCCAGCCAGGGCGGTGGCTCGAAGGACACCTGGGTCCTGGCAGGTTCACCCCAGGTGCCCGTGGAGACGGTTCCGCGGCCCTCGATTTCCATCCGCGAGCGGGTGTCGGTCTGGCCAGTGGAAAGCAACTGGCGCGACCGCCAGTCGGAGCAGCAGCAGTGAGCCGGGCTGTGGAACAGGCAGAATTGTTCACGGGTTCATCCCCTCAGATTTCAGACGTGCAGGAGGTCACCGCGAATGCTTAGCCGTATTGCTGAGTCCCTTTTTTGGATCGGACGCTATGTGGAGCGGGCCGACGGTACTGCACGCATCCTGGACGTGCACCTGGAACGGCTCAACCACCTGCCCATGGATGAGCGCCGCCGTGTGGCGCAGGAACTCCTCGCCGTTATGGGTGCCCGTCCGCAGAGCGAGGAGTTCGGCCTGCCTGAACTCCTGCACGCCCTGGCGTACGACAAGACCAGTGCCACCTCCATCGCCGGATCGTTGGGGGCCGCGCGTGAGAACGCCCGCCGTGCCCGCGAAACGGTGTCCTCGGGCCTCTGGGAAAGCCTCAACACCACCTACTACGGGCTCAGCCAGCACCGCAAGGACGTGGTGGGCACCTACCGGTTCTGCAACTGGACGCTGGAGCGGACAGCCATGGTCAGCGGCCTGGCCGACACCACCGTGAGCCACGACGAAAGCTGGCTGTTCCTGGTGCTTGGCCGCTCCCTGGAGCGCGCCGACATGACCGCCCGGATGCTCTCCACCCGGGATGTCCTGTCCGCAGGCATGTCCTGGGTCAACATGCTGCGCTGCGCCGGCGCCTATGAGTCGTTCCTGCGGACCCGGCGCGCCGCCTTCGGGGACCAGCACGCCGCCGAGTTCCTCCTCCTGGACCGGCTGTTCCCGCGGTCAATCGTCTACGCACTGCGGGACGCCGACGAGTGCCTCGCGAAGCTGGATCCGTCCGCGCAGCGCGTGGGATTCATCAACGATGCCCGCAGGATCGTGGGCCAGGCCCGCACGTTCCTCGAGTTCCACCGTACAGACGATCTGATGTCCGAACTTCCCGAGCACATGGAACGCGTGCAGAAGGCTGTGGCCCAGGCCTCGGACGCCATTTCCCGTAAATACTTCAATCAGGCGGACGAACTGGCCTGGGTGGGAGAAGTTTCATGACCCGGCTGAACATCATCCACACCACGGCCTACAAGTACAACAAGCGCGTCACGCTGTCGTACAACGAAGCCCGGATGACCCCGCTGACGGATGCCCAGCAGGTGGTCCTCGAATCGGTGCTCAAGGTCTCGCCGTCACAGGCGGCCGTGAGCAACTACCGGGATTACTGGGGAACCAGGGTGACCGCCTTTGATATGCAGATGCCGCACGAGCACCTAGAGGTCGTCTCCAACATCACGGTTGAAGTGCACCGTGCCGAGAAGATTCCGGCCGACGCAGACATCGTTGGCTGGGACGTGCTGTCCTCCCAGGACACGCTGAACACCTTCAGCGACTGGCTGCCGCAGTCGCAGCTCAGCGGCCCGGGCGCTGAGGTGCTCGGAATCATTCCCGGCGTGGTTGCGGGCAAGAACCCCCACGAGGCTGCCATCGCCATCTTTGAGTGGATGCGCGGCGAGATGACGTACATGTCGGGTTCCACAGCTGTCACCACCAATGCTGAGGAAGCCTGGGGCCAGCGGCAGGGCGTCTGCCAGGACCTCGCGCATCTTGCCATCGGTGCGCTGCGCAGCTGCGGCATCCCCGCCAGGTATGTCTCCGGTTACCTGCACCCGCGGTCGACGGCGGACATCGGCGAGACAGTCGCCGGCCAGTCGCATGCATGGCTGGAGTTCTGGGACGGCGCCTGGCGCAGCTGGGACCCCACCAACCACAAACCCGCCGGCGACTTCCATGTCACTGTGGCCAGGGGCCGTGACTACCGCGACGTCCCGCCGCTGAAAGGCATCCTGTCCGGCGGCGGGGGATCCGCGTTGAGCGTCAGCGTGGAAATCACCCGGCTTGTGTAAGCCGGGTGTCCACGGCTGTCACTCGGGGGAGGCTTTGGCGGCCCCGCTCAGCTGAGTCCACCACGTCATCGGGGCGGTCACCTTGAACCGCCGCCCCGTCAGGGAGTCAGGGCTCACCCTGATGAAGCTGTCCTTCTTGCCGGCCTGCCAGGGGAAGAGGAAGAGGGCAGCAGTATCCAGGACACCCTCTGTGCCCTTGATTTCCTTTGCCTGCCCTTTGAGCACCACGCTCCAGGCCAGGCCGCTGACGGCGTCCACGCCGTCAGCTTCAACAGCCACCGGAGATTCTCCGGTGGCTGCGGAAAGCTTGGTCCCCTGGCCGGTACGGAAGACGATGCTTCCGCCGTCCACGGTGTAGTTGATGGGGAAGATGTCTGGATGGCCGTCCACGAGGACGGCGAGCCGGCCCACGGAGACGGTCCGGAGGAGTTCCCAGCACTCGTGGTGCTCCAGGTTGTGTACTTCGGTAATTGATTCGCTGCTCATGACGCCGAGCCTACGCTGTGCCGCGCCGGTCAGCACAGTGCCCTTCGACTTACCAGGGGCTGGGCTTGTAATCCTTGAGGAAGACCCCGTACTGGTCCTCGCCGTTCTCGCCCATGACGATCGGATCGTAGACCCTGGCGGCACCGTCCACCAGGTCCAGGGGCGCATGGAAGCCCTCGTCCATCAGGCGGACCTTGGTAAAGTGGGGGCGTTCATCGGTGATCCAGCCCGTGTCAACGGCCGTCATCAGGATCCCGTCAGCGTCCAGCATTTCCTGCGCGCTGGTCCGCGTCATCATATTCAGCGCCGCCTTGGCCATATTGGTGTGGGGGTGGCCCGGCCCCTTGTACGCGCGCGAGAACTGGCCTTCCATGGCGGAGACGTTCACGATGTATTTCCGGTGGGCCGTAGAGCGCTTCATCGCATCGCGGAGCCTGCTGACCAGCAGGAAGGGTGCCGTCACGTTGCAGAGCTGAACCTCGAGCATCTCCAGGGGATCCACCTCGTCCACTACCTGGGTCCAGCTGTTGATGGTGGCAAGATCCGGAACCAGCCCGCCGGCGTCGATAGCTGTTCCTGAGGCGATTCGCTCCAGGGAGGCCGAACCGGTGGAGAGCGCCAGGGACGTGATGGCGTCGCCCGCCAGTACGGGATGGTCAGTGACTGTGCTGGCAAGGGCCAGCGGGTGCTTGTCGTGGGCGTGGCCGAACGTCAGCAGCTCCGGGCCGCCGTTGGCGGGCTCCAGTTCGGGCGGCAGTGCCTCGTCCTCAGCGTCAACCAGCGGCTTGTAGGCGTTGCCGGAGCGGCGGACGGTCTGGGCGGCGTTGTTGATGATGATGTCCAGCGGGCCGGCGGCGTTCAAGGAATCCGTCAGGGCCATGACCTGGGACGGGTCGCGAAGGTCGATGCCCACAATGCGGAGCCGGTGAAGCCACTCGCCGCTGTCTTCCATGGCGGCGAACCGGCGCGCGGCATCCTTGGGGAACCTGGTGGTGATGGTGGTGTGGGCGCCGTCCCGGAGCAGGCGGAGGGCAATGTACATGCCGATCTTCGCCCGGCCGCCGGTGAGCAGCGCCCGCCGGCCCGTAAGGTCCGTGCGGGCGTCCCGCTTGCTGTGGCTGAAGGCGGCACATTCAGGGCAGAGCTGGTGATAGAACGCATCCACCTGGGTGTAGTGCCGTTTGCAGATATAGCAGGGCCGGGACCGGATGAGGTGCCCGGCGATCTTGCCTGTGGCAGAGGTAGCCAGTTTGTTGCCGCGCGTCTCGTCGTCGATACGGTCCGGCGCGGCCGTTGCCGTCTGCGCGATTACTGCCCGGTCTGCTTCCGAGATCAGGTCCCGCTTGGTCACACGGCGGTGACGCTTCACGGCCTTGAACATTTTCCCGGTGGCACGGCGCACCGAAACATAGTCCGGATGTTCCTCGTCGTAGACGTGGATGGTGTTCAGAACCTTGAGGCAGGCCTGAATTTCCTCAGGTGTCAGATCGGGGGAGCTCATTGTACCGATTTTACAGCCTGGGACGTCGAAGCCTGACCGTGCCGCGTGGGGCCGCGGCCGGTCAGGCCGGCGGGCTAGCCGTCCTAGGAACGGTTACCCGGAGCGGACTGAACGCCGGCGTCAGCGTGGACGGCGCCGGCCTGCTCCATTGATTCGCGTATTTCGGGGTAGTTGGCCGTGGCGGCCTTCACCGCGTCAGGCACCAGGTGGAGATTCTTTGCGGACAATGCCCGCTCCTCGGTCCCCGGTTCCGGGACCTTCTGGCCCTTGGAAAGCACCGTGATGCCGGACTCGGTGACCTTGAACCCCCGGGCCCGGTCCAGTTCATGGTCCAGCCCGATCGCGGCTCCTGCCGGGATCTTGACGTTCTTGTCGATGATGGCACGGTTGACTACGGCGCCCTCGCCGACGATCACTTTGTCCATCAGGACGGAGTCCACGACCCGGCTGCCGGTGCCCACAAACACATCGTTGGACAGGACAGAGCCCTCCACAACGCCGCCGGAGACGACCACGCCGTTGGACACGATGGAATCCAATGCTGTACCTACAGTGTCCTTTTCCCCGCGCACAAACTTGGCCGGCGGCGAGATGCTCTGCCTGGTGTAGATAGGCCACTCGGAGTTGTAGAGGTTGAAGACCGGCAACGGGGAGATGAGGTCGATGTGTGCGTCGTAGAACGAATCGATGGTGCCGACATCGCGCCAGTAGGTACGGTCACGTTCGGTGGAACCAGGGATGTCATTGAGCGTGAAGTCGTAAACTCCGGCCTCGCCCTGGCTGACGAAGTAGGGGATGATGTCCCCGCCCATGTCGTGCTTGGTATCAAGGCGTTCGGCGTCAACGTGCAGGGCTTCCACCAGGGCGTCGGCATCGAAGACGTAGTTGCCCATGGAAGCCAGGAACTGGCTGGGATCGGCTGCAAGGCCGGGCGTGGTGGCGGGCTTCTCCACGAATGCCGCAATCTTCTGCGCATCGTTCTGGTCCACTTCGATCACACCGAACTGATTGGCCATGTTCAGCGGCTGGCGCACGGCGGCCACGGTGGCTTTGGCCCCGCTCTGCACGTGCTGTTCCACCATTTGGGCGAAGTCCATGCGGTAGACGTGGTCCGCGCCAACAACGACGACGATGTCGGGGTTGGCGTCGTGGATCAGGTTCAAGGACTGATAGATGGCGTTTGCGCTGCCCAGGAACCAGCTCTTCCCCACGCGCTGCTGCGCGGGCACGGAAGCGACGTAGTTGCCGAGCTGCGTGGACATCCGCCACGCTTCGGAAATATGCCGGTCAAGGCTGTGGGATTTATATTGCGTCAGGACCACGATCTGCAAATAACGCGAATTCACCAGGTTGGAAATCGCAAAATCGATCAGGCGGTAACTGCCGGCAAAGGGCACAGCAGGCTTGGCCCGGTCTGCCGTCAGTGGCATAAGCCGGTTTCCCTCGCCGCCTGCAAGGACAATGGCCAGGACTTTTTTGTTCAACGGCATAGTGGTCGCTCCTGTACGCCTTCGTAACTCCCCAAAACAGTCCGGCATGCCCGGACTCCTTCACACTAGAACAGATACTGCGGAAGGACTACCTTGGGTAACGTGCGAATAGATATTGTGACTAAAGAATTCCCGCCGGAGATTTACGGTGGCGCCGGAGTCCACGTGGCCGAGTTGAGCAGGGTGCTTAGTAAGCATGTTGACCTGCAGGTTCGCGCTTTCGGGGCGCCCCGCGACGCTGACTACCACGGTGCCGGGGTGACCTCCTACGCCGTGCCAGAGGATCTGGGTTCGGCCAACGCGGCCGTCCAGACACTGGGTGTCGATCTGCGGATCGTGCCGGACATCGAGGGAGCCGATCTGGTCCACTCCCACACCTGGTACGCGAACATGGCGGGGCATCTGGCGTCACTGCTGCACGGCATCCCGCACGTGCTCAGCGCGCACAGCCTGGAGCCGCTGCGGCCGTGGAAGGCCGAGCAGCTCGGCGGCGGCTATGCCCTGTCCTCCTGGGTGGAGAAGACCGCCTATGAGGCAGCGGCGGCCATTATCGCCGTCTCGGAGGGCATGCGCCAGGACATCCTGCGCAGCTACCCGGACGTTGACCCTGCCAAAGTCAAGGTGGTCCACAACGGCATCGACGTCGGGCTCTGGCAGCGCGACGAATCCGAAGACGGCGTACGTGCGCTCGGAATCGACCCGCAGAAGCCGAGCGTGGTCTTTGTTGGCCGCAACACCCGCCAGAAGGGGGTCCCGTACCTGCTGCGGGCCGCCGCCAAGCTGCCCGCCGACGTTCAGCTGGTTCTCTGCCTGGGCGCAGCGGATACCCCCGAGCTCGCTGCCGAAACGGCGCGGCTCATCGAGGAGCTGCAGCAACAGCGCACCGGCGTCATCCTCATCGAGCGGATGCTGCCACGCAACGAACTCATCCAGGTCCTGAGCCACGCAACGGCGTTCGCGTGCCCGTCGATCTATGAGCCGCTCGGCATTGTGAACCTCGAAGCCATGGCCTGCGGTGCTGCCGTGGTTGCCAGCGCCACCGGCGGCATCCCGGAGGTGGTCCAGCACGGTGAAACCGGCCTGCTGGTTGACCTCGAGCAGGTCACCGACGGTACCGGCACGCCGCTGGATCCGGAGAAGTTTGTCACCGAGTTCGCTGCGGCCCTGACCGAGGTGGTGTCCGATCCTGCGCGGGCGCGTGCCATGGGGGAGGCAGGCCGCCGGCGTGCCGAGGAGCACTTCTCGTGGGAGTCCATCACGGAAACAACCCTGGAGGTCTACCGCTCGGTGCTCTGACGCCGGGTCGGTGACAAACCAGTTAACGTACGACGGCGCCGCTCCCCACACAAGGGGAGCGGCGCCGTCGTACGCGCTTAAGTCATGTTGTAGCGGTCAGTGCTGCGTGGTGCGCAGGGCGGCCGCCGCACGTGCCAGCAACACCTTCTCGTCGACGGGGGCGTTGCCACTGGCCCGCTGTCCCCTGACGTAGGCCCGGGCCTCGTCCTGCCGGGTCTTTTCGGCGCCCGTGGAGATCGCAGACCGCACGTGCTCATCGCCGTACCCGAAAGCGTCAACGAGGTCCAGGGCGTGTGGCCGGATTTTGACCAGGAGACGGTTGATGTAGTCACCCACGGTTCGGGCCCGCTGCATGGAGAGCCGGCCGTTCATGAGGTACCAGGCGAGGTTCTTTTCGATCAGCGACAAACCGAACAGGTCGCGGAGCCACGTGAGCACCATCTTTGTGCCCGGATCCCTGACTTCTGCCAGGGCTTCCGTAAAGGCCTCCCACTGAAGGAGTTCCGCGTGTGCCTGGGCTGCGTCGATCAACTCGTTCTGGTGCTGGTTGAACAGGGCGGCGCCCTTCTCAAGGGGCAGCCTGTTGGCGCCCTTCAAAGCGGCCCCAACGTCCGCCACCATTGTCTGGACGCGGTCCGTCAGGAGCTCTCGCTGGCCTTCCGCGTCGCGGAGGGCAATGGCTGCCTTCTGAACGGATCCGGTATCGGCCACAAACTGCGCCACCTGCCGGAGCCCCGTGCGGTGGATCGCCGCGCCCGTTGCCTGTGCCACGACATAGCGGGCCAGCACGCCGAAATCCACGTTCCTGAATTCCTTGGCGTAGTCAGCCAGGAGGCGCTTGGCCACGAGCTGCAGCAGCACCGTGTTGTCACCCTCAAACGTGACGTACACATCCAGGTCTGCCCGCAGGGACGCGAAGCGGTTTTCGATCAGGAAGCCTGCCCCGCCGCAGGCCTCGCGGCATTCCTGCAGGGTATCGAGCGCATGCCAGGTGCTGAGCGGCTTGAGCGCGGCCGCGAGAGTCTCGAGGTCCTGGCGGTCTTCATCCGTGTCGTGCGCCCCGGAGAAGACGTCGTCGAACTTCCGGAGCAGCTTCTCATGGGCGAAGCCCGCGGCGTAGGTGGTTGCCAGGCGCGTGAAGAGGCGGCGCTGGTGCCGCTGGTAGTCCAGGAGGACTTCTTCATCCGTGTGGGAGGACGCGTTGAACTGGCGCCGCTCGGTGGCGTAACGGATGGCGGCGGTCAGGGCTATCTTCGATGCTGCAACGGCCGCTCCATCCAGGGACACGCGGCCTTGGACGAGGGTGCCCAGCATGGTGAAGAAGCGGCGGCCCGGGCTGGCGATGGAGGATGTGTAGGTGCCATCGGCTGCCACGTCGCCGTAGCGGTTCAGGAGGTTCGTCCGCGGGATGCGGACATGGTTGAAGTGCAGCCGGCCATTGTCGATACCGTTGAGGCCGCCCTTGACGCCGTCGTCCTCGCCGCCGATGCCCGGCAGGAAGGCCTTGGTCAGCGGATCCCGGAGGTCCACGTAGAACGCGTGTACGCCATGGTTGACACCTTTGGTCACAAGCTGGGCGAACACCACCGCGCCCAGTCCGTCGATCGCGGCGTTCCCGATGTAATCCTTCCATGCCGCCCGGAACGGTGTGTGGATCACAAATTCCCGGGATTCGACGTCGTACGTGGCGGTGGTGGCGATGCTGGCAACATCGGAGCCATGGCCGGTCTCGGTCATGGCGAAGCAGCCGGGGATGTCCAGGTTCATGATGCCCGGCAGCCACTTGGCGTGGTGTTCGGCCGTGCCCAGGTGCATCACGGCCGAGCCGAAGAGGCCCCACTGGACCCCGGCCTTGATCTGCAGCGACGGGTCCGCTGTGACCAGCTCCTCGAAACCTGCCACGTTCCCGCCGTGGTCATCGGCGCCGCCCAGTGCCGCAGGGAAGGCACGGTGCACGGCACCGTGCTCCACGAGGAACCTGAGCTGCCCGAACGTCCGCTTGCGGTGCTCAGTGTGCGTCAGGCCCTCTGTCTTGAACAGTGCAGGGTCACCCGCCAAAGCGCGCGCGTGCAGGCGGGATTCGGCCCACTTGCCTAGGAGCTGTTTGCCAAGGGCGGCGACGTCGACGGCGGGCTTCCCGGCCGGCCGCGGAGTGCCCGGGGCTGCGGCAGCTGCTTTGATTCCCGCGTCCTGGCCGCCTGGCCGGTCCACTACTTCAGTCATGTCAATGTCCTTCGTTGGTTCTGACAGTTGTTTCTGAAAGCTCAGGTGTTTGTGAAAGTTCAGGCGCGATTCCCACGCAGAGCCAGGAAGTGATTTGCTGCGCCATGGCTTCCTGGTCCGGTTTGGCTGGCGAGTCCGCAGTGCTGAGCCACTGTTCCCCGGCATTCCGGACCAGTCCGATGGCAGCGGTGGGCCAGTAGCCGATGACCGCCTCCCGTCCGTCGCCCAGATGCGTCCGCATCGGAGCGGCGATCATCTCGGCGATGGAGTCAAAAAAGTGCCCCAGGGCTCCAGAAATTGCGGCCGACCCGTGCCGGCCGTCCGCGTCCACGGGCGCATAGCGGGTGACGAAGCTGTAGACATTGGGGCTCGTTTCTGCCATCTGGAGGTAGGCAGAAATCATCGCCAGAAGGCCCTCCCTCGGTGTCTGTGCACTCTGGGCGGCCTCGCGGATCTTGCGCTGCATCTGGCTGAGGACAACTTCCCCCACCGCCTGCTGGAGGCCTGCTTTGTCACCGAAATAGCGGTAAAACACAGACTTCGATGTTCCGGCCGCGGCAGCAATCTCCTCCATGGAGGCGTCGCTGCCCAGCGCATGGACAGCACGCCGTGCGGATTTGATGAGCTCCCGACGGCGTTCTTCCCGGTGGGATTGCCAGCGGGCTGAGCGGCCGTCGGCACTGGCGCCGTCAGCCGGCGTCGGGAGTTCAGGGGGGAGGTTGTTCACGATACCCAGCGTATCAGGTACGCTGGGTATCGGTAACCGTCGCAGATCAGAGGAGACACCCATGTCCGTCAACGGACAGTCCGCAACCGGACCCCAGGAATCCACCAGCCCCTCGGTATCGGGGGCAGGGCGGCCAACCCGCCAGGCCGTGATCGTGGGCGGTAACAGGATTCCTTTCGCCCGGTCGGGCGGGGCCTACACCAAGTCCTCCAACCAGGACATGCTGACGGCTGCGCTGGACGGCCTGATTGCCAGGTTCGGGCTCCAGGATGAGCGGATCGGCGAGGTGGCCGCCGGTGCGGTGCTGAAGCACTCCCGCGATTTCAACCTCACCCGCGAAGCAGTCCTGGGTTCAGCGCTGTCAGCGGAGACCCCCGCCTACGACCTCCAGCAGGCATGCGCCACGGGACTGGAGACGGTCCTTGGCCTGGCCAACAAGATCAAGCTGGGCCAGATCGAGTCAGCCATCGCCGGTGGCGTGGACTCGGCCTCGGATGCCCCCATTGCTGTCAGCGAAGGCCTGCGCGGGGTCCTCCTGGACCTCAGCCGCGCCAAGACCCTGCCACAGCGCCTGCAGGTACTCAGCCGGCTGCGGCCCAAGGACCTCGCCCCGGACGCCCCCAGTACCGGCGAACCCAGGACGGGCCTGTCCATGGGGGAGCACCAGGCCCTCACCACGGCCCAGTGGAACATTTCGCGCGAGGCGCAGGATGAACTCGCCTTCAACAGCCACCGCAACCTGGCCGCCGCCTACGACGCAGGATTCTTTGACGACCTCCTCACGCCCTACCGGGGGCTGGCGAAGGACTCGAACCTTCGGCCGGACACCACGCTGGAGAAGCTGGCAACCCTCAAGCCTGTCTTCGGCAAGAACCTGGGCGCTGAAGCAACCATGACCGCGGGGAACTCCACTCCTCTGACCGACGGGGCATCCACTGTCCTGCTTGCATCTGCGGAATGGGCCCAAGCACACGATCTGCCGATGCTCGCAACTGTGGTGGATGGTGAAGCCGCCGCCGTGGACTTCGTCCACGGCAAAGACGGCCTGCTGATGGCGCCGGCCTTCGCCGTCCCGCGGCTGCTTGCCCGCAACGGACTGACCCTGGACGACTTCGACTTCTTTGAGATCCACGAAGCTTTCGCCGGGACTGTCCTGAGCACTTTGGCCGCATGGGAAGACGAGGAATTCGGCCGCACCCGGCTTGGCCTGGACGGAGCCTTCGGCAGCATCGACAGGGCCAGGCTCAACGTCAACGGCTCATCCCTGGCAGCGGGCCATCCGTTTGCCGCGACCGGCGGGCGCATCGTCGCCTCCCTGGCCAAGATGCTGCAGGAGAAGGGCACGGTGAACGGAAGGCCCGCACGAGGCCTTATTTCCATCTGCGCCGCCGGCGGCCAGGGCGTCGTCGCAATTCTCGAAGCCGCGTAGGAGCATCGGATGACAGACACATACACCCGCCTGGTCAGCCAAGGCGTGGGCAAAGATCTCGCGAAGCGGCTGGGGCTTCCCCAGCCGGCGGTGTTGCGCCGCTACACACCGGGCCAGCCTTTGGTAACCGGCCCCGTCCTGGTGCAAGGCAACACCGCAGGCGCGGATGAACTGGCCGCAACGCTGCTGTCCTGGAACCTGGACGTGCGCCGCCATGCCGTGCCCCGCGAAAAACTCGGGGCCATCATCCTGGTCCTGGAGGCCCTGGCCACCCCGGAAGACCTCGAAAAGCCCGTACTCTCCGCCGCTTCGTCGCTGTGTGATCTTGCCCCCGGCGCCCGGTTTGTCACCATCTCCCGTCCTGCCGCAGGAGCCACCAGTCCGGCGATGGCGGCGGCACGGCAAGGGGTGGACGGTTTTGTGCGGTCCTTGGCCAAGGAACTGCGTGCCGGCGCGACGGCCAACGGCGTCCTCCTGGCCGACGCCGTCGGGACCACGAGTCCAAGTGCCTTGGCGGCCCTGCAATTCTTCCTGTCAGGCCGGTCGGCATTCGTGGACGGCCAGTTCCTGACGGTCAGCACAGGGGACGGCACACTGCCGGACGATACTGAGAAGCCACTGGCCGGCAAGGTGGCTGTAGTCACCGGCGCGGCGAGGGGCATCGGCGCGGCCATCGCCAGGACCCTTCACCGGGACGGGGCCACACTGGTCCTGGTTGACATCCCGGCGGCGGGGGATCACCTGGCGGCAGTGGCCAACGACGTACACGGCACTGCCCTGCAGCTGGACATCAGCCGGGAGGATGCGGGCCAGCGAATCCTTGAGCATGCGGTGCAGCGCCACGGGCACCTGGACATCCTGGTTCACAACGCCGGCATCACGCGGGACAAGCTCCTGGCCAACATGGACCACGCGCGCTGGAACTCAGTGCTCAACATCAACATCGCGGCGCAGCTCAGGATCAATGACGCTTTATTGGCCTCGGACCGCTTCCGCAATGCACCGCGGATCGTGTCGGTTGCCTCCACGAGCGGGATCGCCGGCAACCGCGGCCAGACGAACTATGCCGCATCCAAGGGCGGCGTTATGGGGATGGTGAGGGCTACGGCACCCCTGCTGGCGGAGCGGGGAGGAACCATCAACGCGGTGGCGCCGGGCTTCATCGAAACCGAGATGACGGCGCGGATCCCCTTTGCCGTCCGGGAAGTGGGCCGGCGGCTCAATGCCCTGCAGCAAGGGGGCCTGCCGACCGACGTGGCCGAGGCGATCGCGTTCCTTGCCAGTGATGCTGCGGGCGGCATCAACGGGAACATCCTGCGTGTCTGTGGACAGAACCTGGTGGGAGCGTGAGTGCTGCACAGCCGGTCATCCTGGGAGAGATGCCCGCGCTGTCCAAGCTCTACGTCAATGCGGCCGCCCAGGCGGCACGCCGCCGCGTGCTGGGAACCCACACTGCTTCAGTCCTGCCAACCACCGGACACGAAGTAAGAGGCGTCAGGGCCGACGTCGGTAATCTCACCGCGTACCAGCACCTTATTGGCCTGACTGCCCGGGACACCCTTCCCGCCGGTTACCTCCACGCGCTTTCGTTTCCACTGGCCATCAGCGTGATGAACCGCGACGATTTCCCATTGCCTTTGCTGGGCATGATCCACCTGAGCAACTATGTTGAGCAGCGTGCCCCGGTACTTTTCACGGAACTCCTGGACATCGAAGCCCGGGTGGAGAACCTCCGGGGCCACCGGGCGGGGACGCAGCTCGACGTGGTTGCCGAGGTCCGTGGCGGGGGGACCGCGGACGTCCGCTGGACCGGCCGTTCCACCTACCTGGCGAAGGGGGTTTTCCTGCCGGGGATCGATAAACCCTCACCCAACAACAGCAACGGACAGGCCGGTTTCACGCCCCCGGACCCGACTGCGGTGTGGCAGCTGGGCGTGGACACGGGACGTGCATACGCTGCGGTGTCAGGTGACTTCAACCCGATCCACCTGAGTGTGCTTTCGGCCAAGGCGCTGGGGATGCGCCGCTCCATCGCCCACGGGATGTACCTGGCGTCCAGGGCGCTGGCGGACGTCGGACCGGTGAAGGGCGAAGCATTCACGTGGGCGGTGACCTTTGAGGCCCCGGTATTCCTGCCGGGCCGGGTAGCGCTGGAATTCACTGATCAAACGCCGGGTGAAGGCTGGCAGCGCTCGGACTTTGTAGCGTGGAACCCGCGTTCCGGCCGAAGACACTTCAGCGGCTCGGTGACACCGCTCTAGGCCGCCGGGCGCACAGCCCGGAGAATGCGGTGGAGGCTCAGGAGGATGGACTCCGACGCCGTGACGGCGGCATCTTCCTGGTCCCGCTGCGACGTGGCAGCCATGCAGGCCTCCACGGCTGACTCCGCCGCAGCGTACAGGCGCTTTTGCTCAGCCGTGTCCTCCCCATGGAACGAGGCCAGCAGCTCTCCGGCAGCGTTCATGGCGGCTGCCAGCGGCGCGCTGTCCTGGAACGGAACCGTATACGGCACGTCCTCTGACCAGATGACGTCCGAAAGGACTTCGGTCATGTCCTGGATGTGGAAGGTCACCCGCTCAAGATCGCGCAGATTCCGGTAGTCGAGGTCCACGTCCCGCGGATGGAGCCGCCGGCGGGGGTTGGCGCGACGGCTTGCGTCCGCCTCCTGGACAAGGTGGCGGACAGTCCTGGCTGCTTCCGACAGTTCGTCCGAGCGGCGGGACCAGTCCTCGTGCTCTGGCGGCCACTTTTCCGTCAGCGCTGCCCCCATGTCAGTCAGCTGCTTTCCCAGTGCCAGCCGTAGCTCGCCCAGGCTGTCGGCGGCCGCACTAAAGTGCAGGGGCGGGAAGATCAGGAAGTTGACGGCGATTCCGACGGCGACTCCCGCGCCCATCTGGATAAGGTACCCAAACGAAAAGTCGTCCGCGTTGCTTCCTCCCACCAGCAGGACCAGAAGCGCCGCCGTCGGAATCCAATCACTGCCTGAACCGATCCTGGGCAGTCCGCCGAGCAGGATTCCCAGCCCCATGAAGACCGCGACGGACACCGGTGAGGGATCACTGATGCTGACGAGCGCAAACGCGAGGCCGATACCAATGGCGAGGCCTACCAGTGCCTGGAACCCCTGCCGGACGGATCCTGCCACGTTGTGGTACATCGAGACCAGGGCGCCCAGCGGCGCGTAGTACGGATACTCTGCCGCCGGCCCTGGCATGAGGGGCGCTATGGCAAAGGCCAGCCCGGCCGCGAGGGCCGCCTTGGCCGCCAGCAGCAGGCGCTGGAGCGTGAAGGCGGCGGCGACACCGGACACGGCGTTCTTTAGCAGAAGGGAGCCCTTGGCGCGCGGGGGCCCTGACTGTGTGTGAGTGTCACCCATCCCGCCCACGTTAGGTGCAGCCCGGGGCTAGGACAAGCCGGCGCCGGCCCGCCGGACCTCCGCTGCGAGCCTGTGCGCCCTGCCGGGCGTCCGGCCGTCCTCCGCCCGCTGCGGGATATAGCCAAAACTGAGGGCATAGGCAGGATCGGCGAAACCGAGGGCCGCGTTTGCCCCTTCGTGGCCGAACGCACGGTGGCTGCCGAAATTCCGCGATGGGTGAGGCTTCATAAACACGACGGCAAAGGCGTTGTCCAGGCCGGAGCTGCGGTCCAGGCCCCACACCTGTTCCTGGGACATCTGATCGATCGTTTCCGGTGTGAGGAAAGCGTCCAGGCCGTCCACGCCCGTTGTCGCCGCGGCATACAGCCGCGCCAGCCCCTCAGCGGTCCCCACGCCGCCGGCGGCGCTCATCCCGGCGGCACGCACGGCCCGCCGGTTGGGAAGCTCCATGATGGAACCCACCGCCGCATTCCCGTTAAGCCCGCCCAGGCTCAGCGGATCAAGCCACGGCTGGCCGGGATCGACGTCGTACAGCACATCCCGGTACCGAAATTCGAGTTCCGCCGGCAGGCCCAGGAAGAAGTCAACGCCGTAAACCGCGCGGATGCGGAGGTCAAAGAGGCTCTGCAGGCTGGTTCCGGTGACCCGCCGGCAGAGTTCCTCCATCACGATTCCGATAGTGAGGGCGTGGTACCCGAAGCAGCTCCCGGGGCGCCATAACGGCCGCGCCGCGGCGAGGCGCGCGGCCGCCTCGGGCGTGGTGAACTCGTCGAGGGCAAAGCCGCCCTCGACGCCCATCAGCCCGGCTTGGTGGGACAGCGCCTCCCGGACCAGGAGCCGGTCCTTGCCGTGGGCACCGAATTCGGGCCAGTAGCTGGCCACCGGCCGGTCGAGGTCCAGGAGTCCCTCCTGAACAAGCAGGGACATGACCAGGCCTGCAGCTCCTTTGGAGACCGAGTAGGCGCCTGTGATGGATGCCGCCGCGATGTGCGGGCCTCCATGAAGGTCCAGCACTTTCACGCCGTGCCGGTAGGCCGCCACTTGCGCACTGTACTGGGGATCGGCTGCGAGGAAGGCCTCGAACAAATCGGTGACGGCTTCGAATCCGGGCGCGGCCAGGCCATGACTTTTCTGCATGGAGAGAGCTTAGCCCGTCAGAAAGCGCTTTCCGCTGCCGTGTCCGCTCCGTGTCCCCGAGCAACTTCTTCGCCGGGACGGACAGGGCCCGGGGGAGTGCCATTGCCGAACGGCCTGCCGCCCAGCGAGTCCCGCCCATGGGGCTCTAGCCAGCCCGAGAGGTCCGGCCCCTGCGGCACAATCCCGGTCGGATTAATGTCCTCATGAACAATGTAGTAATGCTGCTTGATCTGCACAAAGTCGATCGTGTCGCCGAAGCCCGGGGTCTGGAACAGGTCGCGTGCGTACCCCCAAAGGGCTGGCATCTCAGTGAGCTTCTGCCGGTTGCATTTGAAGTGTCCGTGATAAACGGCGTCGAACCGCGCCAACGTTGTAAACAGCCGGACATCAGCCTCGGTGATGGTGTCGCCAACGAGGTACCGCTGGCCGGAGAGACGTTCCTCGAGCCAGTCCAGTGCGGTCCACAGCCGGGTGTAGGCGGAGTTATACGCCTCCTGGGAGCCGGCAAACCCGCACCGGTAGACGCCGTTGTTGATCTCGGTAAACACGCGCTTGTTGACAGCATCAATTTCCTGCCGCAGGTGTTCGGGATACAGGTCGGGAGCGCCGGGCCGGTGGAAGTCCACCCATTCGGTGGCAAAGTCCAACGTGATTTGGGGAAAGTTGTTGGTGACCACGGCGCCGCTGGGTAGATCCACGATGGCTGGAACCGTGATGCCGCGCGGGTAGTCCGGGAAGCGCTTGAAGTAGGCGCTCTGAATGCGTTCGATGCCCAGGACCGGATCCACACCCCCGGGATCCAGGTCGAAGGTCCAGGAGCGGGCGTCGTGGGTGGGGCCAGGCTGGCCGAGCGAGATGGCGTCCTCGAGTCCCAGAAGCCGGCGCACAATAACGGTTCGGTTCGCCCACGGGCACGCGCGCGCTGCAATCAGCCGGTAACGGCCGGATTCGACTGGCCACCCGGGCTCGCCGTTATCGCCCGGGTGTCCGTCACGGGTGATGCGGTCCTCGATGTAGTTGGTGTCCCTGTTGAACTCAGCTCCGCCGGTGACGTAGGCGCCCTTGGTACTGTGCGCATTGTTTAGCCCGGAGTTGCCGTCCGCGCTGTTAATTGTTTGTGTGGTCGCGGCAGGCTGGCTGCCGGTTGGATCCTGGCTCATGCGAACAAGCCTAGGCTCCCGCAGCCAGAGTTGCAGAGATCGGCTGCCACGCCACCACCCAGCAACCGGCAACAACTGCGATAAACAGCGCTATCCATATCACGGACGGGACAGCCGTGGCGCGGTAAAGGATGTACGCGTCGGAACTGGCCAGCCTGTCCCGTCGCCGCAGATGGACGTTGGCGAGCTTGGCAAGGTCCCTGACGGCTGCAACCAGCAGGGCCACGCCGAGACTGATGGCCACGTGGCCGGTGAAGTGGTCAGGAACAAAAAGGACCAGCACTGCTCCGGCTGCGATGGCAGCGACTGTGATGAAGATCCCGGCGAAGTTCCTGATGAAGAGGAGCGATGCTGCCAGGATGAGTGTTCCGGTAGCCAGTGCTGCCGGACCCCAGCCACCAAATCCGGAGCTGACCAGCGCGGCCCCCGTCAGAGCCGGAACCGGGTATCCCCAGAATCCTGACCAAACGGCCGCAAGCCGGCCACGGCTGAAACTGGTTGTGGTGCCGGAATGGTCCAGCCTCAACGTGATCCCGCTCAGCCGTTGACCGCTTGTGACGGCGGCGAAAGCGTGGCCCAGTTCGTGGGTGGCGGTGGCCAGAAGTCCGAAGTACTTCCACGTGGCCCGGGGAATGGAGAAGGCTGTTGCAAGGGCCAGAACCACGCCCAGTTCAATCAGCGTGACGTGGGGGATGGCTGTCCTGCTGAAAACCTCCGCGATCCGGTTCCACAGTTGCTCGGAAATCACATTCATTCCCCGCCGGACAGGGAGTAGTTATTGTCAGCCATAGGCCTCTACGGTACTAGAGGGATGGTTCACCATTGCCCCGCAGCCTGCGGGCGCTGAATGAGATGAGGAATACTGTGAGCACTTTGAAGGAACGTCTCCACGCTGACGTCGTGGCGCATATGAAGGATCGGAACAAGACCGCCCTGACAACGGTCCGCAACGTCCTTGGCGAGATCGAGACGCGGGAAAAGTCCGGGAAATCACCCATTGAACTTGATGATGCCCAGGTGACGTCGCTGCTGCAGAAGGAGGCTGCCAAGCGCCGCGAGACGGCAAAGATCTACACCGATGCCGGCGAGGCTGAGCGGGCCGCGGCCGAGGTTGCGGAGGCCGAAGTCATTGAGGCATACCTGCCGCGTGCGCTGACAGCTGAGGAAGTCGAAGCGATCGTGGACGAAACCATTGCCGGGCTGCGCGCCGGGGGAGTGGAACCCGGCCTGCGTCAGCTGGGCGCTGTCATGAAGCCCGTTACGGCGAAAGTTGCCGGGCGCTTCGACGGCAAGGCTGTCAGCGAGCTGGTGCGCACCCGTCTGGGCTGATACCTGACGGTAACGGAGTTGGTGCCCGGAACAATGCGCTGAACAGGAAAGGCACGCCTACAGGATGTGGGCGTGCCTTTGCTTCCTGCCGGTGGAAAACTCAGCCGGCACGGATAGATCTCTCGTGTTTGGGAATCAGCCTTCGCAGTCCGTGCAGTAGCTGTGGCCATCTTTCTGGCGTGCAATCTGCGAGCGGTGCCGGACCAGGAAGCAGGAGTAGCAGGTGAACTCGTCCTCCGCCTGGGGGATGACCTGCACAACCAGTTCCTCGGCAACGAATTCGCCGCCGGGGACGCCGGCGCCATCCAGTCCGTCGGCCTCATCGAGCTCGAGCACGACGCTGCGGGCGTCCGGTGCATTGGCGGACTGCAGTGCCTCGAGCGAGTTGTCCTGCGACTCCTTGACGTCGGAGCGAAGTTCATCGTAATCGGTTGCCACTTAGGTGTATCTCTTTTCTTTGGTTCGTCTGTCGCGTATGCAACGTACAGCATCCGGCAGCTATTCCCCAATAGGCTGGCGGAAAAACTTTGTCTGTGGCGCCGCGGCCGGACATGCAAAAATCCCAACATCCAAGGATCGGGGGAGTTTTCCTGTTTGTCAGCGGTCCTGGACTTCAACCATCCCGGGTCTTGCCTCGGCCAGAAGTGCCTGGAATCAAGGCTTCATGTCCCGGATGAGCCACAGGTGAACCACAAGAGTACGCCAATTCAGCCGCGCCAACCGCAGCTTCGGTGACATGAGGCTCTTCGGCCGCCTGTTCGCGGCCGACGCGTGGTGAGAGACACACGTCTGCACCGCCGCGCAACAACCACAAAACGCAGCGAAACAGCCCTGGTAGTCAGCAATCGTTTATCCCTTGACGGATCAGAACCCGCCCTGTAACAGTTAGTCGTGGGCGGATCGATGGAGAACCACGAAGGGACTGGCGCGGCGTCAATCCCCGGCGGGTTCCCCGATAGCAGAACGGACCCGCCGCCTCTTCTGGAAGTCCGCGGACTGACAAAGAGCTTCTTCGGTATTCCGGTGCTGGAAAACGCCCACCTCACCCTTCACCGGAGCCAGGTTCACGGGCTCGTAGGCGAAAACGGGGCCGGGAAGTCCACCCTGATGAAAGTGCTCGCAGGGGTCTACCAGCCTGACGCGGGAACGGTACTTTTGGACGGCCGGGAAGTCAGTTTCAGCCACCCAACGAAAGCTCATGAGGCAGGGCTGTCGTCGGTATTCCAGGAGTTCAATCTCCTTCCGGACCGGACGGTGGCCGAGAACATCTTCCTGGGCCGGGAACCCCGCCGCGGGGTCCTGGTTAACAAGGCGCTCATGAACGTGCAAACGGCCGAGCTGCTGCAGTCGCTCGGGATCACCACCATCCGGCCCACCGCGCAGGTGCGGAGCCTGACCGTGGCGGAGCAGCAGATAGTGGAGATTGCAAAAGCTGTCAGCTACGACGCCCGGATCGTCGCCATGGACGAGCCAACCGCCGCGCTGGCCGGCGCCGAAGTTGAGCTCCTTTACCAGATCGTGTCCCGCCTCCGGGACCGCGGAACCGCAATTCTCTACGTCTCCCACCGGCTTCGGGAACTTTTTGATCTCTGCGATGTCATCACCGTCCTGAAGGACGGCCGCGTGGTCAGCACCGCACCGGCCGCAGAACTCGACGATGCAGGGCTGGTCCGGCTGATGGTTGGCCGGCCTATCTCGGCGTTCTTTCCGGAAAAGCTGCCCCTGCCAGACGGGGACTCCAAAGGCAGAAACGTTGAAGTCAGGAACGTTGTCGGTGCTAACGTCCCCGTCAGGCCGATCCTGGAACTGCTGGGTGCCGGCAACGGCCAGCTGGACGGGATCAGCTTCAGCGTTCGGCCGGGTGAGATTGTCGGGCTGGCCGGTCTTCAGGGCTCCGGCCGGACTGAACTGCTTCACGCCATTTTCGGTGCCGCACCCTTCCACCGCGGCACCATGAAGGTGGAAGGCCGGGAGCTTCTGCCCAAGTCCCCGAGGGAGGGCGTCCGGGCCCGCATGGCCCTCATCACGGAAGACCGCAAAGCCGAGGGCCTCAGCCTGAACCAGTCCATCCTGGACAACGCACTGACCGTCATCAGGTCGGTCTTTCCGCGCCGTACAAGAACCGTCAAAACGGAGGTTCCCGGCGTGTTTTCCTCGCTGGAGGTAGTGGCACGGGACTTGGACCAGGAGGTGCAGTACCTCTCCGGCGGGAACCAGCAGAAGGTGGTCCTTGCCAAATGGCTGGCAATCCGCCCCAGCCTGGTCCTGCTGGATGAACCTACCCGCGGCATAGATGTGGGAGCCAAGGTGGCCGTCTACCGGCTCATGCGCAAGCTGGCAGCCGAAGGCAAAGCCATCCTGATGGTCTCCAGCGAATTACCGGAGGTCATCGGCATGTCCGACCGGATCCTCGTCATGCGCGACGGGCGTCTCGCCGGCGAGCTTCCGGCCGGAACGTCAGAGGAAGCCGTCCTGCAGCTCGCAACGGGTGCCAGGATTGCATCGGGAGACGGGGCATGAAACAGCGTGTCAGCTTCGTCGATCGCCTGTCGTCCACACAGATCGTCTACCTGGTGGCCCTGCTGACGCTCATCGCCGGTGCCGTACTCGTCACCACGATCGGGCGGAATTTTTTCAGCTCGGGAAATATCTCCAGCATCCTGACCGGAACCAGCGTCCTGGGTTTCATCGCAATCGGACAGACCCTTGTCATCCTGGCCGGCAGCCTGGACCTCTCGGTTCCCTATGTCGCCAGCCTTGCCAGTCTCATTGCCGCCGGTGTGATGGCCAACAACCCGGGCAACGTCCTGCCCGGCGTCCTGCTCACGCTTGGTGCCGCGGCGGTCATCGGCCTCGCCAACGGGCTGATCGTGGCCCGCCTCAACGTACACGGGTTCATTGCCACGCTGGGCATGGGCCTGATCATCAGCGGCTACCTCGCCACCAACTTCAAGGGCAGCTTCGGGCAGACACCGCTCTCGTTCCGCCTGATCGGGGCTACCGGCCTGGGGCCCGTGCCCATCTCGACCATCATTATGCTGGCCTGTGCGGCCCTGGCCATGCTGCTGCTCCACCGCACCAGAACGGGCCACCACCTCTACGCCGTCGGCGGCGACATTTCCGTAGCCCGGACCTCGGGCATCCGCGTCGACCTGCCGGTCATCACGGCCCACGTGATCTGTTCGGTGCTGTCAGGAATGGCGGGCCTGCTCCTCGCCAGCCGGCTGGGTGTGGGCAGCCCGACGGTGGGCTCCCAGGGCGGGTACGATCTCCTCTCCATCGCCGCCGTGGTCCTCGGCGGCACACTTCTGGCAGGCGGCAAAGGAACCATCACCGGCACCCTCGGCGGCGTCCTCATCTTCGCCATGCTGGACAACATCATGTCCGTTATGCAGATCAACCCCTTCCTCAAGGACGTGGTCAGGGGAGTGGTCATTGTCGTCGCCGTCGCTGTGTATGCGCGCCGCAGGATCGTCAACCGACCCGAGCGGTTCAGCCCGAAGGGTTCCGTCGAAGCCCCTGCCGCACAGGTTCCGCCCTCGGAGCGGCCATGAGCACGGCACTGCCCTCCGGGCGCAGCGCAGTCCTCCGGCAGAACCGCGCCAGCCGTTCCCAGCGTCTCCTGCGCGCTGTGCGTACTCCCGGCGGCGCTGTCTTCATCCTGTTGATCAGCCTTTTGGCGGCCATCATCGTGCTGAACCCGTCCTTCGGGGAGCCTGGCTCCTTCATCCGGTTCATCGGCAGGACGGCCCCGATCGCCATCGCCGCCGTCGGCCAGTACTTCGTTATTGTCAGCGGCGAATTCGACCTGTCGATGGGATCGGTCGTGACCATGCAGGTCATCGTTGCCGGCAACCTCATCCGGCAGGACGATTCCAGGGTGATTCCGGTCCTGATCCTGATGTTTGTGCTCGGCGCCTTCATCGGGCTCGTGAACGGACTGATCTCGACACTGCTGAAGGTGCCCAGCTTCATCGTGACGCTGGGCATGATGCTGGCCCTGCTCGGACTGGTCCTCTACTGGACCGGCGGCGCGGCCCAGGGAAACCCTGCGGACAGCTTCCGCCAGATAGGGCGCGGCGGGATCCAGGACGTCCCGGTCCTGGACATCATTCCTTACCCTGTGATCATCCTGGCGGCGGTGACCGTCCTGGCGGTTGTCCTGATGCGCCGCCCCTTCGGCCGTATGCTCATCGCCGTCGGCGATAACCCCCGGGCTGCCGAACTGTCCGGCTCCCGTGTCTGGTGGGTGCGGACGCGGGCGTTCATCATCTCGTCACTGTCGGCCACCGTGGCCGGCATCCTCCTCGTGGGCTACGCGGGAGTACATCCGTCGGTGGGGCGGGGTTACGAGTTCACGGCGATCACGGCCGTCGTCCTCGGTGGCGTGGTGCTCGGCGGCGGACGCGGCTGGGTCCTGTCCGCGGCGGCCGGCGCGTTCGCCCTGGAGGCGCTGTTCACCCTCTTGAATTTCATGGGCATCCAGGCGACCTGGCGGGACACGGTCCAGGGCGTCATCATCATCATCGCCGTGGCAGCAGCGTCCACGTCATGGCAGCGCAAGCGCAAGGGAGCCACTTCCGCCGCCCATGACGAACGGCACCGGCTAAGCGCAGCACCCACGCCCCACGAGGGCACCGAACAAGGAGGAGATCGAGTCTGATGCGTAAACACCCTATTCGCGCGATCGCACTTGGCGCAGTATTGCCGCTGGTGGTTTTGACTGCCTGTACCACCACGGATCCGTCCGTTACCGAAACAACGGCACCGGACACCGGCTCGCCGGCCACCACTCCGGCCAGCCAGGAATGGTTTGACCAGACGCTTTACGATGACCAGTTCACGCAACGTTCGGCGACCTTCGAAGGAAACGCTGAGCAGCCCTACCTTCAGTACATCGCCGGCGACATGACGGACACCGCGAAGTTCGCCTCCTCCGGGCCAAAGAAGGTCTGCTTCGCCAACGCCTCCATCTCGAACCCGTGGCGCCAGACCGGCTGGATCACCATGAACCAGCAGCTCAAGGTCCTCCAGGGCTCGGGAGTCGTTTCCGAAATGGAGACCCGGGATGCCAAGGACAACGACAACACGCAGATCGCGGACATTGATTACTTCATCGACGAGGGAAACTGCGATGCGTTCGTCATCTCGCCCAACTCGACGGCGGCCCTGACCCAGGCCGTGGAGCGTGCCTGCCAGACAGGCAAGCCTGTGGTGGTGTTTGACCGCGGCGTCGAAACCGACTGCGCCACCACGTTCATCCACCCGATCGGAGGCTTCGCCTGGGGCATCGACACCGCCACGTTCCTGACCGACAGGCTGAAGTCCGGTGACAAGGTGGTGGCCCTCCGCATCCTTCCCGGCGTGGATGTGCTGGAACACCGGTGGGCGGCGGCGAAGAAGATCTTTGAGGAGAAGGGAATCCAGGCAAGGGACTACTTCACCGGAGCAGACCCCACCGAGATCAAGAAAATCATCTCCGACGAACTGGCCACCGGCGATGTCCAGGGCGTCTGGATGGACGCCGGCGACGGTGCCGTGGCTGCCCTCGAGGCCTTCGAGGATGCCGGGCAGAACCTGCCGGTGATGACCGGCGAGGATGAGATGAGCTTCCTGACCAAGTGGAAGGAAACCGGAATCGATGCCATGGCCCCGGTCTACTCCAACTTCCAGTGGCGGACTCCGCTGCTGGCCCTGGAGAGGATCTTCAAGGGCGAGCAGATCCCTGCCGAATGGATTCTCCCGCAGAAACCCATCCTCGCGGACGAACTGGACTCCTGGCTGCAGCGCAACCAGGGGATGCCCGGCGGCCACTACGCCAAGTTCGGCGGCGAAGACCTCCCCGGCTATCCGCAGGTCTGGCAGCAGCGGCAGATGCCCTGACGCTGGCCTCCGCGCAGCGTTGGAAGGAGCAGCTTGAAGCGTCTCATCGGGATCAGCACCTGGGTCTGGGATTCTCCGTTGACCGATACCAACCTGCGCGGACACCTGGCGAGGATCGCTGCGCTGGGGTTTGACGCCGTCGAACTTCCGCTGGAAAACGCCGGCGACTTCACGGCCGACGCGGTGCGCGAAGCCCTGGAGTCCACGGGGCTGAGGCCGTTTGTTGTCGGTGCCATGTCGCCGGGCCGGGACCTTGTCGCGGCTGCCCCGGCCACCGTGGAAAAGACGCAGGCCTATCTCATGGACTGCATCACCATGGCAGCCGGCATCGGTTCGCCCACTGTGTGCGGTCCCTTCTACGCCCGGACCGGACGCGTCTGGCGGATGTCGCCGGGCCAGCGGCGGGAGGCCGACGCCGAGCTGCGGCACAATCTGCAGCCGGTGGCGGCGAGGGCCCGGGAAGCGGGCGTCGTCCTGGGCATCGAACCGCTGAACCGGTACGAAACATCGCTGCTCAACACGGTGGACCAGGCACTCGAGGCGCTGGGGCCCTTGCTGGGCAACGGCGTGGGCCTTGCCCTGGACAGCTACCACCTTCACATCGAGGAGCGTTCTCTGGCCGCCGCGGTCCGGGCGGCCGGTGAACACGTGGTTCACGTCCAGGTTTCCGGGAACGACCGCGGCGCCCCCGGCGGGGACCAGACCGATTGGGAAAACTTCCTGCATGCCTTGGACGAGGTGGGTTACAGCGGACCGCTGAACATCGAAAGTTTTACTGCGGACAATGCCGCGATCGCCGTGGCGGCGTCAATCTGGCGGCCGTTGGCCCCGAGCCAGGACGAGCTGGCTGTCAGGGGACTGGCCTTCCTGCGGGGCGTACAAAGGCACTGAACGGCCCGTGTCCACGCAGCGCCTACTCACGAATAACGAAAAACCCCCGGAATCCTTGGATTCCGGGGGTTTTCCCATTGTGCGCGGAGGGGGACTTGAACCCCCACCCCCTTTCGAGGACTAGCACCTCAAGCTAGCGCGTCTGCCATTCCGCCACCCGCGCAGGTGGTAATTCGGAGTCCGATTCCGCCTTTCAGCGTTTCGCTTTTCTCCGAAGCAGCGAGAAAGACTCTAACACGAACTTTCGGGAAAGATCGAATCGGGACTCATGGGTAGGCTGAAGGCACACGAAAACGCAGGTTCTTTGCAGCCTTCCCATCGCCCAAGGAGTATCTATGTCTGACGTCCGCGCCGAGGATGAAGTTGTACGGATCTGCCAGGAACTCATCCGGATAGATACATCGAACTACGGCGACGGTTCGGGGCCGGGGGAGCGGGTGGCCGCCGAGTACACTGCCGGACTGATCGAGGAAGTGGGACTCTCCGCCGAAATCTTCGAGTCGGCGCCGGGCCGCGCCAGTGTTGTAACGCGGATGGCGGGCGAAGACCCCTCTGCCAGCGCCCTTGTAGTGCATGGGCACCTGGATGTTGTGCCGGCCCTGCGCGAACAGTGGTCGGTGGATCCCTTCGGTGCAGAACTCAAGGACGGACTCATCTGGGGCCGCGGAGCGGTGGACATGAAGGACATGGATGCCATGATCCTGTCCGTTATGCGGGATTTGGCCCGGTCCGGGCGGAAACCCAAACGCGACCTCATTTTTGCCTTCTTTGCCGACGAGGAAGCCGGCGGCGAATACGGTGCCCGGTACGCCGTCGACAAACGGCCGGAGCTTTTCGAGGGCGCCACCGAAGCCATCTCGGAAGTGGGCGGATTCTCGGCAACTATCGGAGGGCAGCGCACATATCTGCTGCAGACCGCCGAGAAGGGCATCTCCTGGCTTCGCCTTGTCGCCCACGGCCGGGCAGGCCACGGCTCCCAGATCAACACGGACAACGCCGTCACCCGCCTCGCAGCGGCGGTCACCCGGATCGGCGAGTACAAGTGGCCTATCGAGCTCACTCCCACCACGCGGCAGTTCCTTGACGGCGTGACCGAACTCACGGGCGTCGAATTCGATCCGGACAACCCGGACCGGCTCCTGGACCAGCTCGGCACGGTGGCCCGCTTCGTGGGGGCAACCCTCCAGAACACGACCAACCCCACGCTGCTGAAGGGCGGCTACAAACACAACGTCATTCCTGAATCGGCAGAGGCCCTGGTGGACTGCCGCACGCTTCCCGGCCAGGAGGAACAGGTCCTGGAAATCGTCCGGGAGCTCGCAGGCACCGGGGTTGAAGTGAGCTATGTGCACAACGACGTGTCGCTGGAGGTGCCGTTCGCCGGAAACCTGGTGGACTCCATGATCGATGCCCTGCATTCCGAGGACCCCGGGGCCAAGGTCCTGCCGTACACGCTCTCCGGCGGCACGGACAACAAATCCCTGAGCAGGCTGGGGATCACCGGCTACGGCTTTGCGCCCCTCATGCTGCCTGACGACCTCGACTTCACCGGAATGTTCCACGGCGTGGACGAGCGGGTGCCCGTGGATTCGCTGAAGTTCGGCGCCCGCGTCCTCAACACGCTCCTCACCAACTACTGAGCTGCGCAGGACATGACACCCGAAGAAGTGCTACCGGACCGCCTGCTGGAGGAAATCCGCGGCCGCGCAGCCCGCTACGACCGGGACAATGCGTTTTTCGCGGAGGACCTGGCTGAGTTGACCGCCGCCGGTTACCTTAAGCTTTTTGTTCCAGCGTCCGACGGCGGCATGGGGCTTGGGCTCGAGGCGGCAGCACAGTGCCAGCGCAGGCTGGCAACGGCAGCCCCGGCCACCGCCCTGGCCATCAACATGCACCTGGTCTGGACCGGCGTCGCGCAGGTCCTGGCCGCCCGCGGCGATGATTCGCTGGGCTTCGTCCTGGAAGATGCTGCCCGCGGTGAGATCTTTGCCTTCGGCAATTCCGAGGCCGGGAATGATTCGGTCCTCTTTGATTCAAAGACGGCAGCCGTTCCGCTGCCCGGCGGCGGCTACAGTTTCACCGGAACCAAGATCTTCACCAGCCTCTCACCGGCGTGGACCCGGCTGGGCATCTTTGGCAAGGACGCCCGGGCCCGGTCCGGCGAGGGCGAACTGGTGCACGGATTCATCCGGCGGGACGCGGCGGGCTACACCATCCTGGACGACTGGGACACCCTTGGCATGCGGGCCAGCCAGTCCAACACCACGGTCCTGGACGGGGTCGAGGTGGGGCCGGACCGGATCTTCCGTAAGCTGCCGGTGGGCCCCAACGCCGATCCACTGATCTTCGCCATCTTTGCCTGCTTTGAGTCGCTGCTGGCGGCGGTGTACACCGGCATTGGTGAGCGTGCCCTGACGCTCGGCGTGGAGGCGGTAAAGCGGCGGACGTCCTTCAAGAACGCCGGCCGAAGCTATGCACAGGATCCGGACATCCGCTGGAAGGTGGCCGAGGCCGCGATGGCCATGGACAGCCTTTACCCGCACCTCCTGGCGGTCACCCGCGACGTCGATGCCCTCACGGACCACGGATCCCAGTGGTTCCCAAAGCTCGTTGGCCTGAAGGTGAATGCGACGGAGACCGCACGCCGCGTTGTGGATCTGGCCATCAGGGTCAGCGGCGGTTCCAGCTACTTTCGCGGGTCCGAACTTGAACGCCTGTACCGGGATGTCCTGGCCGGCATGTTCCACCCGTCAGATGACGAGTCGGCGCACAACACGGTGGCGAACGCGTGGCTGGGGCCACTGGACTCCTAGACGGTCCGCCGGCTCCGAAGTCCTAAACGGTCCGCTGGACCTGCATCACCCGGCGGCGCAGCCAAAAGCGCCTGCCGCCGCCCATGTACAGCACACTGCGTTCCAGTTCCCACTTGCCGTACTCGGAGTGCTCCACAAGCCTGCGCCTGGCCTCAGGCAGGGAATCGAGAGGGCTCACCGTCAGTACGAGGTACTCGTACTGCTTGATAAAGTCCCGTTCCCGTTGGACCGAGCTGGTCAGAAAATGTTCCTTCATTGCTCTCCATTTTCGTCCTTTTCCGGCTAACGTGAAGTCATGAGCATCGATCCGCGTGTCGCGCTTCAGTCTTTGACAACCGCCTTGGAAGAACACCTTATAGCAGCATCCAACCGGCGCGATGATGGGGATCCCGCCGTCGAAGCCGCTTTTTTCGCGGTCGCAGATGCGTTCGAGGTGTATGAAGACGCACTCTACGAGGCTTACAGCGAGGTCACACCCCTGCAGGTGTTTGACGACGACGAGGACGAGGATGAAGAATCCGGCATCGACGAAGAAGAGGACCTCGAAATCGTCGAGGATTGAAGCAGCGCACAGCTGAGCGCAGGCTCAGGCCGGCTGGGACACATCCTCCAGCGCCCGTGCAATCTCCGGGGGAAGCCGCGTCAGCTGGGCGGCCATGATCTCCTTGGCCTGGACCGGAGTCCGGGGCCCGACAACGGCGGTGGCCACCCCGTGCTGGGCCAGCAGCCAGCTCAGCGACACATCCAGCGCCGTCCGGCCAAGGCCTTTGGCAGCCATCGCCACCGCTTCCACAACACTGGAAGGCTGCTGCTCCAAATACGGCTCAACATAGGGTGCAGAATCACTGCGCGCTGCCCGGGAGTCCACGGGGATACTGCTGCGGTACTTCCCGGTGAGCACGCCGCGGCCCAGCGGCGCCCACGCCATGAGTCCCAGGCCTGCGTCTTCGACGGCGGGAATCAGTTCCGCCTCCGGTTTCCGTTGGAGCAGCGAGTATTCGGCCTGGGCAGCAACGAGCGGGAATCCGGCCACTGCTGCTGCCTTGGCGCTCTGCCAGCCGTTGAAGTTGGCGATGCCCGCATAGCGGGCGCGCCCGCTGCGGACAGCGAACTCGAGCGCGGACAGCGTTTCGTCCAAGGGGACGTTGCCGTCCCATGCCTGCGCAAACCAGAGGTCCACGTAGTCGGTCCCGAGCCTCGCCAGGCTGGCGTCCAGGCTGCTCAGCATCGCACTGCGCGACGTGTCCACAGTCCGCCGGCCCTCCGACGTCGATGTCCCCGCCTTCGTGGAAATGCAGACTTCCGTACGTGAGACAACGTCGCCCAGCAAGGACCCGATCATTGCTTCGGCACGGCCATCAGCGTAGGAGGCGGCCGTGTCGATGAGTTTTCCGCCGCCATCAACAAATGTGCGCAAGATCTCGGAGGCGTCCTGTTCGTCGGTTTCGCCGGCCCAGGACATGGTGCCGAGGGAAAGGGCGGAGACTCGCAATCCACTGTTGCCGACGTAACGCTGCTGCATAGCTGCAAGCTTACGGGGAATCAACAGGGCGCATGACGTAGTGTCTTAGCGTGAACTGGATTGAGGCGGCCCTGCTCGGGCTAATACAGGGTCTGACCGAATTTCTACCGATTTCATCAAGCGCGCACCTGCGGATCGTGGGTCAGTTCCTGCCCAACGCGTCCGATCCGGGGGCAGCATTTACGGCCATCACCCAGCTCGGAACCGAAACGGCGGTGGTGATCTATTTCTGGCGGGACATCGTCCGGATCATCAAGGCCTGGGCGGGTTCCCTGACAGGAAAAGTCTCCCGGCAGGATCCTGACGCCCGCATGGGCTGGCTGGTAATCCTCGGCAGCCTGCCCATCATCGTGCTGGGCCTGCTGTTCCAGGACCAGATTGAATCGGTGCTGCGAAGCCTGTGGATCGTCGCCACCATGCTGATCGTTTTTGGTTTGATCCTGGCCGTGGCGGACGCCGTCGGAAAGCAGGAACGCGAACTCTCCCAGCTTTCCTACAAGCACGGCATTTTGTACGGGTTCGCCCAGGCGTTGGCGCTCATCCCCGGCGTCTCACGGTCCGGCGGCACCATTACGGCCGGCCTCCTGATGGGCTATACCCGCGAAGCAGCGGCCCGTTACTCGTTCCTGCTGGCCATTCCGGCCGTGTTCGGCAGCGGCCTGTACCAGCTGTACAAAGTGGTTTCCAAGGACGGCATCACCGGACCGTATGGCCTTCCGGAGACAGCGCTGGCCACCGTCATCGCCCTGGTTGTGGGCTACGTGATCATTGGCTGGTTCCTTAAATTCATCTCCACGCGGAGCTACCGGCTCTTTGTCTGGTACCGGATTCTCCTGGGCCTCGCCCTGTATCTTCTGCTCGGTTTCAATGTCATCGATGCCTAGAAGTAGGCTTGGGCTGTGAAATCCTGGACTTCTAGACCTGTTCCTGTGCTGCCCGGCTCCATGCCGGCCATCCGTCTGTTCGACACCGCCATGGGACAGGAAATCGGCCTGCCTGTCAGCGGTGAGCAGTCGATGTATGTCTGCGGCATCACCCCGTACGACGCTACGCACATGGGCCATGCTGCCAGCTACGTGGCCTTTGATCTCCTGAACAGGGCCTGGCGCGACGCCGGCCACAAGGTTGCGTACGTCCAGAACGTCACAGACGTGGATGACCCCTTGCTGGAGCGCGCCACAGCCACCGGTGTGGACTGGCAGGACCTGGCGGCCAGCCAGATCGAACTTTTCCAGACGGACATGGAAGCCCTGAACGTCATCGCGCCGGACCACTATGTCGGCGCTGTTGAGTCCGTGGACCTGATCGTCCCGGCCATTGAGCGCCTGATCAGGCAGGGCCTGGCTTACCGCGTCGCCGGCGCCGCGGGGGAGCCGGACGGTGATGTCTACTACGATGTCGAAGCCGCCGGCAAGCAGTCGATCGCCCCTGACGCCTGGACCCTGGGATCGATCTCGCACCTTGGGGAAGCTGAAATGCTTGAGCTGTTCGCCGAACGCGGCGGCGACCCTGGCAGGGCCGGCAAGCGCCAGGCCCTTGACCCGCTCCTCTGGCGGGTTGCCCGTGACGGCGAGCCCAGCTGGCCCGGCGGAGAACTGGGCCAGGGCAGGCCCGGATGGCACATCGAATGCACGGTCATCGCCCAGCGGTACCTGCCGGCACCCTTCACGGTTCAGGGCGGCGGCTCAGACCTGATCTTCCCGCACCACGAGATGGGAGCCGGCCACGCCTATTCCCTGGCAGGTGTCCCGTTGGCCCGCCACTACGCCCACGCCGGCATGGTGGGCCTGGACGGTGAAAAGATGAGCAAGTCCAAGGGCAACCTGGTCCTCGTCTCCAAGCTGCGCGCAGACGGTGAAGAGCCGGCCGCTATACGGCTGGCAATCCTGGCCCACCACTACCGTTCGGACTGGTCCTGGACGCCGGAAGGCTTCGCAGCGGCCAAGGAAAGGCTCGCCGCCTGGCGCCGGGCCCTCGCCGCCGCACCGGCCGGATCGGCTGCCGGCGTGATTGGCGACATGCGGTCGGCCCTGGCCGCCGATCTGAACGCTCCGGCAGCACTCGAAGCCGTCGACCGGTGGGCCGCTGCGGCCACCGCGGAAGCGGGCAGCCCGCAGGATGAAGCACTGGTCAGTGACGCAGTTGAGGCCCTGCTCGGCGTCGTACTCTAGCGCTGTGCGCGTCCGCCTGCCGGAAACCGCAGGCGGACGCCGCCGCTACTTAGTTTTTGTCGCGGCCCCGGCGCTTCAGGTACCGCTCGAATTCACGCGCGATGGACTCTCCGCTGGCTTCCGGAAGGTCGGCGGTGTCCTTCGCTTCTTCAAGCTGGCGGACGTACGCGGCGATTTCCGGATCCTCGGTGGCCAGTTCGTCCACCCCACGTTCCCAGGCGGCTGACTCCTCCGCCAGCTCGTGGGTGTCCAGCGGAACCTGGAGCAGTTCCTCTATCCGGTGCAGGAGGGCCAGCTGTGCCTTCGGCGATGGTGCCTGGGCAACGTAGTGGGGGACTGCGGCCCACAGGGAAACCGTGGGAATGCCGGCCAGAAGGGCTACTTCGGAGAGCACCCCGACAATGCCGACCGGACCCTCGTACTGGGACGGTTCCAGGTTCAGCCGTTCCCGCAGCGGGGCGTCATCGGATGACGTGCTCACGGGGATGGGCCTGCTGTGCGGAACATCAGCCAGCAAGGCACCCACGAGGATCACGTAGTCCACTTTGAGTGCTTCTGCATGGACCAGAAGTTCCGCGGTGTAGGCCCGCCACTTGTACGAGGGCTCCGTGCCCTGGACAAAAATGACGTCAATGTTCGAATCAGGTGCACTGGCCTTGTAGATGCGCGTGGCCGGCCACTTGATCTTGCGTTCCCCGGAAGCGGTCCGGCGGACGGTGGGACGGGTGAACTGGAAATCGTAGTATTCGTCGGCGTCGATGGACGCAACTTTCTTGCCGCCCCACACTTTGTTGAGATAGCGCAACGAGTCACTGGCTGCTTCCCCGGCGTCGTTCCAGCCTTCAAAAGCGGCCAGCATCACGGTGATGCGCTGCCCCTCGGCCACTGGCAGCAGGAACTGCTCCTGTTCAGGCACGGCACCCGGTTCTGTGGTGTCTCCGTCGAAGCTATTCATTTCTTCACCCTACGTCCAAGAACGGTGGCGGTGCATTCAATGCAACGCCAAAAGTGTCCCCGGTCCGCTTCCGCACCTGCTGCCGCGGCCATATTCGCCAAGGGCGTACGCACGGCCGGCGTTCAGGCCGGCACCGTAGACTTACGCCATGCGACCCTCACCTTCTGTTTCCCCGCTCCGTGCTGTTCTTTGGGATATGGACGGGACCATCGTGGACACGGAACCCTATTGGATCGCCGCTGAGCGCTCCCTCGTGGAAGCCCATGGCGGAACCTGGTCACACGAACAGGCCACCCAGCTCGTGGGGCAGGCCCTGACGTTTTCCGCCGGAATCCTGCAGGAGGCCGGTGTCCGGCTGGACACCCGCCAAATCATCGACACGTTGACCGCGGAAGTCATCAGGAACGTTCAACGGTCTGTCCCGTGGCGTCCGGGCGCCCGGGAGCTGCTTGACGGCCTGCACCAGGCAGGTGTCAGGTGTGCGCTGGTCACCATGTCGGAGGGGCCCCTTGCCCGCGAGATCGTGGCGAGCCTGCCCAAACCGTATTTCGAGTTCCTGGTCACCGGCGATACCGTGACGCATGGCAAACCCCACCCCGAGGCTTACCTGAAGGCCGTGGAACTGCTCCAGGACTCAGATCCCGGCCTGACCATCGGCCACTGTGTTGCACTGGAAGATTCGGGACCGGGTGTCGCAGCGGCGGTGGCATCCGGAGTGGCCACCGTGGCCATTCCCCATATTGCCCCGCTGCCGGCAGATCCCCGGCACACCACGTGGGACTCACTGGCAGGGCGGACGGTTTCCGAGCTGGAAGCGATCGCGGCCGCAAGCATGACCGAATTCGCGGCCACGTTGGCGGCGACGCCCGGGAGAACATCGTGAGTGAATCGCCCGCTCCCGCACGTCGGGAAGGAATCCGCCTCGGCCGCATCGCCGGGATCCCCATCATTCTGGCGTACTCCTGGTTTGTGATTGCAGCGTTCACTGTCATCGTCTACGGACCGGTGCTGCTGGAACGCAATCCCGGATTCGGCATTACCGCCTACTATGTGGCGTTCGCCTACGCCTTACTGCTGCTCATTTCAGTCCTTGTCCACGAGCTGGCGCATGCCCTTACCGCCAAGGTCTACGGCTGGCCCACCCAGAAAATCGTGCTGAACCTCTGGGGCGGCCACACGCAGTTCGAAAACTTCACGGCCACCCCGGCACGGTCAGTGATCGTGGCGCTGGCAGGGCCGGCAGCCAACCTGGTCCTGGCGGGAGCAGCCTGGCTGGTCCTGTCCGGTGCGAGCATGGGCGTTGTGGCAGACACCCTGACCAACATCTTTATGTGGGCCAACTTCGTCATTGGTATCTTCAACGTCCTGCCGGGCCTGCCGCTGGACGGCGGACGAATTGTTGAATCTGCCGTCTGGAAGGCCACCGGCAGCCAGGCCAAAGGCACGGTGGCCGCCGGCTGGGCCGGCCGTGTCATCGTTGTGGGCCTGGGCCTGTGGTTCATCGCCATGCCCCTGCTTGCCGGGGTGACGCCGGACTTCAGCCTCCTCATGATCACAGTCCTCGTTGCCGGCTTCCTCTGGATGGGCGCCAGCGCCGCTATCCGGCAGGGAACCATGCGCGGCAGGCTGCATCTGGTGAGCGCCACCGCCCTTGCTGCTCCCGCCGTCGGAATTCCAGCCACAGCCACCGTCGCCGATATCCGCCGGGTGTCCGTAAACGGGACTCCCGCGGTTGTTGTGTGCGGTCCGGGGGGGCGCCCGCAAGGCGTGGTGGACAGCCGCGCCCTGGCTGCCGTTCCGGAGTCCGCCGCCGTGTCAACTCCAGCGACGGCGGTGTCCTACGCCCTTGCGGCGGGCGCCTATGTGCCTGAATGGTCGCAGGGACAGGAACTGATCCAGTACCTCTCCCAGCTTGAGGGACACGAGTATGCCGTGGTGGACCACAACGGCACCGTGACCGGCCTGCTCTCGCAAAACGCGGTAGTAGTGGCCATTACCGGCAAGGAAGGCCGGCCCAATAAGCACGCGCAGGGCCAAAACCGGTAGAGTTACGTGCCGGCCGTGCACTGCCGCCGCATGGCCGCCCGTGCTGCACGCATCATGCGGACTCATCGATGTGTGGCCCCACAGTCTTACAAGAGCGAGGAAATTTCATGAGCAGCGAATCTGCCGCCGCAACCGCAGCACCATCCACAACCGGTGCCGCCGCCGACGGCGTCCAGCCGGTGGGAGCGGCCCGCCGCCGCGGGCCTTTCCGCGAAGGCGAGCGGGTCCAACTGACCGACGAGCGTGGCCGCATGAACACCATCACGCTCGAAAGCGGCGGCGCCTTCCACACCCACCGCGGGTTCCTGAATCACGACGAGATCATCGGCAAGGCTGACGGCTCTGTTGTCGTAAACAACGTTGGCCAGCAGTATCAGACGCTGCGTCCGCTGCTTTCGGACTTCGTCCTGTCCATGCCCCGGGGCGCCGCTGTGGTCTACCCGAAGGACGCCGGCCAGATTGTCACCATGGCTGACATTTTCCCCGGCGCCAGGGTGGTGGAGGCCGGCGTGGGCTCCGGTGCCCTGTCCATTTCACTGCTGCGGGCTGTGGGCGACAACGGCTACCTGCACTCTTTTGAACGCCGCGAAGAATTCGCCGACATCGCCCGGGGCAACGTCGAAACCATTTTCGGCGGCCCGCACCCGGCCTGGAAAATTTCGCTGGGCGACTTCCAGGAGGAAGTAGTCCGCAACGAGGCCCCCGGTTCCGTGGATCGGGTGGTGCTGGACATGCTGGCCCCCTGGGAATGCCTTGACGCGGTAGCTACAGTGCTGGCGCCGGGCGGTGTGTGGATCAATTATGTCGCCACGGTCACGCAGCTTTCCCGGACCGCGGAGGCCATCCGGGCGGACGGCCGCTTCACCGAACCCGATGCCTGGGAGTCCATGGTCCGCGGCTGGCACCTGGAGGGCCTGGCCGTGCGCCCGGACCACCGGATGGTGGCCCACACGGGCTTCCTCCTGGTCACCCGCCGGCTCGCCGACGGCGTTACCGGGATCTCGGTCAAGCGGCGCCCCTCCAAAACGGATTTCAACGAGGAAGACGTCAATGCCTGGACGCCCGGTGCGGTGGGCGAGCGGCTCGTCTCGGACAAAAAACTCCGCCGGGCCGCGCGTGATGCCATCGCCGGAACCAACGTCAAGGACACACCGGAGATCACGAACTAGTCCACATTTCGGGAGTCTCCAGCAGTACCTGCCATCTTGGGGCTAAGGTCTTAAGAAGAAGAGCAGGAAGGGGCTGATGCATCATGGAGACGCCGAATCGGGACTCCGGACGTACACCGGCGGAGCAGGCTGCCGCCAACGAACTGTCGGTTGCGGACCGGCAGGTCAACGTCCTCCGGGACAAACTCAGGCACATAGACCGCCAGCTGGCTGCCGCCACGCAGAACAACGCCAAGTTGGTCAGCATGCTGGAAGCGGCTAAAGCCGAAATCCTGCGCCTGAAAAACGCCCTGGACCAGGAAGGACAGCCCCCGTACAGCTTCGGCACCATCCTGCAGCTGAATCCCCGCCGCATGCCGTCGGCGGGGAACAGCGGGCAGGCCGCCACGGAGGAATCCGCGGACATCTTCAACGCCGGACGGAAGATGCGGGTGGGCATCAGCCCGCTGGTCAACATCAACCAGCTGGCCGTCGGCCAGGAAGTCCTGCTCAACGAGGCACTGCTGATTGTCGCCGGCCTCGGTTACGAGCGTGCCGGCGAGCTGGCAACCCTCAAGGAAATGCTGGGCACGGACCGCGCACTGGTGGTGGGCCGCGCTGATGAGGAACGGGTCATCCGGCTCTCCGGCGCCCTGCTCAGCGAAAAGCTGCGGGTGGGGGACGCCCTGTCCATCGATTCGCGCACAGGGTATGCCCTCGAAAAGGTGCCCCGCTCCGAGGTGGAAAACCTCGTCCTCGAAGAAGTCCCGGATATCACCTATGAAGACATTGGTGGCCTCGGCCCGCAAATCGAGCAGATCCGCGACGCCGTGGAACTGCCGTTCCTGCACCCGGACCTCTACCGCGAACACGGCCTGAAGGCGCCCAAGGGCATTCTCCTGTACGGTCCGCCAGGGTGCGGGAAAACCCTGATCGCCAAGGCTGTGGCCAACTCCCTTGCCGCGCGGGCGGCCGAACGGTCCGGCAATGTCGATCTGAAAAGCTACTTCCTCAACATCAAGGGCCCCGAACTCCTGGACAAATATGTGGGGGAGACGGAGCGCCATATCCGCCTGATCTTCTCGCGGGCGCGGGAGAAGGCCTCGGACGGCAGCCCCGTCGTGGTTTTCTTTGATGAGATGGATTCGCTCTTCCGCACCCGCGGAACGGGCATATCTTCCGACGTCGAAACCACCATCGTGCCCCAGCTCCTGAGCGAGATCGACGGCGTGGAGCGGCTGGATAACGTCATTGTTATCGGTGCTTCCAACCGTGAGGACATGATCGACCCCGCCATTCTCCGTCCCGGCCGGCTTGACGTGAAGGTCAAGATCCAGCGCCCCGATGCCGAGGCCGCGGCTGATATTTTCAACAAGTACATCACCACTGACCTGCCCTTCCACGAGTCGGATCTCGCAGAGCACAGCGGTGATGTCCAGGCCACGGTGGACGCCATGGTCCAGCGGACTGTCGAAGCCATGTACTCCACGGAAAAGTCCAACGAGTACCTGGAGGTCACCTACGCCAACGGTGATACCGAGATGCTCTACTTCAAGGACTTCAACTCCGGTGCCGTGGTCCAGAATGTTGTGGACCGGGCCAAGAAGTACGCCATCAAAGACCTCCTGACCCTGCATCAAAAGGGCCTCCGGATCGAGCATCTGCTGCGCGCAGTGGTGGACGAATTCCGTGAACACGAGGATATGCCGAACACCACCAACCCGGACGACTGGGCACGGATCTCGGGCAAGAAGGGGGAGCGGATCACCTATATCCGCACCATCGTCCAGGGCAAAGCGGGGCAGGAGCCAGGCAAGTCCATCGAAACGATGCCCAGCACGGGACAGTACCTATGACAGCAGTGCCCGAACGCCCCTCCACTGGGGAGTCGCTGCCGGTCGGCGGGGCCATGCGGGTGATGGGGGCAGAGACCGAGTACGGCATCCATGCCCCGTCCGCCCCGGGGGCCAACGCCACGATGATGTCCGCTCGTGTTGTCCAGGCGTACGCCCAGGTGACGCGGCAGCGGGCTGCCGGTGGTGCTGAGACGCGCTGGGACTACACCGATGAGGAGCCCCTGCACGATGCCCGCGGCTGGACCCTCGAGCGCGCGTCAGCGCACCCGAGCCAGCTGACGGACCAGCCTCCGGTACTCGACGCGGAGGCAGTGGCCCTGGCCTACGGCCGCGAGGAGCTCGAGCTGGACGGTGAGGACGAGGCCGGCAGCCTGCTGATGAACATGGTGCTTGGAAACGGCGCCCGCCTTTACGTCGACCACGCCCACCCGGAATACTCCAGCGCCGAGGTAACCAATCCCCGCGATGCGGTGATCTGGGACGCCGCCGGGGACCTCGTGGCGCTGGCAGCCGTACGGCGCCTGGCAGCAGATCCCGAGCTGCCCCCGGTCAATCTCTATAAAAACAACACGGACAACAAGTCCGTCTCCTACGGTTCGCACGAGAACTACCTCATGCCAAGGTCCGTGCCGTTCGGGGACATCGTTCGGGGCCTGACGCCGTTCTTCGTCACCCGCCAGATCATCTGCGGGGCGGGGCGCGTCGGGCTGGGACAGGACAGCTCCACCCCCGGATACCAGATCAGCCAGCGGGCTGACTTCTTCGAAGCCGAAGTCGGCCTGGAAACCACGATTCGCCGCCCCATCATCAATACCCGTGATGAACCCCACGCCACCGCCGACAAATACCGCCGCCTGCACGTCATCATCGGCGACGCTAACCTCAGCCAGTCCTCGAACTACCTCAAATTCGGCACAACGGCGTTGGTCCTGAGCCTCATCGAGGCGGGCCTGGCTCCGAAGGTCGAAGTCCACGAACCCGTGTCCGCCTTGCAGGCGGTCAGCCACGACACCTCGCTGACGGCAAAGCTCAGGCTTCTGGACGGCCGTCGGGTAACGGCCCTGGACTTGCAGTGGATCTACCACGAGGCAGCCGCCAAACTGGCGCAGGACACCGGTGTTGCCGACGCTGTGGACGGGGACGGCCACACCCACGAGGTACTGGAGCGCTGGGCCACCACCCTGACTCAGCTCGATTCAGACAGGGGCGCTGCAGCCACATCCGTCGAATGGCTCGCGAAACTTTCGCTTCTGGAGGGCTACCGCGACCGGGACAACCTGGCCTGGAATGACGCGAGGCTTGGCCTCGTGGACCTCCAGTGGGCCGACATCAGGCCGGAGAAGGGTCTTTACTACCGCTTCCTGGCCAGGAACCGCATGCAGCGGCTTGTAGAGGACTCGGCGATCGCCGCAGCGGTGACCGAACCGCCGTCGGACACGCGTGCTTTCTTCCGCGGACACTGCATCAGCCGCTTTGGCAAAGATGTGGTGGGGGCCAGCTGGGACTCCGTCATCTTCGATGTCCCGGGCTACGGCCGGTTGCAGCGCGTGCCAACACGGGAGCCACTGCGAGGCACTAAAGCCCTCACGGGAGGGCTCTTTGCCCGCCACCGCACGGCCGGACCGTTCCTCGCTGAACTCCTCGGGCATAACACCCCTCCGCCTCCGGCGTAAACCGCGCCGGCAGGCGTTCAGCGTGGCAATATGGGCGTATCAGCAGATCCGCCCGGATCCGATGATTCCCGAAGGAGAGATCACAATGGCAGGCCAGGAACAGCAGCAGCCACAATCGCGCGATACCGAGGTCGAGGAAGACATCCCCGCGACGCCCCCGGCGGCCCCCGAAGCCCAGGCCTCGGACGCTACCCAAGGCGTTGATGACCTCCTGGACGAAATTGACGGCGTCCTTGAGTCCAACGCGGAGGAGTTCGTCCGCGCCTTCGTTCAAAAAGGCGGCCAGTAACCCGGACCCGGATGGTGGCGGACGCCGCGCCGGCCGGAAGCTGTACCGACGTAGAAGGACCACGTTCAAGGAGTTCATCAGTGCAGGAATCAACCGCCAACCAGGTAGCCGGCAACGCGACGTCGTCATTTACCGAGCATCTGCAGCGGGACCGCCCGGACCTGCTTCCGTACAACCGCGCACTCCCGGCGGCCGCAGCCGGCGCCACTCCGCTCCAAGTGCCGCATGCAACCACCATCGTGGCGATGAGTTACGGCGGAGGGGTGCTGATGGCCGGTGACCGGCGGGCAACCATGGGCAACATGATTGCCAGCCGGCACATCGAGAAGGTCTTCCCGGCAGACAGGTACTCGGTGCTCGGGATCGCCGGCACCGCCGGGATCGCGATCGACCTGACGCGGCTCTTCCAGGTTGAGCTGGAACACTACGAAAAAATCGAGGGAACGCTCCTAAGCCTCGACGGCAAGGCCAACCGCCTCGGTGCCATGATCCGCGGCAACCTGCCCATGGCCCTGCAGGGACTGGCGGTGGTTCCGCTCTTCGCCGGGTTCGACACCACCGCGGGAGTGGGACGGCTGTTCTCCTATGACGTCACGGGCGGCCGGTATGAGGAACGCGAGCACCACACTGTTGGCTCGGGTTCGGTTTTCGCCCGCGGCGCGCTGAAAAAACTCTGGCGCCCCAACCTGACAGAAGCCGAGGCGGTGTCCGTTGCCGTGGAGTCCCTCTACGACGCGGCCGACGACGACTCCGCCACGGGCGGCCCGGATCCGGTCCGCCAGTTGTGGCCTGTGGTGTACACCGTGAACAGGGCCGGTGCCCGGCGCGTCCCCGAAACCGAGCTGGCGGCCGTGTCCGGCCGCATCATCGACGCCCGCTCCGCCGAACGACGGGAGGCCTGAGATGACACAGCAGTTTTATGTCTCGCCTGAACAGCTGATGAAGGACCGTGCGGACTTCGCACGGAAGGGCATCGCCCGCGGCAGGTCAGTGGTGGTAATCAGTTGCCAGGACGGGATCGCCCTCGTGGCGGAGAATCCGTCACCGTCACTGCACAAAATCGGCGAAATCTACGACAAGATCGCCTTCGCCGCAGTAGGAAAATACAACGAATTCGAAAGCCTCCGCCAGGCCGGGGTCCGGTACGCGGATGTCCGGGGCTACTCGTACGACCGTGAAGACGTCACCGCCCGCGGTCTCGCCAGCGTCTACGCGCAAAGCCTCGGTGCCGTCTTCACCGCCGAGCAGAAACCATTCGAAGTGGAACTTGCCGTGGCCGAGGTGGGTCCTCAGCCGGAACAGGACCACCTGTACCGGCTGACGTTCGACGGGTCCATTGCCGACGAACACGGCTTCATTGTGATGGGTGGCCAGGCGGAGCGCGTCTCGTCCGTCATCGCCGAAGGCTGGCGCTCATCCCTGCGGTTCGCCGGGGCTGTCCGGCTGGCCATCAGCAGCCTGGCGGGCGGCACGGAGCAGAGCGAAGCGGACGCAACCCCGCCGGCCAAGGCCGTGGAGGTTGCCGTCCTGGACAGGCAGTCGGAGACCGCGAGGGGTTTCCGCCGGGCCTTCCGGCGACTTAACGACGCCGATATCACGGCGCTGCTTGCGGAGGAGGACTGAGATGGACAAGAGAATCTTCGGTATTGAGACCGAGTTCGGTATCTCGTATTCGAGCCCCGATTCACGGCCCCTGGCACCTGAGGAAGTGGCGCGGTACCTGTTCCGCAAAGTTGTCAGCTGGGGCCGGTCCTCCAACGTGTTCCTGACCAACGGATCACGGCTGTATCTCGATGTCGGCTCGCACCCCGAGTACGCCACCGCAGAATGTGATGACCTCGCCCAGCTGGTTGCCCATGACCGCGCCGGCGAGCTGATCCTTGACGACCTCGTGGATGAGGCGCAGGCGCGGCTCGCCGCAGAGGGGTTCAACGGGACCGTCTACCTGTTCAAGAACAACACCGATTCCGCCGGGAACTCCTACGGAAGCCACGAAAACTACCTGATCCCGCGGCGCGGTGAATTCTCCCGGCTCGCGGAGATCCTTATCCCGTTCCTGGTCACGCGGCAGCTGATTGCCGGTGCCGGCAAGATCCTGAAGACACCGCACGGGGCCACCTATGCATTTTCGCAACGGGCCGACCACATCTGGGAGGGCGTCTCCTCAGCCACCACACGGTCCCGTCCCATCATCAACACCAGGGACGAACCGCACGCCGACGCCGAGTTCTTCCGCCGGCTCCACGTGATTGTGGGCGATTCCAACATGTCCGAAACCACGGCCCTGCTCAAAGTGGGAACTGTGGACCTCATTCTGCGCATGATCGAGGCAGGGGTAATCATGCGTGACATGCGGATGGAAAACCCCATCCGCAGCATCCGCGAGATCTCCCACGACCTCAGCGGGCGGGCGCTTGTCCGGCTCGCCAACGGCCGCCAGCTCACCGCGCTGGAAATCCAGCAGGAATACCTGACCAAGGTCACCGCCTTTGTGCAGGAACATGGGGCGCACAACCCCCACGTTCCGCTCATTCTCGATCTTTGGGAACGGACGCTGAAAGCCATCGAAAGCGGCAACACCAGCACTATCGATACCGAAATCGACTGGGCCATCAAAAAGAAGCTGATGGATAACTACCGGGAGCGGCACAGCCTGGGCATGGATGCACCCCGGATCGCCCAGCTCGACCTCACGTACCACGACATCTCCCGGACGCGCGGCCTGTATTACCTGCTGCAGTCCAGGGGAGCTGTACGGCGCGTTGTGGATGACACCGTCATCAAGGACGCTGTGGACGCGCCGCCGCAGACCACCCGGGCGAAACTCCGGGGGGACTTCGTCCGGCGGGCGCAGGAACTTGGCCGGGACTACACCGTGGACTGGGTGCACCTGAAGCTCAATGACCGTGCCCACCAGACCATCCTGTGCAAGGATCCGTTCCGCAGCGTCGATGACCGGGTGGATGCCCTCCTGGGCTCTATGGGTTGACGTTCAGGTTCAGGGGCTATCCTTGACAGGGCCATTATGTGGTCCTGAAGCGGTGCCGGGCACCTGTGTCCTGCACCGCGTCCACCCTGCCCCGACGAAAGTTCTCTTACGTGCGCCGACTCCTAGCAATCCTTCTCCCCGGTCTGCTGCTGCTGACCGCTTGCGGCGGTACGCCCGCGGCACCGGAACCCACCAGCCAGTCGGCCGGTGACACTGCAAAGTTCGACTCCCTGAAACTGACGGACAACGGGGACAAAAAAGCCCCGGGTGTTGAGTTCACCAAGCCGCTTGAAGTGACCGAGCCCACGATCAAGGTGGTCACCGAGGGCAACGGCGACCGCGTCAAAGCAAACCAGGTCGCCAACTTCTCATACCTGGCCGTAAACGGAACTGACGGATCCACGCTGGAAGACACCTTCCCCACCGATCCGGAGGCCCTCGAGCTCAGCGATGACCTCAAGACCGGAAATCCCATCGTCTACAACGCGTTTGTCGGCGCCAAAATTGGTTCCACCCTGGCACTCGCTGCACCCGGCCAGGCGGGCGCGGAGGGCGCTGCCGCCCAGCCCACACAGCTTTTGCTGATCAAACTGGTCTCCGCGACAGACGTCACGCCCCCGCTCGAGAAGCCTGAAGGCGAGACCGTCACCCCGCCGGCCGGACTGCCGACGGTCACGGAAAATGACCAGGGCGTCCCGGAAATCTCCCTCGAGGGCGCTGCCGCGCCCACCGCCCTCGTGGCACAGGACCTCATCAAGGGCAACGGCCCCGAGGTGAAGGCCACGGACACCGTGGTGGTCAACTACGTCCTGTACTCCTTCAACGAGAAGAAGCAGCTGGAATCAAGCTTCACCAGCCAGCCGCTGACCAGCCCGCTGAGCGGCCTCATCCAGGGCTGGCAGGAAGGCCTGGCCGGGAAGACGGTCGGCTCCAGGGTTCTCCTGTCCATCCCGGCAGACAAGGCCTACGGCGCCGAAAAGGGCGACCTGGTGTTCGTCGTTGATATCCTCGGTGTCAGGTAAGTAATCCACGCCTGGGCATCCATGCCACGTAATCCACCCCAACCAACGTCAGGAGCAACCATGTCATTTGGTCAGCGCGATTTTGACCGCGAAAAGCCCGAGATTGACTTCCCGCAGGGCGACGTCCCCACCGAACTGGTCATCACCGACCTCATCGAGGGTGACGGCGCCGAGGCTAAGAAGGGCGACACCGTGTCGACCCACTACGTCGGCGTGGCCTGGTCCACCGGCGAAGAATTCGACGCTTCCTGGGGACGGGGCGCGCCTCTGGACTTCCGCGTCGGCGTCGGCCAGGTCATCCAGGGGTGGGACCAGGGCCTGCTGGGCATGAAGGTGGGCGGCCGCCGTCGCCTCGAAATTCCCTCGGAGCTGGCCTACGGCTCCCGCGGCGCCGGTGGAGCGATCGGCCCCAACGAGGCCCTGATCTTTGTTGTGGACCTCGTCGGCGTCCGCTGACCCCCGGACCCCTAACGCCGAAGAGGCGCGGCAACAACAGGAGCTGTTTTCCCGATGTTGCCGCGCTCTTCTGCTTTCCGCCGATGAGTTTAGTAACGTAGGCGGCGTGCCCGTATCCCGTACTGAACGCCTGCTGAACCTCCTGATAGCTCTCCTGAACACGAAATACGGCCTGCGCCGGTCCGAGCTGCGGGTGAAGGTCTACCACGACACGTCCGGCAACGACGTCGCATTCGGCCGAATGTTCGAGCGGGACAAAAACGATCTCCGCCAGTTCGGTTTCGACGTGGAAACTGTGACGGACCACGGCTGGAGTGAAGATGACCCCGCCACCACCCGCTACCGCATCGGCAAGGAATCCAACCGCCTCCCCGATGTCCAGCTCAGCCCGGGGGAGTGGACAGTGCTCCTCCTCGCGTCCCAGCTGTGGGAACGCGCCGCGCTGGGAACCGCTGCCGCCAACGCCCTTCGCAAGCTCCAGGCATCGGGGACCCTGTCCGACGTCGAACTTCCCGAGGGAGTGCAACCGCGGATCCGGCCGGCCGGCCAAGCGTTCGACGATATGGTGGCCGCCATGCACGCCCAGCATCCGGTCAGCTTCCCGTACCTGGCCGGAACCACAGGCAGGGAAGAGCAGCGAACGGTGGAGCCGTGGGGCCTCGGAAGCCGGTTCGGCCAGTGGTACCTGACAGGCTACGACCGGACGCGCAACGCACCCCGGCACTTCCGGCTGTCCCGGCTTACCGGTCCCGTCACTGTTCTGGAGAAGGAAACCTACACACCGCCGGCCGGTTTCAACATCCGTGCAGAACTGGACCGGCTCCCCGAGCTTCCGCTGCGCACCGCCGTCGTGGACGTCCGGAAGGACCGCCTGCTGGGCCTGCGCCGCCGCGCCGTTCCCGTACCCGCCGGAAGCGCGGAAACGCCCGACGGCGGTGACGATCGGCTGCAGGTGGAATTCCGTGACACCGGGGTGCTGGCCGAAGAGCTTTCCTCCTACGGCCCCGACGCCGTGGCCCGGGAGCCCGAAGAGCTGGTGGCGGCCGTGCAGCACCGGCTGCGCGCGGCGGCAGCGTTTTGCGCGGCTCCGGTCCCTGACTACCGGTTTGACGAGCCCCACCGGGGCCGGACCGTCCGCAAACGCACCTCGGAGGACCAGCTCAAGCGCATGCTGCAGCTGGTGCCGTTCCTCGTCCACAACCAGGGCCTGCACATCCAGGACGTCGCCGCACGGTTCGGGATCACGCCGGCCGAGCTGGAGGACGACCTGCGGATCCTGATCTGTTCCGGGCTGCCCGGGGGATACCCGGACGACCTCCTGGACATCCATTGGGAGGAAGGGCACGTGTACATCACCCAGGACCTGGACCTCACCCGGCCCGTCCGGTTCACCGTCGATGAGGCCTGTGCGCTCCTGACCGGCCTGGAGACGCTGAACGGCCTGCCTGAGCTGGCCGAGGGCGGCGCACTGGAATCCGTGACCCTCAAACTGATGGCGGCGGCCGGCGAAGAAGGGCTGCGGGCAGCATCACTGGCCGGCCCTGAGGTGGGGCCCACTGATTCGGCCGTCCTGGACGTTGTCCGCCAGGCCATCCGGGACCACTCGCAACTGCGGCTGGTCTACTTTTCCGCCCAGCGGGACCAGGTCTCCAACCGTGACGTTGACCCCCTGCGCCTCTACTCGATGGACAACACCTGGTACTTCGAGGCGTACTGCCATTCCGCCCGGGGACTACGGAACTTCCGGCTGGACCGGGTCCAGGAAATCCAGCCGAACGGAAACCCTGCAGCCACGCAGATACGGCCGGAGGAAGGGTTCCCGGCCAAACTGTTCACGCCGAACGACGACGACACCGTGGTCCTGGTCCAGCTCACCAGGCAGGGCAGGGGACTGGCTGACGACTACTACGCCGAGCGTGTGGCACCGCTGCCGGACGGCGGTCTCGTGGCCGAAATCCGGTTTGGCAGCACAACCTGGCTTCCAATGTTCGTGGCGCAGCATGGCGGGGCAGCACGGATCCTGGAACCGGCCGAGCTTGCGGCCGCGGCGCGGAGTTGGGTCGAGGCGGCCGTGGCCCGTTACGGCGGCTAGACTCGTCAGCATGCCTTGGTGGTCCTGGATCCTGATCTGGATAGCGCTCGTTGCGTTGTCCCTGCTCTTTTATGTCCTGCTGGGCATCCGTCTGTACCGCCAGGCCATGGCTGCGCTGAAGGACCTTGGTGCCGCCAGTGCGAAACTTGGCCACCTCTCCCCGGCGGTAGCGGGCGGGACACAGGCACCCGCAGGTGGCCGGCCAGGTGACGCCGTTTTTGCCTCGCCAGCGCAGATGCGACATGATTACGACGCATCCAAGTCCTCCCGCCAGGAAGACCGCCGCCACAGGCGGGTACAGCGCAAGCACGACCGGGGCCAGCCCCAGTCACTTAGCGATCTGGATCTCAGTTAGACGTAGGATGTTGTAAGAGGAAAGGAATTCCCGTGGGAAGACTCTTTGATGGCCCGTGGCCAATTGTCATTATCATCGTCGTTGCGCTGCTTCTTTTCGCCGCGCCCAAACTCCCTGCCATGGCCCGCAGCCTTGGCCAGTCCATGCGGATCATCAAATCCGAGGTCAAGGAGATGAAGAACGATGGCAAGCCTGAATCCACCGACGACGCCTCCGGGCCGGTGGAAGGCAAGATCGTTAACCACCCGCAGGCGAAGCCCGCACCTACCCAGCACGGTGAGCCGACTGACGGCACCGACGTTCCGCCGTCGAACCGCGCATAACGGACAGTGGCACTGACGCGGGGCCGCAAGTCCAACCCTGAGGGGCGGATGGCTCTTTGGGACCATCTCAAGGAGCTGAAGAACCGGCTGATCAAATCGGCAATCGCTGTGCTGCTCGCGGCTGTGGGCGGCTGGTTCCTTTACGACCCCGTCGTGTCCAGCCTGTCGGCTCCCCTTATTTCGATTGCCCAGGAAACCGGCCGAACGGCCGTCCTGAACTTTGCCACCATCGCGGATCCGTTTGCCTTCAAGATTCAAATCGCCATCCAGATCGGGCTGGTGATTTCGAGCCCGGTGTGGATCTACCAGGTGTGGGCCTTCATCACCCCGGGCCTGACCAAAAAGGAGCGCGGGTACACGCTCGGCTTTATGGCCGCCGCCGTTCCCCTCTTCCTCGCGGGCGTCTATGTTGCCTGGCTGGTTTTCCCCACGGTGGTCCGGGCCCTGCTTCAGTTCACGCCCCAGACCGGTGCCAACAACATCTCGGCCACTGACTACCTGACGTTTGCTACCCAGATGCTGCTGATCCTGGGTATCTCCTTCCTGGTTCCGGTGATTTTGGTTGGGATCAACCTGGCGGGAGTTGTGCGCGGCCGGACCATCCTCAAGGCGTGGCGGATCATCGTGTTCCTGGTCTTCGTCCTGGCCGCCCTGGCCGCACCCGGAACGGACGCATTGTCCATGTTCCTTCTGGCAGCACCCCTGCTGGTCCTGTTTTTCGCCGCCATTGCGTTGTGTATTTTCAACGACAAGCGCAAAGACAAGCGGGAAGCGAAACGTGCCGCCGAGACGGACGCAACAGCGGATATTGCTACCCCGGGCACTGAACTGAAGAACCTGTAGGGCGCGGCGCACTAGGCTTGAAGCATGTCCTCTATCTCCGGGCCGCTCTCGCCCTCCGAAAGTTACCGGGCCAGCGCGGAACGCACAGCCGAGGCGCGATCCCACTTTGGTGGTTTTGTCCGCACCCTCGATTTTGAACTTGACGAATTCCAGCGCCTCGCCTGCCTTTCCCTGCAGGAAGGCAGGGGGGTGCTGGTGGCAGCCCCTACCGGCGCCGGCAAAACCATCGTTGGGGAATTTGCCATTTATCTGGCTCTGGAGCGCCGCCTCAAGGCGTTCTACACCACGCCCATCAAAGCCCTGAGCAACCAGAAATTCACCGAACTCGCCGAAAAATACGGGTCGGAAAACGTCGGGCTCCTGACCGGTGACACCAGCATCAATGGTGACGCCCCGGTGGTGGTCATGACCACCGAGGTCCTCCGGAACATGCTCTATGCCGACTCCGCCACCCTGGGGGACCTTGGCTTTGTGGTCATGGACGAGGTCCACTACCTCGCCGACCGCTTCCGCGGTGCCGTGTGGGAGGAAGTGATCATCCACCTTCCCAGTGAAGTCCAGGTGGTGTCGCTGAGCGCCACTGTCTCCAATGCAGAGGAGTTCGGCGCGTGGCTGGACACCGTGCGCGGCGATACTGACATCATCGTTTCCGAGCACCGGCCGGTGCCCCTGTGGCAGCACGTGATGGTGGGGCGGCAAATTGTGGACCTGTTCGCGGGTGAAACCACTTTCGACGAAATCGCGCCGCCTGCCGATGCCGAGACCGGCGCCCCCCTGCCTGCGGACGATGGGCGCCGCGCAGTGGATGCCGTCACCCGCGACGGCCGGGAAAGCCGCGACGACGGGCAAAGCCGGGGGTTCGAAGTCAACCCTGACCTGCTGGCGATGGCACGCAACGAGAGCCAGGAAAGCTTCCGTGGACGGTTCGGGCACGGCGGGCGGAGCCAGCGCCGGCAGCACAAGCAACGGCAGGATGCCCGTCCGGCGCAGGGAGCCCAGCCGGGCGCGGCACGGAGGGCCAGCCGACCCCAGGTGATCGCCAGCCTGGACCGGCAGGACCTGCTGCCTGCCATCACGTTCATCTTCTCCCGTGCGGGCTGCGACGCCGCCGTGGCCCAGTGCGTCTCCTCCGGGCTTTGGCTGACCACGGAGAAAGAGCAGCGCATCATCGCCCGGCGTGTTGACGAAGCGGGGCAGGACATCCCTTCCGAGGACCTGGACATCCTGGGCTTCTGGACCTGGCGGGACGGCCTGCTGCGGGGTTTTGCCGCGCATCACGCCGGCATGCTGCCTACCTTCAAGGAAGTGGTGGAGAAACTCTTCGTTGAGGGGCTGGTGAAGGCTGTATTCGCCACCGAAACACTTGCCCTGGGCGTGAACATGCCTGCCCGCTCAGTGGTCCTGGAGAAGCTGGACAAGTTCAATGGCGAAGCACATGTGGACATCACCGCGGGGGAGTACACCCAGCTGACCGGCCGGGCCGGCCGCCGCGGCATCGACGTCGAGGGCCATGCGGTGGTGCTCTGGCAGCCGGGAACAGATCCGACCGCCGTTGCCGGGCTCGCCTCCCGCCGGACATATCCCTTGAATTCAAGCTTCCGCCCCACCTACAACATGAGCATCAACCTGCTGGCACAGTTTGGCCGTGACCGCGCGAGGGAAATCCTTGAGTCCTCGTTCGCGCAGTTCCAAGCCGACAGGTCGGTTGTCGGACTCGCCAAGCAGGTGCGCAGCAGGGAGGAATCCCTCGCCGGCTATGCCAAGTCCATGACCTGCCATCTGGGCGACTTCACCGAGTACGCCCGGTTACGCCGTGAGCTGTCGGACGCCGAAAATATCACGTCGCGGACCAAGTCCCGGGCGCGGAAGTCCCTGAACGAAGATTCCCTTGCCCGGCTGATGCCCGGAGACGTCGTGGACGTTCCGGGGGGCCGGGCTCCGGGGCTGGCCGTGGTGCTGAGTTCGGACCACAGCGGCCGGGAGCCGCGCCCGGCTGTCCTCACGCTGGATAACCAGCTCCGCCGGATCGGCACCGAGGACCTGGAAGGCCCCATTGCGCCTGTCACGCGGATCCGGATTCCGAAATCGTTCAACGCCAAGGTTCCCAAGTCGCGGCGCGACCTTGCCTCGTCGGTGCGGAACGCCTTGCGGGAGAACCGGCCGCCTGCGCCCGGCCGCTCCACGGACTTCGGCCTGGGAAAGGCCATGCCCAATCAGGAAAAGCGGATCACGGAGCTTCGAAAGGCACTGCGTGCCCATCCCTGCCACGGCTGCAGCGAGCGTGAAGACCACGCCCGCTGGTCGGAGCGCTGGTGGAAGCTGCGCCGGGAAACGGACGCACTGGTCCGTCAGATCCAGGGCCGGACCAACACCATCGCCAAAACCTTTGACCGCGTGTGTGACGTCCTGTCCTCCTACGGCTACCTCGAAACCGGAACCGACGGCCGCCTGACCATTAATGCCGACGGCCAGCGCCTCCGCCGGATCTACGGCGAGAAGGACCTGCTGATTTCGCAGTCACTGCGGCTGGGGGCCTTCGGTGACCTTGATGCCGTCGAAGTTGCAGCCCTGGCCAGTGTCCTGGTCTACCAGGCCAAGCGCGAGGACAGGGGCCTCCGCCCACGGATGCCGAGCATCTCGCTGGAATCCGCCGTGGACCTGGTGGTCCGTGAATGGTCAGCGCTGGAGGACATCGAAGAGCAGAACAAGCTGCCGCTGACGGGGGAACCCGAGCTGGGACTCGTCTGGCCGATGTACAAGTGGGCAAAGGGGCGGCACCTCCAGGACGTCCTGAGCGGCACGGACCTGGCTGCGGGAGACTTTGTCCGCTGGGTCAAGCAGGTCATCGACCTCCTGGACCAGCTGGCCAAGATTCCCGGCCTCGAGCCACGCTTGGCACGCCTTTGCTCCGAAGCCATTTCGCTGATCCGCCGCGGCGTTGTCGCCTACTCTTCAGTCCTTTGACCCAGCAGTCCTTGATGTACCGCAGCACGCGCTGCCTACCCCTACCCCAGGAGCTCCGCCCGCATGACCGCTGAACAATCCACCGTGCCCGCCCCGCCCGAGCGAAAGGTGGTCCTCTACCGCAACGGCTCTGTGTATTCGGCAGCAGATCCATTGGCCACCGCCATGGTGGTGGACGGCGACACAGTCGCCTGGGTGGGCTCCGAGCAGGCGGCCTCGTCCATTGCCGATTCCTCCATGGAGATCATCGACCTGCGCGGTGCACTCGTGGCGCCGGGGTTTGTTGACTCCCATGTCCACCTCACGGAGACCGGCATCGCACTGGGCTCCCTGCAACTGGGCGGTGTCCGTTCCGCGGCGCAGTTGCTGGACGCCGTGTCTGCGTCCCGGGGAGAAGGGCCGGTACTGGGGCACGGCTGGGACGAGTCCACCTGGGCGGACTCTTCCCTGCCCGGTGCCGAGGAACTTGAGCGCGCGGCCGGCGGCCGGCACGTGTTCCTGTCCAGGGTGGACGCGCATTCGGCGTTGGTGTCCTCCTCGCTTGCTGCTGCCGCCGGACTTGCCGGCCTGGACGGCGCTACCGCCGGGGCGCAGGTGTCGCGTGCTGCGCACACCGCCGCCCGCAGGGAAGCCCGGCGGCTTCCCGATGCCAGCCTCCGCGGCTACCAGCAGCGCGCGCTGACCGAGGCAGCCGAAAACGGCTACGTGGCGCTGGCGGAGATGGCGGCGCCACACATTGGCGGGGTCGAAGATCTCCGCCTTGCCGCGGCCTGGAACAACGCACCAGGGGAACACCCTGTGCCGGAAGTCCTGCCGTACTGGGGTGAACTTGCCACATCGGAGGAGCACGCCCGGCAACTGCTGGACGGCCTTGGCGTCCCCGTGCGGGGACTGGCCGGCGACCTGAATATCGACGGTTCCCTGGGCTCGCGGACCGCGGCCCTGCGGTCCGGCTACAGCGACGCTGAGCGGGAGCAAGGCAGCCTGTATCTCACGGCTGCGCAGGCAGGCGCGCACCTGGCAGCGTGCTCGCTGCTGGGCATCCAGGGCGGTTTCCATGTCATCGGCGATGCCGGCCTCGATGCCGCGCTCGAGGCACTGGACATCGCCGCCGCGGAAGTGGGCGAACAACGGATCCGCGCCGTCGGCCACCGCTTCGAACATGTGGAAGTAGCGGATGCCGGCGCCATCGCGCAGCTGGCCCGGTTCTCCGTCACAGTAAGCGCACAGCCCGGCTTTGACGCCGCGTGGGGGAACGACGGCGGGATGTACCAGCAGCGCCTGGGTGACCGCAGCCGGGCCATGAACCCCTTTGCGTCCTTCTATTCGGCCGGCGTCCCCATCTGCTTCGGCAGCGACAGCCCGGTGACGCCGCTGCGGCCCTGGTCCAGCGTGCGCGCCTGCCTGGAACACCACAACGTCGGCGAACGGATCTCAGCCCGCGCTGCGTTCCTGGGCCACACCCGGGCAGGCTGGCGTGCAGCCAGGTATCACAACCCGATGGCCGGCCAGCTGGTTCCCGGCGGCCCGGCGAGTTTCGCTGTCTGGGACGTTGAGGAACTGATGGTCCAGGTGGCGGACGGAAGGGTGCAGTCCTGGAGTACGGATCCGCGCGCCCGCACGCCCCTGCTGCCGGCGCTGGACACCGGCACCGATCCGGTTTGCCTCCAGACCGTCCGGGATGGCCATGAGCTATTTTCCAGTGCGGCGCTGCGTTCCTGATCCGAAGCGCAGGTCAGCGCCCTATAATGGGTAGTTGCGCCTGCCATCCAGCGACTTCATGGGTGGTCAGCCGCTCCGACTGCTCCCGTCCAGGAAAGGCCCTTTGTGCGCGTCCTTACCATTATTCCGACTTACAACGAGCTGGAATCGCTGCCCAAAACGCTCCAGCGCCTGCGGGCAGCCGTACCCGCCTCGGACGTTCTGGTGGTGGACGACAACAGCCCCGACGGTACCGGGCACCTGGCGGACCGCATTGCTGCCGACGATTCCCAGGTCCACGTCCTGCACCGCAAGGGCAAGGAAGGACTCGGTGCCGCCTACATTGCCGGGTTCAAGTGGGGCCTGGAGGCAGGTTACGACGTCCTGGTGGAAATGGATGCCGACGGCTCCCACCAGCCCGAACAGCTGCCGCAACTGCTCGAAGCCGTTGAGCAGGGCGCTGACCTTGCGATGGGTTCCCGCTGGGTCCCGGGGGGCAGCGTGGTTAACTGGCCGCTGTACCGGCAGGCTATTTCGCGCGTGGGCAGCACTTACGCACGGCTGATGCTGGGCCTGAAGATCAAGGACGTCACCGGCGGCTACCGCGCCTTCCGCAGAACCACGCTCGAAAGACTGAACCTCGATCAGGTTGATTCAGTGGGGTATGGCTTCCAGGTGGACCTGGCATGGCGTGTTGCCAAGATGGGCCTCAGGATCGAGGAGCGGCCCATCACTTTCGTCGAGCGCGAACTCGGCGCCTCCAAGATGAGCGGCAACATTGTGGTCGAGGCCATGATCAATGTCACCAGGTGGGGTCTTCAGGCACGCTGGAACAAACTAACGGGCAAGAAAGCCCCGGCTCAGGGTTAATACCCTATGGCTGCTTGGCAGCCGGTTAAGTGCGGAAGGCCGGCCCGGCAACGTGGATCACGTTGCCGGGCCGGCCTTTGCTTTGCGTTCAGTCCCGGATCGTTGAGGACACCGGAGTCTCAGTGCGCCTCAGTGAGGCATAACTGCCAGTGGGTCAGGCGCTGCGCCGTTCACCGCGGCGTTCGCGCAGGATGGTCAGCCGGTCCTCGAGGATCTGCTCCAGCTCGGGGAGGGAACGGCGCTCCAGCAGCATGTCCCAGTGGGTACGGACAGCCTTTTCGTTGCTGGTGTCAGGACGTTCGCCATCAACCAGGAGCGCTTCCTTGCCGGTCTTGGAGACCCACACGGGAGGAATTTCAGCCTCTGAAGAGAACGTGACGAAAACCTGCTCGCCGTCCTCGCACCGGTATTCCACACGCTGACGCGGAGCCGGCTCGACGCCGGACTCGGTCTCCATGCTCTGCGCGCCAAGGCGCATACCCCGCAGGCTGCGATCGCTCATGTTTTCTCCCTCTGGTCGGTTCGCGGAGCAAGGCCCCACGCCATCCGATGCGACGTAACCGCACCGGACTGTTGTGTGCACTGTGCTGCATCATAAGATTCAACGCATTGCGAAGCGTTCTTGTTCCAGCGGATCTGGTCCGACCGGACAAACACTCAATTATACCGGTATGCATGCCCGCCGCCAAACGGTGGCGGTGAACTGCATACCGCGGAACGCCAGGAGGCCGTGCCGCCTGGTAGGGCAGCACGGCCTCCTGAAGGCGTAGCCGGGTTAGGGCTGCTTGGCGGGTTCCTCATCGAAGAGTCCGCCGCCGGCCCGGGGATCAGGGTTGGTGCCGCCTAATGCGTTGCCAATGCCCTTGAGTGCTTCCCCGACCTCGCTGGGGATGATCCACAGCTTGTTGGAGGATCCTTCGGCGAGCTTGGGAAGCGTCTGCAGGTACTGGTAGGCCAGCAGTTTCTGATCGGGGTTTCCCTTGTGGATCGCGTCGAAGACCTTTTGGATGGCCTGCGCTTCACCGTCCGCGCGGAGGATGGCGGCCTTGGCGTCACCTTCCGCCGCGAGGATGGAGGCCTGCCGCTGTCCCTCGGCCGTCAGGATGGCTGACTGCTTGGTGCCTTCCGCAGTGAGGATCGCTGCGCGGCGGTCACGCTCGGCCCGCATCTGCTTCTCCATCGAATCCTGGATCGAGTGGGGCGGGTCGATGGCCTTCAGCTCGACACGGGAGACCCGGATTCCCCAACGGCCGGTTGCCTCATCAAGGACGCCGCGCAGCTGACCGTTGATCTGGTCGCGGGAAGTCAGGGCCTCTTCAAGATTCAAGCCACCAACGACGTTACGCAGCGTGGTGGTGGTGAGCTGCTCCACGGCCTGGATGTAGTTGGCGATTTCATAGGTTGCTGCACGTGGATCCGTGACCTGGAAATAGACCACCGTGTCGATGGAAACCACCAGGTTGTCCTCGGTGATGACCGGCTGCGGCGGAAAGGACACCACCTGTTCCCGGAGGTCCAGGAGCGGCAGGAGCCGGTCCACAAACGGGATCAGGATGGTCAGGCCCGGGTTCAGCGTGCGCTGGTACTTACCCAGCCGCTCAACGACGCCCGCCCTCGCCTGCGGAATGATCCGCACCGAGCGGACCAGAACAATTATCACGAACACGATCAGGACCACCAGCACAATGGCCAAGGCGACTCCTCCTGCGTTATCCATACATCTCCTTAACCCCAATTATTAGGCTGTATAAAACACTCTTGGTGACGCTGACCTAGGACTGGTCTGTTTGCTCCTGCGGTGCAGATACCACGGCAGTGGCGCCGTCGATGGCGGAGACCACCGCTTTTTTGCCGGCGGGCAGGACATCACCGGCGGACCGGGCGCTCCATACATCTCCGCCGATTTTCACCAGGCCGCCAGTAGAGGTCACGGCTTCCATGACCAGTGCCTGCTCACCGATCAGCCGGTCCACGTTGGTGCGCTGCTCGGCAGGCCCCTTTTTCAAATGGCTGAGGGCAACCGGGCGGACAAAGGCGATCATCAGCAGGGACACCACACAGAAAACCACGATCTGCAGCCACAGGTCGGCGCCGGCGAAATCCGCCACAATGGCGGCGAGCGTACCGCCGCCGAGCATGATGAAGAACAGGTCAAGCGTGATCATCTCGATCACCGCGAATGCGAGGAAAGCTGTGAGCCATAACGCCCACCAGTTTTCACCGAGCCATTCAAACATTCCGTCCCCCTTGACCTTCCGGTAGCTGTCTATCTATCCTAGTCCGCCCGAAAGCCGGGCGGCAGGTCGCTGGCGGAGGGGGCACCCGAACGTGGCCAAGTCGTTACGGGGAAGGCCGTGCCTGCCGGAAGACCGAGATCCGGAACAGCGCATCCACCGCGGAGACCGGCTCCCTCCCAGTAAGTTTGGCGGCAATCGTTGCCCTGTCCAGGTGATGGCCAGCGGGCCCCATGTACGCCAAGTCGGCCATTTCCGCGGGTGTCAGCATCATCCGGATATCAACATCCCGGGTTGATTCAGGCACGAAATGGCCGGCGAGGGATTCCGCCAGCCTGGCATCCTTCGCGTTTTCAATGGCCAGCATCCCGGTTTGGCCGGCCAGGGCCGCCAGGTGTCCCGGACGCGGCGTGACCACCACCAGGCGGCCACCGGGGCGGAGGACACGGGCGAACCCGGCGGCGTTCCGGGGCGCAAAGATGACCGTCACGACGTCGACTGCGGCGTCTGCCACCGGGAGCGGCTGCCAGACGTCGCAGGCGAGGTTGATGGCCTCGGGGTTGAGGCGGGCTGCGCGCCGCAGGGCGAATTTGGAGATGTCGAGTCCGATGGCCGTGACGTCGTCGCTGATCCGGCTGACGTCGTCGAGCACTGCCCGGAGGTAGTGACCCGTGCCGGTGCCCGAATCCAGGACCGTGAACGGCGTTCCGGGGCGGACCATGGCGAGGACGGCGTGTGAAACAGCTTCCGCCAGGGGACGGTAGTGTCCGGCGTCGAGAAACGTGAACCGGGCCGCCACCATCTCCGCAGAGTCGGCTTCGAAGACGGTTCCCTTGCCGACCAGCAGATTGAAGTAGCCCTGCTTGGCCGCATCGAAGCTGTGCCCGGCTCCGCACACCAAGGCACGGCGGCCCGCCTCACCGGGGGTGGGGACCTTTAGCCTTCCGCCGCACAGGGGGCAGCGCAGCGGAGGGGGAGCGGAAGACGGCATTGCACCATCTTAGGGCGGCGCCGGCGCGGTTCCACCGGCGCCGGTGCCTCCCGGGCATAACGGGGCGTTGCTGTTCGGTCGCGGCCCCGCCGCACGTTAGGCTCACGTGGGTGAAGCCAGAACACCTCCCGCTGCTCAACTCCGTTTCGCCCCCGGCCGTCCACCCGGACGGCAGCCGCGCGGTGGTTTCGGTGACCCGGCCGGAATTCGACGCTGACGCCTACACGGGCCAGCTGTGGAATGTTCCGCTGGACCAGGAGAAACTGCCGCGCCGGATCACGCGGGGCGTCCGGGACACGGCCCCGGCTTTCTCACCCGACGGGCTGGTGCTGGCCTTCCTGCGGTCGGACGGGGCGTCGTCGAAAGCTCAGCTCTGCGTGGTGGAGGCCGACGGCGGGGAACCGCAGGTCATCACGGAGCGGCTTCTCGGAGTGGAATCTTTCTCGTGGTCGCCTGACTCACACCGGATCGTTTTCAGTTCCCGCGAGCCGGAGGCCGGGCGCTATGGCAGCGTGGAAGACGTCGCGGCGGACGCAGAGGAGCCGCGGCTTATTTCGACGCTCCAGTACAGGCTCAACGGGGTGGGCTACACCCGCGACAGGCCAAGGCAATTGTTCCTTCTGGACGTTCCTGAGCTCGGCGGCGAGCCGGCTGCGCCGCTCCCGGAGTCCGTTCAGCTGACCCGCTTCACCACGGATACCGCCAGCGGGACCTTCAGTGCCGACGGGTCTGCCGTCTACTTCGCTGCGGCACCTTCGGACGGCGACGACGTGCTGGCCACCAGCATCTACCGGGTGTCGGCAACGGGCGGCGAACCCGCGGAAGTCGATCTTCCGGCCGCCCCGCCGCAGTCAGTACTGGATGTCCGCGAATCCAGGGACGGCCAGTGGCTGTTCTTCATTGCCCGGGACCTTGGCGGGTCCGGCAGGGATTTTGTGGCGCGCAACGCCGTGCTGTGCTGTGTACCTGCGGGCGGCGGCCGGCCTGTTCCGTTGACGGACCCGGAGATGATGGACGTCGCCGCTCCCGGCAGCCGGATCGAGCTTCGCGGCCCGGACCGTGTTCTGGTCCTCAACAACGCGCAGGGCACAGTGGAACTCCTGGAGCTGGGAGCAACGGGTGATCATTCTCTGCTGGTGCATGGGGACAAGGCCGTGACCGGAGCCGCCTGGTCGGGTGGTTCGCTTTTTGTTTCCTTCGCCGATCCCTCTACCCACGGGGATCTCGCAGTGCTTGATGACGGCCAGCTACGGATCCTGACAGACTTTTCGGCGGCCCTGAGGACCCAGGCGGACCTTGTGGTGCCGCAGGAGCTGACGTTCGATGCGCCCGACGGCTATCCCGTTCACGGATGGCTGGTTCGGCCCGCGGGCAAGGGTCCGCACCCCGTCCTGCTGAACATCCACGGTGGTCCCTTCAGCCAGTTCACTGTGGCTTTGTTTGACGAGGCCCAGGTCTACGTGGCGGCAGGCTATGCCGTTCTGATGTGCAATCCGCGCGGCTCTGCCGGCTACGGCCGGGACCATGGGCTGGCCATCCGGGGCCGGTTTGGCACCGATGACATGCGGGACGTCCTGGCATTCCTGGACGGCGCCCTGGCACGATTTCCAACGCTCGACGCAGGCCGCCTGGGCATCATGGGCGGCTCCTACGGCGGCTACCTCACGGCCTGGACCATCGCGCACCACCACAGGTTCAAGGCAGCCATCGTCGAGCGGGGATTCCTGGACCCGGTCAGCTTCGAGGGCTCGGCGGACATCGGCTGGTACTTCGGCGGCGAATATCTGGGTGACTCAGCGGAGGCGCTTGCGGCCCAAAGCCCGCTCGGACACGTAGCCCGGGTCCGGACACCAACCCTCGTGATCCACAGCGAGGACGATCTTCGCTGCCCGTTGGAACAGGGCCAGCGCTACTACACGGCTCTGAAACGGCAGGGGACGGAAGCCCGGCTGCTGATATTCCCCGGCGAGGACCACGAACTCTCCCGGTCAGGACGTCCCCGGCACCGGCGGCAGCGGTTCGAGCACATCCTGCGCTGGTGGGCCCGGTACCTTCCGACAGCGTCCAACCCTGCGGAGGTCCCACAGGGTTGATCGGCCGACCCCCTCAGGAAGCGTCGGGGAGGAAGCCCAACGCAGCGCGGGCCTTGCCGATACCGGGTTCAGACCAGTTGGCGGCATACTCAGCGTTGCTGCTCAAGGACCGCAGCTCGGCACGGTCAATGTAGAGGGTGCCGTGCAGGTGATCGGTTTCGTGCTGCACGATCCGGGCCTGCCAGCCCTCGAATTCCTGTTCCATGCCCAGGCCGCCGGGCGTTTCAAACTGGAGCCGCACACGTTCGTGGCGCACCACGACAGCCTGCAGACCGCTGAGCGACAGGCACCCTTCAAAGAAGGCAGCGGTTTCCCCGCCGACGGGCGTGTAGCGCGGGTTGAGGACGGCCAGGAAGTCCAACGGGGTGCGGTGCCGCACGGCAGCCACGTCCGGGTCGACATCGAACCGGTCCTCGAGTACCGCGAGCTGGAGCGGAATCCCGATCTGCGGGGCGGCGAGCCCTACGCCCGGCGCCTCGTGCATCACCCGGCGCATCAGGGCGATCAGCTGGTCCAGCTCGGCGGCGGGGATCTGGCCGTCAAAGGCGGCGGCAGGCTGGCGGAGCACGGGATGCCCGGCCTGCACGATCGGTGGCAACGCATCGGCGGCCAGCATCTCCTGGACCCGTTCCCGAAGGTGCCGGGGTGTGAACGGTGTCGGCGGCGATACGGCAGTCATGGGGAAAGCCTAACGGCGGAAGGACGGGGCTGCAGGCCACGTCAGTTAGTGTCGATGCCATGTCAGAACCGATTTCCTCGGATCCCGTCGCACTGAAATGCGTCCTGGATTTTGTCAGCACCCTCGAAGTCGGAGGCGGCGGAGACGCCCTCCGGCCCTTCCTAGCCCCGGAATTCCGCCTGTTCGAGGCGCCGCACCTGCTCGCCCCCGAAGGCTCCACGCGCACTCTGGAACAGGTCCTTGCAGGTGCCGAGCAAAGCGGCGAGGTGGTAGCCGACCAGAAGTTCGAGATCCGGCGCACAACCTGCGAAGGTGGCCGCGTTGTCCTTGAGGCCGATTGGTCAGCCACCATCCTGATGGACCTGAAATACTGGGACGCCGGCGAGACCATCCGGGCCCGGACGTCATCAGTCTTCGAGGTCCGCGACGGGTTGATTGTCAGCCAGGACAGCTACGACTGCTACTTCCGGAACACCTGACGGGAGGTGGCGGGGCTCCGCGCCCTGCAGGCACTCCCCGGTGCGGTTCTTTGCGGTTCACTGCATGGTGAACCGCCGGGCCACCAGCCTGTTCGCGGCCGGAGCCCCCGCCACCGCGCCGAGGACCAGATTCCTTGCGTCCAGGAACGGCGGCCCCAACGGGCGCCCCAAGGACATGTTCACCTCGGCCTGCCAGCGTGCACGACCGGCGGCCCGGCGGCGGCCAACCTCGTAATCCCGGAGACGCCGGCCCACAGGCCTGCCCGCCAGGGATGCACAGATGATCGGTGCGAGCTCCGCTGCGTCAAGCCAGCCGAGGTTCATGCCCTGGCCGCCAATAGGGCTGATCTCATGTGCAGCATCTCCGATCAGCACGGTCCGTCCTGCCACCAGGCGGGCCGCGATGGCGGACCCGGGGCTGAAGGCACTCAGCATGGTGTTGGTGTCAGGATCCGGCCGGACGCCGGTGCGGCCGTGCACCAGCCGTGCCAGCTCGCCTGCGTCCGCGTTCGGTGCCGGGCTGCCCAGCCGTGCCACCCAGCGCCGCTGCCCGCCCGGGAGTGGAAAAGATTCCACGATGCCTCCCCGTTCGAGATACAGCACCGCTTCCTGGCCGTGGTATCCGTCGGCTGCGAAATCACCCATCAGGTAGTGATCGGGGTAGGACCTGGACAGCACCTTGATCCCGAGCCGGCTGCGGAGCAGTGACCGGGCTCCGTCAGCGGCTACCAGTAAACGTGCGGTGATCCGGCTGCCCGCACCGCCGCCCTCAGGCGCGGCAACGGCGACGGTGACCGCACCGCCGTCGTCCGTTACGTCCGTAACCCGGGTTCCCCGGAGCAGTGCGGAACCGTCCAGTTGGTGCACGCGGCGTTCGAGCAGGAATTCCGTCACGGACTGCGGGAGGGACAGGATGAACGGGAAGCGGTCTGAAACGGTGGCGAAGGACATGGAGCCGACCGTCCGGCCACGGCTGAGGGCAGTTCCGCGCCGGATGGGCACGCCGGCATCCACCATGTCCCGTGCCACGCCCACGCCGTCCAGGGCTGCCAGGGCCGGGGGGTGAATGCCGATGGCCCTTGAGTGATCCTCACGCCGGAGCCGCTGTTCAAGGACCCGGACCTTCACGCCTTGCTGGAGGAGCAACGCGGCAAGATAGAGGCCCACGGGTCCGCCGCCACAGATCACCACGTCATCCACGGGAGTGCACCGGGCGGTGGACGAGGACCTGGTGGAACGGCGGGTGGCGGCGGACCAGCCAGCCCGGGGGAGCGGCGGCGGCAAGTTCGGCAGGGGTGTAGCTGCGCCGGATGGAAACCAGGCCGTCGGCGCGGATGAACGATCCACGAAACGGCAGGGCGGCCAGGGAGAACAGGCCGTAGGCAGCCGCGCTTCGGCGGAGGTCGTTATGGAGGCATAGCTGCCGGGCCAGGGCCTGCGAGTCGGCCAGGAGTCGGGCCAGGTCTCCTGGTTGCAGGTGATGGATGACATGGTTGGAAATCACGACGTCGAACTGCCGGCCTTCGCGGATCAGGTCGCTGCTGTCCGCCTGAACGAAACTGACGCGTGGGTGGCGGGGACGGCGGGCTGCGAAGCCGAAGGCCCTGGCGTCCGGGTCCGCGCCGGTGACCTGGAGCAGCAGCCTGTCCCGGCGCGACCACTGCGTGAGCAATAGTGCGAGGTCGCCGCCGCCGCTGCCGATGTCCAGGACAGTGGTGACGGTCCGGGGGGAGAGCAGGGGGCGCAGCTCCTGGACATATAGCAGCCGCCAGCCGGAAAACAGCCTGTTGACCAGGCCGAACTGCCGGTAGGTCTGTTCCAGCTTCAGCGGATCGCAGTCCGGCGCGTCCATCAGTTCCACAGCGGCTGCATCCCGCACGGGCATCAGCACCACGGAATCAGGCCCGGGAGGCTGCCGCCGCCCGGTCCGGGAGCTGTTCAGCGGAACGGGTTCCCGGGGCAATGCCGGGGACGGCCCCGACGGATTGGCGGAGTTTGGTGAAGAGCCCGGTTTCCACGGTGAGCCCGGGACCGAACGCCATGGAGCAGATGCGTTCGTCGCCGTCCACGGGCGGCTGGTCCAGGATGTGCTTGAGGACGAACAGCACGGTGGCACTGCTCATGTTGCCGTACCTCCGCAGCGTTTCCCGTGCGGGTATCAGCTGCTCGTCGGTGAGTTGGAGCCGCGACTGGACCTTGTCCAGGATGCTCCGGCCGCCGGGGTGTATGGCCCAGTGGCAGATGTCGCGGTAGGGGAGTCCGAGCAGGGACCGGTCGCGGGACAGGAGCGGCTCGAGGGCGCCGATGATGTGGTCATCGATGATGTGCGGCACGTAGTTGCCCAGGATCATCTCGAAGCCGTGATCGCCGATGTTCCACGCCATGGATTCTTCGCCCACCGGAGTCAGCACGGTCTCGAAGTGGTCCAGCTGGAGCAGCGCCGGTGCATCTGCATCCGTCCGGGCAGTGACGATGGCAGCGGCGGCGCCGTCGGCAAACAGTGCGGATCCCATGATGGTGTCCGGATCGTTGGAGGTCCGGACGTGCAGGGAGCACAGCTCGGCGCAGACAACCAGCACAACAGCTTGCGGATCTGCCTCACAGAACGATTTGGCGGCCCGCAGCGCCGGGAAGGCGGCGTAGCACCCCATAAAACCGAGGTGGTAACGCTGCACGGCAGGGTCAAGGCCCAACGCCCGGACGATCTTGTAATCGGGACCCGGGTTGAAGAATCCGGTGCAGGAAACGGTGATGACATGAGTTATGTCAAGCAACGTTAAGTCCGGGCAGGCGTCCACAGCAGCCCGCGCGGACTCGATGAACAGCTTGGTGGCCTGCTCGGCGAAGATCTCGTTCCGCACCTTGGTTGACGGGTTCAGGAGGAGGCCTGTGGCGGGGTCAAAGAACTGGGGATCGTCCGCGCGGAAGGCCATCGTCATTTCGTCCACAGCGGTGTGCCGGGTGTCAATGGCGGCCGAATCGAAACACGTGTTCACCAGGCGTGAGCCCAGCCTGGTCAGCCCGGGCTGAGCTGCGAAGACGTCCCGCGCTTCGGCCTGGATCAGCACAGTGGGCGGGACAGCAGTTTCCAGTGAACGCACGTAGACCGTCATTGGTTCATTCTTGGCGAGCACCGGGAATATGACAATGGCGGGAGGGGCATGGAATAAGGATCATGTACGGGGGAGCAGCTCCCGAAGAAGCGAATGCGAGGGCCGTCGTAGTCCCCGCGTGGCTTGGTCTATGCCCTGTACTGCCTACTGCTGGACGGTCGTGTTGCCGTAGCCGGCATCGCAGATCCCGTCATGGATCACACCTGCTCCCGGAGCCACCGCGTAGTTGCTTGCGGGGTTCAGGACAGCTGCCTGGACCTCCGTAACCCTTGCGGCGCAGTTATCGGCTTCTTCGGCGCTTATGCTCCGGCCGCCGAGCCACATGTCAATCCAGATAGTGGAGGTGGCGTCGTCCGCATCATCGCCCTGGCGGCACGGGCTGCCGTGCGGACCGGTGCCTTCGCCACAGCTATCGTCGACGATAAAGTAACGGCGGACGTCGGGAAGGTAGATCAAGGTGCCTGCTTTCACGTCGAGCCCGGTATGGGCCGCAGCCTTGGCGTTCCCCGCCGTGACGGTGATCGGATCGGAGTAGGTCCCGGTAGCCCCGCCGGCACCGTTCGGCCGCCCCTGTCCGCCCGAAGGCGTCTTCTCGCGCAACGCGTACGCCGTCGTGGAGGCGCTGGTCACAATCCTTTCAGCGGCGGCCGTCGGCGGGGCGGGCACCGGTTTTGGAGCAGCTTTCGCAGCCGTGTCAGCAGCGGGAGCCGGCGCAGGCACGGCGGGGGAGGTCCCCGGCGCCCCGTTGGATGCCTGAGCCTCTTTTTGTGCTGCGGCAGCAGCCTTCTCTGCTGCCGCAGCCTCAGCCTGTCCGGCTCTGGGTGCTTCCCTGGCCGCCCTGGCGGCAGCTGCCGCTTCGGCTTTTTCGGCCGCGGCCCGCTGGCTGATACCGATTTCATCAGACGACTTGTCGTGCCCGCCGAGGTTGGCTTCAATGCCGGCCCCGGCAGTGTTTGGCGTCTGTGACCCGGGGTCAGCGGTCATGGTGCCACACGCCGATGTGGCGAGCAGGACCGACAGCATGCCAGCGGTGAGCAGACTATTTCTGAGCATGGAAAAACAGGGCCTCTTTGTGGAAAGTGCGAAACGGGCAGTCCCAGAGGGACTATTTTTGCCCGGAGTGTGGTCACGGTCCGCGGAGCGCAATTCGTGCCGCCTGAGGTCTTCTATGCGCCGAAGCGTCAATGTCGATCCTTCAGGCGTGGGCGCCGACCGGTGACCTAAACGTTACATTGGCGGGCGCCGATCCGACCAATTACCGGCGCGCCGCGGTAAACGACTTGTGCCCCTGACGTTCCTCTGGCTAGTCGTGTCGTCGTCGTGCGCTCAGAGCCTGGTGAGGCGAAATTTTCGTGCATCGGTGGCAGACTGGCGGCCGGTTACGTGTCCTTTCTGGAAACAGCCGCGAACGCCTTCCCAGGCCCCTTTCGGGCCCTATTGGAAAACGCCGATAATCTACATTATGTCAAGTAGTACTCTGCGTATTGCATCAGATGAATCAATCGTCCCGATCCCCCGGATCCGCAAGGAGTTGTGTCACTTCCTTGAGATTCCGCGGAATTTGCGGCCTGACAGCTTTGGTGTGCCGCTGGCCTGGCGCTGCCTGACGGATGCAAGGCTGAACCTCGAAGCGGTTATGGCAAGCGTCTGACCTGCGGTTTTGTGCTAATGATGCATTTAATGAATCATTGATTCAGGATTTCCCGTGGAACTGGTTGCCTGAGCATGTCGAGGAGTATTTCGGTGACCTCCGCTCGATCCACCAGCTGAAGCACTCCACCGTCCGTGGTTACCAGTCAACCCTCCGCCGGTTCACGTCATACGTGTCGAACCCCGACTACGGCTGGGACCGGGTCTGCGAACAGCGTTTCGGAGCGCACCCGTCCCAGGTCTTCTTTGACTGGAACACCGCCTCCCACACACAGGAGTACGAGGGACGCCCATCCAAGCGGCCCTTCACCAAGACGGAACTTCAGATGCTGTTCGATCACGCGGACGACCAGGTCGAACTCATCGCCGCCTCAGGCAAGAAAGGCTGGCAGGCGGCCTACCGGGACGCCGTCATGCTGAAAGTCGCCTACTCATACGGGCTCAGGTTCAACGAACTCAGGCACCTGCAAACCATCGACTTTGCGACCAACCCCCAAGCACGAAGGTTCGGCAAAACAGGCGTCTGCAAGGTCCGGTTCGGCAAATCACGCAAGGGCTCCCCCCACAAACCCCGCAGCGTCCTGACGGTCTTCGACTGGACCGCCGGCGTCATCGACGACTGGCGCGCCAACGGACGAGGCACGCTCGACACCCTGGACCTGTTCCCCAGCGAACGCGGCGGCCTGATCTGTGAATCCACCCTGCTGCGCCGGCTCCGGCGCTACCTGGCCGAGTTGAGCCTGCCAATGGATGGCCTGGACCTGCACTCGCTCCGGCGCTCCTACGCAACGCACCTGTTGGAGGACGGATGGGATCCTAGATTCGTGCAACTTATCTGGAGCCGGAACCGTGGTGTCTTTGACGTGCAGCACGGGGCACGTAACCGTGCAATTCCGCGTGATGGAGGTGCTTATCTGAAGCTGTCCATCACACGGGATCGCGGGAGGGTTAATGCAGGTTCAACGAGTTTTGGTGTCCGGTTCGCAGCTTGAGTCGTGGACTGTGCTTGATGATCATGGTGTCGTCGAGCCGGTGGAACGGTTCCTGGCTTATCTGACCGACGTCGAGCGGTCACCGAACACGCTCAAAGCGTATGCACATGATCTGAAGGACTGGTTCGTCTTTCTTCGATACCGCGGCGTTGATTGGCGCCAAGTGAGGCTGGAGAACGTCGGCGAGTTCGTCGCCTGGCTGCGGCTTCCGCCTGCCGGACGCGCCGCGGACGTGACGTTACTACCATCGGCCTCCCATCATTGCGGGCCGGGCACGGTGAACCGCAAGCTGGCCGCGGTCAGCGGCCTCTACGTGTTCCACTCACGTCATGGGGTCCCGCTGGGTGACCTTGTTACCGAGTTTGAAACGGTCCGGCACCGAAGAACGGGATGGAGACCATTCCTTGCCCATCTTGCCGGGGACAGGCCGCAGCGGCGCCGGATCGTGAAACTGCGTGAGCCGAAGAGACTGCCCACGGTCCTGTCTGCGGTGAAGGCACAATCAGTGCTGGATGCGTGCACGCGGCTCCGGGACCGGTTCCTGTTCGTCCTGCTCTGGGAGTCGGGAATCCGTATCGGCGAAGCACTCGGACTGCGGCATGAGGACATTGCAGTGGCCGAGGGCGAGCTGACGATCCGCCGGCGCGTAAACGCCAACCGGGCCCGGGCGAAGTCCGTTTCGCCGCGCACGGTACCGATCTGCGCGGACGTCGTGCGGGTCTACGGCGACTACCTTCACGAGGAATACGGCGATCTGGACAGCGACTATGTGTTCGTGAATCTGTGGGCCGGCGCCCGCGGCCGGCCGATGAGCTACGCGGCAGTCTATGACTTGGTGAAGCGGCTGCGCCGGGACACTGGAGTGGATTTTGACCCGCACTGGTTCCGCCACACCTATGCCACCCGCTTGTTGCGGGCAGGGACGCCGATCGAGGTCATCAGCAGCCTGCTTGGCCACGCATCGGTCGCGACCACCATCGACGTCTACGGCCACCTCACTGTCGAGGACGCCCGCCGCGCCCTCGAAAAGGCAGGGCTGCTGACCGGAAAAGAGGTCACGTGGTGAACTTCCCTGCGCTGAACGACTACGAGGATAGTCGCGGTCTGTTGGCTAAGCTCATGGCCACGGTCCGGCCGGAATTCCGACCCGGGATCGTGATTCCAGCCCCAGGCTCCCTCGTCTTCAACACCGAGCCCTGCCGGATCGACGAGTGTGAAAGGCAACGCACGGTCAAAGGGTTCTGCAAAAGCCACTACAAGCGTTGGCTGGACCAAGGACGCCCGGAAACCGAATCATTCCTCGCCAGCCCCGGCCCATTGCCCGTAGGCGATGGCCCCCTGGCGGCATGCACCGTCACGTGGTGCCGCTTCGGTTCGGCCAGACGCGGCCTCTGCGTCAGCCATCACGGGTTCTTCGGACGTTCTAGCGAGACCGACGTGATTAAGTGGCTCGCTACCCTCTCCCCCGAGCCGGCCGCCGAACGGCCCGAATGCAGGCTCGCGTTCTGCGACCTCTGGGCCCAAGGCAACTCGCCGTTGTGTCTCAACCACAAGTCCCGCTGGCACGCCATTGGCGCACCGGATATCGACGAGTTCGTCACCCGGTGCGAAAGCGTGGGTCTGGATCGGTTCGATTTCCGATGCCTGGCTGATCGTCCCCAGTTGCGGCTTGAGCTCCAGCACGCCCTGCAATGCCGCCACGACGAACGCCGGGCCAGTACCCGCGCCTCCGTTGTGACGCCCGTGATCCGGCTCGTCTCCGACAGCGGCGTCGCCTCGCTGCTGGACTGGAATCTCGAGCAGTGGTCAGCGTTCTACGGCGCCGGCCGGGTAGGCCGCAGTCACCGCCACAACGGGCAACTCGCGTTCCTGCGCTTTGCTTACACCCGGCTCGAAGACCTCGCCGCCGGCACCGGGTGGGAGTCTGAGTTTGGCCGCGACGCCTGGGCCCTGCACCGCCTCGGTTACACCGACACGCGCGGCGCCCTCCGCTTCGACAAGATCCCGCAACCGTGGCTGCGCTCCTTGGCAAAACGCTTCATCCGGTGGCGGTTGACCAGCGGTCGGGAGATCATCCAGGCCCGCGTCGACCTCCTCGCTCTGAACCGATTCGCCGCGTTCCTCGCGCACACCATCGCTGGCTCCGACGGCCCGGACTGCATCGACCGCGGCATCCTGGAACGCTTCCTCGCCGAGCTCGCCCGTGACAAACGGGCCGTGACTTCCCGTGGCCGCGACGTCAGCTCCCTGAACGCCTTCTTCGCCGCGATCCGCCGCCACGGCTGGGCCAAGGACCTGCCGGCATCGGCGAACTTCTACCCTGAAGACTTCCCACGACCGGCCAAACGACTGCCCAGGGCCCTGGCCGACCAAATCATGGCGCAACTGGACCAACCCGAAAACCTCGGCAAATGGACCAGCCCCGACAGTCGGCTTCTCACCCTGATACTGATGCGCTGCGGTCTGCGCGTCGGGGACACCTGCAACCTGGTATCAGACTGCGTGGTCCGTGACGGTGACGGTGCCCCATACCTGCGCTATATGAACCGGAAGATGAAGCGCGAAGCCCTCGTGCCCCTCGATGAGGAAGTCCATACCGCCATACTCGACCAGCAACGACGCGTCCGCGAACGATTCCCCGAAGGCAGCAACTGGCTGTTCCCGGCCCCGAAGATGAACCCCGACGGAGCAAAACCGCTGACCACGCACTCCTACCGCGGACAGCTTGAAGACTGGCTGGCACGCTGTGCCATCCGCGACGAACACGGGCAGGAGGTGCGCCTGACGCCGCATCAGTGGCGCCATACCTTCGGGACAACACTGATCAACCGCGACGTCCCCCAAGAAGTTGTTCGGGTCCTCCTCGACCACACCTCGGCGGAGATGACCGCCCACTACGCTCGGCTGCACGACACGACCGTGCGCCGCCACTGGGAGAAGGCCCGCAAGGTTAACATCAACGGCGACACCATCACCATTGACCCGCAAGGTCCCCTCGCCGAAGCCAGCTGGGCCAAGCAACGCCTCGGCCGAGCGACGCAGAGCCTGCCGAACGGATTCTGCGGGCTCCCGGTCCAGAAGTCCTGCCCGCACGCCAACGCCTGCCTGACCTGTCCCATGTTTGTCACCACCGCCGATTTCCTCCCCCAGCACCAAGAGCAGCGCCGCCAGACCGTCCAGATCCTTTCCGCAGCCGAGGCACGCGGACAGACCCGGCTCATCGAGATGAACCAGGCAGTACTGCACAACCTGGACCGCATCATCGACTCCCTCGACGACACCGCACCAGCCGAGGCGGCCGGATGAACCGCCCCGATAACAGCCGGCACCTGATCAAAGCTGCACAGCAGCGCGCGGCGCTCACCCGGTCCAAAGCCGTCCAAGCGCTGCGCGCCCTGCACGCGGACGGCCGCCCGATCACCTTCGACGCCGTCGCCAGATACGCCCGGGTCTCCCGGTCCTGGCTTTACACCCAGCCCGACCTCCGCGCAGAAATCGAACACCTCCGCCAAAACCAGGCCTCGGCGGAGCCCACACAGGAATCACCCGCACAGCGGGCAAGCGAGGCCTCGCTACGGCAACGACTCGAAGCCGCCAACGACAGAATCCGGCGACTCAACGACGAGAACCAACGCCTGCGACAGCAACTCGCACACGCCCTCGGACAACGCCGCCAAAGTCCATGACCAGCTGCCGCAAGCATCCCGAATCAATAACAGTTTCACGAGAAGAAAGGACACCCAATGCCACCGTCATGCACGTCCCGGACACACCCACCAACACAAAACCGCAGGCCAGAGGCACACCACCCTGACGGGCTCAAGATAATGCAGAATCAGATGGGCCACGAACACGCCTCCACCACCGGGATCTACCAGTTCGTCAGCGACGACTTCCGCAATTCCACCCTTCGGGCAGCACTGGACCGCACCATGGACGATGTCCTGGCGTGCAGATGAGAGGTCAATGGTGAGACGCGAAGTCGAATACAGGTGGCGGCTCTCCGAGCTCATGGCAGCACGGGGACTGCACAACACCACCGACCTCATCCCTCTGCTGGCCGAGCGCGGCATCACCTTGTCCCGGCCACAGGTCTACCGGCTCGTCAACCAGAAACCAGAACGCGTCGCGCTGCAGGTTATCGCTGCGATCTGCGACATCTTCTCCTGCGGCCCCGAGGACCTGATCACCGTCACAGCCGCTGACGTCCGCGCCCGCAAAACCGGCACCAGCGCCCCCAACGTCGTTGACCTGAACCGCACCGTCCGCCCGCGACGGGCGCGCATCATCGACGATGACCACTGACTCGCCCGAAGGACTGACGCCTCGCAACACCAAGCTCGGCAGGCCGCGCACCACCGGGACCGCCACCTGTGCACGATGCGGCCGAAAAGCGGGCAGAACACGCGCCACCTGGCCCGAAGGCCGAATCTGCGGCCTCTGCTTCACCACTGCCACCCGCACCCACGGGATCTGCCCCGGCTGCAGTCGGCAGCGGCTGCTGCCCGGGCCGCCCGCGGCCGCTGGAGGTCCCCGCTGCGCACCCTGCGCCGGCATCCTCCATAACTTCCACTGCACCCGCTGCGATACGGAGGGCGAGTTCTATCGGCGCGGTATCTGCGCCCGCTGCGCCCTTCGGGAGGACCTCAATGAGCAACTACTGGCAGGGCCTGCTGACCCGGAATCAGCCAGCAGAATTGTCGATGTCCTTTGCAAAGCAGACCGGCCCGAAAGCATCATCACCTGGAAGCGCTCCCCCAAGGTCCAAGCCCTCCTCGGCTCTCTATCGAGCGGGGAGACTCCGCTGACGCACGAAGGACTCGATGCCGCGGCTGAGTCAGCGAATCGCGAAGCCAATCACCTGCGCGCCCTGTTCATCCATCACGGACTCCTCCCCTACCAAGACCCGTATCTTGCCCGGTTCGAGACCTGGATTCACGACAAGCTCCACGACTTACCCGAGGAGGTCGCCAAACCCATCGCGCAGTTTGCGACCTGGCATCACCTCCGGCGCATCCGGTCCATGACAACACCGGAGAAGAGCGCTCAGGCCCCGGTGCACTCCGCCAAACAAGAGATCACCGAAACCATCAAGTTCCTGGACTGGCTCTGGGAAACCCACCAGCGCACGGCTGCGAGTTGCACCCAACAAGACATCGAAACCTGGCTCGCAACCGGTCCCACGACCAGAAAAGCCATCCGCACCTTCATCGTCTTCATCAAGAACACCGGCACAAACCACCGAGTGGACATTGTCCACTACACAGCCAAGACCCGCCCCGCGATCACCCAGGACCAGCGCGTGGCCTGGCTCCGGGAACTGCTTACAGGCACCAGCGAGTCCCTGACCTACCGAGTCGCCGGCATCCTGCTGCTTCTCTACGCCCAGCCGCTCGTTCGGGTCGCCAAACTCCGGACCGACGCTATCAAACCAATGAAAGCACCGGCAACATGTGGATCACCTTCGGCCCGCACCCAGTGCCCATTCCCGAACCCTTGGCCGACTTGCTTCGAGAGCACCTTAAAGGCCGTCCGAATCTCAGAACAGGATCAGACGCACAAAGCCCTTGGCTCTTCCCGGGGACCCGGGCCGGACAACCACTTCACCCAAACGGCATCATGGATAGGCTCCGCAGCCTGGGCATCGACCTGCGCGGCGCACGAAACACTGCCCTGGACGAACACCTGTTAGTCTCACCGCCGCCACTGGTCGCCGACGCCCTCGGCTACAGCCATCAAATCGCGTTCCTCCACGCCGACGCAGCAGGCGACGCCTGGTCCCGCTACGTCAACCTCCGAACCAAGCCATAACCTTCCCGCCGCAGCTCGGGCCACGACTACACGCACTTTCCTCCGCTACGACTGTCAGCCTGCGCTAGGCTCACCCCATGACGGCGCATGGCCAGTTCCAAGGAGATCGAGCCCGCACGCCCGAAGAGGAGAAGTTCCTGAAGGAGCTCGCTCGCGGCATCGCCGGCTGGCCCCCGACGAATCCCAAGCTTGATTCCTTCAAAGTGTTCGCACGCATCAAACCGCTAGTCGTGATTCTGGACGTCCCTGGTATCGAGACGCCGGACGCGTGCACACTTCAGGTTGCGTACTGGCACGACGGACCCAGCGGCCGCACTTTGGAAGGTGAATGGGGAGATAGCCACGTCTTGGACAACCATGTCTACGACGGAGATGGCCTCACAATTATCGGCTTGGAGGAAGCGCCGGATACCTACGGCCACTTCGCAGCCAACTGGCTGGAACGTCAGCTTAAACGCCCCGTGGAACGGCTTGATTGGCTACAGGGTGGACAGGTCAAGGAGTCAACATGGCGCCTGCAAGACTCGGGAAAAATAATTGCCCGAAGTGGCCGGTCGTTGCGCCTTCCCTCCAAACAACCCGATCGCGTGCTCAAAGTTCGGTAGGGAGATTGGCTCCTCGGCTGCTATTTCCACTGACCAAGCGGCTCTACCGCAGGATGAATACGCTCACTTTGAATCCGCAGGGATGCCAGTAACGTTTATTCAGGCGCTGCCGGACCCTCTCCCGCTGCATTCCCCCCACAGCCCGGACAGCAGCCGAGCTGATAACTGGAAGGCACCAAACTCACAAAACTCATATAAACTCACAGCGCTGCAAACTCACAAGGCACACAACCACTCACAGGAGCCTCGATCAATGGAGAACCCGTTTCGTCCCTCGGCCGGGGCGACGCCGCCGGAAATCCTCGGCAGGGCCGGCGTGCTGGATGAGTTCGAGTACGGGCTCCGGCTGGGCTCCGGCTCCCCTGGCTTGCTGACCATCTTCACCGGTGCCCGCGGCATCGGCAAGACCGTGATGATCGGCGCCGCACACGACATCGCCCGCGAAAAGGGCTGGGCAGTGGTCTCAGAGACCGCCACCGCAGGCTTCATGGGCCGCATCGGCGAGTCCATGCGTCAGCTCGCCGAGGAGCTGGGCACCGGCCCGGCCAACCGACGGATCACTGCGATCGCCGCCGCCGGCTTCAGCATCACCACCCAACTCCCGCCCGAACGCCAGGTAGCGTGGCGGACCGTGGGCGAAGGCCTGCTGAGGCTACTGGACGAACGCGGCAACGGCCTGGTCATTACGGTGGATGAGATCCATGCTGCCGACCGCAGCGAACTCGCCCAGCTGGCTGCCAGCGTCCAGCACTTCATCCAGGACAGGCTGCCCATCGGCCTGGTCTTCGCCGGGCTGCCCGCTGCCGTTTCCGACCTGCTCAACGAAGGAGTGGCAACTTTTCTCCGCAGGGCCGACAAAATCGATCTCCACGCCGCAGCCGTCCGGGAGGTGGAGGAGTCCTTCGCCAGCACCTTCGCCGAGGCAGGCTTCGACGTCTCCCCCGGCCTCGTCCGCCGCTCAGCGGAGGCCACCGGAGGGTACCCCTTCCTCATCCAACTGGTCGGCTACTTCCTCTGGAAGGAAGCGGAGAATTACCAGGGAAGCCTCAGCCCCGAATCAGTTGAACGCGCCATCGAGGCGGCAAACCGGCGCAACGGGCGCACCGTCATCGAAGCAGCCCTCGCCGCCGCCTCCCCCAAAGACCTCGATTTCCTTCAGGCAATGGCCGAAGACGACGGACCGTCTGTTGCCGGAGACATCGGCCGGCGCCTCGGAGCCAGGACAAACCTCGTCGCCAACTACCGTTCCAGGCTGTTGGCGGCGGGTCTCATCGAATCCACCGCCCACGGAAAGGTCGATTTCGCGATCCCTGGGCTCCGGCAGCATCTCCGGGGCCGCAACACGTAGGAGAAGGCGTCCGCCAGTCACCAGCCGGAAGGTTCCCGAATGACCAAGCACGGTCTTCAACAGACGTAAGGCAACTGACGGTCCAGAGCCCGATGTCAAGGAGGACACCCTCCGCATAGTCGTTACGGGCGCCACCGGCCACGTTGAACTGCTTCGACGGACAGTGGGCGCCTACTCGCCGGCTGCTGCCGCTCCCGGTGCTGCGCGCCGCCGTCGAGATGAGTTGGCGCCTGCGGCTGCAGGCGGCCGACGGCGGGTGGATCGGCATGGCCGCCGGCCTCTCCCCCGCTTACGCGCCGCTAACCCGGCAAGTAGCCCGTCCGGAAAACTCGAGTACGTCCTACGCATGCAGGGACGGGTGCACGGCTCCTAAGGTCTTTTCATGGCGGCACGCTGGGGTACGTCAGCTTTCCATGCATCACCGGGCAGATCAGTGTCGATCCTTCCGCCACCTTGGAGAAGACGGCATTGTTCAGTTCTGACTCTTAGGACGTCATATGCTGCAATCCCTCATTTCCCCCGCCTTCTCCCCCTCGGTAATTCCCCAGGCCCGGGAGCAGGCGCTGAAGGAAGCCCCGGGGAGGCCTGTGATCATGCTCAGACCGGCTCCGGTCAAAGTCCGCTCCATCCTTGGACATGCCATCGCCTACACCGTCACGCACGTTTTGGTTGAGTGGACTGCCGATGAACAGTACAAGGTCCGGTGGGAGGCCTCCTGGCTGGTTCGACGGGTCGAAGAAAGCTCCTGAGAAACACCGCGGCAGAGCATCACGGCCCTGGCCGGCCCAGCCCGCTCCCCCGTCGTTAGTTGCGGGGAGCCCGCGCTAGGCTCGAAACCATGACTTTCCCGACGCATGAGCACTCCACTTCCGCCGGCACGCGAACGATTACGGCGTCGGCTCTGGCCGATGCCGTCCTGATTCTGGTCTTCGCCGCAATCGGCCGTGACACGCACCAGCGCTCCGACGTCCTCGCCGGAGTCTTCCTCACGGCTTGGCCGTTCCTCGCCGGTGCCGCCCTTGCGTGGCTGGCCGCCCGGGCATGGCGGCGGCCGCTGTCCATAAAATCCGGCGTCGCCATCTGGCTCGGAGCGGTTGTCGTCGGCATGGCTCTGCGCGCCCTGACCGGCCAGACAGTGGTGCTTCCCTTCGTCATTGTGGCCCTTCTTAGCCTTGGCCTTGGGCTGCTGGGTTACCGGGCACTCATCGCTCTGGCAGGCAGGCTCCGGAAGTCCTGACCGGGCACCACCGGGGCCCGGGCCTGGCCCTTGGTGGTCATGTAATAGGCTGACATCACCATTGGGTTTTGCCGGGCACAGCTACGGCCAACTGATCCGGAAGGATTGAAAAGTGATCACCGCATTCGTTCTGATCAAGACCGACGCCGCACGCATCCCGGAAACCGCTGAGGAAATTTCCGCGATTCCGGGTATCAGCGAGGTCTACTCCGTGACCGGGGAGTGGGACCTGATCGCCGTTGCCCGGGTAGCACGGCACGAGGACCTGGCGGACGTCATTGCCGACAAACTCTCCAAGGTTCCCGCCGTTGTCCACACCACCACCCACATCGCCTTCCGCGCGTACTCCCAGCACGATCTCGATGCAGCCTTTGCACTGGGTTTCGAGCAGTAGCAAGCGCTGAAGGAAAATGGCGGGCCCGGCTGATCAGCCGGGCCCGCCATTTTCCTTCAGCGCGATAAGTCACGGCCGGGTCAGGGCCACCCACTTATCCAGGACCGCTGCCGCAGCACCGGAGTCGATCGACTCGGCGGCCCGGCCCAGGGCCGCGCGCATACGCTCGAGGAACGGGCCCTCCGCCGTCGCATCGAAGGCGACCAGTCCGGCGGCCGCATTGAGCAGTACGGCGTCGCGGGCGGCTCCGGTCTTACCGGCAAGGACATCACGCACGACGGCGGCGTTCGCCTGGGCGTCCCCGCCACGGAGTTCCTCCACGGTTGCGGGACGGATGCCGAGCTCGGCCGGGGAAAAGTCCAGCTCGGTGACGGTGCCGCCGCGGATCTCCCAAACGGTGGATGGTCCCGTTGTGGTCAGTTCGTCGAGCCCGTCGTTCCCGCGGAAGACGAGGCCGCGGCTCCCCCGCTGCGCCAGGACGCCGGCAACAAGCGGAGCCATCCGTGCATTGGCCACGCCTACTGCTGATGCCTGCACCAACGCCGGGTTGGTCAGCGGTCCCAAGAAGTTGAACGCCGTGGGAATGGCCAGTTCCTTACGGGGAACGGCCGTGTGGCGGAAGGACGGGTGGAACACCTGCGCGAAGCAGAACGTGATACCGGCCTCCCCCGCGTTCCTGGCAACCTGCTCCACAGGGAGATCCAGCCGGACACCCAGCGCCTCAAGCACATCGGCAGACCCCGACGACGACGACGCCGCCCGGTTCCCGTGCTTCACCACCTTCGCTCCGGCGCCGGCAGCCACCAGCGCGGCCATGGTGGAGATATTGATGGTGTTGAGCTGATCTCCACCCGTGCCCACGATGTCGAGTTTCTCGCCGGGAATGCTGATGGGTGTGGCGTGCCGCAGCATCGCTTCCACCAGCCCCGAGATTTCGTTGACGGTCTCACCCTTGGAACTGAGGGCCACGAGGAACCCGGCTATCTGGGCCGGCGTCGCCTCCCCGGACATAATCCTGTCCATCGCCCACGCGGTGCTGTCCGCCGTGAGATCCGTGCCGTTGATGAGCGCTGAAATAAGCCGGGGCCACGTGTTGCCGGCCGCCGGCGCGGTTGCCTGAGAAGTCACCTCCTGATGCTATCGAGCCACCCAAGCCCTGACCAATGTGAACGTCCCCGGGAACTTTTCGCAGTGATTTCGCGTCTTTGTAGAAAAAGTCCCCCGAAAAGGCGGTTCGCGTTGGGAACTACGGAGTTTTATAGACATAATGTCTATGTGACATCTGCGACCCATGCCCCCAGTACCCCGGCGCACCCCACGCTGAACCGCCCCAATATGGTTTCTGTTGGAACCGTAGTCTGGCTGTCCAGTGAGTTGATGTTCTTCGCCGGTCTCTTTGCCATGTACTTCACGCTCCGCTCCACGAGCGGCGAGATGTGGGCCGAAGAGACAGCCAAGCTCAACTTCCCCTTTGCGCTCGTTAACACCATCGTCCTTGTGGCAAGTTCGTTTACTTGCCAGATGGGCGTCTTCGCCGCCGAACGGCTGCAGCCCCGCAAGACGGGCGGACTCTTCCAGTTCTCCCGCTGGGGCATGAACGAATGGTTCACCCTGACTTTCATCATGGGGGCATTCTTCGTCGCAGGCCAGACCACGGAATACGCCATGCTGGTGTCAGAGCACGTCTCGCTCTCATCAAACGCCTATGGCTCGGCCTTTTACATCACCACAGGCTTCCACGGCCTGCACGTTATCGGCGGCCTCGTAGCCTTCCTCTTCATCATCGGACGCTCGTTCGCAGCGAAGAAGTTTGGCCACTTTGAAGCCACCTCGGCAATCGTGACCTCGTACTACTGGCACTTTGTCGACGTTGTCTGGATTGGCCTCTTCCTGGTCATCTACGTGCTGATGTAGTCAAGCTTTGATTCCTTTTCTACAAGAGGCAGAATTTCAAGAAGCGGCTCACGGAGCCGGCGCAGGATCGAATAAAGGAACCACCACGTGAAGGCTCTCTCGCAAAAGCGGCGTCACCCACTCGCAGTCATAGCGCTGCTCCTGATGGGACTACTCGTCACTGGTGGGCTCTATGCCGTTGCCACCACGGTCAACGAGGCCAAGGCGTCAACCACCAGCTTCAGCGCAAGTGACACCGCCGAGGGCGAAAAGCTCTTTGAAGCCAACTGCGCTACCTGCCACGGAATGGGCGCCGGCGGCACGCAGGACGGGCCGTCGCTCGTGGGTGTTGGTGCCGCAGCAGTTGACTTCCAGGTTGGAACCGGCCGCATGCCCATGCAGATGAACGGCCCCCAGGCCTACAAGAAGCCGGCCCAGTTCAACGATGAGCAGACCCACCAGCTTTCAGGTTATGTCGCTTCCCTGGGAGCAGGCCCGGCAATTCCTGAAGAAGGCCTGTTGGACGAAAAGGGCGATGCAGCCGTGGGCGGCGAGCTCTTCCGCGTGAACTGCGCCATGTGCCACAACGCTGCTGCCGCCGGCGGTGCGTTGACCCGCGGCAAGTTCGCTCCTGCCCTCGCCGACGTGTCCGGCAAGCACATCTACGAAGCCATGGTGACGGGGCCGCAGAACATGCCCGTCTTCAGTGACGCGAACGTAACTCCCGAAGGCAAGCGCGACATCATCACCTTCCTGAAGCAGATCGAAGCCAACGGTTCACCCGGTGGCGCAGACCTGGGCTCGCTTGGGCCGGTCGCTGAAGGCCTCTTCGTCTGGATCGCAGGGCTTGGCGTCATCATCGCCTTCACGATCTGGCTGACATCCCGAACGTCCTAGGACGACGGGATCCCTAAGAACTTCTGCTGCCCAGTCAGCAGTTTTGAAATTGAAAACTAACCCGGCAGTCGCCGGGACGAGAGAAGGATGAGGCGAATTATGGGCAACCATAGTGACGGCAGTCCGAACCACTCGGGCACCGTAGCTACGGCTGGTCAGAATGAGGTGGAGAAATTCCAGGATCCTGGACTTCCCCCGCATCGTTTGCGCCTGGCTGACACGGACCCGAAGGCCGCCAAACGGGCAGAACGGCAGGTGGCTGTACTTTTCGGCGTCTCCGTTGTTGGCACCCTGATCTTCCTGGTGGCGTACTTCGCCATCGATCTGGGCGAAGGGTCGGGTGCAGGCATTGACTCGATCCGCCTGCAGAACGCCCTCCTGGGACTGGGCACGGCGTTTGCCATGCTCGGCATCGGCACTGGCATTGTGCACTGGGCCAAGGCCCTGATGCCAGACCACGAAGTGTCGGAAGAGCGCCACGCAATCCGCACCGAAGAGGACCGCCAGGCGGCGGTACGCATCGTTGACGACATCGTGGAAGAGACCGGCATCAAGCGCCGCCCACTCATCCGCAACACGCTGCTTGGCGCCGTTGCCCTGGCACCTTTGCCCGCCATCGCGGTTTTCGGTGACCTTGGGCCCCGCCCGGACAAGAAACTGGCCCACACCATGTGGGCTCCCCAGGAAGGCAAGCTCAAGCGCCTCACCCGGGACCCTGACGGCACGCCCATCAAGGCCTCTGATGTCACCCTGGGATCCGCCTTCCACGTCATTCCCGAAGGTCTGAACGAGCTGCACGAAGGCAAGCTCAACGAAAAGGCCAAGGCTGTTGTACTCCTCATGCGTCTTGATCCTGCGTCCCTGAAGCCTTCGGCGGGCCGCGAGGACTGGAGCTACAACGGCATTGTTGCCTACTCCAAGATCTGCACCCACGTCGGTTGCCCTGTTGCCCTTTATGAGCAGCAGACGCACCACCTGCTGTGCCCGTGCCACCAGTCCACCTTTGACCTCACACAAGAGTGCAAAGTGATCTTTGGCCCGGCCAGCCGGCCCCTCCCCCAGCTGCCTATCGCGGTGGACAACGAGGGCTACCTGGTCGCAACCAGCGACTTCAAAGAACCTGTAGGACCGAGTTACTGGGAGCGTGATGAGCATGAGCGCAGCATCAACAGCTGAAGCCCCCGCCTTCGTAGCCAAGACCAAGACCGGACGCATCACTGATTTCGTTGACGCCCGGGTTGGCGGTTCCGGAATCCTCCGCGAGTTTGGACGCAAAGTCTTCCCCGACCACTGGTCGTTTATGTTCGGTGAAGTGGCGCTCTACTCCTTCGTCATCCTGCTGCTGTCAGGCACGTTCCTGACCTTCTGGTTTGATCCGTCAATGGCTGAAACCCACTACACGGGTTCCTACGTGCCGTTGAAGAACGTGGAAATGTCGGTAGCGTACAGCTCCTCGCTGAACATCTCCTTCGACATCCGCGGCGGCCTGTTCATGCGCCAGGTACACCACTGGTCCGCCCTGTTGTTCGTGGCCTCCATCGCTGTGCACATGCTGCGTGTCTTCTTCACCGGAGCCTTCCGCAAACCGCGTGAAATGAACTGGGTTGTTGGCAGCGTCCTCCTGATCCTGGCCATGGCAGCCGGCTTCACCGGTTACTCGCTCCCCGATGACCTGCTCTCCGGCAACGGCCTGCGCATCATCGATGGTGTTATCAAGGCCATTCCCGTGGTCGGCACGTACATCTCGTTCTTCCTCTTCGGCGGCGAGTTCCCGGGCACCGCAGTCATTGGCCGCCTGTACATGCTCCACATCCTGCTCGTGCCCGCCCTCATCCTCCTGATGATCGTCCTCCACCTCTTTATGGTGGTTGTGCACAAGCACACCCAGTACCCCGGCCCGGGCCGCAACGACGGAAACGTCGTCGGCTACCCCCTGGGCCCGGTATACGCGGCGAAGGCTGGCGGCTTCTTCTTCATCGTCTTCGGTGTGATCGCCCTCATGGCGGCCTTCTTCACGATCAACCCGATCTGGAACTACGGCCCGTACGATCCTTCTCCAGTTTCTGCCGGTACCCAGCCCGACTGGTACATCGGCTTTGTTGACGGCGCGCTCCGGCTGATGCCAGGTGTCATCGGAGACTTCGGCTTCGAGTACGTCATCTTCGGGTACACCCTTACGCTGAACGTCCTCCTCCCGGCCCTCGTGCCGGCAGGAATCCTCTTCACCGTGATGTTTATGTACCCGTGGATCGAAAGCTGGATCACCAAGGACAACCGCGAGCACCACGTCCTGGACCGTCCGCGGAACGCGCCCACCCGGACTGCTATCGGTGTGGCCGGCTTCGTCTGGTACAGCGTGATGTGGGCTGCTGCTGGTTCTGACCTCATTGCCACGCACTTCCACGTCTCCCTGAACGATGTGACGTACTGGCTCCGGGCCCTGTTCTTCATCGGCCCGATCATCGCGTTCATCGTCACCAAGCGTGTTGCACTGGCTCTCCAGCGCAAGGACCGGGAAATCGCCCTTCATGGCCGCGAAACCGGCCGCATCGTGCGCCTCCCCCACGGCGAGTTCATCGAGGTACACGCACCCCTTGATGAGTACAAGCGCTACAAGCTGGTGGGCTTCGAGTCCCCCGCTCCGTTGCCGGCGGTTCCCAACGAGCACGGGGTCGTCACCAGCAAGGAAAAGCGTCGCGCCTTCCTGTCCAAGTGGTTCTTCGAGGACCGCGTTGCACCAGCTACGCCCGCCGAACTGGAAGCCGCTCACGGCCACCACGCTCCGGCAGTAGCAGCGGCAGAGGAAACCAAGAGCCTCAGCCACTAGCAGCAGCTCTCGGTTCCAACGCAAAATGCCCGGTCCATTGGACCGGGCATTTTGCGTTGCAGTCAGGAGCTGCGGTATCCGGAGGAATGGTTCCTTGCCGTGCGCGCTCCGGGCCGCTGAAGTGGAACCCACAGTTTGTAGCGGTCCGCGCGGTAGTAGGAAACCGAGTAGTCCACCATGGCCCTCGCCACAAAGGCGTGCCGCTGGATCTTCAATAAGGGTGTTCCCACGTCAACGTTCAGCAGGCGCGCGGTGGACGGCGATGCGGCAGTGGCTTCGATCATGTCCTCCCCCCACTCCATCACCAGGCCGAACTGCTCGCTGAGCACGTTGTAGAGGGAGGTGGGTGGTTCGCCATCCAGCAACCCGGGTACGCGCTGCGCCGGGATGAAGTTCTCGTCCACGCTCATGGGCTCACCGTCGGCCAGCAACAACCGCCGGAACCGGACCAGCGGCGTGCCCTCCTCCACCTGAAGTTCACGCGCCAGGAATGCGCTGGCGCCGATCTGTTCAAAACTCAGGACCTTGGCAGCCGGGACCATCCCGCGGCGCTGCATCTCCTCGCTATAGGACGTCAGCTTGACCTGAAGGTCCAGTTTGGGCTTCCGGACGAACGTGCCCAGGCCAACGACGCGTTCAATGACTTCCTCACCGACGAGGGCATCAATGGCCTGCCGGACTGTCATGCGCGCCAGGCCGAACCGGACGGCGAGATCACGCTCGGAGGGCAGGGCCGATCCCGGTGGACAGGATTCACTGATATAGGCCCGCAGGATCTCCCGGAGCTGAATGTAGATGGCGACGCCGCTGCCGCGGTCAATCTCGCCGCGGATGCCGTCGGCGCTAGCGGCCACGGAGCATGTTCCCTGCTGAGTACTTCACCCTCCAATCTTAAGTCAACGAGCGTCAGGTCTAGACCAGCTGCGAACCGGCGCATCGGTCCTGTGTTTAGCGGGAGGGACGACGTGACAGCTATATTGGATTGGAAATTTCAGCAACTGACGGTGGGGGCCGTCCGGATAGAGGAGACCCTTTGCCAGTGCACAAGGCCGTGGTTTCGGCTTCGATAGGCTTGCATGCCCGCCCGGCGGCGGAATTCGTCCGGGCGGTAACAGCCACCGGCCTCGCTGTCACAATCCGGAAGGCAGGGATCCAGGCGGTGGATGCGCGGTCGCTCCTGGAAGTCATGACGGCTGATTTCCCGTTCGGATGCGAGGTCGAGCTGTCCGTCGCGGAGAGCGGCCTGGAGGGTCCTTCAGGAGATTCGGCAGCCGCCGCGGTCCTGGAGATGCTCGGATCGCTTCTCGAGTCGCAGGGGGCCGCCTAGGCCCTCCTGCCGGGGCGATCGGGCGGGGCCACATCAAGGCGCGGCGATCGTTGCCTTGACCCGGTAAACAGAAAGACGTTGGGCCCCACCCGGAGGTGGGGCCCAACGTCTTTTATGCGGTAAATCCAGGAAATGCGCTAGGCAGTCCTAGTGTGCGTGGTCGCCACGGCTGTACTCGAAGACCCAGCCCACGAGGGCAACCAGGGCGAGACCGGCGGCGATGAAGACAATCCACCAACCGACTGCCAGGCCGAGGAAGCCACCTGCGGCGGCAAGGCCAAGCACCAGCGGCCACCAGCTCCACGGGCTGAAGTGCCCCTGTTCGCCGGCGCCTTCGTGGATCTCGGCGTCGTTGCGGTCTTCAGGACGCGGCCCGACCCGCTTGGCGGTGAAACCGAGGTAGCCGCCGATCATGCCTGACAGACCGGCAATGAGCAGCACGCCCAGCAGGCCGACGGGCTCGTTCCAGTCCGTCAGGAACCCATAAACCAGTGCGACCGGTACGAAGAAAAAGACTCCGGCTCCAAAGATCCATGCTTCGATTTTCACTTGGCGGTGTCCTTCTGGTCAGCGTTACCGAGCACTGCCGCTGCGGCAGACGGCGACTCAACGGTGTGTACCTGTGAAAGCTCCGGGTGGTGGAGGTCCAGTGCGGGACGCTCTGAACGGATCCGGGGCAGCGAGGTGAAGTTGTGGCGCGGCGGCGGGCAGGATGTAGCCCATTCCAGCGAGGCGCCGAAGCCCCACGGGTCATCCACTTCTACGCGCTCGGTGCTGCGCCACGTGATGTACACGTTCCAGAAGAAGGGGATCAGTGATGCGCCGAGAACAAACGAAGCGATGGTGGAGAACTGGTTCATCCAGGTGAAGTTGTCCTCCACCAGGTAGTCCGCGTAACGGCGGGGCATGCCCTCAACACCAAGCCAGTGCTGGATGAGGAACGTTCCGTGGAAGCCCAGGAACAGGAGCCAGAAGTGGATCTTGCCAAGGCGCTCGTTGAGCATCTTGCCCGTCCACTTCGGCCACCAGAAGTAGAAGCCGGCGAACATCGCGAACACCACGGTGCCGAACACCACGTAGTGGAAGTGCGCCACCACAAAGTAGGAGTCCGAGACGTGGAAGTCCAGCGGCGGGGAGGCCAGGATGATGCCGGTCAGGCCGCCGAAGAGGAACGTCACCAGGAAGCCGATGCTCCACAGCATCGGGGTTTCGAAGGTCAGCGACCCCCGCCACATGGTGCCGATCCAGTTGAAGAACTTCACGCCGGTGGGCACCGCGATCAGCATGGTCATAAACGCGAAGAACGGCAGCAGCACAGAACCTGTGACGTACATGTGGTGGGCCCACACGGTCACGGACAGGGCGGCGATGGCGATGGTGGCGTAGACCAGGCCCTTGTAGCCGAAGATCGGCTTGCGGCTGAAGACCGGGAAGATCTCCGAGACGATGCCGAAGAACGGCAGCGCGATGATGTAGACCTCGGGGTGGCCAAAGAACCAGAACAGGTGCTGCCAGAGGACCGCGCCGCCGTTCTCCGGGTCGAAGATGTGGGCTCCGAAACGGCGGTCCGCGCCGAGGGCGAAGAGCGCTGCAGCCAGCGGCGGGAATGCCATCAGTACCAGGATGGACGTGATGAGCGCGTTCCAAGTGAAGATGGGCATGCGCCACATGGTCATGCCCGGGGCGCGCATGCAGATGATGGTGGTGATGAAGTTGACCGCACCAAGGATGGTGCCGAAGCCGGACAGCGCAAGGCCGAAGACCCACAGGTCACCGCCGACGCCGGGGCTGAAGGTGGTGTTGGACAACGGTGCGTACGCGAACCAGCCGAAGGAGGCAGCGCCCTGGGGGGTAATGAAGCCTGAGACGGCGATGGTGGAGCCGAACAGGAAGAACCAGAAGGCCAGTGCGTTCAGCCGCGGGAAGGCGACATCGGGAGCGCCGATCTGCAGGGGCATGATCACGTTCGTGAAGCCCGCGAAAAGCGGCGTAGCGAACATCAGCAGCATCACGGTGCCGTGCATCGTGAACATCTGGTTGTACTGCTCTTTGGTCTGCAGGATCTGCATGCCGGGCTCGAACAGCTCGGCACGGATCAGCAGCGCCATCACGCCGCCGAAGCAGAAGAACACAAAGGACGCGATCAGGTACATGTACCCGATGGTCTTGTGGTCGGTAGAGGTGATCCAGTTGACGACGATGCGTCCCTTGGACTTAGGAACTACGGGAGCCTCGAGGGTCTCCACAGGTGCGGACTGGGTGTAAGTAGCCACGTCGCTCCCCTTACTTAATTTCGTTCAGGTTGGGGTTACGGTCGTACTCTTCACCGAGGAGTCCCGTGTTGCCGGCTGCCTTGAGCTTGTCCATGTGAGCCTGGAATTCAGTCTCCGAGACAACCTTCACCCGGAACAGCATTTCTGAGTGGTACTCGCCGCAGAGCTCTGCGCACTTGCCGTCGTACGTTCCCTCTTTAGTGGGGGTGAACCGGATGTAGTTGGTCTTGCCCGGGATCATGTCGCGCTTTTGCAGGAAGGCGGGAACCCAGAAGGAGTGAATGACGTCGCGGGAGTTGAGCTCGAGGTCAACCGACTTGTTAACCGGCAAGTAAAGCGTCGGAAGAGCTTCCTTGTCGATGGTGTTGCCCGTCAGGTGTGCCTGGACTCCGGCCTCGTAGACGTCTTCTTCGATAACTTCGCCGGACTTGTAGTTGAAGTCCCAGGCCCACTGCTTGCCGCGGACGTCAACAACGACGTCGGCCGCCTCTGAGCGGTCATCGATGGCCCGCTGGTCGCGGTCGGTGAAGTAGAAGAACACCAGAACCATGAAAACAGGGATGGTCAGGTAGAACACCTCGAGCGGGAGGTTAAAGCTGAGCTGCTTCGGGAACCCTACGGTTCCCTTGCGGCGGCGGTAGGCAACGAGGCACCAGACGATCAAGCCCCACGTAATGATGCCCACAACAAGGGCGGCAATCCATGAGTTGACCCAGAGGTCCATGATCCGGTCAGTGTGATTGGTGGTGCCACGCTCGGTGGGCAGCCACCCCCTCGATACCTCTGGCGAACATCCAGTCAAAACCAACGCGCCGGCGACTGCCAAGCCTGAGATCGATGTGATCGTTTTGCGTCGGCTGCCGGTTCGGTTCTGCGAACTCACAGACGGCCCTTCCTACTTGTTGCTGCTGTTGCCCGGCTGCCTCAATGGCCTTCCGGGCACACTAAAAGTTTTACTACTCGGTGTAGAGCTTACCGCTCCGCCGGGCGTTTCGCCCACATGTCGGCGCCGTGCCTCCGCGCCGTTTTTTACGGACGGGGGGCCGGCGCCGGCATCGGGCGAAAGAACCGGGTCAGTGGAACGAATCACCGCATGCGCAGGAGCCACCGGCGTTGTGGTTGTCGATGGTGAAACCCTGCTTCGAGATGGTGTCTTCGAAATCGATGCTGGCCCCGCTGAGGTACGGCACACTCATCTTGTCAACCACAACTTCAACGCCGTCGTAGTCACGGACTGCGTCTCCATCCAGGAGGCGTTCGTCGAAGTAGAGCTGGTAGATCAGGCCCGAGCAGCCGCCGGGCTGGACAGCAACGCGGAGGCGGAGGTCGGTGCGGCCTTCCTGCTCCAGCAGGCTGCGGACCTTGCCGGCAGCGACGTCGGTCAGTTTGACCTCGTGCGCGGGCAGTTCGTCGCTGGCAGCGGCTACAGTCTCGGTGGTGTTCTCGTTGGTTGCGGTGCTCATTTGGCCTACCTTAGGACGGTCCTGGCGGCCCCGCTTCAGCGGTGCCTGCCCCTACGGATACGGTACGGGCTATAGCTACATGCTACGTCGGTCAGACGTGTAGCTCTAACTCCAGACGTAACTATGGCTGCCCGGCATTTTGTTCCCGGCACGGGTTGGTGACAAGTCGTCAGAGCCGGAGGCCCCTCAGCTGAGCCCGTCTGCATTAAGCCGTGCGAGGAGGAGCGCCTCTGCAAGAACGGCGTTCTTGAAATCGCCCAGGTGGAGGGACTCGTTGGCACTGTGGGCCCGGGAGTCAGGATCCTCGACGCCCGTCACAAGGATCTGGACGTCCGGGTAGATATCCACAAGGTCGGAAATGAAGGGGATGGATCCTCCGATGCCCATCTCCACAGCGGGGACACCCCAGGCTTCCCCAAGCGCCCACATGGCCAACTGCGCCGCCGTCGACGACGTATCGGCGCGAAACGAGTTGCCACTCTCCCCCGGCGTGAACACAATCCTGGCACCGAAGGGGGCATTCGCCTCCACGTGCCGCCGCACGGCCTCCATTGCCGTTGCGGGGTCCTGGCCGGGGGCAAGGCGAAGGCTGAACTTGGCGCGTGCGCGCGGCAGGAGGGTATTCGAAGCGACATCAACCGCCGGGGCATCAAAGCCGATGATTGACAGGGCCGGCTTGGTCCACATCCGTGACGCGATGCTCCCGGTGCCGGCCAGCCGGACGCCGTCGAGCACTGAGGCATCAGCCCGGTACTCCGCCTCGGTGAGGTCCACAACTGCATTGTCGTAGGAGACCAGGCCTTCGATGGCCACGTTGCCGTCTGCATCATGGAGCGTCGCGATGAGCCGCGACAGAAGGGTGGGAGCATCCAGCACCGGGCCGCCGAACATCCCGGAGTGCACAGCATGATCGAGCACCTGGACCTCGATGGTGCCGTCCACGAGGCCGCGGAGGCTGGTGGTCAGGGCCGGTACGCCAACTTTCCAGTTGCTGGAGTCGGCAACAACAATCACGTCGGCGCTCAGCAGCTGGCGGTGCGCTTCAAGGAAGGTGCGGAACGTCGGAGATCCGGCCTCCTCTTCGCCTTCAAAGAAGAACGTGACACCGAGGCCAAGTCCGGCGCCAAGAACCTCGGCTACGGCAGTGTAGGCAGCCACGTGCGCCATGATGCCTGCTTTGTCGTCAGCAGCACCCCGCCCGTACAGACGGCCATGACGTTCGACGGCGGTGAACGGCTCCGAATCCCACAGCGCCGGATCGCCGGGCGGCTGAACGTCGTGGTGGGCGTACAGCAGGATGGTGGGCTTCCCGTCCGCAGCGGGGCGGCGGGCGACGACGGCCGGCCCGCCCGGGGTGCCGTCGTCCTTCGGACTGCGCAGGACCTGCACGTCTTCCAGTCCTGCGGCACTGAGCAAGCCGGCCACGGCTGCCGCGCTGGCGTCCAAGGGGGCGGGGTCGAAACTCGGCCAGGCGATGCCCGGGATGGCCACAAGTTCGCTGAGCCGTTCGATCGTTGCTTCGAAGGACCGCTCAACGCTCAGTCGGAGTCCTTCGGCGTCGATAGCGCCTGCGGGGCCAGGCGTGCCGGCGCTGTTTGTCGTTGCCGGTGAAGTTGGTGTCATGGCGAACACACTACCCGCGCCGGATGCACCAGGCTGCAAGGTATTCTGTTGGGGTGTTCGGACGTAAAAAAGAAGCGCCCACGGCGCAGGAAACAATAGACCAGCAGGCCGCTGAAGCGGCAGCCCGGCAGGATGCGGCGTTTGGCAAGGGTGCACCCACTCCCAAACGCAAAGCACAGGAAGCGGCCCGCAAACGCCCCTTGGTGCCGGAAGACCGGAAGGCGTCCAAAGCAGCTGAGCGCCAGGCCATCCAGGATCAACGCGCCAAAATGCGCCAGGCCCTGGAAACCGGTGACGAGAAGTTCCTGCCGCTCCGTGACAGGGGCCCGCAGAAGCGGTTTGCCCGCGACTATGTGGACGCCCGCTTCAGCCTGGGCGAATACCTTATGTTCGGCGCCCTCGTTTTTGTCATCATCTCCCTGATCGTGCCGGCTTCCAGCGAACAGATGATTTACGTCCTCGGTGGATTCTGGGTGATGTTCCTGGCCGTCTTTGTGGACGTGTTCATTCTGTCCCGCCAGCTCCGCAAGAAGCTGACGGCGAAGTTCGGTGAAGTGGAGCGCGGCACCGTCTGGTACGGATCCATGCGTTCACTGCAGTTCCGTAAACTGCGGCTGCCCAAGCCACTGGTCAAGCGCGGCCAGTACCCCTCTTAACGGACAGGTCCTGACATTTGGCTCCTGACGGCCGTCAGGCCGGCCACGCCACGCTCCAAACAGAAAATCCCCGGCGGACGACCCGCCGGGGATTTTCTGTTTCACCTATAGCTGTCAGCGCCGGCGATTCCTGGCCAGTTGGCGGTTGATCCGTGCCGCCCAGAAGGGCCCCTCGTACAGGAACGCTGTGTAGCCCTGGACCAGGGTGGCCCCGGCATCCAGGCGTTCCTGGACATCCTTCGCCGTCTCGACGCCGCCAACGGCAACCAGGGTGACTGCTCCCCCGGTCGCTTCCTTCAGCCGGCGAAGGACCTCCAGCGACCTTTGCTTCAGCGGCGCCCCGGACAGACCCCCGGCCCCGCATTCCGCTACCTTTGCCGCCGGCGACTTGAGGCCGGCGCGGCCGATCGTGGTGTTCGTGGCGATGATCCCGTCAAGCTTCAGGTCCAGTGCCAGCCGTGCGACGTCGTCGATGTCCTCGTCGCTCAGGTCCGGGGCGATCTTGACAAGCAGGGGTACGTGGCGCCCGGCGGCCTTGTCAGCTTCGTCCCCCACAGCGGCCAGCAAGGGGCGAAGTGTCTGGACATCCTGGAGGAGGCGCAGCCCGGGTGTGTTGGGTGAGCTGACGTTGACTACCAGATAGTCTGCGGCGGGGGCGAGGCTTCGCGCGCTGATGAGGTAGTCCGCCACGGCGTCGTCCAGTGCCACCACTTTGCTCTTCCCGATGTTCACCCCGATTACCGGACGCACGGTGGGGTGTTTGCGCTGGAGGGCGGCACGCGCAGCTTTGAGGCGGGGCTCGACGGCGGCGGCGCCGTCATTGTTGAAACCCATCCTGTTGATCACGGCGCGGTCCTCGATCAGGCGGAAGAGGCGCGGTTTTTCATTGCCAGGCTGTGCCTGGCCGGTAATCGTACCCACTTCGACGTGGCCGAAGCCAAGTTCCGTGAGGGCTTCGATGCCCAGCCCCTCCTTGTCGAAGCCGGCGGCCAGGCCGAACGGCGAGGGGAACGTGACACCGAAGGCCGTGGTCTGCAGGGACGGTGCAGGCGCCGTAAACCGCTGGATGAGCCGCCCGGCGCCGGAAGTGTGGGCAAGCTTGATCCCCTTGAACCCGATCTTGTGGGCGCGTTCGGCGTCCATCCATGAGAAGGCCAGCTTGAAGAATGTCGGATATACGCGCATGGCTCTAGTTTTCCGCCTTGGACGGTCCAGACCAAACCGGGCCGCCACAGTTGGTTGCCCGGCTACCATAAAGCCATGGAGTGGCAGCCGGACATTCTGGGTACAGGCTTCGAGGCCTGCACCTTTGAGGCCGCCGGGGCCGACGGCGTCCGGCGGACCGCGACGCTGGTGCGGTTCCGTCCAGCCGCAGAGCAGGCCGTCTTATCGCCCGGCCCGCGGCGAACGGTTCTTTTCCTGCATGGCTGGAGCGACTACTTCTTCAACGTTGACCTTGCCCGTTTCTGGGCGGGCAACGGGTACGCGTTCTACGCGTTGGACATGCACAACCATGGCCGCAGCCTCCGTCCCGGAACGCCCGGCGGCTATGTGGGGAACCTGGCGGACTATGACGCCGAAATCGACCAGGCCCTGGCCATCATCCGTGCAGACACCGCGCAAGCAGGCCACCCGACAGGAGCGGACGCCGGTCACACGACCGACCCGGTTGACGGCGGGGACAATACGGAACCGGTTCTGACCCTGATGGGCCATTCCACGGGCGGACTCGTGGCCGCCCTCTGGGTCAGCAGCCACCCCGGCAGGGCCTCGTACCTGGTGCTGAACAGTCCTTGGCTGGAGATGCACGGCAGTGCCCTGGTGCGTTATGCCGCCTCCACGATGGTGGGACCCGTGGCACGTTTCCGCCCCGAAGCTGTTCTGCGCCTGCCGGAGCGGGGATTCTATTGGCGCACCATCAGCAAGTCAGCCGATGGAGAGTGGGCGCTGGACGACAAGTTCCGGCCGCCGATGGCTTTTCCCCTTCGGGCCGGCTGGCTGAGTGCCATCCTGGCGGGCCAGGCCAAAGTGGCCCGGGGACTGGAAATCGACATACCCATCCTGGTTATGCTGTCCCGGGGCAGCGCCACCGGACCGTTCTGGTCCGAGGAAATGCGGCGTTCCGACGCTGTGCTGGACGTCAACATCATCGCGCTCCGGGCGCTGACGCTGGGGCGAAGCATTACCGTAGAGCGGGTTGAGGGCGCCCTGCACGACGTCTTCCTCTCCCCTGCCAAGGTCCGGGAGGATGCTTATGCGCGCCTGTCCCGTTGGCTGCGCGGGTACGGTGCCTCTGATCCCGGGCACACAGGGCCCGGGCACGGCGCATGACCGGGCAGACACCGGGCACTCAACCGGCCACCGAACGGCGTCAGGATCCCGGCGCAGCGGCGTGGGCCGAAGACTTCCTGGGGCCCTCATTCCAGTATCAATCGCTGCCCCTGACTCCCGATGATGAAGGCGACGTTGCCGCCACCCTCATCCGGCACACTGCCAGGCCGCCAGGCGACGCCGGAGGCATTAACGGCCGGGCCCACGCGGTGCTTTACCTGCACGGCTGGGCCGATTACTTTCTCCAGGCGGAATTGGCGGAACAGCTCTCGGCCCGGGGTCTCTACTTCTACGCCGTGGACCTCCGGAAGTTCGGGCGGAGCCTGCGGTTGGGCCAGACCCCCGGCTACGCGACGGACCTCCGCATGTACGACGAGGATCTGGGTGCGGCACTGGCGGCCATCCGGGCAGACCTCCCGCAGGTGACGGGGCCGGACAGCGCGCCCGCGGTGCACGTCCTGGCTCATTCCTTCGGCGGCCTCATCGCGGCACTGTGGGCGGACCGCCATCCCGGCGAACTCGCCACCCTCACCCTCAACTCACCGTGGCTGGAGCTCCAGGGCAGCAGCCTGATACGGAACCTGGCAATGCACCTGGTGGAGCCGGTAGCCCGGGCGGACCCGAAGCGTCCCTTCCACTTGCCCGAGATGCCCGGCTATTGGCAAAGCGTCAGCAGTGAAGCACACGGTGAGTGGCAGCTCCATCCCGTCTGGCGGCCGGCCGCATCGTTTCCCATCAGGGCCGGCTGGGCGAAGGCAGTCCTGGCCGGGCACGCCGCCGTGGCGAGGGGGCTGGACATCACAGCGCCCGTACTCGTCATGCTTTCGGACCGGACAAGGATCCAGGCTGAATGGACCGAAGAACTGATGCATGCAGATGCCGTGATCGATGTTGAGGAAACCGCCTCACGGGCGCTCCGGCTCGGGCGCAGGGTCACGGTGTTTCGATATCCCGGCGCGATCCACGACGTTTTCCTCTCCGAGCGAGGGATCCGCCAGGAGGCCTACCAGGACGTTGCGTGCTGGCTGAAGTCCTACCCTTGCGGAGCAGCGGCGTCGACGGCGCCCCCGTAGCGCCGGTCACGCCGGGCGTAGATTTCCACCGCTTCCCAGAGCGTCCTGCGGTCAACGTCCGGCCACAGGGTGTCCAGGAAAACGAACTCCGCGTAGGCAGACTGCCAAAGCAAAAAGTTCGAGAGCCGCTGTTCCCCCGAGCTTCGCAGGAACAGGTCAACATCCGGCAGGTCCGGTTCGTCCAGGTACTTCTGAATGGTCTTCTCGGTGATGGCGCCGGGCTTTAGGCGGCCGGCCGCCACCTCTGCGGCGATGGCCGATACCGCATCGGTGATCTCCGCCCGGCCCCCGTAATTAACACACATGGTCAACGTGCACGTGCTGTTGCCGACCGTGAATTCCTCAGCCTCTTCAAGCTCGCGAATGACCGAACCCCACAGCTTCGGCCTACGCCCGGACCAGCGGACGCGGACGCCCCAGTCATCCAACTGGTTCCGCTGCCGTCGCAGCACATCCTTGTTAAATCCCATCAGGAAGCGGACTTCCTCCGGCGACCGCCGCCAGTTCTCCGTGGAGAAGGCATAAACACTGACGTATTCAATCCCGAGTTCGATGGCGCCGGCCATCACATCGAGAAGGGCGGGTTCGCCCGCTTTGTGGCCTTCGATCCGCGGAAGTCCGCGCTGGTTGGCCCAGCGCCCGTTGCCGTCCATAACAATCGCTACGTGGCGGGGGATGAACTCGGCAGGGATCACCGGCGCAACCGCCCCGGACGGATGCGGATACGGCGCCACCACGGGGGCGGTCCGCTTCCGTACGGGGTTGTTCTTTTTTCCCAAGGCCACTGTCAGCCACGCTCCACATGTTTGAGGGATTTCAGCACACGTTCAAGGTGCCATTGCAGGTACGCGGCTACCAGCCCGGAGGCTTCCCGGCGGTGCGGCACCTGGGAACCATCCGCCGTCGTCCAGTCACCGGTCAGCAGCGCACCCAACAGCGTTACGGTTTCTGCGGCAGGGGCAGGTGAGCCGGGCGGCCGGCAGTCGGCACAGACCATGCCGCCGATAGGAGCCGAAAACGCCGTGTGCGGCCCGGGCCTGCCGCAGCGGGCGCAGGCCGTGAAGCTCGGAGCCCACCCGCCGGTGGCGAGGGCGCGGAGCAGATAGGAATCCAGGATCAGCCCCGGAGCGTGGTCGCCCCTGCTGAGGGAGGCCAGCGCCCCCACCAGCAGGTTGTATTGGGCAGTGCCCGCTTCGCCGTCCACATCTGTCAGTTTTTCGGCTGTTTCCGTCATGGCCGCGGCAACCGTGTAGCGTCCGTAGTCCGCTGCAATGTTGCCGCCGTAAGAGCCTTTGGCCACTGCCTGGGTAACGATGTCCAGCGTTTTCCCGGAGACCAGCTGCAGGTCCGCGACCATAAAGGGCTCCAGCCGGGCACCGAATTTGCTGCTGGTGCGCCGTACGCCTTTGGCGACCGCCCGGATCTGGCCGTGATGCTTGGTCAGCAGCGTGATGATGCGGTCAGCCTCACCCAGTTTGTGGGTTCGGAGTACTACGGCATCGTCCCGGTAGGACCGGGCGGCAAAAGATTGTTGGACCACGGTTAATCTTCGCATTGTGTTCCGGAAAGCCGGCCAGGCCGGTGCGTTGCGCGCCGTGGCGTCCGGCGCGCAACGCTACTTCCGGATCAGGCGCGCGAATCCCGGATGGCCCGGTTGACTGCGGAAATGACAGCCTTCAGCGAGGACGTGCTGGTGTTGGCATCCATGCCGACGCCCCAGAGGACCCGCTCCCCCACTGCGCACTCGACGTACGCTGCGGCGGTGGCGCTGCCGCCTTCGGAGAGTGCGTGCTCAGAGTAGTCCAGGACCCTGACGTCCACACCGTCGTCGTGCAGGATGCTCAGCAATGCCGCGATCGGACCGTTTCCGGTGCCGGTGCGGCGGACCTGGACGCCGTCCACGGTGAGGGAGGCATGCAGGGTGGTCAGCCCGCCGTCGTCATCGGTTTCAGTGCTGAAGGAGCCCAGGGAGTAGCGGCCCCACTGACCGTCCGCTTCGCTGGAGGGCAGGTACTCGTCCTGGAAAATCTGCCACAGCTGCGATCCCGTGACCTCACCGCCTACGGTGTCGGTGCGCTTCTGGATCACGCCGGAGAATTCGATCTGGGCGCGGCGGGGAAGGTCCAGGCTGTGCTCGTTCTTGAGCAGGTAGGCAACGCCTCCCTTGCCGGACTGCGAGTTGACCCGGATAACGGCCTCGTAGCTGCGGCCCAGGTCCTTCGGGTCAACGGGCAGGTACGGAACGGCCCAGGTGAAGTCGGCGACGTCCTTGCCGGCGGCCGCCGCATCGCGCTCAAGCGCCTCGAAGCCCTTCTTGATGGCGTCCTGGTGCGAGCCGGAAAAAGCAGTGAAGACGAGGTCTCCGCCGTACGGGGTGCGCTCGGCCACCGGCAGCTGGTTGCAGTACTCCACCGTGCGCCGGATCTCGTCGATGTCGGAGAAGTCAATCATGGGATCTATGCCCTGGACGAACATGTTCAGGCCCAGGGTGACCAGGTCCACGTTGCCGGTCCGCTCCCCGTTCCCGAACAGGCAGCCTTCGATCCGGTCCGCGCCGGCCAGGTAACCCAGCTCGGCCGCGGCGACACCCGTGCCGCGGTCATTGTGCGGGTGCAGGGACAGGATGATGCCTTCGCGGGGGTGCAGGTGGCGGTGCATCCACTCGATTGAATCCGCGTACACGTTCGGGGTGGCCATCTCCACCGTGGCGGGCAGGTTGATGATGACCTGGCGGTCGGCGGAGGCTTCAAACACATCGGCAATGGCGTTGCAGACCCGGACGGCGTATTCCAGTTCGGTGCCGGTGAATGACTCCGGGGAGTATTCGTAGGTGATGTGCGTGTCAACGAGGGTTTCCTCGTACTTCTTGCACAGCCGCGCACCCTGCAGCGCGATGTCCAGGATGCCGTCCTCGTCCTGGTTGAACACCACGCGGCGCTGCAGGACGGAAGTGGAGTTGTAGAGGTGCACGATGGCCTGCTTGGCGCCCACCAGCGATTCGTACGTCCGCTCGATCAGCTGCTCCCGCGCCTGGGTGAGCACCTGGATGGTGACGTCGTCCGGGATGTGGTTGCCCTCGATGAGCTGGCGGACGAAGTCGAAGTCGGTCTGCGAGGCGGACGGGAAGCCCACTTCGATCTCCTTGTAGCCCATCCGGACCAGCAGGTCGAACATTTTCATCTTGCGTGCCGGGCTCATGGGGTCAATCAGGGCCTGGTTGCCGTCACGCAAATCGACGGCGCACCAGCGCGGCGCCTCGGTGATGACTTTATCCGGCCAGGTGCGGTCCGGCATTTCGACGGTGATCTGGTCCTGGAAGGGCAGGTACCGGTGGGCGGGCATTCCGGAGGGCTTCTGTGCGTTTCGCATTACTATCGGGGCCTTTTCTGTGGTTCATATCTGAAAGGGTGGCCGGGCAACACAATCTCCGCGACGAGGATGGGCCTTGCGCTAGATCGCGTCTGAGGCCTCGCCGCGGCAGCTAAGAAGAAGCAGTTCTGCGCGCACCATTTGAGAGTAACACGGGTGCGTAAGATGAAGGAGCAACACCTCCAGCACCGTCCACCATGCAGACGCCGCGCCGGTGCCAGCGCCGCCGCGGCACGTCACACGAAGGAGCCTCTGTGCCCATCTCGGGGATCGACTTGTCCAACATTGACCACACCGTCAGGCCGCAGGATGACCTGTACCAGCATGTGAACGGGTCCTGGCTCAAGGCCACCGAAATTCCGGATGACCGCCCGCTTGAAGGAACGTTCACAGCCCTGCGTGACGGAGCCGAAATCGCGGTACGGAACATCATCGAAGAGGCGGCCGCCAAGGGTGAAGCCGCCAGCGGCATCGAACGGAAGGTGGGCGATCTCTACAACAGCTTCATGGACGAAGCCGCCGTAGAGGCCAAGGGCATGGATCCCATCCGGGGACGGCTCGCGGAGGTATTTGCCACCACCACCGTGCCCGAACTCGTGGCTTTGGCCGGCAGGCTCTTCCGGGCTGACGTGTCGGGACTCTTTTACATCTACCCCGCCCCGGACGCCGGCAACCCGGACCGGGTCCTGCTCTACACAGGCCAAGGCGGCCTGGGCCTGCCCGATGAGTCGTATTACCGCGAAGAAAAGTTCGCCCCCATGGTCTCTGCGTACCGGGACCATGTCCGGACCATGTTCACCCTCGCAGGGATCGCGGACGCCGAGGCGGCGGCGGGCCGGGTGGTGGATCTGGAAACCAGCCTGGCTTCCCACCACTGGGACAATGTCACGCTGCGCGATCCGCAGAAAACCTACAACCTCAAATCGTCGGAGGAAGCGGCCGCTCTCTTTCCCCTCCTGGGCACCTGGTTCGACGCCGCGGGGATCGACGCCGGCAAACGGGACGAAATCGTCGTCAGCACCCCCGACTTTTTCAGCGGTGCGGCGGCTTTGCTGGACTCCGAACCGCTGCCCGTCTGGCAGGAATGGCTGGCCCTGCGGATCATCAATGCCGCGGCGCCCTACCTGTCGGCGGAATTCGTTGATGCCAGCTTTGCCTTCTACGGAACCACCATCAGCGGCACCCCCCGGAACAAGGACCGCTGGAAGCGGGCTGTCGCCGTCGTCGAGGCAGGCCTGGGCGAAGCAGTGGGACAGATCTACGTGTCCAAGCACTTCCCGGAGTCGCACAAGGCCCGCATGCAGACCCTTGTGGCCAACCTGATCGAGGCCTACCGGCAGAGCATCACCGGACTGGAATGGATGGGTGAGGAGACCAAGGCTGAAGCGCTCCGGAAACTGGAGGCATTCCGCGCCAAGATCGGGTACCCCGACAAGTGGATCGACTACTCGGCGGTGGAGATCGACCCCGCCGACCTCCTGGGCAACGTGGAGCGGTCCCATAACGCCGACGTCGACCGCCACCTCGACGAGGTGGGCAAACCTGTGGACCTCAACAAATGGCTCATGACTCCGCAGACGGTGAACGCCTATTACCACCCGATGCTCAACGAAATCGTGTTCCCGGCTGCCATCCTGCAGCCGCCGTTCTTCACGGCCGACGCGGACGACGCCGTGAATTACGGCGGAATCGGTGCAGTCATTGGACACGAGATTGGCCATGGGTTTGATGACCAGGGCTCCCAGTTCGACGGCAGCGGCGCCCTCCGGAACTGGTGGACTGAAGATGACCGCAAGGCGTTTGAAGAACGCACGGCGAAGCTGGTGGCACAGTTTGATGCGTTGTCCCCCTACGCCGCCCCCGGGCACAACGTCAACGGCAAGCTGACCCTGGGGGAAAACATCGGCGACCTCGGCGGCCTGACCATCGCTTACAAGGCCTATCTTCTGAGCCTCGGCGGAAAGGAACCTGAGGTGCTGGACGGGCTGACAGGACAGCAGCGCTTCTTCGCTTCCTGGGCGGCCGGCTGGCGCCAGGTCATCAGGTCCGAAGAAGCCATCCGGCGGCTGGCCACTGATCCGCACTCCCCCAACGAGTTCAGGACCAACGCCATCGCCAAGAACCTGGATGCGTTTCATGAGGCCTTTGACGTAACCGATCAGGACGGCATGTGGATGCCGCAGGAAGCCCGCGTCAGCATCTGGTAGACCGGTTCCAAACGAAAGAGGCGGGGCCCGCGGGCCCCGCCTCTTTTCCGTTCCGCTAACTTACTCCTGGACGATCAGGAAGGGATTCGCCTGCTGGCACATGGTATCGCCGGCGGTCTGGTTGACGATGTCCTCGGGCAGTGCGACGGCGCCGTAGGTGGTACCGGACGTAAAGTCCGTGCCCAGGTAGGCCTGAACGCCTGTCACGCCGGGTGCCGACTGAACCTGCGCGGCGGGGATACCCAGCAGCGCGGCGACGTCGGCAGCGACGTCCTCGAAGCCCGTGCCGTAGTAGACCGCACTTTGTGTTACCGGGGTGGCCGCGAACTGCCCGGTCTGCGTGAAGCCGCCGGCCACAAGGGCCTGCACGATTTCCTGGGCACGGCCCTGCACGCCGGTGCCGTTGGCCACGGTCACGGGCTGGATGGCCTTCTCATACGGCGGTACGGCCGGAACGGTTTCGGTGGGCTCCGCCGAGGGGGCTGCCGTTTCCGAGGGCGACGGGGTGGCCGGCGCCGTCGGATCGGTCAGGTCAATATCCTGCTGGAGGGCGGTGAACAGCTGGGAACCGGCGGGTTCGGCAATCTGCAGGCGGTTGGGGTCTGAGAGTGCCGGAGTGGTGGGCACTGCCACAAACGCCACCTTGCTGATGTCAATGTCCTTCAGCCGGTTGCCGATGGTCAGCAGCGACGGCACGGACGCGAGCCCGTCATCGACGGTGAGGTTCTGGGTGACGGTGTCTGCAATGTTCAGCATTTTCGCCGGGTTGGACAGCGTGCCGTCGTCCTTGATCTTCCTGGTCAGGGATGAGAGGAATCCCTGCTGCGCCCTGATTCGGCCGAGGTCGCCGCCGTCGGCGAACGCATGCCGGGTCCGCAGGAAGGCGAGAGCCATTTCACCCTGCACAGTCGACGTGCCCGCGGGGAGGCGAAGGCGTGAATCCGGATCGTAGACGGCGTCGCTGATGCAGACCTCAACACCGCCTACAGTGTTGGAGAGTTCCTTGACGGCGTTGAAGTCAGCCATCATGAAGTGATCGATTTCCAGGCCCGTGAGTTTGTTGACCGTATCCACAGCGCAGCCAATGCCGGCTTCCGCCATGGCCTCATTGATCATCATGCCGCTGCGCGCCGGGTACGACGACTTGGTTTTCTGGTCGGTGCATTCCGGAATGTCCACGAGGAGGTCGCGGGGGAAGCTGATCACGCTGACACGCTTGTTGTCAGCGGAGATGTCCATCAGCATCATGACGTCGGACTTGCCGTAGCCCACGGAGTCCTCCACCGCGCCGTACACGGCGTTTTTGCCGTCCCTGGTATCCGAGCCCAGGATCAGGATCTGCATTCTGCCCTTGGCGTCATCCGACCCGCTTCCCGCGTCTCCGGCGTTGAGCGGTGCAGTCGTGATGTTGGACTGCAGCCGGAAGTACCAGTAACCGGCGAAGCCCAGGCCACCGAGCAGCACAACGGTCAGCACGGCAGTCGTAGCCTTCAGCCACACCGGCATCCGGCGCTGTTGGGCACCGAAATGCCGTGCAACGCCGACGGCGCCCGCGTCCCCGTGCCGGGAGACCGGTCCTGATCCGGCAGACGCGTCAGCTCCGTGCTCGCGATAGTCGCGGCTTCGCCCCATGTGGTGTACCTTCCTCGAAAAATTCCATCCGGCCTATTTTAGTTGCCCAATCTGGGAACTTCCCGGTGACGGCCGGGTCAGGGCGTGGCGCTGTGTCAGAAGCCGAGCTTAACCAGCTGCTTTGGGTCCCGCTGCCAGTCCTTGGCTACCTTGACATGGAGGTCCAGGTAGATCCGGGCGCCAAGCAGCGCTTCGATCCCCTTGCGGGCATTGGTGCCGACCTCGCGAAGCCGGGCGCCGCCCTTGCCGATGATGATCGCTTTCTGCGACGGGCGTTCCACGTACAGGTTAACCCGCACATCAAGGAACGGCCGGTCTTCGGGGCGGCCTTCCCGCGGAACGATTTCATCAACGACGACGGCCAGGGAGTGCGGCAATTCGTCGCGGACGCCCTCGAGGGCGGCCTCACGGATGAGTTCGGCGATCATCACCGCTTCCGGTTCGTCCGTCAGGTGCCCGTCCGGGTACAGCGGGGGCGACGGCGGCATGTGGCCGATCAGGACGTCGGCGAGGGTCTCGACCTGGAAGCCGTCGGCGGCGGAGACGGGAACGATGTCCTTCCAGCCGTCCTCACCAAAGACCTCGCGGCCCAAGGCAGCGACAGCGAGGAGCTGCTCGGTGAGGGCCTGGCGGTCCACAAGGTCTGCCTTGGTCACGATGGCAATGACCGGTTTGTTCCCCACCTGGGCGAGCTGGCCGGCGATGAACTTGTCGCCGGGGCCGATCTTCTCGTTGGCAGGCAGGCAGAAGCCGATGGCATCCACCTCAGCCAGGGTGTCGGCCACCAGGTCGTTCAGCCGTTTTCCCAGTAGCGTGCGGGGCCGGTGGAGGCCGGGGGTGTCCACCAGGATCAGCTGGGCGTCGTCGCGGTGGACGATTCCCCTGATGGTGTGCCTCGTTGTCTGCGGTTTCGCAGAGGTGATGGCCACCTTCTGTCCTACCAACGCGTTGGTCAGGGTTGATTTGCCGGCGTTCGGGCGCCCCACCAGGACGGAAAACCCTGCCCGGTAGCCGCCGTAGTCCGGCTTGTCGGAACCCTGGTTGACCGGGCGGCTATTTTTCTTGCTCACGTGGAACTCCCTGCTGGGTTGCTTCCGCCTCGTCGAAGAGGTCTTCAAGGTCAGTGTCTACTTTTGGTACGGCCGCCGCAATGATGTGGCTGACCCGGTTGCGCCGGCCCTCAAGCCGTTCAGCGCGCAGCGAGATGCCGTCCACTTCCACATGGCTGCCGACGATGGGCACCCGGCCGAGGGCTTTGGCCAGGAGCCCGCCCACGGTGTCCACTTCGTCGTCGTCAAGCTCGAGATCGAAAAGTTCGCCGAGGTCATCAATGCTCATCCGGGCGCTGACTCGGAACGAGCCGTCGCCCAGGGCCACAGCTTCCGCGCTTTCGGTGTCATACTCATCCACGATTTCGCCGACGATCTCCTCGATGAGATCTTCCAGCGTCACCAAACCCGCCGTGCCGCCGTATTCGTCAATGACAATGGCAACGTGGGTTGACTCCTTCTGCAGTTCCCGCAGCAGGTCGCTGACCGGCTTGGACTCCGGAACGTACCGGACGTCGCGGGCCAGTGCCTCGACGGGAGGCGGTTCGTCACCGGGTCCGAGCTCGTGCAGGGTGGCAGCGACGTCCTTCAGGTAGACAATTCCCAGGATCTGGTCCGTGTTGTCCCGGATGACGGGGATCCGGGAATAGCCGGAGCGCAGGAACAGCGACATGGCCCGCCTGAGGCTGGAACCGGCGTCGATACTGAGGATGTCCGTCCTGGGGACCATCACGGCCCGCACCAGTGTGTCGCCGAAATCAAAGACTGACTGGATCATCTCCGCTTCGGTGTCTTCGATCATGTCTGATTCGGAGGCACGGTCCACGAGCTCGCGGAATTCCTGTTCGCTGAAGAACGCCTCATCTCCCGCCGGAGCGCCAGGTGCGGCGGCGCTGCCGATCGCCACGAGCCACCCCGGGATGGGGCCAAGGATCCAGGTCAGGAACCGGATCATTGGCGCCGTGTAGCGGACTACCGCTGCGGAATGGAGCCTGCCGATCTGGCGCGGGGAGACTCCGACAATCACGAAGCCCAGCAGGGCCATGATGCCGGTGGCTGCCAGGCCGGCAAGCCACACGTTGTCCAGCAGGCTGTGCAGCAGAACTGCGACGGCCACGGCCGACGCCATTTCGAACCAGATCCGCCAGAAACGCAGGGCCCGGATGTGCGCCACCGGCTGGGCCAGGATACGTCTCATGGCGGTGCCGCGGCTTTTAAGGAGCGCGTCTTCGGCGTCATGCCGCGGGAGGAAGGTGAATGCGGCGTCCGCAGCTGTCAGGAGGGCGGCAGTGCTGAGGAATACCAAGGCCATGCCAACAAGGAGCAGGGGCGTCACTGCGTCGTCTCTGCAGGTGCGTCCTTGCCGGTGAATCCGGAAAGCAGTTGACGCTGGAGGCCAAACATCTCTTCCTTTTCCTCGGGCTCAGCGTGGTCGTAGCCCAGGAGGTGGAGGATGCCGTGGGTGGTCAGGAGCAGCATCTCGTCCTGCAGGGCGTGCCCGGCGTTGGCGGCCTGGACCTGCGCCACCTGGGGGCACACGGCAATGTCTCCCAGCATTCCTTGCGGCGTGGGCCGGTCCGGCGTGCCAGGGGTCAGTTCGTCCATGGGCACCGAGAGCACGTCAGTAGAGCCGGGCTCGTCCATGAGTTCGATGTGCAGTTTTTCCATGGCGGGTTCGTCCACCAGCAGGATGGAAAGCTCAGCCTGCGGATGGATATACAACTGCTCAAAAATGTAGCGGGACAACGCGACGAGCGCGGCCTCATCCACGTGGATGCCGGATTCGTTGTTCACTTCGATGCTCATGCGTGCTCCCCCCGCTTTTCCCGGCTTACCGAGTGTTTGACCTTGTTCCGTTGAACCTCGTCCCAGACGCTGTAGGCCTGGACGATGTCACCCACCAAGCGGTGGCGGACCACGTCCGTGGAATCCAGGATCGTGAAATTGACATCCTCGATTCCCTGCAGGATCTCCTCCACAATCCGCAGCCCCGACCGGGTGCCGAAGGGCAGGTCAACCTGGGTGACATCCCCGGTGACCACCATCTTGGATCCGAAGCCAAGGCGGGTCAGGAACATCTTCATCTGTTCAGGCGTGGTGTTTTGCGCCTCGTCAAGGATGATGAAGGCGTCGTTCAGGGTACGTCCGCGCATGTAGGCCAGGGGCGCCACCTCGATGGTTCCGGCGGCCATCAGGCGCGGGATCGATTCGGGGTCCATCATGTCGTGGAGGGCGTCATACAGCGGGCGCAGGTAAGGATCAATTTTGTCGCTGAGCGTTCCAGGCAGGAACCCCAGCCGCTCGCCGGCTTCGACGGCGGGCCGGGTCAGGATGATGCGGCTGACTTCCTTCTGCTGCAGCGCCTGGACGGCCTTGGCCATGGCAAGGTACGTCTTGCCGGTGCCGGCAGGGCCGATCCCGAAAATCACGGTGTTGGCGTCGATCGCGTCAACGTAATTCTTCTGGTTCAGCGTCTTGGGCCGGATGGTCTTCCCGCGGCTGGAGAGGATGTCGTGGGTGAGGACATCCACCGGATTCTGCAGGGACTGGCTGCGGAGCAGCGCGACAAGCTGCTGCAGGACCGCCGGACTGATGACTGTGCCGCGGGCAACGAGGCCGCGCACTTCGTGCAGCAGCCGCATAATGCGGGGCACCTCGTTGGCGGGACCGCTGATGGAAAGTTCGTTTCCGCGGACGTGGAAGTTGACGGCCGGGAACTGTTCTTCGATATACCGCAGGGCCTCATCATGGCTGCCGAGGGATTGGACCATCTGATCGGAGTTGTCAAAGAGAACCACCTCCGTCCGGACACCGGGAAGGGAATGGGGGAATTCTCCGGCGGCGCGGTCGGTATTCAGCCGGCGCTTTCCGTTCGTTGATTCAGTCATGGTGCTGGCCCGCGGGCCCGTGGTCTCCTCCAATTCGGACTTAAATACCGCTGGATGCTGCATGGGCGGGCTGTGGCCGTGCACGCGGGAGCCAGCGGATTCCTTCCATCTTACGCCAGGACACCCCTGCCGCGGCGACAGAACGGACCCGGCGGCAAGGAAGCCCGGGGCCGCTCGGATGCGGCGTGTGACGTCATTAGATATCAACTTCATATCGGGCTCATATCGTTCCCGTTGCAGTTAGGCGCAACAGCCGAATGGGACGCTTCGGGTGTGCAGCACTATGCAATGCTTGAAATTCAGGCCGTCGGGGGACCGGCTCAGGAGGCCGCGGCCTCATCATTCAGAGCCAGGAAGGGCAAGCCATCAGAGTGCCGGAATCACCCACCCCCCGCACAGCCGGACGCGCTTCACGGCCTGTCCGCATCCGGGGTGCCCTGGGGCTCCTGCCAGCGCTCCTCCTGCTGACCGGCTGCATTGCAGACGCCGGCCCCGAGCCGACCATGACGGCAAACTCCGGCACCGCCGCCACCGGCTCGCCCGGAGTGCCTTCCACCAGCGCTCCCCTGGAGACCACCCAGTCCTCAAACAAAGCTCCTGTGTACTGGATCGGCCGGAACGATGGCAACGCCTTCCTGTACCGGGAGTTCCGCGACGTCCCGGAACAGGAGAACCCCGTAACGCGTGCACTGCGCGCCATGATGTCCGAGAAGCCGCTGGACCCCGACTTCTTTACCCCATGGCAGTCTCCGGCGAAGCTCGCAACATCGATTTCGGGAAAGAACGTCATCACGGTCGATGTTTCCGAGGACGCCTTTAACAGCAATCTCGACGCCGATATGGCTGTCCGAGCCGTCCAGCAGCTGGTCTTCACCGCCACGGCCGCGGCGGCAAGTTCCGGCCTCATCGATTCGGGCCAGCAGATTCAGGTCAGGGTCCTGGTGGACAGCCACACTGACTATGTTGCTTTCGGCCACATCCAGTTGGGTGCTCCCATGTCCCGTGCCGCCGGCATGGTGGCTCCGGTGTGGATCATTGATCCGCAGGAGGGTACGAACATTGCCGGCGGCAGCGTCAAGATCACCGGCCGCAGTACCGTTGCCGGAAGCAAGCTCCGCTGGCAGATCCTGCGTACGGCAGGGAACGGGGATAAGACGCCTTACCTGACCGGCGAGACGACCGCAGGCACCGACGCCGCCCAGTCCGGCGTGTTCACCCTGGCCCTGAGCCTCTCCTCCGGCAGCTATGAACTCCGCGTCTCACAGGCAGATGACGGCGGCACCGGCCAGGAAGAGCTGAACGTGGACACGCGGAAGTTCAACGTCAGCTAATGCTCAGGGTGCCGGGGCGCACCAGCGTCCAAGCACGTCGCTGGCCAGCACCACGGCCGCCGGTCCCGCAGTGGATGACCTCAGGACATGATGACCCAGGAGCGCGGTCACGGCCCCCGCACCGCACAGCCTGGTGACTTCGCGGGGGCTGATTCCCCCCTCGGGCCCGACAATGAGCAGGATTTCCCGGGGGCCTGCAACGGGACCGGATGCGTGCCAGGCCTCCAGCACCGAGCGGAGCGGCCGGACCGCGTCCTCGTGGAGGATCACCGCGAGGTCCGCTGCTGCCACAGCGGAAACCAGACCGGGGGTTTCGACGGCGGCGCGCACCTCCGGGATCCACGCCCGCCGGGCCTGCTTGGCGGCTGCCGTGACCACGGACTGCCATTTGGCATGGGCCTTGGCCGCGCGCTCACCCTTCCAGCGCACAATCGAGCGTTCCGACTGCCAGGGAACAACGGCGTCGATCCCTAATTCAGTGGCAGTTTCCACGGCAAGTTCATCGCGGTCGCCCTTGGCCAGGGCCTGGACCAGGACCAGCCGGATGTCGGGCTGTTGCTCCACAACCAGTTCGGCGCATTCAACGGTCAGTTCGGCCGGTGATGCTGCCACAACCGTTCCGGTCAGCCGCTTTCCGGCGCCGTCCGCAATGTCCACGGACTCCCCCGGCGCCAGCCGTTTGACCGTTACGGCGTGGCGGGCCTCGGGACCGCCAAGGGTGTAGCGGGCCCCGGGCACCAGCTGGTCCAGCGACCCGGCACCGCTGAAGAAGACGGGATTACTCACCGCTACAGGTTACCGAGCCGGTCCCGAAGCTTGGCGAAGACGCCGCCGCTTGCAGTCAGCTTGCCCTCAGTGAACTGTTCCCCGCGCAGCTTGGCCAGCTGCCGGAGGAGATCCTCCTGCGCGGCGTCCAGCTTCGAGGGCGTCTCAACCTGCAGGTGGACCATCAGGTCACCGCGGCCGTAGCCGCGAAGGTGGGTGACGCCGAGGCCGCGCAGCGTGATGACCTCGCCGGCCTGCGTCCCCGCCTTGACGTCGATCTCCTGCAGCCCGTCGAAGGTTTCCAGCGACACTTCGGTGCCCAAGGCAGCGGCGGTCATCGGAATGTGGAGCGTTGCGTGCAGGTCATCACCGTCACGGACGTAGGTGGGGTCGTTGTTGACCCGGATCTCGACGTACAGATCGCCGGATGGTCCCCCGGCCGGACCGGCTTCGCCCTGCCCGGACAACTGGATCCGGGTACCTGTTGCGACGCCGGGAGGAACCTTGATGGTCAGTGACCGGCGGCTGCGGATGCGGCCCTGGCCGCTGCATTCGTTGCAGGGATCCTTGATGACAGTCCCGAAGCCTTCGCAGCTGCCACACGGGGCTGCCGTCATGACCTGGCCCAGGATGGACCGCACAGCCCGCTGGACCTGGCCGCTGCCGCCGCAGATATCACAGCGGACGGGGTGGCTGCCCTCGCGGCAGCAGGAGCCGTTGCAGGTGGGGCATGTAACGGCGGTGTCCACTTCAAGTTTCCGGTTGACACCAAACACGGCGTCGCGGAGTTCGATCCGAACGCTGATCAGCGCGTCCTGGCCCCGCCGTACCCGGGACGCCGGGCCCGACGTTCCGCCGGCACCAAAGAACGTATCGAAGATGTCCTGGAAGGCGAAGCCCTGGCCAGCGTATCCACCGCCGCCGAAACCGTTGTCCGTACCGTTCTCATTGCCGGTGGTGTCATAGACGCGGCGCTTCTGGGGGTCCGAAAGTACCTCGTAGGCGTGGGTCACGGCCTTGAAGCGGTCCGACGCATCGTCCCCGGGGTTCACGTCCGGGTGAAGGGTGCGGGCCAGCTTGCGGTAGGCCTTCTTGATCTCTTCTCCGGTGGCTTCCGGCGAGACTCCGAGGACGTCGTAGTGGCTGCTCAAAGTTCGTATCTCTTCCCTGTTGTACTGCCGGCAGCGGGACTGCCGGCATTGCTCTTCGTGCCTGGACCGGCTGTTACGGACCCAGAATTCTTGACAGATAACGGGCTACTGCCCTGACGGCGGCCATGGTGGTCGGGTAGTCCATCCGGGTGGGACCCAGGACGCCGACCTTGGCCGTACTGTCCGGCCCGTATGCTGTGGCCACCACGGAGGCTTCGGCCAGCCCGTCGTAGGGATTTTCCCGGCCGATGCTGACGGCCACACCACGCGGGTCCTGCGCCATCTCGCTGAGCAGACGGAGCAAAACCACCTGTTCCTCCAGCGCCTCAAGCACCGGACCGATGCTGAGGGGGAAATCCACATTGGATCTGGCCAGGTTCGCTGTTCCGGCCATCACCATGCGCTCCTCACGGCTGTTGTGGGCCAGCGTTTCCAGCCCGTGAGCCAGCGCCTGGGCAGCTGCCCGCTGTCCGGGCGCGACGGAGAAGACCACGGCCGGGAGCGACTGCGCCAGCCGGCTCAGCTGCGTGCCGGCCAGCGACCCGAGGAAGTGTGAGCGCAGGGCGGCAATAGCGTCCTCACCAAGATCCTGGCCGATGTCGATCACGCGCTGTTCCACCTTGCCGGTGGTGGCGATGAGTACCAGCAGGACCTGGCGCGGGGCCAGGAGCACAAATTCGATATGGCGGATGGTGGCCCGGCTCAGGTGCGGGTACTGGACCACGGCCACCTGGTTGGTCAGCTGGGACAGGAGCCTGACGGTCCGGTCCAGGACGTCGTCGAGGTCATCCGAGCCCTCGAGGAGGGACTGGATGGCCTTCCGTTCTGCCGGGGACAGCGGCTTGACTGCCGAAATCTGGTCCACAAACAGCCGGTAGCCCTTATCCGTGGGGATCCGGCCGGCGCTGGTGTGCGGTGCAGTGATCAGGCCCTCGTCCTCGAGGGCAGCCATGTCGTTGCGGATGGTTGCACTGGACACGCCCAGATGGTGGCGTTCAACCAGGGCTTTGGAACCCACGGGCTCGCGGGAGTGCACATAGTCCTCCACGATGGCCCGCAGTACTTCCAGTTTGCGCGGCTCGCTCACACTCCACCTCCATCCATGGTTGCGCCCTGAGTTGGCAGGGCACGGGTCGAGGCTCGTTAGCACTCGACATGCCTAAGTGCTAACAGTCTAATATGACTCACCCCGTTGTTAGCATTGGTACCGCTCCGGGCGAACATGCCGGGGCCCGATCTAGCGCGAGGCGGAATCAATCCATGCATTACCAGAACTGGGGTCCGCAGGAGATTACCGCGCCCGTTCGGCACGAACTTCCCGAGGTTGCTGTGGAACGCGGCATGGTCCTGGAGGATGCCCAGTCCGGCTGGGTTGGAGCGGTCACCCGGGTGGAGAAGTCCGGTGGCATGCATGTGGTTGCGCTCGAAGACCGGCGGGGCAAGTCGCGTTCTTTCAAGCTGGGGTACGGGTTCCTGCTGGAAGGCCGGCCGATCAGGCTGATGCCTCCGGCGCCCCGGCAGGCCGCCGCTGTGCCTGCCGGCCGGACAGCATCCGGTTCCGTCCGCGTGGCGGGCCAGCGTGCCCAGGTGGCCAAGGCGAGCCGGATCTGGGTGGAAGGAAAGCACGACGCCGAACTCGTCGAAAAGGTGTGGGGTGATGATCTCCGCGTGGAGGGCATCGTCGTGGAGCCTTTGCACGGTATCGATGACCTCGCGGGGGCGGTTGCCGCGTTCGGCCCCGGCCCCGGCCGGCGGTTGGGGGTCCTGGTAGACCATCTGGTGCCGGACTCCAAGGAATGGCGCATTGCCTCGGCTGTGATGTCTTCCCCCGGGGCAGCCGGCAACGTGCTGATCGTCGGGCACCCTTATGTCGACGTGTGGCAGGCGATCCGGCCGGCAGTTCTTGGTATTGAGCAGTGGCCGGTGGTGCCGCGGGGCCAGGACTGGAAGACCGGCATCCTTGCAGCGTTCGGCTGGCCGCACTCCACCAAGGAGGACATTGGCCTTGGCTGGCAGAAGCTGTTGGGGGCAGTCCGCAGCTACGCCGATCTGGAAGCGTCGCTGCTCGGGCGGGTGGAGGAAGTCATCGACTTCCTGACGGCACCCTAGCTCTTCGCAGCCCGGCAGGGCCCGGCCCGTACAGCCGACGGCGGCATTTGGCGCCACAGCCAGTATTCTTGGTACTGCGGAGACTGCCTTTCACCAGACCGGTCGTTTCCAAACCAGCACCATTGCACTTTCGAAGGATGAAACCGTGGCACAAAACGCACGCGAGCACCGGGACGACCAAGGCCGTTCCGAGTACCAGGGCGTTCCCGCAAATGCGCTGCCCCTGACGGCCAGTGAAGACCGCCAATGGGCCACACTGGCACACTTTGGCGGGATCCTCGGTTGCGTGCCGTCCCTGCTGATCTACCTGATTTTCCGTGAACGCGGGCCTTTCACCGCGCAGGAATCCAAGGAAGCACTGAACTTCAGCCTGCCGCCCACCATCGCGGCACTGGTGGCCAACCTGCTGGTGTTCATTCCTGTGGTGGGCAACATCTTCGCCGTCATTGCCACCCTCATCTGGATTGCCCTGACCTGCTTCTCGGTGGCCGCCGGCATCCACGTTAATAAGGGCCAGCCGCACCGCTACCAGTACAACCTGCGCTGGATTAAGTAATCCCCACCTGCACCCTCGCCTCGCAAGCTCGGCCAGGGAACCCTGCAGGCGTGGGCCCATCCACCTGCTAAACGGGGTCCCGAGGGCCCCGACGCGAGCCTGCGAGTGTTAACAAGTGACCCTGCGCTGGTTGGGCCGGTCAGTCCGGCAGGACCCTTCGGACCACGGCGTCCGCCAGCAGCCGACCCTTCAGGGTCAGGATCAACGTGCCGGCGAAGGCGGCACGCGGCTCCACGAGGCCCTCGGCAATCAGCCCGGCAACAGCATGGCGGCCCGACTCTCCCAGCGAGGCGACGGCCAGCCCCGAGACGAGCCGCGCCTCAAGCATCACGCGCTCCATATCCCGGGTTTCGGCGTCGAGCGTTTCCCTCCCTGCGGCGGGTGACAACCCCTGCGCCAGCCGCCCCGCGTAAGCGGTGGGATGCTTGACATTCCACCAGCGGACCCCGCCCACGTGCGAATGCGCGCCCGGTCCGATCCCCCACCAGTCATCCCCGCGCCAGTAGGCCAGGTTGTGCCGGCACGCCTGCTCCGGCGTCCGTGACCAGTTGCTGACCTCATACCAGGCCAGCCCTGCTTCGCCGATCAGCTGGTCGGCGAGCTCGTATTTGTCGGCGTGGTCGTCGTCGTCAATCCCGGGGACTTCGCCCCGCCGGATCTGTGCGGCCAGTTTTGTGCCGTCCTCCACAATCAGGGCATAGGCACTGATGTGATCCGGCTCGTAGGACAATGCGGTTTCCAGGGAGTACCGCCAGTCATCGAGGGACTCGCCCGGTGTTCCGTAGATCAGATCCAGGCTCACGGCCAGTCCTGCCTCGCGCGCCCACTGCACCACCTGCGGCACGCGGCTGGGCGTGTGTGTGCGGTCCAGGACTTTGAGCACGTGCGGGACGGCGGACTGCATACCGAAGGAGACACGGGTGAAGCCTGCGTTCTTCAGCAGCGCCAGCGATTCGGGGGTGACGGAATCGGGGTTGGCTTCAGTGGTGACTTCGGCACCGGCCTCAAGCCCCCACTCTCCGATTGCGGCACCGAGAATGCGGGCCAGGTCTTCGGCCGGGAGCAGCGTGGGCGTGCCGCCGCCGAAGAACACCGTGCTCATGGGCCGGGCAGGGAGGCCTGACTCAGCCAGCGCCCGCGCGGCGAGCCTGACTTCGGAGATGGCAGTGTCCGCGTACGCGTCCTGGGACGCGCCCCCGCCGAGTTCGGTGGCCGTGTACGTGTTGAAGTCGCAGTATCCGCAGCGGACAGCGCAGAACGGGATGTGCACGTAGAGCCCGAAGTTCCGGGCCGTCGCACCCTCTGCTGCCTGGGCAGGCAGCAGACCGTCCGACGGCGCCGGGTCACCAAGGGGAAGGACGCTAGGCATTGCGGTGGCCTCGCTGCGCGTGGGTCACTTCTTCTTGGCCTTGTCCTTTGATTCGTCGGTGGTGAGGGCGGCAATGAATGCTTCCTGCGGCACCTCCACCGTGCCCACCATCTTCATGCGCTTCTTGCCTTCTTTTTGCTTCTCCAACAGCTTGCGTTTACGCGAGATGTCACCGCCGTAGCACTTGGCCAGGACGTCCTTGCGGATGGCCCGGATGCTTTCGCGGGCAATGATGCGTGAGCCAATCGCCGCTTGGATGGGCACTTCGAACTGCTGGCGGGGAATCAGCTCGCGCAGCTTGGTGGTCATCATCACGCCGTAGGCGTAGGCCTTCTCCCGGTGCGTGATGGCGGAGAATGCATCCACCTGCTCGCCCTGCAGCATGATGTCCACCTTGACCAGATCGGCCACCTGATCGCCGTCGGCCTTCCAGTCCAGCGAGCCGTAGCCCCGGGTCTTGGATTTAAGGATGTCGAAGAAGTCGAAGACAATCTCGGCCAGGGGCAGGCGATACCGGATCTCAACCCGGTCCTCGGAGAGGTAGTCCATGCCGCCCAACACGCCGCGCCGGCTCTGGCAGAGTTCCATGATGGCCCCGACGAACTCGTTCGGCGCCAAAATGGTGGCGGAAACCATCGGCTCGCGGACTTCGGCGATCTTACCGGAGGGGTACTCGCTCGGGTTGGTCACATGGACAACCTTCTTGTCCTCCAGGGTCACCTCGTATTCCACGTTGGGTGCCGTGGAGATGAGGTCGAGGTTGTATTCACGTTCGAGGCGCTCCCGAGTGATCTCCAGGTGGAGCAGGCCCAGGAAACCCACACGGAAGCCGAAGCCCAGCGCAGCCGACGTTTCAGGCTCGTAGACCAGCGCGGCGTCGTTGAGCATCAGCTTCTCCAGTGCGTCGCGGAGCACCGGATAATCCGTGCCGTCCAGCGGATAAAGTCCGGAGAACACCATGGGCTTCGCATCGGCGTAGCCCGGGAGCGAAACAGCGGCCGGCTTGGCAAGGTTGGTGACGGTATCGCCGACCTTGGACAGGCGGACGTCCTTCACTCCCGTGATGAGGTACCCCACTTCGCCGACGCCCAGACCCTTGGACGGGGTGGGTTCCGGTGAACTCACGCCGATCTCGAGGAGTTCGTGCGTGGCCCGTGTGGACATCATCTGGATACGCTCACGGGGATGCAGCATGCCGTCAACCACACGGACATAAGTGACGACGCCGCGGTAAGTGTCGTAGACCGAATCAAAAATCATGGCGCGCGCGGGAGCATTGGGGTCGCCCACGGGGGCCGGCAGGTCCCGGACAATTTTGTCCAGCAGGGCCTCGACGCCCATCCCCGTTTTGCCCGAAACCCGGAGGACATCTTCGGGGTCGCCACCGATCAGGCTTGCGAGCTCGGCCGCGTACTTCTCGGGCTGGGCCGCCGGAAGGTCGATCTTGTTCAGCACCGGAATGATGGTGAGGTTATTCTCCATCGCCAGGTAGAGGTTGGCGAGGGTCTGCGCCTCAATGCCCTGGGCCGCATCCACGAGCAGGACCGCGCCTTCGCAGGCTGCCAGGGAGCGGGATACCTCATAGGTGAAGTCCACGTGGCCCGGGGTGTCGATCATGTTCAGGGCGTAGCTGCTGCCATCGAGTTCCCACGGCATACGAACGGCCTGGGACTTGATGGTGATGCCGCGCTCGCGTTCGATATCCATGCGATCCAGGTACTGGGCCTTCATATCGCGCGGCTGAACCACGCCGGTCAACTGCAGCATCCGGTCGGCCAGGGTGGACTTACCGTGGTCAATGTGCGCGATGATGCAGAAATTCCGAATGGTTGCCGGATCTGTCGCGGCGGGCACCGGGGCGGTGCGGGCCATGGGAGACACGCAGGGTCCTTACTGTTGGCAGTCACGCGGCCGCCACCAGGACGCACCAAAGGCACCCTGCGGCCGGACCGCACATTTTGAACCTCAAGTGTCCCACGTCCGGGGGCAACGCACTGCATTCAGCAGCAAACGCGCGGTGCCGGTCGGCGATATTGTTTTTCCCATGCCTATCAACCTCCGCTCACTGGCCGACGCCGTACGGACATCCATCAGGGTGCTGCAAAAGATACGGTCCGGGGTAGCCGCGCCAGCGCCACAGCGCTCCCCGGGGAAGGCCCGCCAATCTCCGCCCGCACCATCTGCCATCTCCACGGCCTATCCCGGGGACTTCAGCGGAGCCTCCTCTGTCCGCTACGCGCCGCACCCCGACGGGAGCGCCGACCCCGGTGAAATCGTGTGGGCCTGGGTCCCGTACGAGGAGGACCACTCGCGGGGCAAGGACCGGCCGGTCCTGCTGGTGGGCACGAGCGGGCGATACCTGCTCGCGCTGATGCTTACCAGCAGGGACCACGACCAGGACGGCCACCGGTCCGAGGACTATGTGGACATTGGCACCGGCAGGTGGGACCGGCAGCGGAGGCCCAGCGAAGCCAACCTCAGCCGGATCCTGCAGATCGCCCCGGACGCCATACGGCGCGACGGTGCAGTCCTGGACCGGAAGCGCTTCGATCTGGTGGCTGCGGGGCTGCGCCGGCGACACGGCTGGACGTAGCCCGCCTAAATGGCCAGCCACCAGGGGTTCTGCTATTCTTTATAGCTGTGTGTCCGTGCAGGTCGACGGCCACTCATGGTTGGTCGCCATAGGTATCCCCACGCCGCTCAGTCAATGGCCAATCTGAAAGCCCTCTAGACCATTTCCGCATTAAAAAGAGAGTTCACACGTGGCTAATATCAAGTCCCAGAAGAAGCGCATCCTCACCAACGAGAAGGCACGCCTGCGCAACAACGCAGTCAAGTCTGAGCTGAAGACGGCCATCCGCGCCGTCAACACCGCCGTTGAGTCCACTGACAAGGATGCAGCCGCTGCTGCCCTGGTTGCCGCCAGCCGCAAGCTGGACAAGGCTGTCAGCAAGGGTGTTCTGCACAAGAACAACGCAGCGAACCGCAAGTCGGCGATCTCCAAGAAGGTCAACGCACTGTAAGGTTTCCAGTTCACTGAACTGATGATTGAGGCCGGCACCTGACAGGTGCCGGCCTCAACTCTTTAAGCCCAGAGACCTGCCCTGAGGATCGTGCCGTCCGGGCGCCTGGCGTGAGTCAGTGACGCTGCACGGAGGTGGCAATGATCGTCACCGCATGTTCAACTGCGTACACCGGGTCACGCGAGAGCCCTTTCACCTGCGCATCAGCCTCGGCCGTTGCCTGGATGGCGCGGACCAAGCCTTCGGGCGTCCAGCGACGGACATCACGCTGGGCCTGCTCCACCAGCCAAGGCTGCATGCCAAGCTCCCTGGCTATCTGCGCGGAAGAACCATGGGCGCCGGCCACTTTGGCCACCGTCCGCAGCTTTGCCGCCAGCGCCGCAACCAGGGGAACCGGATCGGCTCCGGTAGCCAAAGCATGCCGGAGCGTGGACAACGCCACGGGACCGTTCCCGGCCATCGCGGCATCGGCCACCTTGAAAGCCGTGGCCTCGATCCTGCCGCCGTAGTAGCGGTCCACCAACTCGGGCGTCACGGCACCCGTGGCATCGGCGATCAGCTGACTGCAGGCTGCTGCCAGTTCGGACAGGTTGGCTCCGACCGCATTTACCAGCGCCTGCACTGCGTCGGAGGTGATCTTCCTTCCTGCAGCCCTGAACTCTGCGGCGACAAACGCTGCCTTCTCCGCGTCTTTTTTCATGGGCTGGCAGTCCACTACGGGCCAACCGCCGGCTTTGACGGCATCAAGGAGTTTCTTGCCGCGGACTCCCCCGCCATGGCGCAAGACCAGGACCGCGTCGGGTTCGGGATGTGCCAGGTACTTGAGGGCGTCGGCGAGGAAGGCATCGTTCATGCTTTCAACGCCTTCGACTTCGATCAGCTTGCGCTCACCGAAGAGGGAGGGGCTGACGTTCATGGCCAGTGAGCCCGGCTCGTAAATGCCGGCGGTCAGGCGGGTGACCTCCACGTCGGGGAACGCTGTCCGTACCTGTGAGCGGATGTGGTCCATGGCGCGGATACCGAGGTATTCCTCCGGTCCGCCCACAAGGACGACTCCGGCGGGGGTTACGTCGCGCCAGGAGGCAACGTTCGACGCCGTCGTCCTGGTTCGTGTGGTTTGGGCAGCGGCCATGCTGGATTCCTCCCGGAAATTCTGGTGCAGTGTCTAAGCCTGCCATGGCAGGCCCCTCCCACCAACCGCGGCCACTGTTCGGGTGAAGGCGGTTGGCGGGCCCGTCGTGGAAACGGCCGGATGTAACGGCACAGTAACGCCACCGGCGGTGCAATGGAACACCGCGCCCGCGTGTGGGCCGGTGCCAAGGTGGCTGCGAAACACACAGATACACGGTTGTGGGCAGCAGCATCTTCCGCCGACTACTCAGGAAAGCAGGAATTGCCGATGTCGCACCAACACCCGGCCGCCGGACCCGGCCCTCATGCCGCCGGCGGACGCCGGCGCACGGCCGCGCTTGCGGCACTGCTGCTGTGCTTTGCCTCGCTGCCTGTCACCGCCGCGGCCACCGAAACATCCCCGGATACGGCCCAGGAAGGGTCCATCCCGGGGGGAGCCGATTTCCGGCCAGGGGCGCCCGGGCTGGGTGATCCCTACTTTCCGCTGGACGGCAACGGCGGCTATGACGTCGACGAATATGTGCTGGACCTCAGCTATGATCCGGTGACCGACGTCCTGGGCGGGACGGCGACCATCGTCGCCAAAGCCACGCAGGACCTCTCGGCATTTAATCTTGACCTGGACGGCCTAACGGTCCGCGGCGTGACGGTCAACGACCGTTCGGCGCAATTCACGCGAGACGCCGGCGAACTGACCGTTACTCCGCAGCGGGGCATCAGGGACAACAGCCGCTTCACTACGGAGGTACGCTACGACGGCGTTCCGGAAACCCTCACCGACCTGTTCGGGCAATCCGGTTTCTTCCACACCGACGACGGCTCCCTGGTCATCGGGCAGCCGCATGTGGCAGCGACCTGGTTCCCGGTCAACGACCATCCGCTGGACAAAGCCTCGTACACGTTCCGGATATCGGTCCCGGAAGGTCTCGAAGTGGTGGCCAACGGGCGCCTGGTTGACAACCGGACCCGGGACGGCCTGACCACCTGGACGTGGGATGCGCGCGAACCGATGGCGTCCTATCTTGCCACGGCCAGTGTGGGGCAGTGGGACTTCAGTGAGTACCAGGTCGGGCGCATTAACTATCTTGATGCGCTGGACCCTGACCTCTTTGACCCGGTGGCGGAACCGCGGACCGGAACAAACTTCGTATGGTCCCAGGCAGCGGACAATTCCTACAAACGGCTTACACGTACTATCGCCGTACCGGCCAGCGGGGCGCAGCTGTCATTCTGGCTGGCCCGCGATACAGAGCCCAACTGGGATTTCACCTTCGTGGAGGCCCGTACCGCCGGCGCTGAGGACTGGACCACCCTGCCCGATGCAAACGGGCACACCTCCGCGGTGACAGGCCTTTCCTGCCCCCGGTGGCACATCCAGCATCCGTTCCTGACCCACTACCAGACGGGCGACAGCGCGGGCGGCTGCACGGCGGCGGGCAGCTCCGGCGTGTGGCGGGCGGCCAGCGGCGCCAGCGACGGCTGGGAACAGTGGACGGCCGACCTGGCCGGCTTTGCCGGCACTAACGTCGAAGTCTCCATCAGCTACGTCAGTGACGACGTCACCCAGAATCCCGGCGTGTTTGTCGACGACGTGGTGGTCTCCACGGGCGAGGGCAGCACATCCTTCGAGGACGACGGCGACACCCTGGACGGCTGGACCGTCCCCGGTCAGCCGACGGGCAGCCCCGGCAACGTGAACGACTGGATCGTCACGGCCGAGCCTCCCCCGGGAATCGGCGAAAACGTCCGGGCTTCATTCGACAGGCAGCCGGAAATCATCGAATTCCTCGAAGGCTACTTCGGCCGGTATCCGTTCCGGGACGCCGGCGGGACCGCCGACGACCTCCGGGGCCTGGGCTTCGCCTTGGAAAACCAGACGCGGCCTATCTATTCCATGGACTTCTTCCACGACCGGCTGCAAGGCGATGCAGTGGTGGTGCACGAATTGGCGCACCAGTGGGTCGGTGACAGTGTCTCCGTGCAGGCCTGGCAGCATATCTGGCTCAACGAGGGATTCGCCACCTTTGCCGAATGGCTGTGGAGTGAAAACGAGGACCTGCAAACGGCCCAGGCAAGCTTCGATTCCTTTGCCTCGATCCCGGCCGATCACCCGTTCTGGAAGGTCAGGATCGGGGATCCCGGGCCCGACGCTTTATTCGACTCCGCGGTCTACGCCCGGGGCGCCATGACCCTGCACGCGCTGCGCCAGGCGGTCGGCGACGAGGATTTCTTCAGCATCCTGCGCGAGTGGCCGCAACTCAATGCCGGCGGCAGCGTCACCACAGATGGTTTCATTACCCTCGCCGAAAAAATCTCCGGCCAGGAACTGAACCCGCTATTCGACGTATGGCTGTTCACCGCGGCGAAACCGGCCGGTCTTGATCCCACGCCGGCCCTCAGCACGGCACCGGGCGCGCCGGATGCGCCGCCCGCCGTCGGTAACCTTGACCGGAGGAACGGAGGCAAGACCCGCTGAGCACGTAAACCTGCTCCAGTGCCCAGAGAACGCCCTTCCCGGCCGCCGGGAAGGGCGTTCTCTGCGCTCGTTCCGGGACAGGAACACCGGATCCACCCAGGCAACGGCAATGGCGCGTTCCTTCCCGTCCCGCAGAACGGGCGGGCTAGGTTACCCGTCCACGTAGACTCCCCCGTGGGGGAACCGGAGAGGGGCAGTTGCCCGTGTGGTTTTGCCATCAGCACGAGACGCAACTAATTCAACCAGAGAGGCTACGGAATGGACCCGTACCAACAGCCCCGGCCACCGGATCGAACTCCGCCCCACTCTCCCCGGGGGCAGTATCCGCCACAGCCTTACTACGGAGCGCCACAGCCCGGGTGGCAGGGGCCTCCGCCGCAGAAGAAAAGCAGGTTTGGCTGGATACTCGGTGGAATTGCACTGGCCGTGACGCTGCTCTGCGTTCTGGGATTCGTAGGGTGCTCGGCCCTCGCTCAGGAGATCAACGGTGGCGGCGGCTCCCAAAAGGAGAAGGCCAATGGACTGATGGCCAGGGCTGACAACGTACCGGAGGATGACTGGGTTGAGGTCTTCCGTCGCAACCCCAACGTCGATCCAGGATGCCTCTCCATCGACACATCGTGCTTGCGTTTGACCGCGCGGTGGTCCGTGGACCACAAGGTCAGCCTCGACGAGGCAGCAGAGAGGTTCGGGATGAAGTCCGGGTTGGACGGCCCGGACACAGGGCTCTACGTGGGTTGCATCAAGGCAGAGTTTGATGGGGTAAGCGGAGAGTCACTCTGCATCAACGAGTCCCCGGAGGGCTCTGATTCCTACGAGGTCACCATTCAGATGCAGCGTGACTAGGGACTGAATTTTCCTACCCGCGAATTGGGCCCGCCCAATTGAGTGCTCACCTGCCACGGTGGCGCAGTGTTTTCGTGGGCAACGCCTCCAGGGTCTCAATCAGGGAAACCAGCTGGCCGTGCCAGGCCAGGACCAGGCACACGAGCCTGCGCGGCCGGACGGCCGCCAGGACGCCGGCAAAGGTCAGAGCCGACAGCAGCACCATCGTGAGGAAGCCAAGCGGACCCTCGGGCCAGGGCAGGGACGCCCCTGGCAATGCCGCAGCCGTCCGGGCAACCCCTGCCACGCCTGCGCTGAACGTTCCTGCGACGGCTATCAGTGCTGTGGCCAGCCAAGGCATCCACAGCACCAAGGGCACGGCCGCCGTGCCAAGCAGCGTCACCGGCGCCACCAGCGGCGCCGCTACGATGTTCGCCAGCAAGGAATAGGTGGAGAACTGCGGCTGCAGCAGCACGATGACAGGACCGCACAGCAGCTGCGCCGAGAGCGGCACGGCCCAGGCGGCGGCTGCCCAGCGGGGCACAATCGCAGGGGTCCATTCCATCATCCGGGGGCCCAGGACGATGATGCCCAGCGTTGCGAGCACGGACAGCAGAAAACCGAAGCTGATCGCAAGGCCAGGATCGATCAGCAGCAGGCCCATCACTGCGAGGCAAAGGAAGCTCAACCCGCGTCCCGCCCGCCCACCGGCCAGCGAGGCGATGGCGATGGAACCCATGAGCGCAGCGCGCAGCACACTGGCATCAGGTCCAACGAGCACTACGAACATCCCGAGACCGCCCAACGCCAGTCCTCCCGCCACGAGCCTGGGTAGCCTGAGGCTACGCGCGGCAATAAGCAGGGCGCCCAGAACCAGGCTGCAATTGGCCCCGCTGACCGCGGTCAGGTGCGTCATCCCCACCGTTTTCATGGCCCCGTTGAGCCCTTCGTCCAGCGCCGATGTGTCGCCCGTGACCATCCCCGGCAGGAGGCCCCGGGGATCGGGCGCCAGGAAACCTGCCGCGGCAACGTACCGGCCGCGCAACTCCTTGGCCGCCATCTGCCAGGCAGGCCCCGTAGCGGCATCAGCACCCCGGCCGGCATCTCCGGAGGCGGCGGCACCCGGTGCCATGGATGCTGCCAGGATGGCTGCCTCCTGCTGCCCTGGCTCGGGCGGCCTCAGCTTGCCGGCCGTCCGGACCAGTTGCCCCGGAATGACGTTCTCCCAGCCGCTGCTGCCCATAACTACCAGGTCAGCGCGGGTGCGGATGACGCTGCCGTGGAGCGTGACTTCCTCCGTCCGGGCCGCAACCGACCACCGTTCGGGCGTCCCGGCCTGTCCTGGGAGCGTCAGGCCGCGAGGGGAACCCGTGATTTCCACAATGGCCACCACCGATTTCCCGGCCGCGGCCGCTTCCGCAATGGGTCCGTCGTGACGCTGCGAGGAGGAGACCGCTGAGTGCGCTGCCGCAGCTGCGGCCAGCATCAGGGCCACAGCCGCGGTGATCAGGAAGCTCCTGCGGCGGGCCAGCAGAGTCTTGCCGCGTGCAGCCCGGGCCAGCAGCACGACGGCCAGGACCACCAACACCATGCACAACGCCGCCAGCATTGCCGGGGTGAGCCAGACCCCGGCCACGGCCGCGCCCCAGACAAGCAGTGCGGGCAGCCCCAGCCGGACGTCGGTGCGCCGACGGGGCGTTTCAGCAGGAGCGGCCGCCTGCTCTTTACCGCGCAGTTTCCTGCGGACTTGATCTGCAAGCCTGGCACTCTCCCGGCGGACCGCCGGGTGCCGGGATGCCGCAGCCGGGAGCTGCCTTTGGGAGGCTCCTGAGGCAGGCACGGATCCCTGTGTGGGCCCCGTCCGCCTCTGAGTGGACTGGTCCTGAACTGCCGGATCGTCTGCTGCCGGCCCCCGCACCGCTGAGTCCACAAACCGGCTCCACGGGCTGCGCCGGGCCATCTCAGATACCCACTAGAGGGAGAAGGGTTTCGAGCATTTTGGGTCCCACCCCATCGACGGCGTCGAGTTCCTCAACGGATTTGAAGAGCCCGTGTTCCTTGCGCCAGTCCACGATCCGTTGGGCAAGGACGGGTCCGACTTTGGGCAGGGCGTCCAGTTCTTCGACACTGGCCGTGTTGAGATTGACCTTGGCCCCGCCTGAGGCGGCGCCACCGCCGGGATCCTCCGCCTCGGAGCCAGGTCCGCCGGGGGCCGCCGGCAGGTCCTCTCCCGGCACCGGTACGTAGAGCTTTTGCCCGTCCTCCAGCACAGCAGCGAGGTTGAGGCGGTTCAGGTCCGCGGAGGGCGTGCCCCCGCCCGCCTCGGCGATGGCCTGATGCACCCGGCTTCCGGCGGGCAGCTGCACCACCCCGGGCAGGGCGACGGCACCGGCCACATGGATGATGACCGTGCCGGCGTGAGGACTCTCCGTGGGCATGTCAGGCGGCCCTGCGCGGTCTGTTCCCTGTCCCGGCGTTTCCCCGTCAACGGAGGACCCGCTTTCCTGCTCCGTCACCTCACTGAGTGGCAGTACGTGGGGTTGACCGGCGGCCACCTGCGTCCAGAACCACGCGCCGGCCGCTACCGCGAGGGCTGCGATCAGCAGGGCTACGGGCAGGCCGACCCGAAATCTGAGGGCCGGGCCTGCCCTGCCCGCACCGGCCGCGTTGTGGTCACCGGATCCGGAAACAGGACCCGCGCCGCCATCCTGAGCGCCGCCGTCGTACTCAAAGACCTTCCCGCCGCAGTCGGCCAGAAGTCCCGTCCCCTCTCCCAGGGTGGACTGCAGGCGTTCCCGGGCATGCCGGGCCCCATGGCGTGCTCCAGGGTCCCGGCGTGACATGCAACCAACGCTATGGATCCACAGCCACCCGTGACAGGCAGGATCTGCCCTATGTGGAAAGCGTCTCGAGTTCCACTGGAGGAGGTGCGCTCTCCCCCACGATGACCGCGAGCACACCAAGCCCCGCGTGGGCGGCGAGTACGGCGGGCAGTGAACTGATCTGGGCCGGCGGACAGCCGGGCAGGGCGGCGGCCAGCCGCCCAGCCAGTGCTTCTGCCTCTGCCGGATTGCCGAAATGGTGCACGGCCAGGCGGACCAGCCCGTCGGGACGGGCCTTCGCGTCCGCGGCGGCGATCTCCTCAAGCCGTGCGATGGCCTTCGCTGCTGACCTGACCTTTTCCAGCGGCACAATTTTCCCGCCATCCACGGCGAGGATGGGCTTGATGGCGAACATTGTGCCCAACAGCGAGGCCGCAGCCCCGATCCGTCCGCCCCGGCGCAGCTGCTCGAGGCTGGGAACGTAGAAATAGACCTTCGTGCGGGCGAGCCGGGCCGCCGCGGCGTCGCTGACCTCCGCTGCATCCAGCCCCGCGGCTGCAGCCTCGACGGCGCTCTGGACGCCCATCCCCAGCGCCATCCCCACAGTGCCGGAGTCGATGACTTCCACCGGAATCTTCACACGTTCCGCTGCGAGCCTGGCAGCGTCCGCGGTGCCGGACAGGCCGCCGGAAATGTGCAGGCAGACAACGGCCTCGTACCCCCGGCGCTCGGCGGCGAGGAAGGCGTGCTCAAACTGGCCAGGTGACGGGCGGGACGTTTTGACCGACTTGCCGCTGGCGAGGGCCAGCGCAATCGTTTCGGTGATGTCGTCTTCGCCCTCGCCGTAGATTTCCTCGCCCACCATGACGGGCATCGGAATGACGGTCAGCAAGCCGTCGGAGGCACAGGCCGCAACCCACTCGGCCGGCAGCGCAGCCGCAGAATCGGTCACCACTGCGGTACGGACCACCGCGGCGGGCGGGCCCGCGGGCGCACCCGGGCGCGCGGCCGGGCGGAGGGCAGCGAGCCGCTCCCGGAGCCAGAGCCAAGCGGCGGCGTCGCGGTCGGGCAAGGGGCCTCCTGGTTTAGGCCGGCCGCCGGAAGGATCCGGCGGCCGGTGCGCAGCCCTTGCCTGATATCAGGCCGGGACGATGTTCACCAGTTTAGGCGCCCGCACGATCACCGTGCGGATGCCGCGGCCATCCAGGGCACGCTGAACGTTTTCGCTGGCCAGGGCCAGTTCGCGCAGCTCGTCCTCGGAGATGTCCGGAGAGACCTCGAGCCGGTCACGGACCTTGCCCTGGACCTGGACCACAGCGGTGACGGTGTCCTGGACCAGCAGCGCTTCGTCGTGGGCCGGCCAGCCGGCGTTCGCCACGGAGGCCGGGTGGCCCAGGACGTTCCACATGTCCTCCGCGGTATACGGTGCGAAGAGGCTCAGGATCACCGCTACGGCCTCGGCTGCCTCGCGGACGGCGGGATCGGCCCCGCCGGCGCCGGCGGCTGCATCGATAGTTTTGCGGGTTGCGTTGACCAGCTCCATCAGCTTGGCCACCACCACGTTGAACTTGTTGGTGTCCAGCAGCGCGGCGGCGTCGGCGATGGTGCGGTGTGTGACGGACCGCAGAGCACGGTCACCGGACGCAGCGTCAACGCCGGGCTCGCTGGTGACATCCTGCGCGAGGCGCCAGGCGCGGGCAAGGAACTTGGCGGAGCCCGACGGCGAAACGTCCGCCCAGTCGACGTCGTCCTCCGGCGGGGAGGCGAAGATCATGGTGAGCCGCACCGCGTCCACGCCGTACTTGTCCAGCTGCTCGCCGAGGTCAACGCCGTTGCCGAGGGACTTGCTCATGGCTTTGCCCCCGTTGAGGACCTGGCCCTGGTTCAGCAGCGCCTTGAAGGGCTCGTCGGCGTCGAGCATGCCGAGGTCATGGATCACCTTGGTGAAGAACCGGGCATAGAGCAGGTGCAGGATGGCGTGCTCCACGCCGCCCACGTACTGGCCAACCGGCATCCACTCGTTGATCTTGTCCGGGTCGAAGGGACCCTCGGTGTACTGCGGCGAGACGAACCGCAGGAAGTACCATGACGAGTCCACGAAGGTGTCCATGGTGTCGGTGTCGCGCTTCGCCGGACCGTGGCAGTTGGGGCAGTCCACGTTGACCCAGGCCTCGGCTGCAGCCAGCGGCGATGTGCCCTTCGGTGACAGGTCCTCGCCGCGCAGGTCAGCCGGCAGCGTCACGGGCAGCTGCTCGTCCGGGACGGGAACCTCGCCGCAGGCGGGGCAGTGAATAATCGGGATGGGGGTTCCCCAGAACCGCTGGCGGCTCAGGAGCCAGTCACGGAGCCGGAAGTTGACGAACTTCTCGCCCGTGCCCTGCTTCTCCAGCATGTCGATGGCGGCAGGGATGGCTTCGGTTTTCGGCATGCCGTCCAGGACCCCCGAATTGATCAGGGTCCCCTCCCCTGCCGTCGCCTTGCCGGAAACAGCGGGATCCTCTTCGCCGGTGTCCAGCACCGCACGGACGGGCAGGTCGAACATCTTCGCGAAGTCGAGGTCCCGCTGGTCGTGTGCCGGGACGGCCATGATGGCCCCGGTGCCGTAGTCGGCCAGGACATAGTCCGCGGCCCAGACCGGCAGCTTCTCGCCGTTCAGGGGGTTGACCGCGTAGCGGCCGGTGAAGACGCCCGTCTTTTCGCGTTCGGTGGACTGGCGCTCGATCTCAGTCAGCGCCTTGACCTGTTCGCGGTACGCGTCCAGCGCGGCTGCGTGCTCATCCGTGACGAGTTCGACGGCGATCGGTGCGTCGGCCGCCACCACGAAGAACGTTGCACCGAACAGGGTGTCCGGGCGGGCGGTGAAGACTGTGACGTCCTTGGCGGGCTTGCCGCCGTCGGCCTCGATCACAAAGTTGACGTGCGCACCTTCGGACCGGCCGATCCAGTTCTTCTGCATGGCCAGGACGCGCTCGGGCCAGTGGCCGCGCAGTTCGTCCATGTCATCGAGCAGCCGGTCGGCGTACTCGGTGATCTTGAAGTACCACTGGTTCAGGGACTTCTTGGTGACCGGAGTGCCGCAGCGTTCGCAGGCGCCGTTGACAACCTGTTCGTTGGCCAGCACAGTCTGGTCCTTGGGACACCAGTTGACCGGGGAATCCTTACGGTACGCCAGCCCACGTTCGTAGAAGCGCTTGAACAGCCACTGGGTCCAGCGGTAGTACTCGGGGTCCGAGGTGTGCACCCGACGGGACCAGTCCGCGGAGATGGCATAGCGCTTGAAGGAGGCCGCCTGCGTCTCGATGTTGGCGTACGTCCACTCACTGGGGTGGGCATTGCGCTTGATGGCCGCGTTCTCGGCGGGCAGGCCGAAGGAGTCCCAGCCGATCGGGTGCAGGACATCGTAGCCCTGCTGCCGCAGGTAGCGCGCCACAACGTCGCCCATGGCGAACGCCTCGGCGTGGCCCATGTGGAGGTCACCCGAGGGGTAGGGAAACATGTCCAGCACGTAGCGGCGCTCGCGGGAACCGTCATCCGCGGGCGTGAAGACCTTGAGGTCTTCCCACACCTGCGGCCACTTTGCCTCCATCGCCGCGAAGCTGTAGGCACCCTCGTCGGGTGTATCCGCCGCCACTGCTGCTGTTCCGGTCTCTGTCTCCGGCTGAACGCTCACTGCTGCCCTCTTCTGTTCTGTTGCGGCATCTGTGCTGCCCCAACTTCTCTGATCCCTTCTGCTGCCGGCCCGGCAAACATGCCCGGACACACAAAAGCCCCTCTCCATGGAGGGGCGGCCGCTCGGCATTCCGGTTGTTTCCGGATACCGGGCGGCTAGCTAAGCAGAAGGATCGCACGCATGCAACCACTTTAGCGCACCCGCCCCTTCCCCTAAACGTAAGTCGCCCCGAGCGGCTGTATAGACCGGCTCGGACATGCCGAGCTGTTAAGGGGGCCCGGGAGCGGCTTCGGGCGTCCGCGAAGCGGCGGGGCCCCCTTAACAGCGAAGACATAGGCTCGCCGGGTCTACTTCACGTCCTCGTCGACCCAGTCCATGGACTTCGTCACGGCCTTCTTCCACAGGCGCATCTGGCGGTCCTGCTCGGCCTGGTCAAGCTGCGGTTCCCAGCGCTTGTCCTCGGACCAGTTGGCCGACAGCTCGCCGAGGTCCTTCCAGAACCCGACGGCGAGTCCCGCAGCGTAGGCGGCACCCAGGGCAGTGGTTTCCACAACCTTGGGCCGGATCACCGGAACGCCCAGGATGTCAGCCTGGAACTGCATCAGCGCATCGTTGGCCACCATGCCGCCGTCGACCTTCAACTCTGTAAGCGGCACGCCGGAGTCCGCGTTGACGGCGTCGAGCACCTCGCGGGTCTGGAAGGCCGTGGCCTCAAGCGCGGCGCGGGCAATGTGGTTCTTGTTGACGAACCGGGTGAGGCCCACAATGGCGCCTCGGGCATCCGAACGCCAGTACGGCGCGAAGAGCCCCGAGAATGCCGGAACGATGTAGACACCGCCGTTGTCCTTGACGGAAGCCGCCAGGGTCTCCACTTCCGGGGCGCTGCTGATCAGGCCAAGGTTGTCGCGCAGCCACTGGATCAGGGAACCGGTGACCGCGATGGAGCCTTCCAGCGCATAGTGCGTCGGTGCGTCCCCGAGCTTGTACCCCACGGTGGTGAGCAGGCCGTTCTTCGAGTGGATGATCTCTTCGCCCGTGTTGAAGATCAGGAAGCAGCCGGTCCCGTACGTGTTTTTAGCCTCACCGGCTTCGAAGGCCGCCTGGCCGAACGTCGCAGCCTGCTGGTCACCGAGGATGCCGGCTACCGGCACTTCGCGCAGCAATTGGGATGTGTGCACGGTGCCGTAGACCTCGGAGGAGGACTTGATGGCCGGCATCATGCTCAGCGGAACTCCGAAGATCCCCAGGATCTCTTCGTCCCAGCTCAGGGTCTCGAGGTCCATAAACATGGTTCGGGAAGCGTTGGTGACGTCCGTCACGTGCACTCCGCCGTCCACGCCGCCGGTCAGGTTCCAGAGGACCCAGGAGTCCGTATTGCCGAAGACCAGGTCACCGGCCTCTGCCTTGGCCCTGGCACCATCCACGTTGTCCAGAATCCACTTGATCTTTGTTCCCGAGAAGTAGGTTGCCAGGGGAAGGCCCACCTTCTGCTTGAACCGTTCCGGACCGCCGTCCTTCGCCAGTTCGTCCACGATGCCCTGCGTACGGGTGTCCTGCCACACGATGGCGTTGTATACGGCTTCGCCGGTTGTCTTATCCCACACCACCGCGGTTTCGCGCTGGTTGGTGATCCCGACGGCGGCGATATCGTGACGCGTCAGGTTCGCCTTGGAGAGGGCTGAACCGATGACCTCCCGGGTGTTGTTCCAGATCTCGGCGGGGTTGTGCTCCACCCAGCCCGCCTGCGGGAAGATCTGTTCGTGCTCCATCTGGCCGGACGAAACGATGGTGCCGCTGTGGTCGAAGATGATGGCGCGTGAGCTGGTGGTGCCCTGGTCGATGGCGATTACGTACTGGTTCATGGTGACGTCCTTGTCTGTATGCAGGGTTTGGTTGCTGAACGGTCAGGCTGCGGCGGTGATGATGATCGGAGCAAGCTTGGCAACGATTCCGCCCAGGGCGCCGCCAACGAGCGGGCCGACGACCGGGATCCAGGAGTAGCCCCAGTCGCTTGAACCTTTGCCCCGGATGGGCAGCAGGGCGTGGGCGATGCGCGGACCGAGGTCACGGGCGGGGTTGATGGCATAGCCGGTAGGCCCGCCCAGGGAAACGCCGATGCCGACCACCAGGAGTGCTACTGCGAGCGGCCCCAGGCCGGAGGGTGTCCCGCCAAAGGTGAGGATCACGAACACCAGGACGAACGTGCCGATGATTTCGGTGATCAGGTTCCACGGGGTGGAGCGGATCGCGGGGCCGGTGGAGAACACAGCGAGCTTGCTGGCGACTGCCTCTTCGGCGTCGAAGTGCTGCTTATAGGCGAGCCAGCACACCACTGCACCCAGGAAGGCACCCAGCATCTCGCCGCCAAAGTAGGTCAGCGTAGACGCCACGTCGACGGGTACGCCCGGTGCATACTCCGCCTTGCCATTGACCAGCAGCCCCAGGGTCACGGCGGGATTCAGGTGCGCACCGGACTTGGCTGCGACGAAAACGCCCGCAAAGACGGCAATACCCCATCCCCAGGTGACCATCAGGAATCCGCCGCTGTTACCTTTGGTGCCTTTTAGCGCCACATTGGCTACGACGCCGCAACCCAACAGGGTGAGCATCATCGTTCCGAACACCTCGGAAAGAAACACAATTCCAAGAGACATCATTGACTCCTTTTGTTTTCTGTTGCGGTCCCTCGCGGGTTGAAGGACCGTTCACCGGAACGCGCTTTAGCGTGCCGGTTGCAGCCTGGAACTGCCTAGGCAACCAGGCTGTGGATCTGTACGCGGTGGAACCGCTCTAGCACCTCCCTGGCGTGACGGATTTCGGCCCAGCGTTTTTCTGCGTCCCAGCCCAGCGGACCGGCGAGCACCTCACACACCTCGTTGAGCAGCTCGCCCGTGACCAGCCCCCGAAAGGCAAGGGACGTACGTCGGATGAGGACATCTACAAGATGTCCGATCTGCTCATGCCCGGCCATGTACTCCAGTTCGCGGACGCTGAGCTCACGGGTTGAGGAGAGCATCCGGTCAGGACCGCCGTCCAGGTAGCGGATGACGTCTCCGGCACGGGTGCCGTAGCGCGTCAGCAGGACCTCAGTCCTTGCGGCGTCGCGGGTCTCCGATACGTGGGCCTTGATCCATTTCTGGATCCCGGCCTGGTCCGCGGGGAATCCGGCGCCGCCGCCGATGGCAAGCGACGCCGTCGATACGGTCCGTTCGGTACCCAGCTCTGCCAGCACCTTGTCTGTCAGGTGTTCGGCGAGGGCGCGGAAGGTTGTCCACTTGCCGCCCACCAGGCTGAGTACGACGGCGCCTGTGACGCTGTCCTGCCGCTCGATGCGGTAGTCCCGGGAGACAAATCCGGGCTGGGTTGCGTCGTGACGCGGCAGCGGGCGGACACCCGAAAACGTGTAGACGATATCTTCAGGCTTTACCGGGATGTCCGGAAAGACGTGGCCAATGAGTTCGAGGAAGTAGTCGATTTCCCCATCCGTGCACACTGCGTCTTCGCCCATGTCGGCATCCACGTCGGTGGTGCCCACGAGGACCCGGTCCCCCATGGGATAGATCAGGACAATCCGGCCGTCGGTGTGTTCAAAGAAGATCTCCCGGCCCTGGCACGCGTCAAGAAGTTCCGGGTGGTCCAGCACGATGTGCGATCCCTTGGTGCCGCCCATGAACGTCGACGCGGCGCCCATGGCCTGGTTGGTCAGGTCCACCCACGCCCCGGTGGTGTTGACGATGACGTCCGCCGTGAAATCAAAGACGCCGCCGGTGAGTTCGTCACGGAGCCGGACCGTGCTGCCGGAGGGGCTGCTGCCGGCAGCAGCCCCGGCGGTGCCCGGAACCATGGACTGGAGCGACACATAGTTGCTGGCCCGCGCCCCGGTCTGCGCGGAAACACCGCGGGACTGTCCGGCCTTTTCGCCGTCCTGGAGCACGTCGAGGGTGAGCCGCTCGGGATTGTGCACGGAGGCATCAAAGTAGGTTGCGGCGTACTTGATGCCGGGGTGGAGGCGCGGGAGTTCGGCCAGGGCACGCTTCCGGCCGCGGAACTGGTGGCGCGGGACGGTGCCGCCGTCGCGGGAAAACGAGTCGTACAGGCTGAGCCCCAGCTTGATCAGGAAAGCGCCGCGTTCCTTCGGCTTGCCCTGTTTGTGGGTCAGGAACCGCACGGGTGCCGAAAGTACACCGGAGAAGGTGCTGAAGATGGGGATGGTGGTCTGGAGCGGCTTGACGTAGTGGGGGGCAATCCGCAGGAGCCGGTTACGCTCCACCACCGATTCCTGGACCAGGCGGAATTCACCGTTCTCGAGGTAGCGGATGCCGCCGTGGATCATGTGGGACGAGGCGCCGCTGGCACCTTGGCAGTAGTCGCCGCGCTCAACCAGGGCAACATCCACACCCTGCAGGGCCAGGTCCCGGAACGTGCCGACGCCGTTAATACCGCCGCCGATGATCAGCACTTTAGCGTGCGGCCGCTCCCGGAGTGCCTCCAGCGAGGCTCGTGCATTTTTGGCGGGAGACGGCATGGCTCCACCGTGGCCGAATAAGTTCCTGGGTCCCAAAAACTGCTCCTTGGGTTTAGTCCTTGGGGCTACCTTCGCAGGTCAGCCGCCCTTCTTCAACTATTGTTTGGACTAATGGAAAATGGAGTCAAGCTCTATGCACAAACGTGCAGAATGGAAGCGATATGACGCTCTCACGCCACTCGGATGCGCTCCGGGCTGCACAGATGTATTACCTGCAGGACCTGACCATGGATGCGATCGCCAGGGAGCTCCGAACGTCCCGGTCCACTGTTTCCAGGCTCCTTTCCGCCGCCCGCGACACAGGCCTTGTCCAGATCCAGATCCGCAACCCCCTGGACACGGGCCCCGAGCTGGAGAGCATCATCCGCAGGGAGTACAACGTGGACGTCCACGTTGTCCCGGTGCTTGAATCCCTCAACGAGGCCGAAACCCTGGACCGGGTGGCCCTGCAGGCCGCGCGCACCATCGGCCCGCTCGTCGACTCCAACGCGATCATCGGCGTCGCCTGGGGGTCCACGCTTAGCGCCGTCAGCAGGCACCTGACACGGAAGATCACCCATGACACGGTGGTGGTCCAGCTGAACGGAGCCGGAAACATGCACACCACTGGCATTACATACGCCAGCGACATCATGCGCCGCTTTGGCAGTGCCTATGGCGCCCGGGTGGAACAGTTCCCCGTGCCGGCTTTTTTTGACCACGCCGCCACCAAGACCGCCATGTGGAATGAGCGCAGCGTGCAGCGCATCCTTGCCCTGCAGGCCCGGATGAGCATCGCCATTTTCGGGGTTGGTTCCGTTGAAGCCGACTACCCCAGCCACGTATACGCCGGCGGCTACCTGGACGAAAACGACCTTCGGATGCTGGCCAGTTCGGATGTGGTGGGCGATGTTGCCACCGTGTTCTTCCGGCGCGACGGATCCTCCCACGGCATTGTGCTCAACGAACGCTCAACAGGACCGGCACTCTCGGAGCTGCGGCAGGTCCGGCGCCGGATCTGCGTTGTGTCCGGGGCATCGAAGATCAACGGGCTCCGTGGTGCACTCTCCGCAGGCCTCGCCACGGACCTGATCCTGGACGAAGCCACAGCGCGCCGACTGGTGGGTTTCGGCGGGGTCTTGTCATCGAATGGGTAAAGTCAGTCGTATGAAACCCTCTCCCCGCCTCAGTCTCAACAACGGCGTGCTGATCGACCAGTTGGGTTACGGGCTCTACAAGGTTCCGGCCCACGACGCGTCATCGCTGGTGGCCATTGCCCTGGGCACCGGCTACCGCCATCTCGACACCGCCGCGATGTACGGCAACGAAAGCGGTGTGGCGAAAGCACTGGGCGCGGCGATTGATGCCGACGGCGGCAGCGGAGGTTCCGGGGAAGCCTCGCCGGGGCTCCGGCGTGAGGACGTCTTTGTCACCACCAAGGTCTGGAACGATGACCACGGGTACGACGCCACGCTCCGGGCCTTTGACACCTCCATGATCAACCTGGGCCTGGATTACGTGGACATGTACCTGATCCATTGGCCCTGCGCCCGGCGGGGTCTTTTCGCCGAGACGTACAGGGCCATGGAAACGCTTTACCGTGAAGGGAAGGTCCGGGCCATCGGGGTCTGCAACTTCCAGCCGGTGCACCTGGACCGGCTGCTCGAGAGCGCTGAAGTGGTGCCGGCGGTAAACCAGATTGAACTGCACCCCTGGCTGCAGCAGGCGGAACTCAGGGAAAAGCACCACAGCCTGGGGATCCTGACGGAAGCCTGGAGCCCGCTGGGCCGCGGGCAGGTGCTGGCAGATCCCGTGGTGCTGGCCCTGGCGGCTGAACACCGCAGGACAGCTGCCCAGATCATCCTTCGATGGCACATCCAGCTCGGGAACATCGCCATCCCCAAAGCAAGCTCCGAGGCCCGGATCCGGGAAAACCTGGACGTCTTCGGCTTTGCCCTGTCAGACCGCGACATGGCAGCTTTGGCTGAACTTGACCGCGGGCAGCGCACCGGCTCCCACCCTGACAACGTCAACTAGGACCGAGGGTCATGAAAACAACTGCCCACCGGCCATCCGACGCGCCGTCCTACTTCAGTGCCGGGCTGGCAGCCCGGACCCGGGCCGCCGAGATCGAACTTAACGGCAGCACCGTGGCCTACTGGACCTACGAACCAGTGCAGGCCACCGACGACACCCGCACCATCCTTGTCATCCATGGATTCCGTGGCGACCACCACGGCCTGCTCCGCGTGGCTGACCGGCTGCCGGAAATGCGCATCATCATGCCCGACCTTCCGGGCTTCGGCAGCTCCGCCGCGTTCGCGGCCGTTGAACATTCGGTGGAACAGTACGGCGCGTTCATCAGCAGGTTCATGGCTGCACTGGGGCTGGGACCCGAAACCGTCCTGCTGGGGCATTCCTTTGGCTCAATCGTCGCCGCCCACTTCGTGGCTGCCCATCCCGGGACGGTCACGCCGCTGATCCTCATCAATCCAATCGCCGCGCCGGCCCTGGAAGGCCCCAAGGGCATCATGACCAAGCTCGCCGTGCTCTATTACCGGCTGGCTGCCCGCCTGCCCCGCACACTGGGGCTGGCGCTGCTGCGCAGCCCGCTGATTGTCCGGGTCATGAGCGAGGCCATGGCCAAGACCGGCGACAAGGACCTGCGCCGGTTCATCCATGGCCAGCACCACTCCTACTTCAGCGCATTTGCGGACCGGGACAGCCTGCTTGAGTCATTTACGGCCTCTGTCAGCGGCCACGTCGCTGAAGTCGCAGCGAAGCTCACGCTGCCCGTCCTGCTGGTGGCCGGGGAAAAAGACGAAATTGCCACCCTCCCGGACCAGCACCACCTTGCCACGCTCCTCCCGGACGGGGTCCTCAAAGTCATTCCCGGCGTCGGCCATCTCATTCACTACGAGACGCCGGGACCGGCCGCCGGTTTCATCCGCAGCTTCCTTAAGGACCACCCCGCGTGAAGATTGTCATCGATGCACGGTTCACCAGGCTTGACCACCACGACGGCATCAGCCGCTACGGGGCCAGCCTGATTGCCGCGGCGGCCAAGCTTGCCGACGTCTCCATGCTGATCAGCGATACGCGGCAGCTGCCCCTGCTCCCCGACGTTCCGTACACGCTGATCAACAGCCCGCTGTCTCCGCTGGAGCTGTTTGTGGCACGCAAAATCAATCCCCTCGGCGCGGATGTGGTGGTCTGCCCCATGCAGACCATGGGCAGCTGGGGACGCCGGTACGGCCTGGTGCTGACCCTGCACGACCTCATCTACTATGAGCACCCCGCTCCCCCGGGCTTCCTTCCGGCACCGGTGCGGGTGCTGTGGCGGCTGTACCACAAGGCCTTCTGGCCCCAGCGCCTCCTGCTTAACCGCGCAGACACCGTGGCCACCATCAGCCGCACCACTGAAGCGCTGATGACCAAATACCGGCTGACGAAGCGGCCCGTGCGGATCATCAGCAATGCTCCCCAGCCAGCGCAGGACCCTCGTGATCCTGCGGCCGGGGCGGACCATTCGCTCGTGTACATGGGTTCGTTTATGCCCTACAAAAACGTGGAGACCATGGTGGCCGGCATGGCCGGACTGCCCGACTTCACCCTGCACCTGCTGAGCAGGATCACGCCTGAACGGCGGGCCCAGCTGGAAATCATGGTTCCCGCCGGCGCCAAGGTGGTCTTCCACAACGGTGTTACTGACGACGAATACGCTGTCCTGCTCAAGCGCGCCACCGCCTTGGTGAGCCTCTCCCGCGCCGAAGGGTACGGGCTGCCCCTGGTGGAGGCCATGTCCTTGGGCACACCCGTGATCGCCAGCGATATCCCGATTTTTCGGGAAGTCGGCGGCGACGCGGCCTCCTACGTTGAGCCCGGCTCCGCCACGGACTTCGCAGCCGCCGTCAAGACCCTGCGGGATGAAGAGCACTGGCAGGACGTGTCACGCCGTTCCGTGGCCCGCGCGGCGGAGTTCAGCTGGGACGAGTCGGCCCGTCAGCTCGTTGACGTGGCCCACGACATTGTGGCCACCCGTTCACCCCGCAAGCTTCCGCGCTAAAGGACGTCCACGCCGTCGAGCCGGACCTGCACCGGTTCGTCGCTCCTCTTGGCGGCCGCGGCAGCCTTTGTGGCGCGCAGTACACGCGTTACCGTCCCGGCCTGGCCGTAGGGAAAGAACAGCAGGGTGCGGACGTCGTCACCCTGCAGAGCCGCCGCAGGGCCGACGAGGATCACCGGTGCCGGACCGACACTCCGCAGCGTCACGCCGGACCCGGCCAGCTGCTTTTGCACCGCCGCAGTGAAATGCGCGACGGCGGTCCGCGGGCCCGTTACGGAAGCAATCCGGACAGCAGGCGGCAGCTGGAGTTCCATCCGGAGCTCTAGCTCACGCCTGGCGTACCCGGCCGGGTCCCACCGCAGCAGCGCACCCACGGCTGCGCTCTCCGTTGCCGTGATGACCACCAGGCCACCGTCGGATGCCGGACGGACCAGCGCTGCGGCGTTGAACCAGCGGCGGACGGTGTCCTCGCCGGCCCGGAGGTTCTCCCGGCGCAGCAGCGAGTCGCCGTCGAGCAGCAGCGCAGCAGCGTAGCCGCCCTCGGCGACGGGCTCGGCTCCTACGGTGGCCACCACCAGCGCACCGGCGCTGCCGACAGCGGCCTTGACATGGTCGCCGGAGGATGTGATGACAGGCTTTCCCGGGAACGCACGGCCCAGTTCCTCGGCGGTCCGCAGGACTCCGGTAGCGCCTTTTCGCAGCCTGCGCCCCGAGCAGTGCGGGCACTGCCAGGCCGGAGCCGGGGTTGAACACCAGCGGCACTGCGGGATGGCCGAGCTCCCAGTGGCGCCGGCCAGGGCCAGTGGCCCTTGGCAGGACTGGCAGCGCGAAGGCTCGCGGCACGTCTCACACACCAGCGAGGGCGCATAGCCGGCCCTGGCCACCTGGACCAGCACCGGCCCGCGTTCCAGGCCGTCCTTGGCGGCCCGCCAGGCGGCGCCGGGAAGACGCGCCACAAGGGCCAGCGGGTCGCGTTCCTGTTCAAAACTGTCGGCGGTGTTCAGGACGCGCGGAACCGTCCGGCGGACGATGGTCCGCTCCGCCTCGACGGGCATTGCCCATCCAGCCTCCACCAGCCGCTGCAGTTCGGTGCTCCGTGCGTGACCTGCCATCAGGCAGGCCGTGCCGTCCTGGTCAGCGCGCAGCAGGAGTACCTCCCGGGCGTGGGCGTACGGGGCCCGCTGTTCAATGTGCAGGTCGTTGCCGTCATCCCAGCAGGCCACAAGGCCGAGGTCCCGGACGGGAGCGAACGCTGCGGACCGGGTTCCGATAGCCACCCGCGCGGATCCGGCCAGCAGGCGCAGGAAATTCCGGTAGCGGGGAGTTGGTCCGTCGTCTGCGGTCAGGCGCGCGATGTCAGTTTCGGGCAGCACCTCGAGGAGTGCCTGTTCGAGTTGGTTGAGATCGCGGTAGTCGGGCACCACCACCACGGCGCCGCGGCCGGAGGCACGCACCGCGGCCACTGCCTCCGCGATCAGCCGCGGCCAGGCGCCGGGACCGTACCCCTGGAGAGGGTTGAAGACTGCCCGCGGGGATCCGCCCTCCCGCAGGTGGCGGACAAAGGCGGGCCCGTTGCGGTAGCCCGTCCAGCCAGTGGCGGGCGGGGCATCGGCGGCGGGGCCAGCGGATACTGCTGATGCTTCCGGTGCGGCGGTTGCTTCGGATGCGTTTTCCGCAGCGCCGTAAGGCACGGCACCGTACGGCGCAGCACCGGCGAGGAAGTCCTTCTCCAGCCGTGCCATCCTCGGCGGCACGGCAACGCGCAGGACGTCGCTGACCGTTCCGGCGTACCGGGCCGCAACAGCGGACACCAGATCCCGTACGGCGGGCGTGAGGACGGCGACCGGGGAAATCACTTTCTGCAGCGGCACCAGGGTGTGGCCGGCGTCGGACTCTGCGGTGCGTTCAATAATGAAGCCGCTGAGTTCCTGGCCACTGAACCGGACCTTGACGCGGACACCCGCCTGCGCAGCCTGATCGAGGTCGGCGGGCACACTGTAGTCAAACGGCCGGTCAAGGTGCGGCAGGGGCGTCTCGACGATGACCCTGGCAACCGGAAGGTGCGCGGCCAGCAGGGGTCCGTCCGATCGGGCGGCGGACGGAAACCCCTGCAGCAGCGACGGCTGGGCTAAGCCGGGAAGGGCAGTCTCACGAGAGGCCATAACAGCGCAGCCTACGCGTTAAAGAAGGCCTTCAGGTCGTCCACGCGGTCCAGCCGCTCCCAGGTGAAATCGGGATCGTCGCGGCCGAAGTGGCCGTGGGCGGCAGTCTTGGCGTAGATGGGGCGCTTGAGGTCCAAAGCGTCGATGATGGCGCGCGGGCGGAGGTCGAAGATTTCCGCGATGGCAGCACTGATCCGTGCGGGGTCCACAGTTTCCGTACCGAAGGTCTCCACATAGGTACCCACCGGGCGGGCCTGGCCGATCGCGTAGGCGATCTGGATCTCGGCGCGCTTGGCCAGGCCGGCAGCCACCACGTTTTTCGCAACCCACCGCATCGCGTAGGCCGCGGAACGGTCCACCTTCGACGGGTCCTTGCCGGAGAAGGCGCCACCGCCATGGCGGGCCATGCCGCCGTAGGTGTCCACGATGATCTTGCGGCCGGTCAGCCCCGCGTCACCCACGGGTCCGCCGATGACAAACTCGCCGGCCGGGTTGAGGATGTTGGCTGCCCGGGAGATGTCCAGGTTGGCGGCGGCCAGCACGGGCGCAATCACGAACGAGGCGAGGTCGGCGCGCAGCCTGTCCAGGCTGGTGCCTTCGGCATGCTGGCTGGAAATGACAACCGTCTCAACGGAGACAGGCACGTCTTTGTCGTAGCCGACGGTGACCTGGGTCTTGCCGTCGGGACGGAGGTAGGACAGTTCACCGGACTTGCGCACTTCGGTGAGGCGTTCGGAGAGGCGGTGCGCCAGCCAGATCGGCGTCGGCATGTACGAGGGGGTTTCGTCGCTTGCGTACCCGAACATCAGGCCCTGGTCGCCGGCGCCCTGGAGGTCGTAGTCGTCCTCCTGGCGGCCTTCGCGGGCTTCAAGGGAGTTGAAGACGCCGCCTGCGATGTCGTTGGACTGCTGGCCGATGGACACGGAGACACCGCACCGGGCGCCGTCGAAGCCGTTCGCCGAGGAATCGTAGCCGATGCCGAGGATGGTCTCGCGGACAATCTGCGGAATTTCGACGTAGGCGTCGGTGGTAACCTCACCGGCAACATGGACCAGGCCGGTGGTGGCCATGGTCTCGACGGCAACGCGCGACTCGGGATCGGCGGCCAGCAGGGCGTCGAGGATGGCGTCACTGATCTGATCGCAGATCTTGTCCGGATGGCCCTCGGTCACGGACTCGGACGTGAAGAGCCGGAGGGCGGAGGGCGTGGCCCCGTGGGTGTGGGGAATGTGCAGCGGTAAAGTCACTCAACTACCTTACTGGTTGGGAACCGGGCGTCCGGCGGCGTGTGTCCCCGTGCTAAGGAAACGTGGCATGGCTGTCCGGTCAGGCGCGGGGTGAAACGTGGGCCAGCTCCTGGCTGACCCTCGCGATCACGGCGGCCGAGACCTCCGCTTTGGAGCCGGCCGCCTGTTGTGCTTCGGCGCCCGAGCGGGCAAGGATGACTACCGAGTTGGTGTCCTGGCCAAAAACCTTGTCTGTGCCCACATGGTTGACCACCAGGAGGTCACAGCCTTTACGCTTCAGCTTCGCCTCGGCATAGGCCAGGACATCTCCCTGCCCGTCACCGGTTTCCGCCGCAAAACCCACAATCAGCTGGCTGCGCCGGGCTGCCTGGTTTTCCGGGGCGTTGCGCGCCTCCACCAGCTCCTGCAGGATGTCCGGGTTGCGGACCAAGGTAATGACCGGGTCCGCAGTGTCATCGCGTTTTTTGATTTTTGTGCCGGAGATCTCCGCCGGGCGGAAGTCCGCCACCGCGGCAGCCATGATTACGACGTCGGAACCGGCAGCCGCTGCCAGCGCGGCTTCGCGAAGCTGCAGGGCCGTTTCGACCCTGATCACGTCGACGCCGGCCGGGGCCGGTACATCCATGTGGGCGGCGATGAGCCGCACGGTGGCACCGGCGTTGCGGGCCGCTACGGCCAGTGCGACGCCCTGCTTGCCTGAGGAGCGGTTGCCGAGGAACCGGACAGGATCCAGGGGTTCCCTGGTGCCGCCGGCGCTGATGGTCACTGTCCTGCCCGCCAGTGGCAGCTGGTAATCGGCCTGGCCATGGGCAAGGGCCATGGCGGCGTCGAAGATGGCCTCCGGCTCGGGCAGGCGGCCGGGACCGGAATCCGTACCGGTGAGCCGGCCGCTGGCCGGTTCCAGGACGGCGACGCCCCTGCTCCGCAGGGTTTCAACGTTGGCGCGGGTGGCGGCGTGCTGCCACATTTCGGTATGCATTGCCGGCGCGAAAAGGACTGGTCCGCCCGCCATGAGGAGCGTGTTGGTGAGGAGGTCATTGGCCTGCCCGGTTGCAGCGCGGGCCAGCAGGTCAGCCGTTGCCGGTGCCACCACGATCAGGTCCGCTTCATGGCCGAGCCGGACGTGGTTGACCTGGTGGACGTCGTCGAAGACGCTATTGCTGACCGGGTTGCCGGACAGAGCCTCCCACGTTGCGACACCCACAAAGCGGGTGGCCGCCTCGGTGGGAATCACCGTGACGTTGTGGCCGGCTTCAGTAAAAAGCCGGAGGAGCGATGCGACCTTGTAGGCCGCAATCCCTCCCCCGACTCCGAGGACTATGCGCACGTGACCTCCGTCAACAGGCAGTCTTGCTTACTCTGCAGCTTCGATCGGCGTGGAAACGAGCTTGCCTTCGTTGATCTCGCGCAGGGCGATGGACAGCGACTTCTCGTTCAGCTTGGTGTCGACCAGGGGGCCAACGTACTCGAACAGGCCCTCGTGCAGCTGCGCGTAGTAAGCGTTGATCTGACGTGCACGCTTGGCGCCGAAGATCACCAGGCCGTACTTGGAATCAGCTGCCTCCAGCAGTGAGTCGATCGGCGGGTTGATGATGCCTTCAAGGTTCGTGGACACGAATTCTCCAAATTCTAACGGGCTGGCCCGGACCGGCTACTGGTGCGGGTGCGGGGTCAGCCCCATGAGTGAAACAAGCTCGTCCGCTGCCCGGCGAATGTCATCGTTAATAACGGTGTAGTCAAACTCCGGCTCAGCGGCAAGTTCCAGTTTAGCGGTTTCCAGGCGTCGCTGCTGCTCGTCGGCACTTTCGGTGCCGCGGCCCACAAGCCGGCGCACCATTTCATCCCACGTGGGTGGCGCCAGGAAGACGAACTGCGCGTCCGGAACGGCCGCTTTGACCTGGCGGGCACCTTGCAGGTCTATTTCCAGCAGCACGGACTTTCCATCCGCAATGGCCTGGTTCACCGTGCTCTTGAGTGTGCCGTACGTGTTCTCGCCGTGGACCACGGCCCACTCCAGCAGTTCGCCCGCCGCCACGAGGGCTTCAAACTCTTCCTTGGACTTGAAGAAGTAATGGACCCCGTCCTGCTCACCGGGGCGCGGAGCGCGCGTGGTGGCTGATACGGAAAGCCAGACTTCGGGGTAGTTATCCCGGATGTAGGTGGACACGGTGCCTTTGCCAACAGCCGTCGGACCAGCGAGGACTGTCAGTCCCGGTTTCTTGCTCACGTATTCCTTTGCGGCGGTGTATGAATCGGCGAAGAGTGGTTCGCCCTACTTCTCGTCTATAAAATCTACCAGCGCCTGGCGTTGGTGGATGCCCAGGCCCCGGACCCGCCGGGACGCCGCGATCCCCAGCTGTTCCATGATTGCCGCTGCCCTGACTTTGCCGATGCCGGGCAGGGCCTCCAACAGTTCGGCCACCCGCATCCGGGCCAGGGCATCGTCCGTGGCTGCCGAGCTGATGATGTCCGCCGCTGAGGTCTCGCCGTTCTTGAGCCGCTCCTTGACTGCGGCACGGGCTGCCCGGGCCGCAGCAGCCTTCTGCAAGGCATCAGCGCGTTCTGACGCGGATAAGGGTCGCAGGCTCATGGCGGACACCCCCGGGGAGTTCAGATGCGTCCAAGGCGGCCGCCGTTGGACATGTCCTGAAACTACCCTTTGGTGCCCTTTGAATCAATGGACCACGGCAATAACGGGGAGGGCGTCAAGCAGCACAACCGCAGGTCAGCCCGCGCGAAGCCCATCCAGGGTCCGCCGCGCCGCACTCTGGAGGCCCCGGACACCGGGACCGGCGGCCAGGATGTCCCGGCTCGATGTTCCCAGTACCTGCGGGTACGCAGCGCCGAACGTTCGGCGAAGGTCGGCCGGGGTTGCCCCCTGTGCGCCCAGCCCCGGCGCCAGGATGGGGCCGCGGACGGCTTCCAGGTCCAAATGCAGGTCAGTCAATGCAGAGCCCACTGTTGCGCCAACTACCAGTCCCACCGAGCCCAGGGACCCTTCGTACCGGCCGTTTTCTGCTGCGGCCGCTTCCGTGATCCGGCGCGCCACGGAATCGCTGCCGCCAACGTGCTGGACGGAGGCGCCCTCCGGGTTGGAGGTCAAGGCCAGGACAAACACACCCCGGCCGGACTCCGCTGCCAGGTCCAGGGCCGGGCGGAGTGACTCAAAGCCCAGGTACGGGCTGAGTGTCACCGAGTCGGCGGCCAGCGGCGAGCTGTCCCGGAGCCACGCATCCGCGTAGGCGGCCATCGTGGAGCCAATGTCTCCGCGCTTGGCGTCGGCAATGGTGAGCACCGATGCGTCCCGGGCCTCGGCAAGGAGTTCCTCAAGGACGGCCATCCCGGCGGATCCGTGGCGCTCGTAGAGCGCCACCTGCGGCTTGACCGCGGCAGCGAGCGAACCCACCGCCTCCAGGACGGTCAGCGAAAACCGCCGCAGCCCGGCGGCGTCGTCGTCCAGTCCCCAGCTCTTCAGCAGTGCGGGGTGCGGGTCAATGCCCACACAGAGCGGGCCGCGGGCAGCCATGGCTGCCCCCAGCCGGGAGCCGAAGGACTCCCGGCCGGGGGCAGCTGCCGGTGTGAAGCCGTGCTCAGGCATTCTGCGTTACCTGCGCAGCGGACTGTGCGGCGGACTGCGCAGCGGCCGTGGACGCGATCAGCGCGGCCGCGTGCTCCTGAAGGCTGGTCACTGACCACTCGTACGTGCGCATGGCCTCGATGGCCTGCACCGCTGCGTTGATCTCGGCCACCGTGGTGATGCAGGGAATGCCGATGGACGTCGCCGCGGCGCGCAGGGCATAGCCGTCGCTGCGTGCTTCCCCGCCGGAGGGCGTGTTGAACACCATGTCGATCTCGCCGGCGATCACCAGGTCCGCGATGGTGCCCTCGCCTTCGGCGCTGCTGCCTTCGGCGACCTTGCGGACCGTGCTGGCCTGGATGCCGTTGCGGCGCAGGACATCGGCGGTGCCGCCGGTGGAGACAATCTCGAAGCCAAGATCCGAAAGTCGCTTGATGGCCATGATGACCGCACGCTTGTCCCGGTTGGCCACGGAGACAAAGATCTTGCCCTCAGTGGGCAGCGCGTTGTTTGCGGCTGCCTGGCTCTTGGCGAAAGCGGTGTCGAAGTGCTTGTCGATGCCCATGACTTCACCGGTGGAACGCATCTCAGGGCCGAGCAGCGAATCCACCACCTTGCCCTCAGGCGTGCGGAAGCGGCTGAACGGCAGCACGGCTTCCTTGACCGAGACGGGAGCGTCCAGCGGCAGTGTGGAGCCGTCGCCGGTCTCCGGCAGCATCTTGTACGCGGTGCGCAGCTGGTTGATGGTGACGCCGGTGCCGATCAGGGCAGCGGCCTTGGCCATCTGTACGCCGGTGGCCTTGGAGACGAACGGCACGGTCCGGGAAGCACGCGGGTTCGCTTCCAGGACGTAGAGCACGTCCGAGGCCAGCGCGAACTGGATGTTGATCAGGCCACGCACGCCCACACCCTCGGCGATGGCGCGGGTTGCCGTCCGGACACGCTCGATCACGTTGTTGCCCAAGGTGATCGGGGGCAGCACGCAGGCGGAGTCACCGGAGTGGATACCGGCTTCCTCGATGTGCTCCATGATGCCGCCGAGGTACATGTCCGTGCCGTCGAAGAGTGCGTCGACGTCGATTTCGACGGCGTCTTCCAGGAACCGGTCGATCAGGACCGGGTGGTCCGGGGTGATTTCGGTGGCGTTCGCGATGTAGCGGGAGAGGTTGGGCTCGTCGTAGACGATCTCCATGCCGCGGCCGCCAAGAACGTAGGACGGACGGACCAGGACCGGGTAGCCGATTTCGTCGGCGATCTTCTTGGCGTCTTCGAAGGACACGGCGGTGCCGTTCTTCGGAGCAATCAGGCCGGCGTTGTCCAGGACGCGGGAGAATTCGCCGCGGTGCTCGGCGAGGTCGATCGCTTCCGGGGACGTGCCCAGGATGGGGACGCCGGCGTCGGCAAGCTGCTGCGCCAGCTTCAGCGGGGTCTGGCCGCCCAGCTGGACAAACACGCCCATCACGCCGCCGGTGCGCTCTTCGGCGGCGATGACCTCCAGGACGTCTTCTAGCGTCAGCGGCTCGAAGTACAGGCGGGTGGAGACGTCGTAGTCGGTGGAGACGGTCTCCGGGTTGCAGTTAACCATCACGGTCTCGTAGCCGGCCTTGCGCAGCGCCATGGAGGCGTGCACGCAGGAGTAGTCGAACTCGATGCCCTGCCCGATGCGGTTGGGCCCGGAGCCCAGGATCAGGATGGAGGGCTTGGAGTGCAGCGCAATCTCGTCCTCCTCGTCGTAGGACGAGTAGTGGTACGGGGTGTACGCGGCGAACTCGGCGGCGCAGGTGTCCACAGTCTTGTAGACCGGGCGGATGCCGAGGGCCTGGCGGACACCGCGGACCACGGCTTCGGAGTTGTGCGTCAGGGCACCGATCTGCTCGTCCGAGAAGCCGTGGCGCTTGGCGCGCTGGAGCATCTCCACGGTCAGGGCCCCGGCCTTGCGGATCTCGTGCGAGATTTCGTTGAGCAGCTGCAGCTGGTCCAGGTACCAGGGATCGATCTTGGTGGCTTCGAAGAGCTGTTCCACAGTGGCACCGCCCAGCATGGCGCGCTGGACCTGGTGGAGGCGCTCCGTGGTGGGGCGCTTGGCCTTCTCGATGAGCTCAGGGACTTCCCATTCGGGGACGGAGCTGAAGTCCAGCTGCGAGCCCTTCTGTTCGAGGGAGCGCAGTGCCTTCTGCAGGGCTTCGGTGAAGTTGCGGCCCATGGCCATCGCTTCGCCGACCGACTTCATGGTGGTTGTCAGGGTGTCGTCTGCCGCCGGGAACTTCTCGAAGGCGAAACGCGGGACCTTGACCACGACGTAGTCCAGGGTGGGCTCGAAGGACGCGGGGGTCTTCTGAGTGATGTCGTTCGGGATCTCATCCAGCGTGTAGCCGAGGGAGAGCTTGGTGGCGATCTTGGCAATCGCAAACCCCGTGGCCTTCGAGGCCAGCGCAGAGGAGCGGGAAACGCGCGGGTTCATTTCGATGACCACAACACGGCCGGTGTCGGGCTCGACGGCGAACTGGATGTTGCAGCCGCCGGTGTCTACGCCCACTTCGCGGATGACGGCGATGGAGATGTCACGCAGCCGCTGGTATTCGCGGTCGGTGAGGGTCAGCGCGGGGGCCACGGTGATGGAGTCGCCGGTGTGGACGCCTACGGGATCGAAGTTCTCGATGGAACAGACAACCACCACGTTGTCGTTCTTGTCCCGCATCATCTCGAGCTCGTACTCCTTCCAGCCGAGGATGCTCTCTTCGAGCAGCACCTCGGACGTGGGGCTGTACTGCAGGCCCTGGCCGACGATCCGGCGGAGGTCGCCTTCGTCATAGGCCAGGCCGGAGCCGAGGCCGCCCATGGTGAAGGAGGGACGGACCACCATGGGGTAGCCGAGGTCCTCGGCCGCCTTGAGTGCCTCGTCGATGGTGTGGATGATGTGGCTGCGGGCCGATTCGGCGCCGCAGCGTTCCACCACGCCCTTGAACTTTTCGCGGTCCTCCCCGAGCTCGATGGCGGCGATGTTGGCGCCGATGAGCTCCACGTTGTACTTTTCCAGCACACCGTTCTTGTCCAGCGCGATGGCGGTGTTCAGCGCGGTCTGGCCACCCAGGGTGGGCAGGATGGCGTCCGGCCGTTCCTTGGCGATGATCTTCTCCACCACCTCGGGGGTGATGGGCTCGATGTACGTGGCGTCGGCAAACTCGGGGTCCGTCATGATGGTGGCCGGGTTGGAGTTCACCAGGATGACCCGGAGGCCCTCCTCTTTCAGGACACGCAGTGCCTGGGTGCCGGAGTAATCGAACTCAGCGGCCTGGCCAATGACGATGGGGCCGGAACCAATGACGAGGACGCTCTTGAGATCTGTACGTTTCGGCATTACTTCTTGTCCTCAGTCTTGGAGTCGGTGGTGTTCTTTGCGCCGTCGGTTTTTGCTTTGGTTTCCGCCATCAGGTCGATAAAGCGGTCGAACAGGTAGGCGGCGTCGTGCGGGCCGGCGGCGGCTTCGGGGTGGTACTGGACCGAGAAGGCGGGGATGTCGAGGCAGGCGAGGCCTTCCACGACGTCGTCGTTCAGGCTGATGTGGCTGACCTCAACCCGGCCGTAACGCTCTTCAGGGGCCTGGGTGGCGCCGTCCAGCGGGGCATCGACGGCGAAGCCATGGTTCTGGGAGGTGATCTCCACCTTGCCGGTGCGGCGGTCCATCACGGGCTGGTTGATGCCGCGGTGGCCGTAGCGGAGCTTGTAGGTGCCGAAGCCGAGCGCGCGGCCAAGGATCTGGTTGCCGAAGCAGATCCCGAAGTATGGGATTCTCGCGTCCAGGACAGAGCGGAGCAGCTTGACCTGCGGGTCGGCGGTGGCGGGGTCGCCGGGACCGTTGGACATAAAGAAGCCGTCCGGGTTGACCGCCTTGACGTCCTCAAGGGTGGCCGTGGCGGGCAGGACGTGGACACGCACGCCGCGCTCGGCGAAGCGGACGGGGGTCATGGATTTAATGCCCAGGTCCACCGCGGCGATGCTGAAGGCGGGCTCGCCTTCCCAGCCGTGGTCCTTGGGGTCCACAACGTAGGCCTCATCGACGCTTACTTCCTCGGCAAGGCGGGCACCTTCCATCGGGGCACTGGCCAGGACCGCGTCCAGGAGTTCCTTGTCCGCGACCTTGGCTGCGTCGCCGGAGAAGATGCCGGCGCGCATGGTCTTGTGCTCGCGCAGGTGGCGGGTGATGGCGCGGGTGTCCACACCCTGGATGCCCACGATCCCCTGCTCAATGAGTTCCTCGTCCAGGGGCCGTTCGGAGCGCCAGTTGGAGGGGCGCCGGGCGGCGTCGCGCACGATGTAGCCGGCCACCCAGATCCGGCGCGATTCGGCGTCGTCACTGTTGACGCCGGTGTTGCCAATGTGCGGGGCCGTCTGGACTACGAGCTGGCGGGCGTAGGACGGATCCGTGATGGTTTCCTGGTAGCCGGTCATGCCGGTGGCGAACACGGCCTCGCCCAGGGCGGTGCCTTGGGCGCCGTAGCTGGTGCCGCGGAACATGCGGCCGTCTTCCAGGACGAAAACCGCCGGGGTGGACGGAGCCGAAGCCGCTGGGTTTGCTGTCACTGTTTCTGTCACTGTCTTACTTTCCACTCTGGGGATCCTGGGAATGTTCCTGGCGGGCTGCGGCGATCAATTGCCGCAGGGAGTCATGGAGGGCTTCTTTGTCGGCGGCCCTGCGGGTCCGGAAGCCGGTGTCAAGGGTGTGGGTTCCGAGGTCCCAGGTCAGGACCAGGAGGCCTTCCTTTTCCACGAACTTGCCGGCCATGCCGCTTTCCTGGCGGACACCGGTCAGGCTCGCGGCCGGGATGTAAACGGCGGGGGCACCGGACCGGTCCAGGAGCACGCCGTGGGAGTACACGCTGAGTACGGCGTTGGTCCTGATGCCGAGGCTGTGCACGGCGATCCGGTCAAGCCAGTCACCGGCGGTGGTGGAGGCAACGTACTGGCCTTCGGCCCGGGCGCTTGGCACGCCCGGTTCCAGGGGCACCTCGGGCAAGGGGTCGACGTCGGCCTGCCGCCTGAGGCGGTTACGCCAGCCGAACCCGATCATGACCAGCACAACGGCGATGATCGCCAGGGTGCTGACCAGCGTAAGCATTTGGGTGTCCATCAGGAGGCGCCTGCCGCAGCTGCCGCCGATTCCCGGTACGGGGTGTTGAGGCGGCCGTCCAACACGGTGGGGTGGCCCTTGTAGAAGGTGGCCACCACCTTGCCCGGCAGCTCCAGGCCGGCAAACGGGGAGTTGCGGCCCATGGTTGCCATGGTGGCGGGGTCAACGGTCCAGCGTGCGGCGGGGTCCACCAGGATGACGTTGGCGGGCTCGCCGGCGTCCAGCGGACGGCCCTGGTCCGCTACCCGGCCAATCCTGGCGGCCGCGCTGGAGGTCACGCGGGCGAAGCCGGCCCAGGTCATCAGGCCGGTCTCGATCATGGTGTGCTGGACGACGGACAGGGCAGTTTCCAGTCCGGTCATGCCCATGGCGGCCTGCGCCCACTCGCATTCCTTATGCTCGCTGGGGTGCGGGGCGTGGTCGGTGCCCACCACGTCGATGGTTCCGTCAGCCAGGCCGGCGCGCAGGGCCTGCACATCGGCGTCCGTGCGCAGCGGCGGGTTGACCTTGTAGACGGGGTTGTAGCTGCGGACCAGGTCATCGGTCAGCAGCAGGTGGTGCGGGGTGACTTCGGCCGTGACGTTGATGCCGCGTTCCTTGGCCCAGCGGATGATCTCCACGGAACCGGCGGTGGAGACGTGGCAGACGTGCAGGCGGGAGTCCACGTGCTGTGCCAGCAGGACATCGCGGGCGATGATGCTTTCCTCTGCCACTGCGGGCCAGCCGGTGAGGCCCAGGACTGCGGAGACGGCGCCCTCGTTCATCTGTGCCCCGGCGGTGAGGCGGGGTTCCTGCGCATGCTGGGCCACCACGCCGTCGAACGCTTTGACGTACTCCAGGGCGCGGCGCATCAGCACCGGATCGTGGACGCAGATGCCGTCGTCAGAGAACATCCGTACCTGCGCGCGGGAATCAGCCATGGCGCCAAGTTCGGCGAGCTGCTCCCCCGCCAGGCCAACGGTCACGGCACCGACCGGACGGACGTCCACCCAGCCGGCTGCGCGGCCCAGGCTGTGGACCTGCTCCACCACGCCGGCCGTGTCTGCCACCGGGTTGCTGTTGGCCATGGCGTGGACGGCGGTGAAGCCGCCCAGGGCTGCGGCGCGCGTTCCGGTCTCGACTGTTTCGGCGTCTTCGCGGCCGGGTTCGCGCAGGTGGGTGTGCACGTCCACCATGCCGGGCAGGGCTACCAGTCCGGCGGCTTCGATGACGTTGGCGTCCTTCGCGTCGGGGTGCGTGGCCGCGCCGGCGCCGCGGGCGGCGATCACGCCGTCACGGATGAGCAGGTCCTCGGCGTCGCCGCCCAGGATGGCCGCACCGCGGATCAGGTACGTTCCGTTGTTGTCTGCCATTAGTTGCTCTTCTCTGTGGAACGGTATGCGTTGGTGGGGGCTGTGCCGATGTGGGCTGCGCCCGCTGTGGCTGGTTCGCGGGTGTCCCCGGAGAGCAGCAGATACAGGGCGGCCATGCGGACCGAGACGCCGTTGCGCACCTGTGCGAGCACGGTGGAGCGGGGCGAATCGGCGGCCGCTGCTGAAATTTCCAGGCCGCGGTTCATCGGGCCGGGATGCATGATGATGGTGTCCTTCAGCCCGAGGCTGTCCAGTGCCCGGAGCCTGTTGTCGTCGAAGCCCCAGCGGCGGGAGTATTCGCGGGTGGACGGGAAGAATGAGGCGTTCATCCGCTCGCCCTGCACCCGGAGCATCATCACCGCGTCCACGCCCTTTTCGAGGGTCTCGTCCATGTTGTAGCTGACTTTGCAGGGCCAGTGCCCGACGCCGATGGGCAGAAGGGTGGGCGGCGCCACGAGGGTCACCTTGGCACCCAGTGTGCGGAGCAGCCAGACATTGGAGCGCGCCACGCGGGAATGCAGGACGTCGCCGGCGATGGCGACGCGCATTCCCTTGAGGTCCGCACCGATGGACCCGTTGCCGGACAGCCTGGCCCAGTGGCGGCGCATGGTGAAGGCGTCCAGGAGGGCCTGGGTGGGGTGTTCGTGGGTGCCGTCGCCGGCATTGATCACGGCGGCGTCGATCCAGTCGGTCGCGGCGAGCCGGTGCGGGGCGCCGGAGGCCCAGTGACGGATGACGACGGCGTCCGCGCCCATTGCTGCCAGCGTCTGGGCGGTGTCCTTGAGGGATTCGCCCTTGGAGACGGAGGAGCCCTTGGCGGCGAAGTTGATGACGTCAGCGGAGAGCCGTTTGGCGGCCGCTTCGAAGGAGATCCGCGTCCGGGTGGAGTCTTCGAAGAAGAGGTTCACCACGGTGCGACCGCGCAGGGCCGGGAGCTTCTTGACTTCGCGGTCCCCTACGGCTGCCATTTCTTCGGCGGTGTCGAGGATGCGGATGGCGTTGGTGAGGCTGAGGTCTTCGGTGGAGAGGAGGTGTTTCACGCGCCGCCCTCAATGACCACTTCGTTGACCTTGGCACCGTCAGCGGCGGTGTCCGTTTCCTCGAGCCGGACCCGTACCTTCTCGGCGGACGAGGTGGGAAGGTTCTTTCCCACGTGGTCGGCCCGGATGGGAAGTTCACGGTGGCCGCGGTCGATCAGCACGGCAAGCCTGACAATCCTGGGACGGCCCAGGTCGATGATGGCGTCCAGGGCGGCCCGGATGGTGCGGCCTGAGTACAGGACGTCATCAATGAGCACCACAACCTTGTTATCGATTCCCGTGCGCGGGAGCTGGGTGGGGTACGGCGGCCTGGTGGGCTGGTGCGAGAGGTCGTCGCGGAACATGGTGACATCGAGTTGGCCAACAATTGCCGTGGCGTCCACGGTGGGGTCCGCTGCTGCGATTTTGTGGGCCAGGCGAAGTGCCAGCGGGTAACCGCGGCGCGGGATGCCCAGCAGGACCAGGTCCTTGGAGCCTTTGTTGGCTTCGAGGATTTCGTGGGCGATACGAGTAAGGGCACGGTCAATATCGGCCTGGTTGAGGACAACCCTGGCTGGAACCGGTGCGCTTGTGACTGAAGTCAACGCTCGTCTCCCCTTTCCCCGCCTCACAGGACGGAATTAAAAAAGGATCATGTGCGGTTCAAAATTACCACATTGGCGCCGGGCATTAGGCTTTCCCGTATGTCCACCAACCCTTATCAGCAGGGCCCCGGCCAGCCAGGCGGCCCCGCCGGACCCCGGGAACCTTTCCCCGGCCAGGCGAACCCCAGCTGGATGGGCCGGATCGAGCCCGAGTACTACCGGCCGGCGCCGGGAACCTACACGGCTCCCCTGCCCGCCCTGGGACCTCCGCAGCCAGGCAGGGCCGGCTCAGGCATGCGGGCGGGCGGCCTGCTGGCCCTCACGATAGGGGGCGCCATGCTGGCGTTCCTGAGCCTGCTGCTGGTGGTTCCGTTCCTGGTGGCGAACACCGGTGTGGGCGGGTTCATTGTGGGCTTTGTGGTTTCGCTCATCCCGCTGTCCGCTGTGCTCCTGACCGTCCACGCCATCGACCGCTGGGAACCGGAACCCAAACGGCTCCTCTTCTTCGCGTTCACCTGGGGCGCGGCGGTGTCAGTTGCCGTCACACTCCTGATCCAGCCGTTCTTTGCCCTGACCTTTCAGTTCAGTGACGTGGCTGACCTGCCGACCTACATGGCCACAGTCCAGGCCCCGGTGGTGGAGGAGTTCGCCAAGGCTTCGGGCCTTCTGCTGCTCCTGCTGCTGGCCCGGAAACACTTCGACGGCCCGGTGGACGGTGTGGTGTTCGCTTTTACCATCGCCGGCGGTTTCGCCTTCACGGAAAACATCCTCTACTTTGGCCGCGCCATCGCGGAATCAGTGAGCCCGGCCACTGACCTGGCCCAGATCTTCCTGCTTCGAGGTGTGATGTCGCCCTTCGCGCACGCGATTTTCACGGGGACAACGGGCCTCATCATGGGTTTCGCGGCACGGCGCTGGCATTCGGGGGCCTCTGTGCTGGCCTTTTTCGTAGGACTGGTCCCGGCGATGATCCTGCACAACCGGTGGAACAGCATGGGTGCAGGGTTCCTGGCCGAGTACATCCTCATCCAGGTGCCCATTTTTGTGCTGGCCGTGGTGGGAATCATCCTGCTGCGCGTCGCGGAAAACCGGCTCACGCGCCAGCGGCTCATGGAGTACTCCGCGGCCGGCTGGTTCAGCTCCGCGGAGGTGGACCTGCTGGCAACGCCACGCGGCCGGCGTACCGCCCTGCACTGGGCAGCCGGCTACAACCGCAGGCCGCAGATGAAGGCCTTCCTGCACGCCGCAACCCAGCTCGCGTTCATCAGGCAGCGGATCCTGAGCGGCCGGGACGTCCCGCTCCACCAGGCCGAGGAACAGCAGCAGCTGCAGCGGATCCTGGCGTTGCGCGCCGCCGTCGCGGGCTGAACCCCGCCCGCCCAAACAGAAGGGACCAGCGTCCACCGTGCGGTGGCCACTGGTCCCTATTTGTGGTGTTGTGGGTCTGAAGAATCCTCAGGCGAGCAGTGAGGGCTTCAGCTGCTGCAGGCGGCCCAGGAGGCCGTTGATGAACGACGGCGATTCGTCAGTTGAGAGCGTCTTGGCCAATGCCACTGCCTCGCTGACGGCAACGCCGTCGGGCACGTCGTCGTTGTAGAGCAGTTCCCAGGTGCCGATCCGCAGGATGATCCGGTCCACAGAAGGCATCCGCTCCAGTGTCCAGCCCTGGGAATAGGTTTCCAGGAATTCGTCAATGGCGGTCTGCTGTGAGACGACGCCCTCGACGATTTCGAGGGTGTACGGGTTGATGATCTGATCAGTCTTTTCCCGCCGCGCCCGCAGCACGTCAAAAGCCGAAACCGAGCGCTGCTCAGCTTCGAAAAGTACATCCAGAGCCCGGTTCCGGGCCTTACCGCGGGCGCTCACTACTCGCTGACCCGGCCGAGGTAGCTTCCGTCGCGGGTATCAACCTTGACCTTGGTGTTGTTCTCGACGAACAGCGGAACTTGGATTTCGTAACCGGTTTCCAGGGTTGCGGGCTTGGTGCCGGCCGAGGAGCGGTCTCCCTGCAGGCCGGGTTCGGTGTAGGTGATCTCCAGGACAACGCTGGCAGGGAGTTCGATGTAGAGCGGGTTGCCTTCGTGGATGGCAATGTTGACCATCTGGTTTTCCAGCATGAAGTTGGTGGCATCGCCCACAGTTGCACCGGGAACGGTGATCTGGTCGTAGTCGGAGGTGTCCATGAACACGAAGTCGGCGCCGTCCTGGTACAGGTACTGGTAATCGCGGCGGTCAACCGTGGCGGTCTCGATCTTAAGGCCGGCGTTAAACGTCTTGTCCACAACCTTGCCGGACATCACGTTCCGCATCTTGGTCCGTACGAAGGCGCCACCCTTGCCGGGCTTGACGTGCTGGAATTCGATGACGTTCCAAAGCTGGCCCTCGAGCTTCAGGACGGTGCCGTTCTTGATGTCGTTAGTGGTTGCCACAGGTTTCCTTTGGTTTCTACAGTCCGGTGAGTTATCAGACGTTTATGCCGGCCGGACAAGCCAGGAGGCCAGCCAGCGCGTGTTTGTCAAAAATCCAAGAACTATTCTACCGGTAAAACGGGTAGTGCCCGTGTTCCGGGGTCCGGGGGCCGCTCAGCAGGCGAGGTCCAGGACGTCACGGGCCCGCTGCAAAGCCACCGTGGACGAGTAAATCTGGGCGGCATCTGCCGACTGCGCCACACGCAGGTCCAAAGCCCGGGCGAAGGCCTCCACGGCGGCGGCGATGTGGCCCGAGGAGTACTGGACCTTCCCCATGTAGTGCAGGATCAGTGCTTCGCGGTCGGTTCCCTGGAACTCCGCAAGCAGCTGGCGGAACAGCTCCAGTGCACGGTCAGGGCGGTGCGAGACCCGCAGGACTTCGGCTTCAAAAGCCCTCAGCCGGAACGACTCGGGGTCCTTGAACCGGGCTTCAGCCAGCAGCTCGGCTGCCTCGGCGGCATGTCCTTCCACGATGAGGACGAAGATGTGGTCCGCGGGGTCGGTGGACCCCGCGAGGGCCGTGCTGCAGGCATCCTCGTTGACGACCTCGGGCAGCAGGGTCATCGGGTTGATCCTGACGCCCGGGAAGCCTGCCTCAGGCCATTCGCTGGTGCCGGCCAGGTCGCCCTGCATCAGGAGGCAATTTCCTGATAGGCGGCAAATAGCAGGGAGGTGTCCGGGACATCCAGGATGCCCGGCTTCGCGATTCCGTCGAGCACCACGAATCTGAGGAGGTCTCCACGCGACTTTTTGTCCCGGCGCATGCCGTCCAAAAGCCCCTGCCAGCGGTCCCTGCGGTACGTGACCGGGAGCCCGAGGGTATCGAGGATGCTGCGGTGGCGGTCGGCGTCGGCGTCGCTGAGGCGGCCCACGCTGCGTGCAAGCTCAGCGGCAAACATCATGCCCACAGACACGGCCGCACCGTGCCGCCAGGAGTAGCGCTCCACCAGCTCGATGGCGTGGCCCAGGGTGTGGCCGTAGTTCAGGATCTCGCGCAGGCCGGATTCCTTGAGGTCTTCGGAAACCACTTTTGCCTTGACGGCGATAGCCCGTTCAATAAGTTCACGCAGGACATCCGATCCGGGATCGGTGGCCGCCGCGGCATCCTTTTCCACAAGCTCGAGGATGGCGGGATCTGCAATGAAGCCGCATTTGATGACTTCGGCCATCCCGGAGATGATCTCGTTCCGGGGCAGGGTATTCAGCGTGTCCAGGTCCACCAGCACTCCGGCCGGCGGGTGGAAGGAGCCCACCAGGTTTTTGCCTTCTGCGGTGTTGATGCCGGTTTTGCCGCCCACGGAAGCGTCCACCATGCCCAGCAGGCTGGTGGGCATTTGGATGACCTTCACGCCGCGCAGCCACGTTGCCGCCACAAATCCGGCGAGGTCCGTGACAGCGCCGCCGCCCACGGCCACGATGGCGTCGGAGCGGGTGAAGTCGTTTTGTCCCAGTACCTGCCAGCAGAACGCGGCAACCTGGACGTGCTTGCCCTCTTCGGCATCCGGGATTTCGGCGGTCAGCGAGGTGAAACCCGCAGCTGCCAGTTCATCACGGACGGTATCCCCGGTGAGGCGCAGAGCGCGGGGGTGGATAACCAGCACCCGGCGGACCCGCTCGCCCAGCAGGGCCGGAAGGTCTCCCAGCAGGCCGCGGCCGACGACGACGTCGTAATTCTGCCCTGCGGATTCGCCGGTGACCTTGATGATGGTTGATTCGACGCTCAATGTTCAACTTCCTGTTTGGCAGCTGCGTATTCACGCAGCGCAACTTCAAGCCGGTGTCCCAACTCGGTGATGGAGCCGTGACGGACGTCCAGGACCAGGTCGGCCAGCCGTTCGTAGACCGGTTTCCTGGTGGCAAAGAGTGCTGACCAGCGGGCCATGGCATCGCCCGCCAGCAGCGGGCGCCCCGAGTTCCTGGCGATCCTCGAAGCAACGGTCTGCGCATCACATTCGAGATACACCACGGTGCAGCGGGCCAGGACCTGCTGGGTCCCGGAGTCAAGCACGGCCCCGCCGCCAAGGGAAATCACGGCGGGTGTGACTTCAGCATGCTCCACGGCAACTGCAACTGTCCGGGCTTCAATTTCCCGGAATGCATGCTCACCGCGGCCGGCGAAGATGGACGGGATGCTGCCATGAGCCTCCACGATGAGAACATCCGTATCGACGTGCGGCACGTCCAGGCGTTTGGCCAGTTCGTGGGCAATCGCGGACTTGCCCACTGCCATGGGCCCGATGAGGACGATGGGCCGGTTACCCGGCACACCGTTTTTGCTGCCCCGGGGCACTACTGGCCGATCGAGTCCAGGGATGCCGGAATGTTGTCCAGGTAACCCTTGATGTTGCGTGCGGTCTCCGCAACGGAGTCGCCGCCAAACTTTTCCGTCACGGCTTCCGCGAGGACCAGGGCCACCATCGCCTCGGCGACCACGCCGGCAGCCGGGACGGCACACACGTCGGAACGCTGGTGATGGGCTTTGGCGGGCTCCCCTGTGCTGACGTCGACGGTGCGCAGGGCGCGCGGCACCGTTGCGATCGGCTTCATGGCGGCGCGGACGCGCAGGACATCGCCGATGCTCATGCCGCCTTCGATGCCGCCCGCACGGTTGCTGGTGCGGATAATCCGGCCGTCCGAATCCTTGACGATTTCGTCGTGGGCAGCCGAGCCGCGGCGCGCCGCTGTCAGGAACCCGTCGCCGACTTCCACGCCCTTGATCGCCTGGATGCCCATCAGGGCGGCTGCCAGCCGTGAATCGAGCCGGCGGTCCCAGTGGACATAGCTGCCCAGTCCGGGCGGCAGGCCGTAGGCGAGGACCTCTACCACTCCGCCGAGGGTTTCGCCTTCCTTGTGGGCGGCGTCCACCTCGGCCACCATGGCGTCGGAGGTCTCGCGGTCAAAGCAGCGCAACGGGTCTGCGTCGAGGGCGATCACGTTGGCCGGAACAGGCAGCGGACGGCCTTCCGGAACGGTGACGCTGGCGATCGAGACGGTGTGGCTGACCAGTTCGATCCCCAGTTGCTTGAGGAACCGGGACGCCACGGTCCCCATGGCCACCCGGGTTGCCGTTTCCCGGGCGCTGGCGCGCTCCAGCACCGGACGGGCTTCGTCGAAGCCATACTTCTGCATACCGGTGAAATCTGCGTGGCCCGGGCGGGGCCGGGTCAGCGGTGCGTTGCGTGCCTGGTCGGCAAGGATCTCAGGGTCAACGGGGTCGGCAGCCATGATCTGTTCCCACTTGGGCCACTCGGTGTTGGCCACCTGGACGGCAACCGGCCCGCCCTGCGTGAGGCCGTGGCGGACGCCGCCCAAAATAGTCACCACGTCCTGCTCAAACTTCATCCGGGCGCCCCGGCCATAGCCCAGGCGGCGGCGAGCCAGTGATTCGGCGATCTGACCGCTGGTGATCTCAACACCGGCGGGGACGCCTTCAATAATTCCCATCAGAGCCGGACCATGGGATTCACCGGCTGTCAACCAACGCAACATAATTTCCATCCTGCCACGTATGGCCGTTAGAACGCCCGTCGGGGAAGGCCGACTGAGTCGCACATCACATCTATGACAGCCGCATTAACCTCTTCGCCGCGGCCAGTGAACAGGCGAACCTGTTCCACCGCCTGGTAAAGCAGCATTTCCAGGCCCGGCACCACAGCACCGCCGCCTTCCTGCCACACCGTGGCAATCCGGCTGGGCCAGGGATCGTAGGCCACGTCGAGCAGGACGCCGTGGGTTCCGGTTCCCAATCCGGCGATCTCATCAGCCAGGCTGTCCGCTGCGCGCGGCGGGAGCGTGGAGATGACGACGTCGGCACTGGCCGTGGGCGTGGCAGCCTGCGTCATCGGCCGGACGTCGATGGCAAGGCCGACGCCTGCGGCGGCAGCCCGCGCTTCGGCTGCCCGCGACGTGTCCCGGACGAACACCTGAGCCTTTGCCGTACCCAGCTCCTTCAGCGCGGCGACCGCGGCCGCCGCCGTTCCGCCGCCGCCCAGGATGACGGCTGACGGGCTGGAGACCACCCCGGCGTTGAGGACCGCGTTGACGATTCCCGCGACGTCGGTGTTGTAGCCGATCCGCCGGACGGAACCGCCGGCTTCCTCAAAGGCGACAGTGTTGACCACGCCCAGGGTGCCGGCCACGCCGCGGACTTCGTCGACTTCCGAAACCATGCCGGTTTTCAGCGGCATGGTGACTGAAAGTCCGCACCACCCGTCCTGGTTCCTTACCCGCTGCATAAAGGCCGGCAAGGCCTGCTCGGTCAGGTCCACAGCCGTGTACCCGATGTCCACCCCCAGTTTGGCGTAGGCCGCCAGGTGCAGGGCCGGTGACTTGGAGTGGCTGATCGGATGGCCCAGGACGGCAGCCCGCAGGCTCATGCGCAGCGGCCCACGTTGGCCTTGCACCAGGTGTTGTACTGCTCGACGTACGTGTTGTGCTCAGCGAGGGTCTTGGAGAATTTCGTCTCCTTGGTGTCCAGGTTGATGGTCACCCAGTACAGGTAGTCGTTGGTCTTCGGCTTTGCAGCGGCATCGATAGCGGTCTTGCCGGGCGAGCCGATGGGGCCCGGCGGCAGGCCCGGGTTGGCATACGTGTTGTAGACGTTGGACTTGTCCTGGCGTTCTTCTTCCGTGAAGTTGAAGCTCCTGGTTCCCAGGCCGTAGGTCACGGCGGAGTCCACCTGCAGGAAACCGGACGTCTGGTCATTGGGCTTGAGCCGGTTGTAGATGGCACCGGCGACGTCGCCGTACTCGGCCTGGCCGCCTTCGGCCTGAACAATACTGGCCACAATAACCGCCTCGTACTGCTTGGCGGGATCGGTGATGCCCTGGGCCACCAGTTCGTCGGTGGTCGTCTTGACCAGGGTCTGGAGGATGTCCTTTGCCGGCGTACCCAGCGGGAACCTGTACTCCCCGGGGTGGAGGAAGCCTTCCAGGTTCTTCGCGCCGGCCGGGAGGCCAAACTGCTGCGGGGAGTCGCTGAATTCCTTCAGCTGCTGCACCCGGATGCCTGATCCATCGGAAATCGCCTGCAGGGATTCGTCAATCCGCAGGCCCGCGCTCAGGGCGAAGTAGATGACCTTGGCCTTGTCCTGGCCAAGCAGCACGTCTACAGCATCGGAGTTCTTCATCTCAGACTTGAAGGTGAAGTTCCCCGGTGACAGCGTCGCGCCTGAGGCTGTGAATGCCTGCAGGAAGGTGTCTGCATTTGCCACGACCCTGTTGGCTTCCAGTTTGGCGGCCAACGAGCGCGTGCCCTCGCCGGGCTCGACCGAAACCATGACTTCGCCGGAGCCGGGCCCGGGATAGTCACTCGCCTTGTCACTTCCCAGCAGGGGCTTGAGGAACTGCGCACCCACGGCAATAGCGGCCACAAACACCACCAGCGTCAGGAACAGGGCCAGGAGACGCCGCCTGCGCCGTACCTTCTTCGAGGGCTTTGTTACCACTGCCGCCCCGGCCGCACCGCCGAGAAGCCCGGTGTCAGGGTGGGTCTCATGTGTGTCGTCGACGAAATGCCCATGGGGATCGTGTTCGTCGTAATGGTGGTCCTCGTAATGGGCGTCAGCGTAGTGCGGGTCCTGGTAGACGTGACCGTCCTCAGCGTGGGCGTAGCCGGTCGGGTGCCCCTCGAAGGGCTCGGCATCCCGGGCGTAGGCTGCCGGCCCGGCGTTGAATTCCTCCACAGGCTCAGGGTGAACATCATGAACGGTTTCCGGTTGGTGGTCTTCCCCGCCGGGTGCGGTTTCCTGGATGGACGGCTGAGTATCCGGCAACGAGGGCACAACCGGCTGGGGTGCCTGAACGGGCTCGGCGACCTGCCCTGCCGCCGGCTCGGCAACCGGCTGGGCAGGCACAGCAGGTTCGCGCGCCGGCACCTCCGGTGCAGCATCCGCTGGAGCTGGAGCTGGAGCTGGAGCGTCGAAAGCGTCAGGCTCGTGCGCTGGTACCGGCGGGTACTGGCCTGTCTGGTAGGCCTGTTCCGGAACCGCGTTGGTGTCGTCGGTGTGCTTCTCCAATGCGCGGAGCTCTTTTCGGGTCAGCGGCCTGGCGCCATCGTGGTTGGTGGCGCCTGAGGCGTCGTCGTTATTGGACGGGCTCACTGTAGCCTTCCGTGTTCTGAGATCGAGACTTGCCTTCGGCGGCCGCGGTGCCAGCATGCGCTGACTCCCCCGGCCCGGAAGGCTGCGGACGGGGCGGCACGCTCACGCGGCTCCCAACGTCCGTTCCCCTGGCTTTTTGCATGTCAATGGCGTGCTGGAGAATACCTGCCGCTGCAACCTGATCCACTACTTTACGGTGGTTCCGGCTGCTCATGCCAGCTTCGTGCAGGTTACGGTGGGCCGTGACACTGCTGAGCCTCTCGTCAACGAGGTTGACGGGCACGTCCAGGCCGCGGCCTGCCAGTTCCGCAACAAGCAGCTCCGCGTACTCGGTGGCCATCCGGGCGGAGGCGTGCTCCTCCCCCTTCATGGTGCGGGGCAGTCCCACGAAGATCTGGCGGGCGCCGAGTTCCTGCGCGAGCGAGGCGATCACCCTGACGTCGGAGTTCTTTTTCGCGTTCCGGTCCAGGGTCTTGTACGGCGTGGCCAGGATGGCATCGCGGTCGCAGACGGCGACACCCACCCGGACGGTGCCCACGTCTACCCCCAGTTTGATGCCCTGGGGGTAGCCGACGGCTGCAACGGGTTCAGTCATGGGGCCCTAGCGCCGGGTAATGGCGTCCACGACGGCGCTAAGCGCCGGGGCAACCTTGGTAGCGTCAGTACCGCCACCCTGGGCCACATCGTCCTTGCCGCCGCCGCCGCCGCCCAGGATTCCTGCCGCGAGCCGCACCAGGGCGCCTGCTTTCACGCCTGCTGCCCGGGCGGCCTCGTTGGTGGCCACCAGGATCATGGGACGGTCATTGCTGACACCGGCCACTGCCACGGTGGACGCTTCGGAACCGAGCCGGTTGCGCAGGTCAAGGGCAAGGTTGCGGACGTCGTCGGCACCGCCAATCTGGCCGGCGTCGTGCGCGATGACCTTAACCCCGGCGGCATCCCTGGCGGTGCCCACAAGGTTGGCTGCCGCAGCGGTGAGCTGTTCCTTGCGGAGACGGTCAAGTTCCTTCTCGGTGGCCTTGAGCTTGTTCAGCGTACTGGCGATCCGGTCGGCGAGCTGCCCGGACGGGACTTTGAGCATCTCGGTGAGCTCGGTCACCAGCGCGCGCTCGGCGGCCAGGTGGCGGAAGGCATCCATGCCCACGAAGGCTTCAACACGGCGGTTGCCTGAACCGACCGACTGTTCACCGAGCAGCGACAGGCTGCCGATCAGTGACGTGTTGGCAACATGCGTGCCACCACAGAGCTCACGGGACCACGCGCCGTCGATCTCCACAACACGTACTTCGCTGCCGTAGTTCTCGCCGAACAGCGCCATGGCGCCCAGGGCCTTGGCCTCGGCCAGGCCCATGACCTTGGTGTCCACCCGGAAATTGTTGCGGATGGCCAGGTTGGACACTTCCTCGATTTCCGAGCGGGTGGCGGTACTCAGGCCTTCGCCCCAGGCGAAGTCGAAGCGCAGGTACCCGGCCTTGTTGTAGGAACCGCGCTGGGTGGCCTGCGGGCCGAGGATCTGGTGGAGGGCTGCATGCACGATGTGCGTACCGGTGTGGGCCTGCTCTGCAGCGTGGCGGCGTTCACGATCGACGGCGGCGCGAACCAGGGCGTCCGAGGAGATCTCGCCTTCGCGGACAATCGCTTTGTGCACGCTCAGGCCCTTGACGGGGCGCTGGACGTCCAGGACTTCCACGACGAAGCCGTCTCCGGTGATGAGCCCGGTGTCAGCGGACTGGCCACCGGCTTCGGCATAGAAGGGGGTTTCGTTGAGGACGAGTTCGATTTCGTCTCCGGTAGCGGCGTGGGCAACACGCTGGCCGCCGCTGAGGAGTCCGCGGACGCGGGATTCGCCGTCGAGCTCTCCGTAGCCGGTGAAGACGGTCTCGCCCTCCCCCAGCATCTCCTGGTAAGCGCTGAGGTCGGCGTGGCCGCCCTTTTTGCCCTTGGCATCGGCCTGGGCGCGCTGGCGCTGTTCCAGCATGAGGGCGCGGAAACCGGCCTCGTCCACCTTGAGCCCGGCTTCCTCAGCCATCTCCAGGGTGAGGTCGATCGGGAAGCCATAGGTATCGTGCAGGGCGAACGCATCGGCGCCGGACAGCGGTGTGCCGGCGGCCTTGGACACCGTCACGGCATCCTCCAGGCGGGCCGTGCCCGAAGCAATGGTCCGCAGGAAGGCCCGCTCTTCGGCATAGGCAATCCGGCTGATGCGGTCGAAGTCCGTCTCCACGATCGGGTAGACGCCCTTCATCGCATCGCGCGAGGCGGGCAGAAGGTCCGGCAGGCAGGCCTTTTCGACGCCGAGCAGGCGCATCGAGCGGACTGCACGCCTGATGAGGCGGCGCAGGACGTAACCACGGCCTTCGTTGGATGGCGTCACGCCGTCGGCGATCAGCATCAGGGCGGAGCGGACATGGTCGCCCACTACACGCATGCGGACATCGTCCGTGTGGTGCGGATCGTCCGCCGTTTCGGCTGAGGTGTACTCCCGGCCGGACAGCTCGGCGGCCTTGTCGATCACAGGCCGGACCTGGTCGGTCTCGTACATGTTCTCGACGCCCTGCAGGATCATGGCAAGTCGTTCCATGCCCAGGCCGGTGTCGATGTTCTTCTTGGGCAGTTCACCCACGATGTCGAAGTCGTCCTTGGAGCGGACATTGTCGATCTGGTACTGCATAAAGACGAGGTTCCAGATTTCGACGTAACGGTTCTCGTCCGCGAGCGGGCCGCCTTCAGCACCGTAGGCGGGACCGCGGTCGTAGTAGATTTCCGAGCACGGGCCGGCGGGACCGGGCTGGCCGGTGTGCCAGTAGTTGTCAGCCTTGCCCATGCGCTGGATCCGCTCAGACGGGACGCCGGTGTTCTTCAGCCACAGGTCCCGGGCTTCGTCATCGTCCTGGTACACGGTGACCCACAGGAGTTCGGCCGGCAGGCCGTAGCCGCCGTCGTCCACGCTCTTGGTGAGCAGTTCCCAGGCGAACTTGATGGCGTCTTCCTTGAAGTAATCGCCGAAGGAGAAGTTGCCGCACATCTGGAAGAACGTGCCGTGGCGGGCAGTCTTGCCCACTTCCTCGATGTCACCGGTGCGGATGCACTTCTGGATGCTGGTGGCGCGCGAGTACGGGGCCTCTTCGCGGGCAGTCAGGTATGGAATGAACGGAACCATGCCGGCAACGGTGAACAGCAGGGAGGGGTCGCTGGAGACCAGCGAGGCGGAGGGAACCGCTGTGTGGCCTTTGCTGACAAAAAAGTCCACCCAGCGCTTTGTGATCTCCTGCGACTTCATGAGCTGTTTATTACCCTTCTTGGATCACGCGGACAGACGCGTGACGGTTTGATTCAGACGGCAGTACCGGCAACCGGAAACTGCTGGTTTAATTCTCGCGCGTTTTCCGGCCGCTTAGCGCCGGGCCACTTCCTGGGATTCAACACCAAGGGCGGTACGGAGGTCCGCTTCACGCTCGTGCATGCCGGACCGGACGGCGTCGGCAAAGTCGTAGAGGCCGTCGGCCAGGCGGCCCACAGCCCTGTTCAGGCCCTCGGGCCCCAGATTCGATTGGGCTTCGGTGACCTTTCGGAACGCGATGACTCCGATCGCGACGCCGATTCCCATCCAGACAAGTCGTTTCATGTTCTGTTCTTCCGTCGCTTAGCGGCTGCGGCGGCCGGCCGCGGGCTTCTTGCGGTTGGCAAGGGCTGTGCGCACGCCGTAGCTGAAGGCGGCCACCTTGATCAGCGGCGAGCCCACCGTCGCTGCAACGAGGGAGGACAGCGCGGAGAGGTTTGCTGACGCATCAGAAACGTTGGAGGCGATGCCGTCCACCTTCTTCAGCTGCTGGTTTGTGGTGGTGACTGTGGCGGTGACCTCGTCCATCAGGGGCGTGGCGCCGTCGCTGATGGACCGGATGGAGGTCCGGATCTCTTCCAGGACACTGCCCAGCTTCAGGATCGGTACGGCGAGCAGCAGCACCAGGAGTGCAAACACCCCGGCCGCGATCAGGCCGGCAATATCGCCACCAGACATAGACGTTCAACTCCTTGAAACTGACGTGGATTTCTTCGCACCGCGCACGCTGCCTTTTTGCGTTCCGCAGATGTCCCCCAAGTACCTTACATACAAAGAAGCCCGTGGCGCTTGCCACGGGCTTCTTTGTATACGCTGCTGGGATTTAGCGTGCGTAGAATTCGACGACGAGCTGCTCTTCGCAGGTTACGGGAACCTCGGAGCGCTTCGGGCGACGGACCAGGCGTGCCTGCAGGGCGTCAAGCTTGACGTCCAGGTAGGCCGGAACCTGGGGCAGGACGTCGCGGTGCGCGCCGGCTGCTGCAACCTGGAGCGGAACCATGGTTTCGCTGCGGCTGTGGACGTGGACCAGCTGGCCCTCGCCGACGCGGAAGGACGGGCGGTCAACGCGGATGCCGTCAACCAGGATGTGGCGGTGCACAACCAGCTGGCGGGCCTGGGCGATGGTGCGGGCGAAGCCGGCACGCAGCACGAGGGCGTCGAGACGCATTTCGAGCAGTTCGATCAGGTTTTCACCGGTCAGGCCCTTGGTGCGGCGTGCTTCTTCGAAGGCACGGGTCATCTGGGCTTCGCGGATGCCGTACTGGGCGCGCAGACGCTGCTTTTCGCGCAGGCGTACGGCGTAGTCGGAGTCCTGCTTCTTGCGGGCACGGCCATGCTCACCGGGGCCGTACGGGCGGCGCTCCATGTACTTGGCGGCCTTAGGGGTCAGAGCAATGCCGAGTGCACGCGAGAGGCGTGCTGTACGGCGAGCACGAGTGTTGTTAGCCACTTGTGTCCTTCCAATATCTGCGGTGTGTCAGTGTTACTGGCCTCCACGATGGAGAGCATCGGCCAACCGCTGCCTTTTGCTACTGGGCACAGTGCTACCCCGACATGAAGCAGTGAATACTGAAAAATGTGGGAGATTGCGTCCGTGCCTTGCCAGACAACGAACCATCTTAGCAGGATTTCCCCTGCAATCCCCCATTCGCCCCTGCCAGGTGCTGCCAGGCTCAGGTGCCGCGGATGATCTTCCGCAGCCGGTCCAGGCGGACTGCGATGTCCCGCTCCGCGCCGTTGGCGGTGGGCTCATAGTAATCACGGCCCACGAGGTCGTCCGGCGGGTACTGCTGGCTTGCCACTGAGTGCGGCGCATCGTGGGCGTACTTGTAGCCCTTGCCGTGGCCGAGCTGTTTCGAGCCCGGGTAATGCGCATCGCGCAGGTGCGCCGGAATTCCGTTGCCCAGGCCCGCGCGGACGTCCGCGATGGCCTTGTTTATCCCCATGTACGCAGCGTTCGATTTCGGTGCCGTGGCGAGATGCACCACGGCTTCGGCCAGGACGATCCGGCCTTCAGGCATGCCGATCAGCTGCACGGCGGTGGCCGCGGCCACGGCCGTCTGCAAGGCAGTGGGGTCGGCCATGCCCACGTCCTCTGCGGCGGAAATCACAATGCGCCGGGCAATAAAGCGGGGGTCCTCCCCCGCCTCAAGCATTCTGGCCAGGTAGTGCAGGGCGGCGTCCACGTCGGAGCCGCGGACTGATTTGATGAAGGCGCTTGCCACGTCGTAATGCTGGTCGCCGGCCCGGTCGTACCGCACGGCCGCCACATCCAGGGCGCGTTCGGTGTGCTTGAGCTCAACGGTGACCGGCGAGTCCGCGTCGGCGTCATCGGCGTCACCGAATGCGACTCCGGCGGCTGCCTCCAGGGCGGTCAGCGCCCGCCGGGCGTCGCCGCCGGACAGCCTGACGAGGTGGCCCAGCGCCTCCGGGCTGAGCTCCACCTTCCCGTTCAGGCCCCGCCCGTCCGCGACGGCGCGCTGCAAAAGCCCCTCGATGTCCGCGTCCGTCAGTGGTTTCAGCGTGAGCAGGAGCGACCTGGACAGCAGCGGCGAGACGACTGAGAAGGACGGGTTCTCCGTCGTTGCCGCCACGAGGACAACCCAGCGGTTTTCCACGCCGGGCAGGAGCGCATCCTGCTGTGCTTTGTTGAACCGGTGGATCTCATCCAGGAACAGCACGGTGGTGGTCTTGTAGAGGTCACGCGCCGTGAGGGCTTCGTCCATCACACGCCGGACATCCTTGACGCCGGCGGTGATCGCGGAGAGTTCCACGAATTTCCGGCCCTTGCCCTTGGCAATGACATGCGCCAGCGTGGTCTTTCCGGTTCCCGGGGGTCCCCAGAGGATCAGCGAGCTCGGTCCCGCCGGCCCTACGGCGTCGGTCCCGGCCGCAAGCTGACGAAGTGGCGAGCCCTGGCCGAGGAGGTGCTGCTGTCCCACAACGTCGTCAAGGGTGCGCGGCCGCATCCTGACGGCCAGGGGGCTCCGCTGCGCCGCGCTGCGGCTTGCCGCCGCGCGGTCGGCCGGCGACGGTTCGTCACTGCCGTCGTCGTCATTGCCGGGCACTTGGCCGAAGAGATCATCCACATAGATAGGCTACTCATAGTTCACCACTACGATTTCGCACCGCTCAAAGGACCGCCATGACCGCTCGCAGCACCGACAGTCCGCGCCGTGCGGGATCCGGTGGCGCGGGCTCCGGCCGCGCGGGGTCGGTCAGGACGGCTTTTGTGCCGGCCGCGCGCCTCGCCGGGTGGACCGGGCGCTTCAGCGCCGCGCACGGCGGCTTTCGGCTCAGCGATGACGACGACGGCGTGCGGCTTCTGGCGGCCGACGGCACCGTCGCGCTGCTCCAGGCACCGTGGCCGGCAGACGGGCGGCCGGGTCGCGGCGCCGATCCGCTGGAGCGCCTGGCGTCCGTGGCCGGCCAGCCCCGGACTGTGGGCCTGGTGCTGGTGCGGCGCGGCGGCTATGCAGCGGCCGTGGTGCAGGAAGGCGCCGTGCTGGCGTCAAAGACCGGGTCCGGCTATGTGCAGTCACGGTCCGCGGCCGGCGGCCAGTCCCAGCAGCGGTTCGCCCGCCGCCGGGCCAATCAGGCCGACGGGCTGGTGGAGAAGGTGGCAGTCCACGCGGCAGCAGTCTTTGGCGACCACGTCATCGAGTACCTGGCCCCCGGCGGTGACCGGACCCTGGCGGGTCTGGTCATGGACGAACCTGTCATGAGGCCCTGCGCCTCACTCTCCCGGCTGGCGTTCCTGGATGTGGCCGACCCCAACGGCTCAGTCCTGAAGAAGGCCGCATCGGATGTCTGCGCCGTGCGGATCCAGGTTACGGACCCGTGACTCCTACGTCAGGGTCCAGGAGCGCTTCGACAAGCCGTACCAGAAGCCGTCGATGGCAGTTTTAGCATTCAGGTCACCGGAGCCGTAGGCTGCGCCGAGCGCCACGTACAGCGGAGCCCAGTGCTCACTGCGCGGGTGCGCCTGACGGGCGGCCGGGGCTTTGTTCAGGAAGTCGAGGATTGCATCAACGTCGCCCCGCGCCATGGCTTCTTCAGCCCAGTGGTCAAACTCGCTGGAGGCCGCCGGCGGAGCACTGTCCGGGCCGCCGGCAGGGTTGAACCAGCGCAGGTTGTGCGTCGTGAACCCTGAACCGACAATCAGGGTGCCGCGCTCGCGCAGCGGTGCCAGCGTCATGCCGAGGTTGAACAGGCCCTGCGGATCCAGTGTGGGCATGGACATCTGGACGACCGGCACATCGGCGTCCGGGAACATCTCCTTGAGCGGCACGTAGGCGCCGTGGTCGAGCCCGCGGCTCTCATCGCGCTCGACGTGGTGGCCATGGACGGCAACAAGCCGCTCCACCTCCGCAGCGAGCTCCGGAGCCTGCGGCGCGTCGTATTGAACCTCGTAGTACTTCTGGGCGAAACCGCCAAAGTCATACACAAGGCCGGGATCCCGCTGCGTTGCACTCAGGGTTACCGGGGCATTCTCCCAGTGTGCCGAGACCATCAGGATGTCCTTGGGCTTCGTGAAGGTGCCGGACCAGTCGTGCAGCTGGCGGGTCCAGGTGGCGTCGTCGGCAAGCGGCGGCGCACCGTGGCTGAGGAAGAGAACCGGGGGCTGGCCAAGTGTCTGTGTCATGGATTCATACTAACCGGTTTTCATTGAAGCTTCAAGTATAAGAAGATCCCCTCATCCAATGCGGAGTCATTTGTCGCCGGATAGGCGGTGCTTAGGGGGCGGAAAGTGACCCCGGGTTGCATCCGACAGCGGGCGCCGGCCCGGTTTCAGCAGCCGGTCAGGTGCCGCTTCAGCCGGTCCTGGCGGTAGAGATAGCGCCCGGCTTCGCTGAATCCCGCGCCGGCATAGAGCTGCTGCGCTCCCTGGTTCGCGGCAGTGACCAGCAGCCAGTACCCGGCCAGCCGGCGTGCAGTGCCTTCGTTCAGGAGTGCCTGCATGATCTGACGGGCGTAGCCGCGGCGCCGGGCATCGGGGCGGGTGGCCATGCCATACAGCCCGCCCCAACGAGCTGCTTCGCCGCCAAGGACCTCTCCCCTGCCGCCGGGCCGGCCAGGCGGCAGGGCGAGCCGGCCGACGGCGGCGGCAACCCCGTCATCGGACCTCACCAGCGCGTATATCGAGGGGCAGCCCGTCAGAATCGTGCGCGCAGTGGCGAGCTCGGCGCCGCCACCGCGGCCGTCCACCTGCCACCACAGTTCCAGCCACTCGGGCGAGGGTTCTGCGGAGAGTTCGACGCCGGACACCGGCACCGCCGGTTGGGGCACGGCTGGTTGCGGCACGGCTGGTTGCGGCACGGCTGGTTGGGGCACGGCTGGTTGCGGCACGGCTGGTTGCGGCACGGCTGGTTGGGGCACGGCTGGTTGCGGCACGGCTGGTTGGGGCACGGCTGGTTGCGGCACGGCTGGTTGCGGCACGGCTGGTTGGGGCACGGCTGGTTGGGGCACGGCTGGTTGGGGCACGGCGCTGTCCGCGCTGGCGGGTGTTGTTCCCGCGTCCCGCCACATCACCAGGGTTTCGGATTGGCGGGTGAAGCCTTCCGCGTCCAGGAAAGCATGCAGCCCGGCGGAGCGGGGATCATCAAACAGCTGGAAGATCAGCGGCAGCCGGCGGTCGCGGTACCAAAGCCGGGCCGCCCGCAGTGCCGCATGGCGACCAGGGGAATCGCTGCCCGGCTCGCGCGGCCAGACCGAGTTGGCCCGCTGCGTCACTCCCGATGCCGCCCGCAACACCCAGCCGTTGGCTTCAGCACGGTCCGGAGCAGGCCAGGCAGCGTCCATCAGCGCTTCAAGGTCCCGCAGAGATGGCGCTGTCATGTGATCCTTCCGCGACGAAAAGCCCCCGGGTGTGAACTGGTCCAGTTCACACCCGGGGGCTTGGTCATTACCGTGCCTGAATTACTCGGCCTTTTTGGGCTCGTCCGGTTTCGTCTGTGGCTTGAAGTCCACGCCGGCTTCCTTGCGCTGCTGCGCCGTGATGGGCGCCGGAGCCTGGGTCAGCGGGTCATAGCCGTTGCCGGTCTTCGGGAACGCGATGACGTCGCGGATCGACTCGACGCCGGCCAGCAGTGCCACAACGCGGTCCCAGCCGAAAGCGATCCCACCGTGCGGAGGTGCGCCGAACTTGAAGCCTTCGAGCAGGAATCCGAACTTCGTCTGTGCGTCTGCCCGGTCCAGTCCCATAAGTTCGAACACGCGTTCCTGGACGTCGCGCTCGTGGATACGGATGGAGCCGCCGCCGATTTCGTTGCCGTTGCAGACAATGTCGTAAGCGTAGGACAGCGCCGATTCCGGGTCCTTGTCGAACGTGTCCATGAACTCCGGCTTGGGCGACGTGAAGGCATGGTGGACGGCAGTCCAGGAGCCGCCGCCAACGGCCACGTCGCCGGAGGCAACCGCAGCGGCAGCAGGCTCGAACATCGGCGCGTCGACCACCCAGCAGAAGGCCCAGGCCTCGGGGTCGATCAGGCCGGTGCGGTGGCCGATCTCCACGCGCGCGGCGCCGAGAAGGCCGCGGGCGGCAGATTTCTCGCCCGCGGCGAAGAAGATGCAGTCGCCCGGCTTGGCGCCCACGGCGTCGGCCAGGCCGGCACGCTCAGTGTCTGTCAGGTTCTTGGCTACCGGACCGGCCAGTTCGCCGTCCTCCTTGAAGAGGACATATGCCAGGCCCTTGTGGCCGCGCTGCTTGGCAAATTCCTGCCAGCCATCCAGGGTGCGGCGGGGCTGGGAAGCACCGCCGGGCATCACCACTGCACCGACATACGGGGCCTTGAAAACGCCGAAGTTGGTGTCCTTGAAGAAGTCCGTAAGCTCCGTCAGCTCCACGCCGAAGCGAAGGTCGGGCTTGTCCGAGCCGTACCGGGCCATCGCATCCGCGTAGGTGATGCGCTGGATAGGCGTGGGGATCTCGACGTCGATCAGCTTCCACAGTGCCTTGACGATGTTTTCGCCGAGGGCAATGATGTCGTCCTGGTCCACGAAGCTGGCTTCGATGTCCAGCTGGGTGAACTCCGGCTGGCGGTCGGCGCGGAAGTCCTCATCGCGGTAGCAGCGCGCGATCTGGTAGTACTTCTCGAAACCGCCCACCTGCAGCAGCTGCTTGAAAAGCTGCGGGGACTGCGGAAGTGCATACCAGGAACCCGGTGCCAGGCGTGCGGGGACCACGAAGTCGCGGGCGCCTTCCGGCGTCGAACGCGTCAGCGTGGGCGTCTCGATCTCGACGAAACCGTCCTGGTGCAGCAGTTCGCGGGCAACCCGGTTGGCTTCGGAGCGCAGCCGCAGGTTCCGGGCGGGGCCGGGGCGGCGAAGGTCCAGGTAGCGGTGCTTCAGGCGGGCTTCCTCGCCTACTTCGACGTGCTCGTCGATCTGGAACGGCAGCGGATCAGCGGTGTTCAGGATGACCACCTTATCCGCCATGACCTCGATGCTGCCGGTGGCCAGGGCGGGGTTCTCGTTGCCCTCGGGGCGCTGGGAAACGGTGCCCGTGACCTGCAGGACGTACTCGTTGCGCAGGCCGTGGAAGACCTCTTCTTCACGGACCACAACCTGGGCCACGCCGGACGCATCGCGGAGATCCACGAATGCAACACCACCGTGATCGCGGCGGCGGCCTACCCAGCCGGCCAGGGTTACGGTTTGTCCAATGTGCTCGGAGCGAAGGGATCCGAGGTCATGTGTGCGCAGCACAGCACGCCTTTCTGAAGAGACAGCAGGGAAAACTAAAGACTTAAAGATGCATAGGATCATTCCGGGAACAATCCCGTTCGAGTTTACCCGCTGGAAAGGCCCGCCTCCCCCATGAACCAGCACCGCCAGCTTCAACGGAGGCTCGGCGTGTTTGACGCCACCTCCATCGGACTCGGCTCCATGCTCGGCGCCGGAGTTTTTGTTGTCTTCGCTCCGGCGGCCGGCCTGGCCGGAAATTTCCTTGTGCTGGCCGTACTCCTCGCGGGAGCCGTTGCGTACTGCAACGCTGTGGCGTCGGCTGAATTGGCTGCCCGTTATCCGGCCAGCGGCGGGACCTACGTGTACGGCCGGGAGCGGCTCGGCGACTGGCCCGGATTCGTGGCTGGCTGGGGATTTGTCAGCGGAAAGACGGCTTCCTGCGCTGCCATGGCCCTCACCTTCGGCCACTACGTCGCCCCTGGCTACGCGGTTCCCGTTGCGGTGGCAGCAGTGGTTGTGCTGACGGCGGTCAATCTCTTCGGGATCACACGCACGGCATTGCTCACGCGGATCCTACTGTGCGTGGTGCTGGCAACCCTGGTGTTCGTGGCTGTCGCCGCCCTCGTGGGGCCGCATCCATCCGGGGCCCCCTCCGCCCCGGGCCGTTCCACGGGCGGGCTCGGCGGCGTTCTGCCGGCGGCCGGCCTGATGTTCTTCGCTTTTGCCGGCTACGCCCGCATCGCGACGCTGGGCGAGGAAGTCAAGGATCCGGCCAAGACCATTCCACGCGCCATCCTTGCCGCGTTGGGCGGGGCGTTCGTCATTTATCTGGGACTTGCCGTCGTGCTTCAAACCCACTTGCCGGACGGCCGGCTGGCGGCAACCGCGGTTCCGCTTCTGGAGGCCGTGGTCAATTCACGGTTCGCGGCCGGTGCCCCGCTGGTCCAGGCCGGCGCCGCAGCGGCGTGCCTCGGAGCACTGCTGGCGCTCATCACAGGGGTGGGCAGAACTGCATTGGCGATGGCACGGGAGCGGGACCTGCCTTCGCCGCTGGCGCGGGTGGGCGGCAGGCACACGGTGCCGTTCGTCGCGGAACTCGCGGTAGCCGCCGTCGTCATCCTGCTGCTCCTGACCACGGACGTGATGACCGTGGTGGGCTTCTCCAGTTTCGGTGTACTGATCTATTACGCTGTCACCAACGCTGCGGCCTACACGCTGGATGAACACCCCTACCATGCGCCCAGATGGCTGAACGTTGTTGGCTTTGCCAGCTGCCTGCTGCTGGCGTTCACACTGCCGCCCGCTTCGGTGCTGGGGATGGCGGCAGTCCTTGCCTTGGGGGTGGCCGTGAGGTTCCTCGTGCTCAGGCTGCGCCGCTAGCCAACCGTGCCCGCCGCGCCGCAGGTAGACGTCTGGTCAGGCGGGGAGGGCTGCTGCCGTTGTTACCTGAACGGTCAGATCTTCCGACGGCGGTGTCCATAGTGCGGGATCGGCAGGGGTCTGGTCTCCGGAGCGGATGTCCTTGACCTGGTGATTGCCGTCGTCGTCCGTGAACCAGACGAACGGGATGCCCCGGCGGTCCGCGAACTTGATTTGCTTGCCGAACTTCTCAGCCTTCGCCGCAACTTCCGTGGCGATGCCCCGGCTTCGGAGCTGAGCCGCGACATCCTGCGCGGCGCCCCAGCTATCGTCCGTGGTCAATGCCACCAGCACGGCGGTGGGAACGGACCGCGAGGCCTTGGCCAGGTCCTGGCTGAGGATGCGCGACACCAGCCGGGTGACGCCGATGGAGAGTCCGACGCCGGGGAACTTGCGGTTACCCTTGCTCGCCAAGGCGTCATAGCGGCCGCCGGAGCAAATCGATCCGAGCTGCTCGTGGCCCACCAGGACAGTCTCAACCACGGTGCCCGTGTAGTAGTCCAGCCCGCGGGCAATGCTGAGGTCGGCAATCACCTTGCCGGGCGCGCGCTGCACGGCGGCGTCGATGACCTGCTCCAGTTCGTTGAGGCCCTCTTCCAGCAGGTCATTGGTTACGCCGAGCGCGCGGACCTGGGCCACAAACGAAGCGTCTTCAGTGCGGATCCCGGCCAGCTTCAGGGCCAGCTCTGCCTGCCCGTCGGTGGCACCGAGCTCCGATTTGAGCAGTTCAGCGACCTTGGACGGACCGATTTTTTCGAGCTTGTCGATGCTGCGAAGCACGCCGGCGGTGTCGTCCAGGCCGATCCCGCGGTAGAAACCTTCGGCGAGTTTACGGTTGTTGATGCGCAGGCGGAAGTCCGGGATGGGGAGGGCACTGAGGGCCTCGGCAATCACCAGTGCAATCTCCACGTCATAGCGGAAGGGCAGCTCGCCGTCCCCTACGACGTCGATGTCAGCCTGCGTGAATTCGCGGGCGCGGCCTTCCTGCGGGCGTTCGCCGCGCCAGACTTTCTGGATCTGGTAACGCCTGAACGGGAACGCCAGGTAGCCGGCATTTTCGACGACGTAGCGGGCAAAGGGCACCGTCAGGTCGAAGTGCAGGGCCAGGGCGTGCGGATCGGACTTTCCCGCCTTGGTTCCTTCTGCCGAGTCAGCCTCGTCATCCTGGAGCCGGCTGAGGCCATAAACCTCTTTGTCGATCTCGCCCTTGCGGAGCAACTGGCTGACGGTTTCCACGGCGCGGGTCTCGATGGACGCGAACCCGTGCAGTTCAAAAACCTTGCGCAGGGTGTCCAGCACGTGCAGCTCCACCAGCCGCTCCTCGGGAAGCCACTCTGGGAATCCGGACAGGGAGGCGGTGCGTGCCATGGTGGAAGTTCTCCTCTTGATGAAGGGCGCCTGGGACTTTCCCGGCATTCCGCCCGAAACGGGCCAGGAACGGCGGCTGTCCAGCAACTCGTGCATAAACTATGTGCGGCAGTCAGTTTATGCGCCTTCCGCCTGCATCTCTAATACGCCGGCAGGGTGCTGCGATGACTGCCGGCAGACAACTGTGCCCGGACCTTGCCGGCCGGGCCGCAGACCGACATACAGGAGGACCCTTGGCGGCCAGTTCACGCAGTGCACGCGAGGCCAAACGGCGCATCCAGCAGATGGAGGCGAAGCGCGGGCTGCGGCGGGACCAGGAAGCACGGCGTAAACGCGACAATATTATCGCCGCCGGTGCCGGAACCGCCGCCGTGGTGCTCGCCGTCGTGCTTCAACTCACTGCCTTTGCAGGCAACCCCACGGAAGACGAATTCGCAGCTCTTGAGGCAGGGCTCACCACGCCCTCAGCTTCCCCTACTGCCTCGGCGCCGCCCACCAATGCTGCCAACATACCGGCACCTGAAACAGCCGCCGGGAAGGTGTTCACCGGGGAGCTGGCGTTGAACCGGGGTGCGGTGGGCGTCGAACTTGACGGCACTAAAGCGCCCCAGGCTGCCGCAGTCTTCAAGTCCCTCAGCGACGAAGGCTACTTCACCGGCAAAACGTGCCACCGGCTGACCACCAGTGAAAGCTTCGGCGTCCTGCAGTGCGGATCCGCCGATGGCCAAGGCAGCGGAAATCCCGACTACACCTGGGGTCCGCTGGAAAACGTCCCGGCCGACAACGTCTATCCCGCCGGCACCATCGCCGTTGCGAGGACCGGCAACAATGCCTACGGAAACGGGACGCAGTTCTTCATCGTCTATAAAGACACAACGATTCCCGCGGATGCTGCCGGCGGCTATAGCGTGGTGGGCAAGGTGACGTCGGGACTGGATGTGGTGTCCGGAATCGCTGCGGCAGGTATTACTCCGGGCAGCAGCGACACGGACGGCGCCCCCGTCGAACCAGTCACGATAGACTCGTTCTCTCTGAAGTAGGAAGCCCGGCCTCACGGCTGCGGTGCAGTATGTGAGTATTTTCCTCCAAGCGAAAGACTTTTAGCGGTGACAGACAGTCAGAAATCCGACGAAACAGCAGCAGACCTGACCGACGCAACGGCCCCCGAGGCCGAGCAGTCAGTAGCTGACCAGGCAGTGGCCGATAACGCAACGGCCGATGACGCCGCCGCGGAGGCACCCGTGGCCCATGAGGCGGTGACTGAGGAAGCACCAGTTGAGGCGCCCGTCGCTGACAAGCCTGCGGCTGACGAGACAGCGGCTGACGAAGCGGTGGTCGAAGAGGCCGCCACTGACGCGTCCGTGGGTGGAGAGCCTGCGGCCGAAGAGGCCGCAGCTGACGCGTCCGTCGCGGAAGAGCCCGCGGCTGCGCAGCCCGCTGCACCCGCCCCCGCTCCCCGTCCGGCTCCATCACCTGCCGCCTTCGCCGCCAGGCCCAAGCCGGCCGCTGCCGCACCGGCTGCGGCCGCTGCGCCCGTCGCGTCTGCGACCTCGCTGGCCGAAGCTGCACGCTGGGGCCGCGTCGAAGGCGACGGCCACGTGTTCCTGACGATCGACGGCGAAGAGCACCCGGTGGGCCAGTACCCCGGCGTAAGCAATGACGAGGCGCTGGGGTACTTCGCGCGGAAATATGACGACATCGTGGCGCAGGTCCTGCTCCTCGAGCAGCGTGTCAGTTCCAAGGCGCCCAGCACCGACATGCAAAAGACTGTCACCCACCTGCGTGAGCAGCTGGCAGAGCGGAACATGGTGGGGGATCTCCGCTCGGCGGAAGCCCGCCTGGATGCCGTTTCCGCCCAGATCACCGAGCTGGAGAAGACAGAGAAGGCGGAGCATGATGCCGTTCGCACAGCCGAGCTGGCAGCCCGCGAAGCAATCGTTGCCGAAGCCGAAAGCATCTCCGGCCAGGATCCGGCGCAGATCCAGTGGAAAACCTCCAGCGCGCGCATGAATGAACTCTTCGAAAGCTGGAAGACGGCCCAGAAGAGCGGCGTCCGGCTTGGCCGCAGCAACGAGGACGCACTGTGGAAGCGGTTCCGTGCTGCACGGACTGTTTTCGACCGCCACCGCCGCGCGTACTTCTCCCAGCTGGACAGCACCAACTCCGCGGCGAAGTCGGCCAAGGAAAAGCTCATCGCCGAGGCCGAGGCACTGTCCTCATCCACCGACTGGGGCTTCGCCGCCGGCGAGTACCGCAGGCTGATGGACGAGTGGAAGGCGTCGCCGCGCGCGAGCCGCAAGGACGATGACGCCCTGTGGGCACGGTTCCGGGCGGCCCAGGACGTGTTCTTCACGTCCCGGCAGGCGGCCAACGAGGAGATCGACCAGGAATACGCGGCCAACCTGACTGTGAAGGAAGCCCTCCTGGTGGAGGCCGGCGCCATCCTGCCGGTCAAGGACCTGAACGCCGCCAAGAAGGCGCTCCAGTCCATCCGTGACCGCTGGGAAGAGGCCGGGAAGGTTCCCCGCGCCGACATGGGACGGATCGAAGCCGGCCTGCGCAAGGTGGAGGACGCTGTCCGTCACGCTGAAGAGGAAAACTGGCAGCGCTCCAACCCCGAAACCAAAGCGCGCACCAACAGCGCACTCTCGCAGTTGGAAGCAGCAATCTCCGGCCTCCAGGACGATCTCGCCAAGGCAGAGAACGCCGGCGACCAGCGCAAGATCAAGGCAGCCCGCGAAGCCCTCGAGGCGAGGCAGGCCTGGCTTGACCAGATCCAGCGTTCCGCCAGCGAGCTCTCCTAACGCGCCAGGCAGTACCGCACAGGCCCCGTTCCGGTTATCCACATAACCGGAACGGGGCCTGTGTGTTTAAGGACCCGCGCGGCAGGATGGGTGAATGGCCACCACGTCACTGCCCCAGCACCCGGACATGTACTCGCCAGGGCAACCCTTTACGTGGACCGAACTGCAGACGCTGGCGACGGATGGTGTCCTGTCGAAGTTCCACCACCAGGGCTACACCCTGCCCGATGTCCAGGTCTCGGCCCAGCTCAGGGCCAGGGCCGCGGCCGCTGCGGTCCCGGCTGCTGTCCGGCAGCGGGTAGTGGCCGGCAGGATGACGGCGGCCTGGATCTACGGCTGCGCTGACGAACCGGACCGGCTGGCGCTGCTTGTGGATGCGAAACGGCGGATTTCGAGTCTCCGCAACACCCGGGGCTGCACACTCCATGAAGTCAGGCTCGGCCCTTTCGACGTCGTCAGCATGGGCGGGCTGATGGTCTCAAGCCCGCTGAGGACGGCCGTGGATATTGCGCTGCACGTTGACGCACACCGTGCCATACCGGCGCTGGCGGGACTGCTGGCGCGCCCGCAAAAGGACGTACGGCTCCGCCTGCTCGTTCTCGCCATCGAAGCCACGCCCCGGGTCCCGCACAAGCGCGCAGCCCTGGAGAAGCTCGCCCTGCTAGCTCCGGCGCTTGTTGCCGGTCGTCCGGTAGACGTCGAACACCCCGTCGATGCGCCGGACGGCGCTCAGGACGTGGCTGAGGTACTTGGGATCGCCCATCTCGAAAGCAAACCGTGAGATGGCCACCCGGTCGCTGGAGGTGTTCACGCTGGCGGCCAGGATGTTGACGTGGTTCTCCGACAGGACCCGCGTCACGTCCGAGAGAAGCGACTTCCGGTCCAGCGCCTCAACCTGGATCTCCACCAGGAAAACGCTCGACTGCGTGGGGGCCCAGTCAACATCCACGATCCGGTCCGGCTGGTCCTTGAGGTCCGAGATGTTGGTGCAGTCCGTACGGTGCACCGAAACACCGGAGCCGCGGGTGACGAATCCCAGGATCGGGTCCGGCGGAACGGGCGTGCAGCAGCGGGCGAGCTTTACCCAGACATCGCCGACGCCCCGCACCACCACGCCGGAGTCCGAGAACTTGGTCTTGGCCACCTGCGTCGGGATGCTGACTTCGGTGATGTCCTCGTCGGTGCTCTCGTTGCCGCCCAGGCTTTCGACAAGCTTCTCCATGACGGACTGGGCTGAGGTGTGTCCATCGCCGACACCGGCATAGAGGCCGGAGATGTCCACATACTTGAACTCGGCGGCCACCGCGGCGAGGGCCTCGTGTGTCATCAGGCGCTGCAGGGGGAGGTTCTGCTTCCGCATGGCCCGGGTGAGGAGCTCCTTCCCCCGGTCGATTGCCTCTTCGCGGCGTTCCTTGCTGAACCATTGACGGATTTTGTTCCGTGCGCGGGCACTCTTGACGAAATGCTGCCAGTCCTGGCTCGGGCCGGCGCCCTCGGCCTTGGACGTGAAGATCTCCACCCAGTCGCCGTGGTTGAGCTCGCTGTTCAACGGAACCAGTTTGCCGTTGACCCGTGCGCCGATGGTCCGGTGGCCCACTTCGGTATGGACGGCGTACGCGAAATCGACAGGGGTTGAGCCGGCAGGCAGGGCCATGACTTCACCCTTGGGAGTAAAGACAAACACTTCACGCGCGTTGATCTCGAACCGCAGGGAATCCAGGAACTCACCCGGATCCGACGTCTCCTGCTGCCAGTCAACCAGGGACCTCAGCCACCCCATGTCGCCGTCGCGGGGGCTTCCGGGGCCAACGGCCGTGCGGTTGGGCTGGTCCTTGTACTTCCAGTGTGCGGCCACACCATACTCTGCCCTGCGGTGCATCTCGTGCGTGCGGATCTGGATCTCAACAGGCTTGCCGCCCGGGCCGATCACCGTGGTGTGCAGGGACTGGTACATGTTGAACTTGGGCATGGCAATGTAATCCTTGAACCGCCCCGGCAGCGGGTTCCAACGAGAATGCATGGTGCCCAGCGCTGCATAGCAGTCCCGCACCGAATCGACCAGCACACGGACGCCCATGAGGTCGTTGATGTCGTCGAAGTCCTTGTCCCGGACCACCATCTTCTGGTAGATCGAGTAATAGTGCTTCGGCCGGCCGGTGATGGTGGCCTTGATCCGAGCTTCCCGGAGGTCCTCGGTAATCTGGTCACGGATGACGCCGAGGCTCTTCTCGCGCTCCGGCGTGCGGTCCCCCACCATCCGGACGATCTCTTCGTACACCTTCGGATACAGCGCAGCGAAGGACAGATCCTCCAACTCCCACTTGATGGTGTTCATGCCGAGGCGGTGGGCAAGGGGCGCGAAAATTTCCAGGGTTTCACGGGCTTTGCGGGCCGATGACTCTGCTGAGACAAAACGCCAGGTCCGGGCGTTGTGGAGCCTGTCCGCAAGCTTGATCATCAGGACCCGGATGTCCTTGGCCATCGCCACAACCATCTTGCGGACGGTCTCGGACTGGGCGGCCTCACCGAAGCTGACCTTGTCCAGTTTGGTGACGCCGTCCACCAGCATGGCGACTTCGGGCCCGAAGTCCCTTTTGAGGTCCGCCAGGGTGTACGGGGTATCCTCAACCGTGTCATGGAGCAGGGCAGCGGCCAGGGTGGTGCCGCTGAGGCCCAGTTCGGCAAGGATGGTGGCGACAGCGACGGGGTGGGTGATATACGGATCACCGCTCTTGCGCTTCTGCCCGCGGTGGCTGTTCTCAGCGACGTCAAAGGCGCGCTGGATCAGGTCGAAATCCTCTTTGGGGTTGTTCGCCCGGACGGTACGGAGCAGCGGCTCAAGGATGGGTGAATACGTGGGGGCTCCGCGGCCGGTCAGGCGGGCCAAGCGGGAGCGCGTGCGTTCCCGCCGGCCGGGGAACGTTGGCCGGGCACCCGAATTGTCCACCGGGACAACCGGAGCAGGGCGTGGGAAAGCCGTCAACCCGGCCTGTACTCCGCGGCCGGATGTCTCGTCCCCGCCTGCCATTGGCACCGATGCCGAACGTTCTTCCAATGAAGCACCCCTCACGACCTGTTTAACTACCCAGTCTATTCCTCCGCCCGTTCACTTCTGTAACCGGCGCTTAAATGCGTACGGGCCAGGCAGCGTGGTTTCCATCGCCGCCCGGCCCGTAGCGTTTTTTGTCGTCAGGCCCCTGCGGGTGCTGCCGGTTCTTCCGTCCGGACAGCGGTCCCGGCGCGGCGGTGTTCAACGCGTTTGGCCTGCTTCACCAGGTCGGGTTCGTTCTGGCGCAGCCACGCATACATGGGGGCTGCCACAAAGATCGTTGCAGCCGTACCGATGAAGATGCCAACGAACAGGGCAAGCGACAAGTCACGCAGCGTGCCCGCCCCGAGGAGGCCGGCTCCGATGAACAGGATGGCGCCGACCGGAAGGATGGCGACCATCATGGTGTTGATGGAACGGACCAGGGTCTGGTTCACCGCGAGGTTGACCTCCTCTGCGAAGGTCCGGCGCGTCGACGCATCCAGGTCGGCGGTGTTTTCCCGGATCTTGTCAAAGACCACCACCGTGTCATACAGCGAATAGCTAAGCACCGTCAGGAACCCGATGATGGCTGAGGGTGTCACCTCGAAGTCGCTCAGGGCGTACACGCCCGCGGTCACGAACATGGTGACGAGCATGGCCGTCAGAGCTGACACCGACATCTTCCAGGTCCGGAAGTAGAGGGCCATCAGCACGGCCGCGAGGGCCACAAAGACGAGCAGACCCATCAGCGCCTGCTTTGTCACATCCGCACCCCATGTGGGGCCGATGAAGGTCGAGGTCACTTCGTTGTCCGTGACGCCGTAGGCGGAAGCGAGGCCTTCCTTGATCCTGAGCGTCTCGTCATCAGTGAGCTTGTCGGTCTGGATCCGCATGGTGGTGCCTGCGACATTCGCAACCCGGGGCACGCTGCCGGCCACCACGTCTTCGACCACAGTTTCCCCAAGCGCGGAGTCGGTGTCCTTCACGTTGGACACAGTGAATTCCGAACCGCCCCGGAATTCGATGCCCAGGTTGAAGCCGCCTTTGACCAGGGGAATCAGAATGGACAGCGCAACCAGGACAGCCGCGATCAGGAACCAGATCTTCTTGGCCCCCACGAAGTTGTAGGAGCGCTTGCCCGTGTAGAGCTCGTTACCGAATGTGGAAAAGCTGGACATTACTTGTTCTCCTTGGCTGCGCTCTTGGAGGAGCCGGTGAGCTGCTCCTGCTTTTCCGCGAGGCGGCGTTCCGCGATGGTCATGCGCCGCTCAGCTTCCGCGGCCGCGCCGGTGTTCTTTGCCCGGACCACGGCAGGCTTTGCCTCCCGCGTACGGAGGCGGCCTGCGCCGCGGTACAGCGGGACGGCACCGAGGCGCTTGGGGTCAAGGCCGGAGAACGGGTGGCCTTCCCCAAAGAACTTGGTGCGGGCCAGGAGCTGCAGGGTCGGGTGGGTGAACATAAAGACCACGATGAGGTCGGCGATGGCTGTCAGGCCCAGCGTAAAGGCGAACCCGCGGACGTTCCCGACGGCCACGAAGTAGAGCACCAGGGCGGCGAGCAGGTTGACGGCTTTGGAGGCCAGCACGGTCCGCTTGGCTCGCTTCCACCCGTTCTCCACTGCGGAGACAAGGCCGCGGCCTTCGCGGAGCTCATCACGGATTCGTTCGAAGTACACAATGAACGAGTCAGCGGTCTGGCCGATGGCCACGATGATGCCGGCCACGCCGGCGAGGGACAGCCGGTAGTTCTCCGTCCAGCCCAGGATGGCGATGGCCAGGTAGGTCAGTGCCCCTGCCACCACGAGGGAGGCGATGGTGACAAAGCCCAGGGCGCGGTACTGGAAGAGGGAGTAGACCACAACCAGGAGCAAACCGATGACGCCGGCGAGGAGGCCCATTCGCAGCTGTTCGCCACCGAGTGTTGCGGAGATCTGCTGGTCGCTCTGGATTTCGAAGCTGATGGGCAGCGCCCCGAAGCGAAGCTGGTCCGAAAGGGCCTTGGCCGTCTGCTCGGTGAAGCCACCGGTGATCTGCGGACGACCGTCGGTGATGACTGCAAGGGACCGGGGCGCGGAAATGACCTGGTCATCGAGCACAATGGCGAACTGCGCCTTCGGATCGGTGCCGGTCTCGCCGCCGGCGGCCACGTAGAACTGGTTCAGCCGCTCGGTGACCTCTTTGAACTTGGCGGTGCCTTCGTCGTCGAACTGGATGTTGACGGCCCACTCGTTGGTGACGGCGCCCTGGGCACCCTGCTGCAGCTGGAAGGAGGACGTGACGATGTTGCCGCCCTTTACCTCCACAGGTCCAAGGATGTACTTGATGGCAGGCGTCGTGGCGGTAGCCGGTTCGCAGGTCACAAGGGGCTTGGCGGGATCGGAGGCCTCAGGGCTTTCCGGTCCGGGGTTGTTGCAGTCCAGGGTTTCAAACTGTCGGTACACCTCGGGGCTGATCCAGTTGACGTCGCTGCTGTTGGCGGGTTCCGCAGTGGGCTTGGGCAGCTGGTCCTCGGGCGTCAGGGCCTCAGTAGGGACGGCTGCGCCGTCACCGTTGAGCAGGACCGGGCGGAAGTTCATGTCCGCGGAAGCCTGGATGAGGTCGCGGGTTTCCTTGGTGGGTGTGCCGGGAAGGCTGACCACCACGTTGCGTCCGGACTGGGTGCTGATCTCTGCTTCGGCAACACCGGAGCCGTCAACGCGCTGACGGATGATGGCCACGGCCTGGTTGAGCTGCTCTTCGTTAATGTCCGAACCGCCCTCAACCTTGGGCGCCAGGATCATCTGGGTGCCGCCTTCGAGGTCCAGGGCGAGCTTTGGTGCCCAGCTGGCCTGACCGGCGAGGTTGCCACCTGCCAGGACAGCGGTCAGCACGGCGAGGATTACGCCGAGCCACACCAGTACCCGCAGGCCTGGGATTTTGGGGCCAGTTCGTGCCATTGTCGATCTTTCTCTTATTACGGAGGAACCGCCGATGCGAGCCTGTTGCTCCCACCGGCGGCGGTCCGCGGCCGTAGAGGTGTTGTGAAGCCTGGTGCCGGGAGGCAGCGGGGCTAGTTGTCCTTTTTGCCCTCGTCATTGAGGCGCTTCAGGGTCTCGTCCGGGGTTTCGGCGGTCGGGGCCGGCGTGCCCAGGTCCTGGGAAGTCAGTGACGAAGCGTCATCGGGAACAACAGCGGGCTCGTCCTCGGCGACGACGGCAGGTTCCACGATCTTGGTTACTGCCTGGCGGTGAACTGTGGCGAGGTTTCCGGGAGAAAGCTCCAGGACCACCTTGTTTTCGGCGTCGTCCATGGAGACGATCCGGCCGAAGAGGCCAAAGCTGGTCATGACCTCGACACCGGGAGCGAACTGGGACTGCAGCGTGGCCTGCTGCTCCTTGGTCTTCTTGTTGCGGCGGAACATCATAAAGATAAAGATGCCGAGCATTGCGAACAAGACGATGTTCATGGGATCCACAGGGAAGTTTCCGATCTGTACTGGCGTATCTGGTGTGTGGCAGCGTCCGCTTCGTTCCGCCATGCAGATGTTCGTGCTGGCCGGCTACGGCCCCTCGGAGCCGCCGGCGGGAACAAAGACCCGAACGTGCCGGGTGTCATACCCAGTCTAAAGGGAAAAGCTGAAAGGACGGGCTTATTGGCTGTTCGGCGCCCAGCCGGCCTCGACGTCACTGCTGTCCGGGTCCGTTTCGAAGAGGTCCAGGGGTTCCTGTCCGAACACACCGGCCGGTACGGCGTAACCCAGATGGGTCCAGGCCGGGGCCATGGCGATGCGGCCCCGGGGTGTCCGGCCCAGGAGTCCTTCACGGACCAGAAACGGCTCGGCCACGGTTTCGACGGTCTCGGTTTCCTCCCCCACGGCGATGGCCAGGGTGGACAGTCCGACGGGACCGCCGCCGAACTTGGTGATCAGGGCTTCGAGGACGGCACGGTCCAGCCGGTCCAGGCCCCGTTTGTCCACTTCGTACATATCCAGGGCTGCTGATGCTGCACGTGAATCGATCTGCTCTATCCCGTGCACCAGGGCCCAGTCCCGGACCCGGCGCAGCAGGCGGTTGGCGATTCGGGGCGTGCCGCGGGAACGGCCGGCTATTTCACTGAACCCCGCGGAGTTGACCTTGAGATCCAGCAGGCCGGCGGAACGGCGAAGCACCAGCTCGAGTTCAGCCACGCTGTAAAACTCCAGGTGCCCGGTAAAGCCGAACCTGTCCCGCAGCGGCCCCGGCAGCAGCCCGGCGCGGGTGGTTGCTCCCACCAGGGTGAAGGGCGGGAGTTCCAGCGGGATGGCGGTGGCCCCGGCCCCTTTACCCACCACGATGTCCACCCGGAAATCTTCCATGGCCATGTAGAGCATTTCCTCAGCAGGCCGGGACATCCGGTGGATTTCGTCCAGGAAGAGGACCTCCCCTTCCGACAGGGAGGAGAGGATGGCTGCGAGGTCGCCGGCATGCTGGATGGCCGGGCCGCTGCTGATCCGCAGGGGCGCGTTCATCTCGGCCGCCACGATCATGGCCAGGGTGGTTTTACCCAGCCCGGGCGGGCCGGAAAACAGCACGTGGTCCGCGCTGCGGTTCCGCATCCGGGAGGCTTGGAGCACCAGGGAGAGTTGCTTGCGGACCCGGTGCTGGCCCACAAAATCGTCAAGGTTCTTTGGCCTGAGGGCAGCTTCGATGACCCGTTCCTCGGGCTCCTCCCCCGCCGCAACAACGGACGGCTCAGCCACGGCTGCCTACGCGGTTGCCGGCCCGCGCGCCATCCTGGCCGAGCCAGCGGAGTGTGGTCCGCAGGATTTCAGCGACATTTCCGCGGAACGACACCTCGGGATCGTCGGCCAGGGCCTTGTCGATACTGGCCGTGGCATCTTTTTCGGACCAGCCGAGGCTGGTCATGGCGGCCACCACCTGGGGCTTCCAGGCGGCTTCGGCAGCGGTGGCCGGCGCGGCCGTACCGGCAGTGCCGTGCGGCACCAGCTTGCCGGCGAGTTCCAGCACAATCCGGCCAGCCACTTTCGGACCGATGCCGGGCACCTTGGTGAACGTTTTGCTGTCGCCGGTGTGGGCCGCAACCCGGATGGCTTCGGGCTCGTGGACCGCAAGGACGGCAAGCGCAAGACGCGGACCCACGCCGCTGACGCTGAGCAGGACATCGAAGACTTCGCGTTCGTCGTCGGAGGCAAAACCGAACAGGGTCAGCGAATCCTCGCGCACGATCAGCGACGTGAAGAGCTTGCCCTCTTCGCCGGTGCGGAGGCCGCTCAGCGTCTGGGGCGTTGCGTTGACACTCATTCCGGCGCCGTTGAGGTCAATCACTGCTGTGGAAAGGCCAACGTGCGCCACGGTCCCGCGAAGGAAACTGATCAAAACCCTGGCTCCTGGTGTACTGCCGGGTCCCGAGGGGCGCAACCGGCTATCCGAACATATCTACGAATACCCTAGCAAGCACCGCGGACATTCAGCGTGCGCGGCGCGCCTTCGCCTCGGCATCGGCCCATGCGCGCTGCGCTGGTGTCAGGGACATGCTGCCCGGGCCGGTTGTCGCTATGGCGGCCCCGCTGCCGGCCCGCCAGGCGTGGGTGATGGCCAGCGCCAGTGCATCCGCGGCATCGGCCGGGCGGGGCGGCGCATCCAGCCGGAGAATCTTGGTGACGAGCTTGGTCACCGCGTCCTTATTGGACGTGCCGCTGCCGGTGACGGCCGCTTTAACTTCCGACGGCGTGTGGAGCGCCACCGGGATCCCGCGGCGGGCCGCCGCGGCAATCACCACGCCGGACGCCTGCGCCACGCCCATCACGGTACTGACATTCAGCTGTGAGAAGACGCGTTCGACGGCGAGGACCTGGGGTTCGTAGCGGTCCAGCCAGTCGTCGATGGCGAGGGCAATGACAAGAAGCCGCTGGTCCAGGGTTTCCTCCGGGGAGGTTCCCACCACGCCGACGGCCACCATCGTGGCCCGCCTGTTCCGCTCGACGTCCACCACACCGATGCCGCAGCGGGTCAGGCCCGGGTCAACGCCGAGTACGCGCAGCGTCACGCTCCCCCAACCGCCCTAGGCTGCAAGGCGGTGGTTCACTCAGATTCCAGGGCGGCCTGGACTTCGTCGCTGAGGTCGGCGTTGCTATAGACGTTCTGGACGTCGTCGAGCTCTTCGAGTGCGTCAACCAGCTTCATGAACTTCTTGGCGGCCTCAAGATCAAGCGGCACTTCCATGGACGGGACAAATTCCGCCTCGTCGGTGTCGTACTCGATGCCGGCTTCCTTCAGTGCGTCACGGACGGCCTGGAGGTCCTTCGGGTCCGAGTGGATGTCGAATGTGTCGCCGTTGTCCTTAACTTCCTCGGCGCCAGCGTCCAGGACTGCCATCAGGACGTCGTCCTCGGTGAGGTCCTTCTTCGGCAAGGACACCACGCCCTTGCGGCTGAAGAGGTAGCTGACCGAGCCGGGATCGGCGATGGTGCCGCCGTTGCGGGAAATGGCCAGGCGGACCTCGGAGGCGGCACGGTTCTTGTTGTCCGTCAGGCACTCGATGAGCAGGGCTGAACCCTGCGGGCCACGGCATTCGTACATGATCTCGGTGTAGTCAACCACTTCACCGGTCAGGCCGGCGCCGCGCTTGATGGCGCGGTCAATGTTGTCCGCCGGAACCGAGGTCTTCTTGGCCTTGGTCACGGCCAGTTCCAGGCCGGGGTTTCCCTGGAGGTCGGGGCCGCCCATCCTGGCCGCAACTTCGATGTTCTTGATCAGCTTGGCGAACGATTTGGCGCGGCGGCTATCGAGGATGGCCTTCTTATGCTTTGTTGTTGCCCATTTGGAGTGGCCTGACATGCTTTACGCGTCTCCTCTGATCATCCGGATAAAAAGTTCGTGTACGCGTTTCTCCCCAGTCACTTCCGGGTGGAAGGAGGTGGCCAGCAGGTGGCCGGAACGCACTGCAACAATTCTAGCTGTCCCGGGCAGGGCCGCGGCGTGGGACGCGTGTTCAGGATCCGCCGGCTCCACCTGGGCTAGAACCTCCACACCCGCCCCGACGCGCTCCACCCACGGGCCTCGGATGAACACCGCGTGAACCGGAGCCACCCCGGATTCCGTGGCACTGAAGTCCAGGCCCTTGAAGTCCAGATCGGTTTCGAATGATTCGCGCTGCCGGCCGAACGCGTTACGCCGCACGGTAATGTCGAGGCCGCCGAAGGTCTGCTGCGGGTTGCCGGCAAGGTCCGTGGCCGGATCCGCGATGTCGTTGGCCAGGAGGATCATGCCGGCGCAGGAACCGTACACCGGCAGTCCGCCATGGATGCGGTCCTTCAGGGGTTCGGCCAGTTCAAAGGCGCGCGCCAGCTTGTCGATGGCAGTGGATTCGCCGCCCGGAATGATGAGCCCGTCCAGGCCGTCCAGTTCCTTGGGCCTGCGGATCCCGACGCCGGCAGCGCCGGACGCTTCGACGGCACGAAGGTGTTCGCGGAAGTCACCCTGGAGCGCCAGGACACCGATCCGAAGGCCTGCGCCCAGGCGTGCGGAAGCGGCCGAAAGGGGGTTTGTCATCCATTCAGCATAATGTGCCATCGGCCCGGAACCGTGCGGGCCGCCCTCCCCGCGCAGGGTTCTATGCCGTTGCTGGGATATATTACAGAGCATGCTTTACATCAGTGTTCCGCTCGGCAAGCTGGTCCGCCGGGTGTCCCGGCTCAGGGGTGGCGGCTCCGCCCTGCCCGGGCTGGTGGTCGAAAAAATCGACCCCGGCTTTATGCAGCGGACACTCGCCACCCTCCCTCACGGCGTGGCCGTCGTGAGCGGAACCAACGGCAAAACCACCACCACCAAAATGGTGGTGGAACTCCTGGAAAGCCAGGGCCTGAAGGTATTCACCAACCGCACCGGAAGTAACTTCACCCGTGGCGTGGCGGCTGCGCTGCTCGGCGAGGTGGACTGGCGCGGCCGGCTCAAGGCCGATGTCGCCGTCCTGGAACTGGACGAAGCCCACGCCGTGCATTTCGTGAACCGTGTCCCGCCGCGCTACAGCCTCCTGCTCAACGTCCTGCGGGACCAGCTGGACCGCTTTGGTGAAATCGACAAAACGGCCCAGCTCCTGCAACACATCGCTGCCAAAACCACCGGAACGGTGGTCCTCAACCGGGAGGACCCGCGCGTGGCCCGTATCGCGGACACACTGACCGGCGGCCAGGACGTCCAGTACTTTGGCCTCGACGATTCGCTCCTCAGCACCTTTCCGAACGACGACGACATGCGGGCAGCCCCCGGCAGCCCCGCGCCCGCAGCGCCCTCCCACAAGCCGCCCGCCGACGTCGTACTCCGGAGGGTGGGTCCGGACACCGCAGATTTCGAGTACGACGGCGTCACCGTCACCACAGCGATGAAGCTCCGCGGCGTCTACAACATCTTTAATGCCGCGGCGGCGCTGGTCCTGGCGCGCAGCATCTGCGGCGGCGGCGCCGCCACGGCAGACCACGCAACACTGCTGACCGCGCTCTCCCAGGTGGAGCCCGCGTTCGGCCGCGGCGAAAGCCTCACGGTGGACGGCCAGCCCCTGGACCTGGTGCTGGTCAAAAACCCCAGCGGTTTCCGGCTGGGACTGAAGTCATTCCCCGCAGGCGGCTACGCCACCATGATCGCCATCAACGACAACTATGCCGACGGCCGGGACATGTCCTGGCTGTGGGACGTGGAGTTCGATTCACTTCGCGAGGGCGGCGTTGACCAGCTGACCGGGTCCCGAGCGTACGACATGGCCCTGCGGCTGCAGTATGACGAGGTGCCGATCGGCGCGGTCCAGACGGACATCGCCCCGGCGCTTGCTGCTTTCATCCGTGAAGGCAGGGGCAAGCCGAAGCGGATTTTCTGCACGTACACAGCCATGCTGGCCATCCGCCGCGAGCTGTCCAAAATAACCGAAGTGGAGGTGGTCTCGTGAGCATCGAACCAAGCGGAACCGCTCCGGAGAGCAAGGGCGCCCTCCGCGTCCTGCAGCTGTATCCGCGGGACATGAACATCTACGGTGACTGGGGCAACGCCCTGGTCCTGAAGCAGCGGATCAGCTGGCATGGCTATACGCCGGAACTGCTTGAGTACAACGTGGGTGACGACTTTCCCGCCGACGTGGACCTCATCGTGGGCGGCGGCGGCCAGGACAGCGGTCAGCTGGTCATCCAGAATGACCTGCACTCACGGGCCGACGTCCTGACCGGACTCGCCGAGGACGGCGCACCCATACTGGTGATCTGCGGGCTTTACCAACTGTTCGGGCGCTTTTTCAAGACCCACCTGGGTACGGTCATTCCGGGCATCGGTATCCTGGATGTCGAAACCCACGGCACGGACGAACGCCTGATCGGCAACGTCAAGGTGTCCACCCCGGAGTTCGGCGAGGTGCTGGGCTACGAAAACCACAGCGGCCAGACAACGCTCGGGCCCGGCGTCCGGCCCCTCGGAACCGTGGCCAAGGGGACCGGCAACAACAGCAGTGACGGCCACGAAGGCGCCCGCTACAAGAATGTGGTGGCCAGCTACCTGCATGGTTCCCTGTTGCCCAAGAACCCCGCCATCGCCGACTTCCTGATCCGTACCGCTGCGGAACGCAAGTTCGGGGCTTTCGTCCCGGGCACTCCTGATGACAGCTTCGCGGTGCTGGCCCGCGAACACGCCGCCCGGCGTCCGCGCTGACTCTTTAGGGCAGCGGTTCGGGCCGCACACGGGGCTGGGCTGCGGGTTCCTTGGTGATCAGCAGTTCGTGCGCACCGGCAGCCGCCGCGCCCATCGACTCCACCACGGTGCTGGTCCGCAGCCTCGTGGCGGCGTCAGAATCGGGCGTTGCGCAGACACCCTGTGGTGCGTCGGATGCCACTGAACACCAGCGGTACGGATCGCGGACGATGACCGACGGAGCCCAGGCAAGGTCCGACGCCGTCCAGTTGCCGGCCGCATCCTGGCTGAACTGCGCACGGACCAGCAGGCCCTCGTTGTTCACCGCGTACCAAGGCGACAGTTCGGTCACCCCGTTGCCCAGGCCGTAGGCGATCCATGTGCCCTTGTAGTTCTCGATCGGCAGCACCGAATGTGTGTGATGGCCGTAGATCATGCTGAACTGGCCGCTGTCCACCAGGGCGCGGGCCGTTTCCTGCTGCTGGGTATTCGCTGCGCCGGCGTACTCATCCCCCGCGTGCATGGCGCCCAGCACAATGTCGGCGCCGAGGGCACGTGCCTTGACGGCCTTGGCTATCATGGTGGGCGCGTCCAGCATGTCCACCTGCCAGCTGTACTCCGGGTACAGCCCGTTGAGCCCGTAAGTTCCCTGGATGATGGCGACTTTTGCGGCTCCGGTCTGCAGAATCAGGATCCCCTCCGATTCGGTTTCGGTGCGGTAGGACCCGGTGTGTTTAAGCCCGGCAGCGTCCAAAGCGTCCAGGGTGCGCAGCAGTCCGTCCGTGCTCCGGCCGATGCTGTGCTCGCTCGCGGTGGTACAGGCCTGGTACCCCACGGCCTTTGCGGCACTGATGACCTGCGGCGGAACGTTGAAGGACGGGTACGCCGCGAACGGGCCGTCGGACCCGGCCACGGGTGTCTCCTGATGGCAGATGGCCAGGTCGCTTCCCCGGATGTACCGGCGCTGGCCTGCCAGGAGCGGGGTGAAGTCGAGGCCGGGTTTGCCTGCCGCAGCGGCGTCGTCGCCGGCCTGCTGCCAGAGCCCGGCATGGACCAGCATGTCCCCGGTCATCAGGACGGACGTGCACCGGAGCGTTGGGCACGCCGGTCCTGCACCCGGCGTGGGGGTGGGGGTTGGAACCGGTGAGGGCGTCGGGGTTTGCTGTTCCGTCCCGGAACGGGCGCCCGGCACCGTGCTGGAGGACGGCGGGTTCCGTTCGGCAACCAGGCCGCACGCCGCGAGCAGCACGGCCATCGTGACAGCCATGAGCACGGCCCGGATTCGGGCAGCGGCAGTGCCGGATGTGTTCCCCATACGCGCCATTGTAGGTTTGGCCACCCGCAAAACCGGGACGCCGCGCATTGAGAAGGATGCGCCGGTATGAAAGGTTAGCGTGATGACGAATCCACTCCTCAGCACCAGTGACCTGCCCTACGGGCTGCCGCCGTTTGCCCGGCTCGGACCAGCCGAATACTCCGAGGCAGTGGCCGCCGGTTTTGCAGAACACCTGGCCGAAATCCAGGCGATCGTGGACAACGCCGCGGACGTGACCTTCGAAAACACCGCCGTGGCCATGGAGAAATCCGGCCAGCTGCTGCAGCGGGCCGCGGCTGCTTTCTTCACCCTTGTCTCCGCCGATGCAACTGACGCGATCCGGGACCTGGAGACCGAACTTTCCCCCCGGTTCTCTGCCCACCAGGACGAGGTCTACCTCAACCGGGCCCTCTTTGACCGGTTCGCCGCCATTGATGTCTCCGGTCTGGATCCTGAATCCGTACGCCTCGTGGAGGAATACCTGAAGGAGTTCCGCCAGACCGGCATCCAGCTCGATCCGCCCGGGCAGGAGCGGCTGAAAGGAATCAACGCAGAGCTGTCACGGCTTGGCACGGAGTTTGGCCAGCGGGTCAAGGAAGGCATGAAGTCTGCGGCCCTGCTGGTGGACAGCGCCGGGGAACTGGCGGGGCTGCCCGCGGACGATCTCGCCAGCGCCGCTGAGGCGGCCCGCGAGGCTGGCCACGGGGACAAATTCCTCCTGACACTGATCCAGCCCAGCAACCAGCCCGCGATGGCTGCGCTCGAAAACCGGGACGTCCGCCGTCGACTGTTTGAAGCATCGCTGGCCCGGGGCAGCGACGGCGGCACCCTGGACGTCATGGACCTGGTCAGGTCCATGGCCGGGCTGCGGGCTGAAAAGGCCGCCCTTCTTGGCTTCGCCAACTATGCCGAACTCGTGGTGGAACGCCAGACGGCCCCCAGCTTCGAGGCGGTCCAGTCCATGCTGAACAGGATGGCCCCCGCAGCCGTCCGCAATGCGGACGCCGAGGCGGCCGCCCTGGCCGAGGTCGCCGGGCACCCGCTGGAGGCCTGGGACTGGGCGTTCTACTCAGCGAAAGTCCGCCGGGAGAAATACTCCGTGGACGAACAGGGGCTCCGCCCCTACTTCGAGCTGGACCGCGTCCTCCGGGACGGCGTCTTTTTCGCTGCCACATCCCTCTTCGGCATTACCTTCCACGAACGCCATGACCTTGACGGATACCACCCCGACGTCCGGGTCTGGGAGGTTCGGGACCAGGACGGTGAGGGCCTCGGACTGTTCCTGGGCGACTACTACACCCGCGAAACCAAGCGGGGCGGCGCGTGGATGAATTCGCTGGTGGAACAGTCGGCCCTGCTCGGCAATAAACCTGTGGTGATCAACAACCTCAACATCTCGAAGCCCCCGGCGGGTGAGCCGACCCTCCTGACGCTGGACGAGCTGCGGACCACCTTCCATGAGTTCGGCCATGCGCTCCATGGCCTGTTTTCCAACGTGACGTATCCGCGTTTCTCCGGGACCGCGGTCCCCCGGGACTTCGTGGAATACCCCTCGCAGGTCAACGAGATGTGGATCCTCTGGCCCGAGGTGCTGGCGAACTATGCCCGGCACCATCTCACGGGCGAGGCGCTCCCCCAGGACACCGTGGACCGGCTCAATGAATCCCGGCTGTGGGGCGAAGGGTTCGCCACCACCGAATACCTGGGCGCCGCGCTGCTGGACCTGGCCTGGCATGTGCTGGACGAAGCGGGAATCCCGGACGATGTGCTGGCTTTCGAGGCTAAGTCACTGGCCGCAGCGGGCGTGGCCCACGCCCTGATTCCACCGCGCTACCGAACGGGCTATTTCCAGCACATCTTCGCCGGCGACGGCTATGCGGCCGGCTACTACTCGTACATCTGGAGCGAGATCCTGGACGCCGAAACAGTGGACTGGTTCACCGAGAACGGCGGCCTGGACCGCACCAATGGCGAACGCTTCCGCCAGGAGCTCCTGTCCCGCGGCAATAGCCGCGACCCGCTGGAATCACTCCGAACGCTCCGGGGCTGCGAAGCGAAGCTGGAGCCCCTCCTCAAGCGCCGCGGCCTCGACTAACCCCTCATCGATTGCTCCGTAACGGCCGTTTTGAGGCCCCATAACGGCGGTTACGGAGCAATCGATGGGGAAACAACGACGGCGGGTGGCCGCCTTCGAAAAGGTGGCCACCCGCCGTCGTACTGCTTATGGAGCTGTTACCAGCCGCGCTCAGCGAGGCGGTGCGGCTGCGGGATCTCGTCCACGTTGATGCCCACCATGGCTTCGCCCAGGCCGCGGGATGCCTTGGCGATGACGTCGGGGTCATCGAAGAACGTGGTGGCCTTGACCACGGCAGCGGCACGCTGGGCCGGGTTGCCGGACTTGAAGATGCCGGATCCGACGAACACGCCGTCGGCGCCGAGCTGCATCATCATGGCTGCGTCGGCCGGGGTGGCGATGCCGCCCGCGGTGAACAGCACCACGGGGAGCTTGCCGGCGGCGGCGACTTCCTTGACCAGTTCGTACGGGGCCTGCAGTTCCTTGGCCGCGACGTAGAGCTCATCCTCGGGCAGGGCTGCGAGCTTGGCGATCTCGGCACGGATCTGGCGCATGTGGCCGGTGGCATTGGAGACGTCGCCGGTGCCGGCCTCGCCCTTGGAGCGGATCATGGCCGCGCCCTCGTTAATGCGGCGCAGCGCCTCACCGAGGTTGGTGGCGCCACAGACGAAGGGAACCTTGAAGTTCCACTTGTCGATGTGGTGGACGTAGTCGGCCGGGGTCAGGACCTCGGACTCGTCAATGTAGTCCACGCCCAAGGACTGCAAGACCTGCGCCTCCACGAAGTGGCCGATCCTGGCCTTGGCCATGACCGGGACGGAGACGGCGTCGATGATCTTGTCGATCATGTCCGGATCGGACATGCGGGACACGCCGCCCTGGGCTCGGATATCGGCCGGAACGCGTTCCAGCGCCATCACTGCAACGGCACCGGCATCTTCGGCGATGCGGGCCTGTTCGACGTTAACGACATCCATAATGACGCCGCCCTTGAGCATCTCAGCCATGCCCCGCTTGACGCGGTTGCTGCCCGTGACGCTGTTCGCGGACGAACCGGCGTCGCTGCTTACATCAGGTGTAGACACAAAAACCCCTATGGGTAGATAGATGATCCTCGCCGGACGTGAAGGCGGCAGGAAGCCGAGGAGTACACGCACCGGGTTGCCGGATCCATTGACCGGGCAGTCACAATACTAGTCCCACCGCGGGCAGCGGACTTAATCACGCTTAATCAGAGGCGGCGGATGCTGCCATGGCCTGGCGGTGAACGGTCCCTATGCGCTGGCAAATTGTGATGAGGCTGGCCAGGGCCAGCAGTCCGAGCGTCACAAGCAGAACCACCGGAGGCAGCCCGAGGCCTGTGAACCCGGTGACCACAAGAACCGACACGAGCCTCTCGGCGCGCTCGGCGATGCCTACATTTGCCGTGAAGCCCAGGGACTCTGCTTTGGACCGCGCATACGAGACCACCATGCCCAAAACGAGGCACAGCATGGCCGCGACGGCGATCGCGTAGTCCGCTCCCCCGGTGAAGAACCAGATAGCCACGCCCGCAAACAGCGCGCCGTCAGCGATCCGGTCCAGCGTGGAATCCAGGAAATTGCCCCACCGTCCCCCGGCGTCACGCATGCGGGCCATGATGCCGTCAAGCACATCCGAGAAGATGAACGCCGTAATGAACAGCGTGCCCCACCAGAGCTGGCCAAGGGGGTAGAACACCAGGGCGCCTACCACCACGCCGGCGGTGCCGACGATGGTCACCGCATCCGGAGAAACACCGATTTTCAGGAGCCAGCGGGCAAGAGGGGTGAACAGCGCGGTGAAAAACCCGCGCGCGTGCCTATTAAGCATCCGTCTCCCCGGGCCAGGCTTCGGCAACCAGCTGACGTACCTCATCGAGGGTCTGCGTGATGGCCTTGGTCTGGGCGATGATCGGGAAGAAGTTCCCGTCGCCGCCCCACCGCGGAACAATGTGCTGGTGCAGGTGGGCTGCGATGCCGGCGCCACCCACCACCCCCTGGTTCATGCCCAGGTTGAAGCCGCCCGGGTTGGAGACTTTACGGAGGACCCGCATGGCCGTCTGGGTGATGTCAGCAAACTCCGCAGTCTCCTCCACGGTGAGGTCCGTGTAATCCGGGACGTGCCGGTACGGACAGACCAGGAGGTGGCCCGGGTTGTACGGGAACAGGTTGAGGACCACATAGCAGGTCTTGCCCCTGTAGACGATGAGGGCTTCCTCGTCGGTCCTTCCCGGCCCCACGCAGAACGGGCAGTCATCCTCGTTCTTGAACTGGTGCTGCCCGCCCTTGATATAGGCCATCCGGTGGGGAGTCCACAGGCGCTGGAACGCGTCCGGTACGCCCGCGAGATCAAAGTCATCGGTCACGCCGGCATCCCCTGGATATCCTGCGCCTGTGTTCTCCTGCACCGTGTTCTTTTCCGTTTCCGCTAGCTGGTCCGGTTACGGACGGCTTCCGTGATCCGCTTGACGGCCTCGGCCACGGGCACGCCGTTGTCCTGGCTGCCGTCCCGGAACCGGAAGGACACAGCCCCGGCCTCGGCGTCGTCTCCGCCGGCGATCAGGACAAAGGGAATTTTGTCCTTGCTGGCGGTGCGGATCTTCTTGGGGAACCTGTCCGACGACGTGTCCACCTCGGCGCGGATGCCCGCGGCCTTGAGCTGGTCAACGACGTCGAACATGTACTCGTTGAAGGTTTCGGCCACCGGGATGCCCACTACCTGGACGGGGGAAAGCCACGCCGGGAAGGCACCGGCGTAGTGCTCCGTGAGCACACCCATGAACCGCTCGATGGAACCGAAGAGTGCGCGGTGGATCATGACGGGCCGCTGGCGGGTGCCGTCGGCTGCCTGGAATTCCAGCTCGAACCGTTCGGGCAGGTTGAAGTCCAGCTGGATGGTGGACATCTGCCAGGTCCGGCCGAGGGCGTCCTTCGCCTGGACGGAGATTTTTGGACCGTAGAAGGCAGCCCCGCCCGGATCGGCGACCAATTCCAGGCCGGATTCCTCGGCCACCTCGGCCAGGGTCCGGGTGGCTTCGTCCCATGCGGCGTCCTCGCCGACGAACTTCTCCGGGTCCTTGGTGGAGAGCTCGAGGTAGAAGTCGTTCAGGCCGTAGTCCTTCAGCAGGTCAAGCACAAACGTCAGGGTCTTGGTGAGTTCATCCTTCATCTGCTCGCGGGTGCAGTAGATGTGGGCGTCGTCCTGTGTCATGCCCCGGACGCGGGTCAGGCCGTGCACCACACCGGATTTTTCGTACCGGTAGACGGCGCCGAATTCGAAGAGCCGCAGCGGCAGTTCACGGTAGGAACGTCCCCGTGAACGGAAGATCAGGTTGTGCATGGGGCAGTTCATCGGCTTGAGGTAGTAGTCCTGGGCAGGCTTGCGGACCGTACCGTCTGCGTTGAGTTCCTCGTCCACTCGCATGGCCGGGAACATGCCCTCCTTGTACCAGTCCAGGTGTCCCGAGACTTCGTAGAGGTGGCCCTTGGTGATGTGCGGGGTGTAGACGAACTCGTACCCGGCGTCGACATGGCGCTGCCGGGAGTAGTCCTCCATTTCCTTGCGGATGATCCCGCCCCTGGGGTGGAAGACCGGCAGGCCGGAGCCAAGCTCGTCCGGGAAGGAGAAAAGGTCAAGTTCGACGCCGAGCTTGCGGTGGTCGCGCCGCTCAGCTTCGGCGATGCGCTCCTGGTAGGCCTTCAGCGCGTCCTTGGTGGGCCAGGCTGTGCCGTAGATGCGCTGCAGCTGCTGGTTCTTCTGGTTGCCCAGCCAGTAAGCGGAGGATGACCTAGTGAGGGCGAACGCGTTGGAGATGAGCTTGGTGTTGGGCAGGTGCGGGCCGCGGCAGAGGTCGCACCAGACGGTGGTCCCTTCCTTGCGCTCCACATTGTCGTAGATGGTGATGTCGCCGGCCCCGACCTCCACGTTAACGCCTTCAGCTGCTTCGGCGGCATCATTCTTTTTACCCAGGAGTTCGAGCTTGTAGGGCTCGTTTTTCATGGCCTCGCGGGCTTCATCCTCGTTGACCACGCGTCGGACGAACTTCTGGTTCTGGTTGATGATCTTCTGCATCATCTTCTCGAGGGTTTTGAGGTCCTCGGGGGTGAACGGCTCGGCAACGTCGAAGTCGAAGTAGAAACCGTCGGTGATGTACGGCCCGATGCCAAGCTTGGCATCGGGGCGGAGCTGCTGCACGGCCTGGGCCATGACGTGGGCGGTGGAGTGGCGCAGCACGTTCAGGCCGTCCGGGGAATCGATGGTGACGCCCTCAACCTCCGCGCCCTCGGGCAGCTCCTGGTCCAGGTCCTTCAGCTCGCCATTAACGCGGGCCACAACAACTTCGCGGCGCTCAAAGAAGAGTTCCGCACCGGTTGTCCCGGTAGTCACCTTGGTCTCTTCGCCATCGACGATGAGGGTGATCTGCTGGGCATCTGACACGGGTGTCTCCTATTCAAAGTTTTAGGCTTCATAGCTTGCGGCATACGGGGACCACAGCCAGCCATCGTCAATGCTATCGGTTCCGCCAGAGGCCGACCAACGGGACCCGCGGGCTCCGCCGACCTACGGGATGACCTTCGCAGCGTGGCAGCAGCCCCTCAGCCGCCCATCCCGGTGATGGCGAGGCTCCGGCTGATCCCGTCCAACGGATGCGGGACATCCGTGCTTTCCACCCGGTTGCCGGGGAACGGCAGGGATTCCACGCGGCTCAGGTCCCAGGCCATGCTGGCACTCAGGCTGATTCCGCGTGGACCTGTCCGGCGTGTGGTGCCGCGGATGAGCAGCAGCCTGGTTCCGAACAGGAGCTGGCCCGCCTGTTCCTGGGCTTCGTGGAAGAACACGGAGTCGATGCAGCCTGTGCCGTCATCGATGCTGATGAACACCACCCGGCGGCCGCCGCGCATGGGAGGGGTCTGGGTGGCAATGCGCACGCCGGCCACCAGCACCTCGGTGCCGTTGCGGAGGCTGAGCAGTTTGTCCGCAGTGGTGACCCCCAGCCTGTTCAACATGGGGCGGTGGCTTTCCATCAGGTGGCCGCTGACGTCGAGGGCCATAAGGTCGAGTTCGGCCCGGACGTTTTCCACCAGGGTTGGCTGGGGAAGCCCGGGCTTGACGTTGCGCAGTTCCACGTCCCCCAGCGGCAATGAGAGCTGCCCTTCCATGACCTCAGCGCCCTTACGGGTACCGCCGGCAGCATGGAGTTGGTTCAGATGCTGGACGAGGTCTGCACGGTTTGCCCCGCTGCCCGCCTCCCGGTGCAGGGAATCAAAGGCGCCTAATTGGGCGAGCCGCTTAATGCTCGGTTTGCTCAGCCTGGACCGTGCCCGGAGATCCGCCAGGGAGTCGTAGGGCTGGCCGGCGACAATCCTCTTGAGCTCAGCCCCGGAGAGGCCGTAAATCCCGTTGAGGCTCAGCCTGATCCCCAGCTTGCCCGCATCCGGCCCGTCCGCAACCCGTTCCACCCGGTACTCGGCATGGCTGCGGTTGATATCCAGCGGCAGGATGGGTATTCCAAGCCTTCGGGCTTCGGCAACCAGCAGCCGCTTTGGATACATCCCGGGATCGTGCTCCCACAGCCCGGCCAGGAACGCCTCGGGATGATGCGTCTTAAGCCAGGCTGACTGGTAGGTGGGGACGGCAAAGGCCGCTCCATGCGCCTTGCAGAAACCAAAACTCCCAAACGCCTTCAAGGTCCCCCAGACCTTGTCCACCACGTCCGGGGAATAGCCCTTGATCCTGGCCTCCCTGCGGAAGAACTCTTCCACTTTCAGTTCGAGGACCTCGTGACCGAGAGCCCGCCGGAACTCGTCTGCCTTTGCCAGCCCGCACCCGGTCATCACGTTGAACGTTTTCAGGATTTGCTCATGGAAGACGGTGACACCATGTGTTTCCTGCAGCACGGGTTTCAGGTCAGGATGCGGATAGACCTCCGGCGCAAATCCGTGCCTGTGTTCCAGAAACGGCCGCACCATGTCAGATTTCATCGGCCCTGGCCGGAACAGCGAAATGTCGATGATGAGGTCATTGAAGTCACGCGGGGCCATCTTGCCGATCAGCTCACGCTGTCCCGGTGACTCGATCTGGAAGCATCCCAGGGTGTGGGTGCTGCGGATCAGTTCGAAGGTGGGCTCATCATCCAGCGGCACGGCGTTCAGATCGATGTGGCCGTTGTCGGCGATGTAGTCCGGACCTGTACCTTCAGGCCCGGCAGGGTGGGCCCCGGCCGCGACCACTTCTGCTTTGGATGAATGGATCCGGATGACTTCCCGGACGGCAAACGCCATGGCGCTCTGCATCCTCACCCCCAGGACATCCAGTTTGAGCATGCCCATGGGATCCATGTCGTGTTTGTCGAACTGGCTCATGGGCAGCCCCAGTCCGCTGGGCTGGACAGGGGTCCGGTCAAGGAGAGTGGCGTCGCCCAGGATCACCCCGCAGGGATGCATGGAAATATGGCGGGGCAGCCGGTCCAGCCGTTCGGTGAGGTCCACCAGCAGGTCAAGCTGCTGGTTTTCTGCAAAGCCGCGCTGCTCCACCCTGCCTGCGAACTCCCGCAGCTCAGGTTTTTCCACCAGGGCTTCACGGAATTTGCGGGCTGAGAACCGCCACAGCTGCTTGGCGATCTCACCGACGTCGCCATCATCCATGCCCAGCGCCATGCCTGCATCCCGGACGGCACCGCGGGCCCGGTACCCGTTCTGCATGCTCATCAGGGTCACCCGCTCGGCACCAAACCGGTCAAAGATCTTCCGGTACACGTTGTGCCGCTCGGCGCTTTCGACGTCGATGTCAATGTCAGGCAGTGTGGCCCGGTCCTGCGACAGGAAACGTTCAAAGATCAGATCGTGCTGCAGGGGGTCCACCTGGCTGACGTCGATCAGATAATTGACCAGGCTGGAGGCACCCGAGCCGCGGGCAGCCGCCCTGACCCCCATATCCAGAATCATCCGGGAGACCTCGGCGACAGTCAGGAAGTAAGAGGAGAAGCCGAGGTTCCGGATGATCCCCAGCTCGTGCTCCAGCCGCGAGCGCATGTCCTTGCCGGCCGAACCGGATATTCCCGGGAACCGCCTGCTGATCCCGGCCTCACAGCGCTGGACCAGTTCTCTATGCGGATCCTGGCTGATGCCTATGACTGATGCCTCTGGGACCACAGGCTGCTTCCATCCCATATCAGCCACCGGGTCTATCCTGCAGAAGTCGGCGAGCGCCTCGGTCTGGGCCATGAGCTGTTTTAGGTCTGCTGTGCCATACCCCGCGGCGCGGATGATTTCTTTGCCCAGCAGAAGCATTTGCCCTGCGGATTTGAGCCAGCCCTGCCCGTTGGGCTGCAGCAGCGGTTCGGCAGCAAGTTCCGGCAGTGATTTCAGGGTCCGGGCGGAGTCGAGGACGTCAGCCGTGGCGGCACCGTCTTCGGCGCAATAACGGACTGCGTTGGTCAGCACAGCCGGGACATGGTGTTCTTCGGCGAGTTTGAGCATCCGCACCGCATGGGCAGTGCTCAGAGGCGCTCCCGGGGCAGTCAGCTGGGAAACCACTTCGGCAACAAGGGTTCCTGCCGGCATGGCGTCAAGCCATCGTTTGAAGAGTGTGCGCGGGCGAAGGTAGCGCCGCCCGCCCATGGCTCGTCCGACGTCGGAATCCGGTCCGATCAGGACTGTCAGCACCGGCTTCAAGGTATTGGGGTCAAGCGTCCGTGAGGCGAGTTCGGCACGGGTGACCGCAACAGGCACCGCTCCCCCGGCTTTTCCTGTGGTGCGGGCATGGGCATCGGAGACAAGCCTGCACAGGGCGCGGTAGCCCGCTCCGTTGTTATTGCCCCGGGCGAGTACCACCACCCGGCCGGCGAGCTGCGTACGGTGATCGCCGTCGTCGTCGAAGACCGCAAGGTCCACCCCCGCTATGGGGTCGATGCCTGCCGCCATGCAGGCTTTGAGGTGCTTGACTGTGCCGTACAGTCCGTCCCGGTCCGTGCAGGCAAGCGCTGTGGCGCCGTCCGCGGCGGCTGCCTGGGCCAGTTCCTCAGGCCAGGACACTCCATAGTGCGCGCTGAAGGCGGTGGAAACGTGGAGATGGGTGAAGCTCATGCGGTTTTGGGGTGGAGTCCGTCGTGGAGACGCATGAGCCGCCAGCGGCCGCTGCCCAGGTGCCTGCTGAGGTCCAGGGTGAGCGTGTCCGCGGTATCGAGGGAATCTGCCCGTACCTGGACGCGCCAGATCTCATGGTCCACCAGTCCCGGTCCGCTGCCCAGCGGAGCCCGACGCTCCTCAGCCCACCACTGCCTGCGTTCGTACCACCGCACAGGTTCGGCGCACACCGTATAGTGCCGCCCGGCCCATTGAAGTTCAAGCGGCTGCCCTGCAGGGGTGCAGACGACATCCAGGGACTCGCTGAACATACCCATGGGCGCCTCCTGTACTGAACTGAGCCAATGCAAAATGCTGCTGCACAAGGCTGCCGCAAAAAACAGGCATTCGAATACATGTTCGAATAAATCCAGTCTACGACGGTACCCCGGCAAAACCTAGACAGGGGTGGACGGACGGCCAGCAGGGGGGGCAGGATTGTGGCATGAGCTCCCAGAACGCACTCCTCAAGCACGTAAGCATCAAAGCCCAGGACAACACACTCGTGGCCAACTTTGATATCGACGGCAACATACCGGGGGCAGGTGCGTACGTAGTAGGACTGGTGGCTTCAAGCCCGGACTATTCGTCCCAAAGACGGCTGGGCATTGAATTCTTGAACGGGGAGGCGATCGCCTTCTACTCGTTCTGCCATGACCAGACCACCGAAGAAAACTATGACCTGTCCGGAGTGACCCATTCAGGCAACACCATCACGGGAAACTTTCCCATGGCAGCCATTCAGGGGCTGGGCAAAGGGCACAACATGACAGCGTTCAGCGAGGCTGATGGCCGCGATTTCCAGGGCGGCGTCCCGGTCGAAGAAGCGCTCTAGCTTCAGCTGTTCTCTTTATGGACCTTCATCTCGAGTTCAATGAACCCCGAGATCATGGCCCGGTACGTTGATTCAACGATGTCCGGGTCTATGTCCTTCTTTTCCGCGGCGCCGCGGACGTGCTCAATGACCCGCTCCACCCTGCCCGGGGCCCGGACTTCAGCGTCGTCCCCCTTGAGGGTTCCGGCGATCCTGATCAGGCGTTCCCGCCGGGCAATGAGGGTGACAATCTGATCGTCAACTTCGTCCACCGCAATCCGCACGGCAGCGAGCTGCTCTTTGTCCGCCAAAGCATCCCGGTCGTTTCCTTGAATAGTTGCCATCTTCTGACAGTATCGAAGCATGCAGCCCAGAGTCGACTTCATCTCACTAGGCGTCCGCAGCGTTGACGCCTCCCGCCGCTTCTATGTGGAGGGACTCGGGTGGCCGGTGCACCGTGAAATGCCCGGCGATGTGGTGTTCATCCAGGTCAACCACGGCCTCATTCTGTCCCTGTGGGATGCCGGGCAGATGCACGCCGAAGCCGGGGTTGGCACCCCTGGACCGGTCCCGTGCATCACCCTTAGCCATAACCTGACCACCACGGAGGAAGTGGACCAGGTGATGGCCGAAGCCCGGGCGGCCGGCGCGGAGATCGTTGCCGATCCTGTCACCCAGCCGTGGGGAGGGTACAGCGGCTATTTCGCTGATCCGGACGGCTTCCGCTGGGAGGTTGCATACAACCCCTCGTGGGCAGTGGACGACGACGGCAAGGTCACCGTCTAGAAACACGGTGCCTCCGCAGCCCGCCGGCGGCAACGGTCATCGGATCAGAAAAGCGCCTCTACCGGCCGGATGAGCTCCGGGGAATTGTTACGCACGTTCCCTACCTCAGTACCTACTGAGTCCACATGCCAGTCAGCGGCGACTTCCTTCACATGGGCCCGGACCAGGTCCACGAGGAAGGCGGCGTCATCGATCTGCGGGTCCAGCCACGACGCCATCGTGGCCCGGTCCATTGGCAGCGGCACCCGGTCGTGCAGCTCCGTGAGTTTGCCAAACACCGTGGACTCGGCACCCGGCGGCGGGGTGTCAGCCGTCAGGATGGATGTGGAGAGCAGCCACCGGCCAGGATCGCCGTCGGCCTTGGAAGGGTCCTTCCACCACTCATAGAGGCCGGCGAAAACCAGCCCCTGCTCAGACCCCGGATGCACGTAGTAGGGCTGCTTCGCCTTCCCGGTCCCCTGCTTCCACTCGTAATATCCATCGGCCGGCACAGCGCAGCGGCGTGACTTGACGGCTTTGCGGAAAGCCGGCTTTTCCAGCACGCTCTCGCTCCGGGCGTTGATCATCTTGGCACCGATTCGCGGATCCTTGGCCCAGGAGGGCACCAGGCCCCAGCGGGCCACATGCAGCTGCCGCACCGTGTTGTCCTCGATCAGCCGCTCCAGGACAATGGGCACATCGTCGGTGGGCGCCACATTCCACGATGGAGGAAGGTGAACATCCTCCTCCAGGCCGGCATCAAATTCGGCCAGCAGGTCACCCACGGCCCGGGCCATCACATAGCGTCCACACATGGATCCAGCATGCCATTACCGGTATGCCTTGTCAGCGTTGCTGTCATCCGTCGTCGCTGCCGCGGGGGAATAGCCTGCCCCGGGTTACGGTTGTGGAGACTGAACCCCTTCAACTTACACAGGAGAGCTCCGTGGACTTTACCCCCGAGAACGGCACCATCACCATGTTTTCCACCACCTGGTGCGGCTACTGCACCCGGCTGAAGAAGCAGCTGGACGCCCAGGGCATCGGTTACACGGAAATCAATATCGAAGAGGTGGACGGCACCGCCGAACTCGTGGAACAGCTCAACGGCGGCAACCAGACCGTCCCCACCGTGCTCTTCCCGGACGGCACCGCCGCCACCAACCCTTCCCTGGCTGAGGTAAAGAGCCGCCTCGCAGCCTGAGTCCGGCAGCTCATGTGGTAGACAGAACGGGACCAACTTCAGTGTTGGTCCCGTTCTTGTCTATCTGCATTGAGGGAGCCTTCCGTGGTCCATAAAGTCAAAGGTGTCGTAGCCCGTACCAAGGGCGCCCCGGTCACTCTGGAGACCATCCTGGTCCCTGAGCCGGGTCCGGGCGAGGCCCTGGTGGACATCCTCACCAGCGGCGTCTGCCACACCGACCTGCATTACAAACTCGGCGGAATCAGCGATGATTTCCCGTTCCTCCTGGGCCACGAGGCCACCGGCGTGGTCAGCGCCGTAGGCCCCGACGTCACCAATGTGGCCCCGGGCGACCGTGTTGTCCTGAACTGGCGCGCCGTCTGCGGGGAATGCCGCGCCTGCGCCAAGGGACAGCCCCAGTACTGCTTCAACACCCACAACGCCACCCAGAAGATGACCCTTGAGGACGGCACAGAACTCTCTGCCGCTCTCGGCATCGGTGCGTTCATCGAGAAGACCCTCGTGGCCGCCGGCCAGTGCACCAAGGTGGATCCCGACGCCGACGCTGCCGCCATCGGCCTCCTCGGGTGCGGCGTGATGGCCGGCATCGGCGCCGCCATTAACACCGGCGGCGTCAAGCGCGGCGATTCCGTCGCCGTCATCGGCTGCGGCGGCGTGGGAGTTGCGGCCATCGCCGGCGCCGCGCTCGCCGGCGCCACCACCATCATCGCCGTCGACATCGACGCCAAGAAGCTGGACCGCGCCCTTGAACTTGGCGCCACCCACACCGTGGACTCCTCGGACTCTGACCCGGTGGAGAAAATTCGGGAACTGACCGGCGGGTTCGGCGCTGACGTGGTGATCGACGCCGTCGGCCGCCCGGAAACGTACAAGCAGGCGTTCTACGCCCGCGACCTCGCCGGAACTGTAGTACTGGTGGGCGTCCCGACGCCGGACATGACCATCGAACTGCCCCTCCTGGATGTCTTCGGCCGCGGCGGTTCGCTGAAGTCCTCCTGGTACGGTGACTGCCTGCCGTCCCGGGACTTCCCCATGCTGATCAGCCTCTACCGGCAGGGCAAGCTCGATCTGGATGCCTTTGTGACCGAGCGGATCACCATCGACCAGGTGGAGGAAGCGTTCGGGAAGATGCATTCCGGTTCGGTACTGCGTTCGGTGGTAGAGCTGTGACCGCACCCGCTGCCGGCGGCGCGCCCGGCACCGGCGGCCCGCTCCGGATCGACCGCCTGGTCACCTCCGGCACGTTTTCCCTCGACGGCGGCACCTGGGATGTGGACAACAACGTCTGGATCGTGGGCAACGACGCCGAATGCGTCGTGATCGACCCGGCACACGATGCCAAGGCGGTTGCCGCGGCGGTGGGTGGCCGGAAGCTCAAGGCGATCCTGCTGACGCATGGCCACGACGACCACATCCGTTCGGTGGGCGACTTCCGGGATCTCGTCCAGGCCCCCATTCACCTGCATGAGGCGGACTGGATGCTCTGGAAGAACGTCTACCCGGATATGGAACCGGATGTCCGCATCAGCCACGGCGACGTGGTGGACGTGGCCGGCGCCAGCCTGACCGCCCTGCACACGCCGGGGCACTCGCCGGGTTCGGTGTCCTTCCACCTGGCTGACGGACCCGACGGCGAGGGCACCGTTTTCAGCGGCGACACCCTGTTCCAGGGCGGCCCGGGAGCCACCGGAAGGTCCTACAGCGACTTCCCCACCATCATCGAGTCGATCAGGACGTGGCTGCTGCCGCTCCCGGCCGGCACGGTGGTCCGGACCGGGCACGGCGACACCACCACCATCGGGGCCGAAGCCCCGCACCTGCAGGAGTGGATTGCCCGCGGCCACTAGGCCGGGCGAAATGCCCCTCACAGAGGGCCAGCCGAAGCGGTCTAAGCTTCCCTGCCGTACACGCTGCTGAAGTCGGCGTGGCGCAGGGAAGCGTGGCCCGCGTACTCGGCCAGCACCGCATCCTCGACAGCCCCCACAGTGAGCCCGGGTACAAGATCGTTCGCTGCCCCGGCAGTGGCCGGGTCCCAGTCCAGGCCCAGCGCCGCATAGCTGTCCGTCAGGACAGCGCGGATGGGGGCGGAGTTCTCCACCACAATCACTGAGCTGAACAGCCAGCCGCCACTCACCACACGCTGGGCGGTGCCGATCAGTTTGATCCGGTGCGCGGGGTCGGCGGTGCCGGCGCCGTGGACGCTGTACTCCCCCGGGCAGTACTCGCCCGGGATCTCCCCGACGGCGGCATGCACCCCGACGTTCCGCAGGGCCTTGGCCAGCAGCTCACCAAAGAAACTGAACCGGCTCCGGGAACCGGCTATCGCATCCGCGTCGGGCATGATGTGGTCTACCACCAGGGTGCCCTCATGGTAGGCGGCAGCCCGGCCGCCGGCTTTCCGCACCAGGGGTTCAAAGCCGTGGTCCCGGCAGGCACGGGCGGCCGCATCAAAGCCCGGCAGCCGGGTGTCGCGCTGGCCGAAGGCGACAGTCGGGGCCGGACGGTACAGCCGAAGGGTGGGGCCGATCCTGCCGGTCTTCGCCATGGCCAGCAGTTCGAGGCCGAATTCCAGGTCCCGGGCGGCGCCCAGCGTATGATCCTGCCGCACCACGGTGAGCGTCCGGAGTCCCGCTTCGACGTCCCGCATGTTGCTAAGCTCCCTTATGTTCATTTTGCAATTCCTTGTTGTCGCCGCGGCATTCGCGGTTATTGATGCCATCTGGCTCAAGACAATGAACCCGTTCTACCGCAGCCACATCGGTGACCTGCTCGCTGACAAGCCACACTTAGGTTACGCCGTGGCTTTCTATGTCATGTACATCGCCGGGATCCTCTTCTTCGCACTGCGGCCGGCGCTCGACGGCGGCAGCTGGCTGACTGCCCTCGGCTACGGAGCGGCCCTGGGCGCCTTCGCCTACGCCACTTATGACCTCACCAACGCCGCCACGCTTAAGACGTGGCCGCTACAGCTCATCGTGGTGGACATCCTCTGGGGCGCCGTACTAACCGCGCTGTCCACGCTCGCAGGCTGGCTGGTGTTCCGCACCACCTGACGGTACTCCCGGCAAAAGCGGCCTGACACGAACGGACTTTTACGCTTTATCCCATCGCCCGGTGACTAAACTCGGAAACCGGATGCAACCCCACATACTCCCTCAGGAGAGGCAATCCACTGATACGAGTCATTAGCTACAACCTTCGTAAGCACAAGGCCAGCGGGGAGCTGGTTGCCTTGGCCGAGGACTTCGGCGTGGACGCGCTGTGCCTGCAGGAATGCGACACCACCGACCTGCCGGACACCCTGGGTCAGCTGCAGCTGGCCGATTCAACCAAGGGAAACCGGCTCGGGCTTGCCATCTACTACCGCAAGGACCGGTTCACCTCTCACGGCACCAGGACCTTTGCGCTGAAGAAGTCACTGCATGACATGGTGCTGGCCCCTGCGCATGAGCGGCTGATCGGCACCCGGGTTCGGGACAACGAGACCGATCACGAGCTTGTCATCGGCTCGTTCCATGCCGCGCCGCTGACGGCCACCAACTCGCTGCGGCGGAACCAAATCAACGCGGCGCACAAGGAGCTGCTGGGCATGGGGACGGGCCTGATGACGCTCATGGTGGGTGACTTCAACTACCCGTTCTTTACGAAGAACCTCACCGAACACATGAAGGACTCCGGCTACGAACTCTCCCTGAGCAACCGCCGGACGTATACGCGGTACAAAATGTTCAAGGGCCACTTCGACTTCGCCACCTCCCTGGGCCTGAACATTGACAACGTGGAAACGCTGCCCCGCGGCGCCTCCGACCACTTGCCCATCCTGGTCACGGCCGAATACGGTCAGGAATCAAGTCCCGCGCAGGAGCCCCTGGCTTCCTGACCTAATCTGTTTGGAGGCGGGCGTGCGGCGCGACTGGATCAGCAGGGCGGTTCCTGGCGTTGGCGTGGCCCGCAGCTATAAGAAGGCCTGGCTGAAGCCTGATCTGGTGGCCGGGGCAGCCTTGAGCGCGGCCCTTGTGCCAGCCGGCATGGCCTACGCCGAGGCCAGCGGCCTTCCGGCGGTAAACGGGCTGTACGCCTCCGTGGTGCCGATGATCTTCTACGCGCTGTTCGGACCGTCACGGGTGGTCATAGTTGGGCCTGACTCATCGCTGGCACCCATGATCGCCGCCGCAATTCTTCCCTTGGCCGGACGTGACCCGGAGCAGGCCGTGCCCATGGCAGGAGTCCTCGCTATCCTGATCGGCGCTTTCCTGTTTGCCGGGCGTCTGTTCAATCTGGGATTCGTCACCGGCCTGCTCTCCAAACCGATCCGGGTCGGCTACCTGAACGGCATTGCGCTGGCCGTCACGGTCAGCCAGCTTCCGAGGCTGCTGGGCATCGACAGCTCCGGAGATTCCTTGGTGGACCGCCTCGGCTCCCTGGCCGGGGCCGTCCTCAGCGGCGGCATCAACCCCGTCGCATTGGCCGTCGGAGCAGGGAGCCTGGCCGTCATTGTGGCCGGACGATTCCTCCCATGGAAAGTACCGAGCGTGCTGATTGCCGTGGCAGGCTCCATCGCCGTGGTGGCAGCCATGGGACTGGCCGGACAACTCCCCATAGTCGGCGCACTGCCGCAAGGACTTCCTAACCCTTCCCTGGGTGGCATTGGAATGGACGATGTCCTCTCGCTCCTGGGCCCGGCAGCGGGCATCGCCCTGATCGCCTTCGCGGACACCTCAACTCTGTCCAAGAGCCTCGCGGCGCGGCGCGGACTGAGAGTCAACGGCAACGAGGAAATGGGCGCACTGGGGATCGCCAACATTGCCACCGGCCTGCTCAGTGGCTTCCCGGTCAGCGGAAGCTCATCGCGCACGCCCATTGTGCTCGATGCCGGCGGGAAGTCACCGCTCAGCGGAGTGGTAGCGGCTCTGTTGGTGGTGCTGTTCATGATCCTCATCCCGGGCATCACGGCTTTCCTGCCCACCGCGACGCTCGCTGCCGTGGTGATCGTCGCCGCTGCGTCGCTCGTAGACGTCAAGACGCTCATCCGGCTGGTCAGGATGAGCCGGATGGAAACGCTCCTGCTGGTGGTCACCTTCCTGGGCGTCGCCTTTGTGGGGGTCCTGGAGGGAATCGTGGTGGCGATCGGGCTGTCCCTGGTGGCCTTCGTCCGGCGTGCCTGGGATCCGTACCGGACCGAACTCGCCAGCGTTGACGGCATCCCCGGCTTCCACGACCTCGACCGGCACCCTGAGGGGAAGCGGGTTGAGGGCCTGGTGATCGCACGCTTCGACGCCCCGTTGTTTTTTGCCAACGGCGAAGTGTTCGCGGACCACATCCGCAGCCTGGTGGACGGTGCCCCGTGGCCGGTGAAATGGGTGCTTGTGGCCGCCGAGCCCATCACCGGCCTGGACACAACTGCACTTGAGGAGGTGGTGCAACTGGACGATGAACTTGCCCGGGAAGGCATTAGCCTGGTCTTTGCCGAAATGAAGGGACCCATTAAGGACCGTCTGGTCCGCTTCGGCGCCAGTTCAAGGTTCAGCGCAGACCATTTCTATCCCACTGTCCACAACGCCGTCCGCGCTTACCGGGAAGCGACAGGAATGGATTAGATCCACCCATAATAACTGTCCCTTGGACGGCATCCAGGGGCAGATAGGGAGCCTGCCAATGCCGGCCGTCGCTGGAGCAGGCGCGGTTGTCGCCAAGCAGCAGCAGGTGCCCGGGCGGGATCCGGAAAGTGCCGCACGGGCCTCCGGTGTGCATAACATAGGGCTCGGGGAAGAGTCGTCCATTGACCCGGATGCCGCCGGCGGCCTCGATCACCACCTGCTCCCCGGGCAGTCCCAGGACCCGCTTAACGACGGTTCGGCCCAGCTCCTGGGAACTGACCACAAGGACATCTCCGCGCCGGATCAGCCCCGGATGCGTCAGACGCCGGGTCAGCACGTAACGTCCCGGTGCCAGGGCGGGGACCATTGACACCGACTCTATTTTCGTCAGAAACACCAGCCACCGGCGAACCGCCAGTCCGGCCAGGACGGCGGCCAGCAAGGCGGCCAGCACGACGGCTGAAGCAATGGCCGGCTCAACAACCACGGGCCACCATCCCGTCAGTGCCCGTGTCCGGCGTGTACGTGGTGGCCGCCGGCTTCCTCGCCTTCAGCAAGCTTGACGAAGCTGACGTAGGCACCGACGTAGGCCCGGCCGGCGTCAAGATCGTCCACGTCGTAATTCCTGTGCGCCAGCACCGTCGCCAGGGGCGCCTCCAATTGCCGGAGTCGTTCAGCCGGCATCAGGCCGTCCAAGGCCCGCAGGGTTCCGGTTTCGACGCAGCGGTCCGCGGCAAGCACCTTTTCATCGATGGACCCGTCCGAAGGTTTCAGGCCCGTATAGGGTTCGCCTTCACCAGCACGGTGGATGCGCACAAGATTCTCCAGGAACCAGCGGTCGGCAACCTGTTGAGCTTCCTGACCGTGTGCCCGTGCCGCCTTCGCGAGAGTGAAAATCTCGAGCAGCTCGCCCTCATGGCCTGCGTCGATCCATTTCAGGGCGTGATTGGGATTGCCGGTCGCCAGCGCCCGCCTGCCGTCCTGGGCGGCGGGCCCGTCAAGGGTGTCGCAGTGCGCACTGGCCCGCACCGGGCTGAGGACCACCACCGCAATGATTACCACGGATGCAATAAGAACCAGGAACAGAGCCGTCACGTGTCTTCTCCTCACCTGAGTGGGACCGGCAGGTGCTATCAGTGTGCATCGATCTCACCGCTTCGACCAGTCCCTGACCCTCGCCCAACAATCCACGGGACCGGGCCTCAATCATGGGTTTCAGGTTTGGGCCGGTCACGGAGGTAGTTACGCAGCAGGGGCAATTCGATTCGCACATGGTCGTCCAGGTCCGCCGTGAATTCGGCTGTGAAGTACAGCCGCAGAAGCGGATCCAGCACCCGTCCGATCCCTGGCCAGCCGGCTGTCACGGTGTGCTGCACACACACGCCGTCCTGTGTCGGCGAGAACACCAGGGACAACCTCGCAGGAAGAGGCACGATCTTATGAAACCGCCACACTATCCGCCGTCCCGGCTCGAAGGCCTCCACAACTCCGCGCAGGCGCAACCGGCGCCGGCCGACGAATTCGTCCATCACCATGACATCCCCTTCGCCGCCCGTGGCGCCGTTGAGCACATGAAGCCGGAGGTGGGTGCCCGGCCACCATTGACGGTACTGCTCATCCGTGCAGGACATCATGAAGTCACTGACATCCTGGCCTGTCAGCCCTGGAACTTTAACTTTTGATGTGACGGCCAGCATCAGCGTCCCTGCGTGATGGAATGACGGGGTTCTTGTGGAGTTCGTTCAGTAAGGTCAGGTACGGCGGAGGGTCAGGATCTGTTCGGCACGGCCAAAGGGTCCCTGGAGGTCATGGAGGACAGTGGACGTGAGGCCGATACCGTCGGTGCCGAAGGAGACGGCATTGTCCAGCCCAAGCCACTGGCCGCCGGGCCTGCGGACATGTGGATCTGCAGGTCCAGGTTGGGGAAGGCATAGCTCCCCTCGCCCGGCATAACCCTGGCGGCGATCCCGTTGGCCGTGTCCACCAGGCCCATCAGGCGGACAAAGTCGCTGCTGTCCGCCTTGTCCGTCAGCGGGTGCCCGGTCCTCAGCCACACTGTGCCGGCTCCGTGCCGGTGCCCCTCGGCCACGCGCATCTCCAATGACCGGATGTAGCCGCCGGGCCAGATGACGGCGCCGTCGAACGGCTTGCAGTCATCCGGCGCGGGGATAGTGATGTCCTCGACGGCGGCCACCGCCGACGTGTCACTGGTGATCATCCGCCATGCTGTCGCCCGGATGGCCACACGCCCGTTTGCCACGAGTTCTGCCTGCAGCAGCTCAATGGTCCGGCCGGGGCGGAGCGTGGTGGTTTCGATGTGGAAGGTGCCTCCGGGAATGAGGCCCAGGATCTCGTAGCTCAACCGGGCCATCCGCATGTCCGTGCGGGGCTCGTGCCGCTCCAGGCTGTCAGCCATCAGTCCTGCGGCCGGCGCCATGTGCTGTTCGTGCTCGTTCCATGCCCCCTGGGCGTGGATGGTGGAACGGAAGCGGCCGTCGCCCAGCGACTCGTAGTAGAAGTTTCCCTGGGCAAGCTCAGGCAGTTCCTTGGTCAACGGTGACCCCTTCTGACGGTTGGGTGAATGAATATTAACTCTAACCCGGTGCCAACGGAGCCGGGGTGACGAGGGAGGCAAAGACGACAAGAAACAGGCGGCCAGAGGAAAGCTCTGGCGCTAGACTCTGAAACTGGCCCTGTCCGCGACCCTCGAAGCGAGGTGCTCCCACCAATGCGCGTCATCAGCTACAACCTTCGCAAGCACAAAGCGAGCGGCGAACTCCTCGCGCTTGCACGGAATTTTGCCATCGACGCGCTGTGCCTCCAGGAAGTCGACTCGGCCGACCTGCCGGACACGCTGGGGCCGCTGCACCTGGCGGACACCACCAAGGGCAACCGGCTGGGCCTGGCCATCTACTACCGCAGCAGCCGGTTCACGGCGCTTGACACGCAGTCATTCGCTCTGAAGAAATCCGTCCACGACAGGGTGCTTGCACCAGCCCATGAACGCCTGATCGGCACGCGGGTAGTGGACAACGAGACCCGGCACGAGCTGGTGATCGGCTCGTTCCATGCGGCGCCGCTGACCGCGTCAAATTCGCTGCGCCGGAAACAGATCCACGCCGCCCATGCGGAGCTGCTCAGCATGGGCAGCGGCCTGATGACACTGATGGTTGGCGACTTCAACTACCCGTTCTTCACCAGGAACCTGCACGCGCACATGAAGAACTCCGGGTACGCGCTCTCGCTCAGCAACCGCCGGACCTACACCCGCTACAAGGTGTTCAAGGGGCACTTCGACTTTGCCACGTCACTGGGACTGGACATCACAAGCGTTGAAACCCTTCCGCGGGGCAAGTCCGATCATTTGCCCATCCTGGTTAATGCTGAGTACGGCGAAGACCACTGACGCCGGCTACAGGCCACGCCCCGAATGATTCAGGAGGCCGGGCCGCAGATCCGGCCAGGCTTTGGCGAAACCGGGATGCAGTTCCTTGCCTTCCACGTCATCCAGCGGGACCCACTCCAGTTCGAGACTTTCCGGATCGCTGATCACGGGATCAAAGGGCTCAGTCACCAGGACCACAACGGTGGTGTAGCTCCAGTAGCCGAGGTCCAGCACCGAGGTCCAAAGCACGTCCACATTATCCGCCGGCACAGCAGCCTCCTCGTATGCTTCGCGGAGGGCGCCGATCACGGCATCCTCACCCTGGTGCAGGGCACCGCCGGGCAGCCCCCAGGTTCCGCCGTTGTGGCTCCACAGGGCGCGGTGCTGGAGGAGGACCCCCTTGCGGGGATCGTAGGCCAGGACACCTGCCGCGCCGAACCTGCCCCAGAACCTGCCGCGGTCCCCCTCCACCCATGCATCACCGGGATTCCGCGGACCCTTGTGCGGCGGCGGAGACTGGCGGTTGGCGTCAGGGGTCGTGACAGTCAGGGAGTGATCCATAGCTCCAGTCTGACAGGTGCCCGGCCGCTGTGCCGGGCACCTGTCACACTGGCTCAGCCCGGCTGGCCTCCCTGAACGCGTTCGACGGCGAAATCACCGCCGGGGTACATTACAGTTTCGTGTCCGTCGTCGAAGCGGACGACGTACGGCGGGTGTCCTTCCTGACCGCGAACTTCCACGATCACCCCGTGCCGGTCCGACGAGCCGACTGTCCGTCCGTGAACGATGATCCTGTCGCCCTGCGCTGCCTCCATGGCAATCACCTCCAGCCCCAGAGTACGACGCCGCAGCGGGCAGTAACAGGGGCTGCGTGGCAGGATTCAGATATGCCGCTGCGCCTCCTCCTCGTCTCAGACACGCACGTCCCCAAGCGGGCCCGTGAACTGCCCGCCCAGGTGTGGGCCGCCGTCGACAGCGCTGATGTGGTGTTCCATGCCGGTGACTGGGTGAACACGGAATTGCTGGACGGGTTCGAACGGCGGAGCCGCCGCCTCGTGGCGGTCTACGGCAACAATGACGGCCAGGAACTCCGCCGGCGGCTTCCCGAAACAGTGAGCGTGGTGCTGGAAGGCGTGCGGTTCGCCATGGTGCATGAGACAGGCACGGCGAAGGGCAGGAACGAACGCGCGGAGGAACTCTTCCCGGATTCGGATGTGCTGGTTTTCGGCCACAGCCACATCTCGTGGGACACAACGTCGCCGCGGGGACTGCGTCTGCTCAACCCCGGCTCCCCCACTGACCGCCGGAGGCAGCCTGTGTGCACGTACATGACTGCGCTGGTCGACGCAGGACGCCTGCGGCAGGTTCAACTGGTGGAAGTCCGGAAGGACTGATCCGGCTTCGCAGCCCTGCGGAAAAGGGCTGACCTGAACGCGCGGGTCAGTCCCTGGCCGCGGCGAGCAGTTCGTCGGTGGCGGCATCAGGTTCGCCGTCAAAGAACCTCGCCAGGACCGTTTTGAAAACAGTCTCGCCGGGTGCCGCCCGCAGAAACAGCGTCATGGAGGAGTGCAGCTTCATGGCGTCAGTCCTGCCCAGGATGTCGACGGCGGAGCGCCCCGTGTGGGCGGCTATTGCCGTGCTGCACTCGAGCAGCCGCGGCCCCAGGACGTCATGCTCCAGGTACGCCTGTGCCTCGGCGAGGGAGGAGATGGCGTACTTCCGGGACGTGGGGCTGCTGCCGAGGCCTGCAACCTGCGGAAAGACGAACCACATCCAGTGGCCCCTCTTGTCGCCGAGTTGCAGCTCGGACAGTGCCTGTTGGTATGTTCCGCCGCTGTCTTGGGCCTCAACGAAGCGTTCCAGGTTGAAGGGGTGTTCCATGTGCGTCTCCTTGTCGTCGGCGTGCGTGGTCTCAGGCGGTGCGTGGCCGGGCAGTTCCAGCGGTGATCCCATCGATCAGGGCCGCCGCGTGGCGGACCCAGGGGTCAGGGTCATCGTGCCAGCGCGCCATCACCACGGCGGCCCGCTGGCGGTCGGCACCATCGAGCGCTGCAAGCAGGGGAATAACGACGTCGGCGGTCAGGGGGTTCACCAGCTCGGCAGTGTGTGCCGACCGGATAAAGCCCTCCAGCCGGGTCAGGTCGGAGTGGCGAAGCAGTGCCGCCCGTGACTGCAGCAGGACCACGGCGGCGAGCCGGCGCTCATAAACGGGCCGGCGGCCGGGACCCGGCTGTCCCCAGAGGCGCGATGCCAGCGCTGTCACGTCGTCGTGGCCTAGGCCTTTGAACTTCCTGCCGGCGTCCCGGATGGTTCCCCGCACAGCCCCCACAGACGACCCGTAGGAACCCAGTGTGCCGCCCAGGCGGGATTCCACTTCCTCAGCCCGGTACCAGGCGCCCTCGTTCTGCAGGGTGGCGTCAATAAAACCTGCAGCGTCCTGGACTGTCTGGTTCATGGGTGCCCGTGCCGGCCCCGGCGTCCGGCTGCGGCGTGGTCAATGCAGTACGGCGTCCACGGGCGCGCCTCCAGGCGGCCTTCGGCGATCGGCCGGCCGCAGACGGCACACATCCCATAAGTGCCCTCGGAGATTCTCTGCAGCGCGGATTCAACCTCAGCCAGCCCGGCGCTGCTCTGATCCAGCAGTGCCGAGGCCTGGGACAGCTCAAAGGCTATGGTGGCACCCTCCGGATCATGTTCATCGTCAACATTGGAATCCTGGCGGGCGGCATTGGCCGACGAGATGTCCGCGCGGAGGGCCGGAAGCAGCGCCAGTTTCCTGCCGCGCTCTTCCTCCAGCAGGACCCGGAACCGTTCGAAGTCAGCCATGGGAAAAGCCTAACGCGGCCCCGTCCGCCGTTCTCCCATCCTGTGCCGCAAACAATCGCGCGCCCGAGAAAGTGCCCGCGGAAGCGCCAGCGGAAATTGGGGATCGACAAGCGTCCCGCCACGGAGCATGCTGGCACTCGTAAGAGCCGCAGATACCGTCTGGCAGCCAGGGACAGGCGGCGGGCAAGCGCACCATCCCAGGAAAAGGCCGGCACACCATGCCTACAAACCACGTCAACCAGCTGGCATCGAAATCCCATGACGCTCCCGACGAGAAGCGCCGCCCGGACAAAACAGAAGTGGACGTCGTCAACCTCGGCGATTACACCATTGGCCGGTTTACGTTCCAGCCCGGCTGGCGCTGGTCGGAGTGCATCAAGCCGGTGGTGAAAACCGAATCGTGCCAGAACAGCCATGTGGGGTACTGCGTGTCCGGGGCCCTTGCGGTAAAAACCGAAGACAGCCAGATCAATATCAGCGCCGGTGATTCGTACACCATCCCGCCCGGCCATGACGCCTGGGTAGACGGCGACCAGCCATTCGTCGGCATCGAATTCCTCAGCGCTGCGGAGTTCGCCAAGCCGGCCGGCGGCTGAGCGCGGCCGGGATCGGTCAGCGGCGGGAGGCGGTCAGTACCAGTTCCTGATTATCGAGTGGTTCCACGCGGCGCAAGGTGAATTGTAGCGGTCAAGGATATAGGCGAGTCCCCAGTCCACCTGGGTCCGGTAGCTGGTGAGCCAGTCGCTTCCCGCGCTCGCATACTTACTGGCCGGCAGCGCCTGGGCGATGCCGTACGCACCTGAGTCCGGGTTGGTGGCCGTGGTCAGCCAGTTGGATTCCTTCGTCCAGAGCTGCGCCAGGCACTGGAACTGGTCCTGGCCCCACCCGTAGGCGGACAGCCTCCCGGCAGCGTAGCTCCTGGCGCCTGCGGGGTCGTTGACCCCGCCGCCCGGAACAGAGGGGACGACGACGGGCGGCGGCTTTGGCGTCGGACTTTCAGCAGGAGGTGCCGGGGCAGGCACTCCGGGAGCAGGATTCTGCGGGGCAGGGGCGGCCGGGGCTGGCTTCGCCGGGGTCTGGGCCGCAGCGATCGCTGCGGTCGCTGCCTGGCGGCGTGCCTGCTCTTCCGCCGCCGCACGCTTTGCCGCCTGCGACACTTCGAAGGCTGCCAGCGCGGCCTGACCCTGACGGAACTCACCCTCCACTGCAGCCGTTGTTCCCTTGAGCGAGGCGAGCTGGGCGGTGAGTTCGGTGCTGCGTTCCTGTTGCTCCGCGACCTGCTGCGACATCGCCTGCTGGGCCGACCGGGCTGCGGCCAGCTTCGTTTGCGCTTCCCCGGCCAGCCGTTCGCGTTCGGCTTTGGCCGCGCGCTCCTGGCCGGCGAGCGCCTCCGCCGCCTTCTCAGTCTCTGCTGATTTGTGGACCAGGGACGCCGTCTTGTCACTGACGATCCGGACGATGTTCAGCCCGTGCATGCTGTTGGTCTGCACGGCGTCGAGCGCCACGAAGAACCCGATGTTTGTCCCGCCGGTCTTGTACGACTGTGCTGCGAGCGCACCAATTTCCTTCTTATGACGGGTTGCATCCTCCTGCGCACGGGCCACCTGCGCGGCCAGGGCATCCACCCTCGAACTGACCGCCTGAAGCTCAGCCCCGGTCACCGCATACTCGGCGGCGGCGGTGACGGCGGCATTTCCGAGGGCTTCGGACCGGGTCTGCAATCCGCCCAGCAGGTCGCCAATCCTGGCGACTTCCGCTGAGGTGCCGGCCTCGGTTTGCCTGGCTTTCTCCACGTCCTGCCATGAGGGGTATCCATCGGGCGGGGTGTCGGCGGCCGCGTATGCAGGCGTGCCGCATAACGAACCGGCGACGGCCAGTACGAGGACTGCGGCCACTGCGGACGGCCGCCTGTTTTGTGGGATCGGACACATAGTTGGTGAGCTTACCGGGCATATATCGGTTTCGGGGCCTGACCTGCGATGCTATTACCACAACCAGGAAACATTGCTGGCACCTTCAAGCGTGTTTTTGCCCTACATTCCGTTATCGGAATGTGACATTTGGGAAAACCAGCGGCTATGGTCGTTCGGTGCCCTGGTTCAAAGCCAGGACATTCCCGTCAGTATGCCGAGCCCTGCCGCTGACCCGGGACCCCAGCGCAATTGAACTGGCAGGGACGGGGGAACCACATTTTCACGGCTTCAGCTGAGGCCTTGGGGTTAAGTCGTTTGCGTCCCGTCCTGCACGGTGGCGCACGGCCGGGTGTCTCCGACCCGAACCCGACAGCTCACCCCGCAGGCATGGGAGAGGCAATCAACCATGTCCAAGAAGTACACTGCCGCACGCCATCGTGCCGCCACCACCCCTACTACGTCCCTTGCCCTGACGATCGGACGGCCGGCCCTTGTTGTCGCCGCCGCTTCAGGCCTGTTTTTCGGTTTCAGCGCTCCGGCCCACGCCGGGGTCAGCGGACCGGACAACTCCGGCACGGGTAACGTTCAGGCACAGTCCAGCGCACCGGCAGCAGCCGTCGCTCCGGCCCCGGCCCCCGCAACGGCCAATGTCCACACCGTCGTCTCCGGCGACACGCTGGGCGAGATCTCTGCCGCCAACGGCGTAGCCCTCAACGATGTCCTGGCCGCCAATGGCCTGGCGCTGTCCTCGATCATTTACCCGGGCGACCAGATCCAGATCCCCGCCGCCGGTCAGGCAGCCCCGGCAGCCGCCCCGGCACCGGCAGCACCCGCAGCCCCGGCAGCCGCCCCGGCTGCTCCCGCCAACACCGGCATCCAGCTGGCGTCAACCTCCGCACCGGTCCAGGCTCCCGCCCCTGTCCAGGCCCCGACCGGCGCTGCCGGCTCGGCAATCCTGGCCGCGGCCTACGGCCAGCTCGGAGTACAGCAGGACTGCACCGCCATGGTGGAGAAGGCCCTTCGCTCGGTCGGTAAGAGCGTTGGAGACCTGGCCCCGGGCCAGTTCTACCAGTACGGCAGCGTTGTTGGCTCGCCTGCCCCGGGTGACCTTGTCATCACTGCCGGTCACGTTGGCGTCTTCGCCGGCAACGGCCAGGTTGTCAGCGGCGGCGTGGACGGTTTCAAGACCGAGGTCCACTCCATCAGCTGGCTCCAGGGCGCTTCCTTCGTCCGCGTAGCGTGACCCCAGGCCGTTGGACGGCGGCGGTCGGCACACAGCCGCCCGCCGCCGTCGGCCGCTGCTGCATCCTCAGACGTGCTGCCCAAACCAGGACAGCGTGTCATTCCACGCAGCGGTCGCCCGGGCCTCGTTATAGCGTTCCCCGGTGTCATTGTGGAAAGCGTGGTCCACGCCCGGGTAGACGGTGAGCTGATGCGTCACAGTGGTGGCGGCCAAGGCATCGCGGAGGGCCGGCATCGCGCCGGTGATCCGCTGGTCCAGTTCGGCGTACACCCCGAATGCGGCAGCTTTGATGGCCGGCACCTTGTTCAGGTCCGGAGCCGGACCATAAAACGCTGCGGTGGCTTTCAGGCCCGGCAGCTCGGTAGCCGCCTGCCAGGTAATGCCGCCGCCGAAACAGTATCCGTTCATGGCAATGCGTCCGGACTCCACGAAGTCCTGGGCCTGGAGGTAGTCAAAGGCTGCCGCGAAGTCGCCTACATGACGGGCCGCCCCTGCCTTGGTCAGCGCCCCCGAAACGGCGTCCGAATCGAGGCTGGCAGTTCCCCCTTCCCTGCTCAGGAGGTCCAGGGCCAGCGCGGTGTACCCTGCCTTCGCGAACCGGCGCGCCACGTCCTGGATGTGCGGTGTCAGCCCGCGGTTCTCGTGGCAGACCAGCACGGCCGGACCTGCTCCGCCGGAGTCCGGCCGCGCGAGGTAACCGCTGATGTCGGTTCCGCCCGCAGCCAACCGGACTGTCGCCGTCGTTAGCCCTGCAGCGCCTTCGGGAACGGACAACGGGCTCTTCGCCCCCGGCACAGGTCCCGTCGATGCGGTGGCAGTGCCTGTCGTGGAACCCGAGGGCGTGGGCATTGGGTCTGTGCTGCGCGGGACTTCCTCCGGTGTGCACCCCACCAGCAGCATCGCTGCGGACGCCGCTGCCATGCTGCCCATGATGAAGGCTACGCGGCGGGTAAACGTGCGGTGTGTCATCTCACCGGCACGGTAGTCGTCGAAGAATTCCTCAATCAGGTACCGCTCAAACTTTCCAAGCTGGACCATGGCCGGCCTCCTCGCGTGAGGCTAACATCCTGCTCCGAACCAGGCTGTCCCGCAAGGGGTGGCCTTACTGGCCTGCCCCGGGCGCCTGCCGCCGGTTCGGAAACGGTATCCGGTCCAGGTCGTTGGCTGCGATCACGGCTGCACGGCCCGAGCGCTCCCGCGCCTGCTCCTCGAGCCCGGTGACATCGTCGCCGTAGCGTGAGGAGAAGTGGGTAAGGATAAGCGTCCCGACGGCGGCGCTGGCCGCCAGCTCCCCGGCCTGCCCGGCGGTGAGGTGCGAGTACTGAGTTGCGAGCCCGCCGTCGTCGTTACTGAACGTGGACTCCGCAACCAGCAAATCCACGCGGTCAGCCAGTTCCCCGGCACCGGCGCACGGTGCGGTGTCCATAACAAATGCGAAGCTCTGCCCCCGCCGCGGAACGCTTACATCCTCCAGCCGGACGCTGCCCAGAACCCCGTTACGCTGCAGGCGCCCCACGTCTGCGCCGTGAACTCCGGCCGCCGCGAGCCTGTCCGGCAGGAGGCTGCGGCCATTAGGTTCATCCAGCCTGTAGCCGTAGGTTTCAATGCGGTGCTTCAGCGGACGGACCTGAAGGCCCGGCGCTACCGTGCCGGCGCTGCCGTGCGGGTGCAGCCTAAGGTCGATCCCGGGGGTGCTGACGGACACGAGGGCGCGGACCATATCCTCTCCAGAAGCCGGATAGTGCAGGTGGACCGGGTGGGCCACACCGTCCAGGGCCATCCTCGAAAGCACTCCCGGCAGCCCGAAGCAATGGTCACCGTGCACATGGGTCAGGCAGATCCGCGTGATCTGCGTGGCAGGCACGCCGGCGTGGATCATCTGGCGTTGTGTTCCCTCGCCGGGGTCAAAGAGCAGGCCCTCACCGTCCCACCGCAGCACGTAGCCGTTGTGATTGCGTGTCCGTGTGGGGACCTGGGAGGCTGTGCCGAGGGCAATGAACTCACGCATGAAACCGAGTGTCCCATTGCGGTCCGGCTACCACCATAAGTCCCTTCTCCGAACCTTGCCTGACTGCTAGATTGTGACGGCCAAGCCGGACCACAGCTGGTTCAGCCGGTCACCACGGAAGGACACATTATGCTCTCGGACACTTCCCGCCCCGTCATCCAGGCAACGCTGCCTGTGGTGGGGGAAAACATCGAAGAAATTGCCAAACGGTTCTACAAGCACATGTTTGACGCGAGACCGGACCTGCTCGATGGCCTGTTCAACCGGGGAAACCAGGCCGACGGCCGTCAGCAACAGGCCCTGGCCGGGTCTATTGCCGCCTTCGCAACCTACCTCATCGAAAAGCCGGACCAACTGCCCGATCATCTGCTGTCCAGGGTTGCCCACAAGCACGTCTCTCTGGGCCTGAGCCCGGACCAGTACCAGATTGTTCATGACCATCTGTTCTGGGCCATCGTGGATGTGCTCGGTGATGCTGTCACGCCGGAGGTTGCGGCCGCCTGGGATGAGGTCTATTGGCTGATGGGGAACATGCTGATCAACAAGGAACGCGGCCTCTACGGCGCGGTGCACCTCTCGCCGGAGACCATCTGGCGGACCTGGCGTGTGGCCCGGCGCATCCAGGAGACACCGGATGTGGTCACCTTTGTTGTGGAACGGACCGACGAACGGGACGTCAAGCCCTCGCTGCCCGGGCAGTACGTCACCATCAAAATGCTGATGAAGGACGGTGTCCACCAGCCGCGCCAGTACAGCCTGACGCGCGCCGACGACGGGCAGCACCGGCAGTTCGCAGTCAAGAGGGTCCACGGACTCGCCACACCCGACGGCGAGATGTCCAACCTGCTGCACAACGACGTCAAGGTGGGCGACGAAGTGGTTCTCTCTGCCCCGTTCGGCGACGTCGTGCTTGAGTACACTGACCGGCCGGTGGTCATGGCCAGCGCCGGCATCGGCATCACGCCGATGGCCGGGATGCTCTCGCACCTCGTGAAGGCAGGTTCCCAGCGGCACGTGATGCTCCTGCATGCCGACGACAGCCCGGAGTCTTTCCCCCTCCGCCAGCAGGTGACCGAGGACATCGGCCTCCTGTCGGAAGCTTCGCTGCACAGCTGGTTCCTGAACCGGGCTGGTGACCAGGGGGCGGCGGAGTCCTCCTTTACCGGGTTCATGGACGTCAACGCCGTCGAACTGCCCATAGATGCCGAGTACTATCTTTGCGGTCCGCTGCCGTTCCTCCAGGCAGTGCGGAGCGACCTCATCGCCAAAGGCGTCCCCGCCAGGGACATCCAGTACGAGGTATTCGGCCCGGACCTGTGGCTGGCAGACTTCCAGTAGTTTTCAAGCCGCTAGAACTGCTCCGCCGGAATAGTAAATCCGAGGTCCAGGAGTCCCCTGCCTGCCTGTTCCAGGATCGGGTCCATGGTCAGCGAGGCGTGGTTGAGCAGCACGTTGACGTCGCGTTGGATCCGCTGGAGCGGGTGCGTCAGGCGGTGCACGCTGCCACCTGAGCCGGTCAGGATGAGCCGGACAGCCTCAGCCGAAGCCTGGCCGCTCAGGCCGAGGGAGAGCCTGTACCGGGCGCGCTCCGCATCGGTGAAGGCGACCGGCTGCCGGTCAAAGGAGGCGGCCACCAGCCTGACCGCTTCGTCCCAGTGCAGCCGTGCGGTGGCAACCTGGCCATAGGCCTGCGCGTATCTGGCCTGGGCCAGCGGCGAATCGGCCTGGCGTTTCTCCACCGTCTGTTTGACCTTGCGCACCATCATCAGCTCCCGGAACTCTTCCAGGGCATGCTCGGCGGCTCCCAGAGCAGCTGCCGGGGCAACCATGTTCAGGAACGTGGCCATGGGGACGTGGATGCCCGGGTCCGGGTGGATGCGGCTGCCCGGATTGTCGGCGGCTGCCAGCAGACTCCATTCCAGGGCGCGGTGGGCGGGGACAAAGAGGTTCTCGGCGCGGAGGTCATTGCTTCCGGTCCCCCGCAGGCCCGCCGTGTGCCACACGTCCAGCAACTCGAGATCAGCCATCGGGACCAGGCATTGCATCCGGACACCGCCGTGCTGCACTGCCAGCAGCGCCCAGTCGGAATGCATCACACCGGAGGCGAAGCTCCAGCGTCCGGTGATGGAGTAACCGCCGGGCACCTTCTCCGCTGCCCCTGGCGGGGCGCCGGTTGCGGCAGCCAAGGGGGCCGGGCCGGCGGCGAACACTTCGTCCTGCGCCTGCTGCGGCCACCGCGCCAGCATCCAGACGTGCTCTACGAGGTGACCCACGGTCCAGGCCGTGGAAACACAGCCCCGGGCAAGGCTTCGCACCATCTGTACATAACTTTCAAGCCCCATTCCGAAGCCACCCACGGCTGCCGGAGCGAGCATCTGGAAGACTCCGGCCGCCTTCAGTTCGGCAACGGTTTCCTCGGGGAGGCACCGGAGCTCTTCGGTCTCGCCGGCACGCTCACGCAGCCGGGGAATGAGCGCGTCCACCCGGGCCAGCAGCTCGTCATGTGTGGGGACGGCGGCACCCGCGGCAGGGAGGTCTGCGGCAGTGGGTCTTTCCGCAGGTAGGCGTTCGCCCGGAAGCTCGATGGTGTGCGAGGTGTGATGCTTCTTGGCTTCCAGGTAGCGGAGGTTTGCGTCGGAGAGATGCACCCCCGTGGGGACCTGCTCCGTCACTTCAACGCCCAGGGAAGCGAGTTGCCCCACCTTGTCCGGGTTGTTGGTCAGGAGGCGGACGCGGCCGGCGCCGAGCGCGCCAAGCATCTGGGCGGCAGCGCCGTAGTCCCGTTCGTCCTCGCCGCGCCCCAGGGCCACGTTGGCTTCGTACGTATCAAGGCCCGTGTCCTGCAGGACATACGCGTCAAGCTTGGCGTACAGGCCGATGCCTCGCCCTTCCTGGCGCAGGTACAGGAGGAAACCCCCGACGGCGGCAATCTGCTCAACTGCCTCGCGCAGCTGCGGACCGCAGTCGCAGCGCTCGCTGCCGAACACGTCACCGGTGAGGCATTCGCTGTGCAGCCGGACCAGCGGTGCGGCGTTTTCGGGCCCCTGGTCCAGGAGCGTCTGTTCCCACTGGCCCAGTCCAAGCAGGAGGTGCTCCTTGCCATCGGCCAGGCCGTGGAAGGTCATGACCTCAGCGGTGGCCGCGAAGCCGTCCGGGAAGCGTAGCGGGACAGTCACCTGGCTCCGGACGGTGGCAGGCTGTTCATATGGCCGCGCGACGGTCTCGGTCATAACGGTCATCTGTGCTCCTCTGGAAAGCAGGCAGTACTTGAATATTAAAGTAAACAGTACCGCCCAATACTTCACGACGCAAGCGATTAGGAGGACTTAAAACTTCACCCATGAAGTAAATATCGTAGACTTGGCCTATGGAAAACCCCGGAGAGCCCCGCTGGCTGGACAGTGACGAACGCGAGGTCTGGCTGACCCTTGTGGGCGTGATGACAAAGCTGCCCGGCGCACTGGACGCGCAGCTGCAGCGGGATGCCGGGTTGAGCCACTTTGAGTACATGGTCCTTGCCGGCCTGTCCGAAGCACCGGAACGAACCCGCCGGATGAGCGATCTTGCGGGTTTCACCGAGTCAGGCCTGCCCAGGCTGTCCCAGGTGGTGGGTCGGCTGGAGAAGCGCGGCTGGGTAAGCCGCTGCACGGACCCTACCGATGGACGGATTACGCTGGCCACACTCACCGACGAGGGGCTGGCGAAGATCGCAGATTCCGCCCCCGGCCACGTGGAAGCCGTCCGGAAGCTCGTTTTTGATCCACTTACCAGGGCTCAATCACGGCAGCTGGGAATCATCGGCAAGCGCATCATGGGCGCCGTCGACCCCGCGGACCGCTGCCTGCAGGGCATGGCCAGGAGCCAAGGTTCCGGGCATGCAGAATCACGGCGAGGATGATCAGCGGCACGTGGATTGCCGGAAGATTGTGCGCAAACCACCTCGGCAAATAGATATCAGTGACGGACCCGGTGGGGTCACCCAGGCGCCGCGCCAAGGGCGTGAGCGGACAGTGAAATCCATTCGCCGCGAAGATCAGCGTCTCACCGGCCACCACGGCGGCGGCCTTTCCTGCCCTCCGGTCGCTCTGGCCCCGGATCCCTGAGTACAGCACATAAATCATGCAGGCCTCGATGGTAAACCAGGCGAAGGTATGGAAGGCCTTGACGGCCTTCAGTTCCCACTGATGCTCCCTCATACGCACATGAAACACCCGGACCGCCAGCCCGATCAGGGGCCTTTGTCCCATTCTGCACATTTTCCTGCCACGCCTGCTTCTATCGGCCGCGGCGGCGCCACTGTGGCGGTGCCGCCGCGGCGGTCACGGAAACCCGACTGGAAGAAAGCGCCAAACGTCCGCCGCGCAGCGGTACCGTGAAGCAGAACCCGCACGGGTGAATCACCGCGGACATGCTGCGGTGCAGACGGAGAGGAACTCAACATGGCACAGTTCACCGGCAAGGTTGCCCTGGTTACCGGCGGTGGCTCCGGTATTGGCGAAGCTGTCTGCAAAGAGCTCGCCACTAAACGCGCCAGCGTGGTTGTCACCGACATCAACCTGGAGGCTGCCCGGCGCGTCGCCAAGGAGATTGTCGACGCCGGCGGTACGGCTTCGGCGGTCCGCCAGGACACGGCCAGGAAGGAGGACTCCGAGATGGTGGTCCGCCACGCCGTCGATACGTACGGCGCCCTGCACCTTGCGGTGAACAACGCCGGCATCGGCGGCAAGCAGGCGCCCGCCGGTGAAACCGATCTGGAAGAGTGGGACAAAGTCGTCGGCATCAACCTCAACGGCGTGCTGTATGGAATGCGCTACCAGATCCCGCAAATGCTGGCGGCCGGTGCAGAGAACTGCGCCATCGTGAACATGGCCTCAGTGCACGGCACTGTCGCCGCCCCGGGCAACGGCGCCTACACGGCGGCCAAGCACGGTGTTGTCGGAATCACCAAGAACGCCGCCGTCGAGTACGGACCCCAGGGCCTGCGCGTCAACGCCGTTGGGCCCGGCTACATCCGGACACCGCTACTGGAGGGCGCCCTGACCCCCGAAGTCCTTTCGGTGATCGAAGGCAAGCACGCGCTGGGCCGGCTCGGAACAGCCGAGGAAGTGGCCCACCTGGTCAGCTTCCTGCTGTCGGAGGAAGCATCCTTCATCACGGGCGGTTACTACCTTGTTGACGGAGGCTACACGGCCATCTGAGGCTACACCGTCGTCGGAGGCTAAGGCGTCGGCCGAGGTATCCCGCGGGGATCAGTCGCCCACAGCGTCGCGCCCGCGGCGCACAATCAGCGGGTCGGGCTGCCGGACCGCTGACGCATCCTTGCCGTCGTAGTCGAACTGGCTCAGGAAGAAGCGCATGGCATTGATCCGTCCCCGCTTCTTGTCATTGGACTTGATGGTCATCCACGGTGCATGGTCCGTGTCCGTGCGCAGAAACGTCTCTTCCTTTGCCCGGGTGTAGTCCTCCCAGCGGTCCAGCGACGCCAGATCCACCGGTGAGAGCTTCCACCGCCGGACGGGGTCTATCTGGCGGATGGCGAAGCGTGTGCGTTGCTCGTGCCTTGTCACGGAAAACCAAAACTTTGTCAGGTGGATCCCTGAGTCCACCAGCATCTTCTCGAACAAGGGGGCCTGGTCCATAAACGTCGAGTAGTCGCGGTCAGTGCAGAAATCCATGACCCTTTCCACATTGGCCCTGTTGTACCAGGAGCGGTCAAACAGCACGATCTCCCCTGCCGTGGGCAAATGCTGGATGTAGCGCTGGAAATACCACTGCCCCTGCTCGCGGTCCGACGGTTTGCCCAGCGCGACGGTCCGGGCAGCCCTCGGATCCAGATGCTCGGTAAAGCGTTTGATGGTGCCGCCCTTCCCGGCGGCATCCCGGCCTTCGAAGACCACCACGTTCTTGAGCCCGTGGTCCTGGCCCCAATACTGGAACTTCAGCAGTTCCACTTGCAGCCGGTATTTCTCCAGTTCGTATTCTTCCCGGGACATCCGCTCTTCGTACGGATAGTCCTCACGCCAGGTCTGCATGGCGGAGCCACCAGGATCGATCAGTTCCGGATCCTCGCCCTGGCCGCCGCGCACCGTGTACCCCAGCTGCACCAGCCGGTCAATGGCCTCACGCAGGTTGTCCCGTACCCACCACGGGTCCGCCGGCCGCCATGCCTCCCTGTCCAGCATCACCAAGCTCTCCTCCCGGTCATATCCGGATCGTCTCACGAACACACAGGCCGGAAAAGTGTCTGATTACGCAGCGCGCCATCGATGATCCGCCGTAAAATTTAAGTAGACCGGCGGCGGCCGAGCATCGGTTGTTCCCCCAACAACCGCAGCTGCTCACCCCCCAGTCCGCCGCCGGTCCTGGATCCGCCCCTCGGCACGGACCTTGAGTCTCACGGACGCGACCGCATGATCGGCGGGTTGAGGACGGCCTTTGTTGGTTGGCCTGGTGCCGGGCGGGCTGCCGGCGCAAGCCGGAAAAGTGCTGCCGGACGGCCGGTATCGCCCGCCGTCATCCGGCCGGTGTCTTCCAGGAAATCGGGGGTCCCTGTTGCCTTGCGGTGAAAATTCCGCGGGTCCAGGCGTGTATCCCAGACGGCCTCGTAGACGGCCCGGAGCTGGGCGATGGTGAATTCCTCACCGCAGAAGGCAGCGCCCAAGGGCGAGTACTCGAGTTTTGACTTCGCCCGCTCCACGGCGTCCGCCATGATCCGGTCATGATCAAAAGCCAGCTGCACAGTGCCGCTCTGGACCTCGCGGACGGGGTACCAGGCTGCGTGCTCGGCATCGCTCCCTGCCGACAGCACGGGAAAATCAGGCGCGAGAAGCAGGTGGGCAACGGTCAGGATGTCACCGCGCGGATCGCGTCCCCTGGGACCGTAACTGCCCAATTGCTCCAGGTAGCCGGGGAGATGCTCGACGCCGGTCTCTTCCGCAAGTTCCCGGGTTGCCGCCTCCAACAACTCTTCTCCCGCCAGGACGAAACCGCCCGGGAGGGCGGGCTTCCCGCGGAAGGGTTCTAAAAGACGATTGATGAGCAGGACGCTCAGTTCGCCGTCGCGCACGGTGAGGGCGACGACGTCGACCGTTACCGGAAAGCGCGCGGGCTCCTGGTGGGTTGCTGGCATGAAGCCATCCTAAATACTTATCGTCACCTTGACAATAAGTCGTCATGGAATCTATCGTCTAGTTATCGTCAGCTTGACGAAAAAGCGATCAGAGGAGAACACCATGGCCAGCATCAAGCGCTACCCCTGGATCAGCCACTTCCTGGGCAGCCCCACCGGTTACGTCGTCCACCTGCAAAAAGGCCAGGTCAGGCATCAGGGGGTGGGCCAGGCGTTCTGGTTCCGGCCGGCGAACTCCGTGCTCAGCGAGGTTCCCGTTGATGACCAGGAACTGCCCACGCTCTTCCACGCCATCACCCGGGACCACCAGGATGTCAGCGTCCAGGCCAACGTGACCTACCGCTTTATCGACCCCGTGTCCGTATCCAGCCGGCTCGACTTCGGGCTCCAGCCTGCCGGTTCAGCACCGGCCACCGGACGCGAGCAGGTGGCCACCATCATCGGCCAGCTGTGCCAGAGCCACGCGATTGACCAGATCGCCACCACCACCCTCGCCGAGGCGCTTGAGCGCGGGGTGAGCCAGCTCCGCACTGTCCTCACCGGAGCGCTGCGCACCGACGCGCGTCTCCTGTCCACCGGCATCGAAATCCTCGGCGTGCAGGTCCTGGCGGTCCGGCCGGAAGCGGACGTCGAACGGGCCCTGCAGACGCCGGTCCGCGAACAGCTCCAGTCCGAAGCGGACCGTGCCGTGTACGAACGCCGGGCGGTCGCCGTCGAACGTGAACGCACGATCTCCGAGAACGAAATGGCAAGCCAGATCGAACTGGCCACGCGGCGCGAACACCTGGTTGCCCAGGAGGGTGCCAACGCTCGGCGCCAGGCGGAGGAAAAAGCCGCCGCTGGACTGATCGAGGCGCGTGCCTCGGCCGAACGCCAGGGCATCACCACCACCGCCGAAGCTAACCAGATCCGGCTGGTCGGTGAGGCCGCAGCCGCGCGCGAGGCCGCAACAATGGAGGTCTACCGGGACATGGAGCAGGCCACGCTGCTGGCCCTGGCCCTCCGTGAGGCAGCAGGATCACTCCCCAGCATCGGCAACCTCACCATCACACCGGATCTCCTCAGCGGGGCGCTTGCGGGTCTGTTCCGGGAGCCGGCGGGGGCAGGAGCACCTGCTGCCAGCGCCACCGGCCGGCTCGAAAAGTAGGGCCCCTCGTGGCAACTCCCCGTCTCGTCTTCGTTCACCGGCGCACCGAGCTCCAGGAATTACTGGACCGGCACGCCACCCGGGGCCAGGCCGAATTCTTCCTCCGCACCCGGGGCCGCAGCATCCACGACGTCCAGGAGCGCCATGACCGGCTCACCGCTGCCCTGGCCTCCCTCCGGGCCGCGGTCCCCGCCGAATGGCGGCACGCTGAAGTGGAACGCGCGGACCTGAGCCGGTTCCTGCTCACCCCTGAAGACATCATTGCCGTGGTGGGTCAGGACGGGTTGGTGGCCAACGCGGCGAAGTACCTTAGCGGCCAGCCCGTTATAGGAGTCGACCCTGAGCCGGGAATCAATCCGGGTGTCCTGGTCCGGCACTCGCCTCAGGCTGCGGCAAGACTCCTGCAGCGCGCGGCCCTGGCCGGGCCGGTGGAACAGCTGCGCTGCCAGGAACTCACAACGGTAACCGCGCGGCTCGACGACGGTCAGGAACTGTCGGGCCTCAACGAAATATTCATTGGGCACGCCTCGCACCAGTCTGCGCGTTACCGGCTCACCACACCGGGCGGCCAGGCAGAGCGCCAGTCCTCGTCCGGACTGATCGTTTCCACCGGGACAGGCGCCACAGGCTGGTGCGCATCAATCGCCCTCGAACGCGGCGGACGCCCGCTGCCGGCACCCACGGACGCCCGGCTTGCATGGTTTGTCCGCGAGGCATGGCCCTCTCCCGTTACCGGCGCCTCCCTGACCGAGGGTGTGCTGGCGGCGGGGGAAGGACTCCGCATCACCGTGGCCTCCGACCGGCTGGTGATCTTCGGCGACGGAATGGAAGATGACCGACTGTCGGCATCATGGGGCCAGGAAATCACGGTGCAGCTGGGCGAGAGGCCGCTGCGCCTGGTGGCGTAATCCTTCTACGCCGCCCTCACCGGGCTCATCCGTGGGGGGAAGTCACGGCGTGCCACTGCCCGGGACTAGGCAGTAGGCTTAGCGAGGTCGGCTGCAATGTGATCCGTCCAGGCATTGACGTCCGCCCAGTTCCGCAAGTCGCCGAATCGGCCGCCCGCAAGCCGGAACACGATCCTGAGCGGTGCCGGCATCTGATCGGACTGGTACACACCGGAGAAGATCACGTGGCCGCGAAGCGGAACTTCCGGGGGCAGCAACTCCCCTACTCTTTTCAGCTGGAGTGCCGCAGCGTGCTTGCGGAACGGCTTTGGCAAAGCGTCGGCCATTCCTACGCTGAAGGCCCAGACAGGACGTGTCGCCAGCTCGGGTGCAAGGCGGCTGAAGAACGCCGCGGCCGGGGACAGCCATGCCTGGTTATGGATGGCGCTGCCCACTATGACGGCCTCATAACCGGAGACGGACTCCACCTCTTCCACGGAACGGCATTCGACAGCGTCCACGGCAGCCGCAAGACGGGACGCCATATGTTGGGCTATCTCCGCCGTGGAACCCAGCCCGCTCGCGTAGGCAACAAGGACAGTCATCGCAGCCTCCTTCGCTTCCCAGTCTCACGGAAGCCGGCCGGTTCGAACGTGCCATAAGTCCCGCCGCGGGATTGTTATTCGGGCGGGTAGTCCTGCATCTGCGAAACGAGTACTCACTACTCGTGTATCGGCCCCTGCCTTCCTCCTAGTGTGGACATCGGGGCCGGCGGTGTGTGGTGCGTACCGAGACCGTGCGCACTGCCCCCAGCCACCGTCGGCCCCCTTTACTCGCTCAGCAGTGCACAGGAGCGTTGAACATGAACGATCCAACAGCCCGAGCCATCTCAGCGGTATCCGGCCGTGCAGCACGGCTGGCTTCGATCCCCTCTTACCAGCGCGTTGACGCTTACCTCAGGGAAACCAACGCGCGCCGGAAGAGCCACGCGGGAGGCTGTGATTTCACGCTTGGCAACCCGCACCAGATGCCGCCGGACCGCTACGTCAATACGCTGCGCGAGGCTCTCACCCCGCTGAACGACCAATGGTTCGCCTACCAGACCAACGGCGACGCCGCCCGGGAGGCTGCCGCGGAATCCCTCCAGCAACTGCTCGGAGTAGCATTCCGCCCCGAGGACATTTACCTCACCACCGGAGGCTTCGCCGCGATCGCGTTGGCGCTGAAAACCGTAGCCGATCCGGGCGATGAAGTTATCTACAGCCTGCCGCCATGGTTCCTGTATGAGCCGCTGATCCTTGAAGCCGGCCTCGTCCCGGTGAAGGTCAACATCGACACAACGACGTTTGATCTGGATCTCGACGCGATTGAGGGTGCCATCACTGAGCGGACAAGGGTTCTGATCGTCAATTCACCCAACAATCCCACGGGAAGGATATATCCGCCCGAGCTGCTGGTCAGGGTGGCAGAACTGCTGGAGAGGGCCTCGGCACGGATCGGACGGCGGATCTACCTGGTCTCGGACGAGGCCTATAACCGGATTGTGTATGACGGCCTGCGCTTCCACAGCCCGGTGGAGTTCTACCCGCACACCCTGCTGGCCTACTCCTATGGCAAGACCCACCTCTCGCCGGGGCAGCGCGTGGGATATTTGGCGCTGCCGCCTACGCTGCCGGAGCGCGAGGAGATGGGACCGGCCATCACCGGCCTGCAGGTGGCCATGGGCTGGGTGTATCCGAACGCCCTGCTCCAGCACGCGCTTCCCAAGCTGGAGCAGTTCACCATCGACGTCGGCCAGCTGCAGCGCCGACGGGATCGCCTGATCGATGCGCTCGGCAGCATGGGGTACCGTGTCTGGCGCCCGGAGGGCACGTTCTATCTCTATATTCCTTCGCCGACTCCGGACGACGTGGCGTTCACCGAGTCGCTCGCCGGACGGGACGTTTTCGTATTTCCGGGTGTTTTGTTCGAGACGCCGGGCTTTTTCAGGATCTCCCTGACCGCCAACGAGGACATGATCGAACGCAGCCTGCCGGCCTTCGAAGCGGCAATGAAGGGAAGCCATGCGTGATTCCTGACCGCGAAACGTGACCCGGGAAATTAGTAAGCCTTACTTACAGTTCGGATCTAGACTTGACCATGGAGACGGTGCCAGCGGTTGTTCTCGTTATCGGCGTGGCCATCGCATGGCTGGGCATCACGGCCTTCGTCATCGTGCGGTTCCGGCGCAGGAGGAGTGGATCCTCGCTTGTACGGTCGGCGCCGGCTTCCGGTGAACTTGCCGGCAAACGTCGCGGCAGGACGCCTCGCCGCGTACGCGTTGTCGCCGGCGACAGCACCGTGACTTCGGCGAGGCGGCTCAGCCTGCGAGTCAGGAAAGTCCGCCGGTAAGCCCTGCGGGAACCCCCTCCAGGCAACACTGTCCGGGCCGCACGTTCAGTCCTTGGGCCGGGGAAGCAGCCCCCCGATGAGTCCCGCGAGGGCTGCCGGCAGGGCGATGAGAGCGGCGATCTGTGGAGTCAGCGACGGTGGCGTCATGATCATCGTGGCCAGGCCCACCAGTGCTGCCGGAGAGGCAACGCAGAGGGTGACCCACAGCGGGTTGCCCCGGATCTGGGACCAGACGGCTGCTGCCAGCGATGCGGCAGAACCGGCGAGCATCAACAGCCTGCCCACCCGCACCCGCTCGATGAACTCCGGGCCGGGCACGTCCGCCAGGAACGCCGTTCGTTCCAGGGCAGCACCTGTGACAACGATGGCGACCAAGACCAACGCCGCCCACGGCAGTGACCGGCCCTTCCACCATGGAAGGACGACATAGCGTTCGTTGCCGTTTTGCGAACTCATCACAAGGCGAGCCTAGCGGCCCCGGCCTGGCGCGGCACGCAACGCTGCCTGGCTGGTGCAGGCAACGCACAGCCTTGCGGCCACCGAAAATTCATCCCGGTGTCATCCCGGGATGCTAGTGTCCGGCCATGGATGAACTGATGCTGGTACCCGACGCCGTTGGCGCCCGGGATTTGTCGGACCGGGCTGGATTCGATGTCAATTTCCTCGGGCTTCCGGTGCCCGTGCCCCCTTTGGCAGGCGTGAAGACGGTCCTCCTGCCCTACACACACTTCTCCGTTTTGATGCGGTTGGACAAGCGGCTGGCCGCGGTCACGGCCCTTGGGATCGACGGGCAGAGGCTTATGGATCTGGACCGGTCCGGCATCAGGTGGCGGCTGGATCCCCGGCTCACTGAAGACCAGCAAACCGGTGAGCGGCTCTACGCCCGGAACGACCTGGACCGCGGGCACCTCGTGCGGCGTGCCTCCGCTGTCTGGGGTGCCACGCGTGACGAGGCAGCACAGGCGAACGAGGACACTTTTCACTACACCAACGCTGCACCGCAGGCGGCGAAGTTCAACCAGGGCCTGGATCTGTGGCTTGGCCTGGAGTCCTACCTGCTGGAGCATGCCGCAGATTACGGCCGGCGGCTGGTTGTGTTCACCGGGCCCATCTTCGGGGATACCGATCCGGTGTACCGGGGCGTGGATATTCCGTTGCTGTTTTTCAAAGTGGCCGTGTTCCTCCAGGACGGTGAACTCTCCGCCACCGGCTATGTTGTGGACCAAACACCGCAGCTTGCCGATTTGCCTGACGTGCCGCAGCCCGGGGCAGTCGACGAGGCTCCCCCGCTGGGTCCGTTCCGGACTTTCCAGGTCCCCATCCGGGACATCGCGGCCCTGACGGGCCTGCACCTTGACCAGCTCATAGCGGTGGACCGGATGCCCATCGCGTCAGAACTGCCCACCGCCCGGGTCACGTCGACCTGGCGGAGGCTCCTCTCCCCCGAGGACCTGGACCTGGACTTCGACCTGAACGGCGACTAGGCCCTGCTGCCGCCCATGCTAAGACCACGGGTTCCCGGCCGCCTGGCGGCGGGATTCCCTGACGTGGGCCATGGCGGGCTCCCAGATGCCGAAGGCACCGGCGATGTCTTCCCCGGTGCCAGTGCCGATCAGATGCCCGACCTGCCGTGGGCTGAGGCCTGGCATCCGGTGCCCGTGCGCGGCTGCTACGGCGAGCGCCGTCGAGATCCGTTCAATGGCCTTCCAGTTCGCGTCGGCGACGGAGAGTGCTACCGCCAGCACGGCCGGATCGGCTTCCGCCGGCTCGGGATGGCCGCCGGCGTACGGGTCCGAGGATCCCGCTTGGTATTGAGCCCAGATCCACTCCGCAGCGTGCTGCACCGGAGTACCGGACCTTGTTGCGAGCACGGCTTCGGCTGCGGGACCGGTCCAGCAGAGCAGAGCCCAACTGAAGTGATCAGGCACGCGCTTCAGTCCAAGCGGAGTACCCCGGCATACCTCCCCGGTCACTGCACTATGCAGGGACAGCCCGGCTGCGTAGCACCCCACAACATGCCCGGCGTTGTGGACGGCGGCGGTGAGCGGTTCGTTAGGGCTCTGGTACGGCCCGACGGGCAAGGTCACGGATTCCCCTCTGACTGATGCCGGTGCCCGGTCCGGGCAGGGCAACCTCCGCCACCTGCGGATGAGGCCACCATCGAACCGGGGAAAGCCGCACGGCAGACGGGAACAAGCCACGAAGGGCAGACTGGAAAGGGTCCGCGGTGCAGACCCGGGGCCACCCCGTGCCATCGCTCCGGGGCTGCCGAACTTCATTTTAGGTCAGGTAAGAAGCTCCGGGAAGAGTGCATGGAGCCTCTTGGTGCACTCGGCTGCAGCCACACAATTCAGCCGCCAGGGAAGTGGACCCAAACCCGAGGGGCCCTCAAGGGGGCCATAACACTATTCACCGCTGTTCCGTTATTCACTGCGGTGAGCGAAATCACTCAATGTGCAGTGCGGCGGACGCAGTAGGTACTGTTCTCCGGGTGCTAAAGGACAAGAAACATATCACTGCCTCCGTAATTACCCTCACCCTGGCCGGTGGACTGCTGATTGGCGCGTCCACCCCTGCCGGCGCCGCCTCCTGGCCTGTGGACTGGTGGAACTGGATCACGGCCAGCGAACAGTCCCCGGCACCTGCGACGCCTTCCGCAGCTCCAACCGCCTCGACGCCCGCAACCGCTCCGCCAACGTCCGCTCCTGCAACGTCGTCTCCCGCTGCGGTTCCCGCGGCTGAGGCGCCGGTTCCGGAAGAGTCGGCTCCCGTGCAGGTTCCGGTGCCCGCAGCTCCGGCACCGGCGCCAGCGGTCCAGCCCCCCGCCCCGGCACCCGCTCCGGCTCCAGCCCCGGCTCCGGCCCCCCTTCCGGCCCCGCCGGCTCCCGCGCCTCCGGCAGCGGGTGGCGCGCCGTCCAACGCCGTAGCGCAGCGGTCCTTCGAGCTCGTCAATCAATACCGGGTAGCCAACGGCCTCGCCGCGCTGCGCTACAACGCCGGTCTCGCCAGTGTGGCGCAGAGCTGGTCTAACACCATGATGAGTGATATTAACGCCCAGGGCAGCGCCGGCTTCCGGCACAACCCGGACGCAGCCGCCCAGATCCCGTCCGGCTGGACCCGTTCCGCGGAGAACATTGCGGTAAACGCCGACGCCGATGCGCTGTTCGCCGCGTGGAAGGCCTCCCCGGGCCACAACGCCAACATGCTCAACGCCGGCCTGACCGACTTTGGCTTCGGCTCAGCCCGGCTCGCCTCCGGCTCCCCCTACGGCGCGCAGTTGGTTGCCACCCAGAACTTCGCCACCTACGGGAAGTAAGCAAAGGAACGACGGCGGCCAGCCGCCGTCGTTCCTTGTTGGTCACGCAACGTGCCGGTACATCACATTGAGACCCGAGAATTGGCATCCACGCTGCCCGGTACCGAACTGCTCGAAGCCGAGCTCCCTCAGGACCTGACATCATAAACCCGGCTAGCCTCGGAGGCGCCCAACTCTCACGTAGCTCCTGCCCGGGCTTCCGGCGTACGGGATAGTGCGAGCGCCCATCCGCCGGCCACACCAATGGCGAGCAATACGGTCAAGAACCCGATCGCTTGTGCGCTCGCCCATGTCAGGGCGTCACCGTACCGCAGCAGGGCAATCGCCTGCAGAATAACGAACACAACGGAGGTCAGGGCCACGGGGCGAACGGTGCGGCGGTCGCCGCTCAATTGGCCCTGCGCGGCAGACCAGCCCAGACCGACCAGCCACGCTCCGACCGCCCTCGCAGTGAGCTCGGACAAGGGCCACGGCCACCACGTCGCGGCCTGAACAGGAACTGCCAGGAGCGCCACGCCATATACCAGCAGCACCCCGGCGATTCCCATCAGGAGCAAGCGGAGCGCGGTAGGCAGCACCGGACGTCGCGCCGCCACGGCCTGTGGGGCAAGACGCCGGGACCGGAGTTGCATCCAGCTGATCACGAGCATCGCCACGGGCACGATGGCATAGATTGCCAGCCACGCCCAGGTGGCAACTTGGGCAAGGGGGGCAGCGTCCGGCGACAGGTGGAAGCGGTCGAGATGAAGCAGAGTGACTCCCAAGGTCAATGTCGTGAAGACGAACACGGGCCAGACCGCCAGCCTCGCTGACTCCCAACCCGCTGAGCGGGCGCCGGTCACCTCCAGGCCGGCGCTCGACCAGTAGGCCGCCCCGAGGAAAACCGCGGTCATGGGCGGATTGACTGTCCACGCGAACCATTCCGCTGTCCGGAGCGGAAACACGAATAACACGAGCCCGGCGAGAAACACCAGAAATGCAGCGACGTAGAGCAGCCAGCGCATCTGCGGGATCAACGGTGAGATTTCAGTTGATGCGGCCATCACCGGGCAGCTCCTCGGGTGCGGCTGTCTCGCCACTGGCCGGGGGCGGGGCAGGCAGTGGGTTTTCGGCCAGGTACGCGTGAAGCATAGAGACCACCGTGGCACCGTCCCCCACTGCGGTAGCCACTCTTTTGATCGAACCGGACCGCACATCTCCGATCGCGAATACGCCAGGCATGCTGGTTTCCAGCGCCAATGGCTGCCTGCCCGGTCTGATGGACGCGGCGTCGCCGGCCTCCCGGCTGGCCCCGGTACGCAGGAACCCGGCCGGGTCGCACTGTATGGTGCCGGGCAGCCAGGAGGTCCGCGGCACCGAACCAATCAGCACGAACAAGCCGCCCGCTTCGATCTCCTCACCCGGGGTTCCGTCGGCCGCTCCGGACGCGGCGACCCTGACGGCGGAAAGGAACCCGTCCTGATCGCGGGCCCCCACCAAGGCCGTGCTGTAACGGATAGAAACATTCCGGGTGGCCTCCAGCTGGGCTATGAGGTATTCCGACATGCTGACCGACAGAGTGGGTCCGCGCACCAGCAGCGTCACCTTCTTTGCGTACTTCGCAAGGTGCAGAACCGCCTGTCCGGCCGAGTTGCCGCCACCCACCACACAGACGTGCTTTCCGGCCATCGACGGCGCCTCGGAGACTGTGGCCCCGTAGAAAACGCCTCTGCCGACCAGATTCTCAAGCTGAGGTATGCCGAGGCGACGGTAGTCCACGCCCGTGGCCACCACAACGGCACGGCACCGTACGACGCTACCGTCGGAAATCGAGACTGCGTACAACCCCCTGTCTACGCCGAGCCCCTCCACCGTCCGCATAAACAGGAAGTCCGTGCCCAAAGTCCAGGCCTGGTGAAACGAGCGGTACGCCAGGTGGGCGCCGCTCACGCCGCGGGAGAAGCCCGGGTAGTTGCGGATCAGTGAACTGGTGCCGGCCTGGCCTCCTACAGCTTCTCCCTCCACCACCATGGTGGAGAGGCCCTCGGAGGCGGCATACACTGCGGTGGCCAGACCGGAGGGACCGGCTCCGACCACCACCACATCGAAGATCTTGTCCGCCGGCGGCGGCCGCGTCACCCCCATCGCTTGGGCGATCTCCAGGTCACTCGGGTTCTCGAGGACAATTGGTGAAGCGGTGAACTGCAGCACCATGACGGGCAGCACGGGATCGCGCAGGCCTACGCTTTCCAGCGTCCGTTCCGCCGTCTCGGACCCGGCAGGGTAGAAGCCGACCGGAATGTGGTTCCGGCTCAGGGAGTCGCGCAACGTATGCGTCCTTTCGTCTCCCATCTCCCCGATCAGCCGGACCGCCTCGAACCCGACCCCCTGGGCCAGGTGCCAGTCGTCGAGGGCGTCGGTAATCGCCCCATGGAATTCTTCATCGCGCGATCGTTCGGGACGGATGATCATCAATTCGGCGTACCCCTGGGCGATCGCCCGGAACACAATGGGGGCGCTCGCGAAATCCCCCCATATCACCACCACACCACGCTTGGCAGCCGGGTGAAAGCCATAGGCACGCCGCAGGAACTCGAGTCCACCGTGGTCATCCGGTCCGTAGCATCCGAGGATGAGGGCAACCTGGCGCTTCCAACGCCGCAGACCCTCAAGCACCGCCCGTCCGTGGGCGTAGTCGGCGCAGGTCACCACCTCGTAATCGGCCCCGTACCGTCGGCGTAACTCATCTCCGAGAATGCGCCGGGAGGCCGGGTCCGTGGTGGCAATCAGCATGACCGGAACCGAGTGATCCATGGCCGCCGTCTTTCGGTTCAATGGTTCGGTGGCGCCCACGATACTCGCGCTGGGACAGTGGGGACAAGAGCGCGGGGATTCTGCCAGAATGGCTCCCGACGGCGGGGCAAGCGGATGTCCTGAGCCGACCCGGAGCGAAGGAATGGAGCATCCTATGAAGGACCACGCCATTCCGGGAATCAGCCTCACCGCCACTCCCAGTGGAACCGGTTGCCTGGAGTGCCTTGACGGTGACGGCCCGGGATGGTGGCTGCATCTTCGACGCTGCGCCCAGTGCGGCCACATCGGATGCTGCGATTCTTCCCCGTCACAGCATGCCAGTGCCCACGCGCGCACGGTCGGCCACCCGGTCATGAGGTCGTTTGAGCCCGGGGAGAGTTGGTTCTACGAGCACACCACAAAGAAGTTCTTTCGCGGCCCCCGGCTTCCGGATCCTCAGTCCAGGCCACCGGAGCAGCCGGCGCCTGGCCCGGCAGACAAGGTCCCCGCAGACTGGCGGGAGCACCTACACCGGTAACCGCGGCTGCAGAATGGTTAGGCTGGGTGAATGGCAACAGTTATTCTCGTACGGCACGGCCGCACCACAGCCAATGCCACTGGACTGCTGGCCGGCAGGGCCGCCGGTGTCAGCCTGGACCAGGTCGGGCGCGGGCAGGCGGCTTTGACCGGAGAGCGGCTCGCGGCCGTGCCCGTAGTGGGGGTGGTATCGAGCCCTCTCGAGCGTTGTCAGCAGACGGCCCGGTTCATCCTTGACCGCCAGGCGGGCACGCCGTACGCGCCGTTGGAATCCGATCTCACCGAGTGCGATTACGGCCAATGGCAGGGCCGCACGCTCAGTGAACTCGCCACGGAAGATCTGTGGTCTGCTGTGCAATCGCAGCCGTCCGCCGTCACTTTTCCCGGCGGTGAATCCATGGCCGCGATGCAGGCGCGGGCGGTAGCAGCAATTCGACGTCACGATGCCGCTTTCGAAGCGGAGTACGGGCCAGGAGCCGTATGGGTGGCGGTGAGTCACGGTGACGTCATCAAATCGGTTATCGCCGACGCGCTCGGCCTGCACCTCGACCTGTTCCAACGCATTAATGTGAACCCGGCCTCCGTCTCGATCGTGCGTTACGGAGCCAGCAGGCCGAGCGTCTACGCGACCAACACCGACGCGGGAGATCTGTCGTGGCTGTCAAACGGCATCCGCTCTGCCGACGCGCCGGTGGGCGGCGGTGCAGGACAAACGGCGCCATGAAGCTTATATGCCTAAAATGCTCATATGCATACACGTGTTCATGAGTTTGCCTGGCCTGATCGGGTCGTCGTTGGCACCATTGGCCTTCCGGGGGCACGCACGTTCTACCTGCAGGTGCGGGCGGGGACCCAGATCGTAAGTATCGCCATGGAGAAGCAGCAGTCGGCACTGCTCGCCGATAAAATCGACGAAATCCTGGACCACCTACTCGCCGTCGAGGGCAACCCCCACAGCGTTCCCACCAGCACGCCCATTGAATTGGTTGACAATGACCAGCTCGAGGCCGTTCAGGAGCAGTTCCGGACCGGCGCCATCAGTTTAGGTTGGGACCCGACAACGGCGCAGGTGGTGATAGAGGCCTACCCGATCACCGATGCTGACGCTGATGGCAACGACGAATCGCTTGATGAGGATGACGCTGACGTGCCCGAAATGCTGCTGGTGCGGATGCCGGTTGGCACCGCCCGCGCGTTCGCTAAGCGCACGCGTGAGGTTGTGGGCGCCGGGCGTCCCGCTTGCCCGCTCTGCGGTTACCCCGTCGACCCCGACGGGCACGTCTGCACTCAGCCCGAGGCCTGATGCCGGCGCCCGACCTGTTGACCGCCGAGCTGACGCTCACCGGACGCATCACGACGGCGTCGAACGCCACCTTCCTGGGCAGCATCGGGGACACGACAGTCGTCTATAAGCCGATAGCAGGGGAGAAACCGCTGTGGGATTTCCCGAGCGGCTTCCTTGCCCACCGGGAGGTTGCCGCCTACCTGGTTTCGGAAGTTCTCGGCTGGAACGTGGTGCCACGCACCTGGCTGCGGGACGGCCCGTTCGGCGAAGGGATGGTGCAGCTGTGGCAGGAGACAGACCCCGGGCAGAACCCGGTGGACCTCGTTGCGTCTGACGCTGTGCCGGAGACCGGCTGGAAACAGGTCCTCGAGGGTCAGGATGAGAATGGACGGATGGTCGCCCTCATACACGAGGACTCTCCGGCGCTCAGGCGCATGGCGGTGTTCGACGTCGTCGTGAACAACGCTGACCGTAAAGGCGATCACATCCTTGCCATGACGGACGGGCACCGGCACGGCGTGGACCACGGTCTTACCTTTCACCGCGACCACAAGCTGCGCACGGTGCTGTGGGGGTGGCTGGGAGACGCTCTGACCGCCGAGGAACTTGCGGGCATCGATCGCGTCAGCGACGGACTGGACGGTGAGCTGGGCCGAAACCTGGCGGACCTGCTCAGCGCCGATGAAATTGCCTCGGTCGCCGCGCGCTGCGCCCGGGTGCGCCTGGCGCGTCGGTTCCCGGCTCCGAGCGGTGAGATGTCGGCGGTGCCCTGGCCGCTGTTCTAAGTAAATCGAGTACTACAGTGGATGCATGGCTGCCAGCCGCAATCCGCTCGATGACCTGCGCGAAACCATTGGTCACCTGACCGATCAGCTCAGGCTGCACGGTTCGGAGCGCGTTGATGACCTGGTCGGCGATCTCATCGGCGGGAGGCCCGGGCCTGCCCGGCCGCTGTCCGAGGTGCAGGCCGAGCTCGATGCGCTGGTCGGACTGGAGACCGTGAAGGAACAGGTGCGGGCGCTCGTGGCACTGCTCCAGGTCCAGGCCCGCCGTAAGGCGCACGGCCTGCCGGAGGTGGCCACATCACAGCATCTGGTGTTCCTCGGAAACCCGGGCACAGGCAAGACCACCGTGGCGCGGCTCCTGGCCGAGATGTACCGCGCGGTCGGTCTGCTGCAGAAAGGCCACATGGTCGAGGTCGACCGTTCGGGCCTGGTGGGACAGTACGTCGGCGCGACCGCCATCAAGACGGACCGGGTGATCCGGCGTGCGCTGGACGGCGTCCTGTTCATCGACGAGGCCTACGCGCTTGCCCCGGAGGACGGCCGGATGGACTTCGGCCCCGAGGCGATCGAGATCCTGCTCAAGAGGATGGAGGACCACCGCCACCGACTGGTCGTGATCGTGGCCGGGTACCCGCGGCTGATGGAGTCCTTCTTGCTCTCGAACCCCGGACTGCGCTCCCGGTTCGCCCGCGAGATTACGTTCCCCGACTACTCGGTCGACGCACTCCAGACGATCTTCCACCAGATGCTGGCCCAGCACGAGTACACTCTTGGGCCGGGTGCGGACCAGATACTGCGTCGCATCTTCACCGGGCTCCACGCGGGTGAGGACTCCGGCAACGCACGGTTCGCCCGCACGCTGTTCGAGCAGGCGCTCAACCGCCAGGCGCTGCGGCTGTCGCTCGACGAGGAACAAAGTCTCGACGCGCTCGATCGTGAGGCCGTCATGACGCTCACCGCGGACGACATCGTCGAGGCCGCGCTGGCCTTGGGCGAGAAGCCGGAACCGGAACCGACGCCTGAACCTGAGCGGTCACGCTGGTGGCGCTGGCTGGTCTGACCGGATCCGCGGCGGCTGTCTGGCCGGGGCTGACCCGCCGGGCCGGTGAGGTTCAGCGGGAGATGGCTCCCAGAGTTTGCTTTGACAGGGACGCATGGTCTGAGAGTATCCAGAGCCACGCGCCGGCGGTCACCACTCCTATAACCAAACCTCCCAAGAGCCCAGTGACGAGGTGCTCGGTTCGCCAATCGCCCCCGGAAACAAGGACACGGCAAAGCCACAGCCCGACGGACCAGGATAAGGCGGATGCTGCCAACCAGGTGAGTCCATACCGTGCAGGCCAGCGAACCGCCCACCACTGCAGGGCCCCAATGACCAGTCCTCCCAAATTGAACATCAGGGGCAGCGCGACGCTGTCGGGAAACGTGTCTCCTACGGCGTGGATGAGCCACAGGGCAAAGGTACTTACTGCCGCCCAACGCCAGGAGTTCGGGATGATCTTCCGGATCAGATACCTCTGGCTGATCCCCACCAGAATGCCGGTCCCGAGCCCGTTGACCACGGCACCGGCGATTCCTGCCCAGCTAAACGCCTCCCCGTTGTTGGGCGGAAATGAACCTGGAAAGTGGAAGATGATGCCGGAAATGCCGTAGGCGGCCACCGTGATCAGGAACCACGAAGCTGCATAAAGCCTAGCTTTCCGAGCCGATACCGCTTCCACCTCACGCCTCCTACCGGCCAGTCCGGCAACGAGTGTCGGCGGTGCCGCGCCAGATGGGGACCAGGAAGCCCTCCAGCTGCTTCTCAATCTGGAAGGCGCGCTGGTCCTCGCCGACGGCGGCTAGAAGTCCCAGTCGTCATCTTCAGTGTTGACAGCCTTGCCGATCACATAAGACGAACCGGACCCCGAGAAGAAGTCGTGGTTCTCGTCGGCGTTCGGTGACAGCGCCGACAGGATCGCCGGGTTCACGTCGGTGACGGAGGCCGGGAACATCGCCTCGTAGCCCAGGTTCATGAGAGCCTTGTTGGCGTTGTAGTGCAGGAACTTCTTGACGTCCTCGGCCAGGCCCACGGAGTCGTAGAGATCGTGCGTGTACTGGACCTCGTTCTCGTAGAGCTCAAAGAGCAGCTCGAACGTGTAGTCCTTGATCTCCTGCTTGCGCTCCTCGGACAGGCCTTCGAGGCCCTTCTGGAACTTGTAGCCGATGTAGTAGCCGTGCACGGCTTCGTCGCGGATGATCAGGCGGATCAGGTCAGCCGTGTTCGTCAGCTTGGCGCGTGAGGACCAGTACATCGGCAGGTAGAAGCCCGAGTAGAACAGGAAGGACTCCAGCAGGGTGGAGGCCACCTTGCGCTTCAGGGGGTCATCGCCCTGGTAGTAGTCCATCACGATCTGCGCCTTCTTCTGAAGGTTCGCGTTCTCGGTGGACCAGCGGAATGCCTCGTCGATCTCCTTGGTGGAGGCCAGCGTGGAGAAGATGGAGGAGTAGCTCTTTGCGTGCACCGACTCCATAAAGGCGATGTTGGTGTACACGGCTTCTTCATGCGGTGTCAGCGCATCCGGGATGAGCGACACAGCGCCGACGGTGCCCTGGATGGTGTCCAGCAGGGTCAGGCCCGTGAACACGCGCATGGTGAGCTGCTGCTCGTCCGGCGTCAGCGTTGCCCACGACTGCACGTCGTTGGACAGCGGGATCTTCTCCGGCAGCCAGAAGTTGTTGACCAGGCGGTTCCAGACGTCTACATCCTTGTCGTCCTGGATGCGGTTCCAGTTGATCGCCTCAACATGGCTGAGAAGCTTTACTTTTTCTGTCATGACTCCGACTCGCTTTCTGAAGAGAGACTTGGTTTGGCTGAGTCCTCGACGCAATACTTGCAGTCGGCTTTCTCTACGCCTTTATTGATGTGATGTCTGGTGTGGGCACTGCGCTGGCTGGACGGCATCGGACGGCCCTTCCGTACTGCTGACATCTTCGCACGCGTCTCCGCGCTGGCCTTCTTGCCGAAGTTGGGGTTGCCCGCACCTTTCTTCGCTTCCGAAAGTGCCCTACGGGTCTCTTCGCTGACCGTATGCCCAAAACCCGGGTGGTCTGGACCGAACTTCCCAAAGTTCGGGTTTTCATCTCCCGAATACGAGCCCTTACGGTCTTCTGCCCACCTTCTGCGCTGCTCTACGGTGTGCTTTCCGCCGTAAAACGGATTTTCAGCTCCTGGCCGGCTAAGACCCTTTCGGCCCGTTGACCGCAACCGGGCGGCTTCGCGCTGCGCTTCCGTCCAGACAACACCGGTCGGACCGAGTCCTCCATCCGCAAGGTTTAGCAGGCGGTCCCCTTCGCGTCGCAGGTAGCTGATCCAATCAATCTCGGCCTGGCCAAGCTCAGACAGGCCTTCGATCCAATCAAGCTCGTCTGCGATGACGTCTGCAGGGTCCTGCTTTCGGAGCCAATCATAGAAGGGTGTTTTGCGTCCTTCCGCGGCCACGCGGAGGTGCTGATGGAAACGACGACTGGCCGTCTTTGTGGTGATACCGATATAGCGGTACTCAACTTCCCGCCGAAGCCGGACGCCGTAGACCAAGCCGCCCGCCGTCGTCGTTTCCATCATTTTCATCCCCTCGTGAAAATCAACCGATTCTGATTGTCAGAGCATGCATGAAACGCAGTTGTCCACCTCGGTCCCTTCCAGCGCGAGCTGGCGGAGACGGATGTAGTAGATGGTCTTAATGCCCTTCTTCCAGGCGTAGATCTGGGCCCTGTTGATATCGCGCGTGGTGGCGGTGTCCTTGAAGAACAGCGTCAGGGAAAGGCCCTGGTCCACGTGCTGGGTGGCGGCGGCGTAGGTGTCGATGACCTTCTCGTAGCCGATCTCGTACGCGTCCTGGTAGTACTCCAGGTTGTCGTTGGTCAGGTACGGCGCCGGGTAGTACACGCGGCCCAGCTTGCCTTCCTTGCGGATCTCGATCTTGGACGCCACCGGGTGGATCGAGGAGGTGGAGTTGTTGATGTAGGAGATCGAGCCCGTGGGCGGCACGGCCTGCAGGTTCTGGTTGTAGATGCCGTGCTTCATGACCGAGGCCTTCAGCTCGCGCCAGTCATCCTGGGTGGGGATGTGGATGTTCTTGAACAGCTCCGCAACCTTCTCAGTCTGCGGCACCCACTCCTGCTCCGTGTACTTGTCGAAGAACTCGCCCGAGGCGTACTTGGACTTCTCGAAGCCGCCGAAGGTTTGCCCGGTCTGGATGGACAGCAGGTTGGAGGCGCGGATGGCGTGGTACACCACCGAGTAGAAGTAGATGTTGGTGAAGTCCAGGCCCTCTTCGGAACCGTAGTGGACCCGCTCGCGGGCCAGGTAGCCGTGCAGGTTCATCTGGCCCAGGCCGATGGCGTGGCTCTGGTCGTTGCCGCGGGCGATGGAGGGCACCGAGGTGATGTTGGACATGTCCGAGACAGCGGAGAGGGACCGGATGGCCGTCTCGATGGTCAGGCCGAAGTCCGGGCTGTCCATGGTCTTGGCGATGTTCAGTGAACCCAGGTTGCAGGAGATGTCCTTGCCGGTCTGGTCGTAGGACAGGTCATCGTGGTACGTGGTGGGCTGCGAAACCTGGAGGATCTCCGAGCACAGGTTGGACATGATGATCTTGCCGTCGATCGGGTTCTCCCGGTTCACGGTGTCCTCGAACATGATGTACGGGTAGCCGGATTCGAACTGGATCTCGGCGAGGGTCTGGAAGAACTCGCGCGCCTTGATCTTGGTCTTCTTGATCCGGGAATCGTCCACCATCTCGTAGTACTTCTCGGTGACCGAAACGTCGGAGAACGGCATGCCGTAGACCTTTTCGACGTCGTACGGGGAGAACAGGTACATGTCCTCGTCCTTCTTGGCCAGCTCGAACGTGATGTCCGGGATGACTACGCCCAGCGAGAGGGTCTTGATGCGGATCTTCTCGTCCGCGTTCTCGCGCTTGGTGTCCAGGAAGCGGTAGATGTCCGGGTGGTGCGCGTGCAGGTACACGGCGCCGGCACCCTGGCGGGCACCGAGCTGGTTGGCGTAGGAGAAGCTGTCCTCGAGGAGCTTCATCACGGGGATGACGCCGGAGGACTGGTTCTCGATCTGCTTGATGGGGGCGCCCACTTCGCGGATATTGGTCAGCGCGAACGCCACACCGCCGCCGCGCTTGGAAAGCTGCAGCGCGGAGTTGATGGAGCGGCCAATCGATTCCATGTTGTCTTCGATGCGGAGCAGGAAGCAGGAGACCAGCTCGCCGCGCTGCTTCTTGCCGGCGTTCAGGAACGTGGGCGTGGCAGGCTGGAAGCGGCCTTCGATGATCTCGTCCACCATCTGCAGCGCGAGCTTTTCGTCGCCGCGGGCCAGGTGCAGGGCCACCATGCAGACGCGGTCCTCGTAGCGCTCCAGGAAACGCTTGCCGTCGAACGTCTTCAGTGTGTAGGACGTGTAGAACTTGAACGCGCCCAGGAAGGTCTCGAAGCGGAACTTCTTCTTGTACGCGCGGTTGTAGAGCTCGCGGATGAAGTTCATCGTGTACTGGTCGAGCGTTTCGCGCTCGTAGTACTCGTTCTTAACCAGGTATTCGAGCTTCTCTTCCAGGTCATGGAAGAAGACGGTGTTGTTGTTCACGTGCTGCAGGAAGTACTGGTGAGCGGCCTCGCGGTCAGCGCCGAACTGGATCTCCCCGTTCGGGCCGTACAGGTTCAGCATGGCGTTGAGCTCGTGATAGCCCAGCCCCTTGTAGGCAGCCGGCATCTCGGGCTTCTCGACGGCGGCACTCAGCTTTTCAGCTGCTGCGCCCTGGCCTTCGGCCCTGGTTACTTCTGTGTCTGCGACAGTCGTGTCCAAAACGTGTCCAATCCATTGTTTACGCGGGCCACGTCTTCTGGCGTGCCCATAAGTTCAAAGCGGTAGAGCCGGGGTACCTGGCATTTCGCCGCGATGATGTCCGCGGCCATGCAGTAGTTGTCCCCAAAGTTTGTGTTGCCTGCACCGATGACCCCGCGGATCAGTTGCCTGTTCTGCGGGTTGTTCAGGAAGCGGATGACCTGTTTGGGTACCGAGCCCTCTCCCCCGGTGCCACCGTAGGTGGGCACCACCAGCACGAACGGCCGGGTGGCAAGAAGGGGTGCGTCCTTCGCATGGAGCGGAATCCGTGCCAGCTCCCGTCCCAGCTTCGCTACGAAGCGGCTGGTGTTCTCGGAGGTGGAGGAAAAGTAGATGAGCTGGCTCTGCGTGGTGACAGGCGGTACCTGGGCCACTTGGGCCCCGGCCACTGCCAGTGCTGCCACGGGAGTCACCTCATGTGAGTGTTGGAAGATTGCCGGTTGGCGGAAAGCGGTGGCCTCAGGCCACGGAGGAAACGGCAGACAGTGCCAGTTCCTCGATCTTGTCAGGGCGGAAGCCTGACCAGTGGTCCTGGTCCGTGACCACAACAGGTGCCTGCATGTAGCCCAGCGCCTTCAGGCGCTCGAGTGCATCGGCGTCCTGTGAGATGTCAACGCTCTGGTAAGCGATGCCATTTTTGTCCAGCGCACGGTAGGTGGCGTTGCACTGCACACATGCAGGTTTTGTGTAAACCGTAACGGTCATGGTTCCCTGTCCCCTTTATCGAAATCTACGCTCGTCTTTGTCCCGCCCAAGCTGTACGTCGATACTACATGTAGTGCAGACGGCTCTTCGGAACCCCAAGATGATGTATTACAAGTATGTCATTTTATGCACCTTTAATCCACAGGCGGAGGCCTTCAAAATGTCCGGATTCCAGCGTTTTTTGCAGACGAAATCCACACCCTGTGGAGTACTTAGCCACAATTAACGCCCTGCGTGTCGCCTGGTAGACGGGCGTGTCGCACCCTCTGGCCAGGCCCTGTCAACGAGTCCCGGAACACTACATGTAGTGGCCCATGACATCCGACGAGGCGCGGAACAGGGTGCCGCGCCTCACAGGCTCAGCCTCTCGCCGCGAGGTTGTCCCGGATCTCCCGGCGCAGGACTTTGCCAATGAGCGAACGCGGCAGGGAATCGAGCACCACTACCCGGCGCGGCACCTTGTAGGCAGTCAGCTGCTCCCGGGCAAAGGCCAGAAGCGCATCAGGATCGATGGTGGAGCCCGGGATCGGAACCACGGCGGCTACGACGTCCTCGCCGCCGCCGGGCCGCGGCAACCCCACCACGGAGACCTCCGCAACGCCGGGGAAGGTGGCGATGACGTCCTCCACCTCGCCGGGCGAAACGTTGAACCCGCCCGTGACGATCAGTTCCTTGATCCGGTCCCTGATGGTCACGAAGCAGTCATCATCCACCGAGACGATGTCCCCTGTGCGGAACCAGCCGCCGTCGAGCAGGGAATCTTCAGTCTCTTCCGGACGGTTCCAGTATCCGGCGAACACCTGCGGCCCGCGGATCAGGAGTTCCCCTTCCTCGCCCGGGGCACGGTCCAGGGCCACATTCTTCGGATCCACCACCCGGATGTCCGTCAGCGGGAAGGGCACCCCCACGGTGCCGGGCTTTCGGCTTGGTCCGAAGGGGTTGCCGATGGCGATGGGAGAAGTTTCGGTCAGTCCATAGCCTTCGATGAGGTGGCCTCCGGTCGCCCTCTCCCAGGTCTCCACAGTGGCTGTGGGCAGGTTCATGGCCCCGGAGATGGAGAAGCGGATGCTCTCCAGCCCGATGCCGCGCTCCGCGGCGGCAGCAGCAAGACGGTCATAGATCGGCGGCACGGCGGGTAGGAAGGTCGCGGGAGACTTCCTGTGAGCCTTCAGGACAAGGTCCACGTCGAACTTGGGGAACAGGACCAGCTTCGCGCCGATGCTGAGGGCGAACGTCATGCACAAGGTCAGGCCGTAAGCATGGAACATCGGCAGCACCGCATACACGGTCTCCCTGCCATCCTTCAGCCCGGGAACCCAGGCCCGGCCCTGGGCGGCGTTGGCCTGCAGGTTCGCGTGGGTGAGCATGGCTCCCTTGGGCAGGCCAGTAGTGCCGGACGTGTACTGAAGAACAGCAAGGTCCCGGGCAGTGGGACGCGGCTGCTTCTTCTTGAGCTCCCCGGCTTCGAGGAGCTGCCGCCATGGCAGCACCGGGCGAACAACGGGCGCTGGCCTACCCCTCGGCTCACCCCTGCCGACCGTGAGGGCGGCGCGGGCCTTGCGGGCGGCGGGTATCGGGAGCTTCAGCGCCAGCCGCTGCGGCAGTGGCATCGCGGGGATGAGTTCCACCGAGACAATGGTGCGGAGTCCGACGTCGGCCGGCAGCTGACGGACCCGCTCCACGGCCTTGTCCCAAACGATCGCGACGGCGGCCCCATGGTCTTCGAATAAGTGCCGCAGTTCCCGGTCCGTGTAGAGCGGATTGTGTTCGACCACCACAGCGCCGAGACGCAGCACGGCGTGAAAGGCGATCACGTGCTGCGGGCAGTTCGGCATCACGAGGGCCACCCTGTCACCGGCTTTGACGCCCAATTTCTTCAGGCCGGAGGCGGCCCGGCTGATCAGTTTTCCCAGCTCACGGTAGCTGGTGCGTGCGCCGAAAAACTCAAGGGCAGTTTTGGAACCGTAGCGACGCACGGACTGGTCCAGGAGGTCCACCAGTGATCCCTTGGGCAGCTCCAGATCCGCCGGCACACCCGGCCCGTAGGAACTCGTCCACGGGCGCTCACTCCAGGGCTGCCCCGGCTGTGACGCGCCACGCTGCCCCGCCCCGCCGTCGGACGCCTTCCTTGTGATTCTCTTCATCATCAGTCCTTGCCGCTGGAGTCTGCGAGCTTACCTGCGCGCCGCAAGAAGCCTACCGGTGCGGCCTGCAACGCCCGGCCGAGCAAGGCCGGGACGGTCTTTACCAGCGGTCTCGGTTGAATGTCAGACCCCCTTGTCATGATGGGTATATGAGGAATCCGGTGGTGGCGAAGGCGTATGCGGATATCACCGCTGCCGTTGCTGTGCTCACCGGAGTGGTCAACGGCGTGCTCACCGGTGAGGCGGGCGAATCCGGCCCTGGTGGACTTTCTCCGGGGGTCGATCCGTTGCAGGAATTGTCCGGGGATTGCCTGGATATCCTGACCGGGGCCGCGGAAGCGGACGCGCAAATTGCCGGATTGAAAGCCCATGCGGCCGCGACATTTGTTGCGGCCGCGGACGCGGCGGCCCTACCGGAGGCTTCGCCACAGGCCCGGGAGATGGCAGTCACTGCCGAGGTCGCGTGTGCCCTGACCATTGGCGGCCGGGCGGCCGGTTCGTTCCTGGCCGTGTCCCACGCCCTGACCACTGCTTTGCCGCTGACGTTGGCGGCCCTGCAGGCAGGCACGATTTCGTGGCAGCACGCGCGGGTCATGGCGGACGAAGCCGCCACCCTCGACCCCGCCGGCGCCGCGGCACTGGAGGCCCACTTCCTGGACCCTGACGCGCCGGGCGCGGCCAGCGGCTGTCCCGCCGGGGAAATGCCGGCGTCCCGGTTCCGGCACCGGGCCCGGACCTGGCGCGAACGCCACCACGCCGAAAGCCTCGAGAAACGCCACGCCAAAGGCCTCCTGGACCGGCGGGTGGAGTACTGCCCGGACCAGGACGGCATGGCCTGGCTCTCGGCCTACCTCCCCGCAGACCAGGCCGCGGCAATCTGGAACCGGACCACCGCGATCGCCCGCGGCCTGCAGGGCCCGGACGAGGACCGCACCCTCACCCAGCTCCGCGCCGACGCCTTCGCCACCGCCCTCCTCAGCCACGGAAACCAACTCAGCCACGGAAACCACGAAGGATTCGATCCGGGGCGCGTTCCGCCGCCGCGGGCCCAGGTCCTGGTGACGGTCCCGGTGTTTTCCCTGCTCGGCGTCACCGAGGAACCGGCGATGCTGGACGGCTACGGCCCGATCCCGGCGTCGATGGCCCGGGACCTCGTGGCGAACGGGGCCGGCTCGTTCTACCGGGTCCTGATCGATCCGCGGGACGGGGCGCCGCTGGAAATCGGCCGGACAAGTTACCGGCTCACCAAAGCCATGCGGAACTGGCTGCGGCTGCGGGACGGCAAGTGCTCCTTCCCGGGCTGTAACAACCAGTCCCTGGACAACGAAGCGGACCACCTCCTCGCCTGGGCCCAAGGCGGGACCACCGGCATCAGCAACCTCGGCCAGGCCTGCCCGGCCCACCACAAACTCCGACACACCACACCCTGGACCCCCACCCCGGCCACCCAAAACGAACCACCCGGCTGGATCTCACCCTCCGGCCGACGATACCGAAGCGAACACCAGGACTGGGAACCACCACACTGGCCCACCCAACTCAACCAGCCAGACCCACTCAAACAGCCGGACCTGCTGAAACAGCCGGCACGACCACGGGGCGGATCGCCGGACTTCGTCCACCTCGGGGTATCCCTCGGCGAAGACGGCCTCGAACGCCTACTCCACGCCCGCGCCTGAGACTGGCCAGAACAGGCTTGAGATGGACCGCCGGGCGGCACCGCAGCTACAGTTGCGCCTCCCGGCGATCCAGCACAATCTGCTGCACATCCAGGTAGCCGGACTGGAAGCCCGCCCGGGAGTAGCACAGGTAGAACAGCCACATCCGCTGGAACACGGCGTCGAATCCCAGTTCCCCTACTTCCTGCGAGCGCGCTACGAACCTCTCCTCCCAGAGACGCAGCGTCGCCGCGTAGTGATCGCCCATGCCCATCCGTTCGCGGACCCGGAGCGTGGTGTGCTGCTGGGTCACGCCTTCAATTGCCCGCACGGAGGGCAGGAACCCGCCCGGGAAGATGTACTTGTGTACCCAGGTGTAGGCGTTGCGCGTGGCCAGCATGCGGCCGTGCGGCATGGTGATCGCCTGGATGGCCACCTTCCCGCCCGGGGCCAGCACCCGGTCGATGGTCTGGAAATAAATGGGCCAGTATTCATAACCCACCGCTTCGATCATTTCCACTGAGACAACGGCGTCGAACTCGCCTTCCACCGCCCGGTAGTCCTGCAGCGCCACCGTCACCTGGTCCGCGTACCCGGCGGCCGCGATGCGTTCCTGTGCCAGTGCCCGCTGTTCGCTGGACAGCGTCACGCTGTAAACAGTGGCGCCGCGGGCAGCCGCACGCAGCGCCAGTTCGCCCCAGCCGGTCCCGATCTCAAGCAGCCGCGTGCCGGATCCGACGCCGGCCTGGTCCAGCAGCCTGTCGATCTTCGCCTGCTGCGCCTCTGCCAGGACCTCCCAGGGAACGGACTCCAGCGCGCCCTCATTCCGCGGGAACAGGGCGGAGGAGTAGCTCATGGTGGTGTCCAGGAAGTTCGAGAAGAGCTCGTTGGACAGATCGTAGTGCCGTGAGATGTTGCTGCGCGTGTTCTGCTCTTCGTTGCGTTCGTGCCGAGGCGTCCGGGGCAGGTACAGCGTCCGGAGGGTCTGCAGCGGCTTGGGAATGAGTGTGCCCACGGATCCCGCGAAGACCTCCAGCACCCCGGCCAGATCAGACGACTCCCAATCCCCCGCCATGAACGACTCGCCCAGCCCAATCAGGCCGTTGTCTCCGATCCGCCGTTCAAACGCTTCCGGCCTGAGCAGGGTCATGACCGGCGCCTCGGTGCCGCCGGTGCCCAGGACCGACCCGTCCGGGTAGGCAACACGCAATGGCAAGCGCCGGACGGCTGCCTTGAACAGCAAGCCTGCGGCTTTGCCTGCGATGACGGATTTAGTGCCCGACGGCGCGTGGGCAACTCCCGGCCAGATGTCCGGATCGATGGTGGCCGGCGACGCCGGTACCCCGGCGGCGCTGTTGCCTGCCAGCGGGTGCCGCGCGGACTTCCCGGCGGGAACCTGCGCAGCGGCCGTTCCGTTCTCGTCGGTCATTGTCATTGAACTGCCTCCTGTGAGGGGTGATGTGGCCTTTTGACGACGGGCAGACGCCTTGCCCAGAGTTTAACTCCCTGAAACCTGATCAGGGCGGATACCAGCAGCGGCGCGGCCGGAACAGCGACGGCGGCTGCCAGGACGTTCCTGGTGGTGGCCGGGCGCCGGTCACCGTCCATGGTTGCGACGAAGGGCCGGTGCCCTTCCCGCTCCAGGATGATTGAAACGTTGAGGCGGTCCTCCGGAGCCGGCACCTTCATCCGGTATTGACCGTCCACATCGTTGAAGGGTGAGACGTAAAAAGCTTTGGGAACGCTGGCCCTGCCGGACGCATCCGTCTCCAGGAGGTAGCAGTGGCGTTCGCCGTAGGTGTTGTGGACCTCGGCTACAACACACTGCAGTTCGCCGGACTCCCGGTAGCACCAGAAAAGCGTCAGCGGGTTGAATACATGGCCAAAGACCCTGGCGCTGGCCAGCATCCGGATGGGCCCGCCGTCGGGCTCTATTCCACGGCTCCGGAGGAACCGTTCCACGTTGCTGCGAAATGTGGCGGCGGGATCGCCGAGGTGGTCGGCGGCACGGAAGACCGCCAGCGGCCGCAGCAGCCAAGGAAGGTTAGGCAGCCGGTCCACGTCCACAAACCAGCTGTAGCTCCGGTAAGTGAACGCATTCTTTAGCGGAGTCTGCCGCACATGGGAGATCGATGTGCGGTAGATCGCGGCCGTTGGGCTCATGTTCCCTCCGCGGCTGTCATGAGATCCGGTGCGTAGGGTTCCGCCTCCGGAGCGGCCCAGCTGCGGCCCAGGCTGGCGGCGGCACGGACGCCGGACAACGCGCCGTCCTCGTGGAACCCCCACCCCAGATAAGCGCCTGCGTAGGCGATGCGGTAATCGCTCAAGGCTGCGATCTTCTGCTGCGCACGGAGGGATTCGGGTGTGTATTGCGGGTGCTCATAGACCATACGTTCCAGAACACGGTCCTCCCGGATCAGGTCGGACTCCCCCAGGCTGACCAGATACGGCTGGCCGTCGGCGGGCTGCAGACGCTGCAGCCTCGTGAGGTCATAACTGACCAGGACCTTGTCCGGCCGGGCATCGCAATCCGGAAGCCGGTAGTTCCAGGATGCCCGGGCGTTCTTTGCCACGGGCATCACGGCAGGGTCCCGGTGGAAGACCGTCTGGTTGACCGAGTAGGGCATGGCCCCGAGTGCTTCCTTTTCAGCCGGGGTGGCATCTGCCAGGAACCCGAGGGCCTGAGCGGGATGTGTGGCGATAACCACCGCCTCGAAATCCTCCACGCCGTCAGCGGTGTCCACTTCGACGCCGAGGGCGTGCCGCCGGATGGCTGTGACGGGGCTGTTCAGCCGGATGTCCGGCAGCGTGGCGGCCAGCTTCTCCACGTACCGCCCAGACCCGCCGGTGACGGTCCGCCACTGCGGCGAGCCCTTGACGCCCAGCATGCCGTGGTGGCCCAGGAAGGTGAAGAGATAACGCGCCGGGTAGGACAGTGCCGTGGTGGGGTCACAGGACCAGACCGCGCTGACCACCGGGGTCATGAAATGGGAGATGAAGTAGGGGCTGAACCGTTCCTTCGCCAGGAATTCGCCCAGGGTGAGCTCGGCACCGTTGGTGCCCAGGCCGCCGTCGGACGCTTCCCCCGCATCGATCAGGGCCCGCGCCCGGCGGTAAAAGCGCATAACCTCAGCCAGCATCAGCAGGTATCGGCCACGCAGCAGGCTTGACGGCCGGGCAATGATCCCTTTCCCGCCGTCGCGCGCACCCGCGAATTCCAGGCCGCAGCCATCGCAGCGGATGGACATGCTCATTTCAGAATCCTGAGTCTCCACGCCCAGCTCGGCGAACAGCCGCAGCAGGGTGGGATATGTCCGCTCGTTGTGGACGATGAAGCCCGTGTCGATGCCGAAAGTGGAACCGTCCGGCTGCGGGACGCTGTGCGTGTGGGCGTGGCCGCCCAGCCTGCCGTCGGCCTCGAAGAGCGTGACGTGGTCGTGCCGGTTCAGGACGTAGGCGGCCGTCAGGCCCGCCACACCACTGCCGATGACCGCAATGCGCCTTCTGGCGCCTCCACTCCATACTGGGGTCGGTGACAACCTTTGCTCCTCTGCTGAACATCTGCCATTGGATAGACACCGGCAATTCGGAACCGTGAGCGCGTTGGATGGGTGGGCCGGCAGGGATCTTTTTCATCCAACGGGCCTGCAGCAGTAGGGTGGGCGGGTGGTCAATCCCGTACACCTGAAGACCCTCCTTGAGGTTACCCGGCTGGGTTCGTTCGCTGCCGCCGCGGCACGCCTGGGTTACACCGCCTCGGCGGTCTCCCAGCAGATGTCCGCCCTCGAACGCGAGGCAGGCGTGATCCTCTTCCAGCGCTCGGCCCGCAGCGTGATTCCCACGGAGGCCGCGATGGTGATGACACGGCACGCGGCAAAGGTGCTGACCGACATCGAGGCCCTGATGGCAGCCGCCGCCAAAACCCACGACAGCACCAGCCAGGAACTCAGGCTCGGCATCTTTCCCAGCCTTGCCACATACGTCCTGCCGCGCATCCTGAAAAATCCGGCCTGGAAAGACCTGGGCATCGACCTCCGCGTCTCGGTAGCGGAACCATCCCAAACCATCCAGGGGCTGCGCACCGGCGGAGAACTCGATGTGGCGCTCGTCTTCCAGGTGGGCCAGTCCGGGCTGGCCTGGCCCCACACCATTAACCGGCAGTGGATCGGCGACGACAACTTCCGTGTGGTCCTTCCGGCGGGCTGGGGCTTCGGCGCGGAAGCAAAGGTGGCAGCGGACCACCTCTCCGAGCTGCCGTGGATCATGCACCACCCCGGAACCCCTGATGCCGTGGTGATCGAACGGCTCTTCGCCAGCTGCAACCTGCACCCCCGCGTGGTGGCCCACAGCGACGACTTCCATGCCAGCCTGGAAATGGCTGCGGCCGGACTGGGCGCCGCGCTCGTGCCGGAACTTGCGTTACTGAACCGGCCGGCGGGTGTGGTGGTGCTCGATGTTCCGGAGATCCGGCTGGCACGGAACGTCTTCGCGCTGCTGATTAATGAGAAGAAGACCGCCCGGGTGCAGCTGTTTGTGGACCTGCTCGCGGAAACGCTGGCGGGCCTGGGAGCTGTAGGCAAATAGCTCCGAACGCTGGAATGCACAGCGCTTCGGGTCTATGTTGAAGGTATGAACAGGGTAGCGAGCCAGCACTTTGGAGAAATCGAGCTCAACCACGGCAGGGACCACAACGTCGCTGCCAGACATGAGCTCGGGGGCCAAACGCTGGAACTCGACCTGAACATCAACGCGCATGACCATTTCGACGAAGCGGCCATGCACAAGGTGGATTACCGGCTCAGGTTCCTCCCCGAACTCGTGGACGAGGTCCGGCAGATGATCGCCGACGAACTGGAGCAGGAAGGCACCAGCCCCCAGGAGTACCTCCGCTTCCACTGCAGCGCCCTGAAGGACGAACACCTGCAGAAGGTGTTCGGCGTGGAGGACCGCAGCCAGCTCACCAACGACGTCTTCCTCAAGGCCCTCAAGCTCGGCCACGTGGGCATTTTCCCCGGCCAGCCTGAGCGCTACTTCGTCCTGGACTTCACCCTCGGCGCCCACTTCACCGACGAGGTGCTGGTTGCCTCCGCGGACGAAGACGGCGTCGTGGACGACGAAATCCTCTGGGAGTCCTAAGCCCAACCGACCCGCCCCATGAGCCATGGATAAGCGCAGACGTTGGCGGCTGGCGGCGGAGCTGCTGCTTGCCGGCGTGGTGGTATCCCTGCTGGCGGGCCTGCTGCATGCTGAAGCAGGCGATCCCAATGACCACACCGCCTCCTTCGCGGCGTACGCGGCGAGCGGGATCTGGACAGCGGTGCACCTTGGCCAGTTCCTTGGCATGGCGCTGCTGACCGCCGGGCTGTTTGTGCTGCTTCCCGCCCTCATCGTCCGGCCGGGGCTCCTCGCCGTGACCGCCCGCTTCGGGGCACTGGCGGCGGCCACGGCCCTGGCACTCTACGGAGCGCTCCAGGCTGTGGACGGCGTCGCCCTCAAGCAGGCCGCGGATGCTTGGGCAGCCGCCGCCGAGCCTGAGAAGTCCATGCGGTTCGCTACCGCGGAAGGCATCCGCTGGCTCGAGTGGGGACTGCGCAGCTACCAGAGCTTCCTGTTGGGTACCGCCCTGATACTTTTTGGCATCGTGGTGGCGGCGACTCGGCACGTATCCCGGCTCATCGGCTACCTGATGGGCCTGTCCGGGGTGGCGTACCTGGCCCAGGGCTGGATCATCGGGGCATCCGGTTTCGCCGCCGCCAACACCTGGCCCACCCTGTTCGGGATCGTGGTGACCGTCGTCTGGAGTGTGTGGCTGCTCGTCAGTGCGCTGCGAATGTCATCGAGTGCTCCGTAAGCGCCCTTTTGAGAGCTCAAAAGGGCGGTTATGGAGCAGTCGATGGGTTAAAGCGCGACGGCGGCCGGTCACCTGGGTGACCGGCCGCCGTCGTTGTGGTTCTTTGGGTTACTTCGCGGCTTGCAGCAGGCCGGCGCGGACGGTCTTGGTGGCCTTGACCAGGTTGCGCAGGGACTCTTCGGTCTCGGCGTAGCCGCGGGTCTTCAGGCCGCAGTCCGGGTTGACCCACAGCTGGCGGGACGGGACGTGCTTGACGGCGGTGGCCAGCAGTTCAGTGACTTCGGCCTCGCCCGGAACTCGGGGCGAGTGGATGTCGTAGACGCCCGGGCCGACGCCGCGGCCGAAGCCGTGGGACTCGAGGTCGTGGACAACCTCCATGCGTGAGCGTGCGGCTTCGATGGAGGTCACGTCGGCGTCGAGGCCGTCGATCGCGTCGATGATCACGCCGAACTCGGAGTAGCAGAGGTGGGTGTGGATCTGCGTGGCATCGGCAGCACCGGCGGTGGCCAGGCGGAAGGAGTCAACGGACCATTTCAGGTACGCGGCGTGATCGGCCTTGCGCAGCGGGAGGAGTTCGCGCAGGGCGGGCTCGTCCACCTGGATGACCTTGATGCCGGCTGCTTCGAGGTCGGCGATCTCGTCGCGCAGTGCCAGGCCGACCTGGTTGGCGGTCTCGCCCAGCGGCTGGTCGTCGCGGACGAAGGACCATGCCAGGATGGTGACCGGACCGGTGAGCATGCCCTTCATGGGCTTGTTGGTCAGCGACTGGGCATACTCGGCCCATGCCACCGTGATGGGGGCACTGCGGGTGACATCGCCCCACAGGATGGACGGACGCGTGCAGCGTGAGCCATAGGACTGGACCCAGCCATGGACCGTGACGTCGAAGCCTTCGAGGTTCTCGGCGAAGTACTGGACCATGTCGTTGCGCTCGGGCTCGCCGTGCACCAGCACGTCGTAGCCGAGCTCTTCCTGCAGCTCCACAACGCGCTTGATCTCGTCCTTCATGAGCTGCCCGTACTGCTCGTTGGTGAGGTCGCCCTTGTTGTTACGGGCACGGGCCGAACGGATTTCGGAGGTCTGCGGGAAGGAGCCGATGGTAGTGGTGGGCAGCGGCGGCAGGTGCAGGGCCTCTTCCTGGGCGGCCTCGCGGACTGCGTATTCGGAGCGGCTGAAGTCGGCGGCGGTCAGGGCCCCGGTGCGGGCGCGGACGTCGGTGCGGTACACACCGTTAGCGGCAGCACGGGCTGCGATGACGGCGGATGCCTCGTCGATGGCGGCCTTGGCCGAGGCGGGGTCTGCCAGGTAGGACGCGAGGGTCCTGACCTCAACAGCCTTCTGGTCAGCAAAGGCGAGCCAGCTGCGGAGCTCGTCGGAGAGCTGGCCCTCTTCGGTGACATCGTGCGGAACGTGCTGGGTGGACGTTGAGGTGCTCACTGCAAGCTTGCCGGCAGCAGCCTTTAGTTCATCCAGCTTGGCGGCGGAGACGGCGAGGTCGTTCCGCCAGATGTTGTGGCCGTCAACGACGCCGGCAACCAGGGTCTTGTCCCCCAGGGCAGCAAGTGCCGCTGCGGAGGGAACGGCCCCCTTGAAGGCGTCGATGTGGAGGGCATCGATATTGGTGGCGGCCAGCGTACCGAGCTGACCGTCCAGGGCGCCGTACGGGGTGGAGACAAGGATCTGCGGGCGCGCGGCGGTAGCGGTGAGCACCTCATAAGCGCGGGCAACGGCGGCTTCAATTTCGGCGGCCGGGGTGTCCTGGTCAACTACCAGGGCGGGCTCGTCAAGCTGGATCCAGCCGGCGCCTGCAGCGGCGAGCTTTTCGAGCAGCTGCACGTAGACCGGCAGGACGTCCTCAAGGCGGGACAGCGGGGCGAATCCTGCGGGGGCGTCGTCGGACGCCTTGGAGAGCAGCAGGTAGGTGACCGGGCCAACGATGTACGGGCGGGTCTCGATGCCGTTGGCCAGGGCGAATTCGAATTCCTCCACGATGCGGTTGGAGGCCAGGGTGAACGCGGTCTCGGGGCCGATCTCCGGCACGAGGTAGTGGTAGTTGGTGTCGAACCACTTGGTCATTTCCAGCGGCTGCTGTTCCTTGGTGCCGCGGGCCAGGGTGAAGTAGCCGTCGATGTCCAGCTGGCCCTCGGCGTTGAGGAGGTTACCGAAGCGGGCCGGGACTGCGCCGAGGTGGGCAGTGGCGTCCAGCACCTGGTCGTAGTAGGAGAATGTTCCCGGTACGGCAGCGGCCTCGGTGAGGCCGAGTTCCTGCAGGCGCTTGGCGATGGTCAGCTGGATGTCCTTGGCGGCGGCGTCCAGTGCCGCTGCGTCGATGGTGCCGGCCCAATAGGCTTCGACGGCTTTCTTCAGTTCGCGGCGGCGGCCGATGCGGGGGTAGCCCAGGAGGGAAGCGGCCGGGAACGGGGTGCGGGCGGTGTTGTTTTCAGGCATGGGAAATTCCTTGGAGGTTGAAGCTGGAAGTGGTGTGAAAGTGCAGGCGGTCAGCTGGCGAGCCGGGCGTGCCTTGTGGCGTTGGAGCGGACAGCGGCGCTGCGGCGGCCAACTGAACGGACGTGGCGCGGAAGTGCCAGTTTGTCCAGCACCTCCAGTGCGCTCACGTGTTCATTGAAGGTGTAGAGGTGGATGCCCGGCGCGCCGGAGTCCAGCGCCGCGTTGGCCAGGTCAACGGTGGCGCGGACGCCGATCCGGAGCCGCTCGGCCTCAGTGTCGGCCCCGGCCAGGCGGGCCAGGAGCTCCGGTGCCGGCTGGACGCCTGCCAGCTCGCCGAGGCGGGTGACGCGGCGCAGGCTGGTCAGCGGCATAACACCCGGGATGATGGGGATGGTGACACCCGCACGACGGGCCCTCGTGATGAGGTCCGCGTACTGCGCGGTGTCGAAATAGACCTGCGTGATGGCGAAGTCCGCGCCGGAGCGCTGCTTTGCGAGCAGCACCTCAACGTCATGCGCCTCGCTGGGTGACTCCGGATGCCTGGTGGGGTAGGCGGCCACTCCCACGGCGATCTTGCCCGCGCACAGCAGCGCTGAACGCCGCTGCTCAACCCGGCGGATGAGTTCGATCAAATCCTGGGCATACCGCAACGAACCGGCAACCGGCGGTTCGCCGTCCTGGGGACGGTCGCCGCGGAGCGCCAGGATGCCGCGCACCCCGGTGTCCAGCAGGTCCCCGATGATTTCGGCCAGCTCGTCCGGCGTGTTGCCCACACAGGTCAGGTGGGCGAGCGGCCGGAGCGTGGTTTCCAGCACGAGCCGGTGGATGAGTTCGACGGCGGTGTCCCGGTTCGAACCGCTGGCACCATACGTGACGGCGACATAGTCCGGCTCGGTGGCCTCGAGTTCCCGGATGGTGGTCCAGAGGGACTCTGCGGCCGCCGGAGAACGTGGCGGGAAGAGTTCATAGGAGAGCGCCACGGGGGCCGTCTCGGTCAGGTTTGGATGTGTTTCTATAAGGCTTGGCGGTGACATTTGCGTCCTTGGCTTTGTACCATTGACGGCTACCGGCCAGCAGATGTGGCGGTGGTGCCGCAATGAATTGAGTTTGGGGAACACGGAAGAACTCCACAAGGACGCAGCCGCGACTGTTACGCCTGGAATGAAGTTGTCCGTGAGCAAATGTCAGGCCCACATGGGGGCACCCACACCCTCCATAGCGGAGGATCGCTGACACGTTACCTCGGTAACTTGTATAGAACTCTAGGATCCCAAGGGACGCCGTTCAAGTCCACCACCGAATTAAGACGCGGGTTTACGCCTTATTGCGTCACACTGCAGAATTTTGTTCGTCACCAGGGCTTGTCAGGACCCGCACCGAAGTCATCGTCGCTCAGGTACTCGTCCCGTTCACGCCCCGAATTCCGTTCACTTTGGGCATCGCGGGTGCTCTTGTTGAGCTCCTCGAGCCGGCTCTGGTGTCCCGGCTCGGCAGGAGTGTCCTCCTGCCCGGGTGAAGATCCCGGGTCCGGCGCAGTGCCGGCGGCCGCTTCTGCAGACTTTTGGGTTAGCCGCTCCGCTGCCTGTTCCAGCTTTTCCCCTGTCTCGGCCTCGGCACGCTCCGCTCCCCCGCCTGCTCCCCCGCCTGCTTCGGCGGCTGCGTCGAAGCAGCCGGCCGGCGCAGCCTCCACCACCGCCAGGCCTTCGGTGAAGAGCCGGGCAGCCGCCGTCGGATCCCCTGCAGCGGCCCGGGCATCACCGAGGCGCTCTATGCTGAGCGCAAGATTGACCCTGATGACGCATTCGTCATCCTGGCCCGCCACCTCCAGCGCTTCCTCGAAACGCTGCCGGGCTCCGGCGAAGTCGCCGGCGAGGAACAGGCCGTCACCTTCCGCGAACGGCGCCTTGTGCGGTTCAGTAAAGTTGGCGATGCGCAGCCCCGCCACGGCCTCTGCCACTGCCCGCGGGTCGCCTGCTTCGAAGGCCCGTGCAGCGTTGCCGGCCAGCACACCCACGCTGAGCAGCTTGGCAGCCAGGCACAGTGTCAGCAGAACAGGCAGCAAAGACCACCAGAGCAGCCGACGGCGGCTCGCGAGCCTGTGCCCGGACGGCACCTGTGCGGGGTGCGTCATTTCCGTGCCTCCTCTGCGTGCCGGACTGCGGCTTTCTGTGCGTCGTCAGGCACCACAGACGCACGCGGGAGCCGCCGCCAGTGGAGCAGCAACAGGAACGCCTCGCGCAGGCCCAGCAGGAATGCCCCGAACGCGAGGATCCAGTAGAACTCGGTCCGGCCATCAGGTCCGGAACCTTCCGGAGCCCGCTGCAGCTCGCCCGGGTCCGCGGCCTGCATCATGGGCGCCACCGCGTCTCCGGCCGAACGGTGGACATAGGGGATGCCGAGCTGGTCCGCGATCCACTGGAGCCGGCCCTCGTCGATCACAGACAGTGCGTCCCTGCCGCTCCCGGTGGTGCGGTCCTGGATGTATCCGCCGTCAGTGCCGGAACGCTGACCCGTGTTCTCCTTCATCCGGCCACCTTCGGGCGTGCCGTAGCCCAGCACCGCTCCCCCGTTGACCAGTCCGCCGTCGGGCTTGATCGCCTCCGGTGCCGCTGCACTGGTTTGTTCCCCGTCGCCGAGGTAGTAGACCAGCCGGGGCCGTTCGGGGTGGCTGTCCCGGGCGGCGCGCAGCCGCTCTGTCAGCAGCTTCCCGGCGGCGGTAACGCTGCTTCCCTTCGAAAAGGCGGTCACCTGGGGCTGCAGTATTGCGACGGCCGTGTCCAGCGCCGTCGTGTCCGTGGTGAGGGGCATCCGGACCACGGCGCTGCTGTCGAACGTCAGCAGGGAGAACCGGGCTCCGGCGAGTTCACCGGCGACGGCCATGATGTCCCGGCGCACGCCGTCCAGCCGGGGCGAGCCGCTTCCGTAGTCTTCGGCCACGATGCTGCTGCTGGTGTCCACCACAAAAAAGACATTGACGTCGGCGGTGGCGGCCTGGCTGCTCCCGCCGGGAACACCGGGGCGGAGGGCCGCAGCAAGGAGCAGCAGTACCATGGCGCTCCGGAACAGCCACTCCCGCCGCTGCCGGCTGCCGGCCGGTCCGCGGGACGCCACGGCCAGCCGCCAGCCAAGGAAAACCGCCGACGCGGTGACGAGGATGGCCATCAGCCACCAGGGAAGGATCGGCTGCAGGGTCATGGCCTCAGCCGCCAGGATGCGCCGGCCAGCACCAGGCCGGAGAGCAGTGCCACTGTCAGCGGCACATCAGGAACGTCCGTGACAACGGCGCGGGGGGCGCCCTGCAGTGCGGCGGCTTCCGTGTCCTGCACGCGCCGCACAATGTCCGCCACGGCATCGGGAGTGTCCAGCGCGTAGTAGGCACCGCCGCTGGCATCGGCTGCCGCACGCAGCGTGGCCCCGGGCTGGTCAGGGTCAGGGCCGTAATCGAAGTCCCCGGGATTCAGCGCGTACACACGCACGCCGGCCTCCTGTGCCAGGACACCCGCCTGTTCAAGGGTGAAAATCGGGTCGCCGGAGAGGAAGTTGTCTGTCGCGAGGACAACGGACCGCGAGCGCTGCTGGCTGTCGGCACCACCCGACCCGGCGCCGGGGAAGCCGTTGACGCAGGAGGCCAGACCGTCGCCGATCAGCGACGATCCCCGGCCGCTCCACGTGCCGTCCAGGAACCCCGCACTGCCGGGGTCGCCGTCGAAGGCATCCTTGGCAAGCGTGAGTTGTTCCTGCACGTACTCGTAGTCGTCGGTGAGCGGGAAGACCTGGACGGCGCTGCTGTCGAAGATGGTCAGGCCTACGCGTTCGCCGTCAAACTCCTTCGCCAGGACGCCGAAGACCTCCACCACGGCAGCGTCGGCGCTGCTCATGGAGCCGGAGGTGTCCAGGCACAGCATGATGTCCCGGTTCCGCTGCCCGGGGCTGATGGTGGTCAGTTCCGCCGGCCGGGCAGCGGCGGCCACGGCGGACACCAGCAAGGTGGCTGCTGCGAGCGCGGCCACGGCGAGCCAGCGCCGGTGGCGCCGCAGGGCGGCCTGGTATTCGGGCAGGGCGGTGAGGCGGTCCGCGTTGGCTACCAGCCGTCGTCGTTCGTTTGCCTGCGGGTCAGGACGGTACGCACGCCAGAGTGCTGCACCAGCAAGAACGGCGGCCGGCGGGATCAGCCACCAGAACATCAGTTCCATTGCCACACCGCCTGGCGCGCCGTCTCGGCCGATTGCTCAACCTGCGGCAGCGGCTCCAGCCCGAACTCACCCGGGTAGATCCTGCGGACGGCTTCAGCAACCGCCGGCAGAGGGTGGGCGTGCAGCTCAGCCAGCGTCATGCGTGGAGCATCAACACCCGTGACGTCACGGGCGAACCTGCGCACCAGCAGGCTCAGCTCAAGGTGCGACTCCCGGGCAGTCAGGAGCCCGGCGGCGGCATCGGCCGTCACGGCGTCGATCCTGTGCACGTAGGCCGCCTTCAGGTCGTTAAGGTCCGACGGCGGGGTGAACCGGGCCAGCGGCGGGGGTGACCTGCGCGGCCGCGTGCTGAGGAGCACAAAGCCGTACCAGGCCAGGATCACGGCGAGAAGGGCCAGGCCCGCCCACAGCCAGCCCGTGCTGTACGGGAGCGGTCCGATGATGCCGGGGTCAGCCTGCACGCCGGTGCCTTTCCAGGAGGGCGAACAGTTCAGTCATGACCGTGCTGCTTCCGGTCACGTGGCCTTGGGTGATGCCGGTCCGGCGGAACATGGCCTGCCTGCCGGCGTCCCGCTCCTCCGCGGCCCTGGCGTAGGCCGCGGTGACAGCTGCGGAAGCAGCCAGGTGCCCCAACAGCGCGGAGGAGTCGGCCACGTTCAAGGCGTCCTGCGGGATGCTGCCGTCCCCGGCCAGGTCAGCGTCCCGGACGGTGAGCCACAGGATCTCATGCTGGGCGCGGAGCCGGCGCAGCAGCTGCTCAGTGCCCGGGCTGGCGGCCAGCTCGTCGGCCACCACAAACAGCAGGAACCTGCCCTTGACCGTGCGGGCCACGTGGTCGAGATGGTCATCAATCCTGCTGGGGCCGGAGTCCGGGCCGGCAGCCGAGTCGACGTCCCGCAGGAGCCGTTCCAGGTGCGCTTCGCCGGCCTTGGCCGGAACCGTGCGCGTGCCGTTGGCGTCACCGTGGACCAGGCCCACCACATCGCCGTGCCGGTGGGCCAGGTACCCCACCACACCGAGGGCCATCACGGCGATGTCCTTTTTGGTTTCCCCGTCGCGGGCTTCAGCCGCCATGTTCCGCCCGGTGTCGGCGATCAGCAGGACTGTCTGGCGGCGAACTGCAACATACCTCTTGATGAGCGGGGAGCCATGGCGGGCGGAGGCCTTCCAATCAATATCCCGTACGTCGTCGCCGGGAACGTAGGCGCGGAGATCGTCAAAGTCCAGGCTGCGGCCACGGAAGACGGAACCGTATTCACCGTCGAGCATGCCGCGGGCTTTCCGGTGGGCGAAGATAGCCATCTTCGACTTCACACGCTGGAGGAGACTGGTCACCGCCGGGCTCAGGGGGTCTGGACGGACGCCACAATGGCGTCAATGATGGCCTCCACCGGCACCTGCTCGGCGACGGCGTCGAACCCCAGGATAAGGCGGTGCCGCAGGACGCGGTGGGCGAGGGACTTAACGTCCTCCGGGATGACGTGGTCCCGGCCGTTGAGCAGCGCAACGGCCCGGGCGGCCTGGCTGAAGGCGATGCTGGCGCGCGGGCTGGCGCCGAATTCTATAAAGCCGGCCAGACGGGGTTCGATGTACTGCCCGGCATTGCGGGTGACAAACACCAGGCCCACGATGTAGTTGATGATGGCCGGGTCGATGTAGATCCGCCGGACCAGGTCCTGCACTCCCACCACGGCATCGAGGGAGGCCGCGGCTGCTGGTTTCTGCTCCACCGTGAAGACGCCGGCGTCAATCCGACGGAGGATCTCCGTTTCCTCTGCCGGCGACGGATAGTCCAGCACATCCTTGAGCATAAACCGGTCCATCTGCGCCTCCGGCAACTGGTACGTGCCCTCCTGCTCGATCGGATTCTGGGTGGCGAGCACAAGGAACGGTGCGGGCAGTTTGTATTCCTGGCCCCCAATGGAGGTCTGCCGTTCCTGCATGGCTTCGAGCATGGCGCTTTGGGTCTTGGCGCTGGAGCGGTTGATTTCATCAAGGAGGACGATGTTGGCATGCACGGGGCCCAGCTGCGTGATGAAGGTGCCCTTGGCGGCGTCGTAGATCTGCGTGCCCACGATGTCGCTCGGCAGCAGGTCCGGGGTGCACTGGATCCGGCGGAACTCGGCGCTCACGGCCTCGGCCACGGTCTGGGCGGCGGTGGTTTTCGCCAGGCCCGGAACACTCTCCAAGAGGATGTGCCCGCCGGTCAGGAGACCCACCAGCAGGGATTCACGCAGCCGTGCCTGCCCCACCACCTTGGCGTCGAAGCTGCGCGAAATATTCGCCACAACCTGCTGTGCACGGGCCAGTTCCGCCGGTTCGATGCGTGCGGGCGCACTGGTCTGAAGCACTGGATTTCCCCCTGATGGTGGTGCCTGATGACGATGGACTGATGGTGTTGCCTGCCGGCTGCACTCCGCCCGCCATCCTATCCAAGCCACCTGCGGATATACCCGCAATGGGGACCCCTCCCCATGGCGGGTCCGCGGGTCTATCCTGTTGCAATGAAGGAGCTTCCAGCCAGTTACCAACAGTTTCTCGCCGACAAAAGCGAGATCTTCGTCCTCGCCGTCAAGCCTGTGCTGCAGCAGTCCGCTGCTGACCAGCTTCACGGAGTGCGGGTGACGTACAACATCGGTTCCACCGGCCATCAGGCCCACCTCGATGACAGCATCCCCTACGGGGTTATCGTTGAGGACATCGACTGACTTCCTTGCCCGGCCGGGTCAGCCTTTGACTGCTCCCGACAAGGCGAAGGAACTGCCGGCGCCCCTGGCCACAATCACGTAGAGGGCCAGCACCGGTACTGAGTACAGGATGGAAAATGCGGCCAGCTGGCCATATGCCACGGCGCCGTGCTGTCCGAAGAAGCTGAAGATCGATACCGCTGCCGGCTGCCTTGCCTCGGACAGGAGCAGGACGAACGGGACAAAGAAGTTCCCCCAGGCCTGGATGAACACAAAGATGAACACCACGCCCAGCCCTTGGCGCATCAAGGGCAGCACGATGGTCCGCAGCGCCGTCAATCCGGACGCGCCGTCCACCCAGGCCGCCTCTTCCAAGGACACCGGCACCGCGTCCATGAAGTTCTTCGTCATCCAGATGGCCATGGGCAGCGTGGTGGTGGCCATAAAGAAGATGGTTGCCGCCATGGAATCCAGGAGGTCCAGCTGCACAAACAGCCCGTAGACCGGGACCATAATGGCGGTGATCGGCAGGCAGGTCCCGAACAGGATGGTGTACATAAACGGCCTGTTGAACCGCGACTGGTACCGGGAGAGCGGGTAGGCAGCCAGGACAGCTGCTATCAGGTTGACGGCCGCGGTCCCGGCAGAGAGCAGCATGCTGTTCCACAGCGGCTGGAACAGCAGGCCAGGGGTCATAATCGCAGCGAAATTATCCAGCGAAACCCGGGCGGGAAGCCGTGCCTCGTGACCGGCCGAGACGTCAAGGGATGCAAGGACCAGCCACAGCAGCGGCAACACAAAGCAGGCGCCGATCAGGATCAGGGCTGCATCCGCCGGCACCCGGGCACGATGCTGCGCGCGCGAAACAGCACCCGCTCCCGCCCGCCGCCGGGCCCCCGGTGACGCCCGCGCCGCCGTCGTCATCCTTTTGACCCGCGGAGCAGCCGCACGTAAGCCGCGCCGAAGACCAGGCCGATAAGGATCAGCACGGATGCAACCGCCGTTCCGTACCCGATATCGCCGAACTTGAAGGCTTCCTGGTACGCCAGCACAGGCAGCGTGGTGCTGGCGTTGGCGGGTCCCCCCGCCGTCATGACCCAGATCAGGGTGAACACCGCCAGCGTCTGCAGCGTGATGAGCATCAGGTTCGTAGCGATGCTGCTGCGGATCATGGGGATGGTCACGTAGGCCAGTCGCTGCCAGCCACTGGCGCCGTCCATCAGGGCGGCCTCCGTGACCTCACCGGGAACATCGTCCAGCGCCGCGCGGTACACCAGCATGGAGAACGCGGTGCCGCGCCAGATATTGGCCAGCATGATGGCCACCATCGGGAACGAATACAGCCAGTCAGGCTGGCCGAATCCCAGGCCACCCAGGATCTGGTTCAGGGTGCCGTCGCGGCTGAAGTAGGCGTAGGCGGCGAAGGCTGCCACGATCTCCGGCAGCACCCAGGCCGCTACCACCGCGGTTCCGACAACTGCGGCCACCGGCCGGCGTGCCCGCTTCATCAGCAGCGCGAGGGCAAGTCCCAGCAGGTTTTGCCCCAGGATGGCCGAGCCGCCGACGAAGACGACGGTCAGCACGAGGGACAGCGGGAGAACGGGGTCGGTGATGAGGCGCTGGTAGTTCTCGAGCCCCACCCAGCCCGGACTGCGGGCGTTGCGGCCGGTCAGCGCAGCGTTGGTGAATGACGCGTGGAACGCCCACAGCACGGGCCCGGCCAGGAACACCAGCAGAAGCAGCACGGCCGGCAGGACCGGCAGCAGCCGTGCCTGCCGCCGGAGATGGGGATGAAGCCGGTTTACTGTCCGCAGCCGCTGGGGAGTGGTTGTGGCCACAGGCTACTTCGCGGCGGTTTTGGCGTCACCTACGATGCCTTTCACCGCCGTGTCATAGTCCGCTGCCGCCTGCTCAGGGGATTTCGCCCCGGTGATCACAGCTTCGGTAGCTTCCTGGACCGCTGCCGAGATCCGCGGATAATCTGCCGTGGCCGGGCGGTAGTGGGTGACCGCCACGAGTTCGGACACGTCTTTCACAAAGGGGTTGGCCGCCTGGTAGCCGGAATCCGCGGCGACGTCCTTCCGGACGGCAATCTGGGAACTGGCAATGTTGAACGCCAGTGAGTTCTTCCGGTTCAGGGCTGTGGCCAGGAAGCCGAAGGCCAGGTCCGGTTCCTTGGTTCCGGCCCCGACCGCCAGTGTCCAGCCGCCGGACATGCTGACACCGCCGGGCGCCTGGCCGTTCTGCGTGGGGAACGCTGCCACCCCCATGTCCTCTGCATACCCCGGCCATTCATAGCTGCCGCCCTTCTGCCAGAAGGAGGGCGTGTACGAGCCTTCCACGGTGGCGGCCATCTTGCCCTGCGGGAGCCATTCCCCGAAGACCTTCTTCCACACATTCGCGTCGAGGGCCTCGGCCGGGGAGACGGCCAGCTGTTCGTCGTAGAGGGTTTTGAGGAAGGCCAGCGAGTCCGTGAACCCCTGGGAACCCACTACCCACTTCTTGGCGTCAGCGTCGTACAGTTCAGATCCGGTTCCATAGAGCAGTTCGTAGAAGCTCTGCATCACCGTGCCTTCTCCGGTGGCCTTTCCGGCGTACATGTTGAAGGGCACCACGCTGGGATCGCTGGCCTTGATTTTCCGCGCGGTATCCAGGATCTCCTGCCAGCTTCGTGGCTCCCACGGGACACTGACGCCCGCAGCGGTGAGGACTTTTTTGTTGTACCAGATGGCCCGGGTGTCCGTGCCCAGCGGGACAGCGTACGTGCCGCCGTCGTCCGCCAGCCCTGCCGCCTTGGCTCCCTCATCGAAGGTGTCCCAGTCCGTCCACCCTTCAAGGTGGCTGTCCAGTTTCAGGAGATAGCCGGCATCAACGTCGGACCGGACCTTGAAGGTGTCCTCGTAGAAGACGTCCGGAGCGGTGGACGGCGACCGGAGGGCCAGGGCAAGCTTGGTGCCGTAGTCGTCGTCGTTTGCCTGGATGGGTTCCAAGGCAACTGTGACCCCTTGGTTGGCGGCTTCAAACTCCTGTTTGGCGGCCTGGAAAAGATTGTCCAGCGCGCTGAAGGAATCGGTCTTTTGGTAAACCACCTTCAGTGTTTTTGCCTCGTCCTGCGGGGCGGCCGGTGAACAGGCTGTCAGCATCAACGCTGTTGCAGCGATGAGGGCGGTGATTTCAAAGACCCGACGACGCATGGTGCTCCATTCAAATCAATGGCTGCCGTCCCCTTTGACTGCGGGCCCCCAGCCGCGGTGATATCCACATGCTAGATGGGGCTCCCGCCACAGGCAAGAAGCCCCCGTTCAGACCTCCAGGAGAAGCCTTTGCGCCCGGGGCGCGAGGGTATGTTCCAGGACCAGGCAGGCAGCACCAATGGCGCCCACGTCCTCACCGACGCCTGTGCCGACAACCTCGATGGTATGGATCTGGCGGGCGGCGCTGCTGGCGTCCACCAGGGCCGGGATCTTCTCCAGGTAGCGGTCCGCGATCCGGCTCCAGAAGGGGCCCCCGAACACCACCCGCTCCACATCGAGCGTGTTGGTGACCACGGAAACTGCCCGGGCAACGAGCACGGCAGACTTGTCGATGATGGCCAGGGCCCTGGCGTCTCCGGCATCAGCGAGGTCGCACAACTGCGCGAAGCTCTGCTGCACCTCAGCTCCGCTGGTGTGCTTTCCCGGGCCGTCAAGAATGCCTGCCTCGATGGCTTCGGCCACCAGAACCTGCGGGATGGCCGATGACTTCACGCAGCCCCGCAGGCCGCAGTCACAGGCCGGGCCGTCAGGGTCCACGATGATATGGCCGATCTCGCCGGCGTTCCCCGACGTTCCGCGCACAACTTCGTCGTTGAGCACAATGCCGCAGCCGATGCCGGTGCCCATGTACATAAACACAAAGCTGCCCGCGCCGCTGGGGCCGCCGGCCCACGTTTCGGCGACGGCGGCGCTGGTGACGTCCTTGTCCACGAGGACGGAGTAGCCGGTGGCCTTGCCCAGGGCGTCCCGGAGTTCCACGCGGTCCCAGCCGGGCAGCAGCGGCGGGTCCACCACGGTGCCGTGATCGAGGTCGATCGGCCCGGGAGCCGCGAGGCCCAGTCCGGCGATCCTGCTGGTGTCCACGCCGGACCCGGCGACCAGCTGCTCAATCTCGGTGGCCATGGTTGCGATCACGGCGGCAGGATCGTTCCCGCCGGGTGTTTTGATCCGGGAGTGCTGGACCACGGAGCCCACCAGGTCCAGGACCACGAAGGTTGTCACGGCAGGGTCCAGGTGCACCCCGACCGCATACATGCCCGCCGGGTTGAGCCGGAGCATGGTGCGCGGCTTGCCGGGACCGCTGCCTTCCTTGCCGGCTTCGACAATCAGGTGCTGGTCCAGCAAACGGCGCGAGATATTGGAAATGGTCTGCGGCGAAAGCCCGACGATCTGGGCGAGCTCAACACGGCTGAGGCCACCGGCTGACCGGCGAATGGCATCGAGAATCACTGTGAGGTTAAAGTCCCCCATGCGCGGCAGGTTGGTACCGCGCCGTGGCGCCGAGGGCTGGCGAGTTTCTGGCACGGTCTCCCCTATGGTTAGCGGCCTCGTAGTGATGATGTCTGAATGGTACGTTACCGCCTGACGCACGCCCAGAGCCGGAGGCAGGCCACGAAGCGGGCCCGTGGCTAGGGGCGCCTGGCGCTGACTGCCACGGTGAATTTCGGGTTGCTGCCCTTGACGGTGGTGGGGCCCACCAGCCGCTCCAGCGCCGGGAGGTACTGAAGGTGGCGGTTGAAGACCGTCCACAGTTCGCCGCCGGGCGCCAGTACCCTGGCAGCTGCCTCGAAGAGCTTGATCCCGGCGCCGGCATGCACGCTTGCCCCCAGGTGGAACGGCGGGTTCAGCAGGACCAGGTCGGCACTGGCATCGGGCAGGGTGCTCATGGCGTCATCCTGGAGCGTGGTGATCCTCTCCGCCAGGCCGTTGGCACGTGCGGTGCCCAGCGCCGAGGCGACGGCGGCGGCTGACCGGTCCGTGGCCGTGACGCGTGCTCCGGGGTTCTGGCGGGCATACATGGCAGCCAGGATCCCGGAACCGCAGCCCAGGTCGATGGCATGCCGTGCGGCGGGCATCTCCGGGAGGAACGTCAGCAGGAACCTGGTGCCGATGTCCAGCTTCGCGCCGGCGAACACGGCGCCGTGCGCTTCAACATCCAGGTCCAGTTCGGCGATGTGTTCAAGAGTGGAATGCCCGACGGCGGGGTGCCCGGGGTTGCCCTCCCGGACCGCTCCGGCGGCGACGAGGAGCCTGGACTTCTGCCGCGCCAACTGCGGCCGGACATCCTGGAAGTGGCGCTCCAGCACCGCATTCATCCCCAGCGACATGTGCTTGATGCGTCCGCCTGCAAGGAGCACAACATCCGGGGCGGCGTGCCGGGCCACGGCAGCGGCGATTTCTTCGAGCTCCGCCAGGGTCCGGGGAAGCTGCAGCAGCACGGTCTGTGCACCGGCGAGCAGCTCCGCCCCCAGCGGCAACTGCTCAAAGCCTGCCAGCCCCAGGGCACCGGCATTGTTCTGCAGGGCCCGTTCTCCCGTGATGAGGTCCTCATGCACACGGACCCGCCGGACTCCGAGCGTGCCCAGCGCGCCGAGGGTCAGGGCGCCGTAACGGTCGCCGATCACCGCCAGGCTGCTGTCCGGACCCACGCGGCCGGCTGCGGCTTCAAGCAGGAGCCTGTCCGTTGCGTCCCAGGCCTGAAGGTTGGGCGCTTCGACGTCCGGGTACCGCCTGAGCATGCCGAAGATGTCCTCAAGGCTTTTCTCTGCCACGTGGTTCCTGCCGTCGTTGTTCTGGTTGATGTGTGTTTGTGGTGCGCTGCTTGGGGGGGCGTTCAGGGCTGCAGCGCGGGGAGCTTGAGGATGGCGGCCACGGCCGCCCGGCCCGCCCGGTTGGCGCCGATGGTGGACGACGACGGGCCGTAGCCCACCAGGTGCACGCGCGGTTCGGCTGCCACCTGGGTGCCGTCCATGGCGATTCCGCCGCCGGGACCGCGGAGGTGCAACGGCGCGAGGTGTTCCAGCTCGGCCCGGAACCCCGTGGCCCACAGGATGATGTCCGCCCGGAGCAGGCTGCCATCGGTGAGCCGGACGCCGTCGGGCTCGATGGCTGTGAACATGGGCCGACGCTCAAGCGCCCCGCGCTTTTCTGCCGCGCGCAGGGCGGGAGTCCGGATGAGCCCGGTCACCGCCACAACACTCTGCGGCGGCAGTCCCTGCCGCACGCGTTCTTCCACGAGGGCAACGGCGTTGTGCCCGGCCTGGGCGTCGAACGTCGCGTCCCGCCAGTCCGGTTCGCGCCGTGTGAACCAGCTCGTGGTTGTGACCTGCGAGATCTCGTCCAGCAGCCCGACAGCGGAAATACCGCCGCCGACAACGATGACGTGCAGCCCGCGGAACTCCTCAGCTGAGACGTAGTCGGCCACGTGCAGCTGACGGCCCAGGAAAGTGGAGCGGCCCGGGTAGATGGGCCAGAACGGCCGTGTCCAGGTGCCGGTGGCGTTGATGACGGCCTTCGCGGACCACCCGCCGCGGCCGGAACTGACGCGCAGGTTTCCGGCCGGATCCGTATCTTCCCTGGCAACGGAGCTGACTTTGACCGGTCGGAAGACCTCGATCCCGACTTCGCGCTCGTAGCCGCCGAAGTACCTGCTCAGGAATTCGGAGCTGGGTTCGGCGGGGTCCACGTCGGGCTTCGCGATTCCGGGAAGGTCGCTGATGCCGTTGACCGTTGCCATCACCAGGCTTTTCCAGCGATGCCGCCACGCACCGCCCGGGCCCTGCTCTGCGTCGAGGACCGTGTACTCAAGTCCCCGGCGCTGCAGATGGTAGGCGGCCGACAGGCCCGCCTGCCCCGCGCCGATGACCACAACATCGGTGCTTGCGTCTTCCATGGTTTGCCTGCCGGTTCCGCTAGACCTTCTTCACCACGGAGGATTTGAGCTGCATGGGCCCCACGCCGTCCACTTTGCAGTCAATGTCATGATCGCCCACGCCGTCCATCAGCCTGATGCCACGCACCTTGGTCCCCACCTTGATGACGCTGGAGCTGCCCTTGATTTTCAGGTCCTTGATCACCGTGACAGTGTCGCCGTCAGCGAGCACGTTGCCCACGGCATCCTTGATCACCCGCGGTCCGGCCTCTTCGGCTTCCGCGGCTGATTCGGCTGACCACTCGTGGCCGCACTCGGGGCACACCAGGAGTGCACCCATCTCATACGCGTAGGTACTGGCACATTCGGGGCACGGCGGCAGGGACTCATTCACTCCCCCATGATAATCGGGGCGGTGCACTGACAGGTGCGCTCCGCCGTCGTACTGTTGGGCCATACCGGTAGAAAGGCGCAGACCATGGCAAGAGACAACGGAGCAGCATCGCTGCTGGCCAAAGCGTTGGGAATCGTCCTGGGGACGTCCGGGATCCCGCTCCGGCTCCGCGCGTGGGACGGTTCCGAGGCAGGTCCGCCCAACGCACCCATCCTTGAGTTCAGGTCGCGCCGGGCGCTGCGCCGGATCCTTTGGTCGCCCGGGCAGCTGGGGCTGAGCCGGGCGTACGTGGCCGGGGACATCGATGCGCCGGGTGACATCTTTGAGGCCTTCACGGCGCTGAGCTCGGCAGGCAAGTTTTCCGAACCCGGCCCATTCCGGCCCCTGACCCCGCGCGAACTGGGCACGTTGGTCAGTGCGGCCGTCCGGCTGGGAGCCTTGGGCCCTAACCCTGCGCCGCCGCCGGAAGAGGCAAGAGTCGCCCGAAAGGGCCGGCTTCATACGCGGCGGCGGGACGCTGCGGCGATCTCGCACCATTACGACGTCGGCAACGACTTTTATGCCCTCGTGCTGGGCGGGTCGATGGTCTACTCGTGCGCCGTATGGGACGAAGGTTCGTCCGTTGACAACATCGGGCTTGCGGCCGGACTGGACGGAGCCCAGAGGGCCAAGCTGGACCTGGTCTGCCGGAAGCTTGGCCTCAAACCCGGGATGAGGGTCCTGGACGTGGGCTGCGGCTGGGGCAGCTTTGCCCTGCATGCCGCACAGCAGTACGGCGTCACAGTGGTGGGCGTAACCCTGTCCGCGGAGCAGGCAGTGCATGCCCGAAAGCGGGCGGCGGATGCCGGGCTGACGGAGAACATCGATATCCGCGTCCAGGATTACCGGGACATCGCCGACGGACCCTTCGATGCGATCAGCTCCATCGGCATGTCCGAACACGTCGGCCGGGAACAGACGCCCCGCTACGTGGAGACGCTGCATGGGCTGCTCCGTCCGGGTGGCCGGCTGCTCAACCACGCCATCTCCTGGAACGCAGGACGCACCAAGCCTGACCCGGACTCGTTTATTCCGCGCTACGTGTTCCCGGACGGCGAGATGCTCAGCCTCGGCGAGATGGTCACCGCACTGGAATCCGGCGGATTCGAGGTGCTGGACGTCGAGGCGCTGCGCCGGCACTACGCCCTGACCCTTCGCGCGTGGGTGCGCCGGCTGGAGACGAACTGGGACGAAGCCGTCAGGCTGACCAGCCTGGGGCGGGCGAGGGTCTGGCGGCTGTACATGGCATCGAGCGCCCTGGGCTTTGAAACCGGCCTTACGGGCGTGAACCAGATCCTGGTGCAGCGTGCCGGCGGGGGCCAGCCGCCGCTGCGCCGAACGGACTGGATCTAGGACGCTGGTGACGGGCAGCCGGATTTGCGGCTGCAGCCACGGTAGCCGGCTAGCCAAAAGAGCCGGCAAACCAAAAGAGCCACCCCGCGGGGTGGCTCTTTTGGGTGGACACTGTGTCCGGTTTGGTGGAGCTGAGGGGACTCGAACCCCTGACCCCCTGCATGCCATGCAGGTGCGCTACCAGCTGCGCCACAGCCCCAAACCGTTGTTCCGTTGGCCACTCGGGCCGCTCGAAGCAACCTGATCAGCTTAATAGAAATCCGCGCCCGGCGCCAATCGGGAGCCCGGTCCCGGTAATTCCGGGCTGGTTCGCACACCAGGACCTTCAGTTCACGGTGCGGCGAACTCCCCCGCCCAGGTCTTATCCCCCGCGGACGCCAACCGAAAAGACCTTGTGCGGGGGAAATGATTCACCGCTCAGGCGGGAATCCCGGGGCAAACAAAAAAGTCCGCCGGAATCTTTCGATTCCGACGGACTATCCGGTGGAGCTGAGGGGACTCGAACCCCTGACCCCCTGCATGCCATGCAGGTGCGCTACCAGCTGCGCCACAGCCCCGGACCTTCGCCGCTCCGGTGATCTCCGAAGCAACTCAAATATCTTAGATCACCGTTTCCGAAAATTCCAAATCGGGCATATTCGGGACCCGTGAGGGCCTCTTATTCGCTTTCAGCAGCGGCCGAAGCCTTGGCTGAAGCGTCGTCGGCAAGCTGCAGGTCAACGACGGGGCAGTCCTTCCAGAGGCGCTCCAGGGCGTAGAAGACGCGGTCCTCTTCATGCTGGACGTGGATGACGATGTCCGAGTAGTCAAGCAGCACCCAGCGTCCGCCGGAACGGCCCTCGCGGCGGACCGGACGGAGGTCCTGCTTGGAGAGTTCTTCCTCGATGCCGTCCACAATCGCGTTGACCTGGCGTTCGCTGGGCGCTGAGGCGATGAGGAAGACGTCCGCCAGGGCAAGGCGTTCGCTCACGTCGAGCGCCACGATATCGTGGGCGATCTTGTCCGCAGCGGCCTTGGCGGCGTGGCGGGCTATGGCGATGGATGAATCTGATGCAGTCACGGGACTCCTTGTAGTTTTCTAAAGCTTCGTAAAGGGTGCGCAGCCGGTCAGCGGGACATGCCGCTGGCGATGAGGATGACGCCGGAAATGAGGGCCACGATCCCGAAGGCCAGGACCAGGACCTGCATGAGCCTGAGCCGGTTGGCGCGGGCCAGCCCTGCCGTGGCCGCATCCAGCGGCTCCAGGCCATGGGCGGACCGGGCCGGGATGCGGGGCAGGTCCGCGAAGAGGTCGTCAGACTCCCCCGCCCGGGCGTCCGGGGCAGCGGGAATTATTCGCTTGGGCTCGGTGGCGGCACGGGCGGCTGCTTCGGCCCGGGCGATGACCCGGGAACGGCCTGCCGGAGCGCCAGGAGCAGCAGCCGACTGCCTGGACGCGGCGGACTGCCGGCGGTTTTTGGCACCCGGCCGGACTTTGGCTCCCGGCTGGGTCTGAACCGGTACGTAGGACGTCGCCGGGGGCTTCATCACCGGCCTGTCGACGCCGGGTACCTGGACAAATTCAAGCGGCGTCACCATGGCGAGGTTGTCCGCGGTGGCCGGCCCTGACTGACCGGTTGCCGGCTGGCCTTTTGCTGACTGGCCTTTTGCCGGCTGCGCGCTTACAGGCTTTGCGCTTACAGGCCTGGCGCTTACGGGCTTCGGGCTTGCCGGCTGTGCGGTTACGGCCTGCTGCGGTGTGCCCTGGACGGCCGGGGCCTGCGATGCAGGTGGTGCGGCTTGCTCGGCCAGCTTCTGCTTGGCCATGGCCCGGCGGTTCAGGACGGCAGCCCGCTCGGCAAGGGCGATCTGTTCGGCCAGGATGTCCGGGTCCACGGCTTCGGGGTCGAGGGAGGCGATATGCTCCATCTTGGCCAGCTGGTTCTTGGCCTGCTCGGCAATGAGGGTGCGGGCCGCGAGTGCCTGCTCCACGCTCATGCCCTCCGGAATGCCCGGACCCTTGCCGGATCCTGCGGGTGCCGGTTTGGCGATCGCCGGGGACCCGACGGGGCCGGAGGGACCGGTGGGACCGGTGGGACCGGCGGATCCAGGAAGCGGCTTGCCCATCGGGGCCGGAATCGGCTGGCCCGTAGAGGAAAGCGGCTGCCCCATCGGGGCAGGAACCGGCTTGCCCGTGGATGGCAACGGCTTGCCCATCGGGGCCGGAATGATGGGGTTGGCCGACGTGACAGCCTGTTCTTTAAGCTGCTGGAGCCGCAACTGCCTGCGCGTGGGAGGGCCGCCGGCAGAAAGCTGCCCTTCCTTCTCCTCAAGTTCCTTAATGGTGCGCAGTGCGGCACGGTCGCGGGCACGGATCTGCGAGGACCGCTGGGCCTGGGACTGTTCCGGGACAGAGTCCACGGGGGCGTCGGCTGCTCGCCGTTGTTTTGAGGCAGGCGAAACCTGGCCCGGGCCCGTCGGGCCGGTAGCCGGCTTCTCATCTCTGGCCTGCCGCAATTCGCGGCGGCTGCGGACGGGGGGCTGTTCCTGACTCATTGAGAACTCATTCAGTACTGGCTGGCTCGTCTGTTTCGGTTGTTCGGACATCTTTGGGCTGTGTTCCCTCGGCGTACAGTCCGTATTTGGCGATGTACTGCACCACACCGTCCGGCACGAGGTACCAGACGGGGTTGTTCCCGGCGACCCGCGCACGGCAGTCGGTAGAGGAAATGGCCATGGCAGGCACCTCCAGAAGGCTGACGTCTTCCCGGCCCATGCCATCGAGAACGTGCCCGGGACGGGTCACACCGACAAAATGCGCCAGCGACCACAACTCGTCGATGTCTTTCCAGGACAGGATCTGCGCCAGGGCATCGGCACCGGTGATAAAGAACAGGTCGGCATCCGGACGCTGGGTCCGGAGGTCGCGCAAGGTATCAATGGTATACGTGGGACCCGGCCGGTCAATATCCACCCGGCTCACGGTGAAGCGCGGGTTTGATGCCGTGGCGATCACTGTCATCAGATAGCGATGCTCGGGCTCGCTGACGTGCTTGTGCGTTTTTTGCCACGGCTGCCCGGTAGGGACAAACACCACTTCATCCAGGCCGAACTTGTCAGCCACTTCGCTTGCTGCCACGAGGTGGCCGTGGTGGATGGGATCGAACGTCCCACCCATCACGCCCAGCCGCAGCCGCCTTTGCGCACCGCGGTTCAGAACACGGGAAATGTTAGTGGCCCTGGCCGTGATCGTGCTTGTTGGGGTGCTGGCGGTGCGGATCGGCGTGTTCTTCCGTGGCCGTGTGCCGGTTGCCCAGGTTGGAGTAGGACAGCGTGACGAACATCATGGCCAGCAGGATGGCAAACATGACGATCCCGAAAACCCACGGATCGGCCCAGAGCGGGGCAAGTTCGTGTTCTTCGCCTTCTGCGGCAACGGTCATGGCGATCTGCTGGAGCAGCATTTTCTCCCCTAGGGTTCAAGGATGTGGCAGCGGATCTTCCCGCCGTTCCGGACTTCTGTCTATGTTACCGCGTTGCTACCCGCGGACTTGGCCCTCGCCCTGCACGATCCACTTTGTGGTGGTGAGCTCGGTCAGGCCCATCGGGCCGCGGGCGTGCAGTTTCTGCGTGGAGATGCCCACTTCGGCACCGAGTCCCAGCTCTCCGCCGTCGGTAAAGCGTGTGGAGGCGTTGACGATCACGGCAGCCGAATCCACCTCGGCGATGAACCGCTCCGCGTTGGCTAGGTCATTGGTGAGGATGGCTTCGGTGTGGCCGGTGGACCACGTGCGGATGTGCCTGACGGCGTCATCCAGGCTGTCCACCATAGCCACAGCCAGGTCGAGGTCCATGTACTCCGTTGCCCAGTCCTCGTCCGAGGCTGGAGTGGATTCGATGGAGGAAGGCAGTGCGGCGCGGATCCGCTCGTCGGCGTGCAGCGTGACACCGGCGCCACGAAGCGCGGCGGCAACGGCTGGCAGGACGGTGGACCGGGAGTGGACCAGGAGCGTCTCTACGGTGTTGCAGACGCTTGGCCGCTGGGTCTTGGCGTTCAGGAGGATCTCCACCGCCATGTCCTCGGAAGCGGATTCGTCAATGAAGATATGCACGTTGCCTTCACCGGTTTCGATAACCGGCACGGCCGCGTTCAACACTACGGACTGGATCAGGTCCCGGCCGCCCCGGGGAATCAGGACATCCACCCGCCCGCGTGCCCGCATCAGGGCGTTGGCACCTTCACGGCCGTACTGGTCCACCGTCTGCACGGCATCGGCGGGCAGGCCCACGCTGTCCAGGGCGTCCCGGAGAACCTGGACCAGGGCCTCGTTCGTGGCTGCCGCGGCGGTACCGCCGCGGAGGATAACGGCGTTTCCGCTCTTCAGTGCGAGGCCGGCAATATCTACTGTGACGTTGGGGCGGGCCTCGTAGATGGCGGCCACCACACCCATGGGCACGTTGACCTGGCGCAGGCGCAGGCCGTTGGGCAGGGTCTGGCCGCGGACCACGTTACCCACGGGGTCCGGCAGGTTGGCGAGGTTCTCCAGGGCATCCACGAGTCCGGTAATCCGGGCGTCAGTCAGTGTAAGGCGGTCCAGCATGGCCGCGGACGTGCCGTTGGCCTTGCCGGCCGCTACGTCCTTGGCGTTAGCTGCGAGGATGCGGCGCTTTTGTTCCAGCAGGGCGGCCCCGATGGCACGCAGGCCACGGTCCTTCCACGCCCGGTTTGCCCGCGACATACGCCGGGCGGCGTGCCTGGAGCGGTCCGCGATGGCATGGACAGCGGCCTCCACATCCTGCGGCGACTGCGGCACTGCCGTCTCCGGCGAGGTCAGCTCCGGCTCCATGGTGGCAGCGGAAACTGCGGTGTTGTCGCCGGAAGTCGCAGCAGTGGTGTGGGTCAGTGCCTCAGTCATGATCCAAGTTTAGGCGAGTTGCGGGCTCAGACCAGCACCAGGTCATCAACGTGAACAACTTCACGGTCGTAGCCGCGGCCCAGTGCCTTGCCCAGTTCCTTGGTGGACCGGCCCAGCATCTGGGGCAGTTCGGCCGCGGAGTAGTTGACCAGTCCCCGGGCAATGACGGTGCCGTCGGCACTGACCATCTCGACGGCGTCGCCTGCCTCGAAATCGCCGTCCACCGCGGAGATGCCGGCCGGGAGCAGGGAGGTGCGGCGGTGGCGCACTGCCTTGACGGCGCCGTCGTCGAGAATCAGTTTGCCGTGGACGGAGGCCAGGTGCGCGAGCCAGAGCAGGCGCACGGGTTTGCGTGCCCCGTTGACGGTGAACCAGGTGCCTACGTCCTCGCCGGCCAGCGCGGCTGCTGCGTTGGCGGTGGAGGTAACCAGCGCATGGATGCCGGAGCCGGCCGCAATCGTTGCGGCTTCCACCTTGGTGGTCATGCCGCCGGTGCCCACACCGGCTTTCCCGGCCTTGCCGATGGTGACGCCGTCGAGGTCGTGCGGACCTTCCACGAGGGGAATCCGCTTGGCACCGTGCGACGGCGGACCGTCGTAGAGGGAGTCGACGTCGGAGAGCAGCACCAGCGCGTCAGCACGGACCAGGTGCGCCACAAGGGCCGCCAGGCGGTCGTTGTCCCCGAAGCGGATCTCGTGGGTGGCCACGGTGTCGTTTTCGTTGACTACCGGGACCACGCCCAGGTTGAGGAGGCGGTCCAGGGCGCGGAAGGCGTTGGTGTGCTGGCTGCGGCGCATCAGGTCGTCCGCCGTGAGCAGCACCTGGCTGACCGTCACGCCGTGCGCGCCGAACGCCTGGGTGTACCGGGCCATCAGCAGGCCCTGCCCCACGCTGGCCGCGGCCTGCTGCGTGGCCAGGTCCCGGGGCCGCTTGGCCAGGCCAAGCGGTGCCAGGCCTGCCGCGATGGCGCCGGAGGACACCAGGATGATCTCCGCACCGGCGTTGCGCTTGGTGGCAAGGGCATCAGCCAGGGCGGTGAGCGCTTCCTCGGAGATGCCGCCCTTGATGCTGGTGAGCGACGACGAACCGACCTTAACAACGATCCTGCGGGCATGCGCGAGCACGCTGCGGTCCGCGGTCCGCGGGTGCGACACCGCGGTGGCGGCGCTACTGGTCATCGTCTGCGCCCAGTCCACTCTCCTTGAGCGGCTTGGCGACACGGCGGCTGCTGACCGATTCGGTCCAGATCCCGGCCTTGCGCTCTGCTTCGAGCTCGGCGCGGGCGGCTGCCTTGGCATCCTTGCGTTCCTGCTGCTCTTCGCGCTTCTGCCCGCGGGTGGGGCGGTCGCCGATATCCGCAAAGCGGACGTCGGTGCCGCGGGGGGCAGCGAGCAGTTCCGCACCGGCCATCATGGTGGGCTCCCAGTCGAAGACCACGCCGTCGTCCTCGCCGATCACCACGGTGTCGCCTGGCTTGGCGCCCTGCTTGAAGAGTTCGTTTTCCACGCCCAGCTTGGCGAGCCGGTCCGCGAGGTAGCCAATGGCTTCCTCGTTGGTGAAGTCGGTCTGCTTGACCCAGCGCACGGGCTTGTCGCCGAGGACCCGGAACAGCGGTTCGAGGTTCTTTTCCTCGCGGCGGATCTTGAAGCCGGACTCGTTCACGGCACGGGGCCGCAGGACAGGCGGCTGGACCTTCGGCGGGGCAGCCGCAAGGGCGTCGCGGGCGGCCTGGACAATTTCCGCCATGGCAAAGCCCAGCTGGCGGAGGCCCTCGTGGCTGGTGGCAGAGATCTCGAAGACCCGGTAGCCGCGTGATTCCAGTTCGGGGCGGACGAATTCGGCCATGTCCTTGCCGTCCGGCAGGTCCACCTTGTTCAGGGCGACGAGGCGCGGCCGGTGGTTCAGGGGTACAACCTCGCCGTCCTGGCCTGCGTAGCTCATGTCCACGGCGTACTTTTCCAGTTCCGCTTCGATGATGGCAAGGTCCGAAAGCGGGTCGCGGTCTGCTTCGAGGGTGCCGCAGTCGAGCACGTGCACCAGCGCGGCACAGCGCTCCACGTGGCGCAGGAAGTGGTGGCCCAGGCCCTTGCCTTCGCTGGCACCTTCAATGAGGCCAGGAACGTCAGCGATGGTGAAACGGACGTCGCCGGCCTGGACAACGCCAAGGTTGGGGATCAGCGTGGTGAACGGGTAATCGGCAATCTTGGGCCTGGCAGCGGACATTGCCGCGATCAGGCTGGACTTGCCGGCAGAGGGGAAACCCACCAGGGCAATGTCTGCAATGGACTTCAGTTCCAGCACGATGTCAGCGGCGTCACCCTCGATGCCCAGCAGGGCAAAGCCCGGGGCACGGCGCTTCTGCGAGGACAGTGAGGCGTTGCCGAGGCCGCCCTGGCCGCCGGCGGCTGCTACGTATTCGGCGCCTTCGCCGACGAGGTCGGCAAGGACGGTTCCGTCCTTGGCCTTGACCACGGTGCCGTCCGGGACCGGCAGGATCAGGGTTTCGCCGCTTTTGCCGCCGCGCCAGTCACCCATGCCCGGGCCGCCGTTGGTGGCGTGCCGGTGCGGGGCGTGGTGGTAGTCCAGCAGTGTGGTGGTCTGGTGGTCAACGCGGAGGATGACGTCGCCGCCGTCACCGCCGTTGCCGCCGTCGGGACCGCCGAGAGGCTTGAACTTCTCCCGGTGCACGGAGACACAGCCGTGGCCGCCGGTACCGCCGGATACATGCAGTACTACCCGGTCTACAAAGCTCGCCACGTGGATCTCCTCAGTGCTGTTTCCTGGACGCCCTAGGCGCCAAGATGATTGTAATGCGGTTAAAAGAACAGTGGAGCGGACCAAATGGCCCGCCCCACCGCTTCAGAACTATGAGTTACTCTGCAGCTGCAGCAGCAACGATGTTGACGACGCGGCGACCGCGGCGGGTGCCGAACTCGACAGCTCCCGGGGTCAGTGCGAACAGGGTGTCGTCTCCGCCACGGCCAACGCCGGCGCCCGGGTGGAAGTGGGTGCCGCGCTGGCGGACGATGATCTCGCCAGCGGAAACTACCTGGCCGCCGAAGCGCTTGACGCCGAGGTACTGGGCGTTGGAGTCACGACCGTTGCGAGTGGAACTCGCGCCTTTTTTATGTGCCATTTGAAATGCCTGCCTCTAAATTCTGGGGAATCTGCTGAAAACCTGAACAGTAACGAAGGTTACTTGATACCAGTGATCTTGACCTTGGTCAGTTCCTGACGGTGACCCTGGCGCTTCTTGTAACCGGTCTTGTTCTTGAACTTCTGGATGACGATCTTCGGACCACGGAGGTCATCGAGGATCTCAGCCGTAACAGTTACCTTGGCCAGGTCCGCAGCGGCGGAGGTGACCTTGTCACCGTCTACCAGGAGCAGTGCGGGCAGCTGAATGGTGCTGCCGGCTCCACCGGGGACGCGGTTCATGGTAACGAAGTCTCCAACGGAAACCTTCTCTTGCCGGCCGCCTGCGCGGACAATCGCGTACACCACTTGGGAACTCACTTCTCTCGACGTTTATTACTAGATTTGCGTGCGGAACCTGGGCCAATGTTTGACTGGGTTCCCGCTGTGCCTCAACGCCGTGGGGTCGTAACCCAAGTGTTGGCGTAAGCACCGAAGATCTAGAATACGCTAATTTCGCCTTCGGCCGCAAATGAGGCTGGTTACGGCCGTTTGACTGTGATAGGTCCCACTAATGGGAACAACACTGACAATCCGAAACCGTGCCCGACTATCGTACCGGCTGCGTGGCCCTTCGGCGTTCAGGCATGCAGCCGCGGCGCGTCGAAGAACTCCACTTCGAACCGGCTTGAGTGCTTGAAGGCCTGAACCATGGCAGCCCGCTCGTCCCCGGAGGCCTTTCGTCCGGCGTCGTCAACCAAGGCGATCGCGTCCCGCGTGGCCTGCGCGAAATCCTCGTCCGCGTACGTCCGCAGCCATTCGGCATAAGGGTGCTCCGCCGGAGCGCCTGCCGCAAGGAACCGGGCGTGGAGTGCCTTGCCCGCCTCGGCGTACAGCCAGAAACACGGCAGCAGGGCCGCCACCGCAACTCCGTAGCTGCCGGAGGCTGGGGCGGCCAGCAGATGGTCCACATAGGACTTGGTGACCGGGCCCAGGACGTGCTCCACGGTGCGGGTGCTGAGCCAGTTGCGGTGCAGTTCGGATTCGACGTCAAGGCATTGCTGGGCAGACCTGGCCCAGAACAGCTGCGCGGCTTCTGTCGGCGCCAGCGCGCTGGCGCGGGCAAGAACCCGTGAATAGCCGTTGAGGTAGATGGCATCCTGGGCGAGGTAGTAGGCGAACTGTTCCTCTGCCAGCGAGCCGGCCGTCAGGTCGCGGATGAATTCCAGCCCGTAGATAGCCTCCAGGTAAGGGGCCGCCGTCCGCTGCAGGAGTGCAGCGAATTCCCCGGCAGCGGGAGGCTGCTGTACATGGTGGAAGTGGTGGACCGGGCCGTTGCCGCCGCCGACCCCCAGTTGGCCGGATGCCCGCAGCGCGCCGGCAAGCCACGGCTTCACCAGCAGCAGGGACGCCTCCCAATCCCCCAGCCGGGCCTGTGCAGTTGCCATGGCCGAGGACAGCGAGCAGCCCGTGCCATGACTGTTGCGCGTGGCGATCCTGTCTCCCGTCACTTCCACAACCGGCCGGGAAAGCAGTCCCCCGGCATTGACCAGGGCATCAGGGCACGTGTCGCCGTCGAGATGGCCTCCCTTAACCAGGACCGTGGCGCCGGTAGCCGCGGCCAACCGTTTTCCCTGCTCCAGCGCCTCCGCCCAGTCCCGGGCCTGGGGCTCCCCTGCCAGGATGGCGAGCTCCGCAAGGTTTGGTGTAATCAGGTCCGCAAGCGGCAGCAGGGCCCGCATGGCCGTCTCGGCCGGCTCCTGCAGCAGCCGGTCTCCACTGGTTGCCACCATCACCGGATCGAGGACCACGACGGCGGGACGTACCTTTTCCAGCCAGCTGCGGACCGCATCGATCACCTCCGCGTTGCCCAGCATGCCGATCTTGACTGCATCGATGGTGATGTCGTCGCTGATGGCGTCAAGCTGCTGGCGCAGGAACGCAGCGGGGGGAACGTGGACTGCCTGGACGCCGAGTGTGTTTTGAACCGTCAAAGCGGTGATGGCTGCCATGCCGTATCCGCCCATGGCGGCAATGCTTTTGAGGTCAGCCTGGATCCCGGCTCCCCCGGACGGATCCGAGCCGGCAATGGACAACACCCGCGGGGTATCAGTCAGAACATCCGCTGCGGCCGATGGCGCAAAGGCGGTGCCGGCGGCCGGGGCTGCTGGTCCCGGGGCTGTCAGTGGCGGCAGGGCCGCTGGAAGATCGGGGGTTGCGGGAGGAAGGACATAAGTCGAAGCCAAGGAGACATCCCTTCGCCGGTGCTAACCGGACAGGTTCTACGGGTCTGGATCTCAGCCGGCTTTCTGCCGGCACCCCGTGTCAGTCACCCAGCCTAGCCTTTCTTTGGTGCCGCTGCCCGAAGATGAAGCCGGGACGCAGAATGCCCGGACGCGCCCCCAATGAAGGGCGTGTCCGGGCATTCCGGCCTATGTCCGGCGAAGGATCAGAGTTCTGAGGCAGGAACCCCTACACCCAGGATGATCGGCGCGCTGGTTTCGACCGGTTTGGCACTTGCGGGAGCCTTGGCGGGCTCCGGCGCCTTGGCCGCGTGCGTGTGCCCGGCCGCGGCTGCAGGGACAGCTTCGTGATGCTCCACCGTGGTGGCATTGGCTGCGCCCTGGGCCCGGCTGGCACTGCGGTTCCGCCGCGGCCGTCGGGTGGCGGGCTGCTGGGTGTGATCCGAGTAGTCCCGTTCAACAACGGCGGGAACCTGGCGGGCAGGGGCTGCAGCGGGCGCGCTGACGGCCTGCCGGCTCACTTCCGGCTCTGCCTGCCTGACCTCGGCGGGCTGGCTTGCCTCCTGACCGCTTTCGGTTTCAGGGGCCGGACCGCCGAGCCTGGCGAAGGCCTCCGCCAGGCGGTCAAGGGTCAGGGCAGGGGCTTGCGGCTGGTCCTCGTGGTGCTCGACAAACGGCAGCACTACCTGTTCACCGCCGAAAGTCAGCACGGCGGCCGGGCGGCCGGTAATTTCGCCTTCCGACCGTTCCGGCGCAGGGGCGGGGGCCTCCGTGCCGGCGGCCCGGGCCGCCGCAGCAGCCTGGGCTACTTCGTCGTCATGCAGGTGGGCCGCGTGTGCTGCGGCAGCAATATTGGCCAGAGCTGCCCGCGTGGCCTCCGCCTTGGCGTGGCGCTCGGCGTCGCTGGGGTCCGGGTGGACCGTGTGGATCTGCACCGGAGCTGCCGGTGCCACCTCCAGGGGCTGGCCGCCACGGCCGCGGCGGCGCTTCCGGTCGGTCCGGCCGCCCTGCTGTGCGTCCGGACGCTGGGTGTCGCTGCGCTGGCTGTCCATCCGCTGGGTGTCCGGGCGGCTGTCCGTGCGCTGCACGTGGTGCTCGGCGGCGACAGTGTTGGCGCGACGGTGCTCCACAGGATCGTCGTGGGTGACGATTCCGCGGCCGGCGCAGGTTTCGCACTGCTCGCCGAAGACTTCCAGGAGCCCTGTGCCCATGCGCTTGCGTGTCATCTGCACCAGTCCCAGGGAGGTCACTTCGGCCACCTGGTGCTTAGTGCGGTCACGGCCCAGGCATTCCACCATGCGGCGGAGCACCAGGTCGCGGTTGGACTCAAGGACCATGTCGATGAAGTCGATGACAATGATGCCGCCGATGTCCCGGAGGCGGAGCTGCCGGACTACTTCTTCGGCCGCTTCGAGGTTGTTCTTGGTGACGGTTTCCTCGAGGTTTCCGCCGCTGCCGGTGAACTTGCCGGTGTTGACGTCCACCACGGTCATGGCTTCGGTCCGGTCAATGACCAGCGACCCGCCGGAGGGCAGGAAGACCTTGCGTTCCAGGGCCTTGTGGATCTGCTCGTCGATCCGCCAGGCGGCGAAAATGTCCTGGTCCTTGGTCCACTTCTCCAGCCGGCCCACCAGGTCCGGGGCAACGTACGTGACATAGGCCTCGATGGTGTCCCAGGCCTCTTCACCGGAGACGATGAGCTTGGAAAAGTCCTCGTTGAAGACGTCGCGGACCACCTTGATGGTGAGGTCCGGTTCGCCGTAGAGCAGTTCCGGCGCCAGCACTTTGGTGGATGTGGACTGGCTTTCGATGCCCTCCCACTGCGCCCGCAGCCGGTTGATGTCGTGGGTGAGTTCCTCTTCGGAGGCACCCTCGGCAGCGGTGCGGACAATCACACCGGCATGCTCGGGCAGGCGGTCCTTGAGGATGCGCTTGAGGCGGTTGCGTTCGACGTCGGGCAGCTTGCGGGAGATCCCCGTCATGGAGCCGCCGGGAACGTAGACGAGGTAACGGCCCGGGAGGGAGATCTGGCTGGTCAGGCGTGCGCCCTTGTGGCCGACCGGGTCCTTGGTGACCTGCACCAGGACGGTGTCGCCTGATTTCAGCGCGTTCTCGATCCGGCGCTGTTTGCCTTCGAGGTTGACCGATTCCCAGTTGACTTCACCGGCGTACAGCACGGCGTTGCGGCCGCGTCCGATGTCAACGAACGCCGCTTCCATGGAGGGCAGGACGTTCTGCACCTTGCCAAGGTAGACGTTGCCGATCAGGGAGTCCTGCTGCGTCTTGGAAACAAAGTGCTCGGCCAGGACGCCGTCTTCGAGGACGCCGATCTGGATTCTGTCGTCGCGCTGGCGGACGATCATCTGCCGGTCCACTGATTCCCGGCGCGCCAGGAACTCCGCTTCGGTGATGACGGTGCGGCGGCGGCCCGTGTCGCGGGATTCGCGGCGGCGCTGCTTCTTCGCTTCGAGCCGGGTGGAACCCTTGACGCTGGTCACGCGGTTGTTGACGGGCGCCTCGGTCACGGCGCGCGGCGCGCGGACCCGGGTCACGGTGTTGGGCGGATCGTCGCCCTCTCCACCGGTCAGTTCAAGATCCTGGTCGCCACGGCGGCGACGGCGGCGACGGCGGGACGTCACTCCTTCGTCACCCTGGCCGATGGACTCTTCCTCGTCTTCAGCGCCACCGTCCTGGTCGCCGTCGGAACCCTCGGCGTCGGCGTCAGCTTCGTTGTCTCCGGTGCGCGTGCGCCCGCGGCGGCCGCGGCTGCGGCGCCTGCGGCGGCTGTTGGCGTCGTCCGCTTCGCCTTCTTCGGCGTCGTCCTCTTCCGGCTCTTCCGCAGCCGCGGCGGGAGCAGGACGGACAACAGTGGTCAGGTCGGGGGCCTGGAAGAGGACGGACGTGGCCGAACCCGGCTCCAGGAACAGCGAACCGAAGGGGCTGGCAGGCGCGGCGGCAGGCTCTTCCGCCGGAGCGGCGGCCGGGGCCGGAGTTTGTGCGGCCGCCGGGGCCGCTGCTTCAGGAGGTGCTGCGGCGGCGGCGGCTTCGGGCGCCGCCTTGGCCTGCGGGGCAACGGCGGCAGGGGCCGCTTCTTCCGCCGGCACGGCGGCGACATCCAGCGCCGCAACGTCCGGCGCTGAAGTTTTGCGGGTGGCTACCCGACGGCGGCGGACGGGCTTTGCGTCGGCTTCCCCCTCGGCTGCCGGGGCATCGGCTGCGGGCTCAACGGCAGAGGCGCCCGCTGCTGCAGCCGGCGCTTCGGTGGCGTCGCCGGCGAAGGCGGGCAGCGGCTCCGCGCCCTCCGGCTTCTTGCGGGCACGCGTCCGGCGAACGGGAGTTTTGGTTTCCGGTGCAACCTCCACCACAGCCACTCCCTCAAGGACGGCAGCGGTCTCGGCGTCGCGCTGTTCCCCGGCGTCGGTGAGGGTCCCGGCGTCAGCCGATGCTGCGGCGTCGGCGGCCTTCGGCGCTGCTTTACGCCGCGTCCTTACTGCCCTTTTGGGCGCTTCGGCGGCTTCGGGGGCCGTTGCTTCAACGTTAACGGCTGGTACTTGTTCATTTTCCATATGTGGCAACACTCCTGCCCCTGACGTACCGCCACATCCGGCACCCATTGGGGCACATATTGTCAAAACCCGCAGGCGTTGACAGAAGTCAAGTGGATACTCCCAGGTTCGCACCGGCATTGGGGTGCGGCAGCCCGTGGGAGCCGTCGGCTGTGTCCTGAAACCCGTTGTTCTACACGCCACAACCAGGTGCCGACCAATGGAGTTGCGGGAAACCGGATCAGAGAATCCGAAGCCTGCCCTGCTCATCATTGGCGGTCTTGAAACAAGCCACCGGACCGGAGTCCGAATGTGGGTCGGCCTCCAGCCACGTTCATTCTCTCATACCCGCACTGAAACGCCGCGGAGGCCGGGGTATCCGATCCGCAAATGTGCAGCGGGCCGGAGCCGCTGAAAACAGTCTTCAGGTGCCGGCGTTACAATCGGGCGAGGAGCACCCGAAGCAAAGGACGCTAGACCATGCCCAGCATTTCCCCGCACGGCACCGATACGCCGGCAGCCTCCCCCGCGGCAGGGACATTGACCGCACAGTCCTCCAGCGTTCCGCTCATGACGCGCAACCGGCCCCTGGGCTGGCTCATGGTCATTACCGGTGCCATCGGCTGGCTGGCCTCGGGAACCCTGGTCCTTGAGAAGCTCGAGGTCCTCAAGGATCCCAACCACACCACTGTCTGCGATGTGAATCCATGGATTTCCTGCGGCCAGGTGATGCAGACGTGGCAGAGCTCGGTTTTCGGGTTCCCCAACATGTTCATCGGAATCGTGGCGTTCGCCATCATCATCACGGCGGGGATGGCCCTGCTGTCCGGCGCCACGTTCGCGCGGTGGTACTGGGCGGGCCTTCAGGCCGGCGTCACCCTCGGCTTCGCGTTTGTGGTGTGGCTGTGGTCCCAGGCCCTGTACGAAATCCACATCCTCTGCCCGTTCTGCATGGTGGTGTGGGCAGCCATGATTCCGCTGTTTGTCTGGGTGACCATCCGGAACGTCAGCCACGGGATCATCCCCGCACCCGCAGGCGCCGCACGTGTCCTGGGCGATTCGGGCTGGATCATCACCGCGCTGCTCTACGTCGCGGTGATCGCCACCATTTTCTTCGCCTTCATCCAGGTGTTCGCCGGAACCTCAGGCTTCTAGGAGCAACCGCCACCGGAACGAGGTGACAGAAAAGGCCAGTGTCCGCGCAGGACATTGGCCTTTTCTGTCACCTCGACGAGGCGGGAGGGTCCAGGTCCTAGTCCTGGAACCAGATCTTGATTTCGCGCTCGGCCGAGTCCACGGAATCGGAGCCGTGGACCAGGTTCTGCTGGACCTTCAGGCCCCAGTCGCGGCCGAAGTCGCCACGGATGGTACCCGGAGCGGCCGTGGTGGGATCGGTGGTTCCGGCCAGGGACCGGAAGCCTTCAATGACGCGGTGGCCTTCGAAGATCGCCGCCACTACCGGACCGCTCAGCATGAATTCCACCAGCGGCTCGTAAAACGGCTTGCCCACGTGCTCCTCGTAGTGCTGCTCCAGGAGTTCGCGGGTGGCGTCCACCTTCTTCAGCTCGGCCAGGGTGTATCCCTTGGCCTCGATGCGGCTGAGGATCGCGCCGCTGAGGTTGCGGGCCACGCCGTCGGGCTTGATCAAAACGAGGGTGCGCTCAATGCTCACGGTTGCTCCAATACTTGGTGGGGGTTTCGGGACAAGTCTACGAGGCCGGCGGGGTGTCCCCGTGCGCCGCATTCCATTCCGCCTGTTCGCGTTCGCGCTGCGCGGACTCCGAGTCGAGCCGGATGCCGGTGCGGATCCCGTACCACCAGGCCATGCCGAACATGCCGCCCACAAGGAACATCATGGGTTCCACGATTCCGGTGAGGATCAGGACAATCTGCAGGATCCAGCCCAGGCCCACACCCCACGGCCTGGACAGCACCGCACAGGCAAAGATCATGATCAGGCTGAGGGCGATGCCGGTTCCCAGGATCAGGGCCGGCGGGAATTCGCCGCGCTTGAGCCCGAATACGGCCAGGGTGGCAAAAAAGACCACAAACGCCTCGAGCAGCAGGACCGTGGAGGCAAACATCACCTTGGTGGAACGGCGCTTCCTGGGCATCCCCGGACGCCATTCACGCTGGGCTTTTGTCAGCTTGGCCATGGCTAGGCCTCCGTCTTTCCGAGCAGGATCCGCGCCTCTGCCACCAACGTGATGGAACCGGTCACCAGCACGCCGCCGGACAGGTCATCGTTGGCTTCGGCACGCTCCACGGCCCATTCCAGGGCATCATCGAGCTTCTCCGCGATGTGGATGTTGTCTTCGCCGAAGCCCATCTCCACGGCCAGTTCCGCCAGTTCTGCCGCAGGTACAGCCCGCGGGGAGTTGGACTGGGTGAAGCAGTATTCCTCGGCCATGTCGCCCAGGGATTCCTTGAGCTGGCGCAGAATCTCTTCCGCGTCCTTTTCCTTGAGGACACCCACCACCGGAACGAGCCGGGTGAACGTGAAAGCCTCCTGGATGGCCTCGGCGGAGACCCTGATGCCGTCCGGGTTGTGCGCGGCGTCCACGATGATGGTGGGAGCCGTCCGGACAACTTCGAGCCGGCCCGGTGAGGTGACCGAAGCAAATGCTTCCTGCAGCACCTCGGCGTCCAGTTCTTTTTCCCCGCCGAAGAAGGCCTCGAGCGCCGCAACGGCCACGGCCGCATTCTGGGCCTGGTGGGCACCGTGCAGCGGGAGCAGCAGGTCGGGGTAGCGGCCGGCGATGCCCTGGATGCTGACCACCTGCCCGCCCACGGCTACGGTCCGGGATTCAACGCCGAATTCCACGCCCTCGAACCGGAACGGTACTGCCACGTCCTTGGCCTTTTCCAGCAGGACCTGGGCGGCATCCACCGGCTGGGACGCGCTGATGAGGTAGCCGCCGGGCTTGATGATGCCGGCCTTTTCGTACGCGATGTCCTCTGTGGTGTCCCCCAACAGGTCTGTGTGGTCCAGCGAGATGGGTGTGATCACCGAGACCAGGCCGTCGCCCACGTTGGTGGCATCAGTGATGCCGCCAAGGCCCACTTCGATGACTGCCACGTTGACTGGCTGGTCGGCGAAGATGGCAAACCCCAGGATGGTCAGGCATTCAAAGTAGGTCAGCCTGGGCTCCCCCGCGGCTTCCAGCTCGGAATCCACGATCTGCAGGTAGGGGCGGATCTCATCCCAGATCCGCACAAACGTTTCATCCGATACGGGATGCCCGTCGATGCTGATCCTTTCGGTGACCTTGGACAGGTGCGGGCTGGTGTAGCGGCCCGTGCTCAGGCCGTGGGCACGCAGCCCGGCTTCGATCATCCGTGCCGTGGAGGTTTTGCCGTTGGTTCCGGTGACATGGATGATCGGGAACGCCTTGTTGGGCTCCCCCAGCACATCCATGGCGCGGAACAACGGCGCCAGGCGCGGTTCCATCTTGTTTTCGGGCGCACGGCCCAGCAGTTCGGCGTAGACACTCTCTACGGAGAATTCGTCGGTCATATCCTAGGCCTCTGTCTTTTCGACGGTAATGCGGGGGTCGCCGGACTCTGCCGGGACGGTGTCCAGCGCAAGGGTCAAGGTTTCGGTCTTGACCAGTCCGGCATTGGCCAGGAGGGCATCAAGCACGGCCTGGGTGGCAGTGACGCTTGTCCGGATGCGGTCGCTGACGTTCAGCCCGGCGTCCTTGCGTGCCTGCTGGATGGCACGGACCATGTCGCGGGCGGTTCCTTCGGCTTCAAGCTCCGGCGTGACCTCGGTGTTGAGCACCACAAACCCGCCGCCCGGCAGCACGGCGGCCGCCCGGGATCCGGCGCCGTCCGCGGACTCTGCCACCACGGTTTCCAGGCTGTACTCCTGCGGTTCCAGTTCCAGCCCGCCCGCGGTGACAACACCCTCATCGGAGACAGACCAGTCACCCGACTTCGAGCCCTTGATGGCCTGCTGGACGTTTTTGCCGAGGCGCGGCCCGGCTGCCCGGGCGTTGACCACCAGTTTCTGCTCGATGCCAAACTCCTCCGGGGAAGCGTTCCCGGCGTCGAGCAGGCGGACGGACCGGATGTTCAGTTCATCGGCGACGACGGCGGCGAAACCTTCCAGCGCATCCGCGCCGGGTGCCACCACAGTCAGTTCCTGCAGCGGCAGGCGGACGCGAAGGTTCGCTGCCTTGCGGAGTGAGGACCCGGTGGAGCAGATCTGCTGCACGCGGTCCATCGCTTCCACCAGCGACGCGTTCGACGGGAAGAGCTCCGCTTCGGGCCAGTCGGCCAGGTGCACGGAACGGCCGCCGGTCAGGCCGCGCCAGATCTCCTCGGAGACCAGCGGCAGCAACGAGGCGGCCACGCGCGAGACGGTTTCCAGGGCGGTGTAGAGCGCGTCGAACGCGTCGGCGCTTTCATCGAAGAAGCGCTGGCGGCTGCGGCGGACGTACCAGTTGGTGAGCATGTCCAGGTAGCTGCGCAGCTCGTCGCAGGCACCGGAGATGTCGTAGCTGTCCAGCTGGGCGGTCATGTTGCGGACCAGGTCACCGGTGTTGGCCAGCAGGTACTGGTCCAGCGTGTCGGCGTAACCGTCGTAGCGGAGCTTCGCGTCGTACCCGGAGCCGCCATCGGCGGCGTTCGTGTACAGCGTAAAGAAGCTGTACACATTCCACAGCGGCAGGATGACCTGCCGGACGCCGTCGCGGATTCCCTGCTCGGTGACCACGAGGTTGCCGCCACGGAGGATGGGGCTGGACATCAGGAACCAGCGCATGGCGTCGGAGCCGTCGCGGTCCAGGACCTCGGAGACGTCCGGGTAATTCCGCAGGCTCTTGGACATCTTCTGACCGTCGGAGCCCAGCACAATGCCGTGGCTGATGACGTTGCGGAACGCGGGCCGGTCAAACAGCGCGGTGGACAGGATGTGCAGCATGTAGAACCAGCCGCGGGTCTGGCCTATGTACTCCACGATGAAGTCGGCCGGGTTGTGGGTATCGAACCAGGCCTCGTTCTGGAACGGGTAATGCACCTGGCCGTAAGGCATGGAGCCGGAGTCGAACCAGACGTCCAGGACGTCCTCGACGCGCCGCATCACGGACTGCCCCTCTTCGGGGGTCCGGGGATCGTCCGGGTTGGGGCGGGTCAGTTCATCGATGAAGGGGCGGTGCAGGTCGACCTGGCCGGCCTTGTTCAGCGGCAGGCGGCCGAAGTCGGCTTCGATCTCGGCGAGGGAGCCGTAGACGTCGGTGCGCGGGAATTCGGGGTCGCTGGACTGCCATACCGGGATGGGGCTGCCCCAGTACCGGTTGCGGCTGATGGACCAGTCGCGGGCATTGGCCAGCCACTTGCCGAACTGGCCGTCCTTGACGTTGCCCGGGATCCAGTTGATGTCCTGGTTCAGTTCGGACATGCGGTCCTTGAACTTGGTGACTTCCACGTACCAGGAGGACACGGCGCGGTAGATCAAGGGGTTGCGGCAGCGCCAGCAGTGCGGGTAGCTGTGTTCGTAGCTGGCCTGGCGGACCAGCCGGCCCTGCGCACGGAGCACCTGGGTGATCGGCTTGTTGGCTTCGAAGACCTGCAGGCCAACGATGTCATGAAGGTCGCCGTGGCTGAAGAGCGGCAGGAACTTTGCGCCCTCGTCCACGGACAGGACCACGGGGATGCCGGCCTCTTCACAGACCTTCTGGTCGTCTTCACCATAGGCGGGAGCCTGGTGGACGATGCCGGTGCCGTCGGTGGTGGTGACGTAATCGGCCACGAGGAAGCGCCAGGCGTTCTGTGTACCGAATTTTTCGGTGTCGCTGAAGTCGTTCCAGAGCGGCTGGTACTGCAGGCCTTCAAGGTCCGCACCGGTGTGGGTGGACGTCACGGCTGCCTCAGCGGCGTCAGCGTCCTCGTAGCCCAGGTCCTTGGCGTACGTGGCCAGCAGGTCCGCGGCCAGCAGGAAGCTGCCGGTGACCGGTGCGTCCGGCGACGCGGCCTTGATGCCGTTGGGTCCGGCGGGGAGCACGGCGTAGGTGATGGCGGGCCCGACGGCGAGCGCCAGGTTGGTGGGCAGCGTCCAGGGGGTGGTGGTCCAGGCGAGCGCCTGCACACCCGAAAGCTGCTGCGACAGCGCCGACTCCCCCGCCGTGATGGGAAACGTGACCGTGACGGTCTGGTCCTGGCGGTTCTTGTAGACGTCGTCGTCCATGCGCAGTTCATGGTTGGACAGCGGCGTCTCGTCCTTCCAGCAGTACGGCAGCACGCGGTAGCCGTTGTAGGTCAGGCCCTTCTCGTGCAGCTGCTTGAAGGCCCAGAGGACGGACTCCATGTACTCGACGTTGAGTGTTTTGTAGTCGTTGTCGAAGTCCACCCAGCGGGCCTGGCGGGTGACGTAGCTCTTCCACTCGTCCGCGTACTTCATCACCGAAGCGCGGCAGGCGTCGTTGAACTTATCGATGCCCATGGCTTCGATCTGGGTCTTGTCCGTCATGCCCAGCTGCTTCATGGCTTCCAGCTCGGCGGGCAGGCCGTGGGTGTCCCAGCCGAAGCGGCGTTCAACACGGCGGCCGCGCTGGGTCTGGTAGCGGCCCACCAGGTCCTTGGCGTAGCCGGTCAGCAGGTGGCCGTAGTGCGGGAGCCCGTTGGCGAACGGCGGGCCGTCGTAGAAGACGAATTCGTTGCTGCCGGGTTCCCCGCCCGGGGCGTCCGCGCTGCGCTGGTCGATGCTGGCCTGGAAGGTGCCGTCCCGGTCCCAGTACTTGAGGATGCGCTCTTCGATCTCCGGGAACTTCACGGAGTGGGAGACGCCGGCGGCAGCGCCGTTTGCAGCAGTGGCTGAGGCTTTGGGGTAATACGTCATTCTCGACATCCTGGGTTGAGCTGGTGAACCGGCCAGCCGTTGCTGGATGGTTCCGTTCAGGATGCGAGGACGGCTCCTGTGCAGCCGTATGACTGCACGCTTACCGCGGTACCACCTCACTTACCGGCATTCCGTCCGCTCCGCGAAGGAGAAGTGGAGTTGCCGGCCGCTCATTACAGCTGTGACGGGCATACCCGTCCGGTTCTAGTGACACCGACTGCCAGGTGGCGGGTCGGTGCGTTCTTCCGGAAGCTCACCGGTGATAGCCGGATCATAGCCATCACTGAGTCTACTATCGCCTGCCCGTCCACCGCCATTCCCCGCCGGGCGCAAGCATGGGGGCGGATGGGCATGCCGGGCAAAGGGTCACTCCCTAGACTCGGAGCTATGACTGCTTCAGCCCAGGGCTCCCCTACCGCGCCGCCGCACACCGGGATCAGTGCTCCACAACCGCCCTCCCCGGCGGCAGCCGGCAGACCGGTCAGGAGTTTCCTGCAATCGGCTTGCCGGTGGCTGGCAGTCCTGGTGGCCATGCCTGTACTGGTGCTGTCCGTATTCCGGGCAGTCCCTGCCGAATGGCCCGTCCTGGCAGTCCAGCTCCTGTCCTTCACGCCATGGCTGACCATTCCTGCCGCGGTGGCCGCGGCCCTGGCGCTGCTGGGCCGGAGCAGATGGCTGCTGGCGATTGCTGCACTGCTGTTGGGATGCCAGCTTTTCTGGCTCCTCCCCTTCGATGCCGCCCGTCCTGCCCCGGCATCCGGCGCTGATGCGGCTGCCGGTTCGGTGGCCGCTGTGGACCTGACGGCGATGAGCATCAACTCGGAGTACGGGCAGGCGGACGCAGCCGGCATCGTCCAACTGGTCAAGGACAACAGTGTTGGCCTCCTGGCCATCCAGGAACACACCCGGTCACTGGAGGAACGCCTCACAGCCGAAGGCCTGGACCTGGTCCTCCCCCACCGCGTCAGCGACCCTACGGACGACGCAGCCGGCAGTGCCGTGTACTCCAGCTATCCCCTCGAACCGGTAGGGCTCATCCCGGACACGCCGTTCCGGATGCCGACGGTCCGGCTGACAGCCGCTGACGGCGCGGCCACAGCAGTCCTGGAAGTAACCAGCGTCCACACCCTGCCGCCGGTGGATGTGAGGGTCGACCAGTGGCGGAGCGACCTTCGGGCGATAGCCCGGCTGGCGGAGCGTCCAGGCAACAGGCTGCTGATCGGTGACTTCAACGCCACTTACGACCATGCAGAGTTCCGGGAACTCCTTGCCACGGGAGGGCCGGACGGCCCGGGGCTCGTTGACGTGGGCGCAGCCTCTGGATCGCGGCTGACCCCCACGTGGCCGATGGACGGGTCCCTGCTGCCGGGGATTGCCATCGATCATCTGGTCACGACACCCGGGATTTCCAGCACCGGCTACCAGGTCCGGTATCTGCCGGGCACGGACCACGCAGCGGTCCTTGCCTCCCTCGCCATCCCGGCCGGCTGACCAGTCCGCCAGGCGCTGCCGGCAGGCGGCCCGTCGGGCTGCCTGCAGCCGCCAACCTGCCGGCAGATCAGCCCTTGTGGTCACCCCTTCGGATCAGCCCTTTCGGATCAGCTTGTGGTTGGCGGCCTGGGCAACAGGCCTGATCACGATCTGGTCCAGGTTCACGTGGTGCGGTGCGCTGACGGCATAGCGGACCACTTCGGCTACGTCTGCCGCGGTGAGCGGCTTCTCCACGCCTTGGTAAACCTTCTCCGCCGCGGCCTCGTCACCCAGCCGGTTGAGGGCGAACTCCTCTGTCTGCACCAGGCCCGGCGCCACCTCGATGACACGGAGATTGTGCTCAACTTCCTCCAGGCGGAGAGCATTGGTCAGCGCGTGCTGGGCAAACTTGGCCGCGTTGTACCCGGCACCGCCCTCGTACGCGGCCAGGCCTGCCGTTGAGGTCAGATTCAGGACGGTCCCCTCACCGTTTGCCCGGAGCATCGGCAGGAACGCGCGGGTGAGCTTCATGGTGCCCAGGACGTTGACCCGGTACATCCACTCCCAGTCCTCGGTGTTGGCGGCACCGATGTAGTCGGCGCCGCGGGCCCCGCCGGCGATGTTAATCAGCGTTCCCACCCCGCCCGCTTCGGTGACACGGGCAAGCAGCCGGGCCACGTCGTCGTCCTCGGCGATGTCAGCGGGAATCCCGACGGCGCCGGTCTCAGCTTCCAGCGCAGCCAGCCGTTCAGCGCGGCGCGCCACCGCGAAGACCGTCCAGCCCTCCGCCGTCAGGGCACGGACTGTCGCCTCGCCGATGCCTGTGCTGGCGCCGGTCACAACAGCGCCCCGATTCTTTAGCGGATCGATTGGTGATGCCGGGGTCTGCGCGGTTTTGGTCTGTGAATCGTCAGTCATGGCACCACCCTAACGGCCCCGGTACGACGGGTGCCGTTGTATGAACTCCGGCAACGTGTCCCTGAGCTGTGATGCGTTTACTCCCAAAAGTCTCCGCCGCCGCGCCCCCACGCCGCATGGTGCTGCAGTCCCGTAGCCGCGGGGCGGATGAGTCCATGAAACAATTGCCAAATGGCTGAAGACACTCAGGGTACAGACACGCCCTCCACCGCCCCTATCAACGTTCCGGATAAGCCCGCCCTTGAAGGGCTCGAAGCTGCCCTGACGCAGCGCTGGCTTGCCGAAGGGACCTACAAGTTCAACCCGGACACCACCCGGGAGCAGGTCTACTCGATCGACACTCCCCCGCCCACCGCGTCCGGCTCGCTGCACGTGGGGCACATGTTCTCCTTCACACAGACGGATGTGCTGGCCCGCTACCAGCGCATGATCGGCAAGAACGTGTTCTACCCGATGGGCTGGGACGACAACGGCCTGCCCACCGAACGCCGAGTACAGAACTACTATGGCGTCCGGTGCGATCCCGCCATCGCCTACAACGCCGACTACCGGCCGCCGGCGCAGCCTGCCAAGAACCAGCGCGATTTCGACGTCGTCTCACGCCGGAACTTCATCGAGCTGTGTGAAGAACTGGCTGTGGAGGATGAGAAAGTCTTCGAAAGCCTGTTCCAGCAGCTCGGCCTGTCCGTGGACTGGCAGCTGACCTACCGGACCATCGATGACGCGTCCCGTGAGGTCTCCCAGCGCGCCTTCCTGGCCAACCTGGCAGCCGGCGACGCCTACATGGCCGAAGCCCCCACGCTCTGGGACGTCACGTTCCGCACCGCCGTGGCACAGGCCGAACTCGAAGACCGGGAAGTGGCCGGCTCGTACTACCGGTACCCGTTCTTCACCGAAGACGGCGAAAAGATCTTCATCGAGACCACCCGTCCCGAACTGCTGGCCGCGTGTGCCGCGCTGGTGGCAAACCCCGACGACGAGCGCTATAAGCCGCTGTTCGGTAAAAAAGTCACGTCCCCGGTCTTCGGTGTCGAGGTTGAGGTCAAGGCCCACCCGCTGGCGAAGGCGGACAAGGGCTCGGGCATTGCCATGGTGTGTACCTTCGGTGACCTGACCGATGTCACCTGGTGGCGTGAACTCCAGCTCCCCACCCGCGCCATCGTGGGCCGCGACGGCCGGATCATCGGCGAGACCCCGGACTGGATCACCACCGGCGCCGGCCGCACCGCCTTCGAAGCCATTGCCGGCAAGACCGTCTTCAGTGCCAAGGAAACCGTGGTGGAGCTGCTGGCTGCCGAGGACCTGATCGACGGCGAGCCCAAGAAAATCATGCACCCCGTGAACTTCTACGAGAAGGGCGACAAGCCCCTCGAAGTGGTCACATCGCGCCAGTGGTACTACCGCAACGGCGGCCGCGAGGAGGACCGCCGCGAACGCCTCATCGCGCGCGGCCACGAAATCGACTTCCACCCGGCCTTTATGCGGTCCCGGTTCGAGAACTGGATCTCGGGCCTGAACGGTGACTGGCTGGTTTCCCGCCAGCGCTTCTTCGGCGTGCCCATCCCCGTCTGGTACCCGCTGGACGCCGACGGCAACCCGCAGTACGACACCCCCATCGTGCCCAAGGATGAGCAGCTGCCGGTGGATCCTGCCGCCGACGCCGCACCGGGATACGACGAGGCGCAGCGCGATGTTCCGGGTGGCTTCACCGGCGACGCCGACATCCTGGACACCTGGGCGACATCCTCCCTGACACCGCAGATTGTGGGCGGCTGGAGCCGGGACGAGGACCTCTTCGCCAAGGTGTTCCCGTTCGACCTGCGTCCCCAGGGCCACGACATCATCCGAACCTGGCTCTTCTCCTCCGTGGTCCAGGCCGACGCGCTGCAGAACGTGGCCCCGTGGAAGCATGCCGCCATCTCCGGCTGGATCCTTGACCCGGACCGGAAGAAGATGTCCAAGTCCAAGGGCAACGTGGTGGTTCCCACCGACGTGCTCGACGAATTCGGTTCCGACGCCGTCCGGTACTGGGCCACGTCAGCCAAGCTCGGCGCCGACACGGCGTACGAGATCGCGCAGATGAAGATCGGCCGCCGGCTGGCCATCAAGCTGCTGAACGCTTCCAAGTTCGTCCTGAACCTCGGTGCCACCGAAAAGTCCGTGGTCTCCACGGACCTCTCGGTCCTGACCAATCCCCTGGACCGCGCTGTGCTGGCACAGCTGGCTGATGTGGTGCGGCAATCCACCAAGGCGTTCGAGAACTATGACTACGCCCGGGCCCTGCAGATCACCGAGAGCTTCTTCTGGCAGTTCACGGACGACTATGTGGAGCTCATCAAGGACCGCGCCTACGGTGCCGCCGGCGAAGCGGAGCAGGCATCTGTCCTGGCCGCCCTCGCCACGAGCCTGGATACGCTCCTGCGACTGTTCGCCCCGTTCCTGCCCTTCGCTACCGAAGAAGTCTGGGGCTGGTGGCGTCTCGGATCCGTGCACCGCGCCGAATGGCCTGCCGCCGTTGAGGTTGACGGCGACACCACCCTGCTGGCCACCGTGGGTACCGCCCTCAGCGGCGTCCGCAAGGCGAAGTCCGAAGCGAAGGTCAAGCAGCGCACCGAGGTCCTGTCCGCCACCATCACGGCGTCGGAGTCCCTGACCACGCAGCTGAAGGCCGGGCTGGGTGACCTGAAGGCAGCCTCGAACGCCCGTGAGCTGACCCTCGTAGCAGGCGACGGCGAGTTGACGGTCAGCGACGTGGTCCTGGCGGCTCCTGAAGAGCAGCCGGCCGTCTGATCCCTGGCCGGACCTTTCCAGGTTCCCGCTAAGGACACCTCAGCCTGTTTTTGGGCAAAGGGGAAGCCCCATCAGCGTTTTGCCGTTGGTGGGGCTTCGACTTTTCGGCCATCCGGTGACGACTTGATGGTCTGGCAGAATCCTTGGAATTTCAGGTCTTCCTACCACGTCACTGGTAGCTTATATCTAACTTTGCCGAAGGCTGCGTCGGATACATATCACTGAATCTTTGGTTCCTGCGTCCCGCTTCTTTCGAAGTGGGTAAGAACTATTCTGGTCCCGCCCCCGGCGAAGCGCAAGAGCCCCGAATGAACTACATCACAGTAATTCATTCGGGGCTCTTTGCTGCCCGATATTGCCAGGCGGCAGGCCGGCATCAGTCGAAGGCAGGGCTCTCGCTGCGGCTGCGCTTGATCTCGAAGAAATGCGGGTAGGAGGCCAGCGCGACCGTGGCATCCCACAACTGCCCGGCCTGCTCCCCGCGCGGGATGCGCGTCAGCACAGGACCGAAGAAAGCCGTGCCGTTAAAGGCCACAACCGGCGTGCCCACATCCTGGCCGACCAGGGAGATGCCCTTTTCATGGCTGGCCCGAAGCTGGGGGTCGAAGGCGTCCGAGTCAGCGGCGTCCGCCAGGTCTGCCGGCAAACCGCACTCGGCCAGCGCTTTGGTGATGACGATGCCGAAGTCCTTTTCGCCGCCGACGTGGATCAGGGTGCCCATGGCGTCGTACAGCGGCTTCACAACCTGCTCGCCGTGCTGCTCTTTGGCAGCAATGATGACCCGGACTGGGCCCCATCCGTTGTCCATCGCTTCCCGGTAGCCCGGATCAAGTTCCCGGCCCTCGTTCAGGACCGAAAGGCTCATCACGTGCCAGGCCGTCCTGATGCTGCGGACCTCCTCCACCTCGCCGATCCAGCGGGACGTGATCCAGGCGAACGGGCACAGCGGATCGAACCAGAAGTCGGCTTGGTTGGTGGTGGTTTCAGACATGGGTCAGTCCTCGGAGGTAGTCAGTATGGGGCTGGAATACGTCAGGGTCAGGCGGACTTGCGCCGTTTGGTCACGTGCGGGATCAAGGTGGGCTCGGCCTTGCTCAGCACCACATCAGCGGTGATGACCACGCTGGCAACGTCCTCGCGGCTGGGCAGGTCAAACATGACCGGCAGCAGGACTTCCTCCATGATGGCGCGCAGGCCACGGGCGCCGGTGCCGCGCTCCAATGCCTGCTCGGCGATGGCGTTGAGGGCCTCCTCGTCGAAAACGAGTTCCACGCCGTCGATCTGGAACATCTTCTGATACTGCTTGACCAGCGCGTTCTTGGGCGTGGACAGGATCTGGATGAGGGCGTCCCGGTCCAGGCTGGAGACCGTGGTGATTACGGGCAGCCGGCCGATGAATTCGGGGATCAGGCCGAATTTCAGAAGGTCTTCGGGCATCACCTCGCCATAGGAATCCACCTTGTTGCTGGCATCGTTGAGCGGGGCGCCAAAGCCGATGCCCTTACGCCCGGAGCGCGAGCCGATGATCTCTTCCAGGCCGGCAAAGGCGCCGGCCACGATGAAGAGGACATTGGTGGTGTCAATCTGGATGAATTCCTGGTGGGGGTGCTTGCGTCCGCCCTGCGGCGGGACCGAGGCAACTGTTCCTTCGAGGATCTTCAGCAGGGCCTGCTGGACGCCTTCACCGGAGACATCCCGGGTGATGGACGGGTTTTCGCTCTTGCGCGAAATCTTGTCGATTTCGTCGATGTAAATGATGCCCTGCTCGGCCTTCTTGACATCGTAATCCGCTGCCTGAATCAGCTTCAGGAGGATGTTCTCGACGTCTTCGCCCACGTAGCCGGCCTCGGTCAGCGCGGTGGCATCAGCAACGGCGAACGGAACGTTAAGCCGCCGCGCCAGGGTCTGGGCGAGGTAGGTTTTTCCGCAGCCCGTGGGGCCGATCAGCAGGATGTTGGACTTGGCGATCTCGACGTCGTCGTGGTGGCCGCCGTCGGCGAGGCTGCCGCTCTTCGGCGCGTGACCGGCCTGGATCCGTTTGTAATGGTTGTAGACGGCGACGGCGAGGGACCGCTTGGCAGGTTCCTGGCCGATGACGTATTCCTGGAGGAAGTCAAAGATTTCGCGGGGCTTGGGCAGTTCGAAGCTTCCCAGATCGGCGACTTCGGCGAGCTCTTCCTCAATGATCTCGTTGCAGAGCTCAATGCATTCGTCGCAGATGTAGACACCGGGCCCGGCTATAAGCTTCCGCACCTGCTTCTGGCTCTTTCCGCAGAAAGAACACTTCAGCAGATCCGTGCTCTCGCCAATCCGAGCCATATGTGAACCCCTTTAGTATCTTGCTGCCAGGCAGCTGTGCACCGTTGCTGGAATCGTGGCGGGCCTGGGAGGACCGGCCGTGACACCTTCCACTCTAGGTCACAATTGCCCGCAAGGGTGGAAAGCGAAGGCCGGTGCGGCCCAAATTACTGGACCGCACCGGCCGTTGAAGAGCCTTGTTACCGGGTGATGGCCTGGGGCTTCATCTTGCGGGAATCAAGCACCTGGTCAATGAGGCCGTAATCGAGGGCCTCGGCGGCGGTCAGGATCTTGTCGCGCTCGATGTCGTTGTTGACCTGCTCCGGGGTGCGGCCCGAGTGGTGGGCCAGCGTGTCCTCAAGCCATGCGCGCATCCGCATGACTTCCGCAGCCTGGATCTCAAGGTCCGAGGCCTGGCCGCCCTGGCCGCCGGACAGGGCCGGCTGGTGGATCAGGACACGGGCGTTGGGCAGGGCGAGGCGCTTGCCGGGCGTGCCCGCTGCGAGGATCACGGCGGCAGCGCTGGCGGCCTGGCCAAGGCAGACGGTCTGGATCTCGGGCCGGATGTACGTCATGGTGTCGTAGATCGCGGTCATAGCGGTGAAGGAGCCGCCCGGGGAGTTGATGTAGAGCGTGATGTCGCGGTCCGGGTCCGTGGACTCGAGAACCAGCAGCTGTGCCATCACGTCGTCGGCCGAGGCGTCGTCGATCTGGACACCGAGGAAGATGATGCGGTCCTCGAACAGTTTGGTGTACGGGTCCTGGCGCTTGAAGCCATACGGCGTGCGCTCTTCGAACTGGGGAAGTACGTAGCGGCTGGTCGGAAGGTTACCGGCAGTCGATCCGAAGTTGTAGGTCATTTTGTTGCTCCTGATCTGAATGTTCGAAAGTGCCGGGTTTACTTCTCGGATGCCGGCTCGCCGGAGGTGCCGTTGGCGGTGCCGCCGCCACCGGAGACGGAACCGGCATGCGCCGCGATCTTGTCAAAGAAGCCGTATTCGAGGGCTTCGGTGGCGGTGAACCACTTGTCGCGGTCGTTGTCCTTAAGGATGGTTTCCACGCTCTGTCCGGTCTGGTCCGCCGTCAGTTCCGCCATGACCTTCTTCATGTGCAGGATCAGCTCGGCCTGGATCTTGATGTCCGAGGCCGTGCCGCCGATGCCGCCGGAGGGCTGGTGCATCAGGACGCGGGCGTTGGGGGTGGCGTAGCGCTTGCCCTTGGTTCCGGACGAAAGCAGGAACTGGCCCATGGAAGCTGCCAGGCCGGTGGCAACGGTGACGACGTCGTTCGGGATGAACTGCATGGTGTCGTAGATGGCCATGCCTGCGGTCACGGAGCCGCCGGGAGAGTTGATGTAAAGGTAGATGTCCTTTTCCGGGTTCTCGGCCGAGAGGAGCAGCAGCTGGGAGCAGATGGCGTTCGCATTGTCGTCACGCACCTCGGAGCCCAGCCAGATGATCCGCTCCTTGAGGAGGCGGTTGTAGATGTAGTTGTCCTGGGCCGCCGGATCGACAGTCGCCATCCGGGGGGTCTCTGCGTGCTGTGACATGTGTACTTACCTCTCGCTGGTGACGGTGACATCACTGAACTTCACTACTTGGACACTAACCGGTTTGATCGCCGATTTGTTCGCCGGAATCGCGCTGTTCGCTGACGGCGCACGATGCTGTGGCGGCGCGTCCTGCCCGAGTGATGCAGGGCCAATAACGAAGGCAGCCCCCGGACCGGTAGGTCCAGGGGCTGCCTTCACTCGCACTGCCAGGGGCGTGCTAGAACTTCACGGCTGCCGGGTCGTCACTCGAGGTGGCTTCAGTCTCTGCGGTCGCCTCTTCAGCGGCCTCTTCCTCAACGGCCGGAGCTTCTTCTTCGCCGCCGGGGCGGACGAAGTCGCTGAGGTCAACGGCCTTGCCGTCGGTGTCGGTCACAGTGGCCTGGCCGAGAACAACGGCCAGCGCCTTACGGCGGCGGACCTCGGAAACCATCATGGGGACCTGGCCGCTCTGATCGATGATCTGGGCGAACTGGTTCGGATCCATGCCGTACTGGCTGGCGGTGGAGACGATGTAGTCGATCAGCTCGTTCTGGCTGACGTTGACCTCTTCCTTTTCGGCGATGGCGTCGAGGATGATTTCGTTCTGGAAGGCGCGGGCGGTGTTGGCCTTGACCTCTTCGCGGTGCTCCTCGGTGTCGTGCTCGCCTTCACCGTGGCCGTTGCCCTCCTTGAAGTGGGCTTCGAGCTGCTCTTCAACCACAGAGTCCGGAACCGGAACCTCAACGAGCTCAACGAGCTTGTCCAGCACCTTGTCGCGGGCCTCTACGCCCTGCTCAACAACCTTGGAGTCTGCAGCCTGCTTGGCCAAGTCTTCGCGGAGTTCGGCCAGGGTGTCGAACTCGGACGCCAGCTGGGCAAAGTCGTCGTTGGCCTCGGGGAGCTCGCGCTCCTTAACGGCCTTGAGGACAACCTTGACCTGGGCGGACTCGCCGGCGTGGTCGCCACCCACCAGGGTGGTGTCGAAGATTGCATCTTCGTCGACGCTGAGGCCGGTAACGGCTTCGTCCAGGCCCTCGAGCATGGTGCCTGCGCCCACCTGGTAGGACAGGCCGGACGCGGAGTCAACGTCGGCGCCGTCAATGGTGGCCGTGATGTCGATGGTCAGGAAGTCGCCATCGGCAGCCGGGCGGTCCACGGACTTGAGCGTGCCGAAGCGGCCGCGCAGTTCGTCCAGGGCCTTGTCAACGTCTTCGTCAGAAGACTCGGCAGCGGCAACCTCAACCTTGATGCCGGCGTAGTCCGGGAGTTCGATCTCCGGGCGGACATCAACCTCGGCGTGGAACTTCAGTTCCCCGTCCGTGGAGGTGGGGTCCGGAACTTCGGTGATCTCAACCTCGGGGCGGCTCAGGGGGCGGATGCCGGATTCCTGGACTGCTGCCTGGTACCAGCCGTTCAGGCCTTCGTTGATGGCCGTCTCCAGGACGTAGCCGCGGCCGACCCGCTGATCGATCAGCTTGGACGGGACCTTGCCCTTACGGAAGCCAGGGACCTGGATCTGCGAAGCAACAGTCTTGTATGCCTCGTCGATGCTGGGCTTCAATTCCTCAAAGGGGACCTCAACATTGAGCTTGACCCGCGTGGGGGTGAGGTTCTCGACAGCGCTCTTCACGGTCTAAGTACTCCTGGGTTTGTGGGAATGGGTATCTGCAACGCATTTCTGCCCAGACCGCGTAGACGGTCCAGGCCGCAGAGTCGGGGTGACAGGATTTGAACCTGCGACTTCCTGCTCCCAAAGCAGGTGCTCTAGCCAAGCTGAGCTACACCCCGTAAGTGCACAGGCAAGTCTACGGTGATTCCGGCCCTGAATGCACATTTGACACGTGGGGCATGAATTAGGTTTAGTTGTATCCGGCTTCAACAGCCAGCCCGAAGAAACGCAGACAGCCCGGAAATACGGCTAAGCTGGACTTCTCCGGGGACGTAGCTTAATGGTAAAGCCTCAGTCTTCCAAACTGATTACGCGGGTTCGATTCCCGTCGTCCCCTCCACGGCGATATCAACAGACAAAAAGCAGGGCCCCTCGCGAGGGGCCCTGCTTTTGTGTCACCAGCTTGCATCACCGGCGCCTACTGCTGGCAGACCGGGCACCAGTAAAGCTTGCGTCCCACCAGTTCCGTGATAGCCACCGGCGCCTCGCAGACCCGGCAGGGAAGCCCTTCACGCTTATAGACGTAATGGGCGTCCTCACCGGAGGGAAGCGCGGCTCCTTCCGCCCAATATGCCGCCGGTGTGGTGATGATCCGCCCGTCACGAACGCCGTCGGCCATCAGCGCTGCGGTATCGTCCCACAACAGTCCGGCAGCTCCCGCCTGCAGGGCGTTGCCTGGCAGCCACGGATCCAGCCGCTGCCGAAAGAGCACTTCAGCGCGGTAGACGTTCCCGACGCCGGCGATCACCTTCTGGTCCATCAGCAGGGCTGCGATGGGCGTCTTGCGGGTCAGCATGCCCGTCACAAAGCGGGACCTGGCCTCGGGCTGGTTCCGCAGCGGGTCAGGTCCAAGCCTGGCCAGGACGGCGCGCGCCTCGGCCTCAGTAATGGCGGCGCAGGTGGTGGCACCGCGCAGGTCAGCCCAGCCGTGCCCGCTGACAAGCCGGACGCGGACGGCGCCACGGGGTTCGGGCGGACCGGCGTACTCGGCGCTCCCGCCGTCGTCGAAGACCTCCCGCTCTCCGATCTTCCGCGGCGCGCCGATGCTGGAAGCACCCAGGAACGTGGCATCGCCGCCGAAGTCCCAGGCACCGTAGAGCCCCAGGTGGACGTGCAGCACCACCGCGTGGTCAAAGTGCAGGAAGAGGTGCTTGCCGTGGGCGCGGGAGTGCGTCAGCACGTGGCCGTCCAGCAGGGCAGCGCCGGCGGTAAACCGGCCCTGCGGACTGCTGACAGAGAGTGCTTCGCCGGTAAAAACATCGCCGAACTGCTGCGCGAGGCGACGGACCGAGTGGCCCTCGGGCACTACTCCACAACCTCGCCGGTTGCTTCGTAGGCAGCGATCTTGCCGATCCGGCGGACGTGGCGTTCGTCGTTGCTGAACGGCTCGGTGAGGAAGGCTTCGATCAGTTCCGTGGCTTCCTCGACCGTGTGCTGGCGTCCGCCGACGGCCACCACATTGGCGTCGTTGTGTTCACGTGCCAGCGTGGCCGTGGAGTGGTTCCAGGCGAGGGCTGCACGGACACCCTTGACCTTGTTGGCGGCAATCTGTTCTCCGTTGCCTGAGCCGCCCAGGACGATCCCCAGTGCATGGACGCCTGCCTGCTGGTCTGCCACCACCGCGAGCGCCGCGTTGATGCAGAAGGAAGGGTAGTCATCCTGTGCGTCGTATTCCTTGGGGCCGTGGTCCACCACGTCGTAGCCTTTGGCCGTGAGGTGGCTGACCAGGTGGGCGCTGAGCTCCATGCCTGCGTGGTCGGTGGCGATGTGGACCCGCGGGAAGGCAGGGGAAGAAGTCACAGCAGTATCCGTTCGTTTCGGCGCCGGGGCCAGCGGGGGCTGGGTCAGGCCAGGGTCAGATCAACACGGACAAGGTTACTAGGACTCAGGCTCCGCGGCACCCGCGCCGGGACCGCCGCCGCGCGCCCTGGCCGCGACGCGTGTCAGCACTTCTGCCAGCCGGGCCGCCGTCGCAGGACTTCCGCCGCTGACCGCCACGTTGTGTCCGTCCGTTTTGCGGACGACGACGGCGGGACCGCTGCTGACCAGCATCGCCGCGGTGCCGCCGTGGTTCCGGTAGCCCCAGCCGCCGTAGTCGGCGGCGCGGACCTCCGCGGCACTGGCGGCCGAAATCGCGGCGGCGGGGACATCCATGACCGGCAGCACGCCGGCCACCAGCACGCGCAGGCCCCGGCGGTCCGCCTTGATCCGTGCGAAGAGGAAGGCAGCCGCCACCACGGCACAGACTGCCACAAGGGCGCCAAGCCAAGGCAGCGCCACGGCAATCAGCGCGGCAGGAAAGAGGCTGGCCACAGCGATCATCACAAACACAGAGCTCCGGGCGTGTACCCAGAGGCGGTAGGTGTCCCCTGCCAGGTCGGGATCCAGCTCGCGCGCCAAGGCAAGCTGGAGGGCGCGGTCATCCTCCGGCGACCATTGGTTGTCGGCCTTGAAGACAAATCCCATGATGACTCCGAGCGACACCGCCGCGCCGCTGCCAAGCGCAAGGACGATCATGTCCACATGGGACTCGCGGGCATCGGCAAGCCCGGTCTGGCCTACCAGTCCCGCGGCGAGGACAGCGGTGATGAACAGGCTCAGGAACAGTCCGGTCCCCATCATGATCCTCCGCATGACCGCAGGCCGGGACACGGGCACGGCCTGGGACAACACCAGCCACCCGGCGGCGACGATCAATGCCGCCCCGCCCCACGCGTACGCGCCGAACGGCGCAAAGTAGGCGCCGCCGTCGGCCGTCCAGCCAATCGCCACGGGGTCCGGAAGGTCGGCACGCAGCAGAAAAGCACAAAACACAAAGGCACCGGCAAGTAGCACCGGAAACCCCACCGCAAAGCGCAACGCCTTGGCATCCACCGAATCCCGGAACTTACCCATGCATTAACGCTACTCCCGCCGGCGGCCGTGACAGAATGACTTCACTTGTGCCGGCGCAGGTCACCGCCCGCCGGCAACCGAACCCTTCTGGAGGCCCCACTTGCCAGGTATGAACCTGACTCGCGCCGAAGCCCGCGAGCGTGCCGAACTCATCAACGTTGACTCCTACGATGTCGTCCTGGACCTCACCCGGGGCGGGAAAGTCTTCGGGACCACCACCACGGTGAAGTTCACGGCAGTAACCGGTTCCTCCACATTCATCGACGCCGTGACGGACACCGTGCACAGCGTCACCCTCAACGGCCGCACGCTGGACCCCGCCTCCGTCTCCGACGGCGTCCGCATCCAACTGCCGGATTTGGCAGAGTCCAACGAGCTCACGGTGGTGGCCGACGCGCCGTACATGAACACCGGTGAGGGACTCCACCGGTTCGTCGATCCGGTGGACAACGAGGTGTACCTCTACACCCAGTTCGAGGTGCCCGATTCCCGGCGGATGTTCGCGGTTTTTGAACAGCCCGACCTCAAGGGCACGTTCGCCTTCACCGTCACGGCGCCGGCGCACTGGGACGTCATCTCCAACTCCCCCACGCCGGCGCCTGTTGAAACCGCGCCGGGAGACGGCGGCGCCCGCTCGGTCTGGACGTTCGCCCCCACCCCGCGGCTCTCTTCCTACGTCACGGCACTCATCGCAGGCCCGTACCAATCGGTTCGCAGCGAAGTTCACAGCTCTGACGGCCGCGTCATCCCGCTGGGCGTCTTCGCACGGAAATCCCTGATGCAGTACCTGGATGCGGACAACATCTTTGACCTGACCCGGCAGGGCTTCGAATTCTTTGAGGCCCAGTTCGGCTGTGCGTACCCGTTCGAGAAGTACGATCAGCTGTTTGTGCCCGAATTCAATGCCGGCGCCATGGAGAATGCGGGCGCCGTGACCATCCTGGAAGGCTACGTTTTCCGCAGCAAGGTCACCGGGGCGCAGATCGAGCGCCGGGCCATCACCGTGCTGCACGAACTCGCCCATATGTGGTTCGGCGACCTCGTGACCATGCGCTGGTGGAACGACCTCTGGCTCAATGAGTCCTTCGCGGAATACATGTCCCACCTCGCCGCGGTGGAGAACACGGCCTTCACCAGCGCGTGGACCACTTTCGCCTCCGTGGAAAAATCCTGGGCCTACCGCCAGGACCAGCTGCCCACGACCCACCCGATCTTCGCCGAGATCAACGACCTCCAGGACGTGGAGGTCAACTTCGACGGCATCACCTACGCCAAGGGCGCCTCGGTGCTCCGCCAGCTGGTGGCCTGGGTAGGCCCGGAACAGTTTATGGCCGGCGTCCGCGAATACTTTGCCAAGCACGCCTGGCAGAACACCGAACTCAGCGACCTCATGATGGAACTCGAAAAGGCCAGCGGCCGCGATCTTGATCACTGGGGCCGGCTCTGGCTGGAGACGGCCGGGGTCAACACCCTCACGCCGGAACTCGAGGTGGACGCCGACGGTACCCTGACCGCCTTCAGCATCGTCCAGTCCGCCGTGGACGAATGGCCCACCATCCGTCCGCACCGCCTCGCCGTCGGTTTCTACAACCTGAACGGCGCAGGCAAGCTCGAACGCGTACACCGTGAGGAGCTCGACGTCGACGGCGAGCGCACCGAGGTGCCTGCCCTCGTGGGAATGGCACAGCCGGACCTGATCCTGGTCAATGATGACGACCTTGCCTATGCAAAGGTCAGGCTGGACGAGAAGTCCCTGGCCACGGCCACAGCGCACCTGAAGGACTTCAGCCAGAGCCTGCCCCGGACCCTGGTGTGGAACTCCGCCTGGGACGCGGCGCGCGACGGCGAGACCCCCGCCCGCCGCTATGTGGAACTGATCCTGGCCAACGTCGCTGCCGAATCGGATTCCTCCGTGATCCTCGTCCAGCTGCGCCAGCTGGCCACCACCCTGAACTTCTACGTTGCCGAGGAACACCGGGAAGCCACCTCGGTTGCCGCTGCGGACACCCTGTGGGACCTCGCCAGCGCGGCGCCGGGCGGCTCGGATGCCCAGCTGCAGTTCGTGAAGTCTTTTGCCCTGCTGACTTCCAGTGGAGCCCAGCTGGACACCGTGGCCGGCCTGTACGACGGATCGGCTGCGCTGGCCGGGCTGGCCGTGGACCAGGACCTGCGCTGGGAACTGCTCGCGTCACTCGTGGCGGGCGGCAGGCTGGGCCAGGAACAGATCAACGCCGAACTCGAACGGGACAACACGGCCAGCGGACAGAACGCTGCCGCGCTGGCCCGGGCCGCGCTGCCCACGCCCGAGGCCAAGGCTGCCGCGTGGGAATCGATTGTGGTCACAGGGGAGCTTTCCAATGCACTGCAGGGTTCGGCAGTCACGGGCTTTATGCGGGTGCTGGACCGGACGCTCCTGGAGCCCTACGCGGAAAAGTATTTCGAGGCCGTTCCCGGGATCGTGGCCAACCGCACGCACGCACTCGCCCAGCAGATCGTCGTCGGGCTCTACCCGGCACTGCTGACAACGCAGGCAACCGTGGACCGGACGGACCGTTTCCTGGCCGGACTCCCGGCGGACAGCTCCGCGCTGCGGCGGATGATGCTGGAAAACCGCGACGGCGTGGCGCGGGCGCTGCGGGCACGCGCGGCGGACGTCCTCCCGGGTGGGGCCTAGGCTAGTGGCATGGGACTGAGCGAGCACCACTATGCGCTGACGGTACGGTGGACCGGAAATCTTGGCGACGGGACAACGTCGTACCGCGGCTACTCGCGGGAGCATGACATCGTGATCCCCGGGCTGCCCGTCCTCAAGGGGTCGGCCGATCCGACGTTCCACGGGGACCGCGAACGCTACAATCCGGAGCAGCTGCTCCTGGCCGCGCTCGCCCAGTGCCACATGCTGTCCTTCCTGCACGTGGCTGTCCGGCACGGCGTGGTGGTCACCGACTACCGCGACGACGCCACGGGCCAGCTGCGCCTGAACGGGGATGGCAGCGGCCAGTTCGAGTCGGTCACCCTGAACCCGCGGGTGACCGTGGTGGATCCGGCACACGTGGCCCTTGCGGAGCAGATGCACCGCGAAGCCAATCAGGTCTGTTTCATCGCCCGGAGCGTCAATTTCCCGGTGCGGCATTCCCCGGTGACGGTGGCAGGATAGGCACCCCAACTAGGTAGCGCTAACTGTCGTTTTGAAGGTCCAAAACGACAGTTAGCGCTACCCAGTTTCGCCTGTTTGGGGGTCAGCGGCCTAGGAGTTCCCCGGCCAGCCGGGCCTCCGTTGCCGGCGTGAGACCCGCCTTCCGGTGACGCTCCAGGCCCTGGCCGCGCTCGTACGCGAGCGTGTCCGCCAGCGTCTCCTGCCATGGCCTCGTCTGCAGGCCCGCAGCGCGCGCCGCCTGGTTGCTGCGTGTGCAGAATCCGTCGTGGCCGGGCGGCAGCCACAGCGGAAGGGAATCCGGCCCGGACCAGTAGTCGACGCCATGCTCCACGAGCCAGCCCTCCGAAGCGGTGAGCACTTCGCCACCGAACGCGGCCACCGTCCGTGATTCCTCTATGTAGGTTCCGAACGGCACCCTGTCGCCCACCGCGTTCAGCGCGCCGGTCACGCCCCGCTCCGCTGCCGTGAGGATCCAGCCGGCCAGGTCGCGCACGTCGATGACCTGGGTGGCATGGCCGGCTATGTCAGGGACGACGGCGGGCCGGTTGTCCCGCGCGAACCTTGCCGGCCAGTAACCGTAGCGGTCGGTTCCGTCGCCTGGACCGCCGATCAGGCCCGGGCGGCAGATGTGGACCTTGCCTGCGGCCAGCCTCAGGGTTTCCTGCTCGATGGCGGCCTTGGATTCCCCGTAGGTTTCGGGCGTGGACTCAGTTCCGCGCGGCAGCGGCGGCAGGATTTCGGCTTCTTCCCTTGCGTCCGGCGTTGAGTGGTCTGCGTAGACGGAGCAGCTGGACACAAAGGTCCAATGCCCGGTCCGGTCAGTAAGGGCCTCCAGGGCATCCGCTGCCGGCGCCGGATCACGGGCCACATCGATGACCGCATCCCAGTCCCGTGCCACGCCGGCGTAACTGTCCGCGCCACGGGAACGGTCCGTTTTCACCCAGGTGACCCCGGCCGGCGGCTCCGCTGCCGAACCCCGGGCCAGGCAAGATACCTGATGACCTGCGGCGACTGCCTGTCGGGCAATTTCCGCGGAGAGGAAGACGGTGCCGCCGAGTATCAGGATGCGCATGGGTCCACGGTACGACGCTAGGGTTAAGGGAGGACAGAGCCTTAAGCGCCGGGCGAACCGCGCGCTGGCCTTCGTTATCCCCGGCCGCCGCCGGAAACCCCAAGGAGTCTCACCCTTTATGTTCAGCATGATGTCGATTGCCCCCTCCCTCACCGCCGATCCCGACGGTGTCAGCGTCGCGGGCATCGCGATCAGTCTCGGTGTCGGTGTCACCATCTGGCTGGTGGCGACGTTCCTGATTTCCCGGATCAGCAAGCGGGTCGCGTCGGGCAGCAACTTCTTCAAGAAAGCGCATTTCAAGTGGGTTGCCCCGGCCATCCGGGCATTGGACCACGAGCGGCGCGTGCAGCGGGCCGAAACCATCGGTTCGCTGCTCAACAGCATCGTGGGCGTCCTGGTGGCCGTCATTACCACCATGTATGTCCTGCAAAACCTGGACATCAACATCGCACCCCTGCTGACCAGCGTCGGCATCCTGGGTGTGGCCATCGGTTTTGGCGCCCAGCAGCTGATCCGCGACTTCCTCGCCGGCATCTTCATCACCATCGAAGACCAGTACGGAATCGGCGATGTCATTGAAACCAGCGAGGTAGTGGGCGTTGTGGAATCCATGGGGCTGCGCATCACCCGGGTCCGCTCCGAGGACGGCGCCATCTGGTACCTCCGCAATGGCGAGATCCTGCGTGTGGGCAACCGGTCGCAGGGAAACTTTGTACCCGTCCCGGATACCCCGGTTAGCGGTCCTGACGCTGCGCTGCACCAGCCTGCCACGGAGGCCAATAAGAGTGCCCAGAAAGCTGGAGAATAGAGCCATGACAATGCCCATCGAGCCGCAGAGGCCACGCCAGCTTATGCAGAACGATCCCTTTAGCCAGCCCGGCTATACGGACAATTTCTACGACGCCGTGGGCGGGCACGAGACCTTCGTCAAACTGATCGATGTGTTTTACGACGGCGTCGCGACCGATCCGCTGCTGCGCCCGATGTACCCGGAGGAAGATCTCGCCCCCGCCAAACGCCGCTTCCTGATGTTCCTGGAACAGTATTGGGGCGGGCCCACAACTTATGGGGAAGAACGCGGCCACCCGCGCCTGAGGATGCGGCACATGCCGTTCCGGGTCACACCCGAGGCCAAGGAGCGCTGGCTGTTCCATATGAGGACGGCCGTGGACTCCCTGGCCTTGCCGCCCCTGCATGAGGGAACCCTGTGGGATTACATGGAACGCGCCGCGCTGTCCATGGTGAACAGCCCTTCGGAAGCCTAGAGTCCGCTGCCGCTTCGCACGAGTACGTGCCCGCGCGGGCCGCTGAGACGGTACCACCGGCCCGCCCTGTAGAGCACCTGCTCACCGTCAGCCAGGAAGCCGAGCGTGAGGGCCGCGAAAGCTGCCCCGGCCGGGAGCCCATCGTCGTTCAAGGGGCGCCCCCACACAGCGGCGCGGGCGTTATTGACAATCAGCGCTCCGGGCTGCGCGGGCACAATTCCGGCAACTTCGGTAATGCCGGTTTCGGCCGCCCGCCGCAGTTCGGCGTCCGGGAGCGTGCCCACAAGCTCCCAGCCCGTCCGCGGCGCGCCGACACCCGTCCACGATTCGGTGACGGTGGACGGCGGAACCGGCAGCTCGACGTCGTCCTCTCCTGCCCTGGCCAGCCGGTCAAGGACGGCTGACAGCGAAACAGTGACATCAATCATGGACGGTTCGGCCAGCCCGATGGTTCGAAGTCCCAGGATGGTGGGGGTGGACTCGCCCAGCAGCCGCGGCCGCAGGACACACACGTACGCCGCCAGAACGGAGCCGGAAGCCTGGAGCCGGATGGCGCCGTCGTCGACGGTTTTGGCGCGCGTGGCGAACGTGCGCAGGTCGGCGAGATCGCGTGGATCTGCGAAGCGGAAGGACTCGGTGAGTAGATCAGACACACTATGAACACTACCGGCTGCGCCTCGGTTGAGCGGTGCCGGGGCGCCGTCTAGAGTCGAACCATGACTGAAGCCGAAACCGGACTGCTGGCGCCGCCCAGCGGTGACCCTACGTCCACGCTCATCCGGCTCCTTGACCTGGGAGAGCTGGAGGGGGCCCGGACGGATGAAGACATCTTCCTGGGACCGTCGTGGCAGCCGCAGCCCCGTGCGCGCGTGTTCGGCGGCCAGGTGCTGGCGCAGTCGCTGATCGCCGCCATGCGAACGGTGGACCCTGACCGCAATGTCCACTCGATGCACGGTTACTTCCTGCGGCCAGGCGACGCCAACAAGGCCATCACGTTCGGCGTCCAGCGGCTGCGGGACGGCCGGTCGTTTTCGGCCCGCCGTGTCCACGCCTACCAGGAGGGCGTGCCCATCCTGTCGATGATCGCCTCGTTCCAGGACCCGGACGAGGGCCTCGACCATGAATCCACGATGCCTGCCGGCATTCCCGGTCCTGAGTCGCTTCCCAGCACCGCCGAACTGCTGGGCAAATTTGACCATCCCATCGCCCAGCACTGGGCCTATGAACGGCCCTTCGATATCCGGCACGTGGACCCGCCCATCTATGTCTCGGCCAAGGGTAAGCAGGAAGCCCGGAACGCCGTCTGGATGAAGACTTTCGGCCCCATGCCGGACGATCCCAACCTTCACCGGGCCGCCTTGGCCTATGCGAGCGACTACACCCTGCTTGAATCCATCCTGCGCCGGCACGGGCTGAGCTGGATCACGCCCGGCATGAGCGTGGCCAGTTTGGACCATGCCATGTGGTGGCACCGGCCCGCCCGCGTGGATGAGTGGCTTCTTTACGTCCAGGAATCCCCCAGCGCCCAGGGTGCGCGCGGCCTGGCCACCGGAAAAATCTTCAACCAGGCCGGCCAGCACGTTGCCTCGGTAGCCCAGGAAGGCATGGTCCGCGTGCCCACTGACCTGAAGAACAAAGTAGTGGGAGCCGTCCAGTCCAAACTGCTGCAGCACCAGATCCGCAAGGCCGTCCGGGACTGACCTGCCCCTGACGGCCGAAAGGCCGGCACCCCGTAAGGGATGCCGGCCTTTCGTCTGCCCGGGCCCAATTTCAGTCCATGACGCGGCGCGGGCGGATCAGTCGCGGGTAAGGCGACGGTGCGTCACGCGGTGCGGCTTGGCCGCATCGGGGCCGAGCCGCTCGATCTTGTTCTCCTCGTAGGACTCGAAGTTGCCTTCGAACCAGTACCACTTGGAGGGGTTCTCCTCGTCGCCTTCGTAGGCGAGGATGTGGGTGGCCACCCGGTCCAGGAACCAGCGGTCGTGCGATACCACGACGGCGCAGCCGGGGAACTCCAGCAACGCGTTTTCCAGGCTGCTGAGGGTTTCGACGTCGAGGTCGTTAGTGGGTTCGTCAAGAAGCAGCAGGTTTCCACCCTGCTTCAGGGTCAGCGCCAGGTTCAACCGGTTGCGCTCACCGCCGGAGAGAACGCCGGCCTTCTTCTGCTGGTCCGGTCCCTTGAAGCCGAAAGCGGCAACGTAGGCGCGGGACGGCATTTCCACCTGGCCGACCTGGATGTAGTCCAGGCCGTCGGAGACAACTTCCCACAGCGTCTTGTCCGGGTCGATGCCGCCGCGGCTCTGGTCCGCGTAGGAGATCTTGACCGAATCGCCAACCTTCAGCTCGCCGCCGTCGAGCGGTTCCAGCCCCACGATGGTTTTGAACAGGGTGGATTTGCCCACACCGTTGGGACCAATGACACCAACAATGCCGTTGCGCGGCAGGGTGAAGGACAGGCCGTCGATCAGGGTCCGGTCATCGAAGCCCTTCTGGAGGTTCTTGGCTTCCAGGACCAGGCCGCCCAGGCGCGGGCCCGGCGGAATCTGGATCTCTTCAAAGTCGAGCTTGCGGGTACGGTCTGCCTCGGCAGCCATCTCTTCGTAGCGGGCCAGGCGGGCCTTGGACTTGGTCTGGCGGCCCTTGGCGTTGGAGCGGACCCATTCGAGTTCCTCGGTGAGGCGCTTGGCCTGCTTGGCGTCCTTCTTGCCCTGGACTTCCAGGCGGGCGCGCTTCTTCTCCAGGTACGTGGAGTAATTTCCCTCGTAGGGGTACAGGTGGCCGCGGTCAACCTCGGCGATCCATTCCGCGACGTGGTCCAGGAAGTACCGGTCGTGGGTGACGGCCAGGACGGCGCCGGCGTAGCTGGAGAGGTGCTGTTCCAGCCACAGGACGCTTTCGGCGTCGAGGTGGTTGGTGGGCTCGTCCAGGAGCAGGAGGTCCGGCTTCTGCAGCAGGAGCTTGCAGAGCGCCACGCGGCGGCGCTCACCGCCGGAGAGAAGCGTCACGTCAGCATCCGCGGGCGGGCAGCGGAGCGCGTCCATGGCCTGCTCAAGCTGGGAGTCGAGGTCCCAGGCGTCCGCGTTATCAATGGCTTCCTGCAGCCGCCCCATTTCTTCGAGGAGTACGTCGTAGTCAGCGTCGGGGCTGGCCATTTCCTCGGAGATCTCGTTGAAGCGCTGGATCTTGCCGTAGATCTCGCCGACACCTTCCTGGACGTTGCCCAGGACGGTTTTGTCCTCGTTCAGCGGCGGCTCCTGCAGCAGGATGCCCACGGTGTAGCCGGGGCTGAGCCGGGCCTCGCCGTTGGAGGGGGTGTCCAGGCCGGCCATGATCTTCAGGATGGTGGACTTACCGGCACCGTTCGGGCCAACAACACCAATTTTGGCGCCCGGAAAGAAGGACATGCTTACGTCGTCAAGAATGAGTTTTTCGCCAACAGCCTTACGGGCCTTGGTCATTGTGTAGATAAATTCCGCCATGGTTCCAAATCTAGTGGGTTGGCGGGCATAACTCACATTCGGCGACTCAGAGCGCTGCGCCCACGAAGCACTTGCCACTGGCCAGGACCGGGAGGACGGTGACAGTGACAGTGCCGTCACGGATGTGGCCAAGCACGCAGTCCGTGCCCTGCAGCACGGCGGACTCGATGGCGTCAGCCTCCAACCCCGTGGGCGTGCGGCTGGCCGATACTTCCAGCACGGCCGGGGCAACCCCGGCCCCGGTGAGGGCCTCCGCCACCTGGGCCGTGGCCGGCTTGGGGGTCCCGGCCGCGAGCCGGTTCAACGCATCCGTCACCGTCTGTTTCATTGCCGCCGTGGCGGCGCCCTCAGCGGGTGCGCCCACGGACTGCCCGCCGGCAGGTGCCGCACTTCCGCCCGTTCCATCAGGACCTGGCCCGGTGGCCGTAGCGGTGCCACGCCCGGTGGAGGCCGGCTCCGTCACCGCCGGCGACCCGCCGGTGCAGGCCGTCAGCAGGAGTGCTGTCAGAAGTCCGGCTGCAAGGCATGCCGAGCCCTTGCCCGGGAAGTTTAGGCGCCGCCGGGAAAGTACCGGCAGGCTGGTGACGGGGGTTACCTGCCGGTCTTCGGTCGCGCGCATCATGCCGCCATTCTGCCACGGGGCCTTGCCTGCACCGGAACTGCCGGGGTGCCTGCGGACGGCCGGCACCCCGGCAGCGGCCGTGTTCAACGGTGTTTGCCATCCGCACGGTCAGAGGGCAGAGTCGACGAGTTCGCCGGTTTCGGCGTCCAGTGGGACGTAGTTGCCATCTGCGTCCTCGACGAAAACGGATGACGCCGCGTCGTCGCCGTCAACGGGCTCGCCCTCCTCCGGCTCCCCGCCCTCCCCGTCGGGGTCGGAGGAGCCTCCCTCAGCAACCTGGAGCGGTCCGTTGTTGACCGTCCGGTTGTAGTTGGCCGAACCCCACATGAGGTCGTGCCCAACAGACTCTGCGTCAATCTCGTGCGCGAAGTAGACCCGGCCTTCCTTCTCCCAAGTCCGCAGTTTAAGCCGGCCCACCACAATGACGCGCTGGCCCTTCTTGATGCTGCAGCCCATGTTCCCGGCCAGCTGGCGGTATCCCTGGACGGTAAACCAGTTGGTGTGCGTGTCCACCCAGGTGTTGGTCGTGCGGTCGAAGCGCCGGGCCGTTGACCCGAGGCGGAACGAGGCGGTCCCCACCCCGGTAGTGGTGGTGGAGGTCTTGATATCGGTGGCTACAAAGCCCCGGAAGGTCATGTAATCGCTCATTGTCTTGTCCTGTCTCGGAAGGTGGTGCCTTAGCGGCAGAACCAGCTTCGCGCGTATGCCGGCAGGCCCGGGAGGGCTACGTTCCCGTATGTGCACAACCCGGCCGCGAATCGCTGTGTTGAGGACAAGTGCCACTGGCGGTGTGGCATTGACCCAGCGGCACGCAGGGCAATGTAAACTTTTTTAGGCGCCGGATTTCAGGTCGTGGCGCCACGTGCCCCAGTAGCTCAGGGGATAGAGCAGCGGCCTTCTAATCCGCCGGTCGGGGGTTCGATTCCCTCCTGGGGCACCAATGTGATGAGTCGGGACCTCCTTCACGGATGAGTCGCGACAGACAGGAACACCCCGGTCTTCGGACCGGGGTGTTCCTGTCTTCAGAACGGCAGCGCCAGGCGCTGAATCAGGTCAGGCGTAAGGCAACACAAGTTCCGCGTAACGTGCCTTGACCGTCTCAATCACAGTGTCGCCGTCGGCGTCCCAGATCTCCTGGTTGAAGATCTCGACCTCGATATCGCCCTTGTACCCGGCGTCCCTGACCCAGGTGGTGATGGTGGCGAAGTCAATGACGCCCTCGCCCATAAATCCCCTGGACAGCAGGGGGTCGGCCGCAATGGGCATGTTGAAGTCGCAGACCTGGTAGGACGCAATGCGGTTGTCCCGGCCGGCGCGTTCGATCTGCGCCTTCAGGTCCGGGTCCCACCAGACGTGGAAAGTATCCACGGCAACGCCGACGGACGCCGCGTCAAAGGGCGCCGCGAGGTCCAGCGCCTGGCCCAGGGTGGAGATCAGGGCCCGGTCAGCGGCGTACATCGGGTGAAGTGGTTCGAGAACCAGCCGGATACCGTTCCCGACGGCGAACGGGACAAGATCGGCAAGGCGGTCTGCCACGCGCTGACGGGCCGCCACCACGTCCTTCTCCCCCGGCGCCAGCCCGCCCACCACCAGGAAGAGCTCCGTGGTGTCCAGGGCGGCGGCTTCGAGGATCGCGGCGCGGTTGTCGGCCAGGGCTGCAGCCTGGCCTTCAGTGTCGGCGGCCGTCAGGAACCCGCCTCTGCACAGCGAGGAGACCCGGAGGCCGGCGTCCCTGATTAGTTTGGCGGCCTTGTCCACACCGATTTCTTCAACCCGGTCCCGCCACGGGCCGATGGCGGGGACCCCGGCGCGGACGCAGCCGTCAACAACCTGGGCCAGGGTCCATTTCTTGGTGGTCGCGCTGTTGAGTGCCAGGCGTGCGAAAGGGGACGGCTCTGCAGTGAAGGTCATACTCCCACCCCGTTGATGCGCAGGAAATCGGACATCCGGAAGGCAGCCAGGGCCGGGTCTTTCAGCAGCCCTGCCTTGTCAGCCAGCTCGAACGTTGTGGACAGGTGGCACACGGACCGGCCGGAATGGAGGCCGCCCACCATTTGGAAGCCGGGCTGCCTGCCGTTTAGCCAGGACATAAAGGCGATCCCGGTCTTGTAGTAGAACGTGGGTGCACTGAAGATGTGCTTGCCCAGTTCGCGGGTGGAGTCCAGGATGGCCCGCGCTTTGGCGTCGTCCCCGGCGTCGTAGTGCTGCAGTGCCACGGACGCAGCAGGGTAGATGGCGGCAAAGATGCCCAGCAGTGCGTCCGAGTGGTGCGTGCCGTCCCCGTCGATGAGCTCGGGGTAGTTGAAGTCGTCGCCGGTGTAGAGGCGGACGCCTTCAGGCAGCGCGGCACGCAGCGCCACTTCGTGCGACGCGTCGAGCAGCGAAACCTTCACACCGTCCACCTTGTCCGCGTTTTCCCGGATCAGCGCCAGGAACGTTTCCGTAGCCTCGGCGACGTCGTCCGAGCCCCAGTAGCCGGCCAGGGCGGGATCAAACATGGTCCCGAGCCAGTGCAGGATAACCGGCTGGTCCACCTCGTGGAGCAGCGTGGAGTACACCTTCAGGTAGTCTTCCGGACCGCCGGCAACGCGGGCGAGGGCACGGGAGGCCATCAGGATGACTTTGGGTCCGGCTTCGGACACAACGGCAATCTGCTCGCGGTAGGCCTCAAGGACGGCCCGGAGTCCGGCCTCACCGGCAGGCAGGGATTCAATGTCCAACTGGTCGGTGCCAGCACCGCAGGAGACGAGATCGCGGACCGTCTTACCGGCCGTGGCGGCGTTACCGGAGGCGACCACCGAAGCAGCCTCCACGCCGGTGCGTTTGATGAGCTGCTGGGTGGCTGTCCAGTCCAGCCCCATGCCGCGCTGGGCGGTGTCCATGGCGTCGGCCACACCCAGTCCGTAGGACCACAGTTCGTGCCGGTACGCCATGGTGGCATCCCAGTCGAGGCGGGCCGGAGCCCCGGGTGTGTTGTCCGCGAGGGCTTCGGGGATGACATGCGCGGCGGCGTAGGCGCGGCGGGAGGTGAGCGGGGCTGCGGGGCGGGCCCAGGAGGTGCCGCCCCGCAGGCGGTACTCGCGCGTGCCGCCGTCGTGCGTGGGAAGGATCAGGGAAGTCATCAGAGCGTGATCTCCGGGATGTCGATGGTGCGGCGTTCGTCGTTGGACTGCAGTCCAAGCTCGGCGAGCTGGACACCCCGGGCCGCAGACAGCAGGCCGAAGCGGTGCTCCCTGCCGGCCACAACGTCGCGGAGGAACTCTTCCCACTGCAGTTTGAAGCCGTTATCCAGCTCAGCATTCGCCGGGACGTCCTGCCACTGGTCACGGAAGGATTCGGTGACGGGCAGGTCCGGGTTCCAGACGGGCTTGGGCGTGTGCGCGCGCTGCTGCGCAACGCACTTGTTCAAACCGGCGACGGCGGACCCGTGCGTTCCGTCGATCTGGAACTCCACCAGTTCGTCGCGGTAAACGCGGACGGCCCAGGAGGAGTTGATCTGCCCGATGACCGGCTCCCCGGCAGGGGTTTCGAGTTCGAAGATGCCGTAGGAAGCGTCGTCGGCCGTGGCCTTGTACTCCTTGCCCGCTTCGTCCCAGCGGGCCGGGATATGGGTTGCAGTTTTGGCGCTGACGCTCTTGACCTTGCCGATGATGCCCTCCAGGACGTAGTTCCAGTGGCAGAACATATCCGTGGTCATGCCGCCGCCGTCTTCCTTGCGGTAGTTCCAGGACGGGCGCTGGGCCGCTTGCACATCGCCTTCGAAGACCCAGTAGCCGAATTCGCCGCGGATGGACAGAATGCGGCCAAAGAAGCCCTCGTCCACCAGGCGGCGGAGTTTGACCAGCCCGGGAAGGTACAGCTTGTCGTGGACAACGCCGGCCGTGACGCCGGCCTCCTTGCCGATGCGTGCGAGCCCGATGGCTTCCTCAAGGGTTTCAGCCGTGGGCTTTTCGGTGAAGATGTGCTTGCCCGCCAGCATTGCCTTCCTGAGCGTGGCGGCACGCAGGCTGGTCATGGAGGCATCGAAGATGATGTCCACGGTGGGGTCGGCGATCACGGCGTCAAGGTCAGTGGTCCATTCGGACACCTTGTGAAGCTCCGCAAGTTCCCGGATCCTGGCTTCATTCCGGCCCACCAGGATCGGCTCGACCTGGACTTTCGTGCCGTCCTCGAGGGTGAAGCCACCGGCATCCCGGATGGGCAGGATTGAACGCAGGAGATGCTGGCGATAGCCCATCCGGCCGGTGATGCCATTCATGGCGATGCGGATTGTTTTTGTTTCGAAGCCCATGTGTCCTCCACGGTGAGTTGTTCTCAAACTGAATGGGAAAGCGCATTCCCGCTGCCAACCATGATGCACCAGCGTGCTGATTGTTGGCAAGCGCTTTCCCAATGATTCTGAAACTGCCATACTGGTCGGGCACCATTAATTGCCCGATTCCGCCCAACAGGAGACACCGTGGTTGCAAGTACCCTCACTGAGGTGGCACGCCTGGCCGGCGTATCTCCGGCCACCGCTTCGCGCGTCCTCAACGGCTCCGCCAGGAAGCCCGGCCCGGACATCGCGGAAAGGGTACGCAAAGCTGCCGATTCCCTGGGCTACATCCCCAACGCCCAGGCCCAGGGCCTTGCCAAGTCAAGTTCGGGCCTGATCGGCCTGATCGTCCACGACATTGCCGACCCCTACTTTGCGGCCATCGCACGCGGCGTCCAGGAGGCCGCGCGGGAGCAGGGCCGCATGGTGCTGCTGGCCACCACTGCCGGTGCCCCGGCGGACGAAAAGGAAGCGGTGGCCGCCTTTGCCGCCCGCCGTGCCGATTCGATCGTGATCGCCGGATCCCGCTCCGCGCGCCCCGAGGACCAGGACGGCAATACCGAACTGGCCGCCGAACTGGACCGCTACTGCCGCAATGGCGGGCAGGTGGCGGTGGTGGGTCACGCGGTGGTCGGCGCGTCGGTTTCCGAGGGGTACCACGTACTCACCGTGCCCAATGAGGAGCTGGCCGCCGCACTGGCCACGGAGCTGGCCGGCTCGCGGGATGATCACTTCGTCATCATCGGCGGTCCGGACGGCCTGTTTACCTCGGACGACCGCATACGCGGATTCCAGCGCGGGCTGACCGCGGCCGGGATGCCGCCGGCAGAAGTCATCCGCACGGATTTCAACCGCTCCGGCGGGTTTGAGGCCGGCCTTGCCCTGGCGGCCCGGATCAAAGCTGCCCAGTCAGACAGCGACGCTCCGCAAGACAGCCAACGGCTCTGCATCTTTGCCGTGAACGATGTTATGGCCATCGGGGCAGCCGCGGCGCTGCGGTCAGCGGGGCTCCGCATTCCCCGGGATGCCGCCATTGCAGGCTTTGACGATATCGAGACCCTCCGTGATTTCCGCCCCGCCCTCTCCACTGTCCATCTCCCCCTGGAGGAAATCGGCCGGCAGGCCACGCGCCGGGCAGCGGGAACGGACAATGACGACGCCGCCCCGCCCGTGAGCGGTCATGTCACGCTGCGGCGAAGCACAGACGTGACCCTCCAGCCCGGCGCTGCGGACTAGCCGGCCACCATGAACCCCGGGACTCCTCCCGGCCTGTCAACGGCCGCCGCGCAGTGGACGGACGTCGAGCGACTGTTCGGCGGCCCGGGCGAGCCGTCCCGCTGCTGGTGCCGGTACTTCGCGCTCACCGGTCCTGAGTACTCCGCTCTGGATCCGGCAGCCCGGAAGGAACAGCTCAAGGAAAAGTTCGACGGCGGTTCGCCCGCGCCCGGTGTCCTCGCCTACCGTGACGGCCAGCCTGTGGGCTGGTGTGCAGTGGAGCCGCGCGAATGTTATCCACGGGTCCTTCGCTCCCGGGTCCTACGGTCGGCTGAGGCCTCGATCAGGGCGGATGCTTCAGCCGCCGCTGCCGAAGCCGCAGCACCGGACAGTTCAGATCGGACGTGGGCCATAACCTGTTTTGTGGTCGCGGCCGGACACCGCCGCAGCGGCTTGGCAGCCGCCCTGCTTCGCGCCGCCGTCGACCATGCCAGGCTGCATGGTGCGGACGTTGTGGAAGGTTACCCGGTGGACCGCGCGCAGCGGCCCAAAGCAGGCGCCGCCGACCTGTACCACGGCACGCTGGGCCTGTTCGTGGGGGCTGGCTTTGAGGTGGTCAGCACCAGCGTCCCTGGGCGGGCGGTGGTACGCCTGCGCCTCGGCGGTGGCCGCCGTCGTCAATGATGCACCGCGGCCACCGTGGCGCTGGGGCGCGGCGGGCTGACGTGCCGAGCGGGGACATGCCGGGGCTGGCTAGAGTGGCAGGATGGTGAACCGCGAGGTCCTGGCCGCGATCCGCACAGCGCTTATGGAGCAGTCCGATCCCGTACGTGCCGCGGGGGCACAGGCGTACATGAAATCTGACATCCTGTCGCTCGGTGTCAGGGTGCCCGAGGTCCGCCGCCTGGTAGTGGCCGCAGCCGCTGCCTTTCCGTTTGACTCCCCCGAACAACTGCGTGCCACCGTCCTGGAACTGTGGCGGTCAGCGCAGTGGAGGGAAGAACGATATGCCGCGATCGATCTCACCGGGCTGCGGCTGGTTGCCAAAGATCCCCTGATGCTGCCGGTGTACGAGGAAATCATCCGCACGGGAGCCTGGTGGGACTTCGTGGACGGCGTGAGCCAGCGGATCGGGGCGTTGCTGCAGGCACACCGGGCCACAATGGCACCGGTTCTGCGGACCTGGAGCACCGATGAGGACTTCTGGATCCGGCGCGCCGCCATCACCTCGCAGCTGAAGGCTAAAGGCGCAACTGATACCGGTCTGCTGCGTGAAGTGATCGAGGCCAACCTTGCCGATCCAGAGTTCTTCATCCGGAAGGCCATCGGCTGGGCGTTGCGCGAGTACGCAAAAACCAATCCTGCCTGGGTGCGGGGCTTCGTAGCGGAGCATGGCGCCCAGCTGAGCCCATTGTCCCGGAAGGAGGCCCTGCGCCATCTGAACCCCGGCGGAGCACTGGCCGGGTCCAACGAATCAAGGCAGGGCAGCTAGCCCGGCCGCCCGGGATTTCAGATGACGGGGCGCTCGATAACCGGCTCGCCCGTTTTGCGGAAGAGCCGCTTGGTGAGCGGATCCATAAAAATCAGGTACAGGCCAAAAAGCAGGCCTGTAATGGCGGCCGCAATCCGGGCCAGGACCAGGGCAAGCCCCAGATCCTCTGTCTGGAGATAGGGAAAGACTTCCAGCTGGTCGGAGATGGCGTAAATCATAAAGAACGACACGATGAAGTACAGCGCCTTGACCTGCCAGTCGTTGCGGATGCCCGTCACGGCAAACAGCGGGATCAGCCACACCACGTACCAGGACTGGATCATCGGGGCCAGCACCACCACCGCTGCGAAGGCCAGCGTCAGGCGCCGGATCAGGCGCTCGTGCTCACCCCTGAAAATCAGGAACGCGACGATGCCCACGGCCAGTACCTTGCCGGCGTCGAACACCCAGCCTGCCAGGGTCCACCCGTCGAGCCCGAACGCGTTCGAGATCGTGGCGACCACCAGGCCCACCAGCCCAACCGGCGCGTACCAGATGAAGATGCTGCCGGGGGCGGAAAGGCCGTTGATCCAGCCGAAGCCGAAGCCATTGACCAGGCTCAGGGCGTACAGCAGGGCAAGGCTTAGCCCGCCGGTGAGCGCCCAGAAGAGGAACTTTCGGCCCCAGCCGGCGTTTTTTCCGGCCCAGATCAGTCCGATGAACGGCAGGAAGACCACGGTGATGGGCTTGACGGAGATGGAGAGCGTCACCAGGACGATTCCCAGCACGACGCGTTTGGTGGCGGCGTAATACAGCCCGGCCAGCGCCAGTCCGATCATCAGGGCGTCATTGTGGACGCTGGCAATGAAGTTGGTCAGGAACAGCGGGTTTGCCGCGGTGAGCCAGAGCGCCCGGTGCGGATTGATGCCGTGGAGCTCGGCAAGCTTTGGCACGTAGATGATGCAGAGCACCACGCCGGCCAGCGCTACGAGCCGGAACAGCATCACGCTGGCTTCGGGATGGACGTTGGTGGACCACACCACAAACTGCTCAATCCAGAGGAAAAGTTGCCCGTACGGAACGGGGGCTTCGGTCCACAGCCGGTCAGCCCCAAGCTGGAAGTAGTTGGACAGCGCCGAGATGCCGTTCTCATACGGGTTGAAACCCTCCACCATCAGCCTGCCCTGGCCGATGTAGGCGTACACGTCGCGGCTGAACAGCGGGACACTGATCACCATCGGAAGTCCCCAGGCCGCGACCGCCTGCAGGGTCGCCCTGCGGGCTGCGGGTCCCCAGACCCGGACGCGCTGGCCCAGCCGAAGCCAGGCGCGCACCAGGAGCATGCCGCCGATGGCAACAAGCACAATGGACAGGGCAACCCCGATGGCCTCAGTGCGCATCCAGATAAATACCGGCACCCTGCGGAGTTCGGAGACCGGCGCCAGCCAGCCGACGCCTATTGATCCGATCGCCATAAAGACCGAGCCGAGGAAACCGGCCAGGATCGGGGAGCGGGGGTTGTCCACTTCGGCCGCAGCCGGCCCGGGGATCACAGCGGCGGCCATCTCCCCCGTTGCAGGCACACGCGCCGTCATCTCAGGATCGTCCCATCTCTTTGCTTCAGCGCTTCGGCCCGGCGGGCCGCGGCAGCCGCCCGGGCCGCGCAAGGCATGTACAGCGGCCGGAGTACCAGCCCCTCTGTACCCGAAATCCTAGCATCGGACCGTTGCACGGAAGCTAAACGGTAGGCTGGTCCGGTGCCTATATCTAACGAACGCATCGTCTGGATCGATTGCGAAATGACCGGCCTGGACATTAAGAACGACGCCCTGATCGAGGTGGCGGCGCTGGTGACAGACTCGGAGCTGAACATTCTGGGCGACGGTGTCGACGTGGTGATCAAACCCGAGGATGCCGCCCTGGCCCAGATGAACGACTTCGTCCGGGACATGCACACGCGGTCCGGGCTGTTGGAGGAACTGCCGCACGGAAAGACCATGGCCGAGGCCGAGGCCGCCGTGATGGAGTACATCGAAAAATGGGTGCCGGACCCCCGCAAGGCCCCGCTGGGCGGCAATTCCGTGGGCACCGACCGTGTCTTCCTTTCCCGCGACATGCCCGCCGTCGTCGAACACCTGCACTACCGGGTGATTGACGTCAGCACCATCAAGGAACTCTCACGGCGCTGGTACGCCCGGGCATATTTCCAGTCGCCGGCTAAGAAGGGCGGCCACCGCGCCCTCGGGGATATCAAGGATTCCATCGACGAATTGCGCTATTACCGCGAGGCCGTGTTTGTGCCGGCGCCGGGACCCGACAGCGCCACAGCACGCGGGATCGCCCAGCGGGTGACCGGCGGGGCGTCCACACCGAGAGAGTAATCTCCGTCACGTTCCAGGGAATTTTCCGTGAAAACCCCAAAAGTGGCGCAAGCATCCCTTAACAGCAGGTAAGCTATTTGAGTTGCCTTTCCAGGGGACCGGGTCACCGGAACTCCTGCAGGGCACATGGTGGGCTTAGCTCAGTTGGCAGAGCGCCTGGTTGTGGTCCAGGAGGTCGCGGGTTCAACCCCCGTAGCTCACCCTTAGAAGGCGGCAGCAGCAGCCGTCCGATTGGAGGCCGTACCGGATATCCGGTACGGCCTTCTTTTTTGCACAAATACCGGCGTTACGCCGCCCGCACGAAAGGTCATCAGCAATGACAGTTCTGCCGATCACGATCTGGGGAGAACCGGTGCTCCACCGCCGCGCCGCCGAAGTGGAAGTGTTCGACGACGAACTGCGCACCCTGATTGCCGATATGTTCGAAACCAACGACGCGGCCAACGGCGTGGGCCTGGCCGCCCCGCAGGTTGGTGTGGGTAAAAGAATCTTCGTCTATAAATTCGCCAACGACGACGGCGCTCCCCCAGCCGGAGTGCTCGTCAACCCGGTGCTGACGCTCTCCAAGGTTTCCGGTGCGCTGCCCGACCCCGATGAAGAGGAAGAAGGCTGCCTCTCTTTCCCGGGCGGCCAATACCCGCTCAAACGCGCCGAATGGGCCAAGGTGCAGGGCTTCGACGGCCACGGACAGCCGGTCGAGTTCGAAGCTACTGGCTGGTTCGCACGCGTCATCCAGCACGAGTACGACCATTTGGACGGCAAGCTCTATGTGAACCGGCTCCTGGACCGCTACTCCCGGAAGGCCATGAAGCTGGCCAAGAAGAGCGGTTGGGGCGTACCCGGACTGACCTGGATGCCCGGCGTGGACCCCGACCCGTTCGGCCACTAGGGCACACAGGCAGAGGATCCTGCCTTAACGTTCACTGTGCCGCGATGGTGGGCTGCTCCGGACACGAGTCCAGGACCCTGTTCATGGCATCCTTCTCAGGCTGGGTGACCCACAGCCCGTACGACGCCTTCACGGAGATCTGGCGGGCCACGTAGTGGCAGCGGATATTCTTGTTCTTCGGCAGCCAGGTGGCTGCGTCCCCCGCACTCTTTTGCTGGTTGGCGGGACCGTCTGCGGCGATCAGGTTGAGCGGATCGTTCGCCAGGCTGAGGCGCTGCTGCGGCGACAAGGACTGGGCGCCTTTCTGCCACGCGTCACCGAGCGCCACGACGTGGTCGATCTGGATTTCCTTGCTGCTCTCCGGTCCGCGCCGGAAATCCACGGCCTTGCCCGTGTACGGCTCCACAATGGTGCCCGAAGCGACACGGCATTTTGACCCCTCCATAAAGCCGACTGACGCGAGGTCGCGGCGGAGGATGTCATTGCGGGTATCGCAGCCGTTTCGGTCGACATCCTGCCACGCCTGCCCGAATGCCTCGCGGGAGTAGTGGTCCTTCGGTGCACGGCCTTTGACACTCAGCCCGGCCAGGGCCGCACGGGCGCTCCCCTGCGGGACGGCGTGCACGGGCACCACCGGCTTCATCCAGCTGCCGTCAAATACGGGTGCATGGCCGGGTCCGTCAGCAGCGGGCTCCGCGGCGGCGAACTGGCCGGCGGTAAAAAACCACACCGCAGACCCCAGCACGGACACCGCAAGTGCCGCGAGCAAAGCCCAGGCCTGCCGCGAGCGGCGCCGGGCACGACGGTAGGCGCCCCAACTGACCGTCATGGGCAACAGACTATTCCGGGAATCCCGTGCACCAGAAGAGCCTAGGCCACCCCACTGACAGCCGGAGGGTTATCCACAGTGGGGAGGAAGAGTGACCCGGATCTATAGCTCCCGGGACACCCGCCGGAGATCCTCTTCCGCCAGGTGGAGGAGGCTCTCCAACTGCCGGACGCGGTCCTCGCCGACATCGCCGGCAGCCAAGGCAGCTCGTGCCTGCTCCAGTAGCCTGACGGCCTCTTTGTGGTTGGCCTTGGCGACGTCGAAGGCGTGTTCAAGGGTGGTGTCGTGGAGAGTTTCGTTATCCATGGCACCAGTGTGGTCCCGATTCCCGGCTGATTCCAGCGAATCAGCCGGGAAGTCGAAACCTTGAACGGCTAAGGCGCCCTTTAGACTGCGATTGCGGCCAACGCGGCAGCCGGTTCCTTCGCGGGGAACGACGGCGGGTTGACCCCGGCCATCTCTTCCATGACCCGGACTACCTGGCAGCTGTAGCCGAACTCGTTGTCGTACCAGACGTAGAGGATGACGTTCTTGTCATTGGAGATGGTGGCTAGGCCATCCACGATGCCGGCCCGGCGTGAGCCGACGAAGTCGGTGGACACAACCTCGGGGGAATCGATGTAGTCGATCTGCTTGCGCAGGTCCGAATGCAGCGACATCTGGCGCAGGTAGTCGTTGACTTCCTCTTTGGTGGTGCCGTTTTCCAGGCTCAGGTTCAGGATGGCCAGCGACACGTCCGGGGTGGGGACGCGGATGGAGCTGCCGGAAAGCTTGCCCTGAAGTTCGGGCAGTGCCTTTGCCACAGCAGTGGCCGCGCCGGTTTCGGTGATCACCATGTTCAGCGCCGCGGAACGGCCGCGGCGGTCACCCTTGTGGAAGTTGTCGATCAGGTTCTGGTCGTTGGTGAACGAGTGGACGGTCTCAACGTGGCCGTGGATGACGCCGAACTTGTCGTTGATGGCCTTCAGGACCGGGGTGATGGCGTTGGTGGTGCACGACGCGGCGGAGACGATCTGATCCGAGTCCAGGATGCTGCCGTGGTTGATGCCGTGCACGATGTTCTTCAGCGCGCCCTTGCCCGGTGCGGTGAGCAGGACTCGGGCCGCGCCCTTGCTCTGCAGGTGCTGGGACAGGCCCTCGGCGTCGCGCCAGCGGCCGGTGTTGTCCACCACCAGGGCGTCCTTGATGCCGTAGGCGGTGTAGTCGATGGTGGCGGGGTTGTCCGAGTAGATGACCTGGACCTGCACGCCGTTGGCGGTGATGGTGTTGGCTTCCTCGTCCACACGGATGGTGCCTTCGAAGGATCCGTGGACGGAGTCGCGGCGCAGCAGGCTGGCACGCTTGGAGAGGTCCTTGTCCGAGCCGCGGCGCACCACGATGGCGCGCAGGCGCAGGCCGTGGCCGCCGCCTGCCTTTTCGATCAGGAGGCGGGCCAGCAGGCGGCCGATGCGGCCAAACCCGTACAGCACAACGTCGGTGCTGGTGCGGTTGTCAGCCCCGCGCTTGCCAACAACATCGGCCAGTTCGGCGCGGAGGAACTCCTCCAGGGAAGCGCCGTTGCCTTCAAGCTTGTACTTCTCGGTCAGGCGTGCCACGTCGATGGCTGCTGCGCCAAGTTCCAGCTCCGCCAGGGTGTTCAGCAGCGGTGCGGTTTCCTCAAGCAGGAGCTCGCTGTTGCTCATGCGGCGGGCGAACCGATGCGCTTTGAGGATGTTCATAGTGGACTTGTTGATCAGGCTGCGGCCGTGGATGCTCGTCACCACGTTATTTTCGCGGTACAGCCGGCCAATCACCGGAATCATGGCCTCGGCGAGAGCCTCCCGGCCCATCCACGTATCAAGACAAGAATCTGACGTCTGGCTCACAGAACTACCTTCCTCGGTTCAGCCGCATACGTCCTCGTATGCGGTTGTCGGCCACCTGACGTTGTCCAGGGGCTCTGGCACCGGCGGGGTTCTGCCCCGGGTGCCGTGGAGAAGCGCAAAGAAAAACCACCGGCTGCGAACGCAGACCCGGTGGCAGAACTTCTACGTTCGCTCTCTATTCTAAGCCGGGGCACCGCACTGCGGGACGCCGTGGGACGTGAAGTCACTCACATGCCCTGCGGCGGGAGGTTGTGGGATGGGTTGACCGATACGCCGGGTTCTGTGCTCCCGTGCCGTTACCAGCGCGGGAGTAGCGGCCATCCATCTACGGACGCCGTTGCCGACGCCCTCCAGCGGCCTACCCGGACACTCGGGCGGGCAGCCCTCAAACGTGTCCTGTCTGGCCTTGCTCCGGGTGGGGTTTACCTAGCCTTCCCGGTCACCCGGGAAGCTGGTGGTCTCTTACACCACCGTTTCACCCTTACCTGCTGCCTTCCGTTGCCGGCGGACGCAGGCGGTCTGTTCTCTGTGGCACTGGCCTGCGGGTTACCCCGAGTGGGTGTTACCCACCACCCTGCCCTGCGGAGCCCGGACGTTCCTCGAGCCACTTGCGTGACGCGCGGCCGCCTGGTCAACCCATCCGGAACCCAGTCTACCGGGGAAGGAGGCGCCGCCGTCGCCGGTAGGATCGTACGGTGCTGATTCTGCTTCCCCCCTCTGAAGGCAAGACCCCCGCGGTCCGGGGATCCGCCGTCGACTGGCCTTCCCTGAGCTTTCCGGCCCTTAACACGCACCGGGCCGCCGTCCTTGAAGCGCTGGGTACGGTCAGTGCGCATGAGGATGCCCTCGCTTTGTTGGGCGTCGGCGCATCGTTGAGGGACGACGTCGACCGCAACACCCGGCTCCACGCGGAACCGGCGGCGCCCGCGCACCAGATTTATACGGGTGTCCTGTACGACGCCCTGGGGTACAAAACGCTGACGCCGACGCAGCGCCGCAAAGCCGACGAATCAGTTCTGGTGGTGTCCGCGTTGTGGGGCGTCATCCGTTTCGCCGACCGGGTGCCCGCGTACCGGCTGTCGATGGGAACTGCACTGCCCGACGTCGGCCGCCTTGCCTCGTTCTGGAAGCCGCAGCTTTCGGAGGCCCTCACTAAGGCGGCGTCCGGGCACCTGCTGGTGGACTGCCGCTCCAGCACCTACGCGGCGGCGTGGGCGCCGCCGCCCGCGCACACCGTAGCGGTCAACGTATTCACCGAGGTGAACGGCGTGCGCAAGGTGGTGAGCCACTTCGCGAAACATACCCGGGGCGAGCTGGCACGGCACCTGCTGGCCCGCCGCGGCCGCGCCCCGGAGACCGCGGCGCAGCTGCTCAAGGCGGCCCGCGAAAAGTGGGAAGCGGAGCTCGCGGAGGGCTCAGCGCGGAAGCCGCACGCCCTGAACATCATCCTCCCCAACTGAGTAGCGCTATCTGTCGTTTTGACCTCTCAAAACGACAGATAGCGCTACTTAGTTGGGTGCTAGGCAGTCGGGGCGGGTGCGTTCCACTCGGCCGAGCGCACCAGGATGGCGCCGGAATCCGGGCAGAACACGATGTCGTCCTCGGCGGCGGCCTTGATCTCGGCGAGGTCCCCGGGGCTCAGTTTCATTCCTGAGGCCTCCGACGTGCCGTGGAACAGTCGGGCCGCGCCCACACCGCGCTTGGCGAGGGTCTTTTCGTAGACTGCCAGCATCCCCGCATCGAGTCCGGCGGCGAATTCATCACGCTGGGCGCGGACGACATTCGCTTCAGCATCCACCTCGGCCAGGGCTTCGTCGAGCTCGGCACGGATGCCGCTGAAGGAGCCCTGGATGTCATCAACGATCTGCTGTTGGGCGGCCTGCCGGGCGCGCAGGGAGTCGAGGCGTTCCAGCACTTCGAGCTCAACGTCCTCAAGATCTGACCGGCGCTTGTTCAGCGAGGCAATATCCTTCTGCAGGGCTACGAGATCCTTGGACAGTCCCGTTCCGCTGTTAAGCCGGGCTTCGTCGCGTTCAATCCGGGAAGCCACCTGCTCCACGTCGGCCTCGGCCCGCTTGAGTTCGGCTTCAGCGTCATGGACGGCCACCTTGGCGCCGCCCAGTTCACCGTTGGCCACCGAGAGCGCGGCCTCGAGGTCGGTGATCCTCGGATCGTTGCTAAGGGTACGGCGGCGGTTCTGCAGGGACTTGAGCTTCGCGTCCAGCCCTTGCAGTTCGAGCAACTTCAACTGTTCCGCCGGTGCTGCCTTAGCCAACTGCTACCTCCGTTTGTTTCCTGCCGGCCGGAACCGGGCACCCGATCGGCGCTGTATAGACTCTAGCGCCTGGCCCGCTCCCCTGCCTCGCATCCCGGGCTTAGCCCGGAGTCAGAATGAAGTCCCAGGGGTCACTGTTGGTGTTGCTCACCTGGATCTCGACGTCGTGCCCTTGATCGGCGAGCACGTTGCCCAGGGCTGATGCGGCGGCCGGCAGCCAGAGCCACTCGCTGGCAAAGTGGGAAACGTCGATCAGGTACGGCCTGCCGTCCACCGCCGCTTCGCGGGCTTCGGAAGCGGGATGGTGGCGGAGGTCGGCTGTGACATAGACGTCAGCGTTACTGGCCCGCACCTCGTCGAACAGGGAGTCACCCGCGCCGCCGCACACCGCAACGCGGCGCACCAGGCCGTCTTTGTCGCCGGACACACGGACTCCCCCGGCCACTGCGGGAAGGATGCCGAAAACCCGTGCGGCGAAATCGCCCAGGCTCATCACGTCGGCGAGATCCCCCACCCGGCCGATGCCTTCTTCGGGCAGCCCGTTCGCGGCCACGGTCAGCGGGGCCACGTCCTCCAGCCCCAGCGCATCAGCCAGGACATCGGAAACCCCGCCCACGGCCGAATCACCATTGGTGTGGACGGTCAGCAGTGCCGTTCCGGACTCAATGAGCCGGTGGATGGCCTGCCCCTTTGCAGTTGTGGCAGCCACCGAGGTGACGCCTTTGAGGAGCAACGGGTGGTGAGTGATCAGCAGCTCTGCGCCCCACTCCACGGCTTCCTCGATCACCGCAAGGGTGGGATCCACGGCGAACATCACCCGGGTGACCTGTGCGGCGGGATGACCGGCCACCAGGCCCACCTCGTCCCAGTTTTCAGCCAGCGACTCCGGCCAGAGTTCCTCGACGGCCAAAAGCACCTGTCCCAGGGTGGGAGCCGGGGACTCCGCGGGGGCGTCGCCGCCGGATCCGGTGCCGCCGCTGCCCGCATCTGTAACGCCGGTGTCTGCAGATTCCATAGACTCAGTTTTACCCCATCGGGCGGTTTAGCCGGAGTGTGTCGCCGTCTCGTAGGGTGGTCAGGGAATCATCCGGGGCACTCAACCATTGAAGAGGTCATGAAAACTTTTGTTCTGGGCGGAGGCTGCTTCTGGTGTTTGGACGCTGTCTACCAAAAAACCAGGGGCGTCTCCTCGGTAATTTCCGGCTATACGGGCGGCCACGATCCGCACCCTGACTACTATTCGGTCTGCAGTGGAACCACGGGCCACGCAGAAGCAGTGGCGGTGACCTTTGACGAAACAGTCATTCCGCCCGAGGTCATCCTGGACATGTTCTTCGCGCTGCACGATCCCACCACGCTCAACCGCCAGGGGTACGACGTCGGGACCCAGTACCGCTCGTCCATGTTCTACGAGACCCTCGAAGAGAAGATTCTTTTCGAGGAGGCCATTGATCGCAACCAGGCGCTGTGGTCCCACCCGATAGTCACAGAGGTCAGCCGGTTGTCACGGTTCTACGTAGCTGAGGACATCCACCAGGACTACTACGCCAAGTTCCCCGAGCAGGGCTACTGCCAGGTGATCATCAACCCCAAGCTCGCGAAGGCCCGGAAATATTACTCTGCATGGCTTAATGCTTAGCAGGGGCCAGCAGGCCATCGTTAGGCTGACCTCAGCATTCACTCTTGAGAGATAGGCATATCCCCATGGCACGGATCTATGACGATGTAACGCAGCTGGTCGGCGGCACCCCGCTGGTCCGCCTGAACCGGCTCACCGAGGGCCTGGGTGCCAGCGTGGCCGTCAAACTTGAGTTCTACAACCCGGCCAACAGCGTCAAGGACCGCATCGGCGTGGCCATCGTCGACGCCGCCGAGAAATCCGGTGCCCTCAAGCCCGGCGGCACCATCGTCGAAGGCACCTCCGGCAACACCGGTATCGCCCTGGCCATGGTGGGCGCTGCCCGCGGTTACAAGGTCATCCTGACCATGCCCGAAACCATGTCCACCGAGCGTCGCGTGATGCTCCGTGCGTTCGGGGCCGAGATTGTGCTGACCCCGGGCTCCGAGGGCATGCGCGGTGCCGTGGAGAAGGCCCAGGAAATCGTGGCCAACACGGAGAACTCGATCTGGGCCCAGCAGTTCGCCAACGAGGCCAACCCGGAGATCCACCGCACCACCACGGCCGAGGAAATCTGGTCCGACACCGACGGCAAGGTGGACATCTTCGTCGCCGGCATCGGCACCGGCGGAACCGTCACCGGCGTCGGGCAGGTCCTGAAGGAGCGCAACCCGGACGTCCAGATTGTTGCCATCGAACCGAAGGACTCCGCCATCCTGAACGGCGGCGCTCCGGGGCCGCACAAAATCCAGGGCATCGGTGCGAACTTCATCCCCGAAATCCTGGACACCAACGTTTACGACGAAGTCCTGGATGCCACCCTCGAAGACTCGGTGCGCGTTGCCCGTGACCTCGGCGTCAAGGAAGGCATCCTCGGCGGCATCTCCTCCGGCGCCATCGTCTGGGGCGCCCTGGAACTTGCCAAACGCCCGGAGAATGCGGGCAAGCTGATCGTCGCTGTCGTGTGCGACTTCGGTGAGCGTTACATCTCCACCGTGCTCTATGACGACATCCGCGGCTGATTCAGCCTTTGTCGCCTCGTTTCCTGTAGAAAGAACTTTGTGCGCTTTTTCGCAAGACTGAAGGAAGACCTCGACGCCGCCCGGTCACACGACCCGGCGGCTCGAGGTTCTTTTGAGAACTTTTTCGCTTATTCAGGGCTGCACGCCATCTGGATCCACAGGCTGACGCACCGCCTGTGGCAAACCCCGGGCCTGCGTTTCCCGGCCCGGCTGGTGTCCCAGCTGGGGCGCTTCCTGACGGGCATCGAGATTCATCCCGGCGCCACCATCGGACGCCGCTTCTTCATTGACCACGGCATGGGTGTGGTCATTGGGGAGACCGCCGAAATCGGCGAAGACGTCATGATCTACCACGGCGTTACCCTCGGTGGCCGCTCCCTGGCCAAGGTCAAGCGTCACCCCACCATCGAGGACCGGGTGACCATCGGTGCCGGCGCCAAAATCCTGGGACCCATCACCATCGGGCGGGACAGCGCCGTGGGCGCCAACGCCGTTGTGGTGAAGGACGCGCCGCCGGAATCGATCGTGACCGGAGTCCCCGCCAAGTGGCGTCACCGGGACGCGCAGCGCGAAACGAAACCCGCGGTGGACCCGGCCGAGTACGACATCGAATACCGGATCTGACCCCTACGTGTTCGTGGTGGCCGTATGGCCGCCGGCCACCCGCTTCAGCACCAGCATGACCACCGGGTCGAACAGCCTGTCGGGCAGTATCCGCCTCAGGGCAAGGATGGCCCGGGCCCCGCTACCCACCGGGTAACGGGTCCGGGGCCGCGCCGCGGTGGCCGCATGCAGCACCGCTGCGGCAATGACCTGTGGCTGTGTCGATGTCCCCGCCCGGCCCGTGGACGCCAGCGCGCCGGCCGCCAGCTGTGCCTGGGAGGCATACGGACCTGCACCGCTGGTCTCCCGAAGCCCCTGGGCGGCGATACTTCCCCACTCGGAGATGGTACTGGCCGGCTCGATGATCGAGACGCTGATTCCGTGTGGCTTCAGCTCCAGCCGCAGCGAGTCGCTCAGACCCTCGACAGCGAATTTCGAGGCGTGGTACCAGGAGCCAAGCGGCTCGTAGAATTTTCCGCCGATCGATGAGACGTTGATGATGCGTCCGCGGCCGGCCAGCCGCATCGCGGGCAAAACCAGCTGCGTCATCCTGGCCAGCCCGAAAACATTCACCTCAAATTGGCGCCGGCCTTCGGCCAGGTCCACCTCTTCGAGCGCTCCGTAGGATCCGTAGCCGGCGTTGTTGACCAGGACGTCTATCCGTCCGCGCTCTTCAAGGACGCGGCCGACGGCGGCGCGCATCGAATCATCGTCCGTCACGTCAAGTGCCAGGACCTGGATTCCGAGCGCAGCCAGCGGCTCCATCCGGTCCGTCCGGCGGGCTCCCGCATACACCAGGAAACCGTGGCTTCTGAGGTGTTTGGCCGCCTCGAACCCTATTCCGGTGGAGGCTCCGGTGATGAATGCGACTGGTTTGGGCACCTTGGACTCCTTGGCTGGACGGACACCGCTGGTGCCGTGAAACGCCAACGGCCGGCAGCTCCAAGAATATCCTTGGCGGTGCCGGCCGCAGGGGCAGTAACGCGGGTGTTAGTGCGTGTCCACTGCTTCGATTTCGGACTTGTCCTCGCCCCAGAGGGTGTGGAAAGTGCCCTCTGCGTCGACACGTCCATAGGTGTGGGCACCGAAGAGGTCGCGCTGGCCCTGGATCAGGGCGGCTGCTACGCGCTTGCGGCGCAGGCCGTCGTAGTACGCCAGGGAGGAGGAGAATACCGGTACCGGGATGCCCAGCTGGACGGCGGTGGCAACGACGCGGCGCCAGGCCGGGAGTGCGTCAGCAATTGCCTGGGTGAAGGCCGGTGCGAAGAGCAGGTTTGCGGGCTTTTCGTCAGCGGCGTACGCCTTGGTGATGTCCTTAAGCAGCTCGGCACGGATGATGCAGCCGGCCCGCCACAGGGATGCGATCTCGTCCAGCTTGAGGTCCCAGCCGTATTCCTTGGCGGAGGACGTCAGCATGTCCAGGCCCTGCGCGTAGGAGACCAGCTTGGAGGCGTACAGCGCCTGCCGGACGTCCTCAACGAAGGTTTCGGGGATTTCCACGGCGGCTTCTCCGCCGGCCAGCAGCTCCTGGCCGAGCTTGCGCTGCTCTGCCTGGGAAGAAAGTCCACGGGCGAAGACGGACTCGGCGATGCCGGATACCGGGGAGCCGAGTTCAAGGGCGGATATGACGGTCCAGCGGCCGGTGCCCTTCTGGCCTGCGGCGTCAACCACAATGTCCACGAACGGCTTGCCCGTCTTGGCATCAACGTGGGCCAGGACCTCGGCGGAAATTTCGATCAGGAATGAGGACAGGTCGCCCTTGTTCCACTCGGTGAAAATCTTGGCCTGTTCGGCGGGCTCGATGCCTGCACCTGAACGAAGGAGGTCGAAAGCTTCGCCGATGACCTGCATGTCGGCGTATTCGATGCCGTTGTGGACCATCTTGACGAAGTGGCCGGCGCCGTCGGTGCCGACCCAGGCGCAGCACGGCTCGCCGTCAACCTTGGCGGCAATCTTTTCAAGCAGCGGGCCCAGGGCCTTGTAGGACTCCTTGGAGCCGCCCGGCATGATGGAGGGGCCGTTCAGTGCGCCTTCTTCGCCGCCGGAAACGCCGACGCCTACGAAGTGGAGGTCCTTCTTGGCCAGCGCGGCTTCGCGGCGGCGGGTGTCCTCGTAGTGCGAGTTGCCGGCGTCGATGATGATGTCCCCGGCTTCCAGCAGCGGCTCAAGCTGCTCGATGACGGAGTCAACCGGCTTGCCGGCCTTGACCATGATCAGGACGCGGCGGGGCTTCTCCAGGGAGTCCACCAGTTCCTGCAGGGTTTCGGTACGGATGAAGTCGCCGTCCGTGCCGTGCTTCTCGAGCAGGGCGTCGGTCTTTTCCACCGACCTGTTGTGCAAGGCAACCGTGAAGCCGTTGCGGGCCAGGTTGCGGGCCAGGTTTGCTCCCATCACCGCAAGGCCGGTGACACCGATGTGTGCAGACATCAAAAACTCCAATTCATTGTGTGCAGTGGATGTGCAGATGGCTCCGCAATCGCTGCGAAGCACACTCTGACGAACCGATGGATCCTAATAAAGCATATATATTCGAGGCGCCGAGGGGAAGCACTGCCCACTTTGTGGAACGCAGCGGGTCATTCCCCGTCTAGGCTTGACGTCATGTCCACCAGCCTGCACCACCGTGCCATTGAGAATGTTGGCACCCGAATCATCACGGGCGATCTCCCCCCTGGCCACGTTATGCTGGCCGAGCAGTTGGAGGAAGAGCTGAAGGTTTCCCGCTCCGTGGTCCGCGAAGCCGTGCGCGTCCTTCAGTCACTGGGCCTGGTTGAAACTATCAAACGCGTTGGCATCCGGGTCCTGCCGCCCAGCCGCTGGAACCCCTACGATCCGCAGGTCATCCGGTGGCGGCTGTCCAGCGAGGGCCGCGGCGCCCAGCTCAGGTCGCTGATCGAGCTGCGATCCGCCGTCGAGCCGGCCGCTGCTGAGTTGGCAGCGAAGAATGCGCCTGCGGCGCTGCGCACCGAGCTTGTGGACATTGCCCATGCCCTGCGCGATGCCGGCCACAGTGGTGACGGGCAAAAGTTCCTTGACCTGGACATCGCCTTCCACTCCGTGCTGCTCTCCGGATCGGGCAACGAAATGTTCGCCAACCTGATGGGCCAGGTGGCCGAAACCCTGACCGGCCGCACGGTCCACGGCCTGATGCCTGACCATCCCCACGAAGGCGCGCTCCAGTGGCATGTGGACCTCGCCGAGGCGGTTGCGGCCAGCGACGCCGCCGCAGCCCGGAACGCCTCCGAACAGATCATGCGCCGCACGACGTCCCGGCTCTCCGGAACATGGACAGATCAGCCGCGGGTGTTCATTCCCGTTCGCAGGAACTGAAAATTCGCCAGAGCTGACCCGACGGCGGCGTTTACTGCTCCTGTGGTTTGAAGTTGAGGAGGACTTTGCCGGATTGGGCGGAGTTTTTGGCGGTGGTGAAGGCGTCGAGTCCCTGGCTGAGGGGGTAGTCGTGGGTGATGACGGGCCCGATGTGCAAGGTGCCGTCGGCGAGGGCGGTGATGACGTCATCGATCTCGTCGTTGAACCTGAATGAGCCTTTGAGGTCCAGTTCGCGGGTGATGGCCAGGGAGATCAGGACCGGCTGGGGTCCGGTGGGCAGCAGCCCGACCATGACCACGGTCCCGCCGCGGGCCGCGCCCCGGATGGCCGAGGCCAGGCCGTGGTGGCTGCCGGAGGATTCGATCACGATATCGGCCTGCACGGCCGCGATCGTGTCCGCGTCCGGTGCCTGCAGGACCGCGTCCGCCCCGACCGCTGTGGCGATCTCCAGCGGCATGGGGTGCATGTCGACGGCGGTGATCCGGGCCGCGCCGGCACGTTTGAGGACCGCAACACACAGCGCCCCGATCGGGCCGGACCCGATCACCAGGGCGCTCTTGCCGGCCACGTCCCCGGCCCGGGCCACCGCATGCCAGGCCACACTGGCGGGTTCGATCAGCGCCGCGGTGCGCAGGTCCAGGGTCTCCGGCAGGGCCCGGAGCATCCGGGCGGGCAGGTTCACGTACCGGGCGAACGCCCCGTCGGTGTGCGGGAACTGCGCCGCGGACCCCAGGTAGGTGCAGCCCGGAGACAGGTTCGGCCGGCCCGCCGGGTACCGGACCGCCGGGTACCGGACCGTCCCGTCACCGGGGCCGGGGGTCGCCGGGTGGACCGCGACCGGGGTGCCCGCGGCCGGGCCCGTCCCGTCCGCCGCGGCGACCACCACAACACCGGAAATCTCGTGCCCCAGCACCATCGGGGCCTTCAGGATCGACTCGCCGGCCGCGCCGTGGAGCCAGTAATGCAGGTCCGACCCGCAGATCCCGCCGTACGCGACCTCCACCACCGCCTCATCCGGTCCCGGCACCGCGAGCGGCACGTCCTCGATCCGCAGATCCCCCGCCGCGTACGCGAGCACGGCCGGGCCGGAGACGGGCAGGGCTGTCCCTGCTGCCGGGGCTGTCCCGTGGGTTTCCCGGGCTGACCCTGTCACCGCTGAGACCTCCATCAGACCACCACCGTCATGCCGCCGTCGATAAAGATCGTCTGCCCGTTGACAAAATCCGACCCGTCCGAGGCCAGCCACACCGCGGGCCCGGCCAGGTCCTGCACGGTCCCCCACCGGTGCGCCGGGGTCCGGCCCAGGATCCAGGCATTGAACTGCTCATCGTCCACCAGGTTCTGCGTCATTTCCGTATGGATATACCCCGGCGCGATCCCGTTGATCTGCAACCCCGAGCCCGCCCACTCGGCCGTCATTGCCCGGGTCAGGTTCCGCAAACCGCCCTTCGCCGCCACATACGGGGCGATCGTGGGCCGGGCCAGGTCCGTCTGCACCGAACAGATGTTGATGATCTTGCCCTTCCCGCGCGGGATCATGAACCGGGCAGCCGCCCGGCCCAGAAGGAACGCGCTGGTCAGGTCCGTGGCGATCACCCGCTCCCAATCCGCGACGTCCAGCTCCAGCATCGGCACCCGGTGCTGGATCCCGGCGTTATTCACCAAAATCCGCAACGGGCCCACATGCTCCTCCACCCACGCCACACCCCGGGCAGCCTCCGCATCACTGGTGACATCAAACGCCACACTATGGACCCGGCCCGGCGCGAAATCGGCAGCCAACGCCGCCTCCGCGGCCTTCAACCGCTCCGGATTAATCCCGTTCAACACCACCGTCGCCCCGGCCTCAGCCAACGCCCGCGCCAACGCAAAACCAATCCCCCGGCTCGACCCCGTCACCAAAGCAACCCGACCCGTCAAATCAAAAAGCCCGCTCATGCACTGTCCCTTTCGTAGCGCTGTCCGCTGCTGCGTCGCTGAGTTGTGAAATTGCCTGGCGGACCACGGCAAGGTCCTTCTCGCCCAGGCCCTGCCGCTTCAGTTCCGCGTAAAGTTCGACGCCGGCAGTCGCCATGGGCACGGCAGCACCGGCCGCCCGGGCTGACTCGAGCACAAAGGAAAGGTCCTTGTGCATGAATTTCGCCGGGCCCGTGGGAGTGTAGTCCTTGCGGACCAGCCGCGGCCCCACATTGTCGAGCACGCGGCTGCCGGCCAGACCGCCGGCCAGGACGTCAAAGAGTGCTGCCGGATCCATGCCGGAACGCTCAGCGAGCTCGGCCGCCTCGGCGAGTGCCGCCGTCGTGGTTCCCACGATGAGTTGGTTGCACGCCTTGGCCAGCGACCCCGAGCCCAAGGGCCCCATGTGCCGGACCGTGGTTCCCATCGCCGCAAAGAAGGGCATGAGCCGCTCGAAGTCATCGGCTGCACCGCCTGCCATGATCGCCAGGGTGCCGTCGGCTGCCCCCTTGGTTCCGCCGCTGACCGGAGCATCCACCACCACGGCGCGGCCGCCGCTCGCCTCACGGACGCGGCGGCCGAAGTCCTGGACCCTGGCCGGCGAAACAGAGCTCATGACCACCACCGCGGTGTTGGCATTCGGTGGCGTGTCGGCCCAGCTCGCCAGCAGCCCTCCCGCTGCCTCCTCGATGAAGGACAGGTCAGGCAGCATAAACGCGATAACCGGCAGGTCCCGCAGCGCTGCAACATCCGGTGCCTGGCGGCCGCCCTTTAGCGCCAACTGCCGCAGGGGTTCGGCGGAACGGTTCCAGGCAGAAACGTCCCAGCCGGCGCGGAGCAGATTCTCAGCCATGGGCAGTCCCATCAGTCCAAGGCCCACAAAGCCCGCTCGTTTGTCTTCCATCAATCGGCCTCGACTCACATCGTTGTGTGGTTAATGTAGGGAAATCTGTCCAATATCCTAGCCGCTATTCAGTATGATGAACAGTATGACGACTCAAACCACCGTCGCGATCGCCGTCCCGCTCGAAGCAGAGCTCGTGGACCGCATCCGCGCAGTAGACCCCTCCGTGACCGTCCTCTATGAGCCGGACCTCCTTCCGCCCGAACGCTTTCCTGCCGACCACTCCGGGGATCCGGACTTCAAGCGGACGCCCGCGCAGGAGGAGCGGTACTGGGACATGCTCACCAAAGCACAGGTGCTGTATGGCCTGCCGAATGAAAGCCCGGCCGGCCTGGCCCGCATCGCCCGCGAGAACCCGCGGCTCCAGTGGGTTCACGCCATGGCCGCCGGAGCCGGCGGAGCTGTCAAGGCATCCGGGCTGGACCAGGAGACACTGCGGAAGTTCAAGGTGACTACATCGGCCGGCGTCCACGCTCTGCCCCTCGCCGAATTCGCCGCCCTGGGGATCCTCAACGGCTTCAAGCGCAGCGGCGAGCTGGTCCAGGACCAGGCCGCCAAGGTGTGGCCCGAACTGCGAACCCCCACCCGGCTGGTCAGCGGTTCCACGCTGGTGGTCACCGGACTGGGCGAGATCGGACTGGAGACCGCGCGGATCGCACGGGCCCTGGGCATGAAGGTCAGCGGCACGAAGCGCACAGTGGAACCCATCGAGGGAATCGAGCAGGTTGCGGACAACGACGGACTCGCCGGGCTCCTTGCCACGGCCGATGCCGTGGTGAACACCCTGCCAGGCACGCCGTTTACGGAGAAGCTGTTCAACCGTGACGTCTTTGCCGCAATGAAACCCGGAACGGTGTTTGTGAACGTCGGCCGCGGCACCGTGGTGGACGAGGACGCGCTCCTGGAGGCCCTCAACAACGGCCAGGTGTCCTACGCCTGCCTGGACGTCTTCGCCGTGGAGCCTCTTCCCCGGGACAGCCCGCTGTGGGACCATCCGAAGGTCCTGGTGTCACCGCATACCTCGGCCCTCAGCGCAGCAGAAAACCGCCTGATCGCAGAGCGTTTCGCCAGCAACCTCCGTACGTTCCTCGACGGCGGCGACCTGCCCCACCTTGTGGACCCGGTCCACTTCTACTAAAGAACCGCCCCGTTTCACCTTTGAGCCCCTGCCGGACTCCTGGCACCAGGATCCGGCAGGGGCTCTTGGCGTCCCCTGACTTTTCGGCTCGAGTGCAGCCTCCACCTGCGAAGTGCCGGACATCGACCAGGAGCCGGTCAGTGACCCGGCCCGGCATCCACCCCCTCCCACGAAACACTGAAAGGCGGCCTCCCCGTTTCCGGGAAGGCCGCCTTTCGCCTGTTGGGGCAGGCTTAGCTAGCTTGCATCCTCCACAAGGACCAGGTCACGGCCGTTCGTCTCGGGTGTAAAGAACGTGGTTCCGAAGGAGATCAGCGCCAGGACCAGCGAGTAGATCGCGGGGACCAGCCAGGAGTGGCCGGTGGCGGCCAGGAGGGCCACACCGATCATGGGAGCGAAGCCGCCGGCGAGGACGGCTGAGAGTTCCCGGCTCAGGGCCACGCCCGTAAAGCGGTGCTGGGCGCCGAAGAGTTCCGGCAGCAGGGCGCACTGCGGGCCGAGCATGGACTGCACACCCAGGGAGATGCCGACCACCATAACAACCCAGACCAGGGTGACGTTGCCCAGGGTGACCAGGTAGAACGCCGGCAGGGCGATGACGGCCTGGAACAGGGCGCCGTAGCGGTAGACGGGCACCCGGCCGAAGCGATCGGACAGGGCGCCGAAGGTGACCACCATGACTGCCGCGAACCCGGCGGCGATGAGCAGGCCCGTGGGGCCAATGAACTTGTCACCGGCGAAGATGCCGGCCGGCATGCTGATGAAGGACACCAGGAGGGCTGAGTAGATGGACGAGTTGCCGTTTTCACCCATCCGAAGGCCAATGCCGATGAGCACGTTCTTCTTTGAGTGCTTCCAGATCTGCGTGACCGGGTTCTTCACCACGGCCTTGTGCTTCTCAAGCTCCTGGAACACCGGGGTTTCCTTGAGGCGGAGCCTGATGAAGACCGCGATGACAATCAGGATGACGCTCGCCAGGAAGGGTACGCGCCACAGCCAGCCCTGGAGCACTTCCTTGTCGGCCAGTGCCATGAGGGCGAAAGTGCCTGCACCCAGAAGTGTGCCGAGCTGGATGCCAACGAAGGGCAGGGAAGCGAAGAACCCGCGACGGCGGCGCGGGGCCACCTCTGAAATCAGCGTGGTGGCACCTGCCTGCTCGGCACCGGCGCCCAGTCCCTGGAGGATGCGGAGGGCCACCAGGAGGACAGCCCCAAGCATTCCGGCCTGCTCGAAGGTGGGCAGGAGCCCGATGGCGAAGCTTGCCATCCCCATGAGGCCAATGGTCAGGATCAGGACCATCTTCCGGCCGAACCGGTCACCGATGTAGCCGAAGACGATGCCGCCGAACGGCCGGGCGGCAAAGCCCACGCCGTAGGTAGCAAAGGACGCAATGACAGCACCGCTTTCGCCGAGTGGCGAGAAGAACAGCGGCCCGAAGATGAGAGCGGATGCCAGGCCGTATATGTAGAAGTCGTAGTACTCCAGGGCGGAGCCCACTGAGCTGGCAAGAGTTGCCCTTCGCAGCTGCTCCGGATCGACGACGGCGCCGTCCGCGTCAGCCTGCGGTGATTTAGTACGAGTTGTCACAAGAACTCCCTCAAAAACACTCCAGGCCCCCGTTGGCCTGGTGGGTTAGCGACGACACCTGTTGTGCGGATCACTATACTGAACAGAGTACAGCAAGTTGAACAGGTTGCAAGAGATCTTCTCGAATGTTGCTGCGGCAGAGCGGCTGCAGGCTGTGGGCGGGCAGCCGGCGGACTTACCCCATGGGATTGCCCAGGGACTGGGCGAGCTCACTCAGCTCCTTGACCATCTGGGACCCCTGCTCCTCGGTGTAGGTCGCTTTCAAGGCCGTGACGGACAGGCCCAGGCTCGGCCCGTGGGCACCGCGGGTGGGGACAGCCACCGCGAGGCACACAACACCTGTGGTGGATTCTTCATCCTCGAAGGCGTAGCCCTGCTCGCGGATGGTTCGCAGCTGGCCCTTCAGCTCAGCGCCAGTGCGCAGCGATTTGGGCGTGAGGACGGGCAGTTCCGCGTCGTCCGGGAACATGGCGTCAATGTCATAGTCATTGAGCCGCGCGATCAGTGCCTTGCCCACGGCGCACAGCGAGACCGGCATCTTGTCGCCGATATTGGAGGTCAGGCGGACTGCCGGGTGCCCCTCATAGCGGGCCAGGTAGATGACGTTGCTGCCATCGAGCATGGCAATCCGGACAGTTTCCCCCGAAAGTGTGGGCGCCTGCTCACAGAAGCGGTAGAACTCCTGCACCTCATCGAGCCGGCTCAAATACGCGGCACCCAGCTCCACCAGCTTGCGGCCCAGCGTGAACTCGGCGCCCTGGCGGCTGATGAGCCGTGCTTCTTCCAGTGCCAGCAAAAGGTTCGATGTTGACGACTTCGGGATCCCCAGCTCGCGGGCCAGGTCGCTCAGCGTCAGGCGCCCGGTGGAGGAAGCCGCCAAGGCATCCATGACGGCAGCAGCCCTGGTGACCGCCGGCGCCGGCGAGGTGCTCCCCAGGCCATCGGAGGAACGGGGTGTGCGGGAATCGGCCATGATTCTCCTTCAATCGGCACGCCGGGGCGCTTCACGTTTATGTGTCCAATCCACTGAACACTAACCATCATAATGGCTGCAGGCTCATCGGGCGGCGGTGAAACTTTGCGACGCTCCTGCGGCTCGGACACGAAATGACGGGCATTTGTTTGTTTCCGGAAGTTCACTGTATATTCATGGAAGACCCTCCACCGCGGCATCCCCCAATAGTCGCGGTGGAGGGTTTTCCAATGCCCGGACAACCGGGCTCCGGGCCTCAGGCCGCATCGGCGGCCGCCTCCCGCAGCCGCCAGCCGCCGCCCAGGCCATCCCGTTCCAGCACCATAGTGGTCAGCGCGGACTGTGGGTTGCGTCCCAGCCTCACCTGGACCTGGAGGACCTCTATATCCACGCGGCCCAGGCCCTTGGGCATCCGACGCTCCTGCTCCCACCAGCTCACACGTTCAAACCATCTCACCGCTTCGGCACCGACGGCCCATTCCCTGCCGTTGCTGACAACCGACGTCGGCGTCCCGTCCCGGGACGTCTTGACCACCACAAATTCCATACGGGGAACACTAGGGACGGGCACTGACAATCAAGCGCAGGCGTCGAGGCAGCCCCTTATGGGGAGCAACGAAAAACCCCGTCTGTTCCGGCCGCAGGGGCCTGGAACAAACGGGGTTTTGGTGGTGGGTCCTACCGGGATCGAACCGATGACATCCACGGTGTAAACGTGGCGCTCTACCAGCTGAGCTAAAGACCCGAACGGCCGGTTTCCGCAGTTCAGCGCGTCAACCAACGAACATAAACTCTACCCGATGCACTGGAGCAAAAGCCAATCCGCCGCCCCCCGGCACAGGCCGTAGCAGTGGTTCGGCGGAATCAGAGATCGGGAAGTTCGTTTGCCAGCCACGTCAGGGACTCGCTGACGCCGGCGTGAAGCTTGATGGTGGCCTGGGGGTCTCCGCGGGTCTCCCCGCGGTTGATGATGACCACCGGCTTACCGGACTTTGCAGCGTGCCGGACGAACCGCAAACCGCTCATCACCGTCAGTGACGATCCCGCCACGAGGAGGGCCCCGGCGTCGTCCACCATCGCGTAGGCGGCTTCCACCCGGTCTTTCGGCACATTCTCCCCGAAGTAGACGAAGTCGGGTTTGAGCGTTCCGCCGCAGGCGGGGCAGCCCGCGACAACAAAACCGGAGATGAGGGCGGCGTCGTCAACAGTAGCGTCAGCGTCGGGTGCGATTTCCACCATGCCGGATTCGGTGGCACGCTCCAGGAACCCGGGGTTCAGCTCTGAAAGCACCCCGGCCAGCAGGCGCCGGCTGTAGGTCCGCCTGCACTCCAGGCAAACTACCTGGTCGTACCGGCCGTGGAGGTCGATGACTTTGATGCTGCCGGCGTCTTCGTGGAGCCGGTCAACGTTCTGGGTGATGAGGCCGGTCAGCAGCCTGCGCCGTTCCAGTTCTGCCGCTGCCCGGTGCCCCTGGTTGGGATCGGCGTGGCGCATGTGGGACCAGCCGATGTGATTCCTGGCCCAATAGCGCTGCCGGTTGGCGGCGTCGCGCACGAATTCCTGATAGGTCATCGGTGACCGTGGCGCAGCGTCCGGACCGCGGTAATCCGGTATGCCGGAATCCGTGCTCAGCCCGGCACCGGTCAGCAGCGCCAGGGGCTTGCCGGCCAGCAGCAGCCGGACTTTCTCCAGACCCTGAAGGTGCTCAGCGGAAAGTGCCGCGGGGGCAGCGGCGGGCAGGCTGGCGAAACCCGTCAAGCCAACGCCGACACCCTGCCGCTGCTGGTCCATACGGCTTCAGGCCTGTTCCAGGCCCGTCAGAACGTCGCGGTATGCGGACAGCTCGCGGGCCTGTCCACGCGGATTCACCACGACATAGCGGATGATGCCCGCTGCATCGATGATGAACGTTCCGCGCCCGGCCATCCCGGTCTCCTGATCGAAGACGCCGTAAGTGCTTGCCACTGCCCCGTGGGGCCAGAAGTCAGCCAGCAGATCGAAGCCGTAGGCTTCCTTTTCGGCATAAGCGCGCAGACTGAACTTACTGTCAACGGAGATCGCCAAGACCGTAGCGCGGGCGTCCTCGAACAGTGCCAGGTTGTCGCGGATTTCACACAGTTCGCCGGTGCAGATGCCCGAAAAAGCGAACGGATAGAACACCAGGACAACGTTCTGCCCGCGGAAGGAGGACAGCCGTACAGGCTCCCCGAACTGGTTGACCAGCTCAAAATCCGGGGCGGACTCCCCCACCGCGGGGACAGGCCCGGCGGCGACGGAAAGCGCTGCCGTCACTTGTTCTTCTTACTGACCAGCCGGGTGGCGCTCCAGTCCTTGGAGACACCGGCCGAGGTGGTCAGGTGCAGGCCGGCCGTGGGAGCCGCTTCCTGGATTTCCGCCGGCGAGACGTAGCCCTGCCGCCCGGACTTGGGCGTAAGCACCCAGACGACTCCGCCTTCACTGAGCGTGGTCAGCGAATCCATGAGGGTATCCACCAGATCGCCGTCGCCCTCGCGCCACCAAAAAATGACGGCGTCTACAACGTCGTGATCGTCTTCATCCAGGAGCTCGGACCCGGTCAGGTCCTCAATATCCTCACGCAAGTCGAAATCGACATCATCGTCGTAACCGAACTCCTGAATCAGATCCCCGTTTTTGAAACCCAATTTTTCCGCCACATTTACCGAAGTGGCGGCGTCGGCCTCGCTCACGTGTTCCTCCAATGCCTAATACATGCATAACGCATAGTGATTTCCATTACTCCAAGCCAACACCCTTTGTGCCTGCGCTTCAAGCTGCCCGCCCCGCGATCCGCCATATTCTGCGTCACATAACGGGCCGTCAGCCTGCAGTGCAGCGGCTTTCGTCACACAACCAGTATGACGGCGAAATACAACTGCAGTGCCACGGAGGCGGCTACGCATCGCGCTTGAGTCGGAGCTAGAGTGGCTGATGACAACTATGCCTGCGGGGCGACCGCCTGGAATGGAATGCAGACATAGGCGTGATAGGACCCTGCCCGGCGCACATGACCGGGCTTGTTGTAACCGATACGTCGCACACGTCGCACTCATTCCGGACAGTCACCCTGCCCGTTGTGAAGGCGCCGATGCATGCGCGCAAAGAGAGGTTGGACGTGGCTGCAGGAGAAGATACCTCCCATATCCTCAGCGGGTTGACTAACCAGCTGCCTGATCGTGATCCGGAAGAGACCGCCGAATGGGTTGAGTCCCTGGATGCGCTGATCAGGGAACAGGGCACCGAGCGTGCCCAATACATCATGCGGAGCCTGCTGCAGCGTGCCGGCGCGCAAAGCGTGGGCGTGCCGATGGTGACCACCACGGACTACGTGAACACCATCCCGGTGGACCAGGAAGCGCAGTTCCCCGGCAACGAGGAATACGAGCGCCGGTACCGGGCGTACATGCGCTGGAACGCGGCCATCATGGTGCACCGGGCGCAGAAGGCGAACATCGGCGTGGGCGGGCATATTTCCACCTACGCCGGGGCCGCGACGCTGTACGAGGTGGGCTTCAACCACTTCTTCCGCGGCAAGGACCACCCCGGCGGCGGGGACCAGGTCTTCTTCCAGGGCCATGCCTCCCCCGGCATGTACGCCCGGGCCTTTATGGAAGGCCGGCTGACCGAGCAGGACCTGGACGGATTCCGGCAGGAGAAGTCCAAGGAAGGCCACGCGCTCTCTTCCTACCCGCACCCGCGGCTGATGCCCGGGTTCTGGGAATTCCCCACCGTGTCCATGGGCATCGGGCCGATGAACGCGATCTACCAGGCCCAGTCCAACCGGTACCTGCACAACCGCGGCCTGAAGGACACCTCGGACCAGCAGGTCTGGGCGTTCCTCGGTGACGGGGAAATGGACGAGCCCGAGTCCCGCGGCCTGCTCCAGCTCGCCGCGAACGAGAACCTGGACAACCTGAACTTCGTGATCAACTGCAACCTCCAGCGCCTGGACGGACCGGTGCGCGGCAACGGCAAGATCATGCAGGAACTCGAAGCGTTCTTCCGCGGCGCGGGCTGGAACGTCATCAAGGTCGTCTGGGGCCGGGAGTGGGATGACCTGCTCACCCAGGACACCGACGGGTCGCTCGTGAAGATCATGAACGAGACCCCGGACGGTGACTACCAGACCTACAAGGCAGAATCGGGCGGGTTCGTCCGGGAGCACTTCTTCGGCAAGACCCCGCAGACCAAGGACATGGTCGCGGACCTTTCCGATGACGATATCTGGAACCTCAAGCGCGGCGGGCACGATTACCGCAAGGTCTACGCCGCGTACAAGGCAGCCACCGAATTCAAGGGCAAACCCACCGTCATCCTGGCCAAAACGGTCAAGGGCTACGGCCTCGGACCGCACTTCGAGGGCCGCAACGCCACCCACCAGATGAAGAAACTCACCCTGGATGACCTGAAGAAGTTCCGCGACCACCTGCGGATTCCGGTCACCGACGAGCAGCTGGAAAAGGACCTGTACTCACCGCCGTACTTCCACCCGGGCAGTGATGCACCGGAAATCAAGTACATGATGGAGCGCCGGGCCGAGCTCGGTGGCGCCGTGCCGGAGCGCCGCTCCAAGCACCAGGACATCACCCTCCCGGACGCCAAGTCCTATGAGGTGGCCAAGCGCGGCAGCGGCAAGCAGCAGGCCGCGACCACCATGGCGTTCGTCCGGCTCCTCAAGGACCTCATGCGGGACAAGAACTTCGGTAAGCACATCGCCCCGATCATCCCCGATGAAGCCCGCACGTTCGGCATGGACGCGTTCTTCCCCACGGCCAAGATCTACAACCCCAAGGGCCAGAACTACCTCTCCGTGGACCGGGACCTGGTCCTGGCCTACAAAGAATCGGCCCAGGGCCAGCTGATCCACCCCGGCATCAACGAAGCCGGCGCCGTCGCAGCGTTCACCGCCGCCGGCACCGCCTACGCCACCCACGGGGTGCCGCTGATCCCGGTCTACGTGTTCTACTCCATGTTCGGCTTCCAACGCACCGGCGACGCCTTCTGGGCAGCCGGTGACCAGATGGCCCGCGGCTTCATCATCGGCGCCACCGCCGGCCGGACCACCCTCACCGGTGAAGGCCTCCAGCACGCCGACGGCCATTCCCCGCTGCTGGCCTCCACCAACCCCGCCGTGGTCACCTACGACCCCGCCTACGGGTACGAAATGGGCCACATCATCCGCGACGGCATCGAACGCATGTACGGGCCGGACTCTGAAGACCGTAACCTCATGTATTACCTGACGGTCTACAACGAGCCGATCACCCAGCCCGCGGAGCCCGAGGACCTTGATGTTGAAGGGGTCCTGAAGGGCATCTACCTGGTGGCACCGGCCAAGATCGACGGTCCCCGCACCCAGATCCTGGCCTCCGGCGTCTCCGTCCCCTGGGCCATCGAAGCCCAGCGGCTCCTCGCCGAAGACTGGGGCGTCTCAGCAGATGTCTGGTCCGTCACGTCCTGGAACGAACTGCGCCGCGACGGCATGGCCGCCGAGGAAGAAGCGTTCCTGAACCCGGGCAAACCCGCCCGCGTACCCTTCGTGACCGCCCAGCTCGCAGGCGCCACCGGCCCCGTAGTCGCCGTCTCGGACTACATGAAAGCCGTCCCGGACCAGATCCGCCAATTCGTCCCCAACGAATTCGCAACCCTCGGCGCAGACGGCTTCGGCTTCTCCGACACCCGCGCAGCAGCCCGCCGCTTCTTCAAGAACGACATCCACTCCATCGTGGTCCGTTCCCTGGAGATGTTGTCGCGCCGCGGTGAAGTCGATGCCCAGGCTCCGGCCCAGGCCATCGAGAAGTACCGCCTGCACAACGTCAATGCCGGTTCCACCGGCAACGCAGGCGGCGAATCCTGAGGCAATTCCTGCTGAGGTTCCGGCAGCGGAAATGAACGACGACGGCGGCCCCCACCCGAAGGTGAGGGCCGCCGTCGTCGTCTGCCGGCTTCCCCCGCGCAGCGCCGGGCTGTGACGCGGCTCCACCCGCGTTGTAGCCTTTGCACAAATGGAGCTTGGGCGGCGGGCACCGTATGCTCAGAAGATGCCTGAGCCCACCACCCCTACTGCGAAGCGCAAGCCAACCTCGCGCAGCACCACTCCGGAGAAATCCGAAACCCTGAAGAAGCTCCGGGCAAGTGTTGGCCAGCTGTCCACCACCACGCTTCGCCAGCTGGAGAAGTCGCTCCCCTGGTACTCCCGGCTCAGCTCGGAAGAGCGCTCGGCCCTGGGCATGGTGGCACAGAACGGCATCGCAGCGTTTGTCACCTGGTACGAGCGTCCCAGCTCGCCGTCGTGGATCCTCACCGACGTCTTCGGGACTGCCCCCACAGAACTGACCCGGTCCATCAGCCTGCAGAAGGCCCTTCAGCTCATCCGGATCGTGGTGGAGGTGGTGGAAGACCAGGTGCCGGTCATCGCGCCGGAAGCGGACCAGCCCTCCCTGCGCGAAGCGGTCCTTCGGTACTCCCGTGAGGTGGCCTTCGCCGCTGCGGATGTCTACGCCAGGGCAGCTGAGTCGCGCGGATCGTGGGACACCCGGCTGGAAGCGTTGATCGTGGACGCCATCCTCCGCGGTGAAAACACCGATGCCCTCCGGTCCAGGATTGCAGCGCTCGGTTGGAAAGCCCAGGAGCGGTTCACTGTCATGGTGGGGAATTCGCCATCGGAACCGAGCGCCAGTTACGTCAGCGAACTGCGCCGGCTGGCAGGCCGCTACGCGGAAGACGCGCTGGTGGGCATACAGGGCGACCGGCTGATCCTGATCCTGGGCGGTGTCCAGGACCGCGAAACCGCGTACCAGAAGCTCAGCGAAATGTTCGCCCCGGGACCGGTGGTCTATGGCCCGGAAGCAGGGTCCCTGCTGGAAGCCAGCAGCTCGGCCCAGTCTGCTTTTGCCGGCCTCACCGCCGCGCGGGCCTGGCCTTCCGCGCCCCGGCCGGTAGCCGCCGACGACCTGCTGCCGGAACGCGTCATTTCCGGTGACGAAGCCGCGCGGCGTTCCCTGGTCAAGAACATCTACCGCCCACTTGTTGCCGCCTCAAACGGGCTGGTGGAAACCCTGGGAACCTACCTCGAACTGGGCCACTCCCTTGAGGCGACGGCACGGGAACTGTTTGTCCACGCCAACACCGTGAGGTACCGGCTCAAGCGGGTCTGCGATGTTACGGGCTGGGATCCGCTGCTTCCCCGCGAGGCGTTTGTGCTGCAGGCGGCCCTTGTGGTGGGACGGCTTTCAGCGCCGCCAAAAGCGCCCGCCGAACGTCATCCGGCGCGGAATCAGGTCTGAGTGGTTGTAGACTTCCTACAATCTGACCCCTTGAGCTTGGTGCAGAGAAACACCGCTGGATGACACAGTAATTTGGAAAGCTGGATACGTGCTTGCAATAGTCTGCCCTGGACAGGGCTCACAGACCCCGGGTTTTCTGGCCCCTTGGCTGGAACTGCCTTCGGTAGCAGGCCAGCTGGCCTCCCTTAGCGAGATTGCAGGCATCGACCTGACTGCTCACGGGACCACCTCCGATGAAGAAACAATCAAGGACACCGCCGTTGCGCAGCCCCTGATCGTTGCCGCCGGGCTGGTAGCCGCCGCGTCCCTCTTCGACGTCGAACTAGGCTCACTTCCCGTGATCCTTGCCGGCCACTCGGTGGGTGAGATCACCGCCGCCGCCCTGGCCGGTGTGCTCACCGAGAATGAGGCCATGACGTTCGTCCGTGAACGGGCCAACGGCATGGCTGCAGCCGCAGCCGTGACGCCCACCGGCATGAGTGCCGTGGTAGGAGGGGACCCGGCCGAGGTCCTGGCCGCCATTGAGGCCGCGGGTGCAACTCCCGCCAACGTCAACGGCGCCGGCCAGACCGTAGCCGCGGGCACCTTTGAACAACTCAAGTCCCTTGCGGAGAACCCTCCTGCCAAGGCACGCGTCATCCCCCTGAAGGTGGCCGGAGCTTTCCATACTTCGCACATGCAGCCCGCAGTCAGCGCGCTTGAGGCGCTGAAGCCGCACCTCAAGCCGCAGAAGCCGCTGGTGCCCTTGCTGTCCAATTTCGACGGCCGCGAAGTGACTGACGGCGATGCCGCCGTCGAGAGCCTCATCGCCCAGGTCTCCAGGCCGGTCCGCTGGGATCTGTGCATGGAAACCCTCGTACAGCGCGGCGTCACCGGTGTGATTGAACTGGCGCCCGCAGGCACACTGGCCGGGCTGGCGAAGCGCGGCATGCCCGGCGTCAAAACAGTTGCAGTCAAAACCCCGGACGACCTCACGGCCGCACTGGCACTCTTCGCAGAATTGGAGGGAAATGCATGAGCGTTCCCACGCTGAACCAGCTTCCGGTCAACCAGTACAGCCGCATCCTCGGCCTGGGCGCGTTCCGGCCGGATGTCATCGTCACCAACGAGGACGTCTGCCAATGGATTGACTCCTCGGACGAATGGATCCGCCAGCGGACCGGCATCATCACCCGCCACCGCGCCGCCGCCGATGTCAGCGTCATCGACATGGCCGAAGGCGCAGCCCGGGAGGCCCTGCAGAAGGCAGGCATCGAAGCCTCACAGCTCGGTGCCGTGATCGTTTCCACGGTGACTCACCCGTATGCCACGCCGTCGGCTGCTGCCGCCCTGGCTGATCGCATCGGTGCGACGCCGGCCCCCGCCTTCGACATCTCGGCCGCGTGTGCCGGTTACTGCTACGGGATCGCCCAGGCTGATGCCCTGGTCCGTTCCGGTACCGCCACCTATGTCCTTGTGGTCGGGGCGGAAAAGCTTTCGGATGTCATCGACAACCGGGAACGCACCATCTCCTTCCTCCTGGGTGACGGCGCAGGCGCCGTTGTCATCGGCCCCTCCGACACCCCCGGCATCGGCCCCTCAGTGTGGGGTTCGGACGGAAGCAAATGGGACGCCATCGGTATGACGCGTTCCATACTGGACGTCCGCGACCTGAGCATGGCTGCCCGTCAGTCGGATGAGTCCGGCGACTTCGCCCTCCTGGAAGAAGCGCAGGAGCTGTACCCCACACTTCGCCAGGACGGACAGACGGTCTTCCGCTGGGCGGTCTGGGAAATGGCCAAAATGGCCGAGCAGGCCCTTGAGGCCGCCGGCGTCAAGGCGGAAGACCTGGTCGCGTTCATCCCGCACCAGGCCAACATGCGCATCATCGACGAGATGGTGAAGAAGCTCAAGCTGCCCGAGTCCGTCACCGTGGCCCGAGACATCGCCGACGCCGGCAACACCTCCGCGGCCTCCATTCCCCTGGCAACCCACCGCCTGCTCCAGGAAAAGCCTGAGCTCAGCGGCGGCCTCGCCCTCCAGATCGGCTTCGGCGCCGGCCTGGTCTTCGGCGCCCAGGTTATCGTCCTTCCTTAGGAACGTCCCATACAGTCCGCACCCGCGGGCTGAACCGTTTCCGGCACTTCCTGCCGGCAATAACAAGAAAAGGAGCCGTCAATGGCTAGCAACGAAGAGATCCTGGCCGGTTTGGCCGAAATCGTCAACGAAGAAACCGGCCTCGCCCCCGAGGCTGTGGAGCTGGACAAGTCCTTCACCGAGGACCTGGACATCGACTCCATCTCCATGATGACCATTGTGGTCAACGCCGAAGAAAAGTTCGGCGTGCGTATCCCGGACGAAGAGGTCAAGAACCTCAAGACCGTGGGCGACGCTGTCAGCTTCATCGCCGGCGCACAGGCCTAGCCAAGTCTTCAGCCACTTACGGTTGACAGGACTGCCGGCCTGCTTTTCTGCGGCCGGCAGTCCACCACATTTTTCCGGGCAGCCATTTGCCCAACATGCGGGACCCCGCCGGAGTTACCGGACACGGCCTGCCCAGCGACAGAGAGTGATCCAATGACACGCAAAGTAGTCATTACCGGTCTGGGTGCCACCACGCCCATCGGCGGCGACGTACCAACCATGTGGAGCAACGCGCTGAAGGGCGTCTCCGGTGCACGCACCCTGGAGGACGACTGGGTCGCCAAGTACGAACTGCCCGTCCACTTCGCCGCACGTTGCACTGTGCCGGCCCTGGATGTGCTGAGCCGCGTTGAGGCCAAGCGGATGGACCCCTCCACGCAGTTCGGTGTTGTGGCTTCCCGCGAGGCATGGGCCGATTCCGGCATCACGGAAATTGACCCCGACCGCCTCGCCGTGGCCTTCGCCACCGGCATCGGCGGTGTCTGGACCCTGCTGGACGCCTGGGACACCCTCAAGGAAAAGGGCCCCCGCCGCGTCCTCCCCATGACCGTGCCCATGCTGATGCCCAACGGCGTCGCCGCGGCCGTCAGCCTCGACCTGGGTGCCCGCGCCGGTGCCCACACGCCTGTTTCCGCTTGCGCTTCCGGCACCGAGGCCCTTCACCTGGGCCTGGATCTGATCCGTTCCGGCAAGGCCGACGTGGTCATGTGCGGCGGCGCAGAGGCGGCCATCCACCCCATGCCCCTCGCAGCATTCGCCTCCATGCAGGCACTCTCCCGCCGCAATGACGATCCCCAAGGCGCCTCACGCCCCTACGACATGGGACGCGACGGCTTCGTGATGGGCGAAGGCGCCGGTGCGCTGGTCCTGGAGGCCGAGGAACACGCCCTCGCCCGGGGCGCGCGCATCTACGGTGAACTTGCCGGCACGTCCGTGACTGCGGATGCCTACCACATCACGGCTCCGGACCCCCAGGGCCTCGGTGCCACCCGTGCCCTGAAGGCAGCCATGTTCGACGGCCGCATCCAGGCCGAAGACGTGGTCCACGTCAACGCGCACGCCACCTCCACCCCGGTCGGTGACAAGCCCGAGTACACGGCGCTCCGTGCCGCCCTGGGCAACCACATCGACAACGTTGCGGTCTCCGCCACCAAGTCGCAGATGGGCCACCTCCTGGGCGCTTCGGGCGCCGTCGAAGCAGTACTCACGGTGCTGGCCGTCTACGAACGAAAGGCTCCGGTGACCATCAACCTCGAGAACCAGGATCCCGAGATCCCCCTGGACGTTGTCACTAAGACGCCGCGCGAACTGCCCGCCGGCGACATTGTCGCGCTCAGCAACTCCTTCGGCTTTGGCGGCCACAACGCCGTCATCGCCATCCGCAGCGTCTAACCCCGGTTTCCGCTGATGCGGAAGGAGGCCCCGCGCCTGTGCACTGCACAGGCGCGGGGCCTCCTTTTGCTATGGAACATGGTAATTCTCTGCCGTGGTGCTTACCGCTTCGGTGCAGGGGACCGCGTCCGCCGTGGCGTTACTGGCGGAGTGACTGGACGGCGGTCAGCCGACCTGGTGCAGCCAGCGGACCGGGGCACCCTCGGCTGCGTGGCGGAACGGCTCAAGTTCCTCGTCCCAGGCCTCACCGAGCGCAAGGGAAAGTTCGTGGTACACGGCAGAAGGGTCGCCAGCGCCTGATTCATAGGCGTAGCGGATCCTGTCCTCTGAGACCATGATGTTGCCGTGAACGTCCGTGGTGGCATGGAAGATTCCGAGTTCAGGGGTATGGGACCAGCGGCCGCCGTCGACGCCCTGGCTCGGTTCCTCCGTGACCTCGTAGCGCAGATGAGCCCAGCCACGGAGGGAGGATGCCAGCAGGGAACCGGTCCCCGGGGCCCCCGTCCAGGAGAGCTCAGCACGGAACATTCCGGGCGCGGCAGGTTGAGGGGTCCACTCAAGATCCGTTCGCTTATCCACGACGGATCCAATGGCCCACTCGACATGCGGGCACAGTGCCGTAGGGGCCGAGTGAACGAACAGCACACCGCGGGTCATTGCAACAGACATTCCATCCTCCATAGCTGTAGGTACGTCTTCCCCAACGACCTCTGCCTGGATGAAACTGCCCGTGCTGTCTGTCCAGCGGCGGTGTTCCTTTACTGATTATTAAACTAAGTCCAGACTTGCTGTGACGCACAAAGCGAAGAGCTTCAAGCGAAACTTGAAAGTTGCCGGACGTGACTCTTATTGTGCCGTACACCGCGTAATTACGCCAGTGCGATTCGCCACACCCGACATGAAGCGTTGTTTGCCGTCACTGCGGGAAAAAGTGATGGCTGTCAGGCCCTCGGATGGGCCTGCTGGTAGCTCTTCCGGAGCCGTTCCACCGACACATGCGTGTAGATCTGGGTTGTGGCCAGGCTGCTGTGGCCCAGGATCTCCTGGACCGCACGGAGGTCCGCGCCGCCATCCAGGAGATGTGTGGCGGCGGAGTGCCTGAGAGCATGCGGGCCGGTGGCGGAGGTGTCGCCCAAGGCCTCGAAGAGGTCCTTGACCACCGTCCGGACCTGGCGCTGGTCAACGCGGTTGCCCCGGGAGCCCAGAAACAGCGCCGGACCGCTGTGCCCGTTGGCCAGGGACGGCCGGCCCCGGCGGAGCCAGTCGTCCACAGCGACCGCGGCCGGAACTCCGTAGGGGACGGTCCGCTCCTTGTTGCCCTTGCCAACCACGCGCAGGGTGCGGCGGTCCGGGTTGAGGTCGTCCACATCCAGGCCCGCCAACTCCCCCACGCGCAGCCCGGTTGCGTAGAGGACTTCCACTATGGCGCGGTTGCGCACCGGAATCGGCGAGCCTTCGGCGGCGGCTTGCTCAAGGCCGGTCAACAGCCGTACAAGCTGTTGGGACTGCAGAACCCCGGGCAGTGATTTTTCTGCTTTGGGCGCCCTCAACCGGAGGGCGGGGTCCACCGTGATGATTTCTTCCCGCAGCGCCCACGTGGTGAAGGACCGTGCAGTGGCCGATCGCCGGGCCAGGGTGGACCGGGACATCCCGGCCTGGCTCTGTGCCCCCAGCCAGCCTCGGAGAGTCGTCAGATCCAGTCCCGGCAGATCGGTGAGGCCCTCTGAGACGGCGTATTCAAGGAGGCTCCGCAGGTCGGAGAGGTAGGCGCGCCGTGTGTGTGCAGACCGTGCACGCTCCGCCTCAAGATACCGGCCAAAGCCCGCGAGTGCCTGCTCATACGCCGGGGGCAGTTCCTGATTCTCCACGCCTATACTGTCCCAGAATTTTCCCGCCAATCCGGCCAGGGACACAGGAGACCCTCCGGAATCTATCCGGAGGCCTTGGCACGTTTCCAGCCGCCCCTCTCAGAGACGGCCAGCCCCAGCAGCCCGAGCCTGCCCAGCCCTGCGCGCACGGAGTCGGCACTGAGGCCCGCGACAGCGCACAGCTTGTCCACCGACGTTGTGGAGCGGAGGGGCAGGGCATCGAGGAGGATCAGATCCTCCAGCGTGAGGCCGTCCTGTACTTTGTCACGCGCCGATCCGGGCTCAGCAAGCCCGTCACCGCTGGGTGACGCCAGTTCGGCGATCTCGGCTGCGTCGGTCACGCAGACTGCACCGCCATCACGGAGCAGCCGATGACAGCCGGCAGAGTTTGCGCTGTGCACAGAACCCGGCACAGCTCCGACCGCCCTGCCCAGGCTCTCGGCGTGGTGGGCAGTGTTCAGCGCTCCGGAACGCCACCGGGCTTCCACCACTACGGTCACGGCCGCCAGCGCGGCGATTAGCCTGTTCCGTTGAAGAAACCGGTAACGTGTTGGCGCCGATCCGGGCGGTACTTCGGCCAGCACCGCCCCCTGGTTGCAGACAGCACGTAGAAGATCCTCGTTTCCTGCCGGGTAGAAGCGGTCCACGCCGCCGGCCATAACAGCAATGGTGGGCACCGCTCCGGATCCCCCGGCCAACGCCGCCCTGTGCGCGTGCGCGTCGATGCCGTACGCCCCTCCGGACACAATCGTGAAGCCGCGCTGGGCCAGAGAGTAGGCAAGGTCCCCGGTGACCGAGGCACCGTAGCTGGTGCTGTCGCGCGAACCAACCAGTGCCACGCTTCGCGAGGGGCCGGGCAACTCCTGTTCCACGCCACGCCACCAGAGGCAGATGGGTTCGTGGACTCCGAGGTCCCCCAGCTGGCCGGGCCAGAGATCGTCCGACGGGATAATCACCCGGCCGCCGAGCCGCGCCATGGTGGCAAGGTCGCGCTCAGGTTCCAGATCCGGGATGCGCGGTGCCCAGCGTTTGAGGGCTGCCGCCATTCCGCCCCAGCTGGTAGCGGCGCCATTGTCCGCCAGAATGCCGGTGATTTCCTGTTCCAGCGCCGGTCCGGCAGCAGCCTTGCCCGTGGCGATCTGCAGGGCGTCCCGGGCGCCTGTTGCCTGCACAAGCGCCAGTCCGGCGGCGTCCTGGGGTTCCATGAGCCGCGACAGCGCGGCCCGGGCGATCCGTTCGTTATCCATTTGTACCGTCCTTCACGCCGCCGCCGAGGCAGCCTGCCGCAGGCCCAGGGCCTGGCCGATGTCATTAGTGTCCGGGGTGTCCCGTTGTGACAGGTCCGCCAGTGTCCAGGCGAGCCGCAGGACCCTGTCGTAGCCCCTGGCTGTCAGCACACCCCGTTCCAGGGAGTGGTCCAGGATCCGTGTGGCCGTGGCCGGCAGGCGCAAAGCCCCGCGCAAGATCCGGCCGGGCACCTGTGAATTGGTTTCCAGCCCCAGCGGCCGCAGCCGTTCCGCCTGCCGGGTCCGGGCATCGCATACCCGTGCGGCCACGGCAGCAGTGTTCTCTTCCGCCCCCGCCTGGCCGAAGTCGGCCAGCGAGACCCGTTCCACCTGCAACTGGATATCCACACGGTCAAGAAGCGGGCCGGACATCCTGGCCACATACCGCCGGCGCATCATTGGCGTACACGTGCACTCAAGGCCCTTGCCTGACGCTTTGCCGCAGGGACACGGGTTGGCGGCAAGGACCAGCTGGAAGCGGGCAGGATAAGCGGCCGTCCCCGCGGAACGGTGGATCACGAGTTCTCCGCTTTCCAGCGGTTGCCTCAACGCGTCCAGGACACGGCGTTCGTATTCGGGCGCTTCGTCAAGGAACAGGACACCCCTGTGCGCCCGCGATGCGGCACCGGGGCGCGGCAGTCCTGATCCACCGCCGATGATGGCGGCTGCCGTAGCTGAATGGTGAGGGTTCTCAAACGGCGGACGACGCAGGAGTTGCACGGCGGACGAGGGAAGGCCGCACAGCGAGTGGATGGCGGTGACTTCCATTGCTTCGTTGTCGGCAAGGTCCGGCAGCAGGCCGGGCAGCCTTTCCGCCAGCATGGTCTTGCCCGCGCCCGGAGGAATGCGAATAACGGCGTGATCGACGGTACTGCGATCCTTGCAATCTCAGGCAGAACGGTGCGATCACCACATGCACGTCAGGATCGGCCTTATGACCGTTCAGGCGCATGAGTCTGCCAGGAGACAGCAGCCGGGGCATGGACCGATAATGAGCGGCTATGGAAGGCATGACGAAAAGAAAGAACCCCGACAGCCTGGGCTGTCGGGGTTCCGTCGAGGCCTGTCAGGAGCCGCTGATCTTCCCTGCCGCGATGAGCTGCTGGGCGCGCTGCTGCTGCTCATCGTCGCCAAAGCGCGCCACCGCCGTCATCAGGTCCATGCCGTCCTCAAGTCCGCCATAAATGTCCTCCAGCCGCTCGCGCGAGCCGCCGAGCAGGCTGATACCGCCCAGCGCGTTAATCTGCTCGAGCTGCAGGTACGCGCGGTACACGAGGTCGACCTGCACACCGTCATCGGCGGTGAAGGGGTTCGGGACGTAGTCGGCGTCAGGCGTAAGGCCATCCGTGTCGAGGCCCAACTGGGCCAGCTCGTTCTTGTTCATGGATGCTTCTCCTTGGTTTTGGGACTGTCACTCGGCTGTGACGACTCTCGATCTGAGACCGTCAGGATGCCCCCGGCCGGGCTCCGCCTGGCTGGAACGCCAGCGGGCCGACCACGACGATCACACTGCTTTGGACGTCACTTACCTGGCGTACCAGGACGTCATCGACGCCTTTCAGCATACCGATGGGTGGACCAGCAAGCGTGGCATGCAGAAAGCGAATGAGCAGTTGGCAGGGGCCTGCCGGGAGGCAGCAGCCCCATTTTGTCACATTTGCATAACGGCCTGTCGGAACCCCTTGGGTTCAGGGGCTTGCGTACTATACCCCGCGCGGGGGTATATTCGAGGTGTTGTCAGTGAAGTGGTATGTCCCGGCCGGTGCCCCACGCCGCCTTTCACAGCCGTTCTACCCCAGCGACCATCGATCCTTCGTCTTCAAGGAATGGAAACTGACATGTGTGGAACTGAAATCCGTACCGAACGGCCTCTCGTTTCAGCCGCCTCGGGCTGCTCCTGCTGCTCAACCGAAGCTTCCTCCGCGCCCGCCACAGATGTCGGCGCCAACGGCGCCGTATTTGCAGTCGAGGGCCTGGCCTGCTTGCATTGCGTGCAGACCGTCCAGAAGGCCGTGTCCGCCCTTGAGGGTGTGGAGTCTGCCTCTGTTGACCTTGTTCCGGGCTGCCGTTCCCGTCTGACTGTCGGCGGCAAAGCCGACGACTCCGCTGTGCGGGAGGCTGTTACCTCCGCCGGCTACACACTCATCAGCAACTGACCTCCCCAGGCCTCCCCTGGCAGCAGGGGCCGTGCTGATCCGTGTCCACGATTGTGGTGGCACTGAACGCCCAGTTGCTGCGGAGCGTGAAACTCAATCCCTCCCAGGCACGTTGAACAAGAGGCTGTGACCCGGCATGCCGGTAGGCTTAAGGCTCTGGACAGCCTGCACGGAAGGGAGGAAACATTGTGAACTCATTATCTCGTGGACCCTTCAGCGCGTTCTTCCTTCGTGCAGGCTTCCTGACGGCGGCCCTGGCCATCATCGCCGGTATCTTCGGCATGCACATCATCACCGGCGCGCACCATATGAGCGCCGCGAACAGCATGCCGGCGCCGGCGGCCCAGTCATCCGTGCACCTGGAAAGCCTTCCCGCCGGCCACTCCCAACCACCGGGGATGTCCACGGACGGGGCGGTGGTTGCCCAAGCGGCAGCGGGGGCGTCTTCGTCCTGCGCCCCTGACGGGTCCTGCCCCGAGATGTCCGCCGGCGGCAACGCCTGCGTGCTGTCCCCGGGAAGCACCTCGCTTTCGGCCCCTGCGCCGGGAACAGCGCCCTATGCCTTACCGGACTTTGGTGCGGCGGCGGCAGCCAGCACGAACTATTCCTACTCACCGGGCAGCCCTTCTCCCGGTGACCTCTGTATCAGCCGGACGTAAACCAGCACGACGCGCCGTGTCCTTCCCGGCGCGGCTTCGAGCTACCTCGGCACGCATAAAACAGGCCGCCCCCGCTCGGGGGCCGTCACTGCATGCAATCCCACAGGCGCTACGCGCCGCTGATACTTTTGAGGACCCTGATTTTTCATGATGAAGAAGACCCTGACCATTTCCGCTGCCGCGATCGCAGCAGCAATCGCCCTCGCCGGCTGCGCCGCTGGCACAGAAGCCGGAAGTCCGGCGACCAGCAGCATGCCCGGCATGAACCACGGCGGCTCGACGATGCCCTCGGGTTCAGCGTCGGCAACCTCGGCCGCAGCTTCGGCTGAGTTCAATGACGCGGACACCATGTTCGCGCAGATGATGATCCCGCACCACACGCAGGCCGTGACGATGAGCGAGACCATGCTCAAAAAAGAAGGCATTCCCGCCGCCGTGACGGAGCTGGCCACCAAGATCAAGGCCGCGCAGGGACCGGAAATCGAGAAGATGACCGGCTGGCTTGAAAGCTGGGGACAGCCCACCGCGATGCCCACCACCATGCCTTCCGGGCACAGCATGTCCGGGATGATGGGCGAGGAGGACATGGCCAAGCTTGAGGCCGCGCAGGGCACCGAGGCAGCAAAGCTGTTCCTGACCCAGATGATCGCCCACCACGAAGGCGCGGTAATGATGGCCAGGACCGAAACCACCGACGGAAAGAACGCTGACGCGGTCCAGCTCAGCAAGGACATCGTCAGTGACCAGGAAGCCGAAATCCAGGAAATGAAAGACCTGCTGGCCACCCTCTAGCGAGCACACCACCCGGCACCGGCCCCGTTCCCTGCGGGGCCGGCGCCTCCCCCAAACCCATTTCCCGGACCACTCTGGAGTTCCCGTGCCCCTGCACCTTATAAACCGAGGCCGTCCCGCCGCTGGATTCACCGCGGCCGCCGCCCTCCTGCTGACCCTGTCCGCCTGTGCCTCCGGCACAACAACCGGCACCGCATCTACTACTGCCGCGGCTGGCCTTCCCAGCTCGCACGTCCACGGCCTGAGCGTGAATCCCACAACAGATCAGGTCCTGCTTGCTACCCATGACGGCTTGTTCGACCTCACCAAGTCCCCCGCCACAAAGATCGGAGACACCAACGACCTGATGGGCTTTACGACAGCAGCTGACCAGGGCGTGTTCTATGCTTCCGGACACCCTGGCCCCGGCTCGGGCCTGCCCAACCCCATGGGCCTGGTCAAATCCGTGGACGGCGGCAAAAGCTGGGAGCAGCTCTCCCGCCAAGGCGAATCGGACTTCCACGCCCTCGCGGTCACCAAATCCGGAATCGTCGCCCACGACGGAACACTGCTGACCAGCCCGGACGGAAAAACCTGGTCCCCTGCCACCGCCGAGTTCGTCCCAGCTGTCCTGGCCGGAAACCCGGAAACCGACACCGTTCTGGCCACCACCCGCGACGGGCTCCAGCGCTCCACCGACGGCGGGAAAACCTGGGAACTGAACGAGGCAGCCCCCATCATCCAATTCGTCGCGTTCGCCGGCGGCACCGAAGTCATCGGCATCGAACCCGACGGTTCAGTCCAATACTCAGCAGACACCGGCAGTACCTGGACCCAGACAGGCCGGATCGACGGGGAGGTCCAGGCGATCACCGCCGTGAAAAAGACGGGCGACAAACCAACAATCTGGGCCGCCACCACCGAAGGGATTCTCGTCTCCACGGACGGCGGTGTGGTGTTCCAGGCCCCCGACGCTGTCAGATGACCACACCCGAAGTCTGCAGCTGATGGCCACGGCAGTATAGGCGGCCCAGTGATGGAGCACCAGGAGAGGATCTGGTTCGTGGACCCTGGGACGCTGCGGGACGTTGTGGTGGACCGGGATGCAGTCGAAGCCCGGCTGGAAGAGTGCACCGACCTGGAACGCGTGTGGGTTCTATCCCTGCTGGGACGTGGTGAAGAAGCGGTCAGCGAAGCTGAACAACTGCTGGCCGCCTCCGAGGACCCGTTCCGGGCCCTGCTCGTGCTGGCCTACGCCTATCAGCGGCTGTACCGCTGGCGGGACGCGGCCCAAGTGCAGGAACGTGCCCTGCGCGCTGCACGCACGACATTCAGGGAAGCCCAGGTCCGCCATCAGATCGGGCGACGGCTTTTTGATGAAGGCCTTCACCTCGCTGCCGCAGCCGAGTTCGAGTGGGCGGCTGACCTGTTCAAAGCCGCCGGACGTCCCCGCGCAGCACTCACCTCCTACCGGGCAAAAGAACGGGCACTAAAGGTCCATAGGCAAAGCCGGCTCCCGGACTGGAAGGAGCGTTACTACCAGCAAAAGGACAGCCATACTGGCGCATAACAGCACAAGGAGGAGTGGAAAGGAGGCGCACAGGAACCCAGGCCCGGACCCCCCGCACAAACAAATTCATGCGCGGCCGGAACATTATCAGCTACTCAAACCTTTGGAAGAGAGTACACAATGACGCACGGAACCACTCACAAACTGCTCGACGCCTACCCCAAGGACCTTGGCGGCATCGACCCGCACAAGCTGGCCGAATGCATCGCGGCCTGTTTTGACTGCGCACAAGCCTGTACAGCCTGCGCTGATGCATGTCTGAGCGAGGACATGGTGGCCGAACTGACCAAATGCATCCGCACCGACCTGGACTGCGCCGACATATGCACCACAACAGGCAACATTCTCTCCCGCCATACCGGCTACGACGCCAACATCACCCGCGCCGTTCTCCAGGCCTGCGCCACCGTATGCAAAGCCTGCGGTGATGAATGCGAACAGCACTCCGGCATGCACGAGCACTGCAGGATCTGCGCCGAGGCGTGCCGGCGCTGCGAGGCCGCCTGCAATGAACTCCTCAAGTCCCTCGGCTGACTAAGAGCCTTGATCAGCCGCTGAACCATCATCGTGAAGGCCCGCCACAGCGCGGGCCTTCACCTCAGGCACCCGAAGAATGGGCGGGATGCAGGGCGCCTATGGTGACTTTGACGAGCCTGAGCACCGCCTCATGCGAAGTCATTTCAGTTGCAGCTCCAAGGGCATGCAGACAAAAGGCCGCGAGCTCGTCCGGGGCAACGTCCGTGCGGAAAGCCGCCGCGTCCGCCCCCTCTTCAATGAGCTCTGCGAGCAGGTCCTGAAGGTGTTGCTGAGCCTGCCCTGCGTGTCCTGCCTGATGCAGGCGGGCCGCGTTGGCATCATCGCGGCCCGAGCGGGACAGGAAAGCATAGGCACGTAAAACGGCCTCGAGCCGCTGCGCGGCGCCGGCAGTCTGATCTTTGATGCGGAGCAGCTCATCCAGATGCGCCTGCATCTGGCGCTCATGCCAGGCCAGCAGGATGGACTCCACGTCCGGGAAGTACTTGTAAAGGGTCGCCCGGCCGATACCCGCCTCCTGGGCGATCGCAGACATCGTGACCCCCAACGTGCCGTAACCGGCAAAAAGGCGCGCAGCGGCGTCAAGAACGGCACCACGCACAGCGTCCCTGTGGGTCTCGATCGTCTCATTCCAAAGCCTTGGCATACCCGAATGCTACAACCTGACACCCATTAGACACAATGGCGGTTCCGATACATACTGTTTTACAAAACTTATCGAAGGATCATCATGACACACCCCGCGCCCAACCCCGATTCAGGCACTGAGAGCAGAGAAACCCCACGGCACAAGACGCCGCGGTGGGTGAAGGGATTTCTGGTCGCTGCTGCCGTGCTGGTGGTCGCCATTGTGGTCATACACCTCAGCGGCGGAACGGTCATGAACCACACACCATGAAACTCATGCCCCCCGCGGTGCGCAAGGCAGCCCTGACCGTCCACATCCTCTCCTCCGTGGGCTGGCTCGGCGCCATCGCCGCGTTCCTGGTCCTGGCAATCGCCGGCCTGACGTCCGCGGACCCGCAGCTGGTCCGTGCGGCCTACACGGGAATGAACCTCATCGGCTGGATGATCATCTTCCCGCTCAGCCTGGCCTCCCTGATCTCCGGCATCGTCCAGGGCCTTGGCACCGTGTGGGGCCTGTTCCGGCACTACTGGGTCCTGATCAAACTCATCATCACCGCCCTGGCCACGGCCCTGTTGCTCGTACATCTGCAACCGGTCACCGCAATGGCCAAAATGGCCCTGGCAGCAGACCTCGGGCCCTCAGACATGAACGGAATGAGGATCCAACTCGTCGCCGACGCCGGAGCGGCGATACTGGCACTGCTCATCACAAGTATCCTGTCCGTCTACAAACCTCGCGGACTGACCCGGCACGGACAAAAAGTCCTGAACAAACAACAGGCTCAGACCCGGCCAGCCAAGGGCGCCAACGCATAGGAGCGGGGAGACCCGGCCGCCGGGCTGGGCATCCATGAGGCTCGTTTCGCAACCCGGCGCACCGCCCGGAGCGAGTCAACGGAGGCTTGACTGCCCAGCCAAATACCGAAGGCTTGCAGACACCACCCAGCGGAAAACTCTTTGCCGTGATTTTGCCTTACTCACCGGTTACTGGTCTGCACCGGGGCGATCTTCTCGAGCAGGCAAACGAGGCAGAGTGCTCAGCGGTCCATCCTGCGTGTGATGGCGCGGATGGTCTTGTCCAGTCTCGCGGACATCCGTCGGTTGTTGAAGTACAGGGCTGCAGCCCGGGAGCCCCAGTAATTCACGATGTGAAAGGGGCGGGTGCCCGCGTTTAAGAGTGAAGCGAAGGCACTGCCGGCGCCACTTGGCAGTCGACTGATGAGGTGGACTAGCGGGAGCAGTGCGCGGACGACCATGTAGCCGAAGACCATGTGGAAGAGTAGTTCCTCATTTGTCCACTTGGTGCCGTTGCTCTTGCGGCCAAGCTCGGCGGCTGTGGCGCCCGACAGCAACGCATCAAGGTCGGCTCGTGCCCGCCGGTATTCGGTCAGGATGTCTTCCTTGGTCGGTTCCATGTTCCCTCCAGTTCGCCCCTTGCTCGTTTACTTGCCGGTCACGGCACCCGAACGGAAGAGTACCGCGCCTTACGAGGCGCAGCAGGACAGTTTGGAGACGTCGGTCGTGAAGGATTGCGCGGCGATTTTGATGCCTTCGGCCATGGTCAGGTACGGAGACCAAAGGTTCGCTACCTGGTCTACCGTCATGCCGGCCTCGAGGATGTACACCCCGGCGGCGGCGAGGTCTCCGGCTTCCTTGCCGACCGCTGTGATTCCAAGGATGCGCCCGGTGCTGCTTTCAGCGACGATTTTGATGAAGCCGCGGGTATCCCGGTTCACCAGTGCCCGTGGCACGTACTCTAACGACAGCACCCGGCACTCGCATCGGATGCCCGCCTCGTTGGCTTCCCTGTCGGTCATACCTACCGCGGCCAGGGCCGGGCTGGTGAACGTGACGCGAGGCAGGTGCCGGTAGTCGACCTCGCGGCCGGCATTTCGAAAGGCGTTCTCCGCCATCAAGGTCCCGTGCGCGGACGCAACGTAGACGAATTCCCGGTGCCCCGTCACGTCCCCGGCCGCCCAGATCCTGGGGTTGGAGCTGGCCAGGGTTTTCTCGACCAGGATCTGGCCGGTGTCACCGGTCTTAACCCCGACTGCATCCAGGTTCAGTCCGTCGGTCACGGCGCGGCGGCCGGTGGCCACCAGCAGCTTCTCTGCCCGGAACTCCTGCTGGGCCCCGGCCACTGTGGCCGTGACGACGACCTCGGAGCCGGCCGCGTCCGCCCGGACCGATGTTACTGCTGCGCGGCGGACTACCCGGATGCCCTCGTCGGCGAAGACACTGACCAGGGCGCGGGAGGCCTCCGGTTCCTCCTGCGAGGCAAGCCGGGAGCGGGCCAATACGGTCACTTTTGATCCGAGGCGGGCAAAAAGCTGCGCCTGTTCCAAAGCCACGTACCCGCCTCCGAAGACGATCAGAGACTCAGGGACCTCGTCTAGCTCCATGGCCGTGGTCGAGGTCAGGTAATCCACCTTGTCCAGTCCCGGCACCGGCGGTGCCCATGGGGCCGAGCCGGTTGCGACGAGATAATGGGCAGCGGTCAGGGAGTCGCGGGCGCCGTCAGGTCCTGTGATTTCCAAGGTCGGTTCTTCCGGGGTGCCGGCGAAAACGGCAGTGCCATGGCGCAGGTCCCACCCGTAATCGGCGGCCAGATCCACGTACTTATCCGAGCGCATACCTTCAACCAGTGCCCTCTTGCTTTCCATAAGCGCGCCCATGTCCACAGGGCCGGCCGAGGTGCTGATCCCGGGGAACCGTCCAGTCCCGTCCAACGCGACGTGCCGGGCTTCAGCGGCGGCCAGCAGGGCCTTTGAGGGCACGCAGCCAGTGTTCACGCACGTCCCGCCCACTGTTGACCGCTCGATCATCACGACCCGCTTGCCCAGATTCGTTGCACGGATCGCGGCAGCAAAGGCTCCGCCGCCCGAACCAATTACGGCCAAATCAAAATCCTGCGGTGCTGCACCAGCCATTGGTCCTCCAGCTACTTTTGCGTGAACACCCAAAATCGTTCTATTTGCGTGCTGTCCTCAGTCTGCACCTTCCCCTGCACGGGAAGGTCAAGTCCGGGCCGCAGCTCGTGATTGGGATCTTGTCGATCGGCCACAACCTTCCAGTAGCGTGGAAGGATAAGAGCTTTCGGGAGTGAGATTAAGGACCCAGATGCGAATAGGAGAGGCCGCTTCTGCTGTCGGCCTAACAAGCAAGACGATCAGATTCTACGAGGATCGAGGCCTGCTCCCGCCAGCTGAACGTTCCGCCAATGGTTATCGCGACTATGGCCCCGACACGATCAGCCGCCTGGAATTCATCCGCCGTTGCCAAGGCGCCGGACTGACGCTGGCGCAGATCCAAGGAATTCTCCACATCCGGGATAGCGGCACAACCCCATGCACCCGAGTACAAGACATACTCGGCAAGCAACTCATCGATCTGGACAAGACAATCGCGGAACTAACTGCGCTACGAGCCACCGTCGCGGAACATTTCAGGACGATCGAGGCAGCAGACCCCGGTAACTGCGATGCAGAACAGATCTGCAGCTACATCTGACAGCCGTCTGTATCTCCCTGCTGCACTTGTAGATGTCTCACAACCCTTGGGAAACGAGACGTCTTACGACTGTATGAATGCTTGTACTCGTAAGTGAATTCCGGGATGCTCGTCGTCTCGAAACTAAGGATGATTGTCGATGCCGAGACCGTGAATTGCGATACATAGTTGAAAGAATCGATGGGAAAAATGGATAGTCCAGCAACTTCACTCCCCGGAGTTGAATGCCATAGGCAATGCCCAGTTCGATCAGTGTTGGTGGTGGAAGCATCAAAGACAACCCCCGATACCCCTCATTGTGATGCCCCTGAAATTCCCTATCGTGATGGCCTGTGTGCAAGACCGGCAGCACGGGGCAGCCGTCCCGATACCCTCCCGGCTTTCTGATCAGGTGACGTTGAGCGCGCCTGCGATGATGTAGTCCGGCCGCTGCCGGTCCTCCCACGACCGGATGACTACGGATCGGGTCGATTCCGTGGGCGTTAAGCGTCGAACAGAATCTCAGGCGCTTCTCGCTTAACCTTCACCCACGGGTGTTGAAAGAAGTGGAGGCCGCCGGGCCTACCTTGCCAAGTATGTGCCCCGTTACAACACCACAAACACTCAGGCATCGCACTGTTCTCACCCGCCGAAGTTCACGACGGATCCTGGAAAGAAACCTGGACAACACCCGGCCACGCACTAGAACCCGTGCTCATGTTGGTTCTTCCCGTGCCGGTGGCGGATGGGCTGGTCCTGGTTTTGTCGTAAGCACACGCGACCGGGGTCTGGCTCTGAGAATCTGGAACAGGGCCAGCCCTGTTACCAGGAGCAGTCCGGCTACCCAGGTATTCACTCTGAGACCCAGTATCGTGTTGGCGTAATCCGAGCGCATCAGTTCAAACCCAAACCGTCCTGCGGTGTAGAAGACGATGTACAGGGCAAAGACGGCCCCTGCACCCAGTGAGAACTTGCGGTCCAGGATAATGAGAAGCGATGCCGCGGCCAGACACCAGAGGGATTCGTAGAGGAAAGTCGGCTGAAAGTAGCCAAGAACCTCCGGTGTGCCTTCCGGTGTAAGCAGTGCCTGGCCGGTGGCAGGGTTCATGGCGTGGATCTGGAGTTTCCAGGGAAGATTTGTCGGGCCTCCGTAGAGTTCATTATTGAACCAGTTGCCCCAGCGGCCCACGCCTTGGGCGAAGAGCAGCCCGGGTGCCGCTGCATCGACGAACGCCGTGAAGGGAATCCCGGCCCTGCGCGCGCCCACTGCTGCGCCGACCAGGCCCAGAGCCACGGCGCCCCAGATACCCAGTCCGCCCTCCCAGATCCGCAGTGCCCCCCAGGGGTCCTTGCCGGGGCCGAAGTAGAGCTGGTTGTCTGTGATCACGTGGTAAAGCCTTCCCCCAATTATCCCGAAGGGTACTGCCCACATGACTATGTCCAAGGTCTGGGCTGTTGTGCCGCCGCGTTCTCGGAGCCGCCTGGCTGTCAGCCATGTACCGGCGACGATACCGGCGAGGATGCACAGGGCATAAAACCGGATCGTCAGGGGCCCAAGGTCGAAGGCGCTGATCGTCGGCGATGGGATGAAGAGGTCCGGTACTGCTGAAGCTCGCATGGCACCTGTCACTTGAGGTAGGAGATGAAGAGCCATCAGGCCCCTTGGGCTGCGTGGATGAGTTTTATGAGCCGAGGGGCTCGTACGATGTTCGGCTGCGTCCGAACATGACGACATCGACACCGGCCATCACAGGACGAAGCAACCTTCTTCCACGTCCTCGAAGGAAACGTCAGGCCGGTTCTGCTGGGCCTGATTCAGGTGTGGCTCTGGTTGCCGTGCCCCAGGACCAGACAGGTCCTGGAAAGGCAAAGCGTGTTGAAGGCTATCGCCCTGCTGATCGGATGGGTTTCATTTATTCGCGGCATCGCTGAGGAACTGGCGGAATTGTTCCTCGCTGTTGAGGACGAGTTTTTCGCCGTTGAGGAAGAACGTGGGAGTGCCGGTGACGCCGAGGGCTTTGCCGTCGTTGATGTCCTTGCGGATCCTTCCTTGGTTTCTTCGGCGGCCATGGCTGCGTCGTACTTCTCCATGTCCAGGCCAAGTTCTTCGGCGAAGGTCCGGAACAGGGCGTTCTGGAAGTCCTGCTTTTCGCCCCACTGGGGCTGGGTTTCGAACATCTTGGCGGCCATCTGTTCGTATTTGCCCTGCTGCGCTGCCGCTTCCACGGCAAGGGCGGCCTGGCCGGAGTTCTTGTGTGAGGGCAGCGGGAAGTAGCGGTTTACGAAGGTGATCCGGTCCCCGTATTCAGCTTTGAGGGCCTCCACCAGCGGGGCGGCGGCGCGGCAGGCCTCACACTCAAAGTCCAGGAACTCCACGAGCTGGGCCTTCTCCGTCGCGGGGGTCGTGAGCCGGTGGCTGTCCTCCCTGACGAGCTGGGCGTCCACGACAGGTTGCACGGCGGCCGGTTCGGGCTTGGTCGCGGTGAACACCGCGTACCAGATCAGGCCGGCGCCGACAATGACAGCCAGCAGGATCCATACGACTCGGCGGATCCGGCCTGCCCCGTCCCGCGGTACGGCCTGCGTTGTGGTGGGCGGGGATGTTTTTGTGCGTGTCATGCTCCATGCTTTCGGGTCGTGGTTGCTTCCCATGGCGTTGCTGTACTGAACTTGCTGGCGCATCAGGGCGGAAAGCCAGCTCAGTCGGGGGTGTCAGGAACGGGTCGTGGTGTCCGACCAGCCGGCCGCACACCATAAAGATGGCCCAGGTGCTGTGGTCAGAGCCCCGAGTATGAGTGCAGTCCGTTGAAGAACTGGTTCACGATGGTGAAGTTGAAGACCACGCAGAGGTAGCCGACGATGGAGAGCCAGGCGGCGCGGGTGCCGGTCCAGCCGCGGGTTGCTCGGGCGTGGAGGTAGCCTGCGTAGACAACCCAGATTACGAAGGTCCAGACTTCTTTGGTGTCCCAGCCCCAGAACCGTCCCCAGGCTTTTTCGGCCCAGATCGCGCCGAAGATCAGTGTGAAGGTCCAGCCGAGGAACCCGATGGCGTTAAATCGGTAGGAGAGGTTTTCCAGGCTCAGCGCCGATGGGATCAGACGCATGAAGGCAGGCTTGTCCGGCCCGCCGGAAGCCAGCGCTTTTTCGCGGCGCGCCTGGACGAGCTGCAGGGCTGACATCGCGAACGTGAGCGTGAAGAGCGCCGAGGAGAGCACGGCGATGGAGACGTGGATGATCAGCCAGTAGCTCTGCAGTGCGGGAACCAGGTGCCCAACGGGGGTCCAGTACGCCACGGAGGCCGCGACGAGCATGATGATGACCAGGCCGGTGACGAACGTGCCGAGGAAGCGCAGGTCGCGGCGGAGCAGGGCCAGCAGGAACACGGCGATGACAGCGAAGGCGCCGGTGGTGAGGAATTCGTACATGTTGCCCCACGGCACGCGTCCCGCACCGAAGGCCCGGGTGATCACACCCGCGCCGTGGATCACCACGCCCAGGACGGTCAGGGCCACGGCAACACGGGCAGGAACGCGTTGTTTGACCGCGTAGCGCATGTCGCCGTCAGCAGTGCCGCCCACTGCAACATTCGACGACGAGGGGCGGACGGCTGCATCAGCCGGCCGGCCGTCATCGGCCGCTGTTGGGTTCGGCGACACACCCGCGGCTCCGATGGCTACGGGGAATTTCGCCGCGGCGGTTTCTGCGGCCTTCCTGTCCACGGACTGCAGGGTTTTGCTGCTTTTGGCCAGGTCCCAGGCGAAGGCGATGAACGCCACGGTGTAGGTTCCGGCGGCCAGCAGCATGAACAGTTCGCTGTACTGGCCCAGGGTTTGGTTGATGACAGGCATTAGCGGTCCTTAACGTGTTGGGCGGTGTCGGGGGTGCTGGCGGTGGCCGGGAGCTGCCATTGCTTGGTGAAGAGTTCGCGCAGGGCTTCTGTTTCCCCGGCCAGGCGGTGGTCTTCGCCGCGGGCCAGCAGGCCGTACTCGACCATGGTGCGTCCATCCGGGTGGGTGCCGGTCCGCACCCAGACACGGCGGCGGCTGATGTAGAGCGAAGCTACGAGCCCGGCGACTGCCAGGAGGGAAAACACCAGGACACCGCCCTGTCCGGGCGTGGCCCGGATGTCGACACCGATGTAGCGTTTGAGCCCGTCGAAGCTGATGCTGCCCTTACCCTCAGGCAGAGTGTACGTCGCGCCGGGGCCAAGGGTAATCCCGCCGGCGGGCAGGTCCCGGCCGTTGAGCTGGGTCAGGTTCTTCACGTCGAGTACGTACACGTTCTGCGGCTTCCCGTCGTCCAGGCCGAGGTTCCCGTAGTAGGAGTTCAGGTTCAGCTGCGGGTTCAGCGGGTCGGGATCGAAGCTGTAGGACACGCCCTGGTCGTTTTTGATGGCCGAGGGGAGGAAGAAGCCGACAAACCCGAGCTGGTCCGGGCCCGCGTCCGGGACTTTGATCGTCATTGATGAGGTGAAGACGCCGTCGCTGGGAACGGACACCACGGGGCCGCTGAACGCCGTCTGGCCGTTGCCGTCCTTGACGGTCACGATGGGGGCGTAACCGTTTCCGACCAGAAAGATTCCGGTTTCTCCGAAGTACACCGGTTCGTTGACTTTCAGGATCTGCTGCCGGCCCTCGGCGCCCGGTTCCTCTTTGGTGGTGAGGGCGGCGGTGAAGTCGATGGGTTGGCCGAACTGACGGGTGGATTCCCTGTCAAAGCGCACATCAAACTGGTCCAGGGTGACAGCGAAGGGGTCCAGTGTTGCGGGATCGAAATTGGTGCCGGGCGTGAAGGCGTCATAGCCAACAAGGGTGTTGACGAACGTCTCGCCCTCGATCAGGATCTTTTGTCCCCGGTAGCCGAACAGCCCGCCGATGCCCACACAGACAAGAACACCGATCAAAGAGACGTGGAAGACCAGGTTCCCGGCCTCCTTCAGAAACCCCCGTTCGGCCCCGACCGAGGGCATGGCCTCGTCGGTGTCCCGCACATCAACCCGGTAGCCGCGCTTCCTCAGGACCGCGGCGGCATCGGTGACGGCCTGCCTGGCGGAGACGCCTGCCGCGGCGGGGAGCGCCATGGTTTCATATTCCGGCAGCCTGGACAGCCGGCGCGGCGTGCGCGGCGGTCGGGAGCGCATGGCCTTGTAGTGCGCCCTTGCCCTGGGAACGACACAGCCGATCAGGGAGATGAACAGCAGAAGGTAGATCGCGGAGAACCACGCCGAAGCGTACACATCGAACATCTGCAGACTGTCCAGGAACTTACCGGTGTCCGGATTGTCCTTTAGGTACCGTGTGACGGCGGCAGCGTTGACCGGCCGCTGCGGGAACAGCGAACCGGGGACGGCGGCTACGGCCAGCAACAGCAACAACAACAGGGCAGTGCGCATGCTGGTCAATTGACGCCACACCCAGCGCAGCATGCCTTTGATGCCCAGGGCGGGTTCGGCCACGGGCGTGGAGGTTTTGGGCTGGCCGGGTTTGGTTTGGGCGGTCATAGTGCTGCTTTCTGCCGCTGTGGGCTGTTCCGCTTTTTGATCGTTCTTCCCTGGCCTTCCCGCCGAATTCGTGCCGCTCCCCTGGTCATCTGCGCCTTCGCCCCTTTCCAGGCCCTGGGCTCCGGGCTGCGGGCCGGCTGGCTGTTGCCCGCAGTCCCGGGCGCCGGGCAGGCAGAAGCTGCCGGGGCAGCGTCAGAGCCAGAGGTTGATGAGGCGTTGCAGGGATCCTGATCCGATGAGGATGGTCAGGCCCAGCCCGATGAAGACGGCCGGGACGAGCCAGTGTTCAATTTTTTCCAGGGTTTCGACGACTTTGTGGTGGGTGCCGATGAGCTTGCCCAAGGCGCACCACACAGCGACCAGGGCCAGGAAGACGATGACGGTGATGGTGGTGTCGGCCGGTGCCATAGTGCGGAACACGGGGGTGTAGATCGCGATGTTGTCCGCGCCGTTGGCGATGGTGATGCCCGCGATGCCAAGCAGGCCAAGACTTCCCGTGAGTTTGTTCTCATCATCATCATCGCCCTCGCGTTTCAGGCCGCGGATCAGGCCCAGGATGCCCAGGATCAGCGGGAAAATTCCGAGCAGCCCGACCCATTCGTCCGGGACGATGGTCAGACCCAGGGCAGCCAGGAGACTCAGCCCGACGAGGGTGATGAAACCGGCGTACTGCCCTCCGACAATGTGCCAGGCCCGTGGCTGGCCCCTGCTGGAGGCCAGGAAAAGCGCCGTCAGCACCACGATGTCATCGATGTTCGTCGCGGCGAACATCGCAGCCGCTGCCAGGATGGTGGCAAGCATGAGGAGTCCTTTCCGGGTATCAGTGGGGCGTTAGGGCGCTCTGGGGTGCTGCCTACGCCTTTTGCTGTTCCCTGGACCCGAGCAGGGTGCCCAGGACGTACAGGCCTACGCCGACGGTGACGAAGACGTCGGCGAGGTTGAAGGTCGGGAACCAGCCGCTGTGCAGGTAGTCCACGACACCCTCCCCGTCCAGCCGGTCCATGAGGTTCCCGGCGCCGCCGCCGAGCACCATCGCCGCACCGGCCCGGCAGATGGCCGGCATGGCCGGGGCGGTGGAGACGGCGTACCAGGTCATGCCCAGCACGATCGCGGCGGTCGCGGCGATGACCAGCCACGGGGCCAGGTCCGCGCCGAGGCTGAACGCGACCCCGGTGTTGTAGAGCAGCTTCAGGTTCAGCAGGCCCAGATCGACCGTGGCACCGTTGGCGAGCAGGGCTTCGGCCAGGGCCTTGATCCCCAGGTCGGCCGCCGCCAGCACGGCTGCCGCGACGAGCAGGGCGATCTTGATCCGCCGTGCCTTCTCAGCGACCGGTGGCGTTCCGGCAGGGTTGGCCGGGGGCTCGGCGCTCACGCCGCCGGTTCCAAAGCAGGCGCCGGCTTGGCAGCGGGGAGTGCGTTTTTGCGGCTGATCCGGCCGGCGCGGACGCCGTTGGCGATCACCACGATTTCGGCCAGTTCGTGGATCAGGACGACCGCGGCCAGTCCCAGCAGCCCGAACAGGGCCAGCGGGATCAGGATCGCGATCAGCAGCAGGGACAGGCCCACGTTCTGAAGCATGATGGACCGGGTCCTGCGGGCGTGGTCCAAGACCTGGGGCAGGTGGTTCAGGTCCTCGCCCATCAGGGCGATGTCAGCGGTTTCAATGGCGACGTCCGTGCCCATGGCACCCATCGCTATTCCGGTGTCAGCGGTGGCCAGGGCCGGGGCGTCGTTGACGCCGTCACCGACCATGGCGGTGGGCTGGCGGGACTTCAGGGCCCGGATGATCTCTGCCTTGTCTTCCGGGCGGAGATCGGCGTGGACTTCGGTGATCCCGGCTGCCTTACCCAGGGCCGCGGCGGTGATCGCGTTATCCCCGGTGAGCATGGCCGTGGTGTACCCGGAAGCGCTCAGCCGGGCGATGACCTGCGGGGCTTCGGGGCGCAGTTCGTCACGGACCGCTACGGCACCAATGACTTCACCGGCGGATTCGATCAGGACGGCGGTGGCGCCTGCCGTTTGCATCCGCTCGACATCCGCGGCCAGGGCGCCGGGGTTGATCCAGCCGGGGCGGCCCAGCCGGACGGTTTTGCCCTCAAAGGTGCCTTGCAGGCCGGCGCCGGGAACGGTGTCCACGTCGGTCACATCGGCCCTGGCGGGTGATGCGGCGAGGATGGCGCGGGCCAGGGGGTGTTCGCTGCGGGCCTCCAGCCCGGCCGCGAGGGCCAGAACCTCCTCCCGGGTAGCGGTCCCTGCGGCGGCGACATCGATCACTTCGGGCTTGTTCCGGGTCAGGGTGCCGGTCTTGTCCAGGGCGATGGTGCGGATCTTGCCGAGGGTTTCCAGGGCGGCTCCGCCCTTGATGAGCACACCGATGCGGCTGGCGGCGCCGACGGAGGCGACGACGGTGACCGGGACGGAGATCGCCAGAGCGCACGGCGATGCGGCAACGAGGACGACCAGGGCGCGTTCGAACCACAGCAGCGGCTCTCCCACGATGAAGCCGAAGGCGATGATCAGGGCCGCGGCGATGAGGATGCCGGGGACGAGTTTCTTGGCGATGTTGTCGGCCAGGCGCTGCCCGGGGCCCTTGCGGGACTGTTCGGCCTCGACGATGTGCACGATGCGGGCCAGGGAGTTGTTTTCCGCGGTGCTGGTGACTTCGACTTCCAGCGGCCCGGTGCCGTTGATCGCCCCGGCGTAGACATCGCTGCCGGGACCGGCCTCCACGGGGACGGATTCGCCGGTCAGCGCTGAGGTGTCCAGGGAGGTGCGGCCGGTGATGATCCGGCCGTCGGTGGCCAGCCGTTCGCCCGGGCGAACGATCATCCGGTCCCCGGGAACGAGCTCGGCAGGGTCAACGACGATTTCTGCTCCACCGCGCAGGACTGTCGCTTCGGCCGGGACCAGGTCCAGCAGGGCCCGCAGGCCACGCCGGGTCTTGGCCAGCGAGTATTCCTCCAGGCCTTCAGAAATCGAGTAGAGGAAGGCGAGCATCGCCGCTTCCTCGTACTCTCCCAGCGCGACGGCCCCGGCGGCGGCGATGGTCATCAGGGTCCCGACGCCGATCTTGCCTTTGGCCAGGCGGCGCAGGGTGGAGGGAACAAAAGTCCATGCCGCGACCAGCAGCGCCCCGATTTCCAGGACCAGGCGCAGCCACTCCGGGCCCCCGCTCAGGGACAGGATCCAGGCGGTCAGGAGCATCACACCCGCGATGGCGGCGGCCCTGATTTCGTTGATCTGCCAGAACCCGACCGCTTCCTCGGCCTCTTCCGCCGCGGTTTCGGGCTTGTCGTCGCTGCAGCCGCAGGCGTCACTCATTGCGCAATCTCCTTCGTTGGTTCCACGTTTGTCAGTTCCGGGCCGCTTCCGGCGCCGTAGTTCGGGCACAGGCTGACCGCGTTGCCGGTTGCGGCGAGCAGGACTTCGGCCTGGGCAAGCATGTCCATCAGTTCCGGGCGTGAGAGTGAGTAGTAGACGCTGCGGCCCTGCGCACGGCCTTCCACCAGGCCGCAATCGCGCAGGCATGCCACATGCGCGGATACCGTGGACTGGGCCAGGCCCAGCTCCGCGGCCAGGTCACCCACCCTGATTTCCCCCTCGGCCATCCGCTTCACAATGCCCAGCCGGGTGGCGTCACTCAAGGAATGAAACAGAGCGGCAGCAGGAGCCAGTTCCCGCCACCCTTCATTCAAAACCGTCCCATGATGAATCGTCATAGGACGATGATAACGCATAACTTTGATGTTATCGGTCCCTTACAGTAACGTTCAATGGGACAAGTACGTACCTCCAGCTCTAGGTTGTGCGGCCCGGGCATGCCGCCGTGGCGCGGCCACGAACTTGGCATGAATCGAGGAGTCAGCGTTGAGCATTGGCGGGTATTTCGCCGAGATGGTGCAGTCCGGGGCGCTGCTGGTTGCTATGCCGCTGGCGGCTACGGCAGGGATTGTCTCCTTCATTTCCCCGTGCATCCTGCCGTTGGTACCCGGGTACCTGGGCTTCGTCTCGGGATTGACAGATCCCACCCGGCCGGACAACCGTCGCAGGGTCATCACGGGTGTTGGGCTGTTCATCCTTGGATTCGCCGCTGTTTTTACCCTCTACGGGGCCGCGTTCGGCGTGATTGGAGGGTGGCTGCTGCAGTGGCAGGACATCCTGATCCGGGTCTTGGGCGTCTTCGTGGTGTTCATGGGCCTGGTGCTGGTCGGTGGTTTCTCCTTCCTGCAGACCACCCGGAAGCTGTCCTTCAGGCCCAGGGCAGGCGCCGCCGGCGCCCCGGTGCTGGGGATCGTGTTCGGCCTCGGGTGGACCCCCTGCATGGGCCCTACCCTCAGCGCGGTCCTGGCGCTGAGCACCACCACCGGGGATCCCTGGCGCGGGGCGCTGCTGGGATTCCTGTACTGCCTGGGGCTCGGAATCCCCTTCATGCTGGTCGCGATGGGCCTGAACTGGGTGACAAAAACCCTGGGATTCATCCGCCGGCACATCCGCACGTTCAACATCATCGGCGGTTCCCTGCTGGTCCTTGTCGGGATCCTGATGGTCTCAGGGATCTGGATGCTCTGGATCTACCAGCTGCAAAACCTCGCCGCCACAATCACCACTCCCGTCTGACGGAAGAACCAATCATGAACACACACCAACCCGCACCTGTACCTCCCCTCCCGGGGCGGCGGAACCTGCTGCTGGGAGCAGCATCCGCGGCGCTGCTCCTGGCAGGCTGCGCCGCCCCCGACACCCTGGCAGACCAGGCCAAAGCCGGGGACAACAAAAACTACATCGCCGGGGACGGATCCGTTTCCGAATACTCCCCCGACACACGCAGCGCCCCCGTGACGATGACTGGCGCGCTCTATGACGGCACCACGGTGGATTCCGCGGACTGGCAAGGCAACGTCACCGTCCTGAACGTCTGGTACGCCGCCTGCGCGCCCTGCCGTAAGGAAGCCCCCGACCTGGAAGCCCTGCATCAGGAATTCAAGAACGACGGCGTGCGGTTCTACGGCATCAACGTCCGCGACACCGCCGCCACCGCGGCCGCCTTCGAACGCACGTTCGGCACCACCTACCCCAGCTTCAACGACTCCGACGGCGGCATCCTGCTCGCCCTGGCCGATCACGTGCCCCCGCGGGCCGTACCAACCACCCTCGTTTTGGATAAGCACGGCAAAGTCTCCGCCCGGGTCCTGGGTCTGGCCGAAAAGAGCACCCTCAAAGCCCTGATCAGCGCCGCGCTCAGCGAGGCCTGAAACGTGCCGGGAACGTGCACGGCAGGCACGGACCTCATGCCCTGCTCTGGGCGGCGGGTACTTCCCCTGGCTTCAGGCTCAACGACATCCGGCGGCTGGGGCAGCCGGACCGCACAATCCGCGCCGACCAGGAGTTACGGGTGATGGCTGTTGCCGCCCTGGTCCTGTTTGTCGTCATGATGCTGCTCGCCGGCGACCTTCGGACACTGCTTCAGCGCCGCAGGACCGGCGACACCGGCAACCGGCGGAACTGGGCGGACCGCGGTTCAACCGAGTGGTGGGGGCTGGCCCTGGCCGAGCTGGGCTACCTGACGGTCGGCATCGCCGCTCCCGCCGCTGCCTTTTCCGGCCTGCCGCCCATCGCCGCCCTTGACCACCCGGCTGCGCACATTACCGGAGTCGTGATCGCCATCACCGGCATCCTGGCAACGTTCGGCGCCCAGCTGGCGATGGGATCATCCTGGCGGATCGGAGTTGACGAAACCGAACGCACCGCGCTGGTGACAACCGGCCCGTTCCGGCTGATCCGCAATCCCATCTTCACCGCCGCGGCCGCGGTGTTCCTGGGGCTGACGATGATGGTACCCAACGCCATCGCGCTCGTCGGCCTCATCTGCACGATCACCGGAATCCAGATCCAGGTCCGCCTGGTCGAAGAACCCCACCTGCGCCGCATCCATGGCACCGCCTACACCGACTACGCCTCCCGGGCCGGCCGCTTCCTGCCCGGCCTGGGCCGCCTGCCCGCCGAGCGCCATCCCCGGGCTGAGACCTGACGGAAGCTGAAACCGAGGCCCGGCCGGAGTGCAGGAACCTGTTTCCCGACTGTTTACCCTTACGGCATCTGCAGGACCACTGGAGACAACTTAGGGGCCGTGGGCGGTACCTACGATCCGTGGTGGCGTCATCAAACGCCACCACCGATTCGTACCCCTTTTGGAGACACCCGATGCGACGCACTCTTCCCTTGCTTGGCTCCGCCGGCGCCCTTATGGCCGCAGCCGTGGCCGTCACGGCACTGGTCGGGCCTGCCGGGCCCGCCACAGCGGCCCCGGACGGCAACAACGGCCGGACCAAGAACGTTATCTACCTGCTCGGTGACGGCATGGGCCGCACCCACATCAGCGCCGCCCGGGAACGGTTCTACGGTGCCGAAGGCAAACTGGCCATGGAAACCCTCCCGGCCCAGGGCTACGTCAGCACCTACGCCGTGGAGAAGAAGTCCGGCCAGCCCGGCGAACCGGACTTCAAGCCCAACCTCGTCACCGACTCGGCCTCCGCCGCGACCGCCTGGGCCTCCGGGGTGAAAACCTATAACGCTGCCCTGGGAGTGGACGCCAAGGGCGCCGTGGTGCCCACCGCGATGGAATTGGCCAAACAGGCAGGCTACCGCACAGGGAACGTCTCGACCTCCGAGATCACCGACGCGACCCCCGCCGGGCAGATGAGCCACGTCCTGGCCCGCGGCTGCCAGGGCCCCGTCTATTCTGCCTCGGCATGCCAGGACACGGCCGTGACCGGCGACGCGCTGCCCACCAGTGATGTCAGGGTCACCCCGGTCGCTGACCAAATCGCCCGCAACGGCACCGCCGATGTCATCTTCGGTGGAGGCCTGGGACGCTTCGACGCCGCAGATGAAACCGCCCTGAAGGAACAGGGGTACTCGGTCCTGGGTTCGGCGGCAAGCCAGATCCCTGCCACCCGCACCGACCTGAACGCAGCCTCCGGGGATAAGGTCTTCGGCTTGTTCAACAAGGGCAACCTCACCGTGGAAAAGACCAAGCAGGACAACCCTGCCGCACCCCAGGCCCAGGAACCGTCCCTGCCGGACATGACCAAAAAAGCCATCGAGCTGCTGAACAGCAAAAAAGGCGCCAACGGCAACGGTTTCTACCTTCAGGTCGAAGGGGCCCTGATCGACAAGCGCTCCCACGCCAATGATGCCGCCCAGTCGCTAGAGGAGATCAAAGCCTTCGACGATGCCGTTGCCGCCGCTCTTGACTTCGCCAAAAAGGACGGCAACACCCTCGTGATCGTGACCGCCGACCACGAAACGGCCGGTTTCAACATCATCGAGAAGGGCTCCTTCACCAACCCCGAGGCAGCAGCACCTCCGGTCAACGTCGACAGCGGGAACACCGCCAACAATTCCGCCCCGTCACGGGCGGGCGGGAACACCAAAGACCCCGCCCGTTCCTCCGGCATCCTCAACGGCGCCGGCGCAGCCGACCCGCGTAACTTCGCCCCGGCCACCTTCCGTACCCCGAACGACCCGGCCGAGGTCAAGGACGGTTCCAAGGAGGCCAGCCTGTGGCTGACCTACATCTCCGGCAACCACACCGGCGCTGACGTTCCCGTCTACGCCTACGGTTCCGGCTCTGAAAAGCTCCAAGGCAGCGTGGACAACACGGACCTGTTCGACATCGTCGGCAACGCCCTGCGCGTCCTGCGCTGACCTGACCAGTACATCCAGGGGGTCCGGGAAGATTTCCCGGACCCCCTGACACCGAAAAGAAGACCATGCACCGACGCCAAATCATTGTCCCTGCCGTGCTGCTCATCGCGGCTTTAGCCTTGACCGGATTCCTCGTGACGGCAGCGCAGCAGCCTCCCGGACCGGCCGATGCCGGCCATGGCCCGGCGGCAGCAGCAGCCAGGACTTCATTCCCGGGCCTCCCCTCTGCCGCCAGCGAGCCGGACCTGCCGGGGCTGCACGCGCCAGGGCCGGGCAAGGGAAAGGCACTGCAGGTTCCCGGACCGTTCGATGACAGGTTCGTGCTCGAAGGCCTGGTCTTCGACGGTTCAGCGGTCAGCGGCACCGTCAGGTCAACCGGGGCCACGAGCGAGCTTCTGGACCTTCAGGTTCTCGCCGGCTTTTACGATGACAAGGGCAGTCTGCTCGGCACGGCACGCTTCGACCACCACTTGGGAACCGAGGAACCGCACGCCGACGCCCCGGCAGAACACACGGAGTTCACCATGTCCGTCCCGGACCAATACCAGGACGCGGCAGTCTCAGCAGCGGTCGGCGTGCCCGTCTTCGTCACCGAATAGACCATCCATCGGGAAGGCCGGCCACGTCCTTCCAAGCTGGTCCGTTGAGCTCCGGAACGCCCTGGCACTGTCCTAATCTTTCCGGCCGCCGGCCGCCGGCCGCCGTTGACGGCCGTCGCCTTCCAAAGGAACACCACTCCTTTTTGACCCCGACGGAACCAAACCAACGACCCACGAACCTGGACAACCCGGGAAGCTTCAGCCCCGAACGCTTCCGCCACTGGTAGCACGTGGCCACCGATGCCAGGGAAAGACGCACGCTGGAACTGATCAAGCGCGCGATCCGCCCGCTTGCCGCGGAACATACCCTCCGAACTAAGCCCGCCTATTCAACCCGTCCAAGATGCGGCATGTCACCATCGGGGCCCGCTTTGAATGATGACCTGCGGTGGGGGGGGTATTCCTCATGGCCCCGCATCGTGAGGCGATGCGGTATACGGGACGACTGTGCGGTACTTGCCCCCTGGTGTCTGCTGGGGCAACTCATCTGCTCGAATGAGGGTGACGTGGGCGAGGTCGTGGCCGGTGAGGAGGTTCTCGATCTCGGTGCGTGCGGCTTGCCAGGTGAGTCCGGGATCGGCGCCAGCCTTGGGGTGCAGGCGGAGCCGGAGTTCGGTGGGTGATGTTTGCACCACTTGGAACAGGTCAATCCCCGGGACACGGTCAAGCAGGGTGCTGACAGTGAGTGGGGTAATACTAACGAGTTCCTCGTCATGGGCGGGGAAGGTGAGCAGGTCCGCCGTGCGGCCGTGGACGCGGACGGCCGGCAGCCGGTCTCCGCATGGGCAAGAGTCAGGCCGGACCAGCACAGCATCGCCGAGGTCATAACGCAGAATCGGTTGGACGCGGTTGGCCAGGTTGGTCAGCAAGGTGGTGTGGGATTGTTGGCCGGGCGGGACGGGCCGGTGGTCGGCGTCGACGGGTTCGAGGAGCACCCAGTCGCTGTTCACGTGCAGCCAGTTCTCACGGCAACTGTAAGTGAGGAACGGACATTCGGTGGCGGCGTAGCTTTGCCGGACAGTGGCTCCGAACGCGGCGGCAATACGGTCATACTCGGTCACCGGAAGGCCTTCGGCCGACAGGACGACCAGGATGGGGTCGATGCGCAGCCGTCCTGCCTGCTGCTCCCCTGCAAGCAGCGCGCCGGTACCGGCATAGGCGGCAAGAATGGCCGGCCGGAAGGTGCTGAGCCGGGTCACCAGCTCCGGCACTGGCAGCTGGACAGGCAACACGTCGATGAGGCGCCGGCGGAACCTGTTTTTACGCAACCCGGCCGCGGCCACCGCTGAGGCGAAGTGTCCGCCGGTTGCGTTGACCATGGCGATACGCCCGCCGTGCGCGGCGATCCGTACCACGTCTGCCGGAGAGAGCCATGCACCGAGCATCCGTGTGCTCAGCGCGGCGGTCACGGCCAGGGAGTGCTGGTCAAGCAGGAACAGGCCACGGGTTCCGGTGGTGCCCGATGTCGTCAGCGCCGTGTATTGGCCAAGGAACTTCTCCCCGACCCGAGCGGGATCATCGACGAACGACTGGACCTGGGCGAGGCTGATCTTGGGATCGGTCACCCAGTCGTCGAACCGCGCCATCAGCGTTTTCTTGCTGACGACCGGCAGCAGGGCAGCGTCGCTCACCCGCTCGGGCAACCCGTGATAGAGCTCGCGGTAGTAGGCAGAATGGTTGCGCGCGTAGGTGACGATCCCGGCGAGCCGGTCCTGTTGTCTGCGCAGCAGCATTTCCGCGCCCTGTTTGTGCACGCGGCGCGCGTCCAGCATCAGCCCAAGAGCAGTCATCACGGCCCACCGGGATGATCCGGCCGGTGCTCGCCGGCTTCTTTCCATGCCTCATGGCCGGACCACGCGGCGAATCCCGCAACAACGAGGGCGGCAACCGGGTCGGCCCACCACCAGCCGAGGACAGTGTTCAGGCCAAGGCCGGCGAGCACGGAAATGGACAGGTAGTTCGACATCCAGGTTTCGGTCGATTGCGCCACCAGCACAGGGTTTCCCAGTGCCTGCCCGGTGCGGCGCTGGGCCAAGGCAACCGGGACCATGACGATCAGCGCCGCAACGTTGAGCATGATGCCGACCAGTGATTCCCCCGCCTTGTCCTGGGTGATCAGGTCCCGCGCGGCCTCGAACACGACGTAGGCGGCGAGTGCGTAGAACGTGAGTGCGATCATTCGCAGGGCCGGTCGCAGACGTGAGGTGGTACCGGCGCGCAGTTGCCAGATCACCACCGAGGCGGCGAAGACCTCGATCGCCGAATCGATGCCGAATCCGACCAGCGCCGTGGAGCCGGCAGCCAGCCCGGCAGTGATCGCGACGGCACCCTCAATGAGATCCCACACCACAATGAACCACGCCAACCTCAGGCCGCGGCGGGTGAGCTTGTCCCTCTCCACCTCAGTGATCATCGGCATAAACCGATGATAGCGCGTCTTGTGCTGATATGGTGTGACCACGATTACAAGTACTTGAACGACGGGTGCCGGTTATGTTGATGAACAGGATCGAAACTGCGCTGGTGACCTCGCCGCCCCGGCGGTGGTTGCAGCATTACGAAGTGCACCTGCTGACTAAGCTGGGCGGACGTACGCCAGGAGCGCGGGTCGCGGAGATCGGCTGCGGCTCCGGCTACGGCACCAAGCTGATCCTCGACAAGTTCGGCGCCGCCGGCGTCGACGCCGTCGACCTTGACCCGGCGATGATCACCCGCGCTGCCAGGCGGCTGCAGCGCTACGCCGGACGGGTCCGGCTGGCCCAGGGCAGCGCAACTGATCTGCGCGCCGCGTTCGCTACGTTCAGCGGCGGCACTGACGCCAGCTACGACGCGGTGTTCGATTTCGCCATCATCCACCACATCCCTAACTGGCGCGACGCGCTGGCCGAGGTCGCCCGTGTACTCACCCCGGGCGGCCGATTCTTCTTCGACGAGGTCACCGCCGCCGCACTCGCCCGCCCGTCCTACCGGCGGCTGTTCGACCACCCCGGCAAGGACCGGTTCACCGCCGGGGAATTCCTGGCCGAATTGCCCCGCCATGGCCTGGACGTGGGCGACCGCTGGGTTACCCGCGTGGGCGGGGACTACCTCCTCGGAGTCGCCACGAAGTCCGGCAGGACCGAGGAAGTAACCAACTAAAGCCCGCCGTTGCTCGTCTCTTCAGTGCTTTTGATCCGGCGGGGACGGGCGAAGCGGCCCGCACTTGGATGTGTCCCTGACCCGGCGGGGTGCCTTCCGGGGGACGCCGTTCGGCCACCTGCCCTGGGAAGCAGCCGCGGTTCTACTTGCCCGGAACGGACGATGTTTTTAACGGGGCCTGCTGGGCACGGTGTCGCAGCGGTCGGTCCTGCACCCTCCTGCCAGGTCAATCGTGGGTGTGCAGGGGTTTTCCGGCCAGGGCCAGGGCAGCTTCACCGATCGCGTCGTTTTGGGTGGGGTGGGCGTGGATGAGGTTGGCGACGTCTTCGGGGTAGGCGTCCCAGTTGACCATGAGTTGGCCCTCGCCGATCAGTTCACTGACCCGGGCACCGATCATGTGGACGCCGACGATGGGCCCGTCCTTCTGCCGGACCATTTTGATGAATCCCGCGGTTTCGAGCATCAGGCTCTTGGCGTTCCCGGCCAGGTTGTATTCGGTGGTTTCGACTCCATCTGTGCCGAATTTCTCCCGGGCCTGGGCCTCGGTCAGACCTACGGACCCGATTTGGGGTTCGGAATAGGTCACGCGCGGGATGCCGGATTCCACGATGGGCGCGGGCTTCAGCCCGGCGATTTCCTCGGCAACGAAGATGCCATGCTGGAAGCCGCGGTGGGCCAGCTGAAGCCCAGGGACAATGTCTCCTATGGCATAGATGTTGCCCACGCCGGTGTGCAGGCGGTCGTTGGCCAGGACGAACCCCCGCTCCATCGGGAGGCCATTTTCCTCGTACCCGAGATTTGCCGTGGCCGGGCCGCGGCCAACCGCTACGAGCAGCAGGTCGGCCTCGAGCGTCGTGCCGTCCCGGGTAGTGACCGCGACGCCGTCCTCGTTCTGCGTCACGCCGGCGAACATGGTTTTCGTGTGAAAGGCGATATTGCGGGCCCGGAAGGCGCGTTCGAGCCCTTTGGACACGATTTCCTCTTCGCCGGGTACCAGCCGGGGCAGCGCCTCAATGATGGTGACCTTCGCCCCAAAGGAGCTCCACACCGAGGCGAATTCCACCCCAATTACGCCGCCGCCGAGAATGATGGCGCTTTGGGGCACGAAGTCCAGCTCCAAGGCATGCTCGGACGTGATGACCCGCCCGCCGATGTCCAGCCCCGGAAGGGACCTGGGGTAGGAACCGGAGGCCAGGACAATGTTGTTGCCCCGGTAACGCGTGCCGCCCACCTCGACGGTGTCCGGCTCAACAAGCCTGCCCCAGCCGCTGACAAGTTCGACACCGCTGGAGGCAACCAGGCCCTGAAGACCCTTGTACAGGCGGGAGACCACACGCTCTTTGAACGCGTTCACACCGGACATCTCAACACCTTCAAAGGTGCCGGCCACCCCGACCGACTTGCTGCCACGGATTGCGTCGGCCACCTCCGCGGAATGAAGCAAAGCCTTGGTAGGGATACACCCGCGGTGCAGGCAGGTGCCGCCAAGCTTGTCGCCCTCAACGAGGGCCACCTTCATCCCCAACCTGGCACCGCGCAGGGCAGCGGCGTAGCCGGCGCTGCCGCCTCCCAGGACAACAAGGTCATAGCTCATTGATCTTCCCTTTCCACCAAACGGACTGGTCAGCGTGTGTTTGTATCGTACGCGGACGATGCCGGCTCCGGCCGGGTATCAAACGCGGAAAGAACAAAGCCCACCCGAAGCGCCAACCAAGGGACAAGGGCTTCCTGCCCGGAAGCCGCTGGCCTAGACTCGGGAAAAACACGGCCTGGCCTGCACAACGGGGAGAATACGAGTGACTGCACGATTGCCTGACAGCTCGCTGGCCCTGCTGCGGCAGGGCTACACCTTCATCTCCGCCCGCTGCGACGAAGCCGGCACAGACCTCTTTCAAACCCGCCTGATGCTCCGCCCTGTGGTGTGCATCAGGGGAGCAGCGGCGGCGGAGTTCTTTTACGGCGGGGGCCGGTTCAGCCGTACGGGGGCTCTCCCGCGGTCGGTCAAGCACCTGCTGCAGGACGCCGGCAGCGTCCAAACCCTTGAAGGGGACGCGCACCACCGCCGCAAGCAGCTGTTCCTGGACCTGGGCAGCCGCGGATCGGCTGAACGCCTGGCGGACCATTTTGACGCTGAATGGCATGACCCTGATCGCGGGCTGCCGTCCGGGCGGCGTTTCAACCTTCACAACGAAGCCCGCCGGATCCTCACCGCGGCAGCCTGCCGATGGGCGGGTCTTCCTACCGACCCGTTCACTATCCGCAGGCGCAGCACGGAACTGGGCCTGATGATTGACCAGGCCGGCGCCTTCGGGCCAGTGAACTGGTACGCCCGCTGGCGGCGGCATTCCACCGAAAAGTGGGCCGCGACCGCCATCCTGACAGCACGCTTGGCCGCGCCGGACCAGACACCGGCAACCCCGGTGGAAGCCATCGCCTTCCATCGCGATCACGCCGGCAAGGAGCTGCCCGCCGACACCGCCGCGGTGGAACTGCTGAACCTGCTCCGCCCGGTCGTGGCCGTCAGCAACTTCATCGTCTTCGCTGCCCTTGCCCTCACCCAGCACCCCGAATGGAAAAACAAACTCGCCAACGGGGACGATGACGACCTGCACTGTTTCGCCCAGGAAGTGCGCCGGTACTACCCGTTCTTCCCCTTCGTCGGCGGCACCGCCACCGGGCACCTGGAATGGTCCGGGCACGCCTTCAAGCCCGGGGACTGGGTCCTCCTTGACTTGTACGGAACTAACCACGACCCACGAAGCTGGCCAAACCCGGAAAGCTTCGACCCCGCACGCTTCCGCACCTGGCAGCCCAATCCCAACACCCTGATCCCACAAGGGGCAGGCGACAAGGAAACAGGCCACCGGTGCCCAGGGGAAGACATCACGGTGGAACTGATCAAACGCGCCATCCGCACCCTTGCGGACACACCCGCCCTGCAGGTACCCGCACAGGACCTCAGCTTCAACCTCTCCAGCATGCCCGCCCTACCCAAAAGCGGATTCATCCTCGGGCCTGGCCATGCCGGCCGCCGCTGACAGAGCAGAACGAACCAGAGAACGGCTGGGAACGACTCATCCGGGCAGGTGGTTCAGATATGAAACACCGCGCAGCACCAGAACAGCCAAACTATTGCCGCCGGTGCGATCCTGTTTGCTCCCAGACGAGGGATCCCCTGGCTTCGGTACGAGCGGTGGAATGGTTGGAGCGGCATCAGATTCGGTTTTACCTGGGGGCTCGACCGCACGAATGGGCGTCAAGGGTTGAAACAGGCGTTTGTGCGGCGCTTGTGACCACCGGAAGGTTGGAGACCCCTAGTCAGCCTCGCTGTTCGCTGGGCCAATAAATTTGGACAACGTCCTTGCCTCGGTGGGCTTCAGGAAGAACTCAACCGGTTTGAGCCTGCCATCGATCTCCAAGGTCAATGTGAAGCCCTCAGATCCAACGCTGGGGCGGGCCGACCAATGCTTGACGACTGGCGCGAGGTCCCGCCCCATCAGAACGTTGCGCTCATCCATGTCCCAAGGCGCGCCCGCGTCGACCATCGCTTTATGCTCTCCACAGAGGTAGGCCTCATGATAGCCGACAGCAGCGTTTTGATTACCGAAAACGAAGGCGGATCCAGGGTTCGTGCAACGGAGCACTGAGCAAATAATCATGCTTTGGAAGATACCCATGAATGTGGAGGAAACCCGTGCAACACGTCCATGAGACTTCAATAGCTTCAAGCTCCGACGGGGACAGGAATCTCAGTCATCCCCCTGTACAAGTCCCGCTACCGTCACGCCGTGTTCGGCTTCCGGGGTAAGAAGACGTCGAATGTCAGCTGATCGACAAGGCCCTGCCGGAGAAGGCCTGAAACGTCAGGTAAGACTCGGCCTTCTTGGCCGCCTGTTCCTTCCATCCACTCTCTACGTGATCCGCGGCCCAAATAGCCTCCCTCGGTGTGAACTTGTGCAATTCCAGTTGCATTATCAGACCGGTGCGCGAGAACGCATGGAAGTGCAACGTCATGGGGAGGCCTCGAAGCCCACAACTGCCAAAAGCAGTTTTATAGGCTGGATATGAAGCCTAAGGACCGATATCCGGAGGTGGAGATGCATCTAAGTGCCCGCATCGCCCCGGGCTGAAGACGGCCACCAGTTCATCCATGTGCGGGGTAGCTTGCGCTGGCGGTGTATAGGAGGCCCCTTCCGGCGATTCTATCCCCAGGCATTGGCGACAGATGAGTAGTGAGAGCTGACAGCTGAACGCACGTCTACGGTCTATGACCAAGGGCTTGTGCTCAGCGCCCGTTTTACGACTGTGCGTGGGTCAGGTGGCGTGTCTCGTGCTCCGGCACGATGATAGGGACGATGCGTACCAGGACGACCATGGCGACCAGTTCGACGAGTGTCTGGGTGACGACGGCTAACGGGGCGATGCTCAGTGCCGGCGGCAGGGCCAGGGCCAGTGGGAGGACGACGAGGGAGTTGCGGGTGGTCGTGGAGAAGATGGCGGCCCGGGTGGCCGGGACGTCGAGGCGGGCGGCGCGTCCTGCAACTTTTCCTATGATGACGGCGATGACGACGAAGGCCACGTAGAGGGGAATGACGCGGGTGAGATTGAGGACCTGGGAGCCCACTGCGGCGATCTGGGATCCGATCACGACTGCGAGGGTGACCATCATCAGAGGCACCATGGCACCAGCCATGGTTCTTTCTATCGCTTGACCTGCACGATGCCGGCGGGCGATGTGCTGCACGGCGGCGGCGGCGGCCAGGGGCAGCACAATCAACAGGAGGAACGCTTCGATAAACGGGCCGACATCAATCACGTCAAGAACGTCGGCGCCGGCGAACAGCAACAGATAGACCGGGAGCAGGAGTACCTGCACCAGCATCAGCAGCGGAGTTGCGGCGAGCAGGCGGGCGCTGGCGCCGCCTGCGATGCCGCTGAAGACGATGACGTAGTCGACGCATGGAGTCAGCAGCACCAGCAGGACGCCGAGCATCAGCCCGCGATCGTCCGCGACGAAGCGGGAAAGACCGAACACAAAAGCGGGGATGATGATGAAGTTCCCGATGAGCACCGTCCCCAGGAAGGGGATGTCGCGGAATGCTTTGCCCACCTCGATCAGTGGGACAACGAGGAACGTGGCGAACAGCAGCAGAATCAGCACCGGTTTAATGGAATGTTCCAAGGCCGGCGCGAGCTGCGGCGCAGCCAGACCGACCGCCGCCCCAGTCAAGATCGCAACCATGTAGAGCAGAACCTGCTGATCGTCCCACCAGCCGATAATGCGGTTCATGATCACCGTGCTCCTTCGATGGTTGTCGTCTTTGGGTCGGTTGTCTGCGTGGGGCATGCTTTCCGCTGGGTGGCGAGGAGTGCGCATTCGGAGCGGCAGGATCGTCCGCTGTCCGGACAGGCGCCAACCCTGGCCACTGCCGTATCGAGCCGGTCACGCAGCAGGCGCAGACTCGCAAGGCGTTTATCGACCTCAAGCAGCCTCTGCTGTAGCCGGGGGTGAAGAACTTCACGCACCTCAGTGCAACTTTCACCCTCGATAACGGTCAGAAGATCCACAATTTCAAATAGCGACAGATCGAGCTGCTTCGCAGCCTCAATGAACGACAGCTGGCCGAGCGCATCAACGTCGTAGTCCCGGTACCCGTTGGAGCCCCGCTTCGCTGTGAGCAGCCCTACCGATTCGTAATAGCGCAGCGTCGTCGCGGGGACCCCCGACGCTGCCGCCAGCTCTGAAATTCGAACGCTGCCTAGCGTAGACCTTCGAGTGCACTCGAAGGTCCACTCGGCGCGAACCCGGGCTGGAAATGTGGACGGTGTGGGACTGTAACAGCATTAAATGCGGTCCTATTGTTGACGCATGAGCGAGACGGCCGAGCACAACAAGCGCACTGTTTTCCATGCTGGTGGAGGCACTTTCCGGATGTCAGGACGTCGTCCAGACAGCGGCTGAAGGCGATACCGTCGTCGCCAGGCTGCGCTGTTCTGGTACTCACCTCGGTGTCTGGCGCGGGCATGCCCCGCCCGGCAGGCGCTTTGAGTGTGTGGGTTAACGCGGTGTACTTCTTTTCTTTCCTAGATGGGTTGATCAGTGGCAGTTGGGGCCTTGAGGACAACCTGAAACGCTTCGCCCAACTAGGCCTCGCACTGGACTCACGCGCTCCTTCATTTGAGGGCAGCCGTGTCTCAAATGGTCAGTGTCTACTGTATAGTTCAGCGAGTGCTGACTATAGATTCTCACTTGGATGTAATGAACCGGTTAGGCCGGGCCATGGCCGACCCCACCCGGTCCCGAATACTGCTGACCCTGCTGGAGCGGCCCGCCTATCCCGCTGAGCTGGCCCGAGGCCTGGGGCTCACACGGTCGAACGTGTCGAACCATCTGGCGTGCCTGCGGGACTGCGGGATCGCGGTCGTCGTGCCGGAGGGCCGTCAGAACCGGTATGAGATCGCCGACCCGCACCTGACGCGCGCGTTGACCGCACTGGTCGATGTCACCCTCGCGGTGGATGAGAGCGCCCCGTGCCTGGATCCGGCCTGTTCGGTGCCGGGCTGCTGTGATGCGGAGGCTGAGGCATGATCCTGTCTTCAGCCCTGCAGGCGATCGGCCTGTTCCTGGCCACGAACATCGATGACATCATCGTGCTCTCCCTGTTCTTCGCCCGCGGCGCCGGCCAGCGCGGGACCAGCGCCCGGATCCTGGTTGGCCAGTATCTGGGGTTCGTCGGTATCCTCGGCGCGGCCGTGCTCGTGTCGCTGGGCGCGGGGGCAATCCTGCCCCCGGAGGTCATCCCGTACTTCGGGCTCATCCCTCTGGGCCTGGGACTGTGGGCCGCCTGGCAGGCCTGGCGCGGGGACGACGACGATGACGACGATGAGGCCAAGATCGAAGGCAAGAACGTCGCCGCCTGGACGGTGGCCGGAGTGACCTTCGCCAACGGCGGGGATAACATCGGCGTCTACGTCCCGGTCTTCCTCAGCGTCGGCCCGGGAGCCGTGGTGGCCTACTGCATCGTGTTCCTGGCCTTGGTCGCGGTGCTGGTGGTGCTGGCCAAGTTCATCGCCACCCGCCGGCCGATCGCGGAGGTGCTGGAACGCTGGGAGCACATCCTGTTCCCGATCGTCCTGATCGGCCTCGGTGTCTTCATCTTGGTCAGTGGAGGAGCCTTCGGCCTCTAGCGAGTCCTCCAGGACAGAGACGTGGTGGCGGTGCGACTGAGCCTCGGTCGCACCGCACCGCCACCTAGCGGCGGCAGCCCTACCATATAAGAGCCAGGACACAGCGGCTGCGGTGATAGGTTTCTGATGGGCCGGGTCAGAGCCGCAAACGATACTCGAACACTACATCCAGCAGATTGACTTGCACTAGGTTTCAACTTGCCGTCAAAGTGCCCGTAAGAGGTGCCGCGTATAGGCGACTTAAGGCTTCCCGTTAGACGGTCCCTAGCGCGACAACCCGAATTTGACGTCCGGTTTTGCAGAGGTGGAGTTTGAGGTGTCCCGTATACCCTGCCCGCAAAACTGCCCGGTGAACGCGCGCCCTAAACGCTACACACCCAAGCGTCTCAAAACCCTTGCGACTTGAGACGGAAAGGTTCCGAGAGACACGGAGCTGGGCGTGACAGTTGGTTTCGAAGGGCGGTGTGCCCTGGTGCGGCTCGGACGTGGTCGCACTCTATTCATCGGCCGCGTGCGAAACGTGCGCTGCGGTGTCCGATCCTTAGGGGGTGCCGAAGTCACCTCTCATGGAAATCAGTGGTTCCCGGGAGTAGTCGCAGGGCGGCGGTCCCGTGGTCCACCGGCCCGCCCCGCCCTGCGAGGTCAATCAGCTCGTGGTGTCCGCGGGCGCGGAGGCCTGGAACGCGTCCCACGCAGCGTAGCTGCCGTCCAGTTCGACGACGTCGTACCCGGCCCGGCGCAGGGCGCTGGCGGCGACGGAGTTCCGGACGCCGGACTGGCAGTAGGTGACGATGGTGCCTTCGGCGGGAAGCTCATCGAGGTGCCACATCAGGCGGCCGCCGCTGAGCTGGTGCGAGCCGGGGATGTACCCGGCTGTGTGCTCGGTCTTGTTCCGGACATCCACGACCATGGCGGCGTCAAAGCCGTGCAGGTCTTCGGGTTGGATCAGCTTCGGCGTGAAGGTGGGGAGTCCTTCGATGCTGGTGACGTAGCCGGCCACGTTGTCGATGCCTACGCGGACAAGATGGTCCCACATGCCCTGTGCGGCTTCCTGGTCCTGCGCCAGCAGGACCAGCGGGTTCTTGTCCGTTTCCGGGTTGACTACCCAGGCGCCGTAGCTGGCAACGGACTTGCCGGCCGGAATGTTCAGCGAGCCGGTGACGGTGCCTTCGTGGACTTCGCTGTTGGGGCGGGTGTCGATGAAGGTCAGGGTGTCCTCGGCCAGGCCTGCAGCTACGATGCCGGTTGCGAGTTCGGGCAGCGGGGTGCGCTGACCCATCACGGCGGGGCCTTCACGGTTTTCCCGCTTCATCCGGCCGAAGTAGGCGTGGGCGTCGGGCTGGCCGTCGAGGAGTTCGTTGATGAAGCCCTGCTCGTCGTTCGCCGCGAGGTAGGGACCCCACCAGGAGTAGAGCCGCTCATAACCGACCGTGGAGGACGGGATCGCGCCGAGCGCCTTGCCGCAGGCACTGCCGGCACCGTGGGCGGGGTGGACCTGAATGTAATCGGGCAGGGTCAGGAACTTGTCCCGCAAGCTGGCAAAGAGCTGCCTGGCGCCTTCGAAGCGGGTGTCGACGCCGCCGGCGGCCTCGTCCAGCAGGTCCGGCCGGCCGAGGTCGCCCGAGAAGACGAAGTCGCCGGAGAGCAGGTAGCCGGGCTGGTCGCTGAACGCCCCGTCGGTGACCAGAAAGGACAGGTGCTCCGGGGTGTGGCCCGGGGTGTGGAGGGCCTGGATGCTGATGTTGCCGATGGTGATCTTGTCGCCGTCGGAGAGGCGTTCGCCGTCGAAGTTGTACTGCCAGTCCGGTCCGCCCTCGCCGGAGACGTAGATCTTCGCGCCGGTGGCTGCGGCCAGTTCACGGGTGCCGGAGAGGTAGTCGGCGTGGATGTGGGTTTCGGTAACTGCCACGATCTTCATGCCGTTCTTCTCAGCCAGTTCCTGGTAGACCGCGATGTCGCGGCGGCTGTCGACAACAACCGCGGTGCCGTTGGCCTGGCAGCCGATCAGGTAGCTGGCCTGTGCGAGGTCTTCGTCGTAAATGCGCTCGATAAGCATGTAGTGATCTCCTTTGAGAAGAGGGTGGTAAGCGTGGATCAGGCGGGTCTGGGAAGGGTGCGCCGGGTATTGCGCAGTGGGCAGGAGCGGATCAAGAACCAGCAGATTGCGGCGGTGGCTGCGGTGAGCGCTGCGATTCCGGCGGCGATGAACCAGTGCAGGTGGGCCGGTGCCTGCTGGATGAGGACAAAGCTTCCCATGGCAAGGACGAACCAGCCGAAGGCTTTGCGCAGTGCGGCTTCCGGGATCCGGCCGGCGACCTTGGAACCGGCCAGGGTGCCCGCGATGGCCGCGGCTGTCACGCCGAGGGTGATCCCCCAGTCGAGCTGGACGGTGGTGAGGTAGCCGGCGAGCCCTGCGAACGATTTCATGGCGATGACCACCAGGGAGGTGCCCACGGCGACGGACATCGGCAGGCCGCCCAGGAGTGCCAGGGCCGGGACCACGAGGAAGCCGCCGCCTGCGCCGACCAGGCCGGTGATGAGCCCGACGGCGGCGCCGTCCAGCAGCACCCTGCCTAGGGGCAGCTCGTGCTTGACTGGTGCGGCGCCGTCGTCGTTCTTCTTTTTCCGTCCGCGGAGCATTGCCACGGAGGTCGCCACCATCATGATGGCGAAGGCAATCAGCAGGATCTGGCCGGGAATGTGCCCGCCCAGCAGACCGCCGAGGAACGCGCCGGCCATGCCTGCGGCGCCGAAGATCAGGCCGGTCCGCCACATCACCCTGCCCTCCCGGGCGTGGCTGAACACGCTGACCACGGAGGTAACGCCGACAACGAGGAGGGAGGCTGCGATGGCTTCCTTGGCCTCGAACCCGGCCGCGTAGACCAGGATCGGGACGGTCAGGATCGAGCCGCCGCCGCCGAGGACGCCGAGGGAGAGCCCGATGACCACCGACAGGGCAAGGACCAGGGCCAGGGTGGCGGTCATGAGGCGTTTGCCTCCTCCCGGGCGTCGGTGACGGGAAGGGTCAGGATGGCGCTTTCGCGCGTGGGTTCCTTGGCGGCCTTGTTCCACGGCATTGCCGAGAGGGCCTTGCCCATGGCACAGGTATTGGTGGCTGCGGAGAAGGTCAGTCCGGTGCCGATGGCCCCGGCGAGCATGCGGACCTTCGGGGAGACGAACTTGCCGCCGGCCAGGCCCAGGACCACCAGGGAACCTGCGGCGAGACGGACCTGCCGCTCGAGGGCCCAGCGGTCCCTGCCCTTCACGACATCGCCGCCGGCGGCAGCGAAGCCTGGCGCGCCGCCGGTCAGGACGTAGGCGGTGTCGATCCCGGCCTTGGCAAGACGCTGGCGGGCCTGCTCGGCGCGCACCCCCGACTGGCAGACCAGGACAACGCGGGAGCCCAGTCGGGCGGCAAGCTCCTCGGTGTGTTCGGACAGCAGCGGCAGGGGCACGTTGTAGGAGCCGCCGATATGCAGGGACTCAAACTCGGCGGCGGACCGGACATCGATCACCACGAGATCGTGGTGCTGGTCGATCCAGGTGCGAAGGGTCTCGGGAGCAAGGGCAGTAACGGCTGGTGCGGTGGAAGGGGAAGTCATTGCTGGCCTCTCGTGGGGTGGCGGGAAAGGGTGTGGATACCCCACCGAGTATCGCAGATACCCCAAGGGGTATGCAAAACACCCTAGGGGGTATAGTTGAAGCCAATCCACCCCGCCCTTTTGGAGACTCCATGCAACTCGACCCAACTGAACTGACCCCCGTGGTCAACCGCCTCAAGCGCGCCCAGGGACAGCTGGCTGCTGTGACCCGCATGCTCGAGGAAGGCAAGGACTGCAAGGACATCGTCACGCAACTGGCCGCCGTGTCGAAGGCCCTGGACAGGGCCGGCTTCGCCATCATCGCCACCGGCCTGGAGCAATGCATCGTCCGCGAAGACACCACATTGGACAAAAAAGAACTGGAAAAGCTCTTCCTGTCCCTCGCCTGACAAATCCGACATCCCAGAACACGGCTACCAACGCCAACTTCACCGGGGGCCGTGGAGAGTTCGCTTAGCCTGCTGGCCTTCATCGCCACGTCGAGGTCCGCACTCACCGCTCGCATGTCGCCCAAAGCGAACCCGGGAAGCAGCTCGGCCGGGTTCGGGCAGGCGCTGCTTCCGTGCGTAGGTTTGACGGCAAATCGTCCACAGCTCGTATGTCTTCACGCATAGATGGTTAAGGACATAGACCCGGGGATCTATGTGAGGGGTATGTTTTTCGCTCATACACGAGGAGAAAAGATCCCTGCTAAATCAGCACAAACAGCCCCCTCCCACTGCGATCACCACATGCTCACTAAGTGTCGAGTTCCGACAGCACGCGCCGGCCAAACTCGCCGTCGAGGGTGAAGGAAAGAGTTGGTGGTGCATCCGCGTAGGTTCCCGGAACTGAAGGCTCGGCCCTGTTTCGCCGCCGCTCGGATTTCGGTCGTGGTCACAGGAGGCTCACGGGCAGCGCTCCGATGCCGTTTTTTGCGGTTTTCCACATACTCAACGACTCCCCTATCGGCAGCCGGCCACTGATGCTGCACTGGAGCCATGCTCAGCTACGAAGACATCATCCTGCCCGGAGGGGAACGGGTCCTGGTCATCCAGGAGCACGAGGACGGCCGCTGCTGGTGCGGCGAAATCTGGGATTGGCGGGCACCGCCCAGTCATTTAAGTGTTTAGGTTCGGGGCCGCTTCCCAGCACGGTGCTGGTCCGGTCTAAAGCAAACACCGTCGATGCGCGGCCAGGGACGTACAGGAATCTCGATCATCAGGGAGTGCAGAGGTCCACGGTCGTCGGGACACGTGGGGGAAATAAAACGCGAAACGGAACCTCGACGCGGCAGGGCCCTAAGGTCTTGCCCGGGGCTTCCCAGCCGAAGGCCTGTTCTTGGGGTGGCTTGTGAAAAAGTGAAATATCCAACGCTAAGGTTTTGCGCCAGCGGTTGCGAAACGTCCCTCTAGGCCGGCTTAAATCCTCGCCCGGGCCGCACGTGGCGGGCGCGGCAACCGCTCGGCCTGGCTGTGCATCATCGGATTCGCCGCTAGTGTTCAACTTCACCGTCGTCAACGTGTACTTCCCCGGCCTGCACTCCTACTCCAGACGCACCTGACCCCGTCCCCGGCACCGCGGCGGCCGAATAACGATGTATCATCGCTTCGGTGAAGGGAACCTGCCATGCCACCGATTGACCAGTGGGTCGCGTTCGAACCCCTCGCGGGCTCGCCAATCGCCGTCGCCGCCCTGCTGCTCGCGGCGCTATACCTGAGGGGGGCGATCTGGATGTGGCGGCATCGCCGTCGCTGGGCAATCGCCCGTACGGCATCGTTCTTGACCGGATGCGTCCTGATCTTTGCCGTCACGACGTTCGGCGTGAACCGCCTGGCCGAGGAGTTCGTCTCGGGCCTGGTGTTCCAACAGATCACCCTGTTGACCGTCGTCCCGCCGCTTCTCATCGCTGGCTCGCCGGGGCGTCTTCTCCTGCGCAGTACACCGCACACCGACCTCGGACGACTCGTGCTCCGCGCCGCGCACGCGGGACTCCGATCACGATTCTGCCGCGCCGCACTACACCCCGTGGTCGCCATCGTCGCCGCGATCCTGCTGTACCCGGCTCTCTATCTCACAGACGTCATCAGCATCATCATGCGCATCCCCTCCGGCCATGACGCCATGTTGTTCATCTTCCTCGTCCTCGGCGTCATCTCGGCGATACCGCTATGGTCGTCCGACCCCTTGCCACGTGTCCCATCCTTCGCTGTGCGGTTCGTCGACATCGTCGTCGAGCTCCAAATCCATGCCGTCTTCGGCCTGATCCTGCTCCGAACCGGGACACCGCTTTTCAGTGCATACGCCAACCCCACCGGCGACCATGATCCGATCCTCGATCAGGCGATCGCCGGGACCCTGGTATGGACCTATGCAGAACTGCCGCTATTCGTGGTACTCATCGTCTGCCTTTCCCGCTGGCGCACCCGGGAGATGCGCACCTCGAAGCAACGACAACGCGTCGAGGATGCAGAGCTCGACACATACAACGAATACCTCGCAAGTATGGCCCAGGGACGCCTTGAGAGGTAGTGGGATCCTCGTGTGTCGCGGCCAGCGCATCAGTGCCGGCCCCAAGCGACCAAGGTACTGCTGGTTCCGGGCAGCCGGTGACGTCGTTTATTTTCCACGGTCGTCCTCTCGTCAGCCCGTATTCCGGGCCGGAATAAGAAAGCTTAGCGCCTGCCGCAGGCGGCCGGCTTGGGTAGCAGGCTGAGTAATCAGTGAGCGCCGTTCAGCCGCCGCGCGTACCGGCTCAAACCGTGCAGGTACCGCCGCCGGCCGCCGGCAACCCTGAGCCGATAAAGAGGATCACGGCGTACTAAACAGCGGCATCCACACGAACTGCCGTGTCGGTAAAGCGATGAAGGGCCCAGGGCAGTCATGGCCGCAAGCCAGGGCACTGCCGGTGAGCAGCGGCGGTGCCCGGCCAACCACCCCGGGGTGAGATACTGCAGTTCAGGCGGCACGAGTACCGGTGATTAGTGTGCCTATCCCGACAATCCACGCCAGTTATTCAACCCAGGGGAAACAATGCGACGTTTCTGTTTCATCGCGATGGCCATCTTGGGACTGATAGGAGTGATGGCTATCGCCGCGGCCGCCGACAGCACAGATCGGGCCGTCGGGATCCTACTCTCCCTCACAGGTTTCATCGGCGCAATCGCAGTCGTCAGAACCAACAGAAACTCAAGCTAGCTGTATTGGGGCAGACCGTGAATCCGCAGGGATGGATGGAGTGAGGGCTGACGGCCGTCGCCAAGATGAAATATCCCGGGAAAAGTGGAAAGCTGGCCCTATGCCTGAATCCAGTAGAGCTGCGCCTGCCCCAAAGAGCGCACCCGGTGACGCCAGCGTTCTTTACACCGAGAAGCTCTGGCCGAACTTCTGGATCTGGCTGGTCTCCGCGGGCTTCTCGAGCGCCGGAATCCTGATGCTGGCGCCCATCAGCATCGCGGCCGGGATCACCGCAGCTATTGTGCTGTTCGCCATCATTTTCGTGCTGTTGGTCCTCTCGACCCCGACAATCCAGGTGACCGGGTCAACGCTGAGTGTGGGCCGGGCCACGATCGAACGGAGCTTCGTCGGCACCACCATGGCGTTCCGCCGCGCCGAAGCGACGGCGGAACGCGGCACCCGGCTCAATGGCCTGGCGTTTCTGTGCATCCGTGGCTGGGTGGATCCGGTGGTCCGGATCGAGATCACTGATCCCTCCGACCAGACCCCGTACTGGCTGGCGTCCACCCGGCACCCGGACCAGCTGATCGTGGCCCTGTCGGCCCAGCGGCACTAGGCCTGGGTTAGCTCAATGTCCCCGTAGGGCTTGTTTATTACCACCGTCCTCCAGCCCGGGCTCCGGGTCATAACGCCCGGGTTTATGACCCGCAGATTATGGCACCGGCAAAACATAGCATGGGCACATGACGCAGACCTCCGTACCTCCTGTCGAGGCCCGCCCAGCCCCTCTGGAGCATCCGGCGCCCGGGACGCCTGTACGCAATCTTGCAAGCCACCGGTGGATCCGCCGGCCGCAGGAAGCATTCACCGAAAGCGCCCTGCAGGAACGGCTGCTTGGCGGCATCCGTTCATGGCGCGATTATCCGACGTCGCTGCGGCTGTGGTTCTGGCTGATTCCGGCCCTCAACGCCGCGATCGGCGGCGTCCTCCGCTTTGTCCGCCTGGACATTCCGCGCAGCCTGGTGTTTGACGAGACCTACTACGTCAAGGACGGCTATTCGCTGCTGGTGAGCGGTTACGAACGCAGCTGGCCGGAGGAGGCCAATGTCTCCTTCAACGCCGGTAACCCGGCCGTCCTGCTGGACACCCCCCAGTACGTGGTCCACCCGCCGGTCGGCAAGTGGATGATTGCGGCAGGAATGTGGCTGTTCGGGCCCGACAATCCCCTGGGCTGGCGCTTCGGCGCAGCGCTGACGGGGACCCTGTCCATCCTCCTGATCGCCCTGATCGCGCAAAAACTCTTCCAGTCCCTGACCCTTGGGGCCGTAGCCGGCCTCCTCCTGGCAGTGGACGGACACCACCTGGTGATGTCCAGGACCTCCCTGCTGGATATTTTCCTGATGTTCTGGATCCTCGCCGCTTTCGGTGCGCTCCTGATGGACCGCGACGACGGCCGGCGGCGGCTGGCCGCTACGCTGGGACGCCAGTCCGCCGCTGCTGCCCCGGACGGCAGGCCCTCGGTGCTTCAGCTGTTTTCCGGACCGTGGCTGGGCGTCCGCTGGTGGCGCGTGGCGGCGGGCATCTGCCTGGGCCTTGCGGTGGGCACCAAGTGGTCCGCGCTGTTCTTCATGGCTGCCTTCGGTTTGCTGACCGTCTTCTGGGACCTGAGCGCTCGCCGGGTCGCCGGGATCCGGGGCTGGATCAGCGGCGGCCTCATCAAGGACGGAATTCCCGCTTTCCTAAGCATCGTCCCTGTTGCCGTCCTGGTGTACGTTTCCACGTGGGCCGGCTGGTTCCAATCCAAGGATGCGTACTTCCGGCACTGGGCCGACACCAACCCCTCAGTCCAGTGGGGCTGGATTCCGGGCCCGCTGCGGTCTCTGGCCCAGTACCATCTGGAAGTCTACAAGTTCCATCAGGGACTCAGCTCCGACCACCCCTACGAAGCCAGCGCCTGGAGCTGGCTGGTGATGGGGCGGCCCACGTCGTTCTTCTACGAGTCCCCCAAGCAGGGAAGCCCAGGCTGCGACGTTACCAGCTGCGCCTCGGCCATCCTCTCAGTGGGCAATCCCCTGATCTGGTGGAGCGCCACGGTTTCGCTGGTGATCCTGCTGTTCTGGTGGGCAGGCCGCCGGGACTGGCGGGCCGGTACCATCCTGGCCGGGGTCGGCGCGGGCTACCTCCCGTGGTTCCTGTACCCGGAACGCACCATGTTCACCTTCTACGCCGTCTCCTTTGAACCGTTCCTGGTACTCGCCCTGACATACTCCCTCGGCCTGGCGCTCGGACGGAGGCAGGACCCGCTGTGGCGTCGGCGTTCCGGGCTCTACCTGGTGGCCCTGTTTGTGGCCGCAGCAGTTTTGCTCTCGGCATTTTTCTACCCAATCTGGACCGCGGAAATCATCCCGTACCAGGAGTGGCGGCTCCGGATGTGGATGCCGTCCTGGATCTAGGGCAGAATGCTCGCGACCTCTGACCTGTCCAAAAATTCATCCACGTCCCGGCCGGGACTCGCCTCCAGCTTCCTTTGCCCCAATCCTGGCCCTGCCAAAGACCTGGGCAGGCCTTGTTCGACCAGCCTTCGAACACATGTCACCGAACGAGCTCTGGACCTCGAGGATCTGGCCCGGGGACGGCAGTGCGGTCTGGAAAGGTAAGGTTACGGCGCTGGACCAGCGAACAGGGCGCAGGCGGCGGAGTACATATCAGCCGTCGCTCCTGGCAGGAACCGGCTTTGCGGCCACACCGAGCAGGTAATCGCCGGAGATCCGGGTGAGAGAACCAATCACCACGAGCCCGTGGTTGGCCAGTTCGTCGAGGAATTGCTGGGCGGTGAAGCGGTCCTCGGTGGGATGGTCGAACAGCCGCTGATAAGTCGGGCGGGCCAAGGCGTGAGCGGTGACCTCTTCGAAGTAGAACCGCCCGCCCGGCGCCAGGACCCTGCTGGCCTCGGCGATGGCTGCGCGCCAGTTCGGTATGTGGTGGACGATCCCGAAGTCGAACACCGCGTCATAGTCGTCGTCCCCGGCACTGAGCGCGGAACGCAGGTCGGTTGCGCTGCCTTGCGCCAGTCGCACCCGGTCACCATAACGGGCAAGGCGCCGGGCAGCGCGGTTGATCATCGCCGGGTCCAGGTCTACAGCGTCAACGCTTGCGGCGCCGAATCGTTCCAGCACCAGCTGGGACCCATAGCCTAAGCCGCAGCCGATCTCCAGCGCCCGTGCCCCGGGCAGCAACCGGCCACCCAGCCGCAGCAACACCCGGATCTCGTAGAAGCGCTGCAGCCACCGCCGGGGCGGAGAATTGACCAGAAGAGTTTCCATCCGGTTCATTAACACCGTTAGCCGTCCCTTCGTCCAAACGATGTGGGTGAGTCAACGACAGCCACCTGGGACGACCGGGGTGGCAACACGGCGATGGTGAAGCCCGTCCGCAGAGTCGAACCGAGCAGACGTCGTTCAACCGTGGGCGTGCAAGGGTTTGCCCGCCAAGGCGAGGGCAGCCTCACTGATGGCGTCGTTCTGGGTGGGGTGGGCGTGTACCAGGTTCGCGACGTCCTCGGGATAGGCCTCCCAGTTGACCATCAGCTGGCCCTCCCCGATCAGCTCACTGACACGGGCGCCGAGCATGTGCACCCCAACGATCGGGCCCTTCTTTTGACGGATAAGTTTGATGAAGCCCGCGGTCTGCAGCATCTGGCTTTTTGCGTTCCCGCCAAGGTTGTACTCGACCGTCTCGACGCCGTCGGCGCGGAACTGTTCCTTCGCCTGGGCCTCCGTGAGGCCGACAGAGCCGGCCTGGGGTTCCGAGTAGGTCACACGCGGGATGCCCGATTCGATGATGGGTGCCGGGTTCAGGCCGACGATCTCTTCGGCGACGAAAATCCCGTGCTGGAAGCCCCGGTGGGCCAGCTGAAGGCCGGGCACGATGTCCCCGATGGCATAGACGTTGCCGACCCCGGTGTGCAGCCGGTCGTTGGTGGGCACGAAGCCGCGCTCCATGGGGATGCCGGCTTCTTCGTAGCCGAGGTTTGCTGTGGAGGGGCCACGGCCCACCGCCACGAGCAACACCTCGGCCTCCAAAGTTTTCCCGTCCTGGGTGGTGACGGTGACGCTGTTATCGTTCTGGGTAACGCCGGCGAACATCGTGTTGGTGAGAAATTTGATGCGGCGTTTGGTGAAGGCCCGCTGCAGTCCCTTGGACAGGGATTCGTCCTCGTTGGCGATGAGGCGCGGGAGGGCCTCGACGATGGTCACTTCCGTGCCGAAGGAAGCCCAGACGGAAGCGAATTCCACGCCAATGACGCCGCCGCCGAGGATGATCGCGCTCTTGGGTACGAAATCTAGTTCGAGTGCCTGTTCGGAGGTGATGACCCGGCCGCCGATCTCCAGACCGGGCAGGGACTTGGCACAGGACCCGGTTGCCAGCACGATGTTTTTGCCCTGGTAGCAGGTGCCGTTGACTTCCACCGTGTCGGGGCCGGCCAGCGTGCCCCATCCCTGGATCAGGTCGATACTGCGGGAAGCCACCAGGCCCTGGAGCCCTTTAAACAGCCGGGCAACGACGCCTTCCTTGAACTTTGTCACACCGGCCATGTCGATACGGCCCAAGGTGCTTTCGACGCCGAATGCTTCGCTTTCACGGATGGTGTCCACGATTTCCGCCGAGTGCAGCAGGGCCTTGGTGGGGATGCAACCGCGGTGCAGGCAGGTCCCGCCGAGCTTGTCGCCCTCAACGAGGGCCACCTTCATGCCCAGCTGCACCCCGCGCAGAGCAGCTGCATAACCGGCGCTGCCACCTCCGAGGACTACGAGATCATGGGCCATAATTTTCCTCCCGATCCAGTACGTGAGCTGTTTCCCGATATTATTGCCCAAGGCCGATCTTTCGGGGAGTCCTTTCCGGGATTTCGTGGTTGTGGGTTGGCAGTTGTGTTCAATCGCTTACCACGGCAGCTGCGGCACCCGTTATCGCCGCACTTTCAGCGTGCGGGGTGCGGTAGCGTGCCGCCGGTTTCGACTTTTGACCGTGCCCGGGATCTGAGGGTTTGGAAGAGTGCCAGCCCGGTGACGAGGACAAGCCCGGCTACCCAGGTGTTGACGCGTGCACCGAGGATCGTGTTGGCAGGATCGGAGCGCATCAATTCGAGAGCAAACCGGCCGGCCGTGTAAAAGACGAGGTAGAGGGAGAAGACCGCTCCGGCGCCGAGGCTGTATTTGCGGTCCAGGATTATCAGCAGTGCCGCCGCGGCCAGGCACCAGAGGGATTCGTAGAGGAAGGTCGGGTGGAAGTAGCCGATGACCTCAGGGGCGCCTTCAGGGGAAGTAATTGCCTTCCCTGTGGTGGAGTCCATGGCGTGGATTTGCAACTTCCATGGCAGATCCGTGGGGGCGCCGTAAATTTCGTTGTTGAACCAGTTTCCCCACCTGCCCAGGGCCTGCGCCAGGAGCAGTCCAGGGGCGGCGGCGTCAACGAATGCAGCGAAGGGGACTCCGGTGCGGCGGGAACCAATGGCTGCCCCGACGAGGCCGAGGGCGACCGCACCCCAGATCCCAAGTCCGCCTTCCCAGATCCGCAGGCTGCCCCAGGGGTCCTTGCCCGGCCCGAAGTACAGCTGGTTATCGGTGATCACATGGTAAAGCCTGCCGCCGACGATGCCGAAGGGAACGGCCCACATCACGATGTCCAGGGCCTGTTCGGAGGTGCCTCCCCTTGCTGTGAGGCGGCGGACGGTCAGCCAGGTGCCGACGACGATGCCCGCCAGGATGCACAGCGCGTAGAAGCGTATCGTCAGCGGGCCCAGTGCGAAGGCGCTCAGTGTCGGGGAAGGCAGGAAGAGATCCGGCGTTGATAACGGTTGCATGGCTCCGGTTCGCTCAGCGTCGTGGCGGGTAGGGAAATCCTGCGGCGGTAATCGTTCTCGGCACGGAGCGGCAGGTCAGTGGAAAGGCGCCCTCGGCTCCATGCCCTGGACTGGCCGCAGCCGGCTGCTGCGGCCCTGCCGGCGCCTAGGGTGAGATCACAGGCCGGAGTAGGAGTGCAGGCCGTTGAAGAACTGGTTCACGATGGTGAAGTTGAAGACCACGCACAGGTAGCCGACGATGGACAGCCACGCGGCGCGGGTTCCGGTCCAGCCGCGTGTGGCACGGGCGTGGAGGTAGCCGGCGTAAACCACCCAGATGACGAAGGTCCAGACTTCCTTGGTGTCCCAGCCCCAGAACCGGCCCCAGGCTTTTTCGGCCCAGATCGCACCAAACATCAGGGTAAAGGTCCAGCCAATGAACCCGAGCGCGTTGATGCGGTAAGAGAGGTTCTCCAGGCTCAGCGCCGACGGGACGACGCGCATGAACCCAAGCCTGGCCGCGCCTCCCGCGGCGACAGTTTTCTGCCGGCGGGACTGGACCAGCTGCAGGGCGGACAGCGCGAAGGTCAGGGTGAACAGGGCCGATGAGAGAACGGCGATGGAGACGTGGATGATCAGCCAGTAGCTTTGCAGGGCGGGAACGAGGTGGCCCACGGGAGTCCAGTACGCCACCGAGGCGGCGACCTGCATGATGATGACCAGGCCGATCACGAAGGTGCCCAGGAACCGCAGGTCACGGCGGATCAGCGCGAGCAGAAACACCGCTGCGACGACGAAGGCGCCGGTGGTGAGGAATTCGTACATGTTGCCCCAGGGAACCCGGCCCGCACCGAGGGCCCGGGTCACCACCCCGGCGCCGTGGATCAGGGCGCCCAGCATGGTCAGGGCTACACCGACGCGCGCGGGCATGCGCCGGGCGGGGGCGTAGTCCATGTCGGTCCCGGCAGTTCGTCCTGCGCCGGCTGCGTCTTCTCCTGTCCGGTGCGCTGCTGAGCTGGGGCGTTCAGCAAAGCCAGCCGGCCCGCCGACGCCGGAAGCCGCCCGGTCCCCGGACGCGCGGGCACTGGTTCCGGCGCTGATCGGAACCCTGGCGGGTGCGGAGGCTTGAGCGGGCGCGGCTGTTGCGGCTTTGAGGTCCACCGCACGCAGGGTCCTGCTGCTGCGGGCCAGGTCCCAGGCGAATGCGATGAACGCCACGGTGTAGGTGCCTGCGGCCAGGAGCATGAACAGCTCGCTGTACTGGCCCATGATTTCGTTGATCTCAGGCATTAGTGCTCCTTCGGTGAGCGGGCAGGGACGGCGGCGGCAGCGGCGGGGTCGGACTCTGCCAGGTTCCAGCGGGCGGCGAGGCGGGCACGGATCGCGGCGGCTTCGGGCGCGAGCCTGTGGTCTTCTCCGCGGGCCAGCAGCCCGTATTCGATCATCGTGCGGCCGTCCACGTGGGCGCCGGCACGGAGCCAGACGCGGCGACGGTTCACATACAGGGAGACGATCAGCCCCGCGACGGCGGCCAGGGAGAAGATGAGAACCCCCTCCTGCCCGGGGACCGTGCGGATGTCCACCCCGATATAGCGTTTGAGCCCGTCGAAGCTGATCGAGCCTTTACCCTCCGGGAGGGTGTAGCTCTGCCCTGCGTCCAGGACAATGCCGCCGGCGGGAAGATCCCGGCCGTTGAGCTGGGTGAGGTTCTGCACGTCCAGGTTGTAGACGTTCTGGGGTTTCCCGGTGTCCAGCCCGAGGTCACCGTAGTAGGAGTTCAGGTTCAGTTGTGGGTTCAGCGGGTCCGGGTCGAAGCTGTAGGACACACCCTCCTGGTTCTTGATGGCCGAGGGCAGGAAGAACCCGACGAAACCCAGCTGGGAAGGTGACGCGTCCGGGGCCTTGAGGACAATGCTGGAGGTGTAGACGGCGTCGTTGGGGACGGAGACGACGGGGCCGCTGAACGCGGTGTTCCCGTCCCCGTCCTTGACGGTGACGATGGGTGCGTAGCCGTTGCCCACCAGGAAGATGCCCGTTCCGCCGAAGTAGACCGGTTCGTTGACTTTCAGGACCTGCTGTTGCGGGGCGGCGTCAGGGCTTTCCCGGGTCGTCACGGCGGCTTTGAAGTCGATGGGCTGACCGAACTGCCGGGTGGATTCGCGGTCGAAGCGGACCTCGAACTTGTCCAGCGTGATGGCGAACGGGTCCAGCCAGTCGGACTGGAAGTTGGTTCCGGGGGTGAAGTTGTCGTAGCCGACGAGGGTGTTGACGAAGGTGTCGCCTTCGATGATGATTTTTTGGCCCCGGTAGCCGAACAATCCGCCGATGGCCACGGAAACCAGCACGCCGATCAGGGCGGTGTGGAAGACGAGGTTGCCGACCTCCCGTAGCAGCCCCCGTTCAGCCCCCAGTGAGGGCATCGCGGCGTCGGCGTCCCGGATATCGACCCGGTAGCCGCGTTTTTTCAAAACGTCCGCTGCGTCCCGGATGGCGTCGCCCGGGCTGACACCGGATTCCGCCGGCAGGACGAGCGTGCCGTATTCGGGCAGCCGGGAGAGCCGACGCGGGGTGCGGGGCGGGGCTGAGCGCAGGGCCTTCCAGTGGGCCCGTGCCCTGGGTATCACGCAGCCGATGAGGGAGATGAACAACAGGATGTAGATCGCGGAGAACCAGGCCGAGGAATAGACATCGAAGAGCTGGAGTGAGTCAAGGATTTTTCCGTACTCCGGGCGGTCCTTGATGTATTGGGTCACCAGGGCAGGGTTCGCAGGACGCTGCGGGAACAACGAGCCGGGCACAGCGACCACGGCCAGCAGCAGCAGGAGAAAGATTGCGGTCCGCATGCTTGTCAGCTGCGTCCACGCCCAGCGCAGCATCCCGGCGGGACCCAGCGGCGGCGGGACCGGGCCTGCCGCAGTCTCCGGCGCGTCAGATAAGGACATCACTGCCTTCCAATCGGGATGAACAAGAGCTCGCACGGTCTGCAGACCGCAGTTTCTACCTTACGTAGAATTAGTACCAGGTGGGTGGCCACGCCTTCCGAGCGCCCTCCTGATAATATCGCCTAAAGACGATTGCACCGGTTCCGGTTAAGTCCCTCTGCCCGAAGTTCTCACGGAATACGGGGGCGGGCCGGGAACGGCTTCTGCAGGTGCGTGCCTTAGCCGGCTGGCTTGATCCGCCAGGGAAGCAGTGGGCGTGACGATCAGCCGGAAACCCGACAAACGAGGAAGTCATCCATGAACACCCCATCCGGCGGCGGCCTGGCCCGGCGCAGCATCCTGACAGGATTGGCCGCGGCGGCCTTCCTCGGCCTGGCCGCCTGCGCGGGACCTGACCCCCTCGCCCAGCAGGCAGCGGCAGGGGATAACAAGAACTACATTGCCGGTGACGGATCGGTGCAGGAATACGCTGAGGAATCACGCAGCGCTCCTGTGGCCTTGAACGCGACCCTCTATGACGGCACCCCTGTCAGTTCCACGGACTGGGCCGGCACTGTGACGGTACTCAATTTCTGGTACGCGGCGTGCGCCCCGTGCCGCGTTGAGGCCCCGCACCTGGAAGCGCTGTACCAGGAGTTTGCCCCGCAGGGAGTTTTGTTCTACGGCATCAACGTCCGGGATGAAAAGCCCACGGCGGAAGCCTTCGAGCGGACCTTCGGCGTGACCTATCCAAGCGTGCAGGACAAGGACGGGAAGGTGCTGCTCGCCATGACCCGCTTCGTTCCGCCCCAGGCGGTCCCAACCACCCTCGTGCTGGACAAGCAAGGCCGTGTCGCGGCCAGAATCCTGGGCGGACTGGACAAAAGCACCCTGAAAGCCCTGATCACTTCCACACTCGAAGCCTAAGAAAAGCTATGACGCTCCCGGCTTGGCGTTCCGAGCGGGCCGGTACGCTGGGATTCCCGAAGCGCCCGGGCCGCCTCAACGCCGGCCATGCCGGGGCGGCACGAGAGAAGGCTGGTCCATCATGACGGTGCAGTTGCCTGAGAGTTCCCTTGCTCTTCTGCGTGAGGGATACACGTTCATTTCGAGCCGGTGCGACCGGCTCGACACCGATTCGTTCCGCACACGGCTGATGCTTCGCCCCGTTGTCTGCCTCCGCGGGGCGGAAGCGGCAGAGTTCTTCTACGGCGGTGGCCGGTTCGGCCGCGAGGCGGCGATGCCCCGCTCCGCCCAGCACCTTCTGCAGGACGCCGGCAGCGTACAGTCCCTCCAAGGTCCTGCCCACCGGCACCGGAAACAACTGTTTCTTGACCTGATGACCAAGGAATCGGTCGAACGCCTCGGCCAGGCCTTCGATGAGGAATGGGTGTCGGCGGTGCATTGGTGGCAGGTCCGCGGCGAAGTTGTGCTGCATGACGAGCTGCGCCCGCTGCTCACCGCCGCCGCCTGCCGGTGGGCGGGAGTGCCGGCAAACCCGGCAACGGTCGAACGGATCAGCCGCGAATTGGGCCTGATGATCGAAAAGGCCGGAGCGGTCGGGCCGGTGAACTGGTATGCCCGGTGGCGCCGCCGCTCCACGGAAAAGTGGGCCGCCGAGCGCATCAGCACCCTCCGCCGGAGCGGTCCGGCCGCGGCCGGCGATACCCCTGCCGCTGCGATCGCCTTTCACACGGACGAGCACGGCAACGCTCTGCCGGCGGACATCGCGGCGGTGGAACTTCTCAACCTGCTCCGGCCCATCGTGGCTGTCGGCCGCTTCATGGTCTTTGCAGCCGTCGCCCTGCACCAGCACCCGGAATGGAAAGAGATCCTGCGCGCAGGCCAGGACGCGGACCTGGACTGCTTCGCCCAGGAAGTCCGCCGGTACTATCCGTTCTTCCCCTTCGTCGGCGGCACTGCCCGGGAAACGCTGGAATGGAAGGGCCACGCGTTCAAAGCCGGGCAATGGGTCCTGTTCGATCTGTACGGCACGAACCACGACGGCCGGATCTGGAAGGACCCGGAAAGCTTCAACCCTGCCCGGTTCCGTACCTGGCACCCGGATCCCCACACCCTTGTTCCACAGGGCGCCGGCGACCCGGCCGCCGGGCACCGCTGCCCCGGCGAGGACATCACCGTTGACCTGATCCGCCGCGCCACCCGGGCGCTTGCCGCGGAGACCCGGATGACCGTACCCGCTCAGGACCTGAGCATCAACCTCACCCGGATGCCCGCCCTGCCCCGGAGCGGCTTCATCCTCTCCGGACGCCCAGGACCGCACTGACACCTCCCCGCACACACGACAGGGGAATCCTTCGGGCGCACGCCGCATGAGCAACGGTTGGCACATATCCACATGTATGGATATCATCGGTGCATGACGATTGATATGAGGAGCGGTACCCGGTTGGAACCGGCGGCCGCGTTGTTCCACTCCCTGGCGGACCCGGCCCGGCTTGCCATCGTGAAACGCATCGCCCAGGGCGAGGTCCGGGTCGGTGACCTCACCGAGGTACTGGGTCTGGCGCAGTCCACGGTCTCGGCGCATGTGGCCTGCCTGCGGGACTGCGGCCTGGTGACGGGCCGGATGGAGGGCCGGAAGGTGTTCTATTCCCTGACCCGCCCTGAACTGATCGATGTCCTGGCCCAGGCCGAGATCCTTCTGGCCGCCACGGGCAATGCGGTCAGCCTGTGCCCGGTCTACGGCGACGCCTCCCGCGCCACCGCAACCACCAAAGAGGAGCAACTGTGAGCGACGCCTGCTGCGGCGATGACAAGCCTGTAACAACAGAAGAGGGTCAGGAAGAGGCTGAGGGCTTCTGGCAGGTGACTGAGGTCCGCGCGGCCGCGGTCGCCGGCGGGCTGCTGCTGATGGCATGGATCGCTTCGCTGCTGGACGCGTCCGAGTGGGTCACCCTGCCGCTGGAGGCCGCGGCGCTGCTGGTCGCGGGGTGGACGTTTGTTCCCTCAACCCTGCGCCGGCTTGCCAAGGGCAAGATCGGTGTCGGCACGCTGATGACGATCGCGGCAGCGGGAGCCGTTGCCCTGGGGCAGGTCGAGGAAGCGGCGATGCTGGCCTTCCTGTATGCCATCTCGGAGGGGTTGGAGGAATACTCGGTAGCCCGCACCCGGCGCGGGCTGCGTGCCCTGCTGGATCTGGTCCCGGCCGAGGCCAGGGTCCTGCGCAACGGAACCGAAGTCACCGTCTCCCCGTCCGAGCTGGTGCTCGGTGAAACCATGGTCGTGCGCCCTGGCGAACGGCTCGCCACGGACGGACGCGTCCTGACCGGGCGCACCTCCCTGGACACCTCGGCCCTGACCGGCGAATCAGTCCCGGTCGAAGCAGGACCGGGCAGCGACGTTTACGCCGGCTCCATTAACGGCACCGGCCCGCTCGAGGTTCAGGTCACCAGCACCGCGGAAAACAACTCGCTGGCACGAATCGTGCACATCGTGGAGGCCGAGCAGTCCCGCAAGGGCCCCGGCCAGCGGCTGGCCGACTCGATCGCCAAAAAGCTCGTCCCGGGTATCCTGATCGCCGCCGCGCTCATTGCCGTCTATGGTTTCATCGTCGGTGAACCGCTCCTGTGGATTGAACGTGCCCTGGTGGTCCTGGTGGCAGCCTCACCGTGCGCCCTGGCCATCTCCGTGCCCGTGACAGTGGTCGCCGCCGTCGGCGCTGCCAGCCGGATGGGCGTCCTGATCAAGGGCGGCGGCGCCCTGGAAACCCTCGGCAAGATCCGCACCATCGCCCTGGACAAGACCGGGACCCTGACCCGCAACAAACCCGCCGTGATCGAAGTCGCCGCCACCGCCTCCTCCACCCGGGAGCGGGTGCTGGCCGTCGCCGCCGGCCTGGAAGAACGCAGCGAACACCCGCTCGCCCGCGCCATCCTCGCCGCCGCCAGCGACCGGGTCACCGTCACCGGCCTGGACACCGTTCCCGGTGCCGGGCTCGAAGGGACCATCGACGGGCACAGCGCCCGGCTCGGCAGGCCCGGATGGATCGCCCCGGGGGAGCTGAAGGACACCGTTCAGCGGATGCAGGCCAGCGGCGCGACAGCGGTCCTGGTCGAGGAGAACTCTGTCCTCATCGGCGCCGTAGCCGTCCGCGACGAACTTCGCCCCGAAGCCGCGGCCGTGATTGAACGCCTCAGCCGCGCCGGCTACACCACGGCCATGCTCACCGGTGACAACCGGCTCACCGCCGAGGCCCTGGGCAAGGCAGCGGGCATCACCGAAGTCCACGCCGACCTGCGCCCCGAAGACAAGGCGGAGATTATCCGCGCCCTGAAGGGGCGGCAGCCGACCGCCATGGTCGGTGACGGTGTAAACGATGCCCCCGCTCTGGCGACCGCCGATACCGGCATCGCGATGGGCGCGATGGGCACCGACGTGGCCATCGAAACCGCCGACGTCGCACTGATGGGCGAGGACCTGCACCACCTGCCGCAAGTACTGGAGCACGCCCGCCGCACCCGCCGCATCATGTTCCAGAACGTAGGACTCTCCCTGGCCCTGATCGCCGTGTTGATCCCGCTGGCCCTGTTCGGCATCCTGGGACTGGCAGCAGTTGTGCTGATCCACGAACTGGCCGAAATCGTTGTCATCGCCAACGGCGTCCGCGCCGGCAAGGTGAGCAAGTACGGCACCATCCCGGCCACCCAGGACACCGTCCCCACCCTGGAACCGGCACGGTGAGCCAACCGACACCGGTGCGCGACAGCACCCCGTCCCGGCCGTGGATGCGCCGGGGCGGGCTGCTGGCCGCCGCGCTCCTGCTGGCCGGGGCCGACCTGCTCATCAAGACCCAGGCCGAAGCCGGTCTCTCCCGGGGAGAAGTGATCGAGGTGCCGCTGCTGACGATCAAGCTCCTCTACAACATGGGCGTGGCCTTCAGCCTCGGATCCGCCCTGCCCACCGGAATTGTCGTGGCCGGTACCGGGGCCATCATCGCCGTGCTGCTGACATGGCTAACAGTGAACGCACCAAAGATGTCCAGGACCGCCCTTACCGGTGGTACTCTCATTGCCGGCGGCGCCATCGGAAACTTCATTGACCGGCTCGACGGGCGCGGGGTCGTCGATTATCTGCACAGCGGATGGTTCCCCACGTTCAACCTCGCCGACGTCTTCGTCACCGTGGGAACCGCCGTCCTGGTCCTGGGAATGCTGCGGGCAGGCAAGGAACCGGAGACAGCGGAATGAGTCTTGGCGGCTTCTTCGCCGAGTCTGTGCAGTCCGGAGCCCTGCTCCTGGCAGTGCCCCTGGCGGTCATCGCCGGTCTGGTCTCGTTCATCTCACCCTGTGTCCTGCCCCTGCTCCCGGGCTACCTGGGTTACGTCTCCGGCCTGGCCGGAACCGATGAAAAGGCCGCCCGCAGGCGCACCACCGCCGGCGTCGGGCTGTTCATCCTCGGCTTCGCCGCGGTCTTCACCCTTTACGGTGCGGCGTTCGGGACCATCGGACACTGGCTGGTGAGCTGGAGCGACATGATCACGCGTGTTCTGGGCGTGGTCGTGATCGTGATGGGCGTCGCCCTGTCCGGAAAGATCCCGTTCCTGCAGAGCACGGCCAAGCTGACCTGGAAACCGAACACCGGCCTGGCCGGGGCGCCGCTGCTGGGCATCGGCTTCGGGCTCGGGTGGACGCCGTGCATCGGCCCGACCCTCAGCGCCGTGCTGGCGTTGAGCACTACCACCGGGTCGGCCTGGCGCGGGGCGCTGCTCGGCTTCGCGTACTGCATCGGTCTGGGTATCCCGTTCCTCCTCGTCGCCCGGGGCTTCAGCTGGGTCACCGGCACCCTCGGCTTCGTCCGGCGGAACATCAGGGCCTTCAACCTCGCAGGGGCAGCGACCCTGGTCCTGGTCGGGATCCTGATGGTTTCCGGTGTCTGGACGACCTGGATCCTGAGCCTGCAGAACCTGATCGGAACCTTCACCACGCCCATCTGACCTGGCCGCGGGTATGCAACCGGCGGGGACGCCCTGAGAGAGGTGCTGATTAATGCTTGGCATCATCGCGGCCGCGGCAGCAATGTTCGCTGCCACGAACATCGACGACATCGTCGTTTTGACCGTGCTGTTCCTCGCCTCCTCGAAAGGCCGCCGGCCCCGGCCCTGGGAAATCGTCGGCGGGCAGTACCTGGGATTCATCACCCTGGTCGGCATCAGCGTCCTGGCCGCGCTCGGGCTGACCCTTGTCCCGGACGAATGGGTCGGCTGGCTCGGCCTGCTCCCCCTCGGAATCGGCGTTTTCGGCCTGATCCGTTTCCTGCGCAGACGCGGCGAAGAGGAAACCGAAGGCGCTATCAGCGCAGTTGGCCTGCTCAGCGTCGCCGGCATCACCATCGCCAACGGTGCAGATAACATCGCCATCTACACCCCGATCTTCCGGACCATGCGCCCCCAGGACACCGTGGTCACCATCATCGTGTTCCTCATCCTGGTAGCCGTCTGGTGCGCACTGGGACGTGTTGTGGGAACCCACCCCAAAGTCATTGAGACCCTCGAAAAAATCGAACACTGGCTCGTCCCGGCAGTGTTCATCGGGCTGGGCCTGTTCATCCTCCTCAGCTCCGGCGTCCTGACCCGGCTGTTCAACGCCTGAGCAACAAGGAATCACCGGGGACCAGCCACGGCCAGGGCCAGGAGGAATCATGAAAGAAACGCCAGGGGGGCTGTTGCTTGATGCCCGTGCTGCCCGTGACGACAAAGGCAGCCCTGATGGCTCACTTCGATGAGTGGGTGACGGATCCTGCCGTGACGCTGGAGGGTGTGCAGTCGTTCGTTAATGACCCGTCGCTGGTCGGCGCGAAATTCCTCAACCGCTACACGGTCGCTACAACGTCCGGGACGACCGGCACCCGGGGAGTGTTCCTGCTCGACACCACATCCCTGGCCGTGGCCAAGGCCCTGACATTTCGCATGCTCAGTTCCTGGCTCACCCCGGCCGATATCCTGGGGATAATCCGCGGTCACGGGCGGATCGCCATGGTCATCGCCACGGGCGGCCACTTCGCCTCGGCAGCAGCCGCGGCCGCGCTCCGGAAGGGACCAGGCAGGCACAGCGTGGGGGTGTTCCCGGTCCAGACACCGATGCCGGACCTCGTCGCCCAGCTGAACAGCTTCCGCCCGGCCCTTCTTGCCCCCTACGCCTCAACCGGACGGTTGCTGGCGTCCGAGCAGGAAGCCGGACGGCTGAACATCCACCCCGTTGCCGTTGTTCTCTCCGCCGAGGGCCTGCCCGAGGGAGACTACGGCAGGATCAGCGGAGCGTTCGGAGCCAAGGTCCGTCAAGGCTACGCAGCGACTGAATGCCCCTTTCTGAGCTACAGCTGCCAGGAAGGCTAGCTCCACGTCAACAGCGACTGGGCCATCCTGGAACCGGTCGACGCTAACCATAAACCCGTCCCGCCCGGGCAGCCCTCGCACACCGTGCTGCTGAGCAACCTGGCCAACCGCATACAACCGATCCTGCGCTACGACCTGGGCGACAGTGTCACCACCAGGACTGACCCGTGCCCGTGCGGGGACCCGACGCCGGCCATCCACGTGCAGGGACGAACAGCGGAGCTGCTGACCTTCCCTGGAAACGCCCGGGCTCTCCGTTTCAATAACACCCCTCACGCTGAGTGCCGCCTTGGACAAAGTTCAGGGCCTGAGTAAGGGCCAGATCATCCAGACAGGACCCCAGGACCTCGCCCTCCGGCTGCAACCCGCCCCCGGTGCCGAACCTGCGAGGGTTTTCGAAGCCGCCCGTTCCGAAATCGCCGCCGTGCTGGCCGGTCATGGACTGGGCCATGTCACCCTGACAAGGGATCCCTCCCCTCCGCGTCTCACCCCAGGCGGCAAACACCGCACAGTCATCCCGCTGCCCCCGTAGGGCAGAGCAGTTATCCCGGTGTACGCGGCGTTCCTGGTGGTGATGGTCCCGCCAGGAATGGCTGCCGCGGTGGGCAGGCGGACTGGACGCAGCCAGTGCCAAGGCCGTGATCTTCAGTGGCACAACACGCAACTCATTGTCGTACTCCCCCTGGTCCTGGCCCTGCCCGAGCCGCTCGCCCTGGTATCCCTCGTCGTCGTCACCCAGGCATTTGTGGAGCTCCTCGGGATGGTGGCCTACGTCATGATGGTCCCCCGGGTCATCATGTCGGACCTGCCCCTCCAGCCAAGTCGCATCCCCTCCCGATAGGCAGCGGCTGATGCTTGGTATTCAGGCGTGCTGCTCTCGTAGGCCTCACTCGGAGTCTGCCCTGCCAGCTGCAGTAGATCTACGGAGAAGGATGCGCGGCCGTTGCAGCTGGCGCTCAAGCAATCCCATTACCTTGGTGGCCCCCGCCCAGTAGAGGATGCCTGCGGCCAGGGACGCGACGACGGCCAGGCCTTTTTGTGCCGGGTCAACGAGCGGGTACACCAGCCAGTGGGTGACGTAGATGTACAGGGAGGCGCTGGCCAGCAGTGCCGTGACCCGGTGCAGTCCGCGCGGGACGGTCAGGGTGGGCAGCCAGAGCAGGATGAGGAAGCCCACCAGGATGGTTGCGCTGCGGTACTGGTCGTCGAAGGACTGTGGGATGGTGAGCAGGGCAATGGCGGTCACGGCTGCCCGCTGCCACAGTGTCCGCGACGCGGCGGCGGCCCAGCCCAGCCCGAACAGCCACAGGACCGGCCCCTGCCCCGGATACCGGCTGTCAACCAGGTCGAAGAGCAACGGCAGGTCAACAGCTACCAATGCCAGGGCGAAGGCCCACGGCCACCGGCGCTGGGCCCGGTCAGCGGCAGGAATTGCCATCAGGGCGGCCAGGCCCAGCAGGATGTAGACCAGGATCTCGATAAACCAGAACCGGGAATAGTCGGTCCAGCCTTCCGGCCCCAGCAAGGAGTTCAGCAGGAAAACATTCGCCCAGGTATAGGTATCGGTCACGGCAAAAGCCAGGCCTATGACCGCAACGCTGGGCACGACGATCCGGGCCACGCTGCGCAGTTGCCGCCGCAGCCGGGCACAGCGGGTACCGGTCAGCTGGAAGCGGGCAAAGTTATAGCCGGCGACGGCGATGAGCACGTGGGCGGTCCCTTCCCAGTGGAAGAAACCTATATGCGTGGAAACAATGAAGATGATGGCAACGGCGCGGAGCACAATCCCGGTGTCCATCGGGGCCAGCATCCGCCGGTGCCAGCGACGTGCGGTCTTCCCGGCCGGGCGGCTAAGCTGGCCCGCAGCCTCACCCGTGGCCGCGGGCTGCGTGCCCTGCGCCCGGTGGGTGGCAGGCACAAGTTCACAGACCGGCGTCAGGTGCCAGCCCTGCGGGATGTGTCCCAGGGCACGCTCCAGCCGGACGGACGCTGCCACGTAGGACAGCGAGTCACCGCCCAGGGAAACAAAGGTGTCCGTATCGGCGACGTCCTCCTGTTCGAGGACCTCCGCGAAAATCCTCCGCACGTCAGCCGGGCGTCCTGCCGGTTCCGGTGCAGTAGCAGTACCGCCGGCGCGGTCATCATTCCTGGACGCCAGGGCCAGGACCGCGGGGTAGTCCGGCTTTCCGTTCTCCAGGCGCGGTATGGACCCCACGGCATGAAGCTGGACCGCTGAACGCGGCAGACCCAGGTCCTGGGCAAGGCTCTTGGCCACCAGGGCAAGATCGTGGCTTCCTTCCACCGCCGCGACCACTGCGTCGTCCGAGCCGGCAGCCGCGGCGATCAGGCCAAGATCGGCCAGCAGCCGTTCCACCTGGCCCAGGTCCACCCGCAGGCCGACGATTTTCACGAACCGGCTGCGCCTGCCCACGATCTCATAGAGGCCATTGGACCCGCGCCTGGCGAGGTCACCGGTGTGAAGCTCCGTGACAACCCGTCCCAGGGCAAGGTCTTCCGGCTGTTCGGCGTACCCCAGCATGACGTTGGGACCTGAGTAGACGAGCTCGCAGGCATCCAGGCCGGGGACGGGCTCCAGCCGGAAGGATCCACCGGGGACAGGCACTCCAATGGCGTGGGGGTGTTCTGCCGCCAGGTCCGGGGGCAGATAGGCCATGCGGGCCGTGGCTTCGGTCTGCCCGTACATGACAAACAGGTCCCAGCCCTGCCGCCTGCCCAGTTCCGCGTAGGAACGCACGCGGTCCGGATCGAGCCGGCCGCCCGCCTGGGTGATGTAGCGCAGGCCCGGCAGGTCCATGTGCTCAAATCCGACGCGTTCGAGGAGATCGAAGGTGTAGGGCACGGCGGCGAAGGATGTGACGTTTTCGGTATGAACCAGTTCCCAGAAGCACGGGTCAACCACTGAAAGGTCGGTCAGTGCCAGGGACGCGCCGACCAGGAGGTGGCTGTTCACCACACTCATCCCGTAGCAGTAGGAGAGCGGAAGCGTGGTGGCCGCGGTGTCGTCCGGGCGCAGGTGCAGGTATTCGGCTATCGCCGAGGCGTTGGCCTGCACGGCTTCGGCGGACAGGCGCACGAGTTTTGGCGAACCGGTGGATCCGGAGGTGCTCAGCAGAAGCGCCAGCTCCGGGTGCAGCTCATGCCTGGTTTCTTCCCGCCGTACGTCCAGGACCGCCTCACCCTGCGAGGCGCGGACCACGATATCGGGATCGTATGCGGCGACGAGCGCCTCGGCGGCGGTCCCGCCGCCTGTGGGCAGGATCAGCAATGGGTTGCCGGAGGACAGGGCGGCGAGGTAGACCACCAGGGACGGCAGCGTGTTCTCGGCCTCAAGGGCAATGAGCCGCCGGGCGGGTCCGAAGGAACGGGCCATGTCGTCGACACGGCGTCCCAGTTCGCCGTAGCTCACTGAGTGGTTTTTGGTCCTGATGGCGGTGCGGTCTCCGAAGCCGGCCAGCTGCGCGGCGAACGAGACTCCTGCCAGTTCCGGCTGTACAGTCACAAACCTGCACAGTAAAGGCAAAAGCTAACCTAACTCAAATGGACATTCCTTGGAACAGGGCCACCACGACAGCGATGCGATCACCAGCCGCCACTCGGGTTGGCGCAGACAGCGGTTCAAATGGACCTTGGGCTGAGGGGCTCAGCCTTTATAGTGATCGTGAGCGGTAAGGATCACAGGCTGGTAGGTGAGGCCCTCGCGATCCGCCAACTGCCCAGCGGCGGCTGGCAGGTCAGCAACCACACCCCCGGCAGCGTCCTCCCCGGCGGGGAAGGGCGACTAGTGGTGTCAGTCAGCCTTGCTGGGCCGTGTCATCCCCAGGCTGCTGGGCGCTGCGGGTACCGGGCAGAGCAGGGCTCTCAGCGCCCGCTTCGCTGACCTGTGCACGGTATCTCATGCGGCGGATTCGTCCGGTCATTGACACCATCAGCATCACAACGGCTATAACCATGAACGCTGTCATCACGAAGCCAAGGAAACCCGGGGTCACCTGGTCGGGGCTAAGACCTGGTCTTAGCCCATTCTCGCCAGCGCTCGGGGAGGGGGTTGCGCTGAGGGCAATAATTCCCTGGGCCAGAGAATCGACTAACGATAGCTTCATGTAATCCTTGCAGTTCTGCCCGGGTTGCGTGCCCCCCGGAGTCGGCCGGGCAGAGCGTCCGGCTCATGAAAAATCTTACGACAGCAGGGCCGAGGGGCCGTGGAGGTGTTGGGGCCATGCCATCGTGCCATAGCCCAGCCGAGGCCTCCCGTGCCAGTGCTGGCCGACGGCGGTACCCGTTACCTGATCATCTTGCGGACCTGGTGCCCTCGTACCGCCACTCCTGCGGCGTGGAGAACCAAGCCAGTTCCGATCACGGGCAAGGAAGCGAAAGCCAACCCCTGATTCTGGGTGGCATTGCCCAGGACGCTGATAACGAGGCCTGCGGCGATGAGCCCCATGGCACCAAACACCAGGGCTTTGTAAAACTTGGAGGCAACATTCCAAAACTCATTGAGCACGAATGGAGTCTACCGCTCAACGGGCGGGACACTGGGCCGGTCAGGCGAAGTGCGGTCCACTAAACGGGCCGGCGCGGTTGTCTCGGGGCCTTGCGGGCCCCTCCCCCGCTTGTGCGGCCCTTTCCTCAATGTTCGCCCCCGGCGATCGTCGTGTCACAAGCGCCGCCTTTACCGCCGGCTGCCCCGGCACGTTCCGGTTGCCGTAAAAGCCCAGACTGCCTACAGGCCCGGCGAGGCGAAACAAAGACCAGGGCCGCACCGAACCCGGCGCAGGTGTGCAATTGGCCAGACTGGGCGTCAGTCGATTATCTTGTGGACAATCTGGCCCGGGTGCTGCCTTCCCAGCAAATCGCAAGGTTATGGCAGGCATAATGGAACCGAAGCTCCGGTCAACCGCTATTTGATCGGAGCTTCGCCAACTGAGCGGCACCAGGGCTGGTGCTGCTTCGCGCAGTGTTAGTCGGCTGCTGCCCACACGTCCCTGTTCTGCGTCCGGAAGTTACCAATGCGGCATTTCAGCCTGGTAGCATTGGCACTCCTGGGTGTGCTGGGTGTGGCCTTTATCGTGGCGGGTGTCCACGGCACAGACCGAATCGTAGGAATTCTGTTCGCCCTTACTGGACTGATCGGCGCCGTCGCAGTGGCGGCATCTCAGGGGAAAAGCTCTTAAGCAGTCAGGACGTATCGTGGACCGGTAGCGCTGCAGGTGCCACCGCCCTCGCCTGATTTCCGGGTAGGTTTGAGGCATGCCCTTCCAATTCCTGTCCGTTACGCACGCCCTCCGGGGTGTCGCTGCAGCTGCAGTGGCGGTCGCACTCTCGGGCTGCACCCAGCAGCTTTCGGTCGAGAACGCTGATATCCCATCGTGGAAGGCCACCGCCCTCCCGACCACGGGCACAGCAGTGGCCGAAGGTGCCGGCAAAATCCTGGATGCGCAGCCCGTCAGCAACATCGTGCCCGTGCCCGAAGGCGACTACACACTTGTGCTGGCGTGTGACGGCGGCGGCAAAGCCTTCCTGACTGCACGCGTGGAAGAACGCGAGCTGATCGACTTTGGTGCTGCCTGCAACGGTGCGCGCGAAAATATTAGACTCCATATTCCGCAATCAGGTCCGGTGGAATTTGCAGCATCAAGCGTGGACGCGCCTCTGCTTTACGCATACCAGCTCCTTCCTCGAACTTAGCCACTGCAACTGCCGGTCATCATGGCACCAGCCTGCGCACCTGAACAGCCACCGGACCAGCCGCCCCCAAGATGAAGGGGGCCATGATTTCAGGCCTACCTCAGCCGCTCAGGACACACCTGCAGCGGTCAATGAGACTGGCAGTGCGCTCACCCATGGGTGGTGAGGGCGGCACAAGGCTGGAGTCTTTGTGGGGAGGCCCAGTACCGAGGGCTGAGTGAATCAGCCGAGCCCGACCGCCCTTCCAAACAGGCTGAAACCGACGAACGCCACAATGTTGATGAGTGCGTGGGCGACGACAAGCGGCATCACACGGCGGCTCTTGGTATAGATCCATGCAAAGACCACCCCCATCACCATATTGCCAATAAACGGCCCGAAGCCCTGGTACAGGTGGTAACTGCCCCTTAGCATGGAACTGGCAAAAATGGCCAGGGGAACTGACCAGCCGAACTTCCCAAAGCGGTCCAGCAGATAACCCACTACGATGACTTCCTCGACGACCGCGTGCCGCACCGCTGACAGAACCAGCACGGGAACCGTCCACCAGTAAGGGTCCAGGGCGCTGGGAATGATCGCTGTCGTGATGCCCAGTGCGCGCCCGGCCGCGTAGAGGCCCAGTGAGGGGATGCCTATCAGGACGGCAAGCCCGAGCCCCTGCAGGATGGCCAGCCCGGGGCGGGTGAAGTTAAAACCGATTTTCGTGAAGGCCGAACCATTGCCCTCGCCGTTGCCGGTGTTCGTCCTGTGCTGGTCGGTCAGGAAGTAGAGCGCCAGAACGACAGGTACCAGCGCGAAGAAGATCTCCAGCAGTTGATATGTCAGATCAAAATATTCGCGGGTGCTTTGGGAGTTGTTGAGCGTGGAGGTGCCCTGGGCCAGCGGCGCGCTGGTGATCTTGTCCAGAAACTGCACCACGGAGTAAACGGCGGACTGTCCTAACGACAGTCCCAGGACTATCAGGACTTCAATCCGCAGACGGCGGCGGGAGGGAACGAGCATGGTCCTATTCTTGCCTGCAGTTGCCGGGTCTCTGCCGGGATGCCACAAGGAAGTCCATCCGCGCCCGGCCCGGCTACCGACCCTTTTCTACTGGCCGTCAGCCAGTGGCGGAGGGGGAAAAACAAGCTCCCCCAGGAGGCTCCCGGGTTCAGTTGTCCTTAATGTCGACGCCTTGGCAACAGCTTGGACCGGGCTTTATCGAGGTCCCCGTTATCCTGCATCACCTGGCCCGGCGGGTTGAGGCGTGCGGAAGCCTCGTCGGGCTTGGCCGTGGCCGTGGCAGGTTTGCAGTTCTGGTTTTCCGCTGCGGTCAGCCCAGGACGCCCAGGGCGTTACCTACGATGTCGAACAAATCGGTGTTGTCCACGCTGCCCTGCAGTTGCTCCGAGCCTGGGCCGTAGGCGTAAACGGGCACGTCTGCACCGGAGTGGTTGCCGGAGGCGTAGCTCAGCCAAAGACTGGCTTCCTTTGAACCGTCCTTGACTTGGGGCGGGTCGCTCGGCGTCCGGAAGGTGGCAGGGCCGAAGTTTTGCTGGTCCTTTGCGCCTGCACCGTTGCTGATACCGGTTGAACGTTCCGGGTCCTTGAAGTTTCCGTCGGACCGGGTCGGGGTGGAGTTATTGGCGGCGTTCCCGGAATCGACGTTGACCGGGGGCGCGGCTGCTTCGGCGTTAGTGAAGGAGCCCTTTTCGATGATGTGGAAACCGCCGGTTTCGTGGTCGGCGGTAACAATGACCAGGGTATTGCCGTCCTTCTTGGCGAAGTCCAGGGCTGCGGCGACGGCATCGTCGAAGGCCTTGACTTCCTCCAGTGTCTGGGCCGCGTCGTTGTCGTGGGACCGCTTGTCAATCAAGGAACCTTCAACCTGCAGGTAAAAACCCTTGCCGCTGCTTTCCTGTTGCTGGTTTAGAAGCTCAAGAGCTTTCTTTGTCATCTCCGGCAGGGACGGCTCCTTCGCCTGGGGAGCTCCGGGGTCGTCCTGCTTGGCTTTTTCAACGGTCAGGTTTCCCTTGTTGAACAGGCCAAAGACCTTCTCCCCCACGGCTCCGTTCAGGTCGTCCCGGGTCGCGGGAATCTGGCTGGAAACCGAACCCAGGATCGAGTAGCCCTGCTCCTTCAGCTCGGTTTCATCCGAGGCGTCAAAGCGGCGCAGGCCGCCGCCGAAGATGATGTCCGCGGTACCGTTGCGGGCGATCTGGTCTGCGATCGGGGTTACTCGGACATCACTGGTCGGCAGCGGCTCACCGGTGATCTCTGTGTCCTGGCACGCGTCCGCGGAGTAGTCCGGTCCCTGGCAGCCGCGGGACAGGACGTGGCTCATCTGCCCGGCCGGGGACGCGTCGGTAATTTCGGCCGTGGAGACACTGCCAGTGCGGTAGCCGGTCTGCTTGGCCAACTCCATCATGGTCGGCACCACATGGCCCGTGGCATCCACCCCGAGGGCGGCGTTGTAGGTTTTCACCCCGGAGGCCCACGCCGTGGCTGCAGCGGCGGAATCGGTGACCAGTTCCGGGGCGAAGTCAGACTGCCCCGGCTGGCCGGAGTTTTTCTGCACAGCATAGGTACTGACAGAACCGTGGGCCGGGAGGGTTTCCATAACCAGCCTGCCCTCGGCACCGTAGAAACGCTCCCTGCCGGCAGTGACTTGGGTGCGGCCCATGCCGTCACCAAGCAGATATATAACGTTCTGGGCTGTGCCAGGTGCCGGCTTGGTGGCGGTAAACACCGCGGACGAGATCAGCCCGGTGGCCACGACGGTGGCCACGACGGCTGCCAGGACGACCCAAATGATCCTGCGTCTTTTCCGTGCAGGGTCGGCGGGCGTGACGTCGGCCGGAACTTGTGTCATCGGAGGGTGCTTTCCTGTCAGGGGCGGGGGGCTATATCGCCTTTGCCTCAAACCGTACCGCGGCCATAGCACTACCCGAGGGTTTCTCGAGCCAATGGAAATAGATCCGTTCAGAAAGGATACGCATGTTCCGGGGCATTGAATCAGTTAAGGACAACCCGGCCTTCATCCGGCTGGCCCGCCCGGTCCTACCAACCGGTGCGCCCATCAGTGGGGCCTGTTCCAAAGGCAGCCGCTGAACAGAAGCCTTTTAGCGGCGGCGAAGACGGAATGCACTTCCGGCTTCGCCTTCGTCTTCTTCCAAAGCATGTTTCAGACTTCACAAATGATTATGTGGCCGACCGGGCAGGAAGACGGGCCGTTCTTTTTCGACTCCCGGCGGGCGGCGGCGCGATTGTTCAGCCCCCGTCCTTAGCGCCGTCCTTCAGGTATTCGGACGGGGGATCGCTGCTTTGCGTTATGCAAATGTGACAACGCCGTGGTTTTTGCAGTAGGGTCGGACGCGTGCCGGTCTCAGAATGCGGCACTCCTGAGCAGATTTGCCTAACTCTGCCGCTGCCCCGGGATCCCTTCGCAACATTCGTCCGGCAGAGACGGGGAAACCACATGACGGCCTGCTTCGGGCGGGCCTTGGGGTGAAGCCGCGCCTCCTGCCTTGCGCTGGAGATGCGGCCGGGTGTCTCCCATCCGAATCCGACAGCTAACCTCGCAGGCAGTGGGAGAGGCCCTTTTTCGTGTCTATTCGCCGTGCTCACGGCCGCCACCGCGCGGTCCCCGTTCAGACCAGTGCCCTTGCGGTCCTGTCCAAATCCGTCGCTGAAAACGCCGGCGGTGTGGGCCGTCAGGCCGCCGTCATCGCGGCAGCTTCCGGGCTCGTCCTGACCAGCGGCCTTGCAGCGCAGGCAGCGGACGCGCCGGCCCAGCGGGACACGGAGCCGACCTCGACCCTGGAGCTCGCCAGCCAGGTCCAGGCCCCGCTCAGCGCAGACGCCACCGTCCAGATCTCCTTCGAACGTCCCGCCGTGAAGACCACGCCGGCCCCTGTCGTGGAAGCGCCGAAACCGGTCGCCGTCCAGGCCCCCAAGGCAGCCGCTCCGGCCGCGCCCGCCGCCGTGAAGGCTGCTGCGCCGGCCAAGGCCAAAGCCCAGGTCACTGTCACCCCCGCCCCTGCTGCCGCGCCGGCAGCCGCCCCGGCGGCCGCTCCGGCAGCAGGTGGAGTCAACGCCACCATGGTCTCCTCGGCCTACGCGCAGATCGGCATGATCCAGGACTGCACCCGGCTGGTGGAAAACGCCCTGAACGCTGCAGGGATCCCCGTCGGTGACCTCGGTCCCATGCAGTTCATGAACTACGGCACCGTGGTCTCCGATCCCCAGCCCGGGGACATGGTCATGCAGCCCGGCCACGTCGGCATCTACGTCGGCAACGGCCAGGTCCTCAGCTCCGGGCTGAACGGCAAGAACGAAACCGCGGTCCACCCGCTGACCTGGATGACGTCCAAGGGCGCCGTCACCTTCGTCCGCGCAGGCAAATAAATCCACTGAAGGCCGGTCATTCGGTGCCTTGGGGGCGGCGAATCACCGGCCTTCAGTATCGCTTGAGCAGCACCCGCCGCGAATGCTGTTCCTGGAACTACGGCCTGTCCGCACTGACCAGCCGACCGCTTAGTAACGATTTGGACACGGCCTGCACGGCTTCTTCTCCTCAGCGTCCAGCCCTTGCCTTGTGCACGAGGTCAGTATCGGCGTCGTAGCGATCGCGGCAGGAGCCTGGCTCTCAGGCGCGCCGGCAGGGTCTTCGAACCCCACAAAGCCCGCCTGACTTCCTGGACATCGGCCCAGGTTGGAGACACCGTCCCGGGTACGGGTTGTACCTTCGCAGCAGCGTACATTTGCATCTCAAAGGCGTGGCGGAGCCTGGTCAGTGAGTCGACGGCCTGGCTGTTGAACCGCGCCTGCTGCATCAGTCGGCTGGTAAAAGCCCGCGGTGTTTCTGCCGCGCCCGGAGTGTAGCCATGGTCAACGGCGCTTTCCGTCGTCTCGGCCCAGGCGATGCTGGCTGCTTGTTGCGGATTCGACCTGAGAAAGCGGCGCTTCCGTCCACCGGATCTGGCGGCGCGGATCAGGAAGGGCGCGGCGGCCAGAAACAGCAGGACCAAGGCCACCACCGTCATGCCGGGCTCCACGCCGGAAGGGATGGGCGTGCCCGGCGTGCCGCTGCCCGAAAGTCCCGGGGCAGGAGTCGGGGATGTCCCGGTGTCCGGCATGGATAAGCCGTCGGGTCTGAGGTCGTCTTCTACCGGGAGGTTTGGAGGAGTTGCCGGTTGCTGCGCGTAGTCCGGGACCACGCCGCGGGAGGGTGTCGGTTCGAACCTCACCCAGCCGGCACCGCGGAAGTACAGCTCAGGCCAGGCATGGGCATCCTTGGAATCAACGGCGAATTCGGGCAGCTGTTCACCGCCAACCAGAACGGCGTTCCCGGTTGGGTCCCCTGGTGCATAACCGACTGCGACGCGGCTCGGGATCCCGGCCAGCCGGGCCATGACAGCCATGGCACCGGCGAAGTGGACGCAGTAGCCGGCTTTTACCTCAAGGAACCGGCCAATGACTTCAAGGCCGGTGCCATCGTAGTTTCCTTCAACAGGCGCCTGGAGGGAGTAGGTGAAGTCACCGCCGCGGAGGTAATTCTGGATGGCCATTGCTTTGTTATAGGGGTTGATCAAGTCCGAGGTGAGGTTCGACGCCGTTTCCCTGACGACTGTCGGAAGATCCTCGGACAGGTAACTAAACCGGGCGTCAACTTCGTCATTCCCCACAGGTGCGCTGCCGGCAAGGACTTCACGCGTCAATTCCGGTACTGAACTGGTCACCTGGTAGCTTTGCCCGGCCGAAGTTTCCCCTGTAGCCGACAATACCGTCAGTGTTCGCGGATCCCATGTCCACCGGCCGTCGACTCCCGTGATGCTCATTGGGGCATAGGGTGCCAGCAACCACGGACTCGTAAAGCTTCGGGTATCGATCCGGGTGCTGATCAGGTTCCCGCCGCCGACCGGAAGGCCGGCACTCAGGCCCATCTGCCTGATCCCGGTGCGGCGGGAATCCATGCGCTGCTCCGGTTGCCATCGCCTGCCCGAGAAGTCCTCCAGCGTTGTCAGCCGCAGATACAGTGGCTCATCGGCGGTAGTGGCATAGGTGATCCGGCCAGAACCGTCGGGCTCCCGCAGGGAGTTTCCCAGGGTTACGCTCGGGTCGAGCCCGGATGCTGCCGTCCACCATTGCAGGCGGGATCCCTGCGGAAACGTTCCGGTGGTGAATCCCGGGACCATGGCAGGCAGAACGAGGGCCAGGCTGAGCGCGGCCGCCCCGATGGTTGCGGCCCGGGCAAGGTAGACGGCAGCCGCTGCCCGGCCTTGAGCTTCAAAGCTTTCCCGCCATTGCCCGGTAGCCAGGAGGAAGATGTAGCCTGCGGCGGCTGCAGTGAATGCGGGAACACCGACGCTGTCAGGAAGGATGATTGCGGGGATGGAAAGGACGGCCAGCAGGGGTATTCCGCTGGTCGCGGGCATCCTGCAGGTGATGGCCAGGGTATCGATGAGCAGTGCGGCCAGGCCGGTTGCGGCACAGGTGATCAAGAGGACGCCCTCGCCGGGCGCCACCGGTGCCAGCTCTGAGGCGACGGTGGTTTCGGCGTTTTCGAGCAAAGACGCAAGACGTTCCGTGGCCTGAGAGCCCGGGATAATGCCCAGGAAACTTTGGTCACGGAAAAACTGCCAGACGAGCACCCCGGCAAGGGTCAAAAGGCCCGCCCCCAGGCTCAGGACCGGGGGCCAACGGAGGCTCCGTGTCCCTGCTGTCGCCGTCAATACGGCAGCGGCAGTAAACATTACGTTCGGAAGCCAGCCCCAGCCGTCAAGGACTCCATGGATGCTCAGCGATACCAGGACCATTGCCACCAGGGCGGCCAGCGATACCATCAAGTGCCGCTGACTCTCCGCGGCGTGGTTGCTTTGCCTCAGGGAGCGCCGCTGTTGCGGGTCGGGCTCCGGAAGCGTCTGGCGGTCCGTCGCAGTGGCGGTTTCCATGGAGACGATGTTCTTTCCGCTATGGAAAAAGGGGAGGCCGATGGAACAGGACGGTCGGCGGAACGGTGGAAGGTTTCCTGCCCGCGGAGCGCTGATCGATTGTGGTCATGGAAACCTTCCTTATGCAGGCCAAGGAAGAATCCCTGGGAGCTGCGCCGGGAGAAATCACTGGATTGACATTCCAACGTGTTGATCGAGTGGAAGGTTCCGCTAACGGATAGGTGCTTGAACCTGTTGAGGTCACCACCACCGTGTTCGATCCAGCTGATGCTGTAACGTCGGGGAAGGCAATCATCCGCCGCACCATTGGTCCGGCACCAGCCCGGAACTTCGGTCCGGGCCTAATATTTAAGAGGAAGTTCATGGATTCGACCGTGCCAGACAAGACGACAAGCCAGGGGGCGCGAACTGACGGGGACCAGGGAGTGGCGGCCGGGATGCCCCTCGGTGCCAAGCGGCTGGTACTCCTGGGCGGTTTAGGCGTTCCCGTCGGTCTGGTTGCCGGGCCGTATGTGCTCGGCATGCAGCTCCTGGCAGTGACCGGGGTAGTGGCGATAGCCATCGCCTTGTCCTACCGGGATGGCACGGCGTGGTTTTCCCGGTGGTCGTGGCTGACAGCGTGCGCGGGCCTCATATGGACAGGGGCCACCGTCGCGTACTGGCTGACCATCATTGCCGCTGCGGATGCGTCCGCCCCTGCGCCGCCGGTGTCCTCCGTACTGTTCTATGTGGGCGTTGCCGCATTCGTCCTGATGGCCGGGGCTGTTCTGGTTGCCGCCGTGGCCAGGTACACGGGCCGCAGGCGGTCGGCGAAGGCCCGGCTTCACGCGCAAAACCCCGAGACCGCGCCATAAAAAGCCGCCGTGACAGGGCACCTTTCCGGTGCCCTGTCACGGCGGCTGCGAATGGGAACGTCCCCCGTAGCGTCAGCCCTGGTTGCCGGGCCGCTCCCGGCGGCGGCGGGCGAGGTAAAGGATGCCTCCCAGGACGGCGATGATGGCAGCGCCGATCCCTGTCACGAGTGGACCGTTGCTGTCATCCGGGCGGGGAGCCTGGGGCATCGCGTTTGCCGCGGCGCTTGGGGTTGGCGATGCTGTCACGGACTCCGATACTGGCGCTGCCGGTGAGGCCGTTGGCACCGCCGCGGGGTCCTGGACGGTGAAGGAGTAGTTTCCCTCGATGGGGTGGCCGTCGGAGGAGACCGTCCGCCACAACACGGTGTAGGGTCCGTTGCTTCCCGGGGCGACTTTGGTTGAGATCGTCGGGCCGGTCACCGTGACCTGTCCGTCGCTGAGCGTTTTTCCGGTCGAGTCGGTCACGGTGATCACGCTCAGGTTCAGGCTCTTCGAATCCGTGGGCGGTTCCGACAAGGTGAGGGTCACGGTGTCGGGGGCGGCTGTCACCGTAGCGTCCCGGTCCGGGGATGTGGACTGGAGAGCGTCATGGGCCCGCGCTGGTCCGGCGCCGATTGCTGTGAGCAGCAGCGCTCCGGCGAGAGCCAGGCCGGCCCGGGAGCGTGCGTTCTTTTTCCGTGCTGTCATGGGTTCTTCACTTCTGTTCGTATCCGGTCCCCGCACTGCAGAGCGCAGGCGGGTTGCCCTGCCGTCACCGGCGAGGGTCTTATGAGCAGCCCAAGCGTGGCGGCGGCCCACGGACAACGGTTTGAACGGGGACTGTGACGCCAGGAGGAAGAGGCCGCCGGGTACGGAGCGGCTGGCGGAAGCCCGGCGGAATAATGACAGGATCGATGGGTCCGTTGAGGGGACGCAGCCACGCCGCAAGCGCCCAGAGGGCGGCCTCGCCGCGGGCAAGGAGGAGTGCTGTAGCCAGCGTTGCAATGACGTGCGCGAACGTCATTGGCGAACCGGCGTCGGCCATCAGATGCTGATGGGTCGCTGCGCTTTCCAGCATCAATGGCCCGGCCGCCAGCCCGGGCCCGTGATGTGAAGGCTCTGAACCGGGCACGGCGCCGGCGGACAGGGTTGAGAAGGCCAGGTGCAGGCTCAGCTGGGCCCCGCCGAGGTAGGCGGCCAGGAGCGGGGCTGTCATTTTCAGCCCCGCGAGCAGGACTGCGGAGAGTCCCACGACCGCGGCAAGCGCCATCATGATTGCCGGCGCTGGAAGCTGACCCCCGGCTCCCACGTGTGCCGCGGCGGCGAGTGTGAGCACGGTCAGGGCCAGCACCCCTGCGCGGGGCAGGCGCAGCGGCGCGTGCCGAAGGACCACGTGCCAGCTCCTTCCGGGCGTTGTTCTGCTACGTCATGTAGAACGATAGCGTTTCTGCAGGCCCCGCTGCGTGCCGGCTATTTGACGGCGTCCTCGAGTTTCTGCCGGAATTCCGCTTCGGTGTTGAGGGTCAGCTTTTCACCGTTGAGGAAAAAGGTCGGCGTGCCGGAGACGCCGAGGGCTTTTCCGTCAGCGATGTCTTTGCGGATCCGTTCCTTGGTCTCTTCGGCAGCCACGGCAGCGTCGTACTTCGCCATGTCCAGGCCCAGTTCTTCGGCGAAGGTCCTGAACAGGGCGTTCTGGAAGTCCTGCTTCTCGCCCCACTGCGGCTGGGTTTCGAACATCTTGGCGGCCATCTGTTCGTACTTGCCCTGCTGGGCTGCGGCTTCCACCGCCAGGGCGGCCTGGCCTGAGTTCTTGTGAGAGGGCAGCGGGAAGTAGCGGTTGACGAAGGTGATCCGGTCCCCGTATTCCTTCTTCAGTTCCTCCACCAGCGGCGCGGCGGCCCCGCAGGCCTCGCATTCAAAATCCAGGAACTCTACGAGCTGGGCCTTCTCGGTGGCGGGGGCGGTGAGGCGGTGGCTGTCGTCCCTGACCACCTGGGCGTCCGCTACCGGCTGCACTGCGGCCGGTTCGGGTTTGGCGGCGGTGAACACCGCGTACCAGATCAGGCCGGCGCCGACGGCGGCGGCGAGGAGGATCCAGAGGACGATCCGGACCTTCCGCGCCGGGTCGGTGGGCTTGGCGGTGGATTTTGTTGCCTGTGTCATTAGTGGGGAATGCTTTCCTGGTTGCGGTGGGCTACTGGTTCGATCTGAAAAGTTGAGTGCTCGACGCTGACTTCGAAATGTTCCGCGACGCAGCGCTGCAGGTCCGCCAGGATCTCGGCGGCGTGGCCGTCCAGCATGCAGCCGTCTTCGACTGTGACGTGCGCGGAGAGGACTGGGGTGCCCGAGGCGACCAGGGAGGCATGCAGGTCATGGACGTCGATGACGTGCGGCAGGGCAAGGATGTGTTTACGGACCTCTGCCAGGTCAAGGCCTGCCGGCGCGTTCTCCATCAGCACGTTCAGGGTCTCGCTGAGCAGCTTCAGGGTCCGGGGGATGATCAGCGCCCCGATCAGCAGGGATACGACGGCGTCGGCCTGCACCCAGCCGGTGACGGCGATGATGATGGCGGCGACGATAACGGCGACGGATCCCAGGGCGTCATTGAGGACCTCGAGGAACGCGGCACGCATATTGAAGTTATGCTTCCGGCCCGAGGCCAGCACGATCAGGCCGATGACGTTGCCGGCCAGGCCGATGATGCCGAACCAGAGCATCGTGGACCCACCGACATCCGGAGGTTCGAACAGCCGGCGGATGCCTTCGATGATGACGAAACCGCCCACGCCCAGGAGCAGGGCCGCCTGCCCGGCGGCGGCGACGATCTCTGCCCGTTTGTAACCCCAGGTCCGCTTCATGGTGGCGGGTTTGAGCGCCAGCGACGCGGCAATAAGGGCGATCAGCAGGCCAGTGGAATCGGTGAACATGTGTCCGGCGTCGGCCAGCAGGGCAAGGCTGCCGGTCAGGAAGGAACCGATGATTTCGGCGACCATCACGGCGAAGGTGATGGTGAAGACGATGATCAGTTTTCCGCGCTGAGCCGCCCCGTCACCGGCGCCGTGGGCGTGATCGTGGCCGCTCACGAATGGATCTCCTGGTTTACCGCCCCGGTCCGGGAGAATGCGGTTGTCTCCTGGGCGCAGTCAGGGTCAGCGCACTGGCAGATGGGGCCGACCGTGAGGATGGTACCGAGCAGGTCATCCAGGGCGTGGGCAAGGCGGGGATCAGAAAGTTCGTACCTGACGCGCCGTCCCACGGGCTCGGCCAGGACCAGCCCGCAGTCGCGCAGGCAGGCAAGGTGATTGGAAAGAATCTGGCGGCTCACACCGATCCTTTCGGCCAGATCAGAGGGAAACGCCGGACCGTTCCGCAGCGTGAGCAGGACCGCTGCCCTGGTCGGGTCTGCGAGGGCTTTGCCGAACCGGGCCAGGACCTCAGTGCTCGAGAGAATGCGCATACCGGCAATATTACAGCTGTTTCTGGATTCAGGAAAGCCTGGATCGACGCGGTTCACCGGCCATCCCGCCGCCGGTCGATCCTGCTGTCGCGCTCCTGCAGCTGGGCAAGCATGTCGTTGTATGCGTCCAGATCCGCATCGTTGTTCCGTACGGCGGCGCGGTCGGTGCGGCGCATTTCCCTGGCATCAGAGCGGGACCACATCACCGCGACGCCGATGGCAATGAGTAAAGTGGGGACTTCCCCGATGCCCCAGGTGATGGCTCCGCCCATCTGCTGGTCGGCCAGGGCCGACGGTCCCCAGTCCCGGCCCAGGCCGGTGAACCAGTCCGGCTGCAGGAGAGTTGGTGAGCCCATGAGCGTTACCCCGAAGAAGGCATGGAAGGCCATGGTTGCCAGCAGCAGCAGGAGCCGCAGCGGGTAGGGGGCGCGGCGCGGCAGCGGGTCGGTTCCGATCATCGAGAGGATGAACAGGTAACCGGTGATCAGGAAGTGGGCGGTCATCAGCTCATGTCCGGCATGTTCGCGCAGAGCGAACCCGAAGGCGTCTGAGTAGTAGAACAGCACGATGGAACCGGCGAAGTTGGCCGCGACAAACAGCGGGTGGGTCAGGACCGCCGCCACCCGGGAATGAACCAGAATCATGATCCATTCCCTGGGGCCGCGGGAGCCGTCCCGCCGCGGGGCCAGGGTGCGCAGGGCCAGGGTGACCGGGGAGCCGAGGACCAGGAAGACGGGGACGACCATGGTCAGGGCCATGTGATCGACCATGTGGGCGCTGAAAAGTACCCTGCCATATACGGAAGGGCCGCCGGACGTGAAAAAGACCAGCGCCGCAAGCCCGGTGAGCCAGAGCGCCGTCCGGATCCAGGGCCAGTTGTCCCCGCGCCGGCGCAGGCGATGCGCGCCCAAAAGATACAGGACAGCAGCGGTAGCGGCCAGGGTGATCCACAGCCAGTCCGGCCGCCACACGGTAAACCAGCGCTCCGGGGTCAGTTCCGGCGGCAGAAGGTATCCGGTGAGCACTTCGGCCGGGGTGAGGGCCGCGCGGATTTCTTCGCCGCCGGGCGGAGGCGTCCGGCTCAGGGCTGCTGCGAGGCCGCTGACGGCGCCCATGATCAGCAGTTCCGCGACGATGAACCGCCACAGCACCGTGCCCGCTCCCGGCGCATCCTTCCGGCTCAGGGCGGGGATGAGGCGGGTACGGTGCAGATATCCGATGATGCCCAGGATGATGACGGCGGCGGTTTTGGCCATGACCAGGACGCCGTACGGGGAGGCCAGTCCTTCCGGCAGCGCCATCCGGATTGAGGCGTTAATGATGCCGGAAGCGGAGACCAGGATGAAGGCGAACAAGGCCAGGGACGAGAACCGGCGAAGGACCGCTGCTGTGTCTTTGCCCAGGGCTGTTCCGGCCACGGTGAGGGCGATCAGTCCGCCGAACCAGAGGCACGCCCCGACCAGGTGAAGGCCCAGGGAATTGGTGGCCTGTTCGTGGTCGGTACCGCTGGAGGCATGGCCAATGAGGATGACGGGAACCAGTCCTGCGATGGCCAGCAGCGCCGCGGCCGCCAGGGGCCCCGGCGAGCGGGCACCGAACACCACTGTTGCTACCACTGCTGCGATGATCACGACCGACAGCCACGCGTTTCCGCTGGGCAGTTCTGTCATATAGGCGACAAGGCCGGCAGAAAATTCGGGGCTGCCGGAGACCGGGACGCCGGCGATGTCCGCGAAGCCCAGGACCAGGACCGCCAGCGCCGAGAAGGTCCAGATGATGCTGGTGGTCGCAACCAGGACCATGATCCGGGTAAAGGCGGGGTGCTCAGCCCCTGTTGCCGGGGCCTGCCGGCGAACACCGGTTCGGGAGGCCCGGCCGGCGCTTTTGAGGGGCGGGAGAATGAAAGCGGCAAAGACAAGCCCGCCGATCGTTGCCGCCGCCGCCAGGTTGTGTATTGTCTGCGCCAGGCCGTAGCCCCACTGAACCAGCGCCCCCGGGTCCCGGGTCTCGGCCGGAAGAGTTCCCCTGCCGTAGGCGGTCGCAGCAAGGACGACCACCAAGGCAACTGCGCAGGCGGCCGCCAGCCAGACCGGCCCGGGTGAAACAGTTGTCCTCTCCTGTGAAGCGGAGGCTTTGAGCGCCACGATACGTCCTAACCTGGTCCTGGCCGCGTCCCGGAAGGGCGGGGACGGAGCGCGAAACGAAACACCGCGCGCGACACCAGATTATCTGTAGAGTTGTTCACACGTTAAACGCGCGTGTCGGCGTGCGTTCCCCCGGGCCGCGGGCCTCGTGCGCTTGCCGCACGTATCCGGGGCAGATCACAGATTCAGCACATAAAGGTAGCCTAGATGGATGACGCAGATCCCACCCCTGGCCCCTTCCGGGCCGGAGTGTTCCCTCCGGCTCGTCGATGCAGACAAAGTCGAGGCGGTCCGGTCCCGGATGCCTGGAGATTCGGACGTGGCCGATTTGGCGGTGATCTTCGGGCTGCTCTCGGACCCTGGCCGGGTCAGGATCCTGATCGCCCTCCTCGAAGGGGAAATGTGCGTCTGCGACCTGGCAGCAACCACCGGGCTGAGCGAATCCGGCGTCTCCCACGCCCTGCGCCTGCTGCGCGGGCCCAGGGTTGTTCAGGTGCGCCGCTCGGGCAGAATGGCCTACTACTCACTGGCAGACTCCCACGTCCGGATGCTGCTCGATCTTGGCCTGACCCACGTGGGCCATACAGGGAAGGACCGGTTGCGCGCGGTCGAAACCGCCCAGCCAGGCTGATAGGGGCCGCTGTGTCTGCGCGGTGCGGCCGCCGGTGCTGCCATGTCTGAGCCGGAGATCACCGGTCCGGTCTGGCTTCCTTCGCTGCCCCCGTCGCTTACTGAATACCTGGCGCCCAACCTGCAGCCGGTACCGCTGATCCCTGCCCTGACGCTCCTGGCCGCGGTGTTTTACCTTGCAGGGGCGATCCGGCTGTGGCGGCAGGGCCGGCGCTGGTCCGTGGTGCGGACCTGTTCCTTCCTGGTGGGCTGTCTGGCCATCCTCGTGGTCATGGGAGCCGGTATCGAAGGGTACGGGCTGCGGATGTTCTCCATCTTCATGTTCCAGCAACTGACTCTCATGATGGCCGTTCCACCGCTGCTGGTAATTGGATCACCAGGAACACTGCTGCTGCGTGCCACACCACACGGCAGGCTCGGCCGCCGCGTCCTTCAGGCAGCGCTGTGGGGTCTGCGTTCGGGCTGGGGGCGCATTGCGATTCACCCGGCCTTCATGGTCCCGCTGTTCCTGCTCAGCTTCTACGGCGTGTACTTCTCGGGCCTGGCGGACCTGCTGCTGCCTAGCTGGTACGGCCACGTCGGCCTGGAACTGCTGTTTTTGATCTCCGGGATCCTCTTCACTGTCCCGTTAATCTCCGCCGATCCCCTGCCGAGCCGCCAGACACACTTCGGGCGGATGGTCGACATTTTCGCGGAGATGCCGCTCCATGCCTTCTTCGGGGTGGTCGTCATGATGGCGACCACGCCCATGGTGAAGTTCTTCGCCGCACCCCCTCCAGGATGGAATGTCGACCCGATGACGGACCAAGGCGTGGCCGGCGGACTGGCCTGGTCCTACGGGGAGCTGCCCGGGGTGCTCCTGCTGATGTTCATCCTGGTCCGGTGGCAGCGCGAGGAGGCAAGATCCAACGCCAGCATCGAGCGGGCCGAGCTGACCGGAGGAACCCCCGAGCTGGACGCCTACAACAGCTACCTGCAGCACCTGGCAGACAGACCTGAGCGTCACCGCTGATCAGCAGCGCCGTCCGACTTGACCCCCGGGTCTGGTCGTATGAAGATATCTGCAGACGAGTTTTACAAAGCGTAGAAGTAGCTTTCTTTTCCTGCTGTTATCGGATTGTGACATTCTCGTTCGGTTAGGTAGCATTGATTCAGGCTTTTCTGTATTAAGCCTCGGCTCCGCATGCTCAGCCCCGCCGGCGGTGCCAGACGACGAACCCTTTACGGCGGGGGCGGAGGACCCACTCACGGCAGCTTGCTGCCTTGGGGTGAAGACGCACACTCGGCAGCGGCCCTGCGGGCCGGTGACGGGGCTGCGTCCGGGCTTTTTTCCTTGGCCCGAACCCGACAGCTAACTTCGCAGGCGACCTGAAAGGATAGCTGTGCTCCCCTCCCGCCACGGCCGCCGCCGTGCCCTGCCCCGAGACCGCTCCCGAGCCCGCGCAGGTGCTGCAGGGCCGCGGGGACGGTCCGGTCCCCACGCCCCGTCCCGGCGCCCTGCCTGGCTTCCCGGGGCCTCCGCTTTTGCTGCCGTCGCTATGCTCGCGTCCGGTATACCCGCCGCGCATGCCGGCCTAGTTGCTGCCGGACCCGTCCCAGCCGCCCCGCCGGCGGCCGTTGAGGCTGCACCGGCCATTGCGGCGCAGGCGCAGGCGGTCATCACCTATCCACGCACTGACGTCGGAACCAGTCCGGCCGAACGGCCTGCGGCACCGGCGCCTGCCGGAACAGGATCCACTGCCGGAACGCCGGCCGCAGTTCCTCCCGATGCAGCGGCGGCACCGCCAGGGGCTGTACCCGTGGATGCCACCTTGGCCGCCCCGCTGGCCAGCATGTCCATTTCGTCTCCGTTCGGTTTCCGGACCAGCCCGATCACCGGCGGGTCCGGCGAACTGCATACCGGACTGGACTTGGTGGCCTCCTGCCAGACCGCAGTGTTCAGCGCCGGCTCCGGCACCGTGGTGGAGGCCGGGTGGTCCCAGAACGGCGGAGGGAACCGCATCGTGGTGGATCATGGCAATGGGATGAAGAGCACGTATAACCATCTTTCGTCGATAGAGGTTCCGGTCGGAGCCGTGGTGGGCAAGGGCCAGCGGCTCGGCGGTGCCGGCACGACCGGAAACTCCACCGGATGCCACCTGCACTTCGAAATCGTCCGCAACGGCGTGACCGTGGATCCCCAGGGCTGGCTTTGAGCATGACCGACATGGAGGCGCGCGAACAGCCCAAGGCAACGTCGGTGCTGCCCAGGAAACGGCTGTGGGCAGTTTTTGTCACGGTTGTGGCCCTCACCGCGCTGGGCTTCTTTGCCTTGGGGCGGCTTTCCGCCGCGCCCACTGTAGTCCCGGACGCCGGCCCGGACGCCGGGTTTGCCCGGGATATGCAGACCCATCATGCCCAGGCGGTGGAGATGGCCCTGCTGATCCGGGACAAGTCCGAGAACCCCGAGGTCCGGGCGATTGCCTATGACATTGCCACTGCACAGCAGCATCAAAATGGGCAGATGTTTGCCTGGCTGCAGGACTGGGGGCTCTCCCAGACCGGGACAGCGCCGCCGATGGCCTGGATGAAGGCAGATGGTACTCATGACGGGGCCGGTGCCTCGCACGGTGCCCCAGCTGCCGGTGGCGGAAATACCATGGAAGGCATGGCCACCCAGGAACAGATGCAGGCCTTGCGCGAATCCTCAGGTGCGGAGGCGGAGCGTTTATTCGTTGATTTGATGATCCGCCATCATCAAGGTGGCGTTGCAATGGCCACCGCCGGTACCCGTCTGGCGGAAACCTCAAAGGTACGGGACTTCGCTGCCCGTATCCTCGAAGCACAGACAGCTGAAATCAGGGCCCTTGAAGAGCTCCGTGGCCGACTTTGACCGCCCCAAAAGAGAGTGAGACCGCCGATGTCCGGAAAACCGAAAGCCGGTGAGGACCGCAAAGCGCTCCTAGCTGCAGTGCAGGCCAGGCATCGGGCCGCCGACAGGCGGCGGGCCTGGCTGATCTACGGCACCGGCGCGGCGGTCGTGCTCGCAATCATTGCCGCAGTGACCTTTGTCCTTGTGGCAGAGGTGCAGCAGCGCGAGCAGCTCAATGCCGCTGCGGCCCGCCCGATCGAGGGTGAGCAGGACTATCCGGACCAGTCCAGAAACCACACCAGCGGGGCCGTCAATTATCCGCAGACTCCGGCCACCGGCGGAGACCATGCACCGGTCTGGACGAACTGCGGGATCTACACCGCCCCCGTTGAACAGACCCGGGCAGTGCATTCCCTCGAACACGGGGCCGTCTGGCTCACCTACCGCCCCGACCTGCCCACGGACCAGATCGCCAGCCTAACCTCGCTGGCCGTCGGACAGGATTACCTCTTGGCCAGCCCCGTTCCGGGGCAGGTCTCCCCGGTGGTCGCAACAGCGTGGGGCAAGCAGCTCGCCGTGGACAGCGGCAGCGACGAACGCCTGGCACCGTTCATTAAAAAATACCGGCAAGGCGCGCAGGCACCCGAGCCCGGGGCTGTTTGTTCCGGCGGCGTGCAGGGCTGACATTGCTGCCAAATAAGGACCGGGAGCCCAGGGCCTACGGATTCCTGCTGTCCTGGCGGTGGGTGGGCATCCTGGGTCTGGCCGTTCTGTTCGCTGCGGCCTGCATAGGGCTGGGTAACTGGCAGATGGACCGGCGAAACCAGGCAGTCACCGAAATCCGCCGTGTCCAGCAGAACTACGACAAGCCGCCTGTGCCCTACGAAGAAGCCAGCCGCTATTTTGATCACGCCGAGCCGGACGCGAAATGGACGACCGTATCCGTTAGAGGCCAGTACCTCGCCGAAGACCAGCGGATCGTGCGGAATCGGCCCAACTACTCTGCCGCAGGGTACGAGATTGTGGTGCCGTTCCGTCTGCTAACCGGCGAAACGATCATCATCAACCGCGGCTGGGTTCCCATCGGAAACAACCGGCCCGGCTACCCTGATATGGTTCCTGCACCGCCGACTGGAACCGTCACTGCGGTGGTGCGGATCAAACCCTCAGAAGCCGACGTGGACCGCGCTGCTCCGGAAGGGCAACTGGCCAGCATCGACCTGACCTCCTATGCCCGCCAGCTGCAGTACCCTGTGAAGACAGGCAGCTATGGCCTCATGGCTTCCGAAACGCCCCCGCCGGAAACTGCGCCTCAGCAACTCGCCCCACCCAAGGTGCAGGAAGGGTCAAACCTGTCCTACGCGATGCAGTGGATTACCTTCGGCGTGCTGGCCTTTGTCGGGTTCGGTTACATGGCCCGGCAACAGGCCCGCATCGGTCGGGAGGAACGTGAACTTGAGGAACCGTCCGAACCCGGACAACACCGTGCCCAGGGCAAAGCACGCCGCCCACGCTCTGATGACGAGGAAGATGCTCTTCTGGATGCCATGGGCCTCTAAGAGCGGAGGCCAGCCAGCCGTGGAGTACCTGACGGCCAGCCGCAGCCGGGCCGGCGGATCCGCTGCAGAGGCGACGACCGGACCCTGGGCGGCCGTTTGCTGCGCACGGCGTCGATTGCCCTCAAGGACTGAGCCCCTGGCCCTGACCATCCTTCCCCCAAAGGGACGGCTCACTGGCTCTCTGCAGGGCGGGCGGCGCGGCAATGGCTAAGGCCGACGGTTCTGACCTGACCGTTGCCGCTCAGGACTATTTGAAGCTCCTCTACACCGCCAATGAATGGTCGGATGCGCCGGTCACCGTTGGGCTGCTGGCGGACCGGCTGGGCCTGAGCATGTCCACGGTCTCCGAGGGTATCGCAAAGCTCGCGCTCCAGGGCCTGGTCTCACACGCCAAGTACAGCAGTGTCAGTCTCACTCCCGACGGGAGGCGGTACGCCCTGGTCATGGTCCGCCGGCACAGAGTCCTGGAAACCTTTCTGGTGCAGACACTCGGATACACCTGGGATGAAGTCCACGACGAGGCCGAAAAGCTCGAACACGCGGCCTCCGAAGACCTGATCGCCAGAATGGATGAACTGCTGGGACACCCGTCCACGGACCCCCACGGTGATCCCATCCCCACAGCCGACGGGCAGGTAAACCGCCCCGAAGCCAGCCAGCTCACTGCCGCACAGCCAGGACAAAACGTGGTCATTTGCCGGGTATCGGACACTGACCCGAAGTTGCTGCGTTATTTTTCCCGCCTTGGCCTCACTCCCGGGACCAAGCTCACCACCGGCCAACGGAAGCCCTTCACGGCAGGGACAACCGTCCGAATGACCGGCAGCGGGCAGGACATCACGCTTGGAACTGAAGCGGCGGACGCGGTCTGGGTGGTTCCTGCAGCAGCGGGGATTGAGCGCTCATGAGCTTATGTGGGCCATAGCCGCCGTCAGTACTTTCGTCACTGCCTAAGGGTCACGGCGCTGGCTGCCGCCGCCTTCGACCTCTGACCACCGGTGCTCTCCCGCTCGTGGGCGGCGGACAAAGATGATGGCGGCCGGGCGCGGAAAGCCGTAAGGTCCAGGCTGTTGCGGTGAGGTCTTAGGACCAGTTCCCCGCGCGCGTGCTGCCGTTGCCGGGAATCTCCTCCTGGCTGCGGTAGAGCTGCAGCCCGTTCAGGTCGGTCACGAGGTCTCCCACCACCACCACCAGGGCAAGCACCAGGCCGGAGAACACCATGACGTTCAATCCGACCCCCAGCGCGAACAGCACCAGCAGGGCGGCCACTGTGGATACCGTCAGGACCAGCAGTCCCACCAAAGCGACTCGCCAGGACCTGAAGAACATCCCGAGCAGGAGAGCCGCCAGCGCCAGGCTGACGAAGAGCGCAATTCCCAGGCTCTCCACCGCGGACTGGATGAAGGACGCCGGACGGTAGACACTGCTGTCCACGTCAATGCCCGAAAGGCCCGGTTTCAGGTCCTCCAGCGCCGACTCCAGGGCGGCGGTAATCTCCATGGTGTTCGCCTCGGGGAACTTCTCGACGACCAGCATCAGGCCTGGATCCTCGTCCAGCACTGCATCACCTATGAGCGGCTGATGATTTTCGCGCACTGAAGCAACATCCCCCAGCGTCAATGGGGCACCCGTCACTTTCTCCACGCTGACCTTGGCAAGATCGCTCGAAGTGGTGATCGGCAGCACGTGCTGGATACCGATGCGCTGGTTCTCCGTCTCCAGGAAGCCGCCGGTACCTGGCGTGGAGGCCTTAAGGAAGGTCAGGGGAGACACCCACACGGCATTGCCCGTGGTCTCCATGACCTGGTTCAGCGTCACTCCGCGTGCCTGCAGCACTGCCGGGTCCACTTGGACCTGCATCTGCTGCTCACGCTGCCCCCAGATGGAAACGTTCGCGACGCCGGGAACGCCCATCAGGCGTGGTTTGATGTTCCAGCGGGCCAACACGGACATGTCCATGAGCGGCATCTCCGAAGAAGAGAGCCGCACCATCATCACCCGGCCGGTGGAAGACTTGGGCTGCATCAGTACCGGCGGCGTGGAGACACGCGGCAAAGAGTGCGCCATGACCAGCCGCTCCGCCACGAGCTGGCGTGCCCGGGGCAAATCCGTCCCCGGCTCGAACAGCAGCTGGATTGAGGACAGGCCAGGAATGGACTGGGATCTGATCTCGTCCAGATAGGCGACGCCGTTGAGCAAGTCGACTTCCATCGGCGAGGTAATGAGCTGCTCTACCTCAACAGCGGACAAGCCCAGGGCTTCCGTCTGAATTTCCACCTGCGCTGGCTCGAATTCAGGAAGGGCATCCACAGAAACATGGGGAAGATACCAAAGACCCATGCCTACAATGCCGGCCGCCAAAGCCAGGACCAACAACCGAAATTGCATGCTCCATCGAGCAAATAAACCCGTCATAGCTCTTCCAAAGTGCATGTGGGAAATTTGGGCCGGCAAAGCGCCGAAAACCTTCCAAGGGACAGTTACCCAAGCTTCCCCCCGATCACGGCCACCAGACAGCCCCAACTTGATGCGCCGGAACCCCCAAAACAGGGGCACCTGCCCGTTACATTTATTCCGTCCCCGAGGGCCGGGGATTTGGTCGCTGGACCTGGTATGACTTTCTTGCCCTGTCACTGATGATCCGGGGGGTGTTGTCGCCAGGTTCGGAGACACGCGTTGACTGCTGATAGGGACACGGCCGGCTCCTTCCGAGGGGCGAGGTCTCTTTGTAACGTGGGTGCCAGCATCGGGTGTCGTGACGGCGGCCAGGAGTTGGTGCAAAGGAGCGCCGGATGGACGAAGGGTACGAGGTCTACTGCGGGCTTGATGTCGGTAAGTCTGAGCATCACGCCGCGGCGTTAAATGCGGTCGGCGAACGGGTCTTCGACAAGCCGTTGCCGCAGGACGAGGCGCGACTGCGCGAGCTGTTCACTGGGCTGCAGCAGCACGGCAGGGTGCTGGTCATCGTGGACCAGCCCAACACAATCGGCGCGCTGCCAATAGCGGTGGCGCGGGACTGCGGGTGCACCGTTGCCTACCTGCCGGGCCTGGCGATGCGCAAAGCCGCTGACCTGTACCCGGGAAAGTCCAAAACGGACGCCCGGGACGCGTTCATCATCGCCGAGACGGCCCGTACCATGCCGCACACGCTACGGGCCGTCGACCGGGACAGCGAGGTACTTGCGGCGCTGAAAGTGCTCTCCGGATTCGACGCTGATCTGACCCATGAATGCACCAGGGCAATCAACCGTTTGCGGTCCCTGCTGCTCCAGATTTTCCCCGCCTTGGAGCGCGTCTTCCCGGGGACCGTGCTGACCCGCGGCCTGGTCCTGGAGCTGTTCATCAAGTACTCCGGACCGACTGGACTACGGACCGCAGGCCGAGGCAACGTGCTGCGGTGGGCCAGGAACCACAGCCGGAAAGACCCGGTGAACCTGGTCGACGCGATCTTCACGGCGCTGGGCGAGCAAACCGTCACAGTCATAGGCACAGAAGCCGTTGAACTGGTCATTCCCCGCGTCGCAGCGCAAATCAAGGAGCTCAAACACCAGCGCGCCATCGTGGCCGAAGAAGTCGAAAAACTCCTTGATGACTTCCCTCTTTCCCAGGTCTTGATGTCCATGCCAGGAGTCGGCATCAAGACCGCAGCGACGATACTCCTGACCATCGGCGATGCCGGCACCTTCACCTCTGCCGGGCACCTCGCCGCCTACGCAGGCATCGCCCCTGTCACACGGCGCTCCGGCACCTCGATACGCGGTGAATTCCCCGCACGATCAGGAAACAAGCAACTCAAGAACGCCCTCTTCAGATCCGCCTGGATCGCCAGCTGCCACCACCCGGCTTCGAAGGCCTACTACCAAAAGAAACGGGCACAGGGGAAGAAGCACAACGCCGCCGTCATCTGCCTGGCCCGCCGCCGCTGCGACGTCATCTACTCAATGCTCAAACACGGCACCTTCTACGAGGACAAACCCGCCCTGGCCGCTTGACCAAAAGCATAGGGACACCCCCCAACCACACGGGGTGGGGCAGCACCGTCCCCCAAATTTTGGTGGTCGACAAAAAGGAATTGGAGCACTTATATTGCGGTACCGGACCAGAATGCACGGCCATGAAGATGACGGCACTGGCCATCAGCTGGCCAACACTTATCCGATCCAAAAAGGAGCTTTGGCATGTCCCCACGTCACGCCCGCACACCGGCACGGGGAATGGTGCACTTTTACACAGTCACAATGACCGCCGGCGTACTGGGCATCAGTGAAGCCGAAGTTGTGAAAATGCTGGAAAATGGGGAGCTCCGCGGTCTCCGGCTCGTGCCCCCGACACCATGGCTTGTCGATGGCAAAACCTTGGACGAGTTCGCCCTCCACTGGAGGAACAGCCCTCCCCAAAGCGACGAACGCCGAGCGAGTGGTCCCGTCCAGCAGCGGCGACTCCGCGTCAAACTCCGGAAGGATCAGGCTTGACCGGTAACGGTGAGGACGATGAGGACACAGTTCAGTCCCACAATCAGCGTCGCGCTGGTCCAGCCGGCGATCTTCAGCGGCATCGAGTCCGTGTGGATGCCCATCACATCACGTTTCCCGGTCAGCCGGATCAGCGGGATCAAAGCAAAAGGAATACCGAAGCTGAGCAGGACCTGGCTCAGAACCAGGGCCAGGGTCGGCTCGATCCCGGCGCCGAGGATCAGCAGGGCAGGGATCAAGGTGATGACGCGACGGGTCAGCAGCGGTACGCGGAGCTTCAGCAGCCCACCCATGATCGTGGCGCCCGCATAGCAGCCGACCGATGTCGAGGCCAGTCCCGAGGCCAGCAGCCCGATGGCGAACACGACGCCGATGACGGGACCAAGAGCCGACGTGACGGCGGCGTGGGCACCGGCGATCGTGTCCGTTCCTTCGATGCCACGCAGGCTGGAGGCGGCCAGCAGGAGCATGGCAATGTTAACTACCCCGGCGAGCATCAGGGCGCCCGCCACGTCGAAGCGGGTGGCCTTAATGAGTCGTGTCCGGACGGCGGGATCCTTGGAGAAGCCGTGCCTGTCCCGGGCCAGCGCCGAATGCAGATAAATCGCGTGCGGCATGACCGTGGCTCCCAGCATGCTGGCCGCAAGCAGGACGGTGTCCGTGCCCTCGAACCTGGGCACCAGGCCGCCCAAGGCGCTCCCGGCATCGGGCGGGTTCACGAAGAGCCCGGAGACGAAACCGACCGCGATGACGCCAAGCAGGATCAGGATCGCGTACTCGAAGGACTTCTGGCCCCGTGCGCTCTGCAACGCCAGAAGCAGCATTGATGCCACACCAATGATGAGGCCGCCGGCCAGCAGCGGAAGGCCGAACAACAGGTTCAGCGCCACGGCACCGCCGATGACTTCGGCCATGTCGGTTGCGCCGGCGACCACCTCAGCTTGGAGCCAGTACATCCGCCGTCGGCCGTTGCCAAGACGCTTGCCCAGAATCTCGGGAAGGCTCAGGCCCGTGGCCAGCCCGAGTTTGGCCGACTGATACTGCACCAGCACGGCCATGGCGTTCGCTGCCACCAAAACCCAGACCAGCAAATACCCGTAGCTCGCACCCGCAGTGAGGTTAGCGGCCACATTGCCAGGATCGACGTAAGCGATGGCGGCCACAAAAGCCGGGCCCATCAGCAGCAAGCGGGACCACCGCCGGCCCGCGGCCGGGCGTGCCTGAAGTATCGGAATAGCCATCATGGTCCTCGTCATCGTGGGCGTGGTGATACCACTGAGAATAACGCAAAATTAGGCGCACCGAAAAGTAAAGCTTCGGCTTACCTTCTTTCACGTTGGACATCACTGCACCTACTCATCAAGGTTCCGTACGGCGGCGGTGGTTTCTCAGCTGAGGACGCCGGTGCTTGTTCCCGGGCCGGTTGGCCTGCTTCGTCATCTTCCGACGCCCTTTATTCACCCGCCTACGCTTGATGAATGCGAGTAGCCCGTTTGGTCAGTGTCCTGGAGCGCCGGCAGATCGGCCTCTACCTGCTGGCCGTTGTCGCTGGAGGAGTGCTCGGCTGGCTGGTTCCTGCCGTGTCTGTGCCCCTGGAACAGGCCATCAACCCTGTTCTGGTGCTGCTGCTGTTTGCGACGTTCCTCGGCATTCCGTTTGCCTTGATCGGTAAGGCGATACGCGATGTCCGGTTCATGGCGACCGTTCTGGTCCTGAACTTCCTTATCGTCCCGGGCGTTGTCTTTACCCTGTCCCGGTTCATCGCACATGATCAGGCCCTTTTGATCGGGGTGATGATGGTGCTGTTGACCCCCTGTATCGATTACGTAATCGTCTTCTCCGGACTGGCCGGCGGATCAAGCGACCGGCTTCTTGCGGCCGCGCCGCTGCTCATGCTCACGCAGATGCTGCTGTTGCCCCTGTATCTGCTGTTCTTTGTAGGCCCCGACCTGGTCTCCGAGATAGAGCCAGGGCCCTTCATTGAGGCTCTCGTCTTCCTGATCATCATCCCGCTTGTTCTGGCGGCGCTCACCCAGGAATGGGCCAGACGGGCAGCCGGAGGCCGTGCCGTGATGACGCTGATGGAAGGGCTGATGGTTCCCTTGATGATGCTGACCCTCGCTGTCGTCATTGGGTCACAGATCACCGGCGTGGGCAGCCAGATCGGATCCCTGCTGTCGGTCATCCCGGTCTACGCGGCATTCCTGGTGGTGATGGTCCCGCTGGGCATGGCAGCGGCGCGGGCAGGCGGACTGGACGCCGCCAGTACCAAGGCCGTGATCTTCAGCGGCGCAACACGCAACTCATTGGTCGTACTCCCCCTGGCCCTGGCCCTGCCCGAGCCGCTCGCCCTGGTATCCCTCGTCGTCGTTACCCAGACATTAGTGGAGCTCATCGGGATGGTGGCCTACGTCAAGATCGTCCCCCGGATCATCAGGACGGACCGGACCCTCAAGTCCAGCTAACGCGGCCCCTCCGCCCACTCCCCCAGCGCCGCCGGCCCATGAAACACTCCTCACACAGATGAGTAAATGAAGCCTTACCCGTTTCAGTTTGCCCAGCAGTCATAGAGAACGGATATGGCTGGGCCGCGGTCAGTCTTGGTCCCAGCAGCTGCGGGAGATTGCTGGCTCTGCACGGCAGCCAGCGGAGATGACGGAAAGAGCAGGTTCACTCTCAAGACCAGCGGCCCACCATGGCATTCCTGCCCCATGGACTTAGGCGTCCAATGTGAGTTCTCGGTAATTCTTACCGCGGCCAAAGAGGGTGTGGCTACACAAGAAACTGCTCCTTGGAAGTTTGGACTAATAAATTCAGTTCCAACTTCCAGGGAGCAGTCCTATTTGGCCCTAGGCCAGCAGCCGATTCACTTGGGCATCAGCACCGAGTCGATGAGGTAGACGGTTGCGTTCTTGGTCTGCACGCCGCCGCAGATGACGCTGGCGTCATCGACCTTGAGGGTTTCACCGCTGCCGGTGACCGTGACGGATCCGCCCTGGACCGTGGCGTGGGTGCCAGCGATCTTGTCGGGAGTGATCTGACCCGGGACCACGTGGTAGGTCAGGATCTTGCTCAGCAGAGCATCGTCGGTCTTAAGGGTTTCGATGGTTGCGGGGTCAATTTTGGCGAAGGCCTCATCCACCGGTGCGAAGACAGTGAATTCGCCGCCGTTAAGGGTGTCCACCAGGTCAACCTTGGGGTTCAGCTTGCCGGACACTGCGGCGGTCAGAGTGGTAAGGATCGGGTTGTTCGATGCTGCGACAGCGACTGGATCCAAGGCCATGCCTTCCACCGAGCCTGCGCCGGTGGGGACCTGCTCGGCGTAACCAGCGCAACCCGGGCCGACCAGGTTGACGGCCGGGTCCATAGCGTCGGCCGAAGAGCTGGCGGACGGTGCCGGCGCCGCACTGGAAGCAGAAGGCGCGGCGGCGGGAGCAGATGAGCCTGAAGTGGCAGCCGATCCCCCGCAGGCGGTCAGGCTTAGCAAAGCCGCCGCTGCAACGCCTGCGACCGTGAACGTGCTGCGCTTAATTGTCTGCATTCCAGTACTCCTTGAATTGTGACGGGCATGGCCCGGACCGATGTTCACCTGCCCCTGGCCGGTGTCTCAATGACTATTCGGCCGACGCAGAAACATGGATGGGTCAATATCAAGAAGTTTTTCCTGAGATCCTTCGCTTCTGAGAAACGCGCCATCGCGGACCGTCAAAGTGAGGTGCTCCGCCGCCGCTTTAGGACCAGTCTGATCAAAACAATCCGCCTCGTGGGTGGCCAGGGTAACCCAGCCGGAAAATCGACTGGCGTGCCAGGTGTACGTCCAGGTTCAGGTACATCCAAATCTGACGCCAAGGCGTCAACAGGAAGACTTGAACCTTGTTCCTCTTTGGCCGGGTACAAGAGCTGTCGTGCTGGCGGCGTCAGAACGTCCCCATACCGATGTACTGTTCCGAGCCCTAGTGGCGGCCGTCAGTCTCTTTAGAGCACAATGAAGGCCTCTGTTTCTTGGCTTCATTGTGGTTGGACGACTATGAACTGGCCCATCATGCCCTGGTCGGCGTGCCGTACCAAATGGCAGTGGTACATGTAGGCCGTCTCCGGGTCGGTATGGCGGCCGAACTTCAAGGCAATCCGCGCCGAGGTCCCTACCGGCAGGAACACGGTGTCCTTCCACCCGGAGAATTCCGGGCCAGGATCGGCGCCGTTGAGTTCCAGGATCCGGAACTGCACCCCGTGGACGTGGAAGCTGTGCGGCTGGTTATCGATGTTGCTGACCATCCATATTTCCACCGTGCCGGCGCCGACGGTCGCGTCGATCCGGGACATGTCCATCATGCGCCCGTTGATGTACATGCCTTTGAGAATGAAGCTGCGCGTTGCCGCCGACATTTTCGGGTCAACAGGCTCGAGGTCGGCCAAGCGTTCGGGCAGTTGCGGTGAACCGGCCAGCTTATCGGCGGCCCTGAACTGCAGCAGGTCCAGCACGTCGTTGCCGCCGGCGCCGTCGTTAAATTCCCTGCTCATCCCCAGTTCGTGGGGAAAGGACCGGAGCACGGGCTGTTCCCCGGGCGTGAACCGGACCACGATTTCGGCCCGCTCCCCCGGTGAGAGCAGCAGCCTCCCAACAGCAACGGGTGCCGGCAGCAGGCCGCCGTCGCTGCCTACCACCTGGAACTGCCGGTTATCGGCGAAACCGAAATTGAAGATGCGTGCGGTCGCAGCGTTGAGGAGCCGCAGCCGTACAGCCTCCGTTGTGACGGCCAGGTGCGGGTTGCAGGTACCGTTGACAAGGACCGTGTCGCCCAGCAGCCCGGTCTGGGCGGGCGGGCCCGGCCGGAAGGATCCATCATCACCAAAGGTCCGGTCCTGGACGACGACGGGAACATCATCCACCCCGTACTCGAAGGGCAGGCCCTGAACCGGCTCGTCGCCGTCAATAATGAACATCCCCGCCAGACCGCGGGTCATCTGCGCTTCGGTCTGCCCATGGGGGTGCGGGTGGTACCACAGGGTGGCCTCGGGCTGGTCCACGGTCCATTCAGGGGTCCAGACAGCGCCGGGATTGATGATCTGGTGGGGGCCGCCGTCGAAAACGGCGGGCAGCCGCATGCCGTGCCAGTGCACGGTCGTTGACTCCTCCAAGGCGTTCACGACGGTGACGCGGACCTTCTCACCGCGGCGCGCCCTGAGGGTGGGACCCAGAAACGCTCCGTTATACCCCCAGGTAGGAGTCGTCCTGTCCGGCAGGAAACGGCTGCTTCCGGCCTCCGCGGTTAACTCGAAGACCCGGGTTCCGTCCGCTGCGGTCATCGAATCAGCCAGCGGCGGAATGCCCAGAGGATTGGCGAAGTCCAAGGTCCCGACGGTGGAGAACGCCGCGCGTGTGTCGCCGTTCCTGCAACCGGTCACGGTCAGGGCTGCGGCGCCTGCCGCTCCGAGCAGGAACGCGCGCCGGGAAACAGGGGGATTCACCCCTCCAGCCTAACGTGCAAGCAAAGTCGGCCACGGCACGCTAAACGAGGGGTTTGGTTCGTTGAACCCAGGATCATGACTTCCCGCAGGTCCTGGCGATCGCCGGGATTCACACAATGCAGGTGTTTCTGTCGCCAGGAGTCAGGCACCATCGTTCCGGCCGGACCGGAACGGTGGTGCAGGTAAACGCTTAGCGGCGCTTTCAGGCGGCTACGACCCAGATTGAATCGGCGGCCGCTGATCCGAGGTCGAGCTCGTGGCCGTTCCCTGCCACGCGGATGCTGGTGAGCGCGACGATGTCCCATTCGCGCAGGGTCCTGCCGTCGCGGTCGATAAGGATTTTGAGATCGCGCCGGGGGTGACGTTCCCGGGCTGGAGCTACAACGGCCGGATTCCCGGACCGACCCTCTGGGCGAAGGAAGGCGATGCACTGAAGATCCACTTCACCAACGCCGGAGCCCACCCCCACACCATCCACTTCCACGGAATCCACACGGCCGAGATGGACGGCACGCCCGGGATCGGCGCCGGGTCCATCGCCCCCGGGCAGAGCTTCACCTACGAATTCGATGCCACACCGTTCGGCACCCACTTGTACCACTGCCACCAGTCACCGCTGGCCCCCCACATCGCCAAGGGACTCTACGGCGGCTTCATCATCGAACCCGGCCCAAGGCCGACAACGAGATGGTCATGGTCACGAACGGGTACAACACGGACGGCGGTGACGACAACGAGTTCTACTCCGTCAACGGGCTGCCGTTCCACTTCATGGACTACCCGGTCCAGGTCAAGCAGAACGAACTGGTGCGGATCCACCTGATCAACGTCCTGGATTACGACCCGATCAATTCCTTCCACGTGCACGGGAACTTCTTCCACTACTACCCGACCGGGACCATGCTGACCCCCAGCGAATACACGGACACCATCTCCCAGATGCAGGGCCAACGGGGGATCCTGGAGCTCCGGTTCCCGTACCCGGGCAAATACATGTTCCACGCCCACAAAACCGAATTCGCCGAACTCGGCTGGATGGGCTTCTTCGAAGTGAGCCCGTCATGACCCGCACAGACACCACAACCACGACGACAGACACTACGAGCACCACACAAACGGCAGGAGGCGCAGCGCCGCGGCCGCCGAAACCGCGCTGGCTGCTCGGCCTCGGGCCCCTGGTGCTGATCGCGGTCCTGCTGGGCCTGTTTTCGCTCCTGAATGGACCCGGGCTGTCCCGGCTCGGCGAGGGGGTTCCACCCAAGGAAGACGTGGCTGTCGAAGACATCCGGCTGACCCCGGGTCAGATCATTCTCACGGTCCGCAACCAGGGCCCTGACCCGGTCTCCATCGCCCAGGTCAATGTCTCGGACTACTACGCGCCCTTCAGCCAGACCGCGGAGGTCATGGCCCCGCTGCAGTCCACCACCATCACCGTCAGCTACCACTGGGTGGACGGTGACCCCTACGAGATTGCCCTGGTGACCTCCATCGGAGGCAAAATCACCGCGGCGATCGACGCCGCCGCCCTGAGCCCTGAACGTGACGGCTCCTTTCTGGGCCTCATGGCCCTGCTCGGCGTATACGTCGGAATCATTCCGGTGGCCCTGGGCATGCTCTGGATGCCCTTCGTCCGGCGCTCCTCGGCGGCGTGGGTGCGCGGACTTCTTGGCGTCACCGTCGGGCTGCTGGCCTTCCTGACCTTCGACGCCACCTTCGAGGCCTTCGACCTTGTCGCCGGCAACAGCTCCTTCGGCGGACCACTGGTCGTGATCCTCGGAGCCCTGCTCTCCTACCTGGTTCTGGAAGCCACCGATGCCTGGATGCGACGCCGCCAGGAGCTGCACGCGGCCGCGCAGCCTGCCGCACTCCCGCCCGGGCGCCTGGCCCTGCTGATCGCCGTCGGCATCGGGCTGCACAACCTGGGCGAGGGTCTTGCCATCGGCTCCGCCTACGCAATCGGATCATTGGCCCTCGGCGCGTCCCTGATTGTCGGTTTCGCCATCCACAACACCACCGAGGGTCTGGCCATCGTCACACCCCTGGCCCGCACCCGTCCCTCCCTGGGCCGGCTCGCGGCCCTGGGACTGATCGCCGGGGCACCAGCCGTGCTCGGGGCACTCATCGGAGCCACCGTCTACCAGCCCACACTGGGCGCCTTCCTGCTCGGCGTGGGCGCCGGAGCCGTCGGGCAGGTCGCCGTCAAGCTCCTGCCGCTCCTCAAAGACCACGACGGAAAGACACTCACGCCACTGACCGCCGGCGGCATCCTGGCCGGCATCGCCGTCATGTTCGCAACCGGACTGCTCGTCGTCGCCTGAAACCGCCACGGAATGGGCACAGGACCCCGCTGCCGCGCCATGACAGTACCGACGGCGGGGTGGCTCCATGCAGTGCTGTGGCACGGGACCAGGGGTGCCTCGCGCCGTCCTGCCAGCAGCCAGCATCATGCGACGCGTTCTTGCCGGTGGGACTTCTCGCCAGTTCCCGGCTGTTCAATCAGGTATTGTCCTAATGGATCCAGCCGCCGCGGGATAATAGGGCCATGGCCAAGACTCCCGCCCAGCGCATCAAAAAGCACGGCAACAAGGCCGTGGTACCCGAACACCAGCTGCCTCCGGTGATCAACCCCACCACCACCCGGTCGCTGCAGAAGGCGCAGTCCAACGGCAACCCGATCGTCATTGCCGGCGTCGTAGCCAGCCTGTTCCTGTTCTGGTACCTGCACCTGCTCACACTGAACCAGATGACCCAGCTGACCGGCGGCCTCGCCATGCCGGATTCTCTCGTGGGCGGCTTCTCCACCGAATACCTTCAGCAGCTCCGGGCAGCCATGGATGACGAAGCCCGCGGGCAGCTGAACTACGTCCACAAGACCGCCGGCACACTGTTTCCGCTCATTTTCGGCTTCAGCTGGCTCCTGCTGATCGGCACGAACGTGCCCAGAAAAGCCTTACGCTGGGCGATGTGGGCTGGACCCCTGCTGTTTGTTGTTATCCGGCTTTGGGGCAATGTGGCTATTGATGCGGCCCTGGCCACGCCAACGCCCGACGCAGGCTCGGTGGTTTTGGCGTCCACCCTCGCTGTTTCGGGCTGGGTGCTTCTCCTGCTGAGCCTGGCTGTGGGAGGAGCGGCGGTGCTTCTGGGCCGCCGGGAAGTCCGGCTGGGCGCCGGTCGGCCCTGACCAGCCTGCCCGGACAGTGGGCAGCGGAACTGATGCACCTGAATTCGTTGCGGGTAACGTCGGTATTTCCGGTCCGAATTGGCTCGCAGGGCCCTTACGTCGCCAGCGAAGGTGTGATCTTCTCCGCAAGCGCGCCCGTTGGGTCAACACAGCAGCTGGCATCAAGGGTAGAAGCCGATAGCGGGTTATTGAAAGGATGGCGTTCCGATCCTTATCCATTGGCCTACTACGAGCGGAAACGCACGAAGGGAAGAAACACAACGCTGCCATCATCTGCCTCGCCCGGCGCCGCTGCGAGTCATCTGCGCCATGCTCAAAAACGGAACCCTCTACCAGGAAAAAGTTCCCCAGGCCGCTTGACCAAAAGCATAGGGACACGTTGCCAGCATCGTGAACGTGCCGGAGGGCAACTACACCCTCACGTTCGTGTGCGAAGGCGGCGGCAAAGCCTTCCTTACGGCACGGGTGGAAGAACGCGAGTTGATTGACTTTGGTGCGGTCTGCACCGGTGCGCGCGAAAGTATTAAAATCCTGATTCCGGAATCGGGCCCTGTGGAAATCACCGCATCCAGCGTGGATGCGCCTCTGCTTTACGCGTACCACCTCGTTGCCCGAGCTTAGCCACTCCATCGGCAGGTCCTCAGGACACTACGGGGTCACCGAAGTCGTCTTCACTGAATGCCGGAAGTGCACCGGCTGACCGCCGTCGAGTTGTAGCGCAAGGTCTCCCTAACGCGCAGTGCGCCCACAAAAGTTCCCGTTGGTCCCCACATGACGGCCCATACTCGACAACTTGGTCACGCTTGTCACATCAGCTTGTCACTGCACATGACAGCCTTCCTACGCTAAAGGGGTTCAGCGTTCCCGAGCAAAGGAAACTCCATGCCGCATTCATCAGGTTCCGCCACCGTCCCCAATGACGCCCACACCCCGCCGGGCCGAAGACCCCAGAGAATCAAGAAACCAAGTTTCCTCAGCTCCCTCGGCGCCGACCTTCCCGCATCACTCGTCGTCTTCCTTGTCGCCCTCCCGCTCTCACTGGGCATCGCCGCAGCCTCGGGGGCACCAGTCATGGCCGGCCTTATCGCGGCGGCCGTCGGAGGAATTGTCGCGGGCACTCTGGGCGGCTCCCCTTTGCAGGTGAGCGGCCCGGCGGCCGGCCTGACCGTCGTCGTTGCCGGCCTAGTGGACGAGTTCGGCTGGCAAGTGACATGCGCGATCACCGCTGCTGCCGGCGTCATGCAGCTCCTACTGGGGGTCAGCCGCGCAGGGCGCGCCGCGCTGGCCGTGTCGCCGGTGGTGGTCAAGGCCATGCTGGCCGGCATTGGCATCACGATCATCCTGCAGCAGTTGCACGTTCTGCTCGGCGGCAACGCGGCCGGTTCCGCCGTCGAAAACCTCGCCGCCGTTCCTGCGGCGATCATCAACGTGGAGCTGCATTCAGCCCTACTCGGCCTCACCGTCGTAGCCATTCTTCTTGCCTGGAAGTACCTCCCGGCCGCGGTGCGGAAAATCCCCGGCCCGCTCGTCGCCGTCGTCGCTGTCACTGCGTTGTCCGTGGCGGTAGCCCCTAACGTGGCGCGCATCAGCTTCAACGGTTCCCTGTTCGACGCCATCGCCCTGCCGAATCTGCCGGACGGCAACTGGCGCGGCGCTGCAACAGCCGTCATCACGGTCGCGTTGATCGCGAGCATTGAGTCGCTGCTGTGCGCGGTGGCCGTGGATAAGATGCACACCGGCCCGCGCTCACATCTCAACCGCGAGCTCATCGGCCAAGGCTCGGCGAACATTCTCTCCGGCATGCTCGGCGGTTTACCGGTGACGGGTGTGATCGTCCGCAGCGCCACCAACGTGGAAGCCGGCGCCGCAAGCCGCGCGTCCGCCATCCTCCACGGCGTCTGGGTCCTTGTGTTCTCCGCCCTGTTCGCCGGCCTCATCCAATTGATTCCGCTGGCCGTTCTGGCGGGGCTGCTGTTGGTCATCGGTGCAAAGCTCATCAAAGTCGCCGACATCAGGACGAGCCTGCGCACCGGGGACCTCCTCGTCTACGTGGTCACCCTGGTCTGCGTCGTGTTCCTCAACCTGCTCGAAGGCGTGATCATTGGCCTCGCACTCGCTGCCCTGTGCGTTTTGTGGCGCGTGCTCCGGGCGCAAATCCACACGCACGCACCGTCCGCACAACGACTTCCGTGGCGCGTTACGATCGCCGGTTCCTGCAGCTTCTTCGCCCTGCCGCGGCTCAATCGCGCTCTCCATTCCGTGCCCGAGGGCCAGGACACTGTAGTCGAACTCAACGCCGACTACCTCGATCATGCTTTCCGCGAGGCTTTGCTCGCCTGGCAGCGGCAGCACCGGGACACGGGCGGGACCGTGACTCTCGAGGAGCACGGCACCACGGCGTTCCGCGATGCCGCGGACAACACACCCCAGCGCCAGGACCCCCGCGAATTCCCGCTGCCGCCCCGCACATCCTGGCAGCCGTCACCTCTGGACAGCGCCCACCAAGCAGAGGACGCCGACGGCGGGCGGCTGCCGCTGCGGTCAATTCTCCTGGGCATCGACAAATACCACCGGCGCTACGCGGACAAGGTTCGGCCGCTGGTACAGGATCTCACCGAGGGACAGAATCCGGACACACTGTTCGTCGCCTGCGTCGACTCCCGGGTCAACCCGAACCTCATCACCAGCAGCGGCCCCGGTGACCTCCTGACTCTCCGGAACATCGGCAACGTCGTGTGCAGCGACGGCCGCGATGCCTCGATCGATTCGGCGCTGTCCTTCGCGGTCAAGGGACTGTCCGTGGACTCGATCGCGGTCTGCGGCCACTCCAACTGCGGCGCGATGAAGGCCGTGCTGGCTGATGCCCAGGGTGCTTCGAATGCCGCACTGGGAGCGGGCTTCGATGCCTGGTTGGAACACGCCCGGCCAAGCTACCGCGAACTCGTGGCCGGTCACCCCGTGGCGTTGGCCGCTGAAGCCGCAGGGTACAGCCACCTCGACCAGCTCAGCATGGTCAACGTCGCCGTCAAACTCAGAAAGCTCGAAGAACACCCGGTCACCGGTCCCGCCTTGGCTTCCGGACAGGTACAGGCCACTGGTCTGTTCTACGACATCTCTACGGCCCGCGTGGTCCTGGTGACCCCGCAGGGCATCGAGCAGCTGGATCCGAGCATGGCGCTTCGCTAGGCGGCGTCCCTTCACGACCCTCGACGCGGCCATGGCCCCGACACTCCGGCTTTCACGGCGTGTCGGGGTGAGCGGGCTTTCACAGAAGGCCGTGGGGACAAGCCCAGCCGCATGCTGCCGCTGGATGGGCTTGAGGCCACGGGAGGTAGCTGAGTTGCGGATTGCTTAGTCGTGCCACTGCGATGAGGTCAGGAGCACGGCGGAGAGCCAAAGCATCCAGCCGCCGTCAAACCAGGCACCCAAGCTGATCTGAATCCCTTGAAGACGAGGACGGGAATGGCGACAAGCTGAGCGAAGGGCTCTGAGGCAAGCTGCTCACCGCTCTGCCGCATTGGGAACGCTTCTGTACCCAGCGCTGCTCGCCGGAGCATCGCCACCACACTCGCGGAACCGACCGAAAGAACTAGGCGGACACCGGAGGCCGCGGTTAGATGGCTTAGCCCACTGGCTTTCATCGCCGTGTCGAGGTCCGCGCTCACCGCTCGCACGTCGCACGGTGAGCCCGGGCAGCCGCTCGGCCGGGCTCGGGCAGGCGCTGCTTCCGCGCGATGAATGTCACGCGCATGTTTGACGGCAAGTCAGCACCGCTTATGCCCTTCACGCATACATGGTTAAGGGCATACCCCCGGGGGTCCTGTCAGCAGAAGGTGGTGGGCCCCGGCCGCGGCTACTTCAAGCGCCCGCCGTGCCTCCCCCTGGCCGGACACATCCGCCATGTCCGGAACGGCCAGGGCGCCTTGAATGGAATCCCCGTGATCGGCTTCATCCTCAGGCTCGAAATCCAGCGCCAGTTCCTGCGGGTCCGCCCCGAAGTCGAGGGCCAGCCGGGCAAGGGTCCGGTATCCCCTGACGGTAGCACCCGGGACGAGTGAGGCTTCGGCGAGGTTTGCCTGTGCCACTACAACGTCCGGATAGCCGGCCTGGACGGCGGCCATCACCGCCGGCAGGATCCCGCGAATGGGCCGCAGCCGGCCGTCAAGGCCCAGCTCCGCGATGAAGACGGTCCGTTCGGTGGCCCTGATGTCGTCGGCGGCCCGCAGGACCGCCATGGTGACAGCAAGGTCAAACCCGGAACCGCGCTTGGGCAGCGACGCAGGAATCAGGTTGGCGGTGATCTTCCGCCGGCTCAGCGGGATGCCGGAGTTTTTAGCCGCGGACCGTATCCGTTCCTTGGCCTCGTTGAGTGCGGCATCGGGCAGGCCGAGGATGATGAATGCCGGCAAAGTCTGGCCGATGTCAGCCTCGACCTCAACGACGTACCCGTTCAACCCCACCAGTGCCACCGAGTAGGTCCGGCCCAGCGCCATCTAGCCCACCCCTTTGAGGTGTTCCACCAGGGGGTCGCCGCCGCCGTCGTCCACCACGGCAATAACGTCCACGCGCCGCAGCGGCATGCGCAGTTCCCGGTCCCGGCACCATGCCGCTCCCAGCCGATGAAGCCGGGCGAGTTTGGCGGTGCCCACGGCCTCAAACGGGTGGCCGTAATCCAGGGTGCGCCGGGTCTTCACCTCGGCGATCACCAGGGCATCCCCGTCCAGCGCGACGATGTCTATTTCGCCTTCGGTACATCGCCAGTTCCGCTCCACCACAAGCATGCCCAGCGATTCAAGATAGCCGGCGGCAAGCTCCTCGCCGCGCCGGCCCAACAGGTCTTTGGCTTTCATTTCTACCTCCGCCATAAGCCTGCAGTGGCAGGGCGGCGGAGGGCGGAAAGCTATGAGCCTATGTGGGTAACCTCAAGGCAAAAAGCTTCGCTGCAGCGGTGTGGAGGAGAAGTGGGGAATGGGAAGGCGTCAGTTGCCCAGGTCCACGTCCTTGGGCAACGCGAGTTCCTCGTTGCGCGGAAGTTCTTCAACATTGACGTCCTTGAACGTCAGCACCCGGACCGTCTTGACGAACCGTGCCGAGCGGTAGACGTCCCATACCCAGGCGTCCTGCAGCGTCAGGTCGAAGTACACTTCGCCGTCGGCGCTGCGGGCCTGCAGGTCAACGTGGTTGGCGAGGTAAAAGCGGCGCTCGGTCTCGACAACGTAGCTGAAGAGCCCGACGACGTCCCGGTATTCACGGTAGAGCTGCAGCTCCATGTCGGTTTCATAGTTTTCAAGATCCTCAGCACTCATGCTTCCATCTTGCACCATCCAAGGCGCCACCGGCGCAGCAGCACGAGTCCGGCATCGGTGCTACAGCTCAATACCTGGCGCCAGGTCACCGCCGAGGAGGTTCCAGCTCACCCGGTGGTAGGGCGTGGGGCCGGCGGCGCGCAGGGCGTCCCGGTGAATCGAAGTGGCATAGCCCTTATTGACGTCCCAGCCAAACTCCGGATACTCGGCGTGCAGGCCGCGCATCTGCTGGTCCCGCTCAACCTTCGCGATCACGCTGGCGGCCGCCACGCTGAGGCACTGCATGTCCGCCTTGACCTTGGTATGGACCGGAGCGGAGCAGCCGGAGTCAAGCACAGGCTCGTCGAACAGGGAAAGCTGCGCGGCCGGCGAAAGCCAGTTGTGGCTGCCATCGAGCAGCACCACATCCGGGCTTACCCCTGATGCGAGGATCTCCAGCCACGCGCGTGTCCCGGCGAGCCGCAGCGCGGCGATGATGCCGAGGGCGTCGATTTCGTGCGCGGATGCATGCCCCACCGCCGACGCGACGCTCCAGCGCCGCACCAGCGGTTCCAGGCGCTCCCTCTCCGCAGGACTCAGCAGTTTGCTGTCCCGCACCCCGGACAGGGGCTTCTGCGTGTGGAGGTCGACGACGGCGATACCGACACTCACGGGCCCCGCCAGGGCTCCGCGCCCCACCTCGTCGACGCCGGCCAGATAGCGGGCACCCTGTGCCTTGAAGGTCCGCTCATGACGGAGGGTCGGGGCTTTGGACCGGGGCCCTGCGGCCCGGCCCTGCCCCTTGGCCGTCGGAGCCGGTGTGACTGTTGACACGGCTACTTCCCCGCGGGCACATTCCGGAAGACATCGGGGTAATTATCCAAGACCGTGATCCTGTTCAGCGGCCACGCGATGACGGCGGCTTTGCCCTCCACATCCACCAGGTCAACGAATCCGCCATTGGAGTCCAGGTGCGCGCGGGAGTCAGCGGAATGGTTGCGGTTATCGCCCATCACCCACACTTTCCCTTCCGGCACAACGACATCGAACGCCCGGATCTCCGGTGGCTCGGCAGCGTTGACGTAGCTCTCCTCGAGAGGAACCCCGTTGATGGTCAGTTTACCGCCGACGTCGCAGCAGATCACGGTATCCCCGGGGAGGCCGATGACGCGTTTGACGAGGTGCTGTTCAGAGTTGTCCGGAAGAAGTCCCACAAACGTCAGGCCGTCCTGGACCCACTTAAAGGGCCCGGCCTCCTTCTCCGGCACCTCGGCCAGCCAGCCCTGGGTGTCCCTAAAGACCACAACGTCGCCGCGTGACAGTGCAAAGGGCTCGGGCACCAGGAGGTTCACAAAAATCCGGTCGTTGACATCCAGGGTACTGACCATGGATTCCGACGGTATGTAGAAGGCCCGGAACAGGAAGGTCTTGATCAGGAAGGACAGAACCACGGCGATCACCACAACAGTGGCAACTTCCTTCAGCCAGACAAAAATCTGGCTGGGCGCGTCGGCTTCGGACTTTGGTGCGGCTGAGCGCCGCCCTGGTTCGGGTGCGGCCGGCCTGGAGTCAGTTCCGGCGTCGGGCACGTCGCGGGCGGAAGCACCGGCGTCGGCCGTGCCGTGGGCGGAAGCACCGCCGTCGGAATTCACGGGGCCTGAACGGTCAGGCCCGGAACCCGCACGGCCGGCATCAGTGGTGCCGGCTGCAATGGGGTCAGTGGTGTAACCGGTGGCACCATCACGAGGCTCGGGAGTCCGGGCTTGGTTCTCGGGCATCTACGGTCCGTCCTCTGTTGTTGGTCCTGCCGCATGCGGCCGTGGTATTTCAGCAAATCTATCAAGTGGCCAGATGATTTGGACCGGCCTGCCAATGACTCTGGCAAGCGGCACCATGCCGCCGCCCGGAGCCCCCAGCAGGCTGCGCGAATCAGCGGAAACCGAGCGGTGGTCACCCAGGAGCCACAGCCTCCCGTCGGGAACGACCGCGGTGAAGACCTGTGTGCTTGGCCTGTCCCCCTCGAAGAGGTAGGGCTCGTCAAGCGGCGCACCGTTCACGGTGATCTTTCCGTTCCCGTCGCAGCAGACCACTGTATCTCCCGGAAGTCCGATGACCCGTTTGACGTACGTGGTGTCGCTGCCGGTCAGGCCCAGCCACTGGCCGGCTGCCGCCACCGAATCCAGCAAGGGGCCTTTCCCGCTGTTCAGCGGAGCAAAGGATCCCCTGCCGTCAAAGACCACGATGTCACCGCGGCGGATTGGCTCGTCCTGGAAGCCTGTCCTGGAGACGAGTATCCGGTCGCCGCCCTCAAGGACGGGCTCCATGGAGTTGGACGGAATGAAGTACACATCCAGCCACAGCGAGCGGACCAGGCCGCTGACCGCAACGGCGAGCACCAGCGCCAGGAACACAAAACGCCAGCCCATTTTTCTGGGCTGGCGTTTTGTCTGGTCCATAATCCGTATTCCTGGGGCGCTGTTGCGAAGGCTCCGGCGCCGGCCTGGAACGGCTTGGCCTGTGTAGGTCCCGAAAGACTTACTTCTTGGGCTGGAAGTCGCGCTTTTCCTTGATCTTCGCAGCCTTGCCGCGGAGATCGCGCATGTAGTACAGCTTCGCGCGGCGCACGTCACCCTTGGAGACAACCTCGATCTTTTCAATGATCGGGGAGTGAACCGGGAACGTACGCTCCACACCGACGCCGAAGGAGACCTTGCGGACGGTGAAGGTTTCGCGAAGGCCATCGCCGTGACGGCCCAGGACGAAGCCCTGGAACACCTGGACACGGGAGTTCTTGCCTTCGATGATGTTCACGTGAACCTTGAGGGTGTCACCCGCGCGGAACTCGGGAACATCGGTGCGCAGCGAGGCTGCATCTACGGAATCGAGAATATGCATTATTGCACTCCTGGTGAACGCCACAGGTCATTCACTTTGGGTCACGGCGGCCAAGCCCGGACGCACAAGTGCGCACCGGAAATTACCGCCGAAAGTTAAGTGTCCGGTTCCTTCAATGCTTGAAAGGACCGGGGTGTCCGGCTGTTGGTTGCGCTCCCCCTGTGGCAGGTGCGGACCCAGCAGACACAAAGACTAATTTTGCCACACTCGCAGGCCTTCGGCCAATTGCTCCGGCGGCCAGGCCTGCCGGCTCAGGCTGGGGCGTCGGTTCCGGTGCCCCGTGCACGCAGGTGACCGTCGACGACGTCGTACCCGAGTTCATAGAGAGCCGTACGGTCGGCACGTGGCAGCTTGCCGGCGTCGAACGTTTCCAGCAGGTCCGGGCGCCGTTCCGCCGTCCGCCGGTACTGCTGGTGGCGCCGCCACTGCGCGATCTTGCCGTGGTTGCCGCTCAGCAGCACCGCCGGCACTTCCCGCTCACGCCAGCTGGCGGGTTTGGTGTACACGGGGTATTCCAGCAGCCCGTCCGAGTGCGACTCCTCAACCAGGGATTCGGGGTTGCCGACCACCCCGGGCAACAGCCTGCCGATGGCCTCCACCATGGCCAGAACGGCTACTTCGCCGCCATTGAGCACATAGTCACCCAGGCTCATGGGCCGGACGGTGAAGTGTTCCGCCGCCCATTCGATGACACGCTCGTCGATGCCTTCGTAGCGTCCGCAGGCAAAGACTAATTGCTCTTCTTCGGCAAGCTCATGCGCCAGCGCCTGGGTGAACCGCTCACCTGCCGGCGACGGCACAATCAGGACCGGCTTGGCTGCCGGGTCAGCGTTGGCACCGGCAATGGACGCCAGCGCCTGCGCCCATGGCTCTGCCTTCATAACCATCCCGGCACCGCCACCATAGGGGGTGTCGTCCACGGACCGGTGCTTGTCCGTCGTGAATTCCCGCAGGTCGTGAACGTGCAGGTCCAGCAGGCCGTCCTGGCGTGCTTTGCCAATAAGGGACAGCTCCAGGGGTGCCAGGTACTCCGGGAAGATGCTGACGACGTCGATTCTCATCTACGCGCTGCCCTCAGGTCCGCCTGCAGCGTCGTCGGAGTTGATGTCAAAGAGCCCGTCCGGCGGCGTGAGCAGGACGAAACCTTCGGCAACGTTGACTTCAGGCACGATCTGCTCCACGAAGGGGATGAGGATTTCCTTGCCGTCAGCATCTTCGACCACCAGCAGGTCCTGGACCGGCATGGTGTGCAGGGCCGCGATCTTGCCCACCACCTGGGAGCCCACACGCGCTTCAAGCCCCACCAGTTCGTGTTCGTACCAGCCTTCGTCGTCGTCAGCTTCCAGCTCTTCGGTTTCGATGAACAGCTTGGCGCCGCGGAGCGTCTCGGCCTGGTTGCGGGTTTCGATTCCCTCGAACGCGAGCAGGAGGATGTCCTTGTTCCAGCGGGCACTCTCGACAGTCAGGGGCCCGGCCGAGGCCGGCTCCACCACGAACTCGGTGCCCGGCACAAACCGGTCCGCAGGAGCATCGGTCAAAACCTGGACCGTCACTTCCCCGCGGATTCCGTGCGGTTTGCCGATTCGTGCCACCTGAAGCTGCATCTGTTCCTCTGTTCCGGTTGTGGGTGTATCCACAGTGTTGTGATAAAAGCACTCCGGCCCCTCCACCATCATGGGTGGAAGGGCCGGAGCAAAAAACTGATAGTGCCGAGCGCTTAGCGGCGGCGGTCGGTGTCGACGACGTCGACCCTAACCGGTTCGCCGTCTGCCAGTGCCGCCACAACGGTGCGCAGTGCACGTGCGGTGCGGCCCTGACGGCCGATCACCCGTCCCAGGTCATCCTGATGAACACGGACCTCGAGGGTGTCCCCGCGGCGGTTGTTCTTCGAGCTGACCTTGACATCTTCCGGTGAATCAACGATTCCCCGGACCAGGTGTTCGAGCGCTTCTGCCAGCAATCTACTCAGCCTCGGTGGCTTCTGCTTCGGCCGGGGCCTCTGCTGCGTCAGACTGCTTTGCCTTCTTGGTGATGGCTTCCGGGATGATCACGGAACCCTTTTCCGGGGCAACAAAGGCAGCCTTGGGAGCTTTCGTCTTCAGGGTGCCTTCCTGGCCCGGGAGGCCCTTGAACTTCTGCCAGTCACCGGTGATCTTGAGGATCGCGGCAACCTGCTCGGACGGCTGTGCGCCGACGCCGAGCCAGTACTGGGCACGGTCCGTGTCGACCTCGATGTATGAGGGCTCTTCGGTGGGGTGGTACTTGCCGATCTCTTCGATGGCACGGCCGTCACGCTTGGAGCGTGCGTCCATAACGACGATGCGGTAGTACGGTGCGCGCATTTTACCAAAGCGCTTAAGGCGAATCTTTACGGCCACTTTTGTGGTCACTCCTGTTTCAGAAAAGGGTTGAACCGACGTTCTGCACCCGTGGGGCGGGCCATACTTGAGGGTTCGAAGGACAGGATCCGGACGCGGAGAGAGGGGCCACGCAGATCGAGTACCTGTTTATTGTGCCAGATCAGCGTCAGGATTTCGACTTGACACGTTTTGAAGCGGCAGCCGGGACAACGTGGAAGGCCGCCGCCGGACTAGGAAGACCAGACATACAGGCCAGTGCGCTCGGCGTCGCCGATTCCACTGGCCAGCCCGGCAAGCTGCCGGACATAGTCCCGGGCCTCGGTGACGCCGAATGGCATGTCATCCTGGGCAGCCCACTGTTCAGCGACGTCCTCCAGGACATTGCCTTCACCCTCAGTTTCGTAGCTGAGGAGGTCAGCCAGCGCACGCACCATGGCCGGCGGGACACCGAGGAGGGAGTCGCTGGAGACGTCAACCATGGCCAGTTCGTAACCCTCGCCACCGGCGTGGACGGCAGCCCCGGCAAGGTCCCCGAGCTGTTCGATCTCAAAATCACTGATTTCAGGTATCCGCAGCGCGGGTCCGGACGGCGTGCCGCCGGCATCAAGGACCCCGGCGCGTTTCAGCGCGGCGTCGTGGGTAGCTACAAAGATTTCAGTGAAGCCCATGGGAACAGCCCTCATTCCGTCGACGGTGCGGCCCAGACGGGCAGCGTAGGGTGCCGCCCCCGGCCGTTCGAAATCAGCCTAGTGCATGGTGGGCCGCACTTCCGGCCACGCCTGCTCAGCGGACGGCTACCCGGATGTTGTTGCGCCACGGATCCTCAAAGCGCAGCTCGGCACCCGTGTGCCGGGAGGCCACGCCGGCCACCTTCAGGCGGTCCGCGAGTGCTCCGACATCATCCCCGGAGGCCACCTCGATCAGCACCTCGCCGAGGCCCAGGGTGTCCTTGCGCGGCCCGGCGCCGCGGCTGTTCCAGACGTTCATGGCCATGTGATGGTGGTACCGGCCCGCCGAGACAAACAGGGCCTGGCCATGCCAGCCGGCGGTCTTTTCGAAGCCGAGGGTGCTGACGTAGAAATCGTGTGCTGACTGGACGTCCCCCACCTGGAGGTGGACGTGGCCCACGCCGGCTTCAGTGCCCAGCTGCCCGTCCAGGGATTCCTGGCTCAGGTGCTGTTCGAGGTAGCGCTGGGGCGGCAGGGCCAGGCTGTCCATCACCACTTCGGTGCCGTTCCAGGACCAGTTCTTGCGGGGCCGGTCCCAGTAGAGCTCGATGCCGTTGCCCTCGGGGTCGTTGAAGTAGAAGGCTTCGCTGACGAGGTGATCGGCGCTGCCGGTAAAGAGCCGGGGGTCGAACTGTGCTGCGGTGGCGACAGTGGCCGCCAGTGCAGCCTGGTTGTCGAAGAGCAGGGCCGTGTGGAACAGGCCTGCCTCTCCCCTGCCAGGCAAGCGCAGCGACGGGGCGGGCGCCAGGTGGACCAGGGGACGCCTGAGGCGGCCCAGGTAGACGCCGCCGTCCTCTTCGGCCACAACCTCAAGGCCCAGGGCCCGCTGGTAGTAGTCGGTCATCAGCTTCATATCGGCCACCTTGAGCATGACAGTGCCCATGGAGAGGTCGGCAGGTAGAAGATCCTGGCTGGTGGCTGCTGCAGTCATGTGAAAGCTCCCGGTCCGCTGGCTTTCGGGGTTGAAGGCCGTTATGCGTCTAATTTACTTGAAGCTTCAATTTAATACAAGTGTTCCGCGGGATCCGGGCAGCGGCTGTGGTAGCTTCGTTTTGACCACACGGGTGCCCTTGCAGGGGCTGAGATCGGGCTGACGCAGCCTGCGACCGTCGAACCTGTCCGGGTAATGCCGGCGAAGGAAGTGAGTATTCATTGAATACGCAAGAAACACAGCTGATCCCTGCCCAAAATGAAGCGGATGGGAATCACAGGCTCCGGCCGGAAACCCAATCCCTGAAGTCTCATTCGCTGGCCTTCATCAACGATGAAGACTCCGGCATCCGGGTACCCGTAACCGAAATCGCCTTGGAACCCTCGCCCAACGGCGACGCAAACGGCCCCTTCCGCGTCTACCGCACCGCGGGCCCGGGCAGCGATCCTGTCGTGGGCCTCAGCCCTTTCCGGCGCGAATGGATCGAGGATCGCGGGGACACCGAACCGTACAGCGGCCGGGAGCGGAACCTGCTCGACGACGGCAAGTCGGCTGTCCGCCGCGGCGCCGCCTCAGCGGAGTGGAAGGGCGCACAGCCGGTGCCCCGCCGCGCCGTCGCCGGCAAGACCGTTACCCAGATGCACTATGCACGGCAGGGCATGGTGACGCCGGAGATGCAGTTTGTGGCGCTCCGCGAAAACTGCGATGTTGAACTGGTCCGCAGCGAAGTGGCCGCCGGGCGTGCCATCATCCCGAACAACATCAACCACCCGGAATCCGAGCCGATGATTATTGGCAAGGCATTCCTGGTGAAGATCAACGCCAACATCGGCAACTCCGCGGTCACCAGCTCCATCGCCGAGGAAGTGGACAAGCTGCAGTGGGCCACGCAGTGGGGTGCCGACACAGTAATGGACCTGTCCACCGGCGACGACATCCACACCACCCGTGAATGGCTCATCCGCAATTCCCCCGTCCCGATCGGTACGGTGCCCATTTACCAGGCGCTCGAGAAGGTCAACGGCGAGGCCAACAAGCTCACCTGGGAGATTTTCCGCGACACCGTGATCGAACAGTGTGAGCAGGGCGTGGACTACATGACCATCCACGCCGGAGTCCTGCTGCGCTATGTCCCGCTCACCGCCAACCGCGTCACGGGGATCGTCTCGCGCGGCGGCTCCATCATGGCCGGCTGGTGCCTTGCCCATCACCAGGAGAACTTCCTGTACACGCACTTCGACGAGCTGTGCGGGATCTTCGCCAAATACGACGTCGCGTTTTCCCTGGGCGACGGCCTCCGCCCGGGCGCGACGGCAGACGCGAACGACGCCGCCCAGTTCGCCGAGCTGGACACCCTGGCGGAGCTGACCCTGCGGGCCTGGGAATTCGACGTGCAGGTAATGGTGGAAGGGCCCGGGCACATCCCCTTCCACTTGGTCCGGGAGAACGTGGAGCGCCAGCAGGAACTCTGCAAGGGTGCCCCTTTCTACACGCTGGGGCCGCTGGTCACCGACATCGCCCCGGGGTATGACCACATCACCTCGGCAATCGGGGCCACGGAAATCGCCCGCTATGGTACCGCCATGCTGTGTTACGTCACGCCCAAGGAGCATCTGGGCCTGCCCAACAAGGACGATGTGAAGACGGGGGTCATCACCTACAAGATCGCGGCCCACGCGGCCGACCTCGCCAAGGGCCACCCGGGAGCGCACGAAAGGGACGATGCCCTGTCCAAGGCAAGGTTCGAATTCCGCTGGCGGGACCAGTTCGCGCTGTCCCTCGATCCGGTGACGGCGGAGGCGTTCCATGACGAGACGCTGCCGGCCGAGCCTGCCAAGACCGCGCACTTCTGCTCCATGTGCGGCCCCAAATTCTGCTCCATGAAGATCAGCCAGGACATCCGGGACGAATATGGCTCTGCCGACGCGCAGGCAGCCATTGCCGGAATCTACAGCGGGATGCGCGAAAAAAGCGAGGAGTTCCTGGCGAAGGGCGGGAAGGTGTACCTGCCTGAACTTCAGCTCCCCGCGGCGGCAGGGGCGGCGTCCTCAGGAGGCCTGGAGTGAGCGCGCCCGGCTGACGTCGGCAATAAAGGACCGGACAGCGAAGTCACCTTCACGCGAATCCTGAGGCCGGTGCCCGCCCGCAGCAATGCGGTGCAGGGCGCCGGTCTCACGCAGGTAGCCGGCGATTTCCTCGTAGAGCGGTTCCCAGCCGCCGGTCAGGACCATCGTGGGGACGCCCGGCACGATGTGCAGCGGGGCTTCCCACGCCGGCGCCTGCAGCCGGAGCCTGCGCGCCGAACGCCTTTCTTCCTGGGATACAGGCTCCTGAAGATCCACGGCAAACATACGGCGGACGTATTCGCGCTGGAAGTCCTCATCACCCAGTTGATGCCGGACATCGAAAAGCGGCTGCATCAGGGCGCGGTGCGCGGCAGTGGCGGGAAGTTCAGCCGTCAGTGACAGACAGGCCGGTTCCACCAGCGTCAGCGAATACACGAGGTCCGGGCGTTCGACGGCGGCCGTCATCGCTGCAATGGCGCCCTGGGCATGCGCCACCACATGGCCGCCGGCGGCACCGCGGCCGTCATCCGCCAGGGACCTCAGGACAATGGCCATGTCCTCCTCAAAGGACGATTCCACCGGTTCAGCCATGGGATCGAACCCATGGCGCCGCAGGAACAGAGCATCATAGTTCAGCGCCATTCCGTGCTGCCGCGGCCACGCCGCCGCGCCGAACGGACCGGCGCCGTGCACGAAAACTACCCTCTGCTTGAACATGACCCAACCCTATTCCACGGCAATGACATCAAAAGTAAGTAGCAGTAAGTGTCGTTTAGAGCGCTCAAAACGACACTTACTGCTACTCAGTTGGGCGGGCGGGCGGTTACTTGCCGAGGAACTTGTCGAAGCCCTTGGGCAGGTTCAGCTGTGAGGGATCGAAATCGCCGGACTGCTGGCCGAAAGCCGCACCGGTGGGCAGCGCCTTGGCCGCGCCCGCACGCCGGGCTTCGGCGTCCTTGAGCTCCTGGGCTGCCTTGGCCGGGTTGCCTGAACGTGCCTTCTTCTTCGGGGCGTTTTTGCCGCCCTTCCGCGCACCGCCGGGCCCGCCCATGCCGGGCATCCCCGGCATGCCCGGCATGCCGCCGCCCTGGGCCATCTTCTTCATCATCTTCTGGGCCTGGGCGAACCGCTCCAGCAGGCCGTTGACCTCGGACACATGCACGCCGGAGCCACGCGCGATGCGTGCCCGGCGGGAACCGTTGATGATCTTCGGAGCCACACGCTCATGCGGGGTCATGGAGCGCACAATCGCCTCCACGCGGTCGATCTCGCGCTCGTCGAAGTTTTCCAGCTGCTGCCGGATGTTTTGCGCGCCCGGCATCATCATGAGCATCTTCTTCATGGAGCCCATGTTGCGGATCTGCTGCATCTGGGCCAGGAAGTCGTCCAGGGTGAAGTCTTCCTGGTCGGCGAACTTCTTCGCCATCCGGGCGGCTTCGTCCTTGTCCCAGTTCTTCTCGGCCTGCTCGATCAGGGTGAGGACGTCGCCCATGTCCAGGATGCGCGAGGCCATGCGGTCCGGGTGGAAGAGCTCAAAGTCGTCCAGGCCTTCACCTGTGGACGCGAACATCACGGGCTTGCCGGTGACCGACGCAACGGACAGCGCGGCACCGCCGCGGGCGTCGCCGTCGAGCTTTGACAGCACGATGCCGGTGAAGTTCACGCCTTCGTCAAAGGCCATCGCCGTGTTAACGGCGTCCTGGCCGATCATGGCGTCGATGACGAACAGCACTTCGTTGGGAACGATGGCGCGCCGGATCTGGCTGGCCTGTTCCATCATTTCGGCGTCCACACCGAGGCGGCCGGCGGTATCGACAATCACGACGTCGTGCAGCTTCTGGCGTGCTTCCTCGACGCCGGCGCGGGCGACGGCGACCGGGTCACCGGCGGGGTGCTCCAGTTCGGAGGTGGCACCCGGGTGCGGTGCGAACACGGGCACACCGGCGCGCTTGCCCACAACCTGGAGCTGGGTCACCGCGTTGGGGCGCTGGAGGTCGCAGGCCACGAGGATGGGGCTGTGGCCCTGGGCCTTGAGCCACTTGGAGAGCTTGCCGGCCAGGGTGGTCTTGCCGGCGCCCTGGAGGCCGGCCAGCATGATGACCGTGGGGCCGGTCTTGGCCAGGCGGATGCGGCGGGTCTCGCCGCCGAGGATCTCAACCAGTTCCTCGTTGACGATCTTGACGATCTGCTGGCTGGGGTTCAGGGCCGCCGATACTTCGGCACCGAGGGAGCGTTCCCGGACCCTGGCCGTGAACTCGCGCACGACGGGAACGGCGACGTCGGCATCCAGGAGGGCGCGGCGGATCTCCCGGACTGTGGCATCAACATCAGCCTCGGTGAGGCGGCCCTTGCCACGAAGGTTCTTGAAGGTTGCTGTCAACCGGTCAGAGAGTGAATTGAACACGCGCCGCGCACTTCTTTCAGTGGAGTTACAGGGGGGACTCGACTATCTAGGGTACCAAGCCGGGCATGGATGATGGCATGCTGACAAGGTGACGAGCCAAACGAGTGTAAAAACCCTGCTCATCCTGGGGGCCTCCGGGGATCTGACCGGCCGCCTCCTCCTGCCCGGCCTGGCCCGGCTGGTAGCGAAAGGCCGTGCCGGTGATCTGAACCTGGTGGGAGCCGGCTCGGACGACTGGACCCCGGACCAGTGGCAGTCCCGGGTGCATGAAGCCTTCGCTGCAGCGGCGGAGACGGCAGATCCGGCCGGACGCAAAGAGCTCACCGCCGTCGAAAAGGCCACGGTCTATCACCAGCTCGACGTTACGGCCGAGGGAGCATTAGCCGCGCTGCTGGCCGGACTCGAAGGGCCCACCGCCATCTACTTCGCCCTGCCGCCCCGGATCAGCCAGCTGGCCTGCGAGTCCCTGCGTCCTGACCAGGTACCTGCCGGGACCCGGCTGGTCATGGAAAAACCGTTCGGCTCGAGCGAAGAGTCGGCCCGGTCCCTTAACCGGACGCTGGCGGCACTCGTGCCGGAGGACCATATCCACCGTGTGGACCATTTCCTGGGCAAAGCCACCGTCCTGAACATCCTCGGGCTGCGGTTCGCCAACAACTTCCTGGAACCGGTCTGGAACCGTGAACATGTGGCCAAGGTGGAAATCATCTTCGATGAGGACCTGGCACTGGAGGGCCGCGCCCGCTACTACGACCGGGCCGGCGCGCTGCGGGACATGATCCAGAGCCACCTGCTGCAGATCATGGCGCTGGTGGCCATGGAACCGCCGGCCACCATCGGCGAGCGCGACCTTCGCGACGCTGTGGCAACCGTCCTGCGCGCCAGCACCATCAGCGCGCCGTATGCCAAATCAACCCACCGGGCCCGGTACACGGCGGGCTCGATCGCGGGCAGCAAAGTCCCGGACTATGCCAAAGAAGCCGGTGTGGACCCGGACCTCGGCACGGAGACCCTGGCCGAGGTCCGGGTGGACATCAACAACTGGCGCTGGCAGGGCGTTCCCTTCATCCTCCGGTCCGGCAAGGCGCTGGGCGTGAAACGCAAAGAGGCAGTGATCACGTTCCTTCCGGTTCCCCACCTTCCGGCCGGGTTTACCGGGGTGGACTCCCCCAACCAGCTGCGGATCGGCTTCGGCCCGGACACGCTCCAGTTCGACGTCGACGTCAACGGCCCCGGCAGCATCCTCAGCCTCAGCCGCGTGACCCTGGATGCCGAACTCAGCGCTTCGGAGCTGCTGCCCTACGGCGAAGTCTTGGAGGGAGTGGTGAACGGTGACCCCCTGCTGTCCGTCCGCGGGGACACCGCCGAGGACTGCTGGCGGATCCTTGAGCCTGTGCTGAAGGCCTGGCAGCGGGGGACGGTGCCGCTTGAGGAGTACGACGCCGGGTCGTCCGGTCCAGCAGGCTGGTCCGGTTCGGCGCCGGCGGAGTAGCTCCACAACAGAGAGCGGGCAGGGAACCTGGTTCCCTGCCCGCTCTCTGTTGTGTCGGTGACTGCTGCGCTGCCTGCTAGATCGCTGCCACGCCGCGTTCTCCGGTGCGTACCCGGACTGCTTCGAAGACGTCCATGGTCCAGACCTTGCCGTCGCCTGCGCGGCCGGTGTTGGAGCTGGCGATGATGACATCAAGGATGTCGTCGGCCTGTTCGTCTGTCGCGAGCACTTCCACCCGTACCTTGGGCAGGAGATCCACGTTGTATTCCGCGCCGCGGTAGACCTCGGTGTAGCCGCGCTGGCGGCCGTAGCCGCTGGCCGCACTGACCGTCAGCCCCTGCACACCGTAGGACTCCAGTCCTTCGCGGATGGCTTCGAGCTTCTCCGGGCGGACGATGGCTGTGATCAGTTTCATGCTTCCACGCTTTCCTTGCCGGCTGCCGGCTCCGTCTTCTTGGCGTCGGCTGCGGCGTTGCCGGCCGGTGCCTTTCCGGTGATCAGTTCGTGGAGCGGCTGGAAGCTTCCGCCCTGCCCGCCTACCCCGAACTCGTATGCCGTTTCAGCGTGCAGGCTGAGGTCTACGCCCACTGCTTCCTGCTCCTGGGAGACGCGGAAGCCCATGGTCTTGTGGATGGCGAAGGCGATGATCGCCGTCAGGATGGCCGAGTAGGCAATGGCGATGCCGGCTGCCGCCAGCTGGGCCCACATCTGGGCCATGCCGCCGCCGTAGAAGAGGCCGCCGCCCACACCGTCGGTGGGGAGGGCGATGAAGCCAAGGGCCACCGTGCCGATGATGCCGGAGACAAGGTGGACGCCGACAACATCCAGGGAGTCATCGAAGCCCCAGCGGAACTTGAGGCCGACGGCCAGTGCCGAGGCGACACCTGCAACGACGCCGAGGCCGAGCGCGCCCACCGGGCTGACGTTGGCGCAGGCAGGGGTGATGGCGACCAGGCCGGCCACAACACCGGAGGCTGCACCGAGGGAGGTGGGGTGGCCGTCGCGGATGCGTTCGGTGACGAGCCAGCCGAGCATGGCCGCTGCCGGAGCTGCGAGGGTGTTGATCCAGATCAGGCCGCCCTGTTCAGCTGTGGTGGCCGCGCCGCCGTTGAAGCCGAACCAGCCGAACCAGAGGATGGCCGCACCAAGCATCACGAACGGGATGTTGTGGGGACGGTGGTTGGGGTCCTTGCCGAAGCCGCGGCGGTTGCCGATGATCAGCACGAGGATGAGGGCCGCAACACCGGCGTTGATGTGCACCACGGTACCGCCGGCGAAGTCGATGGCCGGGCCGAGTGCCTGACCGATCGCGCCTTCGGGACCGAACAAACCACCGCCCCACACCATGTAAGCCAGCGGGCAGTAAACGAGCGTGACCCAGACGGGCACAAACACAGTCCAGGCGCCGAACTTGGCGCGGTCAGCGATCGCACCACTGATCAGGGCTACCGTGATGATGGCGAAGGTAGCTGCGTAGCCCACCTTGATCAGGCCGTCCGGGGTATCGATGCCTTCAAGGCCGAAGGTGGCGAACGGGTTCCCGACGATTTGGAGGAATCCTTCGCCGGAGCTCATCGACGCGCCCCACAGTACCCACACCACGCCGACCATGCCGATGGAGATGAAGCTCATCATCATCATGTTCAGTGCTGCCTTGGCGCGCGTCATGCCGCCGTAGAAAAATGCCAGACCCGGTGTCATGAACAGCACGAGTGCTGCCGCCACCATGAGCCATACGTGACCTGCTGTAAGTTCCATGGTGCACGTCCCTCCTCTTATCGATGCTGCGGATTTGTTCCGCCTGCCAACGCCTTTTGCGTCCTGAAAAGAGTTTGTCCGTGCAGTGTTTCGCCCGCGGAGGATTTAGATTGCTGGTTTGTTACAAGAACCTCTAGGAAGTAAATGGTGCATATCTGGCTTGTTACGGTTATGTTTCACCCCTGTCGCCGCCTACCGGCGGTCAAGCATGCAAGGAATCCCGCCCTATGACGGCACGTTCGCCTGTGAGCCGCGCCACAACACGGATTTTGTCCGTGATCCGCCCGCAGCGGCCCGGACTTCCGCGCGACGTTAAGGTGATGCTGGCCGCAGCCTTCCTTATCGCGCTTGGTTTCGGGCTGGTTGCGCCCGTGCTTCCACAATTCGCCACAACCTTCGACGTCGGCGCTACGGCCGCCGCGGTCATCGTGAGTATCTTCGCTTTTATGCGGCTGCTGTTCGCGCCGGCCGGGGGCGCCCTCATCGGCAGGTTGGGAGAACGGCCCGTATACGTGGCCGGCCTTCTCATTGTTGCGGTGTCGACGGCGGCGTGCGCGTTCGCCCAGGACTACGTGCAGCTTTTGGTCTTTCGTGGGCTCGGCGGGGTGGGCTCTGTGATGTTCACCGTTGCCTCCATGGCCTTGGTGGTCCGGCTGGCACCCCCGGAGAGCCGGGGCCGTGTGTCCGGCGCCTATGCCTCCGCCTTCCTGATCGGCAATGTCCTGGGCCCCGTGGTGGGCGGCATGCTGGCGGGCTTCGGGCTGCGGGTGCCCTTCCTCTGCTACGCGGCGGCCCTCATCCTTGCCGCCATCGTGGTGCAGACCCAGCTCAGCCACACGCCCTCATCTGCGAGGACCTCCGGCGGCCAGGCTCCGGCCATGGGTTTCGCGGACGCCCTGGGGGACGGTGCCTACCGCTCCGCGCTGGTTTCCAGCTTCGCCAACGGCTGGGCGACATTCGGCGTGCGGATGGCCACCGTGCCCCTCTTTGCGGTTGCGGCGCTCGGTGCGGGTCCTGAAGCTGCCGGCCTGGCGCTTGCCGTGTTCGCCGCGGGGAACGCCGCAGCGCTGACCTTTTCCGGGCGGCTGGCCGACAGCCTGGGCCGGAAGCCGATGTTGATCTCCGGGCTCCTGGTCGCCGGGCTTGCCACGGCCGCCATCGGCTTCACCTCCGGCCTGCCCTGGTTTCTGGTGGCCTCTGCAGTGGCCGGGGCGGGGTCGGGGCTGCTCGGCCCGGCCCAGCAGGCCGCCGTGGCCGACGTCATCGGGAACGAGCGGTCAGGCGGCAAAGTCCTGGCCGCTTACCAGATGACCTCAGACATCGGAGCGATTGCCGGGCCGGTCCTAGTGGGCGTCCTTGCGGACCAGCTGGGCTACGGGTGGGCGTTCGGCGTCACCGGCGGTGTCCTGGTGGCGGCAGCCGCCTGCTGGTCGGTCACGCGCGAGCCCCTTAGGCGCGAGCCCTCTACGCGCTAGCGCTTTAAACACGTCGAGGGGTGAGGTCCCGTCGCTAAGGCGTGCGCTTAGCGGCGGGACCTCACCCCTCGATGCAGGAGGCTAGTTGAGCAGGGCGTCCACAAAGCCTTCGGCGTCGAACGGCGCCAGGTCATCGGCACCTTCGCCCAGGCCGATGAGCTTGACCGGCACACCAAGCGACTTCTGGATGGCCACCACAATGCCGCCCTTGGCCGTGCCGTCGAGCTTGGTCAGGACGATGCCGGTGATGTTCACTACCTCGGCGAAAACGCGGGCCTGGTTGAGACCGTTCTGGCCGGTGGTGGCGTCCAGGACCAGCAGGACTTCGTCCACTTCGGCGAGCTTTTCGATGACGCGCTTGACCTTGCCGAGTTCGTCCATCAGGCCGGTCTTGTTCTGCAGGCGGCCGGCGGTGTCGATCATCACGACGTCGACTTCCTGGTCGATGCCTGCTTTGACCGCTTCGTAGGCGACTGAGGCGGGGTCTGCGCCGTCGATGTCGGACTTCACTGTGGGGACGCCCACGCGCTGTCCCCATGTGGCCAGCTGCTCCGCCGCGGCAGCGCGGAACGTGTCCGCCGCGCCCAGCAGGACGTCCTTGTCCTCGGCCACAAGCACGCGGGCGAGCTTGCCCACCGTCGTGGTCTTGCCCACGCCGTTGACGCCCACCACCAGCATGACGGCTGGCTTGTCTGCGTGCCGGGTGGTGTTCAGGCTGCGGTCCATGGTGGGATCCACCAGCTTGATGAGTTCCTCGCGGAGCAGTGCCTTGACCTGCTCAGGGGTCCGGGTGCCGAGGACCTTGACGCGTTCCCGCAGCGCGTCAACCAGCTGCATGGTCGGCTCGGTTCCGAGGTCGGCCAGGAGGAGGGTTTCCTCAACTTCGTCCCAGACATTTTCGTCGATCTTGTCGCTGGAGAGCAGCGCGAGCAGGCCCTTGCCCAGGATGTTGTTGGACCGGACCAGGCGTTCGCGCAGCCGGGTGAGGCGGCCGGCCACCGGCAGGGGCGTCTCCACCGGGATGGTTTCAAGGCCGGCTGCGTCGTCGGGGACGTCGGTGGTTTCGAGGTCTTCGAGGTCGACGCCGGCAGGAGCCTTCCGCTCGGCCGGAACCACGGGAGCGTCCTCCAGCAGCGTGCCGCCGCCTCGGGCCGTATCAGGATCATTGGCGTCCCGCGTCCCGGGGTACCGGTCGATGTTCTTCCGCGTCTTCATCAGGACCGGGATCAGCCCGCCAATAACCGCCAGGGCAGCAACAATGGACAGAATAATGGGGAGGATGTCATTCACTCCCCTAGCTTCTCACAAACGCGGCAGGCCCTTGCGGCCACCACCTGCGGGAACTCTAGACTTCGGCACCCAGTCGCTGGCTGATGACAGTTGATACGCCGTCGCCCCGCATGGTCACGCCATACAGCGCGTCAGCCACTTCCATAGTGCGTTTCTGATGGGTGATGACAATCAGCTGGCTGGACTCGCGCAGTTCCTCGAAGATGGTGATGAGCCGGCCCAGGTTGGTGTCGTCAAGGGCGGCCTCCACCTCATCCATCACGTAGAACGGCGAGGGGCGGGCCTTGAAGATGGCAACCAGCAGGGCCACGGCAGTGAGGGAACGCTCGCCGCCGGAGAGCAGCGAAAGCCGTTTGATCTTTTTGCCGGCCGGCCGCGCCTCCACCTCGATGCCGGTGGTGAGCATGTCCGACGGGTCGGTGAGGACCAGCCGGCCCTCTCCGCCGGGAAACAGCCGGCCAAAAACCCGGACGAACTGGGCCTGGGTGTCTTCGAACGCCTCGGCAAAGACCTTCTGGACTCGGTCATCCACTTCCTTGATGATGTCCAGCAGGTCCTTACGGCTGGCACGCAGATCCTCGAGCTGGGTGCTCAGGAACTGGTGCCGCTCCTCAAGGGCGGCAAATTCCTCCAGCGCCAGCGGATTGACCTTGCCCAGGGCTGACAGGTCCCGTTCTGCCTTCCGGAGGCGCTTTTCCTGTTCCTCGCGGACAAACGGCTTGCCTTCGACCACCGGCGTGCCGCTCTCATCCACCGGCGTCCTGAGGGCGGCCCATTTATCCCCGCTCTCCCCTGCGGGGACCGGGACCGGAACATCGGGTCCGTAGTCAGCCACCAGCACGTCCGGGGTGATGCCGAGTTCGTCGATGGACCGTGTTTCCAGGGCTTCGATCCGTGCCCGGTGCTGGGTCCGGGCCAGTTCGTCGCGATGAACCGAATCGGTCAGCTCCGCAAGTTCGCGGGCCAGCGAATCGTTCCCGGTCCTCACCGCCTGCAGTTCCCGGTCCCGCTGCTCCCGGTTTTCCTCGGCGAGATCGCGTTCCTCCCGAGCCAGCTCCACGGACACATCAATGAACCGGATGGCCAGCTCTGCGCCTGCCGACACCGCGGCCGCACGCTGTGCCTGGAGCCTGCGGCGGCGCGCCCGTTCCGCAGCCTCTTCCCTGGCCCTGCGTTCGGTGGCGGCGGCCCGATCCAGGGAGACCGCCCGGTTCCGGGTGGCTGTCAGCTGCTCTTCGGCGCTGCGGAGTGACAGCCTGGCATCCATCTCCGTGGACCGGGCCAGGGACGCCGCCAGTGCCAGCGCGTCGCGCTGATCGGTGGACGGCTCCGCTTCGGCCGGCGCTTCCTGCGCGGCTGCCAGGCGGGCGGCGATGGCTGCAAGCGCCTCTTCCTCAGTTCCCACATTCGCTTCAGCCTTGGCGAGCGAGGCCGCGAGCCTGTCGCTTTCGCCCGTGGCACTGCGGAGTACAGAGTTCAGGTGGCCCAGCCGTTCGGCGACAGCCGCCAGGCGTGCGTCGGAGTCATGAAGCCGGTCCAGCGCGGCCTCGGCCCTCGCCGCAGCCTGGGTGCGCCGCGCTTCAGCGCCGGCCAGGGCAAACCTGTTCCGCTCGAGAACGGCAGTGACGGCGGCGAGGCGGGCTTCGGCGTCGTCGACGGCGGCCTGCACTTCAAGGAGCGACGGCGCCTTTGCGGACCCTCCGGCAACCGTCAGCGCAGTCAGGACGTCTCCGGCGCCTGTCACTGCCTTCAGCTCCGGCCGTTCCGCCATCAGCCGGCCGGCGACGGCCACATCCTCGACGACAACGAATCCGGCCAGCAGTGCTGCCACAAGAGTGCCGCGGGCGTCGTCGGCCGAGACCAGGTCAGCGGCCCAGCGGGCACCCGGAGGCAATACTTCGCCCCGAGACGGATTGCGGCCCGGCTGCGCGGACTCCAGCAGCAGGACTGCACGCCCGGCGTCGTCATCCTTCAAAAGCTGCACGACGGCTGCGGCCACGGCCGGATCACGGACCAGGACCGCTTCGGAGGCATCGCCTAGCGCAGCGGCGATGGCTGCCTCGTTGCCGGGTTCGACGGCGAGCGCCCCGGCGAGCGTGCCCGCCACGCCGTCGAGCCCTGAATTCAGCACATGCGCTGCGCCGTCTTTGCGGTTCAGTCCAAGCTGCAGGGCATCGCGGCGGGCCACCAGGGCGTCGCGTTCGCGGACGGCCTCTCCCCCGGCGGTTTTGAGTTCGGCGATCTCCTGGACCACGGCGTCGAGTTCGGCGCTGGCGTCCTCGTAGTCGGCGTCGAGGCTTTCCTCCCCGTCCTCAACTCCCGCAACCTGGTTTTCCAGGGCAGTGAACTCTGCCTGGGCCTGGCGGCGCCGTTCCTGCCCGGCGGCGAGTGACTCCCGGAGCCTGCCCAATTCAGCCTGGGCAGACTCGACGCGCGACCTGGCCGCGCCTACCTGGCCTGCCAGCTTCGCAAGCCCTTCCCGGCGGTCCGCTGCGGCCCGGAGAACGGCGGTAAGGCGTTTGTCTTCGGCAGCGGCGGCATGTTCAGCGTCGGCCTTGGCGGCCGTGGCCGACTCAAGGGCACTGCGCCGGTCAAGGATGTGGCGCTCGAGCTCCGCCACTTCGTCGCGGACGCGCGCGGCCTGCCGTTCGAGCTGGTCAGGATCGCGGCCCGAATACGGTTCAGCATCAACTGCACCCAGGAGCCGGCCGCGTTCCCGGGCCAGGGAGCCAAGGGACCGGAGGCGTTCCCGTGCCGTGGTCAGCCTGTACCAGGAGTCCCGTGCCGCATTGAGCCTAGGCGTGGCCTCGGCAGCCAGGTGTTCCAGGCCGGCCTGCCGCCGCCGCCCGGTATCAAGTTCCTGCTCCACCACTTCCCGGCGGGCTTTCAGCGCCGCCTCGCCGGCAACGTCCTGCTCCAGCGTTGTCTGCTCCCGGACAAGATCGTGGGCGAGCAACCGCGCGCGGGCGTCCCGGACATCGAACTGGACCCGCTGGGCACGGCGGGCCACGTCCGCCTGCTTGCCGAGGGGGGTGAGCTGGCGCCTGATCTCTCCCGTGAGGTCGTTCAGCCGCTGCAGGTTCGCCTGCATGGCCTCCAGCTTGCGGACTGTCTTTTCCTTGCGGCGGCGGTGCTTGAGGATCCCCGCGGCTTCCTCGATGAAACCCCGGCGGTCCTCCGGAGTGGCATGCAGGACCTTATCGAGCTGGCCCTGGCCCACGATGACGTGCATTTCCCGGCCAAGGCCCGAATCGGAGAGCAGTTCCTGGATGTCGAGCAGGCGGCAACCGGCCCCGTTAATGGCGTATTCGGAGCCGCCGGTGCGGAACAGGGTCCGTGAGATGGTGACTTCGCTGTACTCAATGGGCAGGGCGCCGTCCGTGTTGTCGATGGTCAGGGAGACGTGGGCCCGGCCCAGGGGCGGCCTGCCGGAGGTGCCGGCAAAGATGACGTCTTCCATTTTGCCGCCCCGCAGCGTCTTGGCACCCTGCTCCCCCATGACCCAGGACAGGGCATCCACCACATTGGACTTTCCGGAGCCGTTCGGTCCCACCACGGCCGTGACTCCGGGCTCGAAGTCGAAGGTCGTTGCCGACGCGAACGACTTGAATCCCCGGACGGTGAGGCTCTTGAGGTGCAAGGTGTGTCGGGTCTCCTGCTTGGCTTTATGGGCGCATGGTTCGTTGCGGGTGTCTTCCGGGGGGATGGCCCCCGGCGTACTTACAATCTACTGCGGGGCAGCGACAATTCCGCGCAGATACGTTGGAAGCTGCCATAGATGCCGCTGGAAGCATGTGCAGGAACGGACCTGCACCGGGCATAGTTAAGCACTTGGGCTTGTGCCGGATAGTGCGGTCAACCTCCGCAGCGCAGGACGGACACGAACAGGGGCTTGTTTTGACAGGGAATGCAACATTCCGGCACGGTAACACCGCGCTTCTATCGGTGAGCAGCGTCGAAGCTCCGAAGATCGTCAGTTCGGCGGATTTCGACCGGCGGCTGGCTCCGACCCTCCGGCGGCTGAAGTTCCCCCCAAAACTGCTCGAACGCGTGGCAGGCATCACGCACCGGCGCTGGTGGGCCGCCGGGACGGCGTTCGACGACGCCGCGATCGAAGCCGGTGCGAAGGCCTTGGCCGAATCCGGGGTTGAAGCGTCCGAGGTTGGCCTGCTCATCAACACCTCCGTTACCCGGCGCAGCCTGGAACCGTCGGTTGCGGTGAAGATCCATCACGGACTCAGCCTGCCGTCGTCCGCCATGAACTTCGACCTCGCCAATGCGTGCCTCGGCTTTGTCAACGGCCTCACCCTGGCGGCGAACATGATCGACTCGGGCCAGATCAAGTACGCGATGATCGTCAACGGCGAGGATGCCCAGGCAACGCAGGAGGCAACCCTGGCCAGGCTGCAGCGGCCCGAAACCACCCGTGAGGACTTTGGCCGGGAGTTCGCCACGCTGACGCTGGGCTCGGGAGCCGCGGCAGCCGTGCTGGGCCCGGCTGACCAGCACCCCGGCGCGCACCGGATCGTTGGCGGGGTGATGCGCGCCGGCACCGAACACCACGAACTGTGCGTGGGCGGCATCGACGGCATGAGCACCGACACCAAAGGGCTGCTCGACGGCGGCCTGCAGCTTGTGGTGGACGCCTGGCAGGAGGCAAAAAAGGAGTGGGACTGGGGCACCATGGACCGCTACGTCACGCACCAGGTCAGCAATGCTTATACGCAGGCCATCATCGAGGCAATCGACCTGGATCCGGCCAGGGTACCCATCACGTTCCCGCATTGGGGCAATGTGGGCCCCGCTTCGCTCCCCATGACCTTGGCCGCCGAAGCACAGACCCTCGTGGCCGGGGACCGCGTGCTGTGCATGGGCGTCGGCTCCGGCCTTAACACCGCCCTGATGGAAATCGTTTGGTAGCCGCCGGCTGGCCGGGCGTGGACCCGGAGTGGTCCCGCGAGATCGATGTGGTTTCCACCTCCGCCGCCGATGTCCCTGGAACTGTGCGCCGCTGGCATGTGCTCGACAACGGGCCACAGCTCTCCCGCCGCGGCATGGCTCCCGCCTGCACCCTGCTGTGCGTGCACGGCAATCCGACGTGGTCCTTCCTGTGGCGCACGCTGCTGGCCGCCGGGACCGACGCCGCCGGATCCGGTGCCGCCGGATCCGGTGCCGCCCGCCCGTGGCGGGTGGTGGCCGTGGACCAGCTGGACATGGGCTTCTCCGAGCGCACCGGCACCTTGCGTCGCCTGGCGGACCGGATCAACGATCTGGGCGACATCACCACGGCGCTGGACCTGGACGGACCCGTTATCACCGTCGGCCATGACTGGGGCGGCGTCATCAGCCTCGGCTGGGCGCTGGCGCATCCCCGCCAACTCGCCGGCGTGGTCCTCACAAACACCGCTGTCCACCAACCGGCCGGCTCCCCCGTCCCGCCGGCCCTGCGGCTTGCCCTCCACCCTGCCGTGCACCGCTGGGGAACAACGACGTCGGACGCGTTTCTGCGGGTCACTCATGCGTTGGCCCATCCTCCGCTGGCAGCTGATGTCCGCAGTGCGTTCATGGCCCCCTACCGCGGTGCGGACCGCCGCGCCGGCGTCGGAAACTTCGTCGCAGACATTCCGGCGGACCCGTCCCACCCCAGCTTCCCGGCACTCACCCGCGTCGCCGAGGGGCTGCGCGGGCTGGACGTTCCGGCCCTGATGCTCTGGGGCCCGCGGGACCCGATCTTCTCGGACCGGTACCTCAAGGACCTCATCGGCCGGCTCCCCCATGCCAAGGTGCACCGCTTCGAAGGGGCCGGCCACCTCGTCGCCGAAGACCGGGACATCGCCGCGCCCATTTTCGAATGGCTTGCCGGGCTCAGCCCGGACAGCGAACCCGACCTGCAACGTGCAGATGTCCTGCCCGGCAGCCCGTTGCCGGCGGACAACGCGTCGGAGGGCACCGCCCTGGGTAACACAGCCCTGGATACCACAGCGTTGGAGGGCAGCCGCGGGACCCACCAGGCGGATGCCGGTGTCCCCACACTCTGGGCGCCGCTCATCCGGCAGGCAACCGGCGACCGCGGCGGGGACACCGCCGTCGCGGAAATGGGCGCGAACGGGGGCGTCTCCCGCTCGCTCACCTGGCGGGAGCTGGAACACAACATCGGCGTCCTCGCGGCGGGCCTCCGGGATGCGGGCGTAAGGCATGGCAGCCGCGTGAGCCTGATGGTCCCGCCGGGCGTGGACCTGACCGTGGTGCTCTACGCCTGCCTGCGCCTCGGCGCGGTGGTGGTTGTGGCCGACGCCGGGCTCGGCACGCGGGGCCTGAGCCGTGCCGTGAAGGGAGCCACCCCCGATTTCCTCATCGGCATCGATAAGGCGCTGGCCGCTGCCTCGGTGCTTGGCTGGCCCGGCCGGCGCATCAGTGTGCGGGACCTGCCGGCTGCCCGCCGCCGCCTCCTCCACGTCGAAACCTCCCTCACCGCCCTCACCCGCCACGGCAGCAGCCTCAGCCAGGTGCCGCCGGCGGACGTCCCTGCTCCGTACGCGGCTCCGGGCCAGGACGCCCCTGCTGCGGTCCTCTTCACCTCGGGCTCCACCGGTCCTGCCAAAGGGGTGGTGTACACGCACCGGCAGCTTGCCGCGATGCGGGACACCCTGGCCGCGACACTGGGGATCCGGCCGGGAGCACGGCTGGTGGCGGGCTTCGCCCCGTTTGCGCTGCTGGGGCCGGCCCTCGGAGCTGTTTCGGTGACGCCCGCCATGGACGTCACGGCACCCCGCACCCTGACCGCCACCGCACTGGCGGACGCCGCCGCGGCCATTGACGCCAGCGTAGTCTTCGCCTCGCCCGCCGCCCTGCGAAACGTCCTGGCTACAAAGGACGGCCTGAGCCCTGCCGGGCACGAAGCACTGGGGCGCGTTGAACTTCTGCTCTCCGCCGGCGCTCCCGTCCCTGAGCCCCTCCTCGCGCAGGTGCAAAAGCTGCTGCCGCAGGCCTCGCTGCACACCCCCTACGGCATGACCGAGGCGCTGCCCGTCACGGACATCAGCCTCGAAGAGATCCGCGTTGCCGAAGCTGACGCCGCAAGAGGGACCATGGCAGGAGCCGGCAACGGGGTGTGTGTGGGCCGGCCGGTGCACGGCGCCAGCGTAGCCGTCATCCCGCTCGCCGCGGACGGCAGCGCCCCCGGGAACCACCCGGCCACAGAAGCTGGCGTGACCGGGGAAATCCTCGTCAGCGCTCCGCATGTGAAGGACGCCTATGACAGGCTTTGGCTTACGCAAAGCGAAAGCGTCCGCACGGCCGGCTGGCACCGCACCGGCGACGTTGGGCACTTCGATGCCGCGGGCCGGCTCTGGGTGGAAGGGCGCCTGGCTCACCTCGTCACGGCGCCGGGTTCTGTGGTGACGCCCGTGGGCGCCGAGCAGGCCATTGAACAGCTGGACGACGTCGGGCTGGCCGCAGTGGTGGGGGTCGGTCCCGCAGGGACACAGGCCGTCGTCGCCGTCGTCGAGACTGTGCCTCCTGTCCGCCGGGCGGGCCCGGCCGCCCCGCAGCTCGCCGGGCGGGTCCGGGAGGCAGCCCGCCAGGCCGGGGTTGCTGTGGCTGCCGTGCTCACTGTGCCTTCCCAGCCCACCGATATCCGCCACAACGCCAAAATTGACCGGACCCGCCTCTCCCGCTGGGCGTCGAAAGTGCTGGCCGGCGGCCGGCCGGGCAGGCCATGAGGGTCCTTGTTACCGGTGCAAGCGGCCTGCTCGGAGGAGAGGTGGCGCGTCTGCTGGTGCTGCAGGGACACAGCGTCACCACATTCCAGCGCCGGCCTTCGGGTGTGGACGGCGTAACGGACCTCACCGGCTCCGTGTCGGACGACGACGCCGTCCGCCGGGCAGTAGCCGGCAACGACGGAGTCATCCACCTGGCCGCGAAGGTTTCCTTCACCGGCCGCCCTGCAGACTTCGATGAGGTCAATGTGGAGGGGACGCGCCGCCTGCTGCGGGCCGCCTGTGAGGCCGGCGTGCGGAATCTGGTGTTCGTTTCGTCCCCGTCCGTGGCAAACTCAGGACACGCCATCGCCGGGCTCGGGGCCGAGCCCGGCGACCCGGCCCGGGCACACGGCGACTACTCCCGCACCAAAGCTGAAGCCGAGCTGCTCGCCCTGGCAGCGGACTCACCGGACCTTCGGGTCGCGGCGGTGCGCCCGCACATCGTCTGGGGCCCCGGTGACACGCAGCTGGTGGAACGCGTGCTGGCGCGTGCGGCCTGCGGCCGCCTGCCGCTGCTCGACGCCGGTGCTGCCCTGATCGACACCACGTACGTGGACAATGCCGCCTCGGCCATCGTCGCCGCGCTGCACCGCATGGAGCACGTCCATGGCCGGGCGGTGGTCGTCAGCAACGGCGAACCCCGGCCGGTCGGTGAACTGCTGGCGGGCATCTGCGCCGCGGGCGGAGTGCCGGCGCCATCGTGGCGAGTGCCAGGCAAACTCGCGCGGGCGGCAGGATCAGTGGTGGAAAAGGCATGGCTCCTGGCCGGCCGGGAAGAGGAACCGCCCATGACCAGGTTCCTCGCCGAGCAGCTCTCCACCGCGCACTGGTTCGACCAGCGCGAGACCCGCGAACTCCTTGACTGGACGCCCGCCGTGTCCCTGGACGAAGGCCTGGCGCGGCTGGCCGAACACTACGGTTCGCCGTAGCCGCTACGTTCCTACCAGCGGCCGTTCCGCGGCCGCGGCTGGCAGACGGGGCAGGTGTAGGACGAGCGGTTCATGAACTGTTCGCGCCGGATGAGGGAAGTGATTCCGACGGCGGCGCAGCGGTGGCAGGGCTGACCTTCCCTGCCGTAGGCGTTCAGGGAGCGGTCGAAGTAGCCGGAGGCTCCGTTGACGTTCACGTACAGGGAGTCGAAGCTGGTTCCGCCGGCCGCCAGTGCATCCAGCATGACCTCGCGGGCGCTGGCGAGAACGCGTTCGGCATCGGCACGTCGGAGTTTGTCGGTGGGCCGGGCGTAATGCAGGCAAGCGCGCCAGAGGGCCTCGTCGGCGTAGATATTGCCGATCCCGGAGACCAGCCCCTGATCCAGGAGGGCCCGTTTGAGACCCGTCCTGCGCTTCCGGAGGCGGGCGTAAAAGAGGTCGAAGGAAAACGCCGGATCCAGGGGGTCGCGGGCAATATGGGCTGCCTCTTCGGCAATGAGGGGCAGCGGCGACTCAGCGAGGCCGCCGGGGCCGCCGTCGTCCGTGGGGATCATGGCCGTCACGAACAGCCCGCCGAAGATGCGCTGGTCCACAAAACGGAGCTGGTCCGGCATGCCCTCACTCTGGCTGAGCCGCAGCCGCACTTTCAGGTGCTTTTCGTCCGGTACCGACGGATCCTGCATCAGCAGCTGTCCGCTCATGCCCAGGTGCGCCATGAGGGCCACGGCAGGCGCAGTTCCTCCCGGGGTGCTTCCGGCCGGCGACGACGAAAGGCCCTCGCGCAGCGGCATCCACAGGAACTTTCCGCGCCGCACCACATCCGCCACCGTGGTGCCTTCGAGGTTGCCGATGAAGTCCTCAACCCCCAGGGCATGGCGGCGGAGGGAACGCGGGTCCAGGACGTCCACGGACGTGATGGTCCGGCCGCGGAGCCAGCTCACCAGGCCGCGGCGGACCACTTCGACTTCAGGCAGTTCGGGCAACGCCTGTCCTAGGCGCCGGGAGCGGACTCAGCCGGTCCGGCCGCCGCAGCTGATGTCCTGGTTTCGGAAAGAGCACGCCAGGCGTCCGCGGCAGCTTCCTGCTCGGCTTCCTTCTTGGAGTGGCCGGAGCCATTGCCGTACGGCTTGCCGCCGATATTCAGGACAGCTTTGAACGTACGGGCGTGGTCCGGACCGGCTCCCTCAACAGCATAGAAAATAGTGCCGAGCTGCCGGCTGGCGGCCAGTTCCTGGATGCTGGTCTTCCAGTCGGTCCCGGCGCCCAAAGCGGCCGCGTCCTTCAGGAGCGGGCCAACCAGGCGCATGACCAGCTGGCGGGCGGTCTCGATATCGTTGGACACATAGGTGGCCCCGATGAGCGCTTCCATGGTGTCCGCCAGAATGGAGGCCTTGTTCTTGCCCTCGGTGAGCTTTTCACCCTGCCCAAGGTAGATGTAGTCCCCGATGCCGAGGCTCCGGCCGATACCGGCAAGGGCACGCGTACTGACCACCGCGGAACGGCGCTTGGCCAGATCACCTTCGGGCAACGTGGGATTGTCCCGGTACAGGGCGTCCGTGACAGAGAAGCCCAGGATGGAATCGCCGAGGAACTCGAGGCGCTCGTTCGTGGGAATGCCGCCGTTTTCGTAGGCGTAGGAACGGTGTGTCAGAGCAAGACGAAGCGTCCCGGCGTCAATAGAGACACCGAGACGCTTCAGAAGCTCTTCAGTTGAAGACATCATGTCAGCCTAAGGGCCAATTAGACGTCTGCGACCTTGCGGCCCTTGTACTCAAGGAACAGCGCAGTGCCAGCGGAGTCGGTAACGACCTTTGCCTGGTGCGGCAGGCTGTAAACAACCTGGCCGTTCTCTACGGTCTTCACCAGGTGGGGGGCGGTTGCCTTCCACTGGGAGCGGCGGGCGCGGGTATTCGAGCGAGACATTTTCCGCTTCGGGACAGCCACGGCTAACTCATTTCTCTCTAGACAAACACGTACAAATCAGTTTTGCCGGTCAGGCTTAGCCAAGTCAGCTAGGGCAGCCCAGCGAGGATCAACGACCTCGTGGTGATGCCCCGGCTCGTCTTCCAGGCGAACTCCGCATTCGGAGCAAAGGCCCTGGCAGTCTTCCCGGCACACCGGCTGGAACGGCAGCATGGTTATGACTGCGTCCCGCAACACCGGCTCAAGATCGATCAGATCGTGCTCGACTCGACGTTGCTCTTCTTCGTCTTCCTCATCCGAAAGCACAACGCCCTCGTAGAAGAAAAGTTCTTGCACATTGACCTCAAGGTCATACGCAAGGGGATCCAGGCATCGGCCGCATTCGCCAGTAACTTCGGCGACCGCGGTTCCTGATACCAGAATTCCTTCGTGTACGGCCTCAAGCCTCAGATCCAGCTCGATATCCGAGCCTTCCTGAACGCCAATAAGTGCCACACCAAGGTCACTTGGTGCGGGTACATGTTCCTTCAGTGTCCGCATGCTGCCCGGGCTGCGCCCGAGATCCTTGACGTCGAACGCCAAGGGCGAACTAGCATCTCGTTTAATGAGAACTCCTGTTGAACATATGACCGACGTACCATCTTAGCCTGAAGAGCCGCGGGGACTCAAACCAGGCCTGCAGCCACACGGCAGCGGACGTCGAAGTACCGGACTAGCCTACCCCCTTGCGGACTGACCCGACGAAGGCTCGCCCGGGAACATCCGTTTTTGCACTGAACGCGGCACGTAATCGGAGACGCTGCCGCCCAGGCCGGCCACTTCCTTGATGAGCGTCGATGACAAGTGGAGGTAATGCGCCTCCGCGGGCAGGAACACCGTTTCCACCCCGCTGAGCTGGCGGTTCATGGTGGCCATCGGAAGTTCGTAATCGAAGTCCGACGACGAGCGGAGGCCTTTGACAATGGCAGAGACCCCGCGCTGGCGGCAGTATTCGGCCAGGAGGCCTTCCCCTACGGGTTCCACCACGATCCCTTTCAGGGATGCCAGGGTCTCCCGCGCCATATCGATGCGGTCTCCCAGGCTGAACCTGTACTGCTTGGCGTAGTTGGTGGAAACAGCCACAATAACTTCGTCAAACAGGCCCGCAGCACGGGCAATGACCTCAAGATGACCGTTGTGGATAGGGTCAAAGGAACCGGGGCAGACAGCGCGTCTCATGCACCGAACCTACCCCATGCGGCCGCCGGGATACCATGACTGGATGCATCCACCACGGGAACTTTCGCTGCCCGCCGCACGGGCTCCCTGGCAGCGCACCGCGGCCGGCGCCAACCTCCTGGGACCTGCCGGCCAACTGGGCGTCACCATCTTCGAAGAGATGACCACCCTGGCCGTGCAGACCGGCGCCATCAACCTGGGGCAGGGCTTCCCGGATGAGGACGGCCCCGCGGAAATCAAGGCCGCAGCCATGGCCGCCATCGCGGCGGGGGCCAACCAGTACGCGCCCGGCAAGGGCATCCTGGAACTGCGCGAAGCTGTTGCCGTCCACCAGGCCCGGTTTTACGGCTTGACCCCGGACCCGCAGACCGGGGTCATCGTTACCACTGGTGCTACCGAGGCCATCGCGGCTGCCCTGCTGGCCTTTGTGGGGCCGGGCGATGAGGTGCTGACGTTCGAGCCGTTCTACGACTCGTACGGCGCTGTCATCGGACTGGCCGGCGCCACCCACACCACAGCACCGCTGCTGGCTCCCGACTTTCACCCGGACCTGGCAGCCCTGGAGGCTGCCTTCACCGACCGGACGCGGGTGGTGCTTTTGAACAACCCCCATAATCCCACCGGCGCCGTCTTCCCGCGCCAGGTACTTGAGCGCATCGTCGAGCTCGCCCGCAAACATGACTGCCTGATCATCACCGATGAGGTGTACGAGCACCTGACCTTCGGCGCCGGGCACATACCGGTAGCCACCCTGCCCGGAGCCGCCGACAGGACGCTCACCATCTCCTCGGCAGGCAAGACCTTTTCCTTTACCGGCTGGAAGATCGGCTGGCTGACCGGCCCCGAACACCTTGTGGCCGCCGTCCGCACGGTCAAGCAGTTCCTGACCTACAGCTCCGGCACGCCGTTCCAGGCCGCGATCGCGTCGGGGCTGGCGCTGCCGGATGAGTTCTACGAGGGCATTTCAGCCACGCTGCGGAACAAGCGGGACATTCTGAGCGAAGGCCTCCGTGCGGCCGGCTTCGACGTCTTCACCCCGCAGGGCACCTATTTCGTCAACGTGGATACCGCTCCCCTTGGCATTGCCGACTCCGTGGACCTTGCCCGCCGGCTTCCCGCGCTGGTGGGAGTCGCAGCCATCCCCGTCCCGGTGTTCTGCCATCCGGAAGGGGCGGAACGGACGCGCAGCCTGCTCAGGTTCGCATTCTGCAAGAAGATTGAGGTCCTTGAGGAAGCCGCCGACCGCCTGGCCACCCTCAGCGGAAGGCTGTGATGGCCGACGCCCGCAGTGCACGGTCGGCCCGGTTCCTCCGGACCACCGGACAACACGCGGCAATTGAGCCGGATGCCTTCACGGCGGGCGCCTATGTTCTGAGGATCGGCGGCGCCGAGCAGTCCCACGTGAACGTTGCCCACCCGGAAGAGATCTTCTACGAGTACCTGCGCCGGATCGGCCACGTGGTGGACCTTGCCGCTCCCCCGGGACAGCCGATCACAGCGCTGCATCTTGGCGCCGGTGCCCTCACCCTGGCGCGGTACATCCAGGCGACACGGCCCGGTTCTGTCCAGTACGCCGTGGAGCTGGAGCGCGAGCTCCTCGATTTTGTCCTCCAGCAACTCCCGCTGCCCGAAGGAACCGTACTGCACACCGTCATCGGCGATGCCCGCGATGCCCTGGCGGAGCTGGCTCCGGACCTTAAATTCGACGTCGTTATCCTGGATATTTTCTCCGGACCGGACGCCCCGGCCCACATCGCCTGTGCGGAGTTTTACCAGGAAGCCGCTGCACGGCTCAGTCCCTGGGGCGTCCTGATAGTCAACGTCGGCGACGAGCCGGGCCTCACGCTGGTCCGCAGCCAGATAACCGCGATGCGCCGTGCCATGACGGCCGTGGCTGCGTTCGCGGAAACCGGCATGTTCGCCGGCCGCTACCCAGGCAACATCATCCTGACCGGCACGCAGGCTCCGTGGCCCGAGGGCTGGACCGCCGAGCTGACAGCACGCGGCCCGCACCCGGCGAAGGTGCTTGCCGGTGTGGACCTGGACGTCCTGGCCGGCTGACGGCCACCGGCATCACGGCCTGCTTCAGGCCTCGCCCGCCGCCTGCCCGTCGATCACAACGTCCGGACTGATGGCGTCCGGCACTGCGGGCTCCGCGAACCAGAGCCGGGTCTCCCCGTACTTCTTTTCCGCAAACCGTTCCAGGCCTTCCGGCCAGCCTGGTTCGGGGGAACGTGAGGATCTCTCCACCACCACCAGCGCGGCGGGCGTCAGATGGTCTGCAAGTTTGGCCAGCACCGCGGACACTGCAGCCTCGTCCAAAGGATAAGGCGGGTCCATGAAGACGAGGTCCCAGCTGACCTCCCCCGGGGTGCGCTCCAGGAAGGATTCCACTTTGGAGCGGTGGACCGTCACGGTCTTGCGTGCCAGCACACCATTGATGAGGTCGGCGTTGCGCTGGCACACGGAAGTTGCCTTGGCGTCGAATTCCACGAGGTCAACGGTTTCGGCGCCCCTGCTGCCGCTCTCCACGCCCAGCGCTCCGGACCCCGCGTAGAGGTCCAGGACACGGGAACCGGCAATGATCCCGAAGGCATCAAGTCGGGAGAACAACGCTTCCTTGACACGGTCCGTCGTGGGCCGGGTCAGGGAACCGGGGACGCTGGCCAAGGGCGTCCCGCCAGCGGCACCCGCAATGATGCGGCTCATGCCCGCCTTCTATCCGCGTTCAAGGAACGCCTCCTTCTCGGGGTTCAGGTATTCGTCGATGGCCTCAGCCAACCGGGGGTGCCGCGCCAGCGAGGGGTCTTTGCCCACCAGTGCCTGGGCGTCCTGCCTGGCGCGGGCAATGATGTCCTCATGCTCCAGCACACGCAGGAGTTTCAGCGTGGAGCGGCCGCCTGACTGCGACGCGCCCAGGATGTCGCCCTCGCGCCGTAGCTTGAGGTCCTCCTGGGAAAGTTCGAAACCGTCCGTGGTGGAGGCAACGGCGTCCAGCCTGCGCCGGCTCGGGTGCCCGGGTTCCAGGCTGGTGACCAGCAGGCACGTTCCGGGCAGGCCGCCACGGCCCACCCGCCCGCGCAACTGGTGCAGCTGTGAAATGCCGAAGCGGTCGGCGTCGAGGATCACCATCAGCGTTGCATTGTGGACATCGACGCCCACTTCGATGACGGTGGTGGAGACCAGGAGCTTGGTCCGGTTGGCCGTGAAGTCCTCCATCGCCGCGGACTTCACCGCGGTGTCCAGCCTGCCGTGCATGGGCCTCAGCGGCACACCGGCAAGGGCGGGTTCCTGCTGGAGCTGTTCGACGACGGCGGTGACGGACGCGAGCTCACGCTCACCGCCGTTGCCCGCCACGTCCGCCGCGGAAGGTTCCGCTTCCCCCGGACTGAAATCGCCGTCGTCGTCCGTCCCGATCCTGGGGCACACCACAAACACCTGGTGCCCGGCGTCGATTTCCTCACGGGAACGGGACCAGATGCGCCCGGCCCACCCCGGGTTTTCGGCCAGGCCCACCACGTGGGTGGAAATGGGCGCTCGGCCTGCGGGCAGCTCGTCCAGGATGGAGGTTTCGAGATCACCGAACACGGTCATGGCCACAGTCCGGGGAATCGGCGTGGCCGTCATGACCAGCAGATGCGGCGGCTTGTTGGCCTTTGACCGGAGGACATCCCGCTGCTCCACGCCAAACCGGTGCTGTTCGTCCACCACGATCAGGCCAAGGTCGTAAAACGATACATTGCCGCTGAGCAGGGCGTGCGTGCCGATCACGATCCCGGCCGTGCCGGAGGCTGCGTCCAGCAACGCACGCTTACGCGCGGCAGCGGGCATGGAACCGGTGAGAAGCGAAACCTGCACGGCATTTTCCGCGAGGCCGCCCAGCAGCCCGTCCGGGGACAGCATGGGATCCCGGGACAGCGCGCCGAGCGTACGGCGGATGGACTCGAAATGCTGGGCGGCGAGGACCTCGGTGGGTGCCAGCAGTGCCGCCTGCCCGCCGGCGTCCACCACCTGCAGCATGGCGCGGAGGGCCACGATGGTTTTGCCGGAACCCACTTCGCCCTGCAGGAGCCTGTTCATGGGGCTGTCCTGCGCAAGTTCGGCGGCAAGGGTTTTTCCGACGGCCGCCTGTCCGGCAGTCAGCGTGAACGGCAACTGCCGGTCGAATGATGCCAAGATCCCATCGGTGGCAGGCCGGCGGGCGGTAGCCTCCTCAGCCGCGAGCTGGGCGCGGCGCCGGGCCAGCGCCGCCTGCAGGACCAGGGCCTCCTGGTAGCGGAGGCGGTCCTGGGCCCGCTTCCAGTCGTCCTGTGTTTCGGGCCGGTGGATGAGCCGGTAGGCCTCGGCTACCGGGAGGAACTTTTCCCGGAGGGCCACGGCGTCCGGCAATGGATCGGGCAGTGCATCCAGATCGACTGTCTGAAGGAGCGTGCCGATCACCTTCTGGATTGACCAGCTGGTGAGTTTGGCAGTTGCCGGATACACGGGGACCGGCATGGCTGCGAGCTTTTCCGGATCCATGCCGGGCATGTCGGGGTCCTCGTCCAAAAGGTTGAAGTCCGGATTTGTCAGCCCCAGGGAGGGGCCGTAACGGGTCACTTTGCCGGAGAACATAACACGACGGCCGGGCAGGAGCTCGGCCTGTGCCCGGTAGCCGCTGAAGAAGGTGATCTTCAGGGTGCCGTGCCCGCTGCCGGGGCCTACGGAGGCGAGACGCGGACGGCCATGGGATGCGGCGTCGTCGGTAATGATGACATCGGTAATGGACCCGCGGCGCGAATGCATCTTGCGGGTGCTGTTGGAGAGGACGCGCGCAATGAGGGTGACTTCCTCGTCCACCGGCAGCTCGCCGATGGGTGTCAGCTCGCCACGGTTCAGGTACCGGCGGGGGAAGTAATTCAGCAGGCCGCCGACCGTGCTGATCTTCAGGTGCTTCTCAATGGCCGAGGCCGACCGTTTTCCGATCAGGCGTTCCAGGCCCGCTTCAAGGTCAGCGCTCATGTCCGTTGGAGCCCACTGGGTCCGCTTCAGGATCGCGCGGCAGGGCCAACTGGCTGACTGTGATGTGCGCGGGTTCGCCGAGGGAACGGATAAGCCTGACCGCCGGCCCGGCGTCAGCGACGTGCACATGGACGCGCCACCGGTAGTTGCCGTCCGGGTCTGCGGCGTTGCCCACCTGGCTCAGGATGACCGAATCCCCGATCTCATCCAGCCGTTGACGAAGGGTGGCAGCGTTCAGGGGCGACAGGCTGATGGTACACATCACTTCGACGCCTTCGTCATCGGGCAGGCTGGTGTGGATGTGCGGGTCCTGGACGTCGTAGCCGTGAAGACCGTCCAGGAGTTCGCTTTGGAGCTCTACCCCCAGGACTGCGGAGCGGAGGCAATCGAGGATCAGGAGCATTCCGACACCTCCCGCATCCACCACGTGCGCCGTTTGGAGGGCGTCCAGTTGGCCCTCGGTGCGGATCACCGCCGCCAACGCGCCCTCAACCATGGCGTCCAGGGCGAGGCCGAGGGCGTGATTGCTGTCGTCCCCGTTCCGGCCGGCGTCCACGGCTGCGGCGGCGCGGGCCGCCCCTTCCATAACTGAGAGCATGGTTCCCGGGACGGGGTCGCTCAGGGCGGACCAGGCCCGGATCTGTGCCCGGTTCAGGGCTGTTGCGAGGAGGGCGGACGTCAGCCGGGTATGGCCGGTCAGGGGCTCGGCCGCGGCGCACAGGAAAACGGAAAACAGGGTGCCCGAGTTGCCCCGTGCCTGCTCCATGGCGGCCTGGCCGGCTGCCGCCAGGCAGCCTCCCACATCGGCCTGGCCGGCCTCCGCGTGTCCTGTGAAGGTGCCCTGCAGGGCACGCGCTGCTGCACGGACCGTGAGGTAAAGGTTCGTTCCGGTGTCGCCGTCTGCCACAGGGAAAATATTGATGGCATTGATGCGGTCGCTGTGGTTGCCGATGGCCGTCTCAGCCTTGTCCAACCACCGCTTCATCGCTTGGGCATTGGCGGCAACCTTAGTCTGCAAAGTGATCCCATCCCGTTGCGCCAGCGACGCGGCCTGCAATTGTGACGCCCGGTCCAGTGTCAGTTCCGGGGGCCTGTACTGAGCCTATCGCAGTGAATCCGGCAGGCAGCTGAATGCCGGCCGGGAATGTGGCCAGCAGCCCATGGTCTTCTCCCCCGCCCAGCACCCATTCCATGGGATCGCTGGCGAGGACGTCCGACGCCGGGCTGAGTCCTTCCGCATGGGGCTTCAGTTTCAGGGGGTCGAGGTCCAGCACCACGCCACTGGCGGCTGCCAGCCGACCGGCGTCGCGCACCAGCCCGTCCGAGATATCCATCATGGCGGTGGCACCGGCTTCCCTGGCCAGCGGACCGGCGGACAGGGGCGGCAGCGGGCGGCATTGCGTATCCACGAGGGCGCGCTGCGCCGGGTCCAGGGAGTGCACGGGAGTCCTTGATTCCAGAAGTGCGAGCCCGGCAGCTGCCCTGCCCACGGTTCCTGCCAGCGCCAGGACTTCTCCGGCGCCCGCACCGGAGCGCAACACCGCACGTCCGCCGTCGAGGGTTCCGAGGACCGCCACTGTCACGGAGATCTCCGTACCGCGGCCCAGGTCGCCGCCGGCCACCGAGCAGTCAGCGGCCCCCAGTTCCGTGATTCCCGCAGTCAGTCCGTCCGCCAGGTCCTCAACCCAGCTGACAGTGGTCTCCGGCGGCAGCGTCAGGCTGACCACCAGCGAGGTGGCCTTGCCGCCCATGGCGTTGATGTCGCTGAGGTTCTGGGCGGCCGCCTTCCACCCCACGTCGAAGCCAGTGGTCCGGTAGCCGTTTGCCCACTGGATCCGGAAATCCTGATCCTGCACCTGGGTATCGATGCTGACCAGGGTCCTGCCATCGGGGGACGCCACGAGTGCGGCGTCGTCTCCCGGTCCCAGCAAGGTGGCCGATCCGTGGGCACCGCCCATTTCCAGCCGGGGAAAAATCCGGGCCAGGAGCTCGGATTCGGACAGCGCTGCGACGGTCAGGGCTTCTTCAGTCAAGGGAATTTCAGGCACGCCACTACGCTACAGCGATGCACTGACAATGCTGGTCCTGAGGTGCCGCTTCGCGTCCCGCCGCACCTCGCGGCGGCGCTAGGCTTGAAGGATGCACCATCCCCGTTTGCCTTTGCCTGTCCGTGTGTCCGTGGGTCTTTTGGCCGCCACGCTGGGCGGTGTTGCCCTGTCCGGCTGCGCCGCCGCCGTGGATGTCGCGCCCGCCACTGACGCTGCCAACCCGGCCTGCGCGCCGATGATGGTGGCGCTGCCGGACGCTATCGGCGAAGCGGCCCTGCGGAAGACCAACAGCCAGGCCACGGCAGCCTGGGGAAATCCGTCCCAGGTGATCCTGCGGTGCGGTGTCAATGTCCCGGGCCCCACGACGGACCGCTGCGTGAGCGTCAACGGCGTGGATTGGGTCATCAAGGAGGGCGACTCCGCCTGGACCCTGACCACCTTCGGCCGCGAACCGGCCACCGAGGTCCTCCTGACCAAGGACCAGGAGAGCATCAGCTCCGCCACTGTCCTCGCAGACCTCGCGGCGGCCGCGGCAAAGATCCCCGCCACCGGACGGTGCGTGGGCCAGGAAGACCTGCAGAACCTGCCGACGAGCTGAGTCTCAACAGGCTCTGGTCCGCGGGAATTTGGTCAGCGGGAATTGGTCAGCGCAGTCCGGTCTTCCGGTTCAGGGCGAGGTAGATCAGCTCGTCAATGAGGTCCGCGTAGTCCAGGCCGGAGGCTGCCCACATCTGCGGGTACATGCTTTTGGGCGTGAACCCCGGCATGGTGTTGATCTCGTTGATGATGAGCTCGCCGTCGGGCGTGTAGAAGAAGTCCACCCGGCTCAGGCCTTCGGCGCCCACGGCGTCGAACGCGGCAGCTGCGAGTTCACGCACCCGGGCAATGGCATCCTCGGGGAGGTCGGCGGGGCAGCTGAGCGACGCGGCATCGTCTTCGACGTACTTCGCGTTGAAATCGTAGAATTCGTGCCCGCCCCCCGCCACGGAGATCTCCCCGGGCATGGAGGTGCGGGGTGCCGAGGTTCCCCGGCCTTCGAGGACGGCGCACTCGATTTCCCGTCCGATGATGCCGGCCTCGATGACCAGTTTGCGGTCGTGGCGGCGGGCTTCCTCGATGGCGGCATCCAGGTCCTCCATCGAATCCACCTTGGAGATGCCCATGGAGGAACCGGCCCGTGCCGGCTTTACGAACACAGGGAAGCCGAGCCGGTCCACCTGTTTACGGACCGCTTCGGCGTCGTTAAGCCACTGCCGGTCCGTGACTGCAACATAAGGCCCCACCCGAAGGCCGGCGGCCTCGAACACCACCTTCATGTAGTGCTTGTCCATTCCGACTGCCGATGCCAGCACGCCGGCGCCCACGTAGCGGGTGTCGGACAGTTCCAGCAGGCCCTGGATGGTTCCGTCCTCGCCGAACGGCCCGTGAAGCAGCGGGAACACGACATCAACGGTGCCCAGTTCGCGGGGAACGGCATCCGGGGACGCCACGATCAGCTGGTGCTCCCCGCCGATTTCGGCCAGTGTCACAGTTTCGGACGACGCCGGTACTTCGGGCAGCGAGGCTGCCGACAAGGACCACTGGGCTGTGTCCGCCGACGCGAGCACCCACTGCCCGGACTTTGCGATGCCGATGGGGATCACGTCGTACTTGTCTTTGTTGATGGCCCCCAGTACACCGGCAGCCGTTACGCAGCTCACCGCGTGTTCGCTGGAGCGGCCGCCAAACAGCACCGCCACCCGGGGCTTGGCATGGGGGGCGGATTCCGGCGTGGCCAGGTAGTGGTCAGACATCGTCAGTAATCGCCTTCGGGTTTCAGGTCCCGGGACAGCAGCAGGGGTCCCAGTTGGTCAACGGACAGTTTGCCGGCGAGGACGGCAACGACGGCAGCGGTGATGGGCATTTCCACGCCCAGCTTCCCCGCGAGTTCATGCACGGCCTGGCCCGATTTGATTCCTTCGGCGGTCTGCGTCATCTTCAGCGCCAGCTCGTCCAGGGTGAGGCCCTGGCCCAGCAGCCGGCCGGCGGTATGGTTCCGGGACAGCGGCGAGGAGCAGGTGGCAACAAGATCGCCGAGGCCGGCCAGTCCGGCCATGGTCCGGGCTTCACCGCCGAGGGCGAGAGCCAGCCTGGAGGTCTCTGCCAGGCCCCGGGTGATGACGGAGGCTTTGGTGTTGTCCCCCATCTGTTTGCCCTCACAAATACCCACGGCCAGTGCAATGACATTCTTGACGATGCCGCCGATTTCGACACCCACCACGTCCCCGGTCGTGTAGGGGCGGAAGTACGGGGCCGTGCAGCTCCGGGCGATCCAGCCCGCAGTTGCCTCATCGGCACAGGCCACCACGGAGGCCGTGGGTTCCTCACGGGCAATCTCCATGGCGAGGTTGGGACCGGACACCACGGCGATCCGGTCGGCCGGAATTCCCAGTTCCTCGCCGATGACCTCGCTCATCCGGGCATCCGTGCCGAGTTCCAGTCCCTTCATCAGAGAGACCACCACCGCGTCCGGGGCGATGAGCGCTTTCCATTCACGGAGCTGGAGGCGCAGTGACTGCGCGGGCACTGCGAGCACAACCAGGTCCGCGCCGGACAGGACACTGCCAACGTCCACCGACGATGTGATGCTGGGTGGCAGCACAGTGTCCTTCAGGTACTGGACGTTGCGGTGGGTGGCGTTGATCTGCTCAACCACTTCGCTGCGCCGGCCCCAGAGCCGGATGGTGCGCTCCACTCCGGCGGCAGATGCGGCGTCAGCGAGGATCTTGGCGAACGTCGTTCCCCAAGAACCGGCCCCCAGAACGGCAACAGAACGGGCCGAGCCGGGACGGCTGCGGTCAGCGGTCACGTGGGATCCGCCGCGTTGTCGGGCCGTTCCCGGTCAACGAACCGGCCATGCGTGGCCTGGTTGTGTTTTGACGGATCCCAGCGCTCAGCCGGCGGCTCCTCGCCCCGGATTCCGGCCAGCAGCTCTGTGACGGCGTCCATGATGACCTCTGTGGCGGCTGTGAGGGTCGCCTTGTCCAGGTTTCCGCCCATAAAAGGAGTGAGGTCCACGGGTTCGCCCACCACCACGCGCGACGTTTTGCGCGGGAAAAGGTGGAACCGTTTGGCATAGCGCGGGAACACCTCGTGGGCCCCCCAATGGGCGATGGGCACCACCGGAATACCCCCTTCGAGGGCAAGGCGTGCCGCCCCCGTGTGGCCCTTCATCGGCCAGAGGTCAGGATCCCGGGTGAGTGTTCCCTCCGGATAGATAATGATGGCCCCGCCGTCGGCCACGATTTCCTGGGCGAGCTGCAGCGAGCGGTTCGCTCCCGCCGTCGAGCGTTCCACCGGGATCTGGCGGGTGGCCCGCAGGATGGCACCCAGGACGGGCACCTTGAAAAGCCCGGCCTTGGCCAGGAAATGCGGAGCGCGCTTCTGGTTGTACAGCAGGTGGCCCACAATGAGCGGGTCAATTTCGGTGCAATGGTTGGGCGCGGCGATGAAGCCGCCGGCCGGAAGGTTTTCCAGGCCGTCCCACTTTTTGTTCATCATGCCGTTAAGCAGCGTGCGCACTATGGCTGCCACCACCACGAACGTGGCCTGGCTCTTGGCCGTCTCCTTCACGTGCCCCCCGCTACTTTGTTGAGGAGATGTCGAAATCGGCGCCGAGGCCGGCCAGCTTTTCGGTGAACCGCTCATATCCGCGGTTGATGATGTCGATCCCGGTCACACGCGATGTACCAGTGGCGGCAAGCGCGGCAATGAGGTGGCTGAAGCCGCCACGCAGGTCGGGAACGTCGATGTCGGTGCCCTTGAGCTGGGTGGGGCCTGAGATGACGGCAGAGTGGAGGAAGTTCCGCTGGCCGAAGCGGCACGGAACGCTGCCCAGGCACTCACGGTGCACCTGGATGCTGGCGCCCATCCGGATGAGGGCGTCGGTGAAGCCGAACCTGTTTTCGTACACGGTTTCGTGCACGATCGAGACGCCCTCGGCCTGCGTCAGGGCCACAACCAGGGGCTGCTGCCAGTCGGTCATGAAGCCCGGGTGCACATCGGTTTCCAGGACGAGGGGGTTGAGCTTGCCGCCGCGGTGGTAGAAACGGATGCCGTCCTCGCCGATGTCCATGCCGCCGCCCACTTTGCGGTAGGTGTTCAGGAACGTCATCATGTCCCGCTGCGACGCACCCTCGACGAAGATGTCGCCCTTGGTGACGAGGGCAGCCGAGGCCCACGACGCCGATTCGTTGCGGTCCGAGAGGGCGCGGTGGTTGTAGCCGCCCAGGTCCTTGACGCCTTCGATACGGATGGTGCGGTCCGTCTGGACGCTGATGATGGCGCCCATCTTCTGCAGCACGGCGATGAGGTCAATAATCTCGGGCTCGGTTGCGGCGCCGGAAAGTTCGGTGATGCCCTCGGCGCGCGTGGCGCTCAGCAGCACCTGCTCCGTGGCACCCACCGACGGATACGGCAGGGAGATCTTGGCGCCCTGCAGGCCCCTCGGCGCGGAAATGTGGATGCCGCCCGGGCGCTTCTCGACGACGGCGCCGAACTGGCGCAGCACGTTGAGGTGGTAATCGATGGGCCTGTCGCCGATCTTGCAGCCGCCAAGGTCCGGAATGAAGGCCTCACCGATCGCGTGGATCAGCGGCCCGCACAGCAGGATCGGGATCCGCGAATCGCCTGCATGGGCGTCGATCGCGGTACTCGGGGCCGTCTTGGCCGCCTTGGGGTCCAGGGTCAGATCACCGGTGACCGGATCCTTATCCACTGTCACCCCGTGCAGTTGCAGCAGGGAGGTGACAACCTCCACGTCCTTGATTTCCGGAACGTTCCGCAACACCGACGGTTGGTTGCCCAGCAACGCTGCCACCATCGCCTTCGGGACCAGGTTCTTGGCCCCCCGGACGCTGACGCGGCCTGTAAGCGGGACTCCGCCGCGGATTGTCAGAACACTACTCATATACCGGTTTCCTTACGATTTCTCGCCCCCAAATACTTGCAAAGGCTCCAGCTAAGCATAGGAGGTCGCGTTACCGAACCGAAATACGGCGTGCCCGGCGTGGTCGTTTTTCCGCCGTCGTGCCCGTTAACGACGGAAGCAACGCGGGGTCACTCCACGCCCGATAATTCGACGTTATCGGTCCTTACGTGACCCCGCGTTGCCCTGGCTGGCGCTTAGGACAGCCGGGCCGGAAGCGTCTTGGGCATAAAGGCCGGACGTGTGGCTTCAAAGGCGGTGATGTCCTCTTCGTGCTGGAGCGTGAGGCCGATATCGTCGAGGCCTTCGAGGAGCCGCCAGCGCGTGTAATCATCGATGTCGAACGGTGCCACGATGGTGCCGCAGCTGACTGTCTTGGACACCAGGTCAACGGTTACCTCGGTGCCCGGGGCGTTCTCGAGTTCTTTCCAGATGAGCTCGATATCGTCCTGGGCGAGTTCGGCGGCCAGCAGGCCCTGCTTGCCGGAGTTGCCGCGGAAAATATCCGCAAACCGGGACGACAGGACCGTCTTGAAGCCGTAGTCCTTCAGGGCCCAGACGGCGTGCTCGCGGGAGGAGCCGGTGCCGAAGTCCGGGCCGGCCACCAGGACGGAACCGGCATTGAACGGGGCCTGGTTGAGGATAAAGGACGGGTCCTTGCGCCAGGCCGAGAAGAGCGCGTCTTCAAAGCCCGTCCGGGTGATCCGCTTCAGGTAAACGGCGGGGATGATCTGGTCCGTGTCAACGTTGCTCTGGCGCAGCGGGACGCCGATGCCGGTGTGGGTGGTGAACTTTTCCATAACGGTCTCCTAGGCGGCGTCGGTGCGGATGGCGGCGGACTGGGGTGCCGGATCAAGGTCCGACGGCGAGCTCAGGGTTCCGCGGATGGCCGTGGCGGCTGCCACCACCGGCGACACGAGGTGCGTGCGGCCGCCCTTGCCCTGCCGGCCTTCGAAGTTGCGGTTCGACGTGGACGCGCAGCGCTCCCCCACTTCCAGCTGGTCCGGGTTCATGCCCAGGCACATGGAGCAGCCAGCAAAACGCCACTCCGCGCCGAAGTCCTTGAAGACCTTGTCCAGGCCCTCAGCTTCGGCTTCGAGCCGTACTCGGGCCGAACCGGGAACCACCAGCATCCGGATGTTCGGATCCTTCTGCCGGCCGCGGATGATGTCCGCAGCGGCCCGCAGGTCCTCCATGCGCGAGTTGGTGCAGGAACCCAGGAAGACGGTGTCCACCCGGATGTCCTTCATGGGCGTGCCCGCAGTCAGTCCCATGTACTGCAGGGCACGCTCCGCGGCAGCCTTGGCGTTTTCGTCGCCAAAATCTTCCGGTGACGGCACCGACGCAGAGAGCGACACGCCCTGGCCGGGGTTGGTCCCCCAGGTGACAAACGGCTCCAGTGTGTCGGCATCCAGGTCCACTTCGACGTCGAACGTCGCGTCGTCGTCGGTACGCAGCGTGTTCCAGTACTCGACGGCGGCATCCCAGTCCGCTCCCTGCGGAGCGTGCGGACGGCCGAACATGTAGTCGTAGGTGGTCTGGTCCGGGGCCACGAGGCCGGCGCGGGCGCCCGCCTCGATGGACATGTTGCAGATGGTCATCCGGGCTTCCATGGACAGCGCACGGATGGCGGAGCCGCGGTATTCCAGGACGTAGCCCTGCCCGCCGCCGGTGCCGATCTTGGCAATCACCGCAAGGATGATGTCCTTGGCGGTGACACCCGGACGCAGGGTGCCTTCAACGTTGATCGCCATGGTCTTGAACGGCTTCAGGGACAGCGTCTGGGTGGCCATGACGTGCTCCACCTCGGAGGTGCCGATGCCCATGGCCAGCGCCCCGAAGGCGCCGTGCGTGGAGGTGTGGGAGTCGCCGCAGACCACGGTCATGCCGGGCTGGGTCAGGCCAAGCTGAGGGCCCACGACATGCACGATGCCCTGCTCGGCATCACCCAGCGAATGCAGCCGGACGCCGAACTCCGTGCAGTTGTTGCGCAGCGTCTGGATCTGGGTGCGGCTGGTGAGATCGGCAATGGGCTTGTCGATGTCCAGAGTCGGAGTGTTGTGGTCCTCCGTGGCGATGGTGAGATCAGGGCGGCGCAGCTGCCGGCCGGCGAGGCGGAGGCCCTCGAATGCCTGCGGAGAGGTCACCTCATGGACGAGGTGGAGATCGATGAAGAGAAGATCGGGCTGGGCATTGGCTCCCTCGCCGTCGCCTTTGCGCACCACGTGTGCGTCCCAGACTTTCTCGGCCAGTGTTTTTGCCACGGCCAGCTCCCTTCACTGCATGTTTTTGGCTGTTACGCTCCACTGAACCAGCAGGGCTGTGGAATATGCCACTCAAAAGATTTGCATCTCAGATAATGAGACGGCAATATCATTACATGGACAATTCTAGTGGAGTCGGCGTCATTGATAAAGCGGCCCATGTGCTGGACGCATTGGAGGCCGGGCCCACCACCCTGGCGCAGCTGGTGGCGGCTACAGGACTGGCCCGGCCTACCGTCCACCGGCTTGCCCTGGCCCTGATCCACCACCGCTTGGTCAGCCGGGACATCCAGGGCAGGTTCGTCCTGGGCAGCCGCCTGGTGGAACTGGCTTCCGCTGCCGGCGAGGACCGGCTCATTGCTTCCGCCGGCCCCATCCTGATGCAGTTGCGTGATGCCACCGGAGAGAGCTCCCAGATCTTCCGCCGGCAGGGCGAGTGGCGCGTCTGCGTCGCCTCCGCCGAACGCCCCATCGGCCTGCGGGACACCATCCCGGTAGGTACCCAGCTGTCCATGAAGGCCGGCTCCGCCGCCCAGGTGCTGCTGGCCTGGGAAGACCATGACCGGCTCCTTGAGGGCCTGCAGGCCGCCCGCTTTACGCCCACCGTCCTGGCGGGCGTACGACGCCGGGGCTGGGGACAGAGCCTCGGCGAACGGGAGCCCGGGGTTGCGTCCGTCTCGGCCCCCGTCCGCGGACCGTCCGGCCGCGTCATTGCCGCGGTCTCGATCTCCGGGCCGATCGAACGCCTGACCCGCCAGCCCGGCCGGCTCCACGCTGAGGTGGTCTGCAACGCCGGACGGCTCCTGACCGAGGCACTGCGTAAGAACAACGACTGACACACTGCCATACGCGGCTGCAGCCGCCGGAAACCGGCACGCAGTGTCTAAGCTGGCGGCATGAACAGCTACGCAGTCTTCCTTCGCGGCATCAACGTGGGCGGGATCAACATCAAAATGGCGGAGCTCAAAGCCGCCCTCGCCGCTGCCGGATTTGAAGACGTCAGGACCCTGCTCGCCAGCGGCAATGTGGTGCTCACCAGCGACGACGGGCCGGCAGCGGTCAAACAGAAGTTCGAGAAATGCCTGCGCGACACCTTCGGCTATGACGCCTGGGTGGTTGTCCTGACCGCACAGCGCGTGGCCGAACTGGTAGAGGCCTGCCCGTATCCGGAGGACGACAAAACAACGCACACGTACATCACCCTGGCTTCGGACACCGCGAGGCTTGATGAACTGGACGCGGCCGGAGCAGCGCTGGACGGCACGGACCAGACGCGCCTGGGTCCGGAGGCCCTGGCGTGGCTGGCTCCGGTGGGCGGAACCCTGGACAGCCCCTTCAGCAAGGTCTCGGCCAAGCCGAAATTCAAGGCAAGCACCACCACCCGGAACCTCCGGACGCTGATCAAGGTCCGGGACGCCGCTGCCGCGGTGGCGTAGGCAGCCCCGGGTACCTACCCGCCGCCGGCGGCCTTCAGCGCCGTATTGAAGGACCGGTGCCGGCTGATTTCCACTTCCACCGGCTCCACCACCAACGCTTGCGCCACGTCGCTTACGGCTGCCCTGAGCCGTTTCCGCGCCCTGGCCGCCCGGGATCTCGCCGCCCCCGCTCCGATGAATTTCCCCGCAAGCGCCAGGAGGATCCCCAGCGCCACTCCCCCGGCGATCATCAGGGTGGGTACAGGCCAGCCCTCCACCCGCGGCGCCTCCGGGACCGGCAGCTGGAGGTAAGCCAGCCCGGCCAGCACGCCCAGCCAGCCCAGCCCGCCCACCACCACGGCCAGCGCGAGCCACTGGACCACGTTGAACACACCCCACCACCACGACTTCCGGAACGTCATAAGGTCTGTCCCCGCAATGGCCTGGTCGAGCGCGTCCGGCAATGCTTCCCGTCCCTCACGGGCGGCGCCGCGGATCGCAGCCCGCCACGGCCCCGGAGCGCCGTCACTGGCGGCGTCGGCAAATTCCCTGACTGCAGCATCCGTCCGGGCACGTTCGGGGGCGCCTGCGGGCGGCAGCGAGGTGCGGTTCAGCCGGGACGGGGCGGAACTTTTCAGGTTGAGCCGGCGCAGCGGATCGGACCTGAACCGCAGAAGCCACCGGGTGGCCGGCCAGCCGGTGCGGCGCGTCGATTCCAGCCTGTAGGACGAGGCGACGGCTTCCACCACCAAGGGAACGTTGGCCGCCTTGGCCAGCTCGTCCGTAAGCCGCGACGTTGACCCCTGCCTGACTCCTGCTGCTTCCCCTGCGCCGGAGACGTCCTTGAGCTGTTGTGAGGCCCGTGAAACGTCCGCAGCAAGACGTTGCGAGAGGGCCTGCCGCTGCGTCACCACACTCCGGATGGCGCTGCGGACCTTGTCCACGCCCGCGCCGGTGAGGGCGGACGCGCCCAGGACCTGCACCGTGCCCAGTCCGTCGCGGGCAAGGATGCCCCTGAGGGACTCAAGCACCGGCTGGACGTCCCGCTCGGGCAGCCGGTCAATCTGGTTCAGCACCACCAGGGTCACTGCACCGTGCGCGGCCATGGGCGTGAGGAAGTCGTTGTGCACAGCCGCGTCGGCGTATTTCTGCGGATCGAGCACCCAGACCAGGACATCGACCAGTCCGACCATGCGCTCCACAATGGCGCGGTTGGCAGCCCTGGTGGAGTCGAAGTCCGGCAGGTCCAGCAGGATCAGGCCGGTACCCTCGTCCGCAAAGCCCGCGACCGGAACGGCATGGTGCCGGTTGCGAACCTCCAGCCAGTCCAGCAGCGGTTCGCTGCCGTCAGTGCCCCAGACACCGGCCAAAGGTTCCGATGTGGTGGGCCGCCGGGCCGCCGCCGTCGCGATTTCAGCGCCACTGACCGCGTTAAACAGTGACGATTTCCCGCTGCCGGTGGCACCAAAAAAGCCCACCACAGTGTGATCGGCGGAGAGCGATCGCCGGGAGGTGGCACGTTGGAGGAGCTGGAACACGTCCTCCAGGGCAGCATCCGGGAGGACGCCTTCTGCCAGCTCACGGGCGTCGTTGAGCGCGGCCAGTCTTCGGTCCAGCTGCGACGCTTCCCGGGCAGCCCCGTGGCGGCTCACGTGCGGTCCGCCAGCCGGGCGAGGGCGGCGGCATGGTCAGCCAGGACACGGGAGGTATCGGCGGCGCCCTCCGGGAGCCGCTCAAGGAACTTCTGCTGCTCCGCCTGCAACAGTCGCTGGCACCGCGCATGGAGGTCGTCCCGGGCTGTCTGGGCGAGCCTGCGGACCGCGTCCTCACCGAAGACTGCCTCAAGCAGCTTCTGGCCTACGACGGCGGTGCCTCCTGCCACGCCGATCTCGAGGCCCGTGAGTCCCGCGGTCATGGAAAACACCACGATCATCAAGGCTGCGCCCAGTCCGTTGATGCCGAAGGAGAGCCACCTGGCTTGGGTGCGCTTACCCTGTCCTTCCGTGCGGATCAGCTCCATCAGGCCCGCCTGCCACGCCCTGATCTCGGCAGCAGTCACCTCGGCAAACCCGGGGGTGGTTCCGGACAAATCATCGGTGCCCAGCAGCTCCCGGCCGGCGGGGTCTGAGCGCCACCTTTTGTCTGTGTCTTCGCTCGCATTGGCGGCTTCATCAAGGATCACGGCCTGCAGGCCCGTTTCGATGGCCACCTCAACCCGGACAGCAGGCGTGGGCTCGCCCCTGAAAAAGGCTCCCACCCGGTCCCGGAACCGCCCGATGTTCTGTTCCAGGGTCCGGAAGAACTCCCCGGTCCCCACAAAGTCCTGCCAGCGCGCCAGCACTTCGCCGCGGAGCAGGGCCCCGTCCTTCGTGGCGTCCAGGATCCGGACCACCGCGTCGCGGTAGGCGGCCTCGGCATCGGACCGGAGCGACGCGGCGGCACGCTCCTGCGCATGGACGGCAACCGAGACGGCACCCACCCGTCCGGCCAGCGCCTTGACCGTCCCGTTGAGCGTCCGGCGGGCAATCTCCGACCGCCCTGCGGCATTGGTTGCCAGTTCCTGCAGCCAGCGGCGCAGCGGTTCAACGGCCCGGGGCGGCAACATACCCAGGGCGTCGAGGTCCGTCTCGGGCACGATGAACAGTTCCGCGGTGCCGAGGCCTTCTTTCTGCAGCAAGGCGCGGAGATCGGCGCTGACTTCGGCTTCCGCCTCGGCCGGCACGCGGTCCAGGACCACGGCGACCATGATGTCCCGGGAAGCCGCGTCCAGGAGCAGCTTCCAGGGAACCGCGTCCGCGTACCGGTTGGCCGTGGTGACGAAGACCCACAGGTCTGCGGCGGCCAGCAGCTGCCCGGCCAGCCTGCGGTTGTCATCGGAGATGGAATCGACGTCGGGTGCGTCCAGCAGAGCGATCCCCTGGGGGACCGCCTGGTCTGCCACAAGGACAAGTGACGAGATGGCCTCCGCGTCCGGTGTTGCGCCCGCGCGGCTGGCCGGAACCGGTTCGGTGGATACGGTGCCCCGGATCCGGCTCAGGGTCGGTAGCACGCGCTGCCCTTCGAACCAGCCGGCATCCGCCGGATGGTGCAGGAGGATGGGTTGCCGGGTGGTGGGCCTGATCGCCCCGGAACGGGTGACGGGGTGCCCCACCAGTGCGTTGACCAGAGTGGACTTGCCGGCACCTGTTGACCCCCCGACGACGGCGAGCAGCGGGGCATCCAGGCTGCGGTACCGGGGCAGGATGTAGTCGTCCAGCTGGGCAACGGCGTTTCGGACCTCTGTCCGGGCGGGCCCTGCATCTGCAAGTGCCAGCGGCAAGGACACAACGGAAAGGTCTGCGCGGACAGCTTCCAGCAGGCCTACAGCGGCCAACGCGGCCTGGTCTGCCGCACGTGCAGGCTGGCTGCCGGGGGCGCGGAGCGGCGGCGGAGGAGGCTTCGCTGGAAAACCGTCAGAAGAGGTCACAGCATCATCATGCCAGTTCAGTCCGTGATCCGGACCGGAGCCGATGTGGCCGGAACACAAAAACGGTCCCGGGCTGTTGCCCGGGACCGTCATTTTGTGACCCCAGCGGGATTCGAACCCGCGTTACCGCCGTGAGAGGGCAGCGTACTAGGCCGCTATACGATGGGGCCGCGTACTTCCAGGAAGTTCTCACTTCCACCCGGTTTTTGGCCGGTTTGCTCAGTGAGTATTTCATAAACTGAGCGGGTGTTTCAAATCGGCGAACCGGTGTGAAACTCCTGATTTCGAACACTTTTTCAGTGTCAGAGCCAGAGCTGGGATACCAGGACTCGAACCTAGAATGACGGTACCAGAAACCGTAGTGTTGCCAATTACACCATATCCCAATGATACTTTCGGGCCGGAGTTTCAGGCTTCAACCTGCGCTCCGTGCGCCTCAGCACGAGAAATTACTCTACCCGAGGATTTTCGTTGGCACAAATCGGCCGCCGGAACGGGGTTGCCGGCCCCGTTCCGGCGAGGGCAGCTAAGGCAGCAGCTGCGCCAGGGAGCCGACCTCGTGGCCTGCAAACTCCGGTGCAGCCTCCCCCGCCCTGTTGAGCCACACGCCCACCAGTCCTGCCGCCGTCGAGCCTTCAGCGTCCAGCAGCCTGTTGTCACCCACGTAGAGCGTCTCCGCCGGGAAAGTCCCCAGGAGGCGGACGCCCTCGAGGTAGATGGCAGGTTCCGGCTTGGCGACGCCAACGGTGTCCGTGCCGACGAGGCGGCGAACGCGGGCCAGCCCGGCGCTGTCGAGCTTCGCCCGCTGGTAGTCGTGCACGTTGTTGCTGACGGCACCGTAGGGGATGCCGGCAGCATCCAGGAGATCAAGCAGCGGAAGCACGTCCTCGAAGGCCCGCACGTAGGCCGGCTGCAGCTGGCTGTACGCCGTCAGCCACCGGTGCGCCTCCTCGCCGTCGGCAAGGTCGACGCCGAAGTGGCCCAGGGCGGCGCGGCCCCGCAGCAGGCGCTGATCGTTGAACGTCAGCTCGCCCGCCAGGTACCTGTCGTAGTAGTGCGTGGTTTCGTGCGTGAAGATCCTGCCGAAACGCTCCCACCCGTGCTGGTCCAGCCCCGGCAGGAGGTGTTCGCTGACCTCGCGCAGGGCGGTGGTCATCGCGTATTCGAGGTCAACCAGGGTGTCATCGATGTCAAAGAGAACACCCCGGATGGTCCCGAAGCGTGTCTTCAGGATGCCGTCAACTGCGGTGCCTGCCATGATCAGCCGCGAAAAGTGCGGAGCCGGCCCAGGGACGAGTCCTTGCCCAGGATCACCATGGATTCGAACAGCGGCGGTGAGATGCGGCGTCCGGAGATGGCGGTGCGCACCGGCCCGAAAGCCAGCCGGGGCTTGATGCCGAGATCCTCCACGAGCGCCTGCTTCAATGCCGCCTGGATGTTTTCCGGGTTCCAGTCCTGAACGGGTTCCAGGGCTGCGATGGCGGCGTCCAGGACCTCGGTGAGGTTCGCCGGCAGTCCCTTCCTGGCGTCATCGGCTATGTCGATGGAGTCATCGGCCTTGAACAGGAATCCGAGCATCTCCGGTGCTTCGCCCAGCAGGGTGACGCGTTCCTGGATCAGGGGTGCGGCTTCGGTGAGGATTTCCTCCTGGCGTGCCGTGAGCTCCTCCCCCACGAACCCGGCGGTCCGCAGGTACGGGATAAGCCGGGCACGGAAGTCCTCGGGGTTGAGCATGCGGATGTGGGTGCCGTTGATGGCTTCCGCCTTTTTGATGTCGAACCTTGCCGGGTTTGCCAGCACATCCTTGACATCGAAGTATTCAATCAGCTGGTCCACGGTGAAGATGTCTTCATCGGCGGACAGGCTCCAGCCCAGCAGTGAGAGGTAGTTCAGCAGGCCTTCCGGAATGAATCCGCGGTCGCGCAGCAGGAACAGGTTGGACTGCGGGTCACGCTTGGACAGCTTCTTGTTGCCCTCCCCCATCACGTACGGGAGGTGGCCGAAGAGCGGCAGGTAGCTGGCAACGCCGATGGCGATGAGGTAGCGGATCAGCACCACCTGGCGCGGCGTGGAGGAAAGGAGGTCCTCACCGCGCAGCACGTGCGTGATGCCCATCAGGGCGTCATCAACAGGGTTGACCAGGGTATACAGGGGTGAACCGTCGGCGCGGACGATGACGTAGTCCGGGATGCTGCCGGCCTTGAACGTGATGTCGCCGCGGACAAGGTCGGTGAAAACAACGTCCTCATCCGGCATCCGGACGCGCAGGACGGGTTTGCGGCCCTCGGCCTTGAAGGCCGCCAGCTGCTCGTCGGTGAGTTCGCGGTCGAAGTTGTCATAGCCGAGCTTGGGGTCCCGGCCCGCGGCGCGGTGGCGCGCTTCGACCTCTTCCGGAGACGAATAGCACTCGTAGGCGTAACCGGCCTCAAGAAGCCTGGCCACCACGTCCTTGTAGAGGTCCAGCCGCTGTGACTGCCGGTACGGCTCGTGCGGTCCGCCGACCTCCACGCCCTCTTCCCATGTGATGCCCAGCCATTTCAGGGCCTCCAACAGCTGCAGGTAGCTCTCTTCCGAGTCCCGTGCAGCGTCCGTGTCCTCGATCCGGAACACAAACGTGCCCTTGGTGTGCTTGGCGTGGGCCCAGTTGAACAGGGCTGTCCGGATGAGGCCGACGTGTGGTGTTCCAGTAGGTGAAGGGCAGAACCGGACGCGCACCGGGGTATCGGCAGTGACGGACGGGACGGAGGCAGCACTCGGCGCAGAAGCAGTAGTCATAGTGGCTTCAACTTTACCGCTTGCCGCTGAGTGCCCCGTCCTGCCGGCGGCACTTCACGTCAGCGGCGGACCACGGGGTTGGACAGGCGTCCGATGCCTTCAATCTCGACGTCGTAGCGGTCCCCGGCCTGGACCAGTCCCACGCCCGCCGGGGTGCCCGTCATGATGACATCGCCGGGCAGCAGCGTGAATGCCCGCGACACAATGGACACCAGTTCCCGCACGCCGCGGATCATCTGGCTGGTGCTGCCGTCCTGGCGCAGTTCGCCGTTGAGCCGGCCCTGGATGGACAGGTCCTCGGTGTCCAGCTCCGTTTCAATCCACGGGCCCAGCGGTGCCGAGGTGTCGAATCCCTTGGCACGGGCCCACTGCAGATCCGTCTTTTGGACATCGCGGGCCGTGAGGTCGTTGCCGCAGGTGTAACCGAAGATCACGTCATCAACGCGCTCCTCGGGAACGTCCTTGCAGATCCGGCCGATGACCACGCACAGCTCGGCCTCGAAGGAGACTTCCTCGGAAAACTCCGGCAGCACGATGGGATCGTTCGGCCCCACCACGGCGGTGTTGGGCTTCAGGAACAGCAGGGGCTGGGCAGGTACCTCGTTGCCCAGTTCGGCGGCGTGCTCCACGAAGTTGCGGCCGACGCCGACCACCTTGCTGCGGGGAATGATGGGGGCAAGCAGGCGGACATCCTCGAGCTTGTGCTTGACGTGGGTCCGCTCCACCCCGTTGAAGAAGGGGTCGCCGTTGATGACAGTGATTACCTCACTGCCGGACTCACCTTCAACCACGCCGTAGAGGGGATCAGAATCGACTACAAACCGGGCAATACGCATGGTTCCTAGCCTACAGTCTTGGCCGGGGGCCTCCTGCCCGGAGGCCGTTCGCGCAGGTCAGCTCCCCGACCGTCCGTGCAGGTAATGAAGCTGCGCGGCTACGGACATTTCGGCGGCCCGCCGGACGGAAGGTCCGACGTCGGCATATACGGCGTCTGCCACCGCCGCCGCTGACGCGTCCCGGCCCAGCCGTTCCAGCGCGGCCCGGATCTGGTCCAGCCTCTCCAGGCGGTGCGCGCGGTATTTGCGGGTGACGCCTTCCAATGAGGGCAGCACCGGCCCGTGGGCGGGCAGGACTGCAGCCGGTCCAAGGGCTTCGAGCCGGTCCAGCGAACCCAGATAATCCCCCAAGGTGCCATCCGGGTAGTCCAGCATGGTGGTCCCCCGGCCGAGGATCGTGTCGCCGGTCAGGACTGAGCCGGCGGGGCCGTCATCGGGAAGATGAAAGCAGACCGAATCCGAGGTGTGGCCCGGTGTGGCAATGACCCCGATGGATACTCCCGCGACGTGAATGTTTTCACCGTCCAGTAGCGGTTCTCCCCCGCCGTGGCAGTGCCGGGGATCCGCGGCCCGGACGGGTGCCCCGGTGAGCTGGTGAAGCCGTCGCGAGCCCGCCGTGTGGTCTGCGTGGCGATGAGTCACCAGGATCAGTTCAACCGTGCCCGGGCCTGCCAGCCGCCGGAGATGGTCCTCATCTTCCGGGCCCGGGTCCACGATCACTGCAGCACTGGCATCGGGTGCCGTAATCACGTAGGAATTGGTGCCGTCGAGGCTCATCGGTCCGGGATTGGGGGCCAGGAAGAACTGCGTCAGGGCCGAGCTGCGCTGGAGGCCGGGGCTGGGGGCTGAAGTCACCGTCCTATCTTTGCACCGACAGCCGCTCTTTTCATCGGCAGCAGCGTGCCGCCGTCCTGCCGGAATAGAACAGAGCCCGGACCGGGTTGACCACCAGTGAAGGCCACACGTTCTCCAGCAGGAAGCCGAAACACACACCATGAGCGCCACACCCACAATCTCCTTGTCTGAGCTCCTCGCCGGGGCGGATGCCGCCGGCCATGATCATGCCGCAACGGAGAAAACCAGCGGACTCCAGCACATCCACAACCACGCAACGGGCAGCATTGTCTGGTTCCCCACGTGGAAAACGTTCCGGGAGACCACCGACTGGAGTGAGGCGGTGGATGGTGTGGCCGAAGACATCAAAGCAGGGTCCGCACCTGTCGAAGAATCTGCTGCCAAGATCCTGGCGGATGACCTCGACGCCCTGCTGAAGCGCGCTGCTGCCTCCAGCGACGCCGCCACTTTTGTCCAGGAAAACCTCGTCCACCACCTGACCCGAACCTGGGCTCTCGGCGACGCCGTGGCGAAGGCAACAGGGAAAGATCTGCCCGCCGGCGGCAGCACGCCGTCCATCTTTGCCGACTACCCCTACGACGTCTACGGCCAGGACGGCGGTGCCTTTGCGACCACGCTGTGGAACGACATCATTGACGCCCGCCGCAACCAGGCACTGGCCGACGAAGCCGCACGGAAGGCCCTGAAACCGGTCTCCCGCAAGGCCCTCAAGAACGCTGCCCGAAAGGCCGCCCGCCGCTAAAACCCGCTGTTGGCGGCGCCGGAAAAGACCGGGTCGACGGCCGACGGCGGCCGCCCGGCACCGTGTGGAACATCACACCGTGCCGGTCAGCCGCCGTCGTAATTCGTCAGTGCCCTCCCTGCTCAGGCGAGGCGGGTCAGCCAGCCGTGCCTGTCCGGCACAGTACCTGTCTGGATACCGAGAAGCTGCTGGCGGATGGCCATGGTGGTCTCCCCCGCCGTTGCATCCTCCGAGCCGATGAACTCAGTGGCGTCCTTCAGCACACCAATGGGGGTAATGACAGCAGCGGTGCCGCAGGCAAAGACCTCGGTAATCTCGCCGGAGGCCACGCCGTCGCGCCATTCCGCGAGGGTGATTTTACGCTCGGTGACGTCACGGCCCATATCCTTGGCCACCTGCATCACTGATGAGCGGGTGACGCCCTCCAGGATGGTTCCGGTGAGCGCAGGTGTCACCAGCGAGCCGTCCTTCATCACAAAAAATACATTCATGCCGCCGAGTTCTTCCACGGCGTCGTCGTTGAAGTGATCCAGGAAGAGCACCTGCTTGCAGCCGTTCGCTTCCGCTTCCTGCTGCGCGATCAGGGACGCGGCGTAGTTGCCGCCGCACTTGGCCGCCCCGGTGCCGCCGCGGCCTGCGCGGGCGTATTCGCGCGAAATCCAGATGGAGACCGGCTTCAATTCGCCGCCGAAGTAGTTGCCGGCGGGCGAGGCAATCACGCGGAAGGTGACTTCGCGTGCGGCGCGGACTCCCAGGAACGCTTCCGTGGCAATCATGAACGGGCGCAGGTAAAGGGCCTCGCCGTCACCGGCCGGAACCCATTCCTTGTCAGCCACCACGAGTTCCCGGATGGCGCCCAGGAAGTACTCAACAGGGAGTTCGGGCAGCGCCAGCCGGCGGGCGGACTTGTTCAGCCGCGCGGCATTCGCCTCCGGCCGGAATGTCCACACGGATCCGTCGGCATGGCGGTAGGCCTTGAGTCCTTCGAAGATCTCCTGGCCATAGTGGAGCACCGCAGCCGAGGGGTCCAGGGAGATAGGCCCGTACGCCTCAATACGCGGGCTGTGCCAGCCGCCGTTGCCTTGTTCGTCGACCTTGTAGTCCACCACCGCTGTGTGGTCGGTGAAGTGGTTGCCAAATCCCGGGTTGGCCAGGATGGCCGCACGCTCTTCAGCGGACTTCGGGGTTGCCGAAGGCTGCTGGGTGAATTCGACGCCATGGGCAGTCTGAGTCATGGTTCCTCCACGATCGGCTGCCTTGGGACGGGATTCAGCATTGAAACCGCCGGGCAGCAGTTGGTAATTCGAAACAAGCTTACGCCCGCGTACCGGGTCCCGCGGGCAGTCCCCGCGGGACGGCCTAGAGCGCTGCGGCGATGGCGTCTCCGACGGCGCTGGTGCTGCGGGCTCCGCCGTCGCGGGTTTCGACGTCGGCAACAACCGCGGCCTCGATCTTCCGGGCCGCCGCGGTGTAGCCGAGGTGGTCCAGCAGGAGCGCTGCCGAGAGGATGGCGGCGGTGGGATCGGCCTTCTGCTGGCCGGCGATATCGGGGGCGGAGCCGTGGACCGGCTCGAACATGGACGGGGCGGTGCGGTCCATGTTGATGTTGCCGGAAGCGGCCAGCCCGATGCCGCCTGTGATGGCTGCAGCGAGGTCGGTCAGGATATCGCCGAAGAGGTTGTCCGTGACGATGACATCAAAGCGGGACGGGTCCGTGACCATAAAGATCGTGGCGGCATCCACGTGCAGGTAATCGTGGGTGACCTCGGGGAACTCCCGGGCTACGGCTTCGACGGTGCGCTTCCACAGGTGGCCGGCAAAGACGAGGACGTTGTGTTTGTGCACCAGGGTCACATGCTTGCGTTCGCGGGCGCTGGCGCGGCGGAAGGCATCCCGCACTACACGCTCTACGCCGTGGGCCGTGTTCAGCGAGACCTCGGTGGCCACTTCGTGCGGCGTGCCGCCGCGCAGGGTGCCGCCGTTGCCGACGTAAGGTCCTTCGGTTCCCTCGCGAACCACGATGAAGTCGATGACTCCGGGGTTTGCCAGCGGGCTGCCTACGGTTCCATACAAACGTGACGGCCGCAGGTTGACGTAGTGGTCCAGGCTGAAGCGAAGCTTGAGGAGCATCTCGCGCTCGATGATGCCCGAGGGAATCCTTGTATCGCCGGGGGCAGCACCCACAGCACCAAACAGGATGGCGTCGCGTGTGCGCAGGTCCGCCAGGACCTCGTCCGGCAGGGTTTCACCGGTAGCAAGCCAGTGCTCGGCACCGAGCTTGTAGTGGGTCTGCTGGAGATCCACGCCCTCAGCGGCTACCGCCTTCTCGAGGACTTTCAGGGCCTCGGCAATGACCTCGGGGCCAATGCCGTCACCGGGAATAACTGCGAGATTGATGGATGCGCTCATGGTCCAAGAATATTAACTGAATCCGAATGCCGGACAATCTGTCTCACTTACTGAGATGACAGCCGTCCGTAGCAGTCAGCGTGCCGGAACCACCACGGCGGGCGAGGCGACAACCACAACGTTTGTCCCCCAGAAGTCCCCGGTGTAGCAGGAAATAAGGACCAGGCGGTTGGGTGATCCCTGCCAGATAGGGCTGTCTTTGAGGCCTTCCTTCTCGTATGTTGTCACCGAGTCCACCACGTAGGCGAGTTCGCCGGTGGCAGTAGTCACCGTGAACGGGTCGCCGGCTGCCGCCCTGGAGCTCAGCCGGTTGAAGGGGGCGTCCCTGTCCACCCAGCTGTGGCCAGCCACGTAGGTGGTATTAAGGGAGCCCGCGCCGGGAACGCCGTAGGGGGTCAGCCAGTAGCCGTCCATGGTGGGCGGGGGAACAATTGTCTGGCTGGCCTGGTCCGCACCGCTGGGTTCCAGCGGATGGATCACCACGTCGATATCCGCCGCGGGGTACACCAGCCGCTGCGGCGGCGAGGCGGCCGGACCGGCCGGAACTGTCGCCGTCGGGACGTCCACCGCCGGAACTGCAGAGGGCGTGGGTGCCGGCGCGGCCGGCGCGGTCTGCGTTTGCCGGGCAATGACGGGTGGCGGCGTGGGCCCCGGTGCGGTCAGTTGCGGCAGGAAGGCGACGGCAACGTAGGCAAGTACTCCGCAGAGAAGTACAAAGAGAGTGCTTTTGAGAGTGAACATTCTCCGCCGGCGGGGCAGTGCATGCTTGGGCGGACCGGCGTGGGGTGGCGTCTTCGGGTTCACTGGCGGATCGGTGCCGGCCGGCACGTCGGCGGACGCCTGCCTGTGGTCGCTGTCCATAGTTTCCCCTCACGTGCTGGTGGGGATCTGCTGATGTGGCTGCAGGCGCCGTGCCCTTTCGGCCACGGCGCCTGCATCAGTTTATCTACCGCCCTGCGGGCGACAGCCAGGTGGTGTCAGTCGTTGCCCTCCCGGGACACTGCACCGTCTGCCGGCAACAGCCTGCGGGCTGCAACTCCCCCCGCTGCCAGGACCATCACGATGAGGCCTGCTGCCCAAGGGGCCAGCCCGCCGTCGGAGGGTGCTACCGCTGTCTGGACGTTGAAGCCCGGATTGTTGACAACCACGGGGGCTGCAACGACCGGCCGCTGGACCGCCCCGATGGGCGATTGCGGAGTGACTACCGTCGGCTCCTCGGGGGCAACCGGCGGCTCCTCCGGAGCGACCGGCGGTTCCTCCGGAGCGACAGGGGGTTCCTCAGGAACAACCGGCGGTTCTTCCGGAACAACCGGCGGCTCCTCCGGCTCGGCTGGCGGCTCCTCCGGCTCCGGCTCCGGCTCCTCCTCCGGGGGGCAGGGCACGCAGCCGTTGTAGTAGATTGCCTGTCCGTCCTCATCCCAGTTTTGGCCGCCCCACTTATGGCCCCCGGGGATGATGTCTCCCCAGTGTTCGGAGTGGTGGGCCTTCAGGGCGTGCCAGTCAACCGTAATCTGAACATACGGGTTTGAGTCCGAGCCGGTTGCGTGGCAGATGGTGACCTTGTGATCACCCTTTTCTTCATCGTCCGTTGCTGCAGCCGGAGCCGTGGCACCGAGTAACACGAGACCGGTGACACCTATGGCGGCAAGGATCCGTTTCATTTCCGTCTCCATCCATTGTCTGGTTAAAACTGATCAGACGTGTGGAGGAACGGCGCCCCGACGCAAGGGCGAAAAAGGCAAACAGCTGGCATCGGAGCGACGGTTCTCCCAGATGCGAATCATCAGCTTGCTAACGAGAAAAAGGCTATGCAGCGGCTTGACCTGTGTCTCCAGTACTCGTTACCCGCTTTCCGGGGTCAGCAGTACTGGGCTGTCGCCAACCGTACTCAGTCATGAGACGGCAGGTAGGCGGACCGGATGGCGCTAGCCTTCGGCGGGTTCCTCATACTTGGGGAACACCGGCGACGGTGCGGGCAACGCAGTCCCGGCGACTATCGGCGTCGTCAGCGCGGCAAACTGGCGCGCGTCACCCTCCGGCTGACCCAGCGTGTCCAGGAGCGCGGCCGCGGCGTTGGGCATCACCGGCTGCGCCAGGATGGACACAATCCGCAGCACTTCCAGGGTGATGTACAGGACAGTGTTCATGCGCTCGACGTCGGTCTTCCGCAGCACCCATGGGGCCTGCTCGGCGAAGTAGGCGTTGGTGTCACCCAGGACACCCCAGATCGCTTCGAGTGCGCGGCTGAACTCCTGCTTCTCAAAGGCCGCCCGGGCGGTTTCCAGAAGACCGTTGGCCTGCGTCAGGATTGCGGTGTCCTCGGCGGTGAAGGCGCCCGGGACAGGGACCTTGCCTTCGCAGTTCTTCGCCACCATGGAGAGCGAGCGTTGCGCGAGGTTGCCGAAGTTATTGGCCAGGTCCGAGTTCATCCGGCCCACTATGGCCTCGTGGTTGTAACTGCCGTCCGCGCCGAACGGGACCTCACGCAGGAAGAAGAAGCGCACCTGGTCCAGGCCGTACTGCGCCACGAAGTCGGCCGGGGCCACCACGTTGCCCAGGGACTTGGACATCTTGACGCCGTTGTTGTGCAGGAAGCCGTGGATCATCACCCGCTTGGGCAGCTCTATGCCGGCGCTCATGAGGAACGCGGGCCAGTAGATCGCGTGGAACCGCGAGATGTCCTTGCCGATGATATGCACGTCGGCCGGCCAGAACTTGCGGAACGACTCCGACTCGACGTCGGGATAGCCCACGCCGGTCAGGTAGTTGGTGAGCGCGTCCACCCACACGTACATCACGTGCTTGTCGTTGCCGGGGACGGGGACGCCCCAGTCAAACGTGGTGCGGCTGATGGAGAGGTCTTCCAGGCCGCGCCGGACAAAGCTGATGACCTCGTTGAACCGGGACTGGGGTGCACCGAATTCCGGCTGGGCCTCGTACAGGGCCAGCAGTTTGTCCTGGTAGGCGGACAGCCTGAAGAAGTAGCTCTCCTCCGCCGTCCACGTCACTTCGGTGTCCGTCTCCTTGGAGTAGCGCACGCCGTCGTCCTTGACCACGGTGTCATCCTCACCGTAGAACGCCTCGTCACGGACCGAGTACCAGCCCTCATATTTGGACAGGTAGATGTCCCCGTTGGCTTCCATCTTCTTCCAGATGGCCTGCGATGCCGCGTAGTGGTCAGCATCCGTGGTCCGGATGAAGCGGTCGTAGGTGATGCCAAGGGCTGCGTGCGCGGCCTTGTACACCTCGGCGTTGCGGTCCACCAGTTCCTTGGGCGTAACGCCCTCTTTCTCGGCCGCCTGCGCAATCTTCATGCCGTGCTCATCGGTGCCGGTCAGGAGCATCACCTCATGCCCGTCCAGCCGCTTGAAGCGGGCCATGGCGTCAGTGGCGATGTACTCGTAGGCGTGGCCGATGTGCGGCACGCCATTCGGGTAGGTGATGGCCGTGGTGATGTAGAACGGGGATTTCTCTGAAGCAGTCACGTGCGGACGGTACTTTCGGTGCGGAGGGACGGGCTAGATGAGTTCTGTCAGCGTATCGCTCAGGCGGACCAGTTCGTGGTCGTGCGAGGCGACCAGCACCGCGATGCCGTCCGAGGTGGTGTCCTTGAGGATGCTGATGATGCGGTTGGCGGATGCCCGGTCGAGGCTGGCAGTGGGCTCATCCACCACCAGCACGCGGGTCCCCAGGATCAGCGCACGCGCGATCGCCACACGCTGGCGTTCACCGCCGGAGAGCTGCGCGGGGCGGTGGCGCATCCGGCGGCCCAGGCCCACCAGGTCCAGGAGGTCCTTGGCCATGTCGCGGCGCTGGTCCACCTCGCCGTCGGGCACGGCGGGCAGCAGGACATTTTCCAGTGCGCTCATGCCGTCGATCAGGGCACCGCCCTGGTCCACGTAACCAATCAGGGCCCGACGGCGGTCGGCGATTTCGTCGTCGCCCATGCTTTCGAGCGAATCGCCTTCCCAGAAGACACGCCCCGACGTCGGCAGCGTCAGACCTGCGCCGACAGTCAGGATGCTGGTCTTGCCCGAGCCGCTTCGGCCGGCGACGCAGTGCATCTCGCCGGCGTGCAGGGTGAGGTCGAAACCTTCGACAACGCTGACGGCCTCCGCTCCGCCCTTGCCGCCGCCGTAGCGGATGGTGATATCGCTCAGCTCCAGCGGGGTCCCGTGGTCCGCGGCCTTGACGATGGTGTTGGCGCGGGTCTGCAGGGGCGCATCAGCAGCGCCGGACCTCCGGCTCCGGTGAACATTCGTCTGGTTTGTCATTGGACCACTTTCGTTGCAATCGGTATCCAGCAAAGTACAGCCACGAGGCCGGCGACGCCGGCCCATAGGGCGGCATACGGGGCAAGGAGGAGCCCGATGCCCAGCGCGCCGAGGACGCCCAGTGGCAGTGCCACGGTGCCCACCAGCGCATTTTCGAAGAGGCGGACCTGGCGGAGCATGTCCGGGTTCCAGCCCATCGCTTCGAGGATCCCCAGGTACTGGCGTTTGGCGTTCAGCTCAAACCTGCCCGTCACCAGGGTGAGTATCAGGCCGACGGCGACACCGGCGAGGGCCAGCATCATGCTCGGCAGGGCGACGCTGGCCGCAGCAAGTCCGCTGAGGGCGCTCGCGCCGGCAGCGCGGGGAATGTCGATCAGCAACGCCACCAGGCCGCCCACCGCGGCGCCGAAGACACCTACTGCGACTGCCAGGGACAAGGTGTTGAACTTGTTGGTGCTGAGCTGGCGGTTGGCAAAGGTCAGCGGTGAATCCACCGGGATCAGCCGCTCATCGTGCTGTGGTTCCTGGTCCACTTCGTCGCGGTGGCGAAGTTGCTGTGCAGCGAAGAAGGCTGCTGCCGCATAGAGGGCCAGGACGGCGGCGGACACAACTGCCGTGGTCAGGCTCCAACTCACGAGGCTCAGCACAATCCCGGCTACCGCAAGCAGTGCCGCGCCAACCCCGAATTCCTCGAGCACCCAGCTGCGGATCCGCCGCTGGGTCCAGCCCATGGCGCGCAGGGTCCCGGCTTCGCGTTTGCGTTTCCGGATGTAGCTGACCGTGGACGCACCGGTGAGCAGCGCGGCGCCGCACAGGGTCAGGAACAGCAGCGTGACGTTGGTGCCGGTCAGTGACCCCGTGACGGCGTCGGCAGCGTTCTGCCGGACCCAGGACTGCTGGACGGTGCCCAGGTCGGACTCCTTGCCGGCGTCATCCTTGGAGTATCCGGGGACGAAGATGCTGGCGTCCTCGCGCGCCGAACCGGCCACCACGGTGGCTTCCAGGCCCATCGCGCGGATCTCGGAGGCAAGCTTTTCGACGTCGGGCTGTGCTTCCTTCCAGCTGCCGGGGGCCTTCGCCCGGACGCGGACAGCGTCGATCACGGCCGCGTTGTCCTTGTAGCCGCGGGCCGCAGCAAGGCCGTAGTAGTCGGTGATGGCGCCGGCGGACTGGCTGGCCAGCCCGGTGGCGCTGAGTGAGGGCTTGAGGTCCGTGGCGGCCACGGCGTTGCCGTCGGCATCCTTGGTGAGGGTCAGCGGGGTCGGATCGTAGCCGCCCAGGGGAAGGCGGTTGACGTCGCCGGCGGCTGCTTCAACGGCCGAGGGGTCGAACGTTCCGTAGACCATGGCCAGCGGGGCGGCGAGTTTCTCCCCCGTAGCCAGATCCTCGCGGTAGGACCTTTCATCCACGGGTTCACGCTGTGTCTGGTCAACCGGGGCTCCGTTGGCGCCCTTTTCCGGCAGCCGGTTGACCGTGACCCAGTCCCCCGGGGTGGCCGTCTTCTGGACGGCCCCGTTGGCGGCTGCCTCGCCGTCAGCGTACTTAGGTGCGGCGGCAAAGTCGGTGCTCCACGTGGCCGGGGTGTAAAGGCCCTGGTTGAAGTTGCCCTGGGCGCCGAGAAGCGAGGAATGGTCGGTGGAACCCGGCCAGGACAGTGCAAACGGATCCTTGGAGACGAACGGCAGGTAGTCCTTGTCCAGTGAGCGCGACGCCGTGCCCACTTCCTTGACCACCTTGCCGGAGGCGTCCACTTCCTCGATCTTGACGTTGTACTTCAGGTCCAGGGAGGTGCCGGAGCGCACAATCAGGGGGATGCCCTGGGAGTCAGCGGTGAGCTGACCGGTCCGCTTGGCCTGCTGGTACTGGGTCATCAGCGGCGCCCAGTACTTGAGCTTGACGCCCAGGAAGTCCGGGCCTTCTTCCAGGTCTTCCATGCTGATGCCGTTGGTGAAGAGGCTTTCGAAGTGGCGCCCGATGGCACCGGCATTGCGGGCATCCGCGGGCGGTGCCTTCTCCAGCGGAGCCAGGAAATCGCCTGCCGAACCCAACAGCGCGCGCTCAGCCACCGGGTCGACGGCGACAACGGACTCAGTCACCTCAGGTGACAGTGGCAGCGACACAGAAAGGTTGAACAGGTTATGTTCGGAACCGCCGGCCGGGGCGGGGAACTTGATGCCTGTTTCGCCTGCCGGAGGTGCGATCCGGATGCTGGTGCCACCGGCAGTCTGTTCCTCGACGAGCTTTGCCTTGCCCAGTGTGCCCTCGGTGGAGGACTTGAACAGGACCTGCTCGGAGACGCCGTCGGAGCTGACCGCACTGGCGGTCAGACGGTACTTCTTGGGCGTGTCACTCAGCACGGACTCCGCTGCCGGCCATTTGGCGGGGTCGGTGGCTCCGGCCGCCTGGTCCGTGGTGGCCGTGCCGGCAAGGCCAGCGTTGTAGCCCAGGAAGTCCATGGCATCGAGGCGGGGAGCTTCAAGGTTCTGCGTCACGCGTGACACGAGGCTGATAGGGGCGGCAACGGACGTCTCGGACAGTTTGCGGATGGACTCGAGCTGGTCGAAGCTGATGCCTCCCCCGCCGTTGGCGATCTCCGGCTGCATCAGCGGTGAGGATCCGGCCTTGGCCTGGACGAGGACGTCGTAGAGACCCCGTGAGTTTTCATCAACCGTTCGCTTCAATGCTGCTTGCGATTGACCTTGGACGAGGACCGACAAGCACATTGCTGCGATCAAGATGGCCGCGGTCAGCAGCAGCACTTTGCTTCTGATGAACCTCTGGACGGCGTTCATTGGGCTCCCTGAAACCTGGATTGCGTGCGCACACCACGGTCCGCGGACAGCGGACATCATGGAATTCCTGCCGGGTGTGCAAAAAGTATTGGCCGGCCTGCCGGCGCTGTCCTGAATCAGGACCTAGCCATTGTAAGCAGACCGGCCAATCATACGCGGCCGGGGTAAAACCCGGGCCGCGCGTCATTCTCGGTGTTGCGGATCTCAGTCTTCGAGATCGACCTCTCGGACCATCTCGGCACCGATGCCGGCCTTGATGGCATCCAGCACCTGCTGGGGCACGGAGCTGTCGATGGTGAGCAGGGCGAGCACCTGGCCGCCCTCGTCCTGGCGTGCCACCTGCATGCCGGCGATGTTGATGTTGTTCATGCCCAGGATGTGTCCGATGGTTCCGATCACGCCCGGGCGGTCAGCGTAGGAGACCACAACGAGGTGCTCGCTGATGGGGATCTCGAGCTCGAAGCCGTTGATTCCCACCAGCTTCTGGACCTGCTTGGGCCCGGTCAGGGTACCGGCGACGGAAATCTGTGTGCCGTCGCTGAGGGCTCCGCGCAGGGTGAGGAGGTTGCGGTAGGACTCGGTGTCCGGCGTGGTGATCAGGCGGACGTTGATGCCGCGCTGTTCGGCGATGACCGGCGCATTGACGTAGGAAACCTGTTCGGTCACGACGTCCGCGAAGATTCCCTTCAGGGCGGCGAGTTCGAGCACCTTGACATCAAGGGACGAGATTTCGCCGGCCACCTCGACGTCGAACTGGGTGAGCGACGCGTGGGTCAGGGCGGTGAAGATGCGGCCCAGCTTCTCGATCAGCGGGATGCCCGGGCGGACGTCGGGGGCAATCACGCCGCCGGCCACGTTCACTGCATCCGGAACGAGTTCGCCGGCCAGGGCCAGGCGTACCGATTTGGCGACGGAGACGCCGGCCTTTTCCTGGGCCTCGTCGGTGGACGCTCCAAGGTGCGGCGTGACCACGACGTTGTCCAGCTTGAAGAACGGCAGGTCTGTGCTGGGCTCCTTGGAGAAGACGTCAACACCGGCGCCTGCGATTTCGCGGTCCTGGAGGGCTGTGAAGAGTGCTTCTTCGTCCACCAGTCCGCCACGGGCAACGTTGACCACGTACGCGGTGCTCTTCATCTTCTTGAAGGCGTCAGCGCCGAGCATGCCCACCGTCTCGGGCGTCTTGGGCATGTGGATGGTGATGAAGTCCGACTGGGCGAGAAGCTCGTCGAGGGTCACCAGCTGCACGCCAAGCTGCGCCGCGCGGGCTGAGGTGATGTAGGGGTCGTAGGCGAGGATCTTGGTGTCGAAGCCCTTGAGGCGGGCGGCGACCAGGGCGCCGATCCTGCCGAGGCCGATGATGCCGATCTTCTTCTCGAACAGTTCGATGCCCGTGTACTTGGAGCGCTTCCACTCGCCGTCCTTGAGCGCCGAGCTTGCCTGCGGAATGTGGCGGGCGAGGCTGAGGATGTGGCCAACGGTCAATTCGGCCGCCGAGATGATGTTCGACGTCGGGGCGTTGACAACCATAACGCCGGCCTGGGTGGCGGCCTTGATGTCAACATTGTCCAGGCCAACGCCTGCGCGGGCGATGACTTTGAGGTTCTTGGCTGCGGCAATGGCTTCGGCGTCCACCTGGGTGGCGGAGCGGACCAGGATGGCGTCCACATCCGCGATGGCGGAAAGCAGTTGGGACCGGTCGGCGCCGTCGGTCTGGCGGATTTCGAAGTCCGGGCCCAGGGCCTCGATCGTGGCGGGCGAAAGTTCTTCGGCGAGCAGTACTACGGGTTTTGACACGGGTGATCCTCTGCGTTGCAGTCCTTGGGATGGAACAAGTCTAGGCGGACGGAAGGGCCGGGCTCACATTGTTAAGTGAACCCGGCCCCCACCATGGCACCCGGAACGGGTACCGGCACAGCAGCCTTAGCGGGCTGCCGAGCCCTCTACGTAGTCCGCGTCCTGCTGCTGCCACGCGAAGAGGGAGCGCAGCTCGCGGCCGACTTCCTCGATCGGGTGCTGCTCGGCCTTGGCGCGCAGGGCCTTGAACTCTACGCCGCCGTTGTCCTGGTCGTCGATGAAGCGCTTGGCAAAGGCGCCGCTCTGGATGTCCGCGAGGACAGCCTTCATGTTTTCCTTCACCTCGGGGGTGATGACGCGGGGGCCGGAGACGTAGTCGCCGTATTCGGCCGTGTCGGAAACGCTCCAGCGCTGCTTGGCGATGCCGCCTTCCCACATGAGGTCGACGATGAGCTTCAGTTCGTGAAGCACCTCGAAGTAGGCAATCTGCGGCTGGTAACCGGCTTCGGTCAGGGTTTCGAAGCCGTACTGGACCAGCTGCGACACGCCGCCGCAGAGGACGGACTGCTCGCCGAAGAGGTCGGTTTCGGTCTCTTCGGTGAAGGTGGTCTTGATGACGCCTGCACGGGTACCGCCAATGGCCTTGGCGTAGGACTTGGCCAGGTCCCACGCGGAACCGGTGGCGTCCTGCTCGACGGCGATGATGTCCGGGATGCCGCGGCCGGCTTCGAACTCGCGGCGCACGGTGTGGCCCGGAGCCTTCGGCGCGATCAGGATGACGTCAACGCCTTCGGGAGCTTCGATGTAGCCGAAGCGGATGTTGAAGCCGTGGGCGAAGGCAAGGGCCTTGCCGGCGGTCAGCTTGTCCTTGATGGAGTCGTTGAAGATTGCGCGCTGGTGCTGGTCCGGAGCCAGGATCATGATGACGTCGGCCCATTCGGCAGCGTCGGCAACAGTCTTGACCGTGAAGCCTGCATCCTGGGCCTTGGCGGTCGAGGAAGAACCTTCCTTGAGGGCGATGACAACTTCAACGCCGGAGTCGCGCAGGTTCAGCGCGTGGGCGTGGCCCTGGGAGCCGTAGCCGACGATGGCGACTTTGCGGCCCTGGATGATGGAAAGGTCGGCGTCGTCGTCGTAAAACATTTCAGTCACTTGCGTAACTCCTTTTGAGTGGATTCTTCTGGTGTAAATGTGGTGCTGCGTACTGCACGGGCGTTGTGCCGCGCTTGGGAATCAAGCGCTGCGCAATGCCCTGTCACTCATGGAGCGGGATCCCCGTCCAACGGCCAGGGTGCCGGACTGCACAATTTCGCGGATGCCGAAGGGCTCAAGCACTGACAGCAGTGCGGTGAGCTTTTCGGGGTGGCCTGTTGCTTCAATGACCACGGAGTCTGTGGAGACGTCAACCACTGAAGCACGGAACAGGTCTGCAGCCTGGGTCACCTGCAGACGAGTTGCGGCATCCGCACGTACCTTGACCAGGATGTGGTCTCGCTGTACGGAAGATTCGGAGGTGAGCTCAACAATCTTGATCACGTTGACCAGTTTATTGAGCTGCTTGGTGACCTGTTCAATCAGGTCACCATCGGCGTCGACGACGACGGTCATCCGGGACATGCCCGGAACTTCCGTCGGGCCGACGGCCAGGGAGTTGATGTTGAAGGCGCGGCGGGCGAAAAGGCTCGCGACGCGCGTCAGGACACCGGGCTTGTCTTCAACCAGAACAGACAGTGTGTGGCGGGTCATGCTCAGTCCTCCTCTTCCCATTCCGGGGTCATGTTGCGGGCAACCTGGATCTGGTCGTTGCTCACGCCGGCGGGCACCATCGGCCACACCATGGAGTCGGGGCTCACCACAAAATCGATGACCACGGGACGGTCGTTGATCTCGAGGGCCTTCTGGATGGTCGCATCGATGTCTTCGTCCCGCTCACAGCGGAACGAAGCGCAGCCGTAAGCCTCCCCCAGCTTGACGAAGTCCGGGATACGGACCGTTTCGTGGCCGGTGTTGAGGTCCGTGTTGGAGTAGCGGCCCTCATAGAAGAGGGTCTGCCACTGGCGGACCATGCCCAGCGAGGAGTTGTTGATGACGGCAACCTTGATGGGGATCTTGTTGATGGCACAGGTGGCCAGCTCCTGGTTGGTCATCTGGAAGCAGCCATCGCCGTCGATCGCCCAGACCACCCGGTCCGGCTCCCCCACCTTGGCACCCATTGCAGCCGGCACGGCGTAGCCCATGGTGCCGGCACCGCCCGAGTTCAGCCAGGCATGCGGACGCTCGTACTTAATGAACTGCGCGGCCCACATCTGGTGCTGGCCTACGCCGGCAACATAGATGCCTTCGGGGCCGGTCAGCGCGCCGATCCGTTCGATGACACGCTGCGGGGCGGTGAGCCCGTCGTCCGGTTCGGTCCAGCCCAGAGGATAGGTTTCCTTGAGGTTGTTCAGGAAAGCCCACCACGTGGTGAGGTCCGGGGTGCCGGACGCGTCGAACTGTGACCGGACGGCCTCGGTGAGCTCGGGGATGATTTCCTTGACCGAACCCACGATGGGCACATCGGCGGTGCGGTTCTTGGAAATCTCCGCAGGATCGATGTCGGCATGGATGACCTTGGCGTTCGGGGCAAAGGTCTTCAGCACGCCGGTCACACGGTCGTCGAAGCGCGCTCCTAGGGTGATCAGGAGGTCGGACTGCTGCAGGGCGGTCACGGCCGAAACCGTACCGTGCATGCCCGGCATGCCCACGTGCTGCGGATGCGAGTCCGGGAACACGCCGCGCGCCATGAGGGTGGTGACCACCGGGGCTCCGGTCAGCTCCGCCAGTTCGCGGAGTTCAGCCGCGGCGTGGGCTTTCACCACACCGCCGCCCACATAGAGGACAGGCTTGCTGGCGGCGGCAATCAGCTTGGCCGCCTCGCGGACCTGCTTGTTGTGCCCCCGGGTCACCGGACGGTAGCCGGGGAGGTCGATTTTCGGCGGCCAGGAGAACGTCATCTGGCCCTGCTGGGCATCTTTCGCCACGTCCACCAGCACCGGACCGGGACGGCCGGTCGAGGCCAGGTGGAAGGCCTCGGCCATCACGTGCGGGATGTCGTTGGGGTTCGTCACCAGGAACGAGTGTTTGGTGATTGGCATGGTGATGCCAACAATGTCGGCTTCCTGGAACGCGTCGGTGCCGATCACACCGCTGGATACCTGGCCGGTGATGGCCACCAGCGGCACGGAGTCCATGTGGGCGTCCATGATGGCGGTAACGAGGTTGGTGGCACCAGGACCCGAGGTGGCGATGCAGACGCCCACCCGGCCCGTAACCATGGCATAGCCTTGCGCGGCGTGGCCGGCTCCCTGTTCGTGACGGACCAGGACGTGATTCATCCTGGAGGCCATCAAGGGGTCATAGGTAGGCAGGATCGCGCCACCAGGCAAACCAAATATATCGTCCACGCCGAGTTCTTCGAGCGAGCGGACAATAGCTTCTGAGCCGGTCATCACCGTTGGGGGTACAACGGTGTTCGGCCCAAGGACAGGAGAGACAGCGGCAAGATCAGTGACGACGGCGGCGTGGTCTGCCGTTCGATCGGCACGTTCCGGAGCCTTGGGGGCTCCAGCGGACTTAGTAGCCATCAGCGAGGGGCTGATCGGCGATCCTTTGCTCATCGGACTCTTCCTTGTGGATCACTTGTGTTTCTTGGAACTGCGGGGAATAAAAAAACCCCTCAGCCTTGGCGGCTCTTCGAGGGGTTTGCGCGTGACAGTTCGTTGCCGGGGCTAGTGTGCCACGCGCTTGGTAAGGACGACGACGGTGCCGACGGTAACGAAAGTCATGCGTTCAGTTTTCCCTCTGGTGTGACGGGTGTCAACGAGACGACACCCGATCTCACCATGTGGACTGCATAGTCCACTGATTGATCCCATCAGGGAAGGGATCAAGCTCCCTCAGCCACCCACCAAAGCCGGGAACGGCTTAATAAGGGTGATGCCGAGGGCCCCTTGCATGGGGCGCTCAGCGCTCCATGCAAGGGGCCCTCGGCATCACCCGCAGTAGGCGCCGGTGGAGGCGCTGTGCACGAGCTTGGCGTACTTGGCGAGCACGCCCTTGGTGTATCGGGCCGGGAGCGGCTCCCAGCCGACCTTGCGGGCTTCGAGTTCGGCGTCGTCCACCAGGAGATCGAAGCTGCGGGCCGCGATGTCCACACGGATCCGGTCGCCGTCCTGGACAAAGGCGATGGGGCCGCCGTCGACAGCTTCGGGGGCGACGTGGCCGATGCACAGCCCGGTGGTGCCGCCGGAAAAGCGGCCGTCAGTGAGCAGCAGGACGTCCTTGCCCAGCCCGGCACCCTTGATGGCTCCGGTGATGGCGAGCATCTCGCGCATGCCCGGGCCGCCCTTGGGGCCTTCGTAGCGGATCACCACGACGTCACCGGCGTGGATTTTGCCGTTGTCCAACGCTTCCAGTGCGCCCTGCTCGCGCTCGAATACCCGGGCGGTCCCTTCAAAGACGTCGGCGTCGAAGCCTGCGCTCTTGACCACGGCGCCTTCGGGGGCCATCGAACCGTGCAGGATGGTGATGCCGCCGGTCTTGTGGATCGGGTTGTCCAGGGCGCGCAGGATCTTGCCGTCCAAATCCGGCGGGTTGATCGCTGCAAGGTTTTCAGCGACGGTCTTGCCGGTGACGGTGAGGCAGTCCCCGTGCAGCAGGCCGGCGTCGAGCAGTGCGCGCATGATGACCGGCACGCCGCCGATCTTGTCGACGTCAGTCATCACGTAGCGGCCGAACGGCTTCAGGTCGCCCAGGTGCGGGATCTTGTCGCCGATGCGGTTGAAGTCTTCGAGGCTCAGTTCGACCTCGGCTTCGCGGGCGATGGCCAGCAGGTGCAGGACCGCGTTGGTGGAACCACCGAAGGCCATGGTCACGGCGATGGCGTTCTCGAAGGCCTTCTTGGTCATGATGTCGCGGGCTGTGATGCCCAGTCGGAGCAGGTTGACTACCGCTTCGCCGGACTTGCGGGCGAATTCGTCACGACGGCGGTCTGCCGAGGGCGGAGCGGCGGAACCCGGCAGTGACATGCCCAGCGCTTCGCCGATGCAGGCCATGGTGTTGGCGGTGTACATGCCGCCGCAGGCGCCTTCGCCCGGGCAGATGGCCTTTTCGATGCGGGTCAGGTCCTCCATGCTCATCTTGCCTGCGGCGCAGGCGCCCACAGCCTCGAAGGCGTCAATGAGGGTGACTTCCTTTTCGGAACCGTCCTCCAGCTTGACCCAGCCCGGCATGATGGAACCGGCGTAGAGGAAAACGCTGGCCAGGTCCAGGCGGGCCGCGGCCATCAGCATGCCGGGCAGGGACTTATCGCAGCCGGCCAGCAGTACCGAGCCGTCGATGCGCTCTGCCTGCATCACGGTTTCCACGGAGTCGGCAATGACTTCGCGGGAGACCAGGGAGAAGTGCATGCCCTCGTGGCCCATCGAAATGCCGTCTGAAACGGAGATGGTGCCGAACTGCATGGGGAACCCCCCACCCGCGTGGACGCCTTCCTTGGCGCCCTGGGCAAGCCGGTTCAGGGACAGGTTGCAGGGAGTGATTTCGTTCCACGAACTTGCGACGCCGATCTGCGGCTTCGCGAAGTCGTCGTCGCCCATACCGACGGCCCGGAACATGCCACGCGCGGGGGCGGCGTGAATCCCGTCGGTGACAACCCGGCTGCGGGGCTTGATGTCAGGCTTGTTCTCAGTTGTTGTTTGGCTGTCGGCACTCATGGCTCAAAGTCTATGACTCCGAGCGGGAGCGAACGAACCGGAAACCGCCGCACAAGCCATTTTCGGCATTATTTTCGTTCAAATAGTGGACGGGTGTCTCATATATTGAGACACACGGTCTTGCGGCTCCCGGGAATCGGCTTGGTCAGGCACTCCCGGACTGCTTACGCTGCCCCATACACCCGGCCTGTCCGGTAAGAATGGCACCTTTCGAGGGGTCCCGCCGCTGGTAGCCATGGCTTTGACCTGCTTCGATCCCCGCCCCGGACCTCCGGGAGCCTAGACAGCCACATTGGCCCCGACGTACCGTCAGGGAACAGTAACCATGCCATCCGGACTGAAGGGCCTGTTATGGATTTTATCTTCTGGATCATTGCAATTGTGCTGATTGTGGGGGTTGTGTGGTGGCTCCTGAACCGCAACAGCGCCGGCAATACCCGCGGCTCAGACACAGTCCGGCACGACGGCGGCCTGTCGGGTGGGAGCGCGGCAGCCTCTGCGGAGGCCGCCGGTACGGCGGGCCTCCCGGGTGCAGCCGGTTTCGGCGGTGCGGCGGAACCCGCGCCCCCAACAACTGCGGACGAAACACCCGCGCGGACTGGAACAGCGGCTGGTCAGCAGGACTTTGTGGCAAGCCCGGAAACCCGCACCCCCGTGGAGGCTGCCGGCGAGCCGGCCGCCGCGCGGAGAATGGACGCAGCTCCGGAGACCGGCACCGGAACGGATGCCGTGTCCGGACAGGAGACCCTGCCTTCGCCTGGGATGCCGGCGACACGGGAACCCGAAGAAGCCGGGGAGCCGCTGGCCGCCGGGCGGTCCGCTGCAGGGCCCGCTGCCGCTGCAGGACCCACATCACCCCGAGAGACCACGGCGCCCGACGCGGATGCTGCCGGTACGCAGGCTGGCGGCAGCCGGACTGATTCGGCGCGGCAAGCGGAAGACGAGTGGGAAACGCAGTGGTCTGAAGCCGGCGGGGCAACTCCGGCGGCCAGCCACAGGGCTGGCTCCGATGCACACACAGGCGCAGCCACCGGAGCGGCAAGTACTGGAGCCGCCGCCCTACCGGGTGCGGATGCGCAGGAAGTCAACGAGACCGGCCGCCAGGCTGGCCAGGACACTGGCTACGTTCATCACGCGGAGTACACAGACCCGCACGCCCCGACGCTTCCTGGCGCAGAAACAGCAGCTGCTGATGCCCTGACAGCGGACGACGCAGCGGTATATCCCGGGGGAAATGCCCGCGAAACGCCTCCCGCCAGGCACGAGCAGGGGGCCGAACCGGCAGCGGCTGCCGGCGGCCGCTCCGAGCAAGGGGCCGAACCGATGGGCCATCTTGCCGCTGACCAGCCCTACGGCGCCGGCTCCGCGTCCCCCGGACCGGATGGCAGTGGCCCGGCCGATTTCGATGTCAAGGGTGACGCCAGCGCAATGGTCTACTACGAGGAGGGGCACCCGGACTATGAGCAGACCACGGCCGATGTCTGGTTCGAGTCGGCGGCCCACGCCGAGGCCGCCGGGTTCCGCGCTCCCCGCCGGACCCGCCGCTGACGGCACCGGCTTAGCGAGCCGGTCCCTGGCGGCCGCTGCACCCCGTGCCGGCGCCCTGGCTCTCTGCGTGGCCTTGGTATTGTCCGGCTGCACAGGGGGCGGAAACGACGCGCCAACCGGCAGCGTGGCGGGTACAGGACCCGGCCCGGCACGTCCCGCACCCGGGACAGCGGGGACCGGGACAGCGGGGCCCGGGCCAGGCACCGCTGTCGCTCCGGCGGTTCAGACCCGGCTTGATCTCCAGCTCGATATTCCATGGGCCGCCGTGTTCCTGCCGAACGGCACGGCCATCATTTCCGAGCGTGATTCTGCGCTTCTCAAGGCAGTCAAGGACGGCCGGGCCACCACTATCGGCCAGGTCCCCGGTGTGACCCCGGGCGGCGAAGGGGGCCTGCTAGGGCTGGCGCTCTCGCCACAATTTCCCGCCGACAGCTACCTCTACATGTACTTCACGTCCGCCGAGGACAACCGCATTGCCCGTGTCACGGTGACCGAAGGACCTGACGGGTCACTGACGCTTGGCGATCCGGACGTTATTTTCACTGGCATCCCAAAGGCAGGAACCCACAACGGCGGCCGGATCCGGTTTGGCCCGGACGGCTTCCTCTATGTGGGCACGGGTGATTCCCAGCGCAGGGACCAGCCGCAGAATCCGGATGCGCTGGGCGGGAAGATCCTGAGGCTGACTGCGGACGGCGGCCCCGCACCCGGCAACCCCTTCGGCAACGCGGTGTACAGCCTCGGCCACAGGAACGTTCAGGGCCTGGCCTGGGACAGCGAAGGCAGGCTGTGGGCCAGCGAATTCGGCCCGGATGTCAATGATGAGCTCAACCTGATCGTGCCGGGCGGCAATTATGGCTGGCCCGCAGTGACCGGCGCACCGCACCGCGGGGAGTTCCTCGATGCGAAAGTCGTGTGGCCGTCGACGGCAGAATCCTCCCCCAGCGGTTTGGAGATCGTGGGATCCACGGCCTTCCTCGGGGCGCTTCGCGGCCAACGCCTCTGGACTGTCGCCCTCAGCGGCGAAGAAGCCCACGCGCCTGTGGCCCATTTCACACGGGAGTATGGCAGGATCCGGGACGTCATCCGCACCCCGGAGGGCGGATTCTGGCTTCTCAGCAACAACCAAAACCCTGATTTTGTGCTGGTTTTGGCCCCTCCGGCCTGACCGAAGGAACGCCGACGGCGTCGATTTCACACGGGCATAAAGTTCGTGTAGAGTTTCATGTCGTTGCGGAGATCAACGGGGAAAGAAAAAGCCACGAAGATCACCGCGAAGAGATGCACCTCTAGCTCAATTGGCAGAGCAATTGACTCTTAATCAATGGGTTCCGGGTTCAAGTCCCGGGGGGTGCACCACGGAAACCCCGTCTTCATAGGCCGCAAGCCTGAAGGCGGGGTTTCGCTTTCCCCTGAAATTCAGGACCGGACTATTTCCGGGCCATTTAGTTTCTTCCGGCAGGCGCCTGACGTTCGGCCAGGCCACCGCTGAAGGAACCGTTCAGCTCCCAGCCGGCACCGGATCGACGTGCACGATGATGACCTGAACATCTTTCGAACCGTCATAGCGGAGATCGTACGTGACCTGAAGTCCTGTTGACGTGCCCGGGGTCAGGGCGAAGTCGCTTTCTTTCCCGGGCCGGCTGGAGATTGACTCAATCCAGCCCTCGGCTGATCCGCTGTCGATGCCATAGCGGTCGACGCCCTCGCGAATCAGGGCCTTGTAGTCCTCCAGGGTCCGGGCTGTGAGGAAGTACGTGACCTCAGTGAAATCGGATCGGGTGTTCAGGCCGTTGAGCCGGAGCCGGTCCGTCCGGGCGCTGACGGTACCGGCGGGCCCCTGGATATCGAGTGTCATCTCTCCGTCGCGTGTCTGGACGTCCGGCGCCTGGCTGCTGCCGTCTTCCAGGCCGACACTCTCTTTGGTGAGCCGGCCCGAGGACATATTCAACCGCACTGCCTTCGAAGCCTTGATCTGTTCAATGCCGGCCTTATCCAGGCGCGCATAGCCGTCAGCTGCGGCGGTCGGAGTGGTGACGGAGTCATCGCCGCCATAGGGCACAACACAGCCGGTCAGGAAGAGCGGTACAGCCAGGACCACGAGGGCCAGTCGCTTCATTGTTTTCCCCCAAGAAAAGTCTGCGGCCCGGACGGCCTGTGCCAGTTTATGCCCGGTTCCGCCCGGACCCTGGGCGACGAATGCCTGCACTGGCTCCACAGCTAAGACGGGACGGACAAAAAAGAGGCACCACCGCTGCATTGCCTGCAGGTGTGATGCCGTGCTTGTTTTCCGAAAGCCGGGTAACTCTTAGCCCAGCGGTGCGCCGTCCACGAGGGCACGGGCAGCAGGCGACGCGAACTGGCTGGCCAGCTCACGAACCACTGCCTGGAGCTCCTGACGCAGGACGTCCGGATCGATGGTCGCTGCGGCCAGGACCGACCGTTCCATTTCCACGGCTGCTACCGCTGCTTCCCGGCCGCTGTCGGTCAGGGAAACCACCTGGCTGCGGCGGTCAGAAGTGCTGCGAACGCGAACAACATGCCCGTGGGCTTCCAGCCGCGTGAGGGTCTTTCCCATCGTCTGGGCCTGGACACGGACAAACTGGGCCAGCTGGGCCTGTGTCATGGGCCCTTGGGCTGCCAGAACTTCGATGGCGATGACGCCGGCATGGGTCAGGCCGATAGCACTGAGCTTTTCGTTCCAGGAGTGTTCCACAAGGCGCGCCGCAGTCGATAGTAAGCGCCCCGTGGGCCAGCGATCCATGTCAGGCATACAAGCAAGTATAGCTAAGGCTGCTTCGCACCGGTTTCCGGATGCTTACTAGACTGGTGTGTCACGCCTGCAACAAGGAGATAAACAATGGCTGAAAGACTTTTGACCGGTGCAGTGGCGCCCGGTTTCACCCTGAAGGATTCGTCGGGTCAGGACGTGAGCCTGGCCTCAGGACAGGGCACCAGCACCATCGTCTACTTCTACCCGGCCGCGTCCACACCCGGCTGCACCAAAGAGGCGTGTGACTTCCGCGACAACCTGGCGTCCTTCGCGTCGGCCGGTTACCGCGTCCTGGGGGTCTCCCCCGACTCCGTGGAAAAGCTGGCCGCTTTTGCCGCCAAGGAGGATCTTAGTTTCCCGCTGCTTTCCGACGAGGACCATGCGGTGGCTGAGGCCTACGGGGCCTGGGGCGAAAAGAAAAACTACGGCCGCACCTACGAAGGCCTGATCCGGTCCACCATCGTGATCGATCCCGACGGCCGGGTGTCATTGGCCCAATACAACGTGCGGGCCACCGGGCATGTGGCGAAACTGCGGCGCGACCTCAAATTGGACGCGTAGGGCAGCCAGCCACCGGCGAACCGGAGGCGGCAGGGACAGACAGGAGCTGCCCTCCCCCGAGGCTACAATGGTTACTGGCATCCGCCGTCGTACGCTTCCCTTCCTTGTCCAGCCGCTGGCCGGGAGGAGGAGAAGAGGACACCGGCACCTGCCAAGCGCGAGTGGTGAAATTGGCAGACACGCAGGATTTAGGTTCCTGTGCCTTCGGGCGTGGGGGTTCAAGTCCCCCCTTGCGCACAACATTCAGAGATCCCGGGCCCACGGCCGGGATCTCTGCCGTTAACCCAAAAACAGCGATTCGAAAAAAGAATTTTCGATCCACCCATCTATTTCGGCGCTCCTCCCGAATACCCCGTGAGACACCGGCCAAGGGCAGGTGCCCACAGTCGGAACAGGTCAAGCCACAGGCGCCACGCCTGCGGCAGGCAAGAAATCGGCACAACCAAGGAGAACCGAAATGCAGTCATTCAAGCGCACATCCTTCACCGTCGCAGGCGTTGCAGCTGCAGCCCTGCTGAGCCTTACCGCCTGCGGTGGGACAGCCACAACGACCCCCAGCTCCTCCGCTCCGGCCGCTGCGCCGTCCAGCATGGCTCCCTCACCCTCAGCGTCAGCCAGCGCCTCCGCCATGGATCCGGCAGCAAATCTCGTGGGCGCGGGCTGCGCCGGCTACGCCGAGCAGGTCCCCACCGGCGCAGGTTCAGTCTCCGGCATGGCGCTTGACCCGGTAGCAGTTGCCGCGTCCAACAACCCCCTCCTGACCACCCTCACGTCAGCTGTTTCGGGCAAGCTGAACCCGAAGGTTGACCTGGTGGACACGCTCAACGGAGCGGAATTCACGGTCTTCGCCCCGGTGGACGACGCGTTTGCCAAGATCGATGCAGCCACCATCGAGACCCTGAAGACCGATGACGCCCTGCTGAGCAAGATCCTGACGTACCACGTGGTGCCCGGCCAGATCACCCCGGACAAGATCGCCGGAACCCACGCCACGGTCCAGGGCGGCACCGTCACCGTTACCGGCAGCGGCGATGCGCTCCAGGTCGACGGCGCCAACGTCATCTGCGGCGGCGTGCAGACCAAGAACGCCACCGTCTACCTCGTTGACACCGTCCTGATGCCCAAGTAACCCACGACCGCCCGTAACCCGGGCTCACGTCCAGGAAGCACCATGACATCCCGTCGGCCCGTTCCAGCAAGGACGGGCCGACGGGATGTTCCGGCCCATGGGCAGTTGTCCCCCGCGCGGGTACAGGGAACACCAAGACCGGTCAATTAGACTGTGTCACTGGCCCGCACCCCGCGGCGCCGGCCAGTGACAGCCCAGAGGTGATAGACGAGTGCCCAGCAGTACATCGCGGCGAACGGTCATCAAGACCGGCGCCGTTTTTATGGCGTTAGGCCTGACGGCCTGTACCGGTAACCCGTCGCCATCACCTTCATCAACCTCTCCCTCCACGGCGGCCGCCGGCGGGGAGCCCACCCAGACCTTCACCTTCGGCACCGCCTCCCAGCCGCTGGGACTGGACCCGGCGCTCTCAAGTGATGTTGAAAGTCACCGCGTCACCCGGCAAATCCTCGAAGGCCTGGTGGGTGTGGACCAGACCACCGGCAAACCCACCCCGCTGCTGGCCACGGAGTGGACCGAATCGGACGAGGGCCGCAGCTACACCTTCAAGCTCCGCAGCGGTGTCTCCTTCCAGGACGGCACGCCCTTTAATGCCGACGCCGTATGCCAGAACTTCAACCGCTGGTTTGCGTTCTCCCCGGAACTGCGGACGAAGGCGCCGGGCATCACGTTCAAAAGCGTGTTCAAAGCGCACTCCGACGACGCCGTGCTCTCCATCTTCAAGAGCTGCACCGCAGTCTCACCGGACACCGTCCGGATCGACCTCACCCAGCCCTTCACGGCCTTCCTCCAGGCCCTGACCCTGCCGGCCTTCGCCATGGCTTCCCCGGCAGCTTTGGCCTCGGGCACAGCCGACGTACTGGACCAGACGCGGCACAGCAACGCTGTCTCGTCCTTCGCCACCAATCCGGTGGGAACCGGACCGTTCAAACTGGCGGCCTGGGACGAAACAAGCGTCCGCCTGATCACCCATGGGGACTACTGGGGTGAACGCGGACAAATCTCCACCATTAACTTCGTTACGTACGATCATCCGCAGACCAGGCTTCAGGCGCTGCTGGACGGCAAGATCGACGGTTACGACGCCGTCACGGTGGGGAACTTCGATCAGCTCGTCAAGCGGGGCATGCAGATTGTCCAGCGCGACCCGTTCTCCGTGATGTACCTGGGCATCAACCAGGAAATCCCCATCCTCCAAAACACCAAAGTCCGGCAGGCCATCGAGCTTGCCATCGACAAAGACACCCTGATCCGCAAGTTCTTCATCGACAACACCTCCAAGGCCACCCAGTTTGTTCCGCCAAAGATCAGCGGCTTCAACAACGAGGCTCCGGCGTTGGGCCACGATCCGGCCAAGGCGAAGGCCTACCTGGCCGAGGCGGGCTATGCGGGGGAAGAACTCCGGTTCTACTATCCGCTCAACGCCACCCGCCCCTACCTCCCCACGCCCGAGAAGATCTATGCCGAGCTCAGCCGGCAGCTGACCGCCGTCGGCTTCAACGTCAAGCCTGTCCCGGTGGACTGGGCCGACGGGTACCTCCAGAAAGTGCAGTCCCCCGGCGACCACGCCCTCCATCTGCTCGGCTGGAACGGCGCGTACTCCGACGCCGAAAACTTTGTAGGCCCCCTCTTTGGCGAGAAGAATGGCGAGTTCGGCTACCAGGACCCGCAGGTTTTCTCCAAGATCAACCGGGCCCGCGGCCTGCCCGCCGGCGAAGAACGCGACGAGCTCTACCACACCATCAACGCCCAGATCGCTGCCACGGTCCCGGCCGTTCCCATCGCCTTCCCCATCTCGGCGCTTGCATTGTCCGACCGCGTCAGCAGTTATCCGGCGTCGCCGGTCCTGAATGAAGTTTTCACGAAGGTGCAGCTAAAGCCTTGACGGCCGGGCCCAATTTCAGTATGCGGGCCGGGCAGGGATATTCTTTGACAGCCAGAGCCGCTGCTATCGGAGACTGATTGTGACCTTCATATCAAAGACCCAACATGCCGACGTCGTCCTGATTGGCGGCGGCATCATGAGCGCCACCCTGGGTGCGTTCATCAAGCAGCTTGAGCCGAACTGGACCATTTCCCTGTTCGAGCGCCTTGACCAGCCGGGATTGGAGAGCTCCGACCCCTGGAATAACGCCGGAACCGGCCATGCCGCATTGTGCGAGCTCAACTACTCCCCCGCAGCCAAAGACGGCTCGGTCAACCCCGCCAAGGCCCTGCTGATTAACGAGCAGTTCCAGCTGTCCCGGCAGTTCTGGTCCCACCTGGTGGACGAGCAGCTGATCGGTTCGCCCAAGGGCTTCATCAACACCGTGCCGCACATGAGCTTCGTCATCGGCGAAAACAACACCAAGTTCCTCAAGACCCGCTATGAGGCACTGAAGCCTCATACGCTGTTCCGCAGCATGGAGTACTCCGAGGACCACGCACAGATCGCCAAGTGGGCGCCTCTCATCGTCAAGGGCCGCGACCCCAAGCAGCGCATCGCTGCCACCCGCGCCGCCGAGGGCACCGACGTCGACTTCGGGGCACTGACCCGTGAGCTGACCACGTACCTTGGGAACAACGGCGTCGAGGTTAATTACGGCCACGACGTGACCGGCATTTCAAAGGCGTCCGACGGCGGCTGGGACCTTTCGCTGAAGCACCCCCGGTCCGGTGAACACGGCAGGATCCACGCCAAGTTTGTGTTCGTTGGTGCGGGCGGCGGCGCCCTGCACCTCCTGCAGGCATCCGGCATTCCGGAGAGCAAGGGCTACGGCGGCTTCCCCGTGTCCGGCCAGTTCTTCCGCTGCACCGACGAGGCCCTCGCGGCCCGGCACAGCGCCAAGGTCTACGGCCAGGCCTCCGTGGGCGCCCCGCCCATGTCCGTGCCGCACCTGGACACGCGCTACGTCAACGGGAAGCGCTCCCTCCTGTTCGGCCCCTACGCCGGCTTCTCCACCAACTTCCTGAAGAACGGCTCGTACCTGGACCTGCCCCTGTCCATCCGCCCCGGCAACATCATTCCGATGCTCGCCGTGGCGAAGGACAACATGGACCTCACCGCGTACCTCGTCAAGGAGGTGGCCAAGCGCCACGGCGACAAGGTCGAGGCGCTTCGGGAGTACTACCCCGAGGCCAAGGACGGCGATTGGGAACTGATCACCGCCGGTCAGCGTGTACAGATCATCAAGAAGGATCCGAAAAAGGGCGGCGTGCTGCAGTTCGGCACTGAAGTCATCGCCGGCCGCGACGGCTCGATCGGTGCGCTCCTGGGCGCCTCGCCGGGCGCTTCCACGGCGGTGCCCATCATGATTGAACTGCTGCAGAAGGCCTTCCCCAAGAGCTTCAAGGGCTGGCAGGGCAAACTCAAGGACATGATGCCCGGCTACGGTGTGAAGCTTGATGAGAACCCGGAACTGGCTGCGGCGATCGAGGCGGCTACCGCCAAGTCACTCCAGCTGGAAAGCGTTCCCGCCAACCACTGACGCAGCGCCGGTCTGGCGGGCAAATCAGGCCTGGCGGGCAGGTCGTGTCCCAGCAGTCCGTCAACCCCACAGGAGACCTTGCGATGTTCCGGCTGGCACAACTTTCACTGGCAAACCGGGCGCTGATCGCGCTGATCACCGTCTTCGCATCGGTGTTCGGTGTGATCACCATGTCATCGCTGAAGCAGGAACTCATTCCGTCCATCGAGTTCCCGCAGATAACCGTCCTGACCGCCATGCCCGGCGCCTCGCCGGAAGTGGTTGACAAACAGGTCAGCGCACCGCTGGAGACCGCCTTGAACGGGGTGGAGGGCCTGGAGTCAACGTCCTCGACATCCCGTAACGGCTCCTCCCAGATCACCATGGTCTTCACCTACGGGACCAACCTGGACCGGGCCCGGAACCAGATTGACCGGGCCATCTCCAACGCCAAGCGTGCCCTGCCCGAGGACGTGCAGCCGCAGGCGTTCGCCGGCAGCATCAGCGACTTCCCCATCGTGTTCCTGGCGGTGTCCTCGGACAAACCGCTCAGTGAGCTGAACGCCGACCTCCAGCGGCTCTCCGTTCCCCGGCTCCAGAAAATCGACGGCGTCCGCGGCGCCGATGTGACCGGCGGAGCGACCCAGCACATCGAAGTCCTCCCCCGGCCCGAGGCAATGGCCGCGTCCGGCGCCACCATTGAGTCCATCCGGAATGCGTTGGGCAACAACGGCTCCCTGATCCCGGCGGGCACCATCGAGGAGCAGGGCAAAACCCTGTCCCTGCAGATCGGCAGCCCGGTGGATTCGCTGGACACCATCAAGTCGCTGCCCCTGGGCGGCGCGAAAAACGGGGCCACGATCGGCACGGTGGCGGATGTCAGCCTGCGCGACGACGAACGCACGTCCATCACCCGGACGAACGGCGAGGAGACCCTGGCAGTCTCGGTCACCAAGAAGCCTGAAGGCGACACGGTGGGCATTTCCCACGCAGTGAACGACTCGCTGGCCGACCTTGAGGCCGAGCTGGGATCCAACGCCAAGTTCACGGCCGTGTTCGATCAGGCGCCGTTCATCGAGAAGTCCATCAAGGACCTCACCACCGAGGGCCTGCTGGGGCTTGGCTTTGCCGTCGCCGTCATTCTCGTGTTCCTGATGTCCACCCGCTCCACCCTGGTAACGGCGGTGTCCATTCCGCTCTCGCTCCTGGTGACCTTCATCGGGCTCTCGGCGACCGGCTACTCGCTGAACATCCTGACCCTGGGCGGGCTCACCATCGCCATCGGCCGGGTGGTGGACGACTCCATCGTGGTCATCGAGAACATCAAGCGGCACCTGAGCTACGGCGAGGAGAAGGTCGCCGCCATCCTTACCGCCATCCGCGAAGTGGCCGGCGCCATCACCGCCTCGACGCTGACCACCGTGGCAGTCTTCCTGCCCATCGCCTTCGTCGGCGAGCTGGCCGGCGAACTGTTCCGCCCGTTCGCGCTGACAGTCACCATGGCCCTGCTGGCCTCCCTGCTGGTGTCCCTGACCATCGTCCCCGTGCTCGCCTACTGGTTCCTCAAGAGCCCGGCCACCGCCGCACCCGGCTCAGCCGCCGCACGTGAAGCGGCCGCCGCTGCCCTGGCCAAAGCCCACGAAGCGGAACAAAAGAGCCCGCTCCAGCGCGCGTACCTGCCGATCCTCAGCAAGACCCAGAAGCATCCGGTCTGGACGCTGGTTGCCGCCCTGCTGGTGCTCGGCGGGACGGGCGCCATGACTCCGCTGCTTGCAACCAACCTCTTGGGCGACTCCGGCCAGAACAGCATGACCGTCCGCCAGGTGATGCCGGCGGGCACGAGCCTGGCGGACACCAGCTCGGCAGCCGTGAAGCTCGAAGAGGTCCTCCGCGGCATCGACGGCGTCAAGAATGTCCAGGTCACGTCCGGCAACGCCCAGGCGGGCTTTGCCGCGCTGACCTCCTCCGGCTCCTCCAACTCCACCTTTACTGTGGTGACGGATGAAAAGGCGAACCAGGCCAGGCTCCAGGAAACAGTCCGCACGGAACTGGCCAAGGTGGCCGGTTCCGGAAAGGTCACCGTGGGCTCCCAGCAGGGCGGCTTCGGAACCTCCTCCACAGTGGACATCACCATCAAGGCGGCCACGTCCGAGGATCTCCGCACGGCCAGTGACGCCATGGTGGAGGCCATGACCGGCGTCCCGGAAACCAGTGAAGTGACCACCAACCTGGCCGCCAGCCAGCCCGTGGTCCAGGTCAAGGTGGACCGGGCCAAGACAGCCGCCGCAGGACTGAACGAGGAACAGGTGGCCGGCGTCCTCGCCGCCACCATCAGTCCTATCCCGGCCGGAACCGTCCGGATCGACACCAACGACTTCCCAGTGCAGATCGGCAAGGGCACCCGGTTCACCAGCATCGAGGCGGTGCGCAACATCGCCCTGCCGGCAGGCGCTGTTCCGGTGACCCTGGGCAGCATTGCCTCTGTGGAACAGGTGGACGTCCCGGTCTCCATTACCGCAAGCAACGGTCAGCGGACCGCGAAAGTGTCAGTCACGCCGTCGGGCTCCAACCTTGGCGCGGTGAACGCAGAAGTGCAGAAGCGCCTTGCGGAAGTCAGCCTCCCCCCGGGTGTCACCGCGGAACTCGGCGGCGCCACCACCCAGCAGGCGGAATCCTTCCAGCAACTGGGCCTGGCCCTCCTCGCGGCCATCGCCATTGTTTACGTCATCATGGTGGCAACCTTCAAGTCCCTGATCCAGCCGCTGATCCTGCTGGTCTCCGTGCCCTTCGCAGCCACCGGAGCCGTGGCCCTGCTGCTGGCGACCGGCGTTCCCCTCGGGCTGCCATCGCTGATCGGGATGCTGATGCTCGTGGGCATCGTGGTCACCAACGCCATTGTGCTCATCGATCTCATCAACCAGTACCGGCAGCCGCGCAACGGCCTGCCCGGGATGACCGTGGCTGACGCCATCACCCACGGCGCGCGGCAGCGCCTGCGTCCCATCCTGATGACCGCCCTGGCCACCGTTTTCGCCCTGACCCCCATGGCCCTCGGCCTGACCGGCGGCGGGGGCTTTATCTCCCAGCCCCTGGCCGTCGTGGTGATCGGCGGGCTGGTGTCCTCCACTGCCCTGACCCTGGTGCTGGTGCCCGTGCTGTACCGGCTCGTGGAGGGGCGCCGGGAACGCAAGCAGCTGCTGCGTGAGCTCCAGGAGCGGCCGGAGTTTTCGGCCGCGGACGACGTCGATGCAGAGTTCAGTGACTGGACCACCGGCGCCACTCCCAAGGTCAGCGGCCGCCGCGCAGCCCCGGGCGGCTCCGAGTAGACAGGGAATATTCTCCTCCTGGACCCGTTATACCCGACGATACATGCAAACGCATGAAGATCGGGTATAGTGGACGTAAGCCAAGAGAAGTCCAGGAACGGAAGGCACACCATGCAGATCGGCGTATTCAGCGTCAGTGACATCACCACTGACCCCACCACCGGCCGGACGCCCACGGAGAACGAGCGCATCAAGGCGTCCGTGGCGATCGCCAGGAAAGTCGAAGAAATCGGTATGGATGTCTACGCTATCGGCGAGCACCACAACCGCCCCTTCTTCTCCTCCTCCCCCACCACCACCCTTGCCTACATCGCCGCGCAGACCGAGCGGATCACGCTGTCCACGGCCACCACGCTGATCACCACCAACGATCCGGTCAAGATCGCCGAAGACTTCGCCATGCTCCAGCACCTGGCTGACGGCCGCGTTGACCTGGTCCTGGGCCGCGGCAACACGGCCCCTGTCTACCCCTGGTTCGGCAAGAACATCCAGGACGGCGTTGAACTGGCCATCGAGAACTACAGCCTGCTGCGCCGGCTCTGGGACGAGGACACGGTCAACTGGTCCGGCAAGTTCCGCACGCCGCTGCAGAACTTCACCTCCACCCCGCGCCCGCTCGACGGCGTGGCCCCCTTTGTGTGGCACGGCTCCATCCGCACGCCGCAGATCGCCGAAGTGGCCGCCTACTACGGCGACGGCTTCTTCGCGAACAACATCTTTTGGCCCAAGGAGCATTACCAGCAGCTGATCGGTCTCTACCGTGAGCGCTACGAGCACTACGGCCACGGCACGGCGGACCAGGCCATCGTGGGCCTCGGCGGCCAGTTCTTCATGCGCAAGAACTCCCAGGACGCGGTCAAGGAATTCCGCCCCTACTTCGACAATGCGCCCGTTTACGGGCACGGACCGTCGATGGAGGACTTCACCTCCCAGACTCCCCTCACCGTGGGAAGCCCGCAGGAAGTCATCGAGAAGACCCTGACGTTCCGTGAGTACTTCGGCGACTACCAGCGCCAGCTGTTCCTGATCGACCATGCAGGGCTGCCGCTGAAAACCGTCCTGGAGCAGCTGGACCTCTTCGGCGAGGAAGTTCTCCCGGTTCTGCGCAAGGAGTACGCCGCCAAGAAGCCGGCCCACGTGCCGGAGCCCCCAACGCATGCCGGCCGGGTGGCTGCCCTTATGGCAACGCAGGCCAACGAAAAAGCATCCTCGGAGGCGTGATGGCTGCCGAAGGGAATGAATCGCCGAGCCGGCTGGCGGCGGAAACGTGGGAGTCCCTTTTCCGGGCCCAGGTTGCGGTCATGCGCAAGCTCCAGGCGGGCAAGGCGTTCAAGAACGTGGCCATCAACGAGTACGACGTCCTGTTCACGCTCTCCCGGTGCCCGTCCGGCTGGCTTCGGCTCAACGAACTCAATGACCACGTCCTGCTGAGCCAGTCGAGCCTGAGCAGGCTGGTGGAGCGGCTGGAAAAGCGCGGACTCGTAGTCAGGCAGCCCGCCCCCGACGACGGCCGCGGCGTGCTGCTGAAGCTGACGGATGAGGGCGCAGCCCTCCAGAAGGAGATTGGCCGCGAGCACGTACGGGACATCTCCAGCCTGGTGGGGCCCGCCCTGACAACCGCCGAGCAAAAGGAACTTCAGCGGCTGACAGAGAAGCTGCGGCATTCGGTCGGGACGAGGACCGGCAAGTAGCCCCCGCGGGTAGTGCCGGGCCGCTTTTGCAGTTAGCCCAGCACTACCAGGGCGGTGGGGTCCTCCATCGGCAACGTTCCGTTGACCACAGCGGTGACGCGAAGCTCGTTCAGGGTCAGGCGTCCGCCCACGGTGGACAGGAACGCCGTATCGGAGGAGTCCCGCCCGGCGGTGATCCGCAGCATCGACTCCCGCGGGGCCAGGCCTGTGGGGTCGATGATGTGCCAGGCGCCGTCGACATACGCCTCGGCTACGGCGTGGAAATCCATGGGCGTCAGCCCGGGCGCATAGACCGCGCTGAGCCGAGCCGGGATGTCCTTGGAACGCAGCAGGGCGATAGCGAGGTGGGCGAAGTCCCGGCACACACCGCGGCGGTGCAGTAGCGTCTCCACAGCGCCGTCCGTGCCACGGGAGGAACCGCTGATGTACCTCAACTCGCCATAGACCCAGCTCCGCACGGCCTGAAGCAGTTCCACACCGTGCAGTCCGCCGAATTCGGCGTAGGCGGTGGGCAGGAGCCTGTCGGATTCCGCGTAGCGGCTGGGCCGGACGTAACGGATGAGGTCCGCCAGGGTTACCTCTTCAGGCAGGGCCTTCCCGGCCACTGTCGCAGAGTACTCAACAGTCACTTCGGTGGGTCCGGCGAACTCCATGTAGTGGAGGCGGCCGCCGTGATGGTCTGCAAGTTCGCGTACCGGAACGGTGTCCCCTTCCGCCGTAACGGTCAAGGATTCTTCAAACGAGGTGAAGCCGGAATTTTTGGCCACGGCGATCGCCAGGGCTGCTTTTGTATCAGCCACGGTCTTAAAGACCATGCGTGCGGCAACGGTGCGTTCCATGTATCTCCGGGGTGTGAGGCAGCGGCAGAACGTCCCGCTCTGTCCCGGCATTGATGGAGCCGGAGGCGGGACTAGTTTTTGATCTCCAGAGACATTAGCATCCGCTGCACGTTCGCGAAGTCCGTGCTCTCATCAACGTAGCGTGCGGCCTGGCCCAAGGTGTCAAACGGCTTGGCCGGGGCCACTTTTTCATCAGGGGCAAAAGCCTTCAGGACACTGACGTCCCCGAAAGAATAGTCCCCTTTCCCGGCGGGACCGCGGACCACGTTGCGCAGCTCGCAGGCCTGCCCGTCCGCTCCGCCCACAATGTTGGTGATGCCGTACGAGCCGAAGTACCGGTACCCCTGGATCACGCGGAACACCACGTGCGGTGCGATGGTACCTTCTCCGGCCAACCCCGGAAGTTCCACCGGCACGCTGCTGATGACGGTGTAGGGCTTCCTGCCCGCGTCCGGGCAGGAAGAGTCCGACGGCGGCAGTCCCGTCCGCAGGGCAGCCATGTAGGTGCCGTCCTGCTTTTTCACCTCGATCTTCAGGGCACCAGCCAGTGTGCCCTCCTCGGGGGTGACAGACTGGGCAATCCATTCCTCGGGCAGGTCAAAACTGACCGTCCGGGCGGGATCGGTGAAGGTTTTCCAGGCTGAGGCAGTGGCGGCCGGGCCGGGACTCGCGGCGCCTGATGTTTCCGGCGTCGTGGCAGGTTCCGAGGCCGGCGCAGAACCGCCGGAAGCCGACTCGCCGGGGGCGGAGGGACCGGGGGCGGTGGCCGTGCCAGGCTGCGCCGTCCACGCCGGGCCGCCGCCGTCGGGCGCGCTGCACCCCGCGGCGAGAACGCCGGCCATCAGAAGTCCCGCGGTCCGCAGTCCCCACGATGTCATTCTGAACGTCATGCAGCCAGCCTAGTGGCGGTCAGCCGTGCGCCGGGGCGGTGCCGCGTGTCGCTGCCGGACTTTCCCGCTCAACTTGGGACTAGGCTTGGGGCTATGTCGGTAGATCAGCATGGCGTGGACCAAGGAAGCCTGGCGGACATCTCCGCCCTCGATATTGCTGACTGGCGGCTGCGGACGTTTGCCCTCTACGACACAGTCCGGAAGATTGCCGCGGAAAGCCCCGAGGAAGCCCACTCCCATTGGCGGCATGAACGCGACCGCATGTTCGCAACCCATCCGGCGTCCGCCCTCACACCGCAGGACAAGGCACAGTTCTCCGGCCTGAAGACTGCCGACTACGACCCCATTTACCGGTTTTACGTGCCACTCACCCTTGAGGGCGCGGGCCGCGAAATGAGCGTGGAAACAGCCACCGACGGCGTGGTGCATTTTGTCCGGCTGGGCACGTTCGACCTTCCTGAACTGGGTCAGCTCGGTGTGTGGAAGCTGCATGGCTACGGCGGCGGAATTTTCGTTCCCTTCCGGGACGCCACCGCAGGTCAGCCCGGCGGGACCTACGGCGCCGGCCGGTACCTGCTGGACACCATCAAGGGTGCTTTCCATGGAGTCCAGGGCTCCGGGCCCGGCGCCGAGTTCGTCCTGGACTTCAACTTTGCCTACAACCCGTCCTGTGCTTACAACGAAGCCTGGGCCTGCCCGCTTCCCGGACCCTCGAACCGCCTGGCCGTCGAGATTCCGGTGGGCGAGCTGTACTGACCGGCGTTCCCGTCACACTGCCGGCCCCTCAGCACGGCAGGACGTAGGATGTCTTCATGACTCCCAGCGCTCCCCGCCGTATTGCCCGTGTCCGCCCGATCCCGGCAGCGGCTTCAGATGAGCATTTCTTCGTCGCCAACGGTTCGCCGGACTTCGGCTCCGAGGCCGGCCGGTATTGGACAGTCGTTGACTCCCCGTTCGCCGGATCCAGGGCGAACGCCACCAGCCCTGCCCGGCCCGGCTGGGAGACCGGCGACGTGGTGGGCCAGGACTCCTTCGTTTTCCTGGCCCCGTCTGTTCCCGTCAACGTCCTGGGCATGGCACACAACACCGGCCTGCCCGGCCGCGACCTTCCCCCGCAGGCGTTCCACAAAGCCGCCTCGAGCGTGATCGGACCGGGCGACGCCATCGAACTGAGCTCCACCGTGGGATACGTGGACCCGGAAGCTGAACTGACTGTCGTCGTCGGGCACACAGTCCGGGGCCTGACATTGGAGACGGCCCGGAGCGCCGTCCTAGGATTCACCATCGGCAATGACGTCTCCGCGCGTGACCTGCAGAAATCGGACGAACTGTGGATCAGCGCCAAGAGCCAGGACACCTTCACCCCCGTTGGCCCGTGGATTGTCACCGGACTCGACGACGCAGACCTGTCCATCGGCATCGTCCACAACGGCACCGAACTGAAGCCGGCCAGCAGTGCGGACCTGGGCTGGAAGGTCGATGAAATCCTGGTCTATCTCAGCTCTTTCATGACGCTTCACGCGGGCGATCTGGTGCTCACCGGCTTCCCGGCAGAGTGCGCACGTATCCACCCCGGCGACACCGTGGTGTGCCGCGTCCAGGGCATCGGGGAACTCAGCAACCCGGTCAAGGCCGCGTCGTGGGAGGAAACCCCGGCCTGATCTGTCAGGCTGGATCCATGGAGACCCCTGCTGCGCCCGCCGCCCGGCTGGCGCAGCAGCCCACCCGTGGCGCGCCGGCCACCCGTCACTACCCCGGCATCTTCAGGTTTCCGGTGGTGCGCCAGCTGATCCGCTTCACCGGCGTGGGCATCATCTGCACGGCATCCTCGCTGGCTCTGTACGCGTTGCTCCGCCAATGGATTGACCCGCAGCTCGCCAACGCCGCCGCGCTGATCGTCACCTCGGTTATGAACACCGCACTGAACCGCCGTCTGACGTTCAAAATCACGTCCAACCGGAAGCGGACACAGGATCACCTGAACGGTCTGATCGTGATCGTCATTGCGCTACTCATTACCGGCAGCAGCCTCGGGATCCTGCACTGGCTCCATCCACAAGCCACCGTGGCCGACGAACTCCTGACCACCACGCTCTCCGGGTTTGTTGCCACGGCCGTGCGGTTCACATTGCTTCGGCACTGGATTTTCCGCCGCGCCCGCCACATCTGAGCTCCCGCTCCCAACTAAGTAGCGCGATCTGTCGTTTTGAGGGCCCAAAACGACAGATCGCGCTACTTAGTTGGGCTGGCCGGGGCGTCAGGTGCGGCCGAGGGTCCGGACGCTTCCGACGGCGGTGCCCACGGCTTCGGCGGCCGCCGCCAGTTCCTCCCTGGTCACCGATGACGTAAAACTGAACCGCACCGCCGTCTGGGCCACTTCCGCCTCAAAGCCCAGTGCGGTCAGGACCGGCGAGGGCGCATCGGAACCGGCGGCACATGCCGACCCGCTTGAGCACACCACGCCCTGCCGCTCCAGCTCGAGGAGGACCGATTCCCCGCTGGTGCCGGGAAAGCAGAACGACGCCACGGACGGCAGCCGCTCGGTCGGGTGGCCGGTGAGGACAGCGCCGGGAACGGCGTGGAGGACGTCCCGGATAAAACCGTCGCGCAGGGCCGTCACATGGTCCGCCGTCTGCAGTTGAGCGGTGTGCGCCAAAGCCAGTGCGGTGGCCAGGCCCACCGCCCCGGCCACATTCTCGGTCCCGGACCGCTTGCCCCGCTCCTGGCCGCCGCCGTGGAGCAGCGGTTCGATACGCGTCCGGCCCCGGACGTACAGCACGCCGCAGCCTTTGGGAGCTCCCAGTTTGTGGCCGGACATGCTGAGGGCGTCCACGCCGAGCGCCTTGACGTCCACAGGCAGCCACCCTGCGGCCTGCACGGCATCGGTATGGAAGGGCACCCCGTGGGCGCGCGCCAGTTCCGCCAGCTCCGCGACCGGCTGGACGGTGCCCACTTCATTGTTGGCGTACATGATGCTGACCAGTGCCGTCTCCGGCCGGAGGACGGCCGCGAGCGCCCGGGGTGTCACCAGCCCGGTGCTGTCCACCGGAACCACGTCCACGCTGAAGCCGTGGAACCGTGCCAGGTAGTGTGCCGACTCCTCCACCGCGGGATGTTCGACGGCGCTGATCACCACCCGGTTGAGTGCCGGGTCCGCAGCCTGCCGGGCCAGGGCGATGCCCTTGACGGCCAGGTTGTCCGCCTCCGTGCCGCCAGAGGTGAAAGTCACCTCACCGGGACGGCAGCCGAGCACCTTCGCAACAGTTGCCCGGGCGTCCGCGAGCGCGGAGGCAGCGGCCTCGCCCAGGGAATGGTGGCTGGACGGGTTGCCGAATTCGCCGCTCAGGTAAGGCCACATGGCCTCGAGGACTTCGCGGCGGACGGGCGTGGTGGCGGCGGCGTCGAGGAAGATCATGGCACGCCCATCAGAGGTTCAGCTCGACGTCCAGGCCCAGGTCCAGTGCCGCCACGGTGTGCGTGAGCCCGCCGATGGAGATGACATCCACACCGGCGGCGGCAATCTCGGCGACGGTACTCAGGTTCACGTTGCCACTGGCTTCCACGATGGCCCGGCCGTCAACCTGCTTCACGCCGGCGCGCAGCTCATCGATGGTGAAGTTGTCCAGCATGATGGTGTCCACCCCGGCCGCGAGCACGGGTTCGATCTGATCGGTGCTGTCCACTTCCACCTCGAAGTGCGTGGTGTGCCCCAGCTGGGCCTTCGCCGCGGCCAGCAGGGCGGTGAGTTTGGCGGGGTCTCCCCCGGTCATCACGGCGAGGTGGTTGTCCTTCGCCAGCACGGCATCGGACAGGCTGTAGCGGTGGTTCGCTCCCCCGCCGCAGCGGACGGCGTACCGCTCCAGGACCCGCAGGCCGGGGGTTGTCTTGCGGGTATCGGTGATGCGAGCCTTCGTCCCGCCGACGAGTTCCACGAACTCGGCCGTTTTGGTGGCGATGGCGCTCATGCGCTGGACCAGGTTGAGCCCGACGCGTTCAGCAAGCAGCACCGAGCGGGCGCTGCCGGTGACGCGTGCGAGGTGCGTGCCGGCGTCGAACGCTTCACCGTCGGCGAGCAGCAGCTCGACCTCCGTGTCCGGGTCCACCAGCTTCATGGCGTCGCGGAACACAGTTCCCCCGCTGAGCACGCCGGGCACCCGGGCGTTGAGCACCGCAGTGGCACGGGCGTCGGCCGGGATCAGCAGCTGGGAGGTGATGTCGCCGCTGGGCGCGTCCTCGGCAAACGCACGTTCCAGGATCTCCCGGACGGGTGCTGCAGGGAGGGTCAGGCTGGTCATTGGACGAGGCTCGCTTTCCGGCTCATGGTGTAACGCTGGTCAAAAGGTTCGACGGCGGCGGCCGGTGGCCTGCTGTCGCTGCGGTAATGCGCGCCAAGGGACTCCCGCCGCTCCCGCGCGGCGTGCACCAGCAGCTGGGCCGCCAGCAAAAGATTGGCATCCTCATGCTCGCGCACATCCAATGAGTCCGGCGCCTGCAAGGGAACAACATCAGCAGCCCAGGCCCCCAGCAACGCACCGGCCTCCCGCAACAACACCCCATCCCGGATCACCCCGGCATGGGACGTCATCAACCGCCGAAGAGCATCCCGCGAAAACCCCCCGGGAGCAGCAAACGACATCTCCCGAGGCCCAGGTGCCGGAACAGTTTCAAACAGCCAGGAAACGGGCGCGGGCGGAGTATTTTCGGTGTCCACCCGCAGCGGCGCCGAGGGGTGCGCGGCGCCTCGGTCCGGAGACAGGAACGCTTCAACCGCCCGGCGCCCGAAGACGAGTCCTTCGAGAAGCGAGTTGCTGGCCAGCCGGTTAGCGCCCTGGACCCCGGTGCAGGCAACCTCTCCCGCAGCCAGCAGCCCGGGAACCGAGGTCCTGCCATAGAGGTCGGTGACGACCCCGCCCATCCAGTAGTGCGCGGCAGGAGCCACGGGGACGGGTTCGCGGGTCCAGTCGATGCCTGCCTCGCGGGTGCGGGCGCTGAGGGTGGGAAACCTCCGGGCAAGGAAGCCCTCGCCCCGGCCGGCCTCGATCACGCGTGCGTCAAGGAACACGTGGCCGTTGGGGTCGCCGAGCGCGGCCAGGTGCAGGGCGATGCTGCGGGAGACCACATCCCGGGGGGCGAGTTCGGCGTCGGGGTGGTAGGCGGGCATGAACCGTTCGCCGTGGGCGTCCACAAGGATTGCGCCTTCGCCGCGGACGGCTTCGGAGATCAGCAGGGGCTCAGTTCCGTGGTTGCCGGCTTCGGCTTCGCGGGCCAGTACCGGCCGGACCATGCAGGTGGGATGGAACTGGAAGAACTCGAGGTCGGCCACGGCGGCGCCGGCGCGCCAGGCGAGAGCCAGGCCGTCGGAGGTGGCAACGGCGGGGTTGGTGGTCTGGCCGAACAGCTGTCCTGCTCCTCCGGTGGCGAGGAGGACGGCGTCGCCGTGGACGCCCAGTTCACGTCCGTCGTGGAGGAAGTTTACGCCCGTCACGCGGCCTCCGCCCTGCAGCAGGGACGTCACCTGGGCCTGCCCGATGACCTGGATTTTCCCGGCCGCCCGGGCATCGAGAACGGCGCGGATGAGCGCCCCGGCCACGCGGGCGCCCGTGGCGTCTCCGCCGGCGTGCAGGATCCGCGGCGCGGAGTGGGCAGCTTCGAGACCCAGGGCGGGGTCGCCGTCGTCGTCCAGGTCAAAACGCACGCCGAAGCGCTGCAGCCCGCCAATGTCGAAGCGGGCCTCAGTGCAGAGCACGCGGACGGCCGCTTCATTGCAGTGCCCGGCTCCGGCATTGAGCGTGTCTGCGATATGCGCGGCCACGGTATCCCCGGGCGCCGGCTCGTCCAGCACCGCGGAGATGCCGCCCTGTGCGTAGTAGGTGTTGCTGTCCGCGAGCGCGCCCTTCGTCAGCATCACCACCTCCGCACCGGCGTCGGCGGCGAGCAGCGCGGCGTACAGGCCCGCTATTCCGCTCCCGACGACGATCAGCCGCCGGGGAAGCGGCCGGGGGGCTGTGCTCTCTGCTGTCATGGCAGGCTCGTTTCCGTTCCGGGGTTACAACGGGATTACAGGGGGCGGGCGGCGAGCATACGCTCGAGGGCAATCTTGGCGTTGTCCTGGACTGAGTCGTCCACCGTGATGCGGTTGACGACCCGTCCCTCCACCAGCTCTTCCAGGACCCAGGCAAGGTAGCCGGGGTGGATCCGGTACATCGTGGAGCACGGGCAGATGACGGGGTCCAGGCAGAAGATGGTGTGCTGCGGGTATTCGGCGGCGAGCCGGTTGACCATGTTGATCTCGGTGCCGATTGCAAAGGTGGTTGGTTCAGTGGCCGCGGCGATTGCCTTCTTGATGAAGTCGGTGGAACCGGCCGAATCGGCTGCGTCCACCACCTCCATGGGGCATTCTGGATGCACGATCACGTTGACGCCGGGGTAATCGGCGCGGGCCTTCTCGATCTGGCCGACGTTGAAGCGCTTGTGGACCGAGCAGAAGCCGTGCCAGAGGATGACGCGGGAATCGAGCAGTGCCTGCCCGTCGTTGCCGCCGAGTTCCTTGCGCGGGTTCCACATGGGCATCTGCTCCAGCGGCACGCCCATGGCTTTGGCGGTGTTGCGGCCCAGGTGCTGGTCGGGGAAGAACAGGACACGCTGGCCCCGCTCGAACGCCCACTCCAGCACCAGCTTGGCGTTGGAGGAGGTGCAGACGATGCCGCCGTTGCGGCCGCAGAAAGCCTTCAGGGCTGCCGAGGAGTTCATGTAGGTGACCGGAATGACCGGTACCCGCCCCTCGGCGTCGGCCTCGGTGCCGAAGATCTCCTCGAGCTGTTCCCAGCATTCCTCCACGGAATCCTCGTCAGCCATGTCCGCCATGGAGCAGCCGGCGGCGAGGTTGGGCAGGATAACGGCCTGCTCCGGCGTCGAGAGGATGTCCGCTGTCTCGGCCATGAAATGCACACCGCAGAAGATGATGGCCTCGGCGTCGGGCCGGGTGAGGGCCGCGTTGGCTAGCTGGAAGGAGTCGCCCACAAAGTCCGCGTACTGGATGACTTCGTCGCGCTGGTAGAAGTGGCCCAGGACCACTGCCCGGTCGCCCAGCTTTTCCTTGGCAGCGCGGATGCGCAGGTCCAGCTCAGCATCGCTGGCGGCCTTGTATTCCTCAGGCAGCTGGCCCTGGCGCGGGGTGGCCGCCGGTGCTACGTCGGCGCTGGAGGCGCCGGGGCCGTAGGCGGGGGCGCCTGCGAGCGCTTCGGCAAGGTCGTACTCCCACGGGCCCTTGGCCAGGGCAGGGCTGCAGGTGCCGGCTGTGTCGCCCGCAGCCGCGCGCCGTGCCGCGCCTTCGGCCTGTTCGCGCGTGATCAGCTGGATGGCTGTGTTGACGCTGCTCATGGTGTGCTCCTGTTATCTGGGTCAAGGCCGGGGCGGCCGGTGAAGCGGTAAAGACGCGGCGGGCGGTGTTTGCCGCCCTGGAGGTATTCGCCGGTTTCTTCGATTTCCGGTGTGGATTTGAGCTGGCGGCGGAAGTTTGCCGGGTCCAGCCGGGTGTCCAGGACGGCTTCGTAGACTTCCCGGACCTGGGCGAGCGTGAAGTACTCCCCCAGAAAGTGGTAGGCCACCGAACCGTAGGCCAGCTTGTTCCGCAGCCTCCAGAGCGCGTAGTCCACAATGGCGTTGTGGTCGAAAGCCAGCCCGCCCACCTTGTCCGCCCGGAACCACTTCACGTTTTCCGATTCGTCGGCCAGGGCGGCCTCGGTGGGCTGGACCAGGGCCCAGTAGACGATCGACACCACCCGCTGGGTAGGCGAGCGGTGCAGGCCGCCAAAAGCGTAGAGCTGCTCCACGTAGCTGGGAGCCAGCCCGGTGGTTTCCCGGAGGTTCCGCGACGCCGCGTCCTGCAGCGATTCGTTGTGCGTCAGCGGGCCGCCCGGGAGTGCCCAGAGGTCCTTGAACGGCTCACGGATTCTGCGGACCAGCGGGATCCAGAGGGTGGGGCGGCCCGAGGATTCACTCGGGCGCAGGGCGAAGATGACGGTGGAGATGGCGAGCGTCGGCGCTGCCACGGAGCGTTCGGAAACGTTCGCTGAACTGCTGTACAAGGCCCCTCACCCGCTTCCCGCTGCATCGCGGCCACTGCGCCACGCCAACCCTTAGTTATAGTCATATTGACCAGAACTGATTCTACGGCCACTTTCGTCCGATACAAAATGTTTCGTGCGCAGGACCCCTGGCCCAGGGGGTAAATTCAAATGGTCCCTTTCGAGGGGCGCCCCCTACCCAAGAAGGTTCACAGGCATGACAGCGAAGTCCACGGCAGTGCGTCCGGAAGCCCATCTCGGCCACACCATGAAACCCCGGCAGCTCACCATGATGGGCCTGGGCAGCGCGATCGGCGCCGGCCTGTTCCTGGGGTCGGGAGCGGGTGTGCAGGCGGCCGGACCGGCCGTCCTGGTGTCCTACCTGGTGGCCGGAACGCTTATCATCCTGGTGATGTGGGCTCTGGGCGAGATGGCCGCGGCCAATCCCACCAGCGGCGCTTTCTCCGTGTACGCCGAGCGGGCACTGGGTAAAACGGCAGGCGCCACCGTGGGCTGGCTGTGGTGGCTCCAGCTGGTGGTGGTCATTGCCGCCGAGGCCCTCGGAGCCGCAGGCCTCCTGTTTACCGTGTGGCCGGTGATCCCCGTCTGGGCGCTTGCTCTGATCTTTATGGTGGTGTTCACCGGCATCAACCTGACCGGAGTGAAGAACTTCGGCGAGTTCGAGTTCTGGTTCGCCATCCTCAAGGTCCTCGCCATTGTCCTGTTCCTGGGAGTCGGCGCCGCGCTGCTGCTTGGCCTTCTTCCTGACGTTGCCTCGCCGGGTCTGGCCAACATCACCTCAGATTTCGCTCCGGCGGGACTAGGCGGCATCGCTACGGCGCTGTTCGTGGTGATCTTCGCCTTCGGCGGGACCGAAATCGTGGCCGTTGCCGCCGCCGAGACCGAGGATCCGGAACACAGCGTGGGCCGGGCCGTGCGGACCGTACTGTGGCGCATCCTGATTTTCTACATCGGCTCAGTCTTCGTCATCGCAGCCGTCCTGCCGGTCAGCTCCGAAGGTCTTGCCTCGCCTTTCGCGGGTGTGCTCGACGCAGCCCGGATCCCGGGCGCCGGCACGGCAATCACGTTAGTCGCCGTCGTCGCGCTTCTCTCGGCCCTCAACGCGAACCTCTACGGAGCGTCCCGCATGGCCTACTCCCTCGCGGAACGCGGCGAGGCACCCCGCTTCCTCTCACGCCTGAGCGGCGCCAGCGTACCCATGATTGCGGTGGGCATCTCGGTGGCATTCGGCTTCTTCGCCACCGTGCTTGAACTGCTGTTCCCGGACCGGATCCTGCCGGCCCTGTTCCAGCTGGTGGGCTCCACCTGCCTGGTGGTCTGGGGCACGGCCCTGGTGTCCCAGCTGATTCTCCGCCGCCGGGCGGACCGGGACGCGACTGCCCTGCCGCTCCGGATGAACGGCTTCCCGGGCCTGACCATCTTCGGCCTGGTGCTGCTGGCCCTGATCTTCGCCGTCGGCTTCAGCGCCGAAAGCAGCCGCATCCAGCTGCTTTCCACGTTCGCCCTCGTCGCAGTCCTTGCCGCTGCCTGCTGGGCAGGCGCACGGTTCGCCGCCCGCCGGCGCAACCCCAGGTAGGTAACAGTTGATGCCTTTTTGAGCTCTCATAACTGCATCAACTGCTCCTCAGATGCAGGGAGCGGAACCGGTAAATCCGCAGTTGAGGCGCCCGGTCCGCCGGCAGGTAAAGTGGTCCCGAAGGATGACGCACCGACGCGCCGGGCCCGCCTGAGCGCCGTACTTGACGAGGACAGACACTATGAGCGGCAGGCACACCGGCGAGATGCATTCGCACACTGTTGAGGGCACCGACCCCCAGCTGTATGTGGAGGTGCATGATCCGGCCACTGACGCGGGACTCCGGCCCGTCCTGCTGATCCACGGCTTCTCCTCCTCCAGCAAGCTGAACTGGGAGGACACCGGCTGGCTGGCGGCCCTCCTGGAAGCAGGCCGGCGCGTCATTACCGTTGACCTGCCCGGCCACGGCCGCAGCGGCGCCCCGGAGGACCTCGATTCCTACACCCCGAGCCGGATCCGTGCGGATCTGCTGCAGATAACGTTCGACGCCGGCGTGCGGCCTGTGGTGGACGGTGACCCTGCCAGCGGGGTTGACGTGGTGGGTTATTCGTTGGGCTCCCGCCTCGCCTGGGAGTTCGGCGCCACCCAGCCCGAGCTGGTCCACCGGATGGTCCTCGGCGGCCCTAACATCGCTGACCCCCTGGCGGAATTCGACCTCATCGCAGCCCAGCGCTACCTCGCCGACGGTACTCCCATTGCTGACCAGTCCACAGCCGGGCTGTTGAAGATGGCCATGCTCCTGCCAAGCAACAACATTTTCGCGCTGTTGTCCCTGATTGAAGCCATCAAGGCCGAGCCCTTTGATCCGGCAGAAGCAGTGCCGCACATGCCCATGCTCCTGGTGGCCGGAGATAAGGATGAACGCGCAGGCACCATGCCACGGCTTGCCGATCTCGCGGCCCGCGCCGGGTCCATGGCGGAACAGCTGGTGCTGCCCGGGCGGAGCCACACCAACGCCATCACCAGCAGGGCCTTCAAGCAGGGCGCCATCTCGTTCCTCGGCGTCTGACCAGGGCCACCCTGACCTGCGCCCGCCGGTTACCAGCCGCGGCGTCGCTGGAGTATCCCGCCAATTCACCGGGCGGCGGTAGGCTGGATGGCGGGGGCGAGATGCCGGAGAGGGACCCATGAGCACGCGTTTTGAAGACCGCACCGATGCCGGTGAGAAGCTGGCGGCGGTACTCACGCAGTTCCGGGAACGCCCGGATGCGATCGTGCTGGGCCTGGCCCGTGGCGGGATTCCCGTTGCGGCGGCAGCTGCCAAAGCCCTGTACCTGCCCCTCGGTGCCGTCCTGGTCAGGAAACTCGGGATTCCGGGCCACGACGAAACAGCCTACGGCGCGCTGGCCTGGTCCGGTGGACGGGTAGTGCGGCTGCTGAACCGTCCGCTGATGACCCGGGTCATGAAGCACGGCGTACGCCAGGAGTGGCTGGACGAAGTGGAACACCGCGAGCGGGCCGAACTGCTCCGCCGGGCAGAGACCTACCCGGGCATCCACCATGATTTAAAGGGCAAGACCGTCATACTGGTGGACGACGGCCTCGCCACCGGCGCCACCATGCGGGCCGCTGTGGAGGCAGTCCGGTCGGCCGGTGCGGGCGCTGTGGTGGCCGCCGCCCCGGTGGGATCGGTGGAAGCCTACACCGCCGTGTCCGAGGTCTGCGACGCCGTGCTGTGCCTGCACTTGCCTGGCAAGTTCCGCGCCGTGGGCAGCTTCTACCGGCACTTCGAGCAGCTGTCCGACGAGTACGCCATCAGCCAGTTGACTCCCTAGCCTTTCCCTTTTTGCCTGTGGGTTCCTGGCTCTACGTTGTGTGTTTCCGGAGCACGGCAGCAGCGGCCACGCCGAGCACAAACAGCGCACCGGCAGCAGCCACGGGGACGGCAAAGGCGGCATGGTAGCCGGCGTGCTGCGCCAACTGGCCGGCCACGGAAGCTCCCAGTGCCGTGCCCGCCACGATCCCGCTGGCCAGGGCAGTCATCACCGTGCCAAGCCTCTCCGCGGGCGCAACAATGCCACCAATGGCAAATACGGTGACCATCACCGGACCCACCGGCAGTCCGAGGAGCAGCAGCACACCGACCATCCCGCCGAGGGAGTCCGGCGCCAGCAGTAACGGCGCCAGCCCCGCCATCAGTGCCGCGCTAACCAGCCAGCGGGCGGCAGGCTTAAAGCTCCGCGGCCAATATGCAACCGACAGGGCGGCAGCGGCGGAACTCACTCCCAGTACCGCATACAGAAGTCCCGCGATTTCGGACGTTGCGAAGCTCGCGGAGAATGAACTCAGGGCCGTCTGGGTGGACCCGAAGAAGGTGCCCATGGCCACCATGGCCAGCACAGGCAGGGAAACCGCAGCGTGAATCCGGGCTGCGCGGGATGACTTGGCGCTGGTTCCGGCGGCATGGGCTGGGGCGGAATTCGCTCCCGGGATCAGCCTTACGGGTACCGCCTTGTGCGTGGGGTGCACAGCGAAGGCAGGCACCAGGGTAATGGTCATGACCACCGCCACGGCGAGCGGTAGCCAGGGGGCCACCACGCTGGCGAGGATGCCCACAAGTGCCGGGCCCAGGACAAAGGTGAGTTCGTCGGCCGTGCCCTCGTAGGACAACGCAGTATCAAGATCCCGGTCAGCGTCCTTGCCTTTGCCCCGCGCGGTCAGGGCCATCCAGCGGACACGGGCAAGCGGGCCGACCTGGGGGCAGCTTCCGCCCGCGAGGAAGGCTGACAGGATCAGGGCCGCCGGAAAGGATCCGTCTTCCGGCACAGCCCACGCCGTACCGATCAGGGCCAGCACGGCCAAGGCGTTGAGCACTGCGGCCACCAAAAGAACGGGCCGTTGCCCGTGCCGGTCAGCAAGGGCGCCGATAACCGGCGCACCGATGGCTGAGCCGATTCCGACGGCCCCGGCGGCGGTGCCACCCAAGGCATAGGAGCCAGTGGACGACGTCACCAGGGTCAGGGCGCCGACCGTGAGCATGGCCAGCGGCAGCCGGGCGAACAGCCCGACCGGAATGAAGCTGCGGCCGGCGAGATGCGGCAGCCTGGCAAAGCGGCCGCGCGGTGGAGACGGCGGGGCGGCCGAGACAGCCGGGCGGACCGGCACGTCGGTCTCAGTGGGGCGGGCGGAGACTTCCGGCTCAGCGGAAAGCGAAGAAAGGGGTGAAGGGTTCAAAGTTCCGGGCTCGTTCATTCATGCGCATCGTCCCTCCTCCCGATGCGCGCTGACCCGGTAACTGTCTAATTATAGCCGGATCAGACCAGAACCTCGGCGGCGTCGGAAATGCGCAGGGTGGAACCGTTGCGGCCCTTCAGGACCTGGAGCTGGGTGCCGATGCGCTGCTTCATCTCCCCCACGTGGCTGACGAGGCCCACCACACGTCCGCCATCGCGGAGGCCTTCCAGCGCATCCATGACCTGTTCCAGGGACTGCTCGTCCAGGCTGCCGAAGCCCTCGTCCACAAAGAGCGTGTCAATCTGGATTCCGCCGGATTCCTGCTGGACCACGTCCGCCAGCCCCAGCGCGAGTGAGAGCGAGGCCATAAAGGATTCCCCGCCGGAGAGGGTGGATGTATCCCTGCGATGACCGGTCCACTGGTCCACCACTTCAAGGCCCAGCCCGGATTTCGCGCCGCGGGCGGCCTTGGCGTCGGAGTGCTGCAACAGGTAGCGGCCGTCGCTCATGGCAACCAGCCGCTCCGAGGCCGCCAACGCCACCTGTTCCAGCCGCGCGGCAAGGACGTAGCTGTTCAGGCTCATCCGGTACGTGTTGTCGCCGCGGCCCGCAGCAGTGTCTGCCAGGGCAGTGAGCAGCCGGGCGTGCTCCCTGGGCCCTTGTCCTGATCCGGCGAGCTGTTCATAGTCGCGGCGGATTGTGGTCAACGATTCAGCACAGCGTGCGGCCATGCCGGCGGCGAGGTCGGCGTCACGCGCTTCCTGCCCTGCCTTCGCGGCTGCTTCCTGAAGCTCCGCCAGGAGGTCCCCGTCACCTGCCGAATCCTCAGCCGCTTCCTTTACAGCCCGCTGCAGTTCCTCCGATGCGAAGAGCTCGGCAATCCGGGCCTGTTCGTCGTGGCCGGCCCGGACCTCGGCGTGCAGGGCAGCTGCCTCAGCCGCCGCCAACAGCTGGGCCCGGACTTCTCCGGCACTACTGAAGCCGGCCTCGGGTAAAGCACGCTCAAGCTGAAGACGTGCTTCCTCCGACCGGGCTTTGGCTTTGTCCAGCAGGTCCCGGGCTGCCACGGCCTTCTCCAGCGTGGCCGCGGCCTCCCGCAGCGACCGCAGCCGGCGTGTGAGGCTGCGGTGACTGCCACGCAGGCCGGACAGCGCCTGGTCCAGGGATGCCAGAGTGTCCCCGACCTCGGCCGACGCCGCCGTAACCCGCGCGAGTTCGTCCGCCGCGGCGCTCCTCTCCGCTTCCGCGGCCTCGATCCGGACTTCTGCGGCTTCGATCCTCTTCCGGAGGTCCTCAAGGTTCTTCACGGCGAGCCGGGACTGGCCGGCAGCGTGGCGGGCGGCTGCCACGGCCTGGACGGCCTCGTCCTCGGGCGTGTCACCGCCCTGGCCGGCCAGGACAGCCACCAACTGGCCGGCCTCGCCAAGCTCGGCGGTGATTGCTGCCAGTTTCGCCTCGGCTTCCTCATAAGCATGTTGGGCAATCTCTTCAGCCTGGCTGAGCCCAAGCGCGGACGCCGCCGCCTCCGCGGGGGCCGGATGGTCTTCGCTGCCACAGACCGGGCAGGCGTCCCCCTCAGCCAGGTGGGCCGCGAGCTCGGCGGCAGCGTTGGCAAGCCTCTCCTCACGCGCGTCCAGCCAGCGGGCCTTCGCCTCGAGCTGGATCTCCCGGGATGCCGAGTGCCGCTGTATGGCCTGCTTCTGCGCCGTAACTGCCGTCCCGTAGCGGCGGACAACGTCCAGGAGTTCCTCCGCGGCTGCGGCTTCCTTCGCGTGCAGGACGGCCGCCGAGGCCACCACTTCCAGGGGCTTCAGTTCGGCCGTCAGGTCCGCCTGCCGGGCCCGAAGGTCCGCTAGCCGCTCGACGAGTTCCCTGCCGGATTGGGTCAGTTCCTGCTGCCGGGCCGCGAGCGAAGTGCGCCTCGCGGCCAGTGCCTGGAGGCGCTCCTCGTCCGGCAGCCTGGCTTCAACGACCGCCAGCAGTGACCGGATACGGCTGAGTTCATCTGTGACGTCTAGGGCGACGACGGCGTCTGCATTCCCGTCGGCGGCCACGCCGGTGCCTGTTCCGGGCATGCCATTGCCGCCGTCCGTGTCCGGAAACCCGTCCGTGCCCAAGAGCCCAAGCGAGTCCGCACCCGGTCCCGCGGCTGTCCCCTGTGCCGCATCCAAAGCGGAAAGATCCAGATGTTCGAGTTCGGGGTCTTCGCCCGCGGCCATCCGCAGGAGCGTGATGGCCGATTCCATCTCGCCTGCCGCGTTCCGGACCTGCCTTTCGCTCGACTGCACAGCCTGCAGTTGGCCGGTGAGCACCTCGGCGCGACGGTGCTGGTCCAGCCGCGAAGTCAGCACCTCAAGGGCCGGAAGCGACGCCTCAGCGGCTTCCTTCCGGGCCTGCGCGGCGGCCAGCCTCCGCTGCCGTTCCCGCCTCGACGTTTCGCTCTCCAGCGTGGCTGATGCGTGTTTGCTCACCGACACCGCGGTCTCCGCTGCTGCTGCGAGTTCGGCCGCACGCCGGGCTACGGCCGCCTGGAGCCAGCCAAGCCGGGCGCCGGGTTCGTCCCAGGCGTTGCCTGCCCCTCCGGCAGCGTCCGCGTCATGACCCGCGCCAGTGCCTAAGCCGCCGCTAGAGCCAGGGCCGGCCGCGGCAGCATCATCGATCGCCAGTGCCGAGGCCTCGGCTTCCGCCCGTGCGGCCAGCAGTTCAAGCTCCGCGTTGAGCTTGGCAACATCGTTCCGGGCGGCCAGGGCCCGGGCGGACAGTTCCTGTTCCAGCGCCTCGAACCGCTGCGTGCCGAAAAGTTTCTGCAGCAGTTCCAGGCGGTCGGAGGCCTTTGACCTTAGGAAGGCCGCGAAGTCCCCCTGGGGCAACATGACCACCCGGGTGAACTGTTCGCGGTCCATGCCCAGCAGGGCAGTAATTTCAGCGCCGGCCTCGTCGTTTCGGCCGGACCTGTCCGTCCACGCCCCGCCAACGCGTTCCCGCAGGAGGGTCTTCGCCTGCTGGGTGGTGAAGCCGTACTTGCCGCGGGCGCTGGGCTTGTCCCAGGCCGGAGACCGGGTGACCTCGAAGTGGCGTCCCTGGGCGGAAAACTCGCAGGTCACAGACGGTTCAAGCGCAGGCTCAGCATGGTCGCTGCGGAGGCGCTTGCCTTCCTGGCGCGCACCTGGCACCGATCCGTACAGCGCGAAGCAGACGGCATCCAGCACGCTGGTTTTGCCGGCTCCTGTGGGTCCGTTCAGGAGGAAAAGGCCGTGGGCGCTCAGCCTGTCGAAGTCCACCTCTTCAGTGCCGGCGAACGGTCCGAACGCTGACATGGTCAGGCGGTGGATTCTCATAGTGATGCCTCCCGGAGGCGCACGTTGTCCAGCGCACCGGCGATGGCCAGCCGCTCGGCGTCATCCGCATCCCGTCCCCGGACATGCTCCAGGAAACCGCAGCAGACCGAAAGGTCGTCCTGGGCTTCGGCAAGCCGCGTGCTGTAGCTGGTGGTTGCCTTGGCGGAGCCGCCCTGCGGATCAAACCCGAGGACCAGCGTGTCCGGGAAGCGCGCCCGCAGCCGCTCCATGGCCTGCTGCGGCCGTTGCGCGTCGGTCAGCGTGATCTGGCAAAAGGCGTCCTCGGCCCAGGCGTGGTCGCCGGACTCCAGGAGTTCGGTGATTTCGCCGCGGAGCACCGCCAGCTTCCGGGGAGCGTCCCACGACAGTTCCGAGACGTTGGTGACTCCCTCCGGGCCGACGTCAATCAGCCAGCTTCCTTTGGTGTGCCTGGCCTCGGAGAACGAGTAGGCCAGGGGCGAGCCTGAATACCTGACCTGCGGTGACAGGGTCTGCCGGCCGTGCAGGTGGCCCAGTGCGGTGTAGCTGAAGCCATCAAACAGGTCCAGCGGAACGGCGCCGACTCCCCCGATTCTGAGGTCCCGTTCGCTGTCGGAGCTGATCCCGCCGCTGGCGAATGTATGGGCGAGCACAACGGAATGCACGGTTCCCCCCGCGCTGCGCTGTGCGAGATCCGCCCGGATGCGGTCTGTTGCGGCCCGGGTGACGGCGAAGTGGCTCGCAGGCTCTGCGCCCAGCTGTTCCGCGACGAGGCGTGGCTCCAGCCACGGGATTCCGTAGATGGCCAGGACGGCGGCGTTGTCCTTGCTCCCGCCGGCCCCCGGGCCAGCGGCCGCGCCGGGCTCCAGGGGCAGGACCAGGGGCTGGTCCAGGTCCGCCAGCCTGGTCCGCAGGTGCACTCCGCCACGCTCCAGCAGGCGGGAGGCGAAACCCAGCCGGATGGCGGAGTCGTGGTTGCCGCTGGTCAGCACAACCCGGGCGCCCGCCGCTGTCAGCCGGACCAGCGCGTCATCCAGCAGGCGCACGACGTCCACACCCGGCAGGGCGCGATCGTACACATCACCGGCGATCAGGACAACGTCAATCGCCTCCGAAGAGACGGTACTGACAAGCTGATCAACAAATGACCGTTGGGCGTCCAGCATTCCGACGCCGTGGAACGACCGGCCCAAGTGCCAGTCCGAGGTGTGCAATAACCGCATATTCCTACGCTATCGGCTGCCACTGACAACGCAGGAAACCGCCGCGGCAGGCTGCCTCTTCCTGTTCCGCCAGTGCGTCCGCGCCGGTGCTCCTAGCCACGCTTGCCGTCGAAGAATTCCCGGGCCTCGTCGCGGCGGGCCTGCTCCCGCACGGCGGCCGCTGAAGGGGCCCCGGTGTCGGAAAATTCGGCGTCGCGCGCCGCGTCGCCGCTACCTTCGATGTCGTCAAGATCGTCAAAATCAGCAGCATCATCAGCTTCGGTGTCCGCTACAGAACCTGCGGCGGGGGCGTCACCGGCGGCGAAGCCGCGGAAGACGAGCCCGGCAATGGCTGCACCCACGATCGGGGCAACCCAGAACAGCCACAGCTGCTCAAGGGACCAGCTGGAGCTGAACACGGCGGAGGCGGTTGCGCGGGCCGGGTTGAACGGGGCGTTGCCCACGGACAGGCCAAGCTGGAGCAGGACGGCGGCGGCGAGACCCACTGACAGGGCGGCGGCGGCCTTGTTCACGTTGTCGCGGGCGGTGGTGCCCAGGAAGACGGCTACCAGGATGGCCGCGCCGAGCACCTCGAGCAGGAGCACGCCGGCCAGGGGCGCCTGGATGATGGAATGCTCACCGAAGCCGGCGGTCACCGTGTCGAAAGCCGTTCGGCTGTCCTGGATGCCCGGCAGGGTGCGGAGGATGCCGAAGAGTGCCAGGGCACCCAGCAAGCCGCCCACCAGCTGCGCGGCGATGTAGGCCGCCGCGTCCCCCAGGCGGATGCGGCCGGCAACCGCGTGGCCCACGGTGACGGCGGGGTTGAAGTGACCGCCGGAAACGTAACCGAAAGCCAGCATCGCCGCCGTTATGGCCAGGCCTGCGGCGAGTGCGGCCGGCAGGGGGCTTGACTGGGGAATGGAGAACAGCGGAACGCCCAGGCCCGCCACCACAATGAAGAGGCTGCCGAACGCTTCTGCGGACAGCCTGGACACCAGCCCGTGCCGGATGCCGGCGCTGTTGCCTGCTGCCGGCCCGGAGGCGGAATCATGGTGGACGGGAACAGGCGTGGTCATGGTGGGCAGTCCTTTTCGTTGGAGTCGCTGCGCGTTCGTTGGAGCGTCGCTGCGCAAAGAGTTGAGGGGCCGGCGGGATGTATCCGCCGCGGCCTCTGCATTCTGCCAAGGAATTCTGGGCGTTGGCTGAGTCCGAGCTTAGTGGATGGCCGGGCGGGCACCCGGCGCGGGCCGCCTCCGAGCCACGGTAAATTGGCTGGTATGAGCATTGATCCGGGCGCCGTCGCGCCCTCGCTGACGTCCCGCATCCACGGCTGCCTGCTGGGCGGCGCCCTGGGTGACTCGCTGGGCTACGCGGTGGAGTTCGACACCATTGAGGCAATCCGCAGCCGTTTCGGCCCCGCCGGCGTGACCGATCCCGCAATGCTCGGCGCCGGCAGCCACTTTTCGGACGACACCCAGATGACGCTGTACACGGTGGACGGCCTGGTGGAGGCGCTGGAGTGGGCCAATGACGGGGTGGGTGCCGATGTGAACGCCTGCATCTGGCTGGCCTACCTCCGCTGGCTGGCCACGCAGGGCGAGCCTGTGCCGTCGTCGTCCCCTGTGCAGCCGAAGCGCTGGATCGACACCAATGACGTCCTGCGGCACCGCCGTGCACCGGGAAACGCGTGCATCACCGGACTGGCCACCGGCGAAATGGGGACGGTTTTCCGGCCGGTGAACCCGGAGTCGAAGGGCTGCGGAACCGTGATGCGCTCCGCCCCGTTCGGGCTGATTCCCCATATAGCGTCCGACGCCGTCTATAAGTTGAGTGCCGATGCCGCCGCCCTGACCCACGGCCATCCGTCCGCCCGGCAGAGTGCCGGCGGCTTCAGCCTGCTGATCCACCGCCTGGTGGCCGGCGACAGCCTGCAGGACGCGGCGGCGGCGGTCCTGGATGAGGTGCGCGGCCTGAAGGATGTGGCGGCGGAGCTCCCGGAGCGGCTCGAAGCAGCAATCCGCGGCGCAGCCGCAGGCGTCTTTTCGCCGGAGGAACTGGTGCGGCACCTCGGCGAAGGCTGGGTCGCCGAGGAAGCGTTCGCCGTCGGGCTTTATGCCGTTCTGGCCACGGCGCCGGGCGAGGATTCCGCGCCGTCTCCCGAAGGTCACTTCCGGGCAGCCATCGCCCTGGCCGTGAACCACAGCGGTGACAGCGACTCCACGGGTTCCATCGCGGGAAACATCCTGGGCGCGTACTACGGGGAGGCGTGCCTGCCCAAAGCATGGCTCGAAGCCCTCGAAGCCCCGGAGGTCATCCGCGGCATGGCCGATCTGCTGGCGGGTGTTACGACCGCCTGAGCGCCACGTTGTTGCAGGCCTCACAGACGTCCTCCGGGATCAGGCCCCTGCGCTGCAGGACGCCGAAGATCACGCAGCCCAGGCAGAATCCCGCGAAGGCTTCGAGCGAGGCCGCCGCGATGAGGACCGCGAGGACAATCCAGGCGGCCGGCGCGGCGCCCGCGGCGAACAGGATCAGTGCCGTGGTGGAGACCAGCGTGCCCATGCCCTGCGCAAAACGCTTCGGCGGCCCGGGCACGAGGCGGGCGCGGCCCAGCCGGGGCGCGAGGACCTTCACCGACAGGAGGGCCAGCGGCGAAATTCGAGGCCCGAACAGTACCCGCAGCCAGAATCCGCCGGCGATCAGGACCAGTCCCCACCCGGATCCGGCCAGCAGAGTCAGGCCTGCCAAAAGCACCACCAGGCCGGCGGTGATGCGGGCAGCGTATTCATTGACGGGGTTGGGGAAGGCAAACACGGCGGACCAGTTGATGCCGCTGCCGGAGCCGTGCGTGGGTTTGCTCATCCTGCAAGGCTAGGAGCCGCCCGGACGGCTGGGAAGATTTGTTGCGCCGGATGAACCAGGCAGCGTGCCTAGACGGCAGCAGCACCTGCGTAGCCGCCCACCATCTGCAGGAACTCTCCCTCGGAGAGGACCTCAATGGGCTGGCCGCGGTCATGGAGCTCCAGGACGCGCCGTGCCTTGCCGGTCAACCGTCCGGACCGCAGGTCCGAGGCCACAAACCCGTCGCCCACCACAAGCACGGTGGTGCGGGCTGTCACGCGGCTCTCCGGCCGGGCACCCAGCTCGGCCGAGCGCACCTTTGCCTCCGGACGGCCCATGGCCAGTTCGCCGGTGAAGACCACAGTCTGGCCGTACAGCGGATGGGACGGCTCGGCGTCGGCGTTGGGCAAGGGGTTGGCGCCTTCCTCCGGCCAGCCGGAGAGGAATGGCCGGACCGGCGCGCCGCTGCGGCCGGCAGCGGCGCCGGAGAGTGCGGCGATGCTGGGTTTCGAGAGGTCGTCATAGGCCGGGTCAAAGGATTCCTGCCGGGGAAGTTCGAGGCCCAGGGAGAGGTACAGCTCGGCGATGCTGTTGGCATTGTTGCGCGCCGCGATGTCGATCAGGATGCCGGCGCAGGCACGGGCGTCCTCCGCGGCATCGTGGTGGTTGACCAGCGGCACACCGGCTTCCTCGGCGGCGAACGGCAAGGAATTAGACACCAGCGAGTAGCACCGCCGGGACAGCATCACGGTGCAGACGTACTCATAGGCAGGACCGGCGAGCCCTGAGACCTCAAGGCCGGACCGGATCACGCCGAGGTCAAAGGCGGCGTTGTGGGCTGCCAGGATGTCCCCGCCAATGAAGGCCCCGATCTCCGGAAACAGCTCCCCGAACCGCGGACGGCCTGCGACGTCCTCGGACCTGATGCCGTGGATCCTGGTGTTGTGGTACTCAAAATGGTCGTGGTTTGCCGGGGGCCGCATCAGCCAGGAGGCTTCCTCCACCACGCGTCCGCCGCGGACCTTTGTCAGGCCCACCGCGCACGGCGATCCCCGGAAGCCGTTTGCCGTCTCGAAGTCGATCGCCGTAAAGTCCAGTCCCACGGCCCATACTTTACCGCCGGACAGGGCCGTTCCCGTGTCACCGGGGCGGCCCTGTCGTGGATATCACCTGCCCGCCGGCGGCCGGCAGGTACGGGACAGCCCCGGGGGCAGGGGACGGTCAAGTACCCTGAGTAGGTGAACTTTCATGCGATCAGCGACTTTGCCGTGCCCATGCTGGGAGGTGCGGGACCCATCCAGCCACAGCTGGCCTCGTTCCTGCCCGATTGGCTGAACCCCGATGTCTTCCTCCGTGACTCCCCGCTCGGACCATGGGTGGTCCTGCTGGTCTGCGCCATCGTCTTCGCGGAAACCGGACTCCTGGTGGGCTTTTTCCTGCCCGGCGATTCGATGCTGTTCACCGCCGGCCTGCTGGTGTCCACCGGCGCCATTGACTTCAATCTGTGGGGCATGTGCGGGCTGATCATTGTGGCCGCCATCCTGGGCAACCAGACAGGGTATCTGATCGGTTCCAAAGCCGGGCCGGCCATCTTCAACAAACCTGAATCCCGGCTGTTCAAGCGTGAGAACGTGGAAAGTGCCCATGCGTTCTTCGAGAAGCACGGCGGCAAGGCGCTGATCCTTGCCCGTTTCGTCCCCATCATCAGGACGTTCGTGCCTGTCATCGTGGGCGTTGCCCAGATGGACAAGCGCAAATTCTTCCTCTACAACGTCATCGGCGCGCTCCTGTGGGGCGGCGGCGTCACTCTCCTGGGTGCCTGGCTGGGCCAGTTCAGCTGGGTGGGCGAGAACATCGACATCATCTTCATCACCATTGTGCTGATCTCCGTGATTCCGATCGGCGTCGAGGTCCTCAAGGGCCTGTCGGCGAAACGCCAGGCAGCCCGCTTCGGCACGGATCCGGTGGATGAGTTCATCGAAGAGCACGCTCCCCACGAGGAACGCAAAACCAACCTGGACTAGCGCAGCGCTGTCGGGCACAGTTCCCGGAACCAGCTGAGGGAGCCACACATAGTGTGTGGCTCCCTCAGTCGTTTACGAACGGCGTGAGGCTCTAGTGCCGCGCCAGGGCCTCGACGATGGCCGGCAGGAGTGCCCGGAACGCCTTGCCGCGGTGGCTGATGGCGTTCTTCTCCTCCGCTGTGAGCTCGGCACAGCTGCGGTCCTCGCCCGCGGGCTGCAGGACGGGGTCGTAGCCGAAACCGCCCTCACCCCGCGGTTCACGCAGGAGGATGCCTTCAAGCTGGCCATACTCCACGGTCTCGTGTCCGGTCCCGTCCGCAGCGGGAACGGCCAGCGCCGCGGCGCAGACAAATGCCGCACCGCGGTGCCCGTCCGGCACATCGGCGAGCTGGTCCAGCAGGAGCCTGAGGTTGGCGGCGTCGTCGCCGTGCCGCCCGGCCCAGCGGGCCGAGAAAATCCCCGGCGCACCGCCAAGGACGTCCACGGCCAGTCCCGAGTCGTCCGCGATGGCCACCAGGCCCGTGGCCGCAGCCACCGCCCGTGCCTTCAGGAGCGAATTTTCTGCGAAGGTCACACCCGTTTCGACGACGTCCGGGGCTCCCGCCGCCGCGGCATCCACCACCTGGGTGTCGACGTCGAGCCCGGGAACCTGGCCGCGCAGGAGCTCGCGGAGCTCCCGGAGCTTGCCTTTGTTATGTGTCGCGAGGACGAGCCGCGGCACTGCTCCGGTCTCCTGACCCGCGCCGTCCTGCACCGTCCTCTCCGGAAGAGAGCTGCCCGGGCCCGCAGCACTCACAGGGCGTCCGCGAGGGTTTCGCGCTGGATCGCCGCCAGCTGGGTGGTGCCCAGCAGGGCGAGGTCGAGCAGCTGGTTGAGCTCGTCGCGGTCGAAGGGAGCGCCTTCGGCGGTGCCCTGGACTTCGACGAACTTGCCGGATCCGGTGACCACAACGTTCATGTCGGTCTCGGCGCGGACGTCCTCGACGTAGGGCAGGTCCAGCATGGGCACGCCGTCGATGATGCCCACCGAGACCGCGGCGATGGTGTCCACGAGGGGCTGGGCGTTCTTGGCGATCAGCTTGTTGTCGCGGGCGAAGCGGATGGCGTCGGCCAGGGCCACGTAGGCGCCGGTGATGGCGGCTGTACGGGTTCCGCCGTCGGCCTGGAGCACGTCGCAGTCCAGCACGATGGTGTTCTCGCCGAGGGCCTTGGTGTCAATGATGGACCGCAGCGAACGGCCGATCAGGCGGGAGATCTCGTGGGTACGGCCGCCGATTTTTCCCTTGACCGATTCGCGGTCGGAGCGGGTGTTGGTGGCGCGCGGAAGCATGGCATACTCGGCCGTCACCCAGCCGCGGCCTTCGCCCTTGAGCCAGCGCGGCACACCGGCGGTCAGGGAAGCCGTGCACAGGACCCGCGTGTTGCCGAACTCGATGAGGGCCGATCCCTCTGCCTGCTTGGACCATCCGCGGGTAATGCTGATGGGGCGGAGCTGGTCGGGGGCGCGGCCATCGGCACGCACTACAGGGACAGTTGTGGCTTCAGAAGTCATACTGCAAGCTTATCGACTCACAGCTCATCGGCCCGACGCGCCCGGCCCCGCCACCGGCCCGCCCTAAACCGTGTAATGCACTCCGGCGACGGCAACGGCGACGTCGCCGGGAAAGACCGGCCGGGCCTCCGCCATCACAGTGCTCGGTGAGGTCCACACCGGAATGTGCGTGAGCAGGAGCCTTCGCGCCCCGGCAGCGGCGGCGGCCTCCCCCGCGCGCTTTCCGGTCAGGTGCACATCCTTGATGCCGTCGTCGCGGCCTTCCTCGAAAGCCGCCTCACAGAGGAACAGGTCCGCGTCCTGGGCCGCTTCCTCCAGCCCGGCACAGGAATCGGTGTCGCCCGAATACGTCAGGACGCGGCTGACCGGATTGCCTTCCTTGTCCCGCTCGGTGACGTCCACCCGGAGGGCGTACGCCTCTTCGACAGGATGATTGACGGCATAGGGCGTCACGGTGAAGGGACCCACGCTGACCGGCTTGCGTTCGGCCCAGTTGGTGAAGTCGAATTCTTCATGCATGCCGGGGTCAAGGTCCAGCCCGTAGGCCGTGGCCATCCGGTCGGCGGTGGCGGCGGGACCCCATACCGGGATCCGGCCGCGTCCCCAGCCGCCCGGCTTCCAGCGGACCGCCACATGCAGGCCGCAGAGGTCCATGCAGTGGTCAGGGTGCAGGTGGGTCAGGAAGATCGCGTCGATGTCCTCGAGGTCGGTGTACCGCTGGATGGCGCCGAGGGCTCCGGAGCCGAGATCCATCACGATCTTCCACGTCCGCTCGCCGTCGTTGGCGGTCAGAAGGTAGCACGACGCCGGGGAGCCGGGGCCCGGAAAGGAACCGGTACAGCCTACGATGGTCAGTTTCACAGGGCAGGACCTCCGGCCCGGCGGGCATCCACGAAGTTGGAAATCCGCTGCCCGGACGTGCCGGAACGGGCACTGGCGCGCTGCGCTGCTTCGATCATCTCCGGTGTGATGCGGGCCAGGCTTCCGGTGGGGTACTGGGCGGCCACATGGTCCACGTGTTCGACGGACAGGACTTCAGGGCCCAGGAACCTGCGGGCCAGCGTCTCAAACTGGGCGGCGTCTCCGGTGGCAATGAAATGATGCTCCGGCGATGCTTCGCTGGTGCGCTGCAGGTCGTGGGTGACCAATGCCCGGTACACGTCCTTGGCTGTTTCCTCGGCACTGGATACCAGCGTCACGCTGTCCCCCATCACAAAGGAGATCACACCGGTCAGCAACGGGTAGTGCGTGCAGCCGAGGACCACCGTGTCCACGCCCGCCGCCTTCAGCGGGGCCAGGTATTCCTCTGCGACGGCGAGCAGTTCCGGACCGGTGGTAATGCCGGCCTCCACGAAACTGACGAACCGGGGGCAGGCCACCGAGGTGATCGCCAGGTCGGGTGCGGCTGCGAACGTGTCCTCGTAGGCGCGGGAGCCCACGGTCGCTGAGGTTCCGATGACACCGATCCGGCCGCTGCGGGTCGCCGCGACCGCCCGGCGGACCGCCGGCTGGATCACTTCGATAACGGGAATGCCGTACTTGGCTGTGTACCGCTCGCGGGCGTCCCGGAGCACAGCGGCCGACGCCGAGTTGCAGGCGATGGTGAGCAGCTTCACGCCGGAGTCCACCAGTTCGTCCATTACTCCGAGGGCATTCGCCCTGACTTCGGCGATGGGCAACGGCCCGTACGGCCCGTTGGCGGTATCGCCGACGTAAAGGATGGACTCGTTGGGAAGCTGGTCGATGATGGACCGCGCCACCGTCAGTCCGCCGACGCCCGAATCAAAGACGCCAATAGGGCGGGATCCCACCAGGCCGGCGCTGTTGCCGGATGGGGGCTCCCCCGCTGCTGTCGCTGCCGGGTCCATGCTCGAGGCTGTTGTCATGATTATTCGAGGATAGGTCTTCCCTGCGGCCTCAGCCATCACATTGTGGCGCTGCACTCATGTCGAATTTGTCACACTGCGGACCTGGCCGGTGGTTCAGCGGGCGGCAGGACCGCAGTTCAGGGGCGCGAATCCAAGGACTGGAGCATGGCCTGGACCAGGGACTCCTGCAGCCACGTGGTGAAGTTGTACACGAGGGCCAGGTAGCTTTCCACGTCCTCGGCCTGGGACCAGTCCTGCATGAGGTGCACGTGCTCCGCATCTGCCTCATCCCGGATGTCCAGCCGCTCCGCCAGTACCAGGCGGACATCGTTCAGGGCCATTGACCAATGCCTGGCACCCTCGGCGGTCAGGACAATCTCATCCTTGTCCAGATCCAGCGCAGCGGCGCGGAGAGCCCCGATCTTGGTTTCCCGCAGCGAACGCTCGGTGAGTTGGCGGAATTCAAGGGACGCGCCGTCGTCGTTCTTCATGACATCCGGCAGGAGCCGCCTGACCGCACGGTCCGTGGGGACCTGGACGTCCATGTCCAGCCCGATCAGGGCAACCAGGGGATCCTCACTGGGGTTTTCGGCCGGCTCAAGCATGGAGATCACATCGTCGATCAGGCTGCGGAGCAGTTCACGCTCGGCGGGTTCGAGAAACCCGGTGATGCCCTTGAGCCCGTATTTGAATGCCTTAGCCACGTTTCCCCTTGCCCTGCCCGGACCCGCCGGATTTTCCTGAGTTCCTGGAGTTGCCGCCCGGACCTCCGGTCGCCTTCTCCACAGTGGCCCACAGCCCGAAGCCGTGCATGGCCACCGCATGGCGTTCAACCTGTTCCTTGCTGCCGTGGGCAACGATGGACCGGCCCTTTTTATGGACCTCCATCATGAGCTTGTTGGCCTTGGTCTCGGAATAGCCGAAGTAGCTCTGGAATACGTAGCTGACATAGCTCATCAGGTTGACGGGATCGTTCCAGATCACCAGGTTCCAGGGGATGTCCGGGGCGGTCAGGGAGTCTGTGGACGCCTCTGTCCCGGTCCGGGTGCCCTCCTGGGTATCAGGGCCGAGCGCAACGCTTAAGGTCATCTGTCCATTCTATGGGGAGGACGGGCCCACGCTGACGTGGGAGCCGGCGGGTGGGCCCACGGCGGCGAGGGCCCCGCGGCGAAGCGGAGCGAGACGTGGGAGCCGGCGGGTGGGCCCACGGCGGCGAGGGCCCCGCGGCGAAGCGGAGCGAGACGTGGGAGCCGGCGGGTGGGCCCACGGCGGCGAGGGCCCCGCGGCGAAGCGGAGCGAGACGTGGGAGCCGGCGGGTGGGCCCACGGCGGCGAGGGCCCCGCGGCGAAGCGGAGCGAGACGTGGGAGCCGGCGGGTGGGCCCACGGCGGCGAGGGCCCCGCGGCGAAGCGGAGCGAGACGTGGGAGCCGGCGGGGACTAGAGTGAATTTCGTGAGTAATCCTGCCGGCTGGGACCATCCCCGCGCGTCCTTGTACACAGACCACTACGAGCTGACCATGCTTCAGGCGTCGCTGCACTCCGGCGCTGCGCACCGGCGGTCCGTGTTCGAGGCTTTCGCCCGGCGGCTTCCGGACGGCCGCCGGTACGGGATTGTGGCCGGCACGGGCCGGCTGCTGGAAGGCCTCGCCGATTTCCGCTTCGGTGCAGAGGAGCTCGATTTCCTGGGCCGCACCGGCGTGGTGAACCAGGACACCCTCGATTACCTGGCGAATTACCGCTTCACCGGTGACATCTGGGGCTACCCGGAGGGTGAGGCGTATTTCCCCAACTCCCCCATCCTCATTGTGGAGTCCACCTTCGCCGAAGCCTGCATGCTGGAGACCTACCTCCTCTCCGTCCTGAACCATGACAGCGCCATCGCGTCTGCGGCGTCCCGCATGATCACGGCGGCCGGCAACCGGCCGTGCATCGAGATGGGCTCCCGGCGTACGCATGAAGAGTCAGCCGTTGCGGCCGCCCGCGCCGCCGTAATTGCCGGGTTCCACAGCACCTCCAATCTCGAGGCAGGCATCCGCTACGGCATCAAGACCGTTGGCACCGCCGCGCATTCGTTCACCCTCCTGCACGACACCGAACGGGAAGCCTTCGAGGCGCAGATCGCCTCACTGGGGGTGGGCACCTCGCTGCTGGTGGATACGTACGACGTCGAAGCTGCAGTCCGTGCCGCCGTCGAGTTGGCAGGGCCCAAGCTGGGCGGGGTGCGCCTGGACTCCGGCGACCTGGTGGCCCAGGCCTCGTGGGTGCGCCAACTGCTGGATGAGCTGGGCAACGAGCAAACACGGATTATGGTCACCTCGGACCTGGATGAGTTCGCCATCGCGGCGCTGCAGTCCGCCCCGGTGGACTCCTACGGGGTCGGCACCTCCCTGGTCACCGGCTCCGGCGCCCCCACGGCGAGCATGGTCTACAAGCTGGTGAGCCGCACGGACGACGCCGGCAACTTCGTCTCCGTGGCCAAGGCAGCGAAGAACAAAACCAGTATGGGCGGGCGCAAGTATGCGCTGCGCAAGCTCAACGAGCGCGGCATCGCCACCCAGGAGATCGTGGGCATCGGCCACCGTCCCGAGGACGACGGCAATGACCGGCCCCTGCTCCAGCAGTTTGTGAAGAACGGCGAGTTGCTTCCGGGCTGGACGGGCCACGAGGGCGTCGTCCGTGCCCGCCAGCGGCACGCGGACACCATGGCCGAACTGCCGTCCGTGGTCAACCGCCTGCAACGTGGAGAAGCAGCCATTCCCACTGTCTACGAGGAGAACTGATGTCCCGCGCCCTGATCATTGTCGATGTGCAGAACGACTTCTGCGAGGGCGGTTCGCTCGCAGTAGCCGGTGGTGCTGACGTCGCCGGAGCGATCAGCGAGTACGTCGAGGCCCACCATGCAGAATTCGACCACATCGTGGCCACCCAGGACTGGCACATCGATCCCGGTCCGCATTTCTCCGAAACCCCCGATTTCAAGGACAGCTGGCCCCCGCACTGTGTCGCCGGCACCCGTGGCGCGGAACTCCACCCCGATCTGGACACCGAATACATCCAGGCCTATTTCCAGAAGGGCCAGTTTGCCGCGGCATACTCGGGGTTCGAGGGCCTGCTGGCTCCAGAGGACGCCGTGCCCACCGGCGAACGGCAGCCCGGCGCCCTGCCCTCGGACGCAGATGCCTACGCGCCGGCCGATGATGCCATCGGCCTGGATGATTGGCTGCAGAGCCACGACGTGGAAGACGTTGTGGTGGTGGGAATCGCCACTGACTACTGCGTTATGGCGACTGCGCTGGACGCGGTCCAGGCAGGCTACTCCGTGACTGTCCTGCGGCACCTGACCGCCGGCATCGCCGAGGACCTTGATGACGCTGTTGCCGAGATGGAGCTCGGCGGCGTGGACGTCGCCTGAAACTGACAGACGCAAAAGAGGGTGATCCTGTTACGGGTCACCCTCTTTTCGTGCACTGGTGGATCAGGCCACCGCTATTTCCGCCCGATAAACCAGTCCTGCAGCTTCCGCAGCCTCGACTGCAGCTGCTCCTCGTTCGCCTGGGCCACAGGCGGTCCGCCGCAGACCGTCCGCAGCTTGGTGTGCACCACGCCGTGCGGGGTTCCGGTCCGCGCGGACCAGGCTGCCACATTCTTCGCGAGTTCGTTGCGAAGATCCATCAGCATCCGGTGGTCAGGAATGGCAGGCGCCGCCGGGGCCTGTTCAGCCGCCGGTGCGCGCCGGTTCTTCCGGTTGAGCTGATCGTGCTGGCGCTGCCGCAGCAGCGTGCCCACCTGCTCAGCGTCCAAAAGCCCCGGGATTCCCAGGAAGTCCAGCTCGTCTTCGGAGCCGACTTCACCCCCGGTACCGAACTCGCCGCCGTCGAACAGCACCCGGTCGAAGGACGCCTGCGAATCGAGGGCTTCGAACTTGCCCTTGGTCAGGCTGTCCGAGGCCTTGTCCTCCCGGTTGGCCTCGGCCATCAGGGAGTCCTCGGGATTAAAGAGGCCGTCGCTGTCTTCTTTTTCGGGACGGTCCAGCGCGTGGTCCCGTTCCAATTCCATGGAGTTCGCCAGTGCCATCAGCTGCGGCACGGACGGCAGGAAGACCGATGCCGTTTCACCGCGTTTCCGGGCACGCACAAAGCGGCCCACAGCCTGGGCGAAGAACAGCGGCGTGGAGGTGGACGTCGCATACACACCCACCGACAGGCGGGGAACGTCCACACCTTCAGACACCATCCGGACTGCCACCATCCACCGCTTCTCGCTCGCGGTGAATTCCTCGATCTTGCTGGAGGCCTTCGCATCATCGGAGAGGATGACGGTGGGTGATTCGCCGGTGATCCGCTTCAGCTGCCCGGCGTAGGCCCTGGCATCCTCGTGATCCGTGGCAATGACCAGCCCGCCGGCGTCCGGCACGGTCCGCCGTACCTCGCTGAGGCGTTTGTCCGCCCCGGCGAGGACGGCCGGAATCCATTCCCCGGCCGGGTTGAGCGCCGTCCGCCAGGCATGCGAGGTGATGTCCTTGGTAACCGCGGCTTCGCCGAGGGACGCTGCCATCTCCTCGCCGGCGCTGGTGCGCCAGCGCATCTGCCCCGAGTAGGCCATAAACATGACAGGGCGCACCACATGGTCGCGCAGTGCGTTCCCGTAGCCGTACGTGTAGTCCGCCTTGGACCGGCGGATACCGTCCCGGTCCTCCGCGTATTCCACAAACGGGATGGGCGAGGTGTCGGACCGGAACGGCGTACCGGTCAGGGACAGCCGCCGCGCCGCGGGGTCAAAGGCTTCACGCAGGCCGTCGCCCCAGGACAGGGCTTCGCCGCCGTGGTGGATTTCGTCCAGGATCACCAGCGTGCGGGCGGCTTCGGTCTTGGCACGGTGCAGCATGGGTTTGCTGGCAACCTGCGCGTACGTAACGGCCACGCCCACAAAACCACGGCCGTGCTGGCCGTCCGCGTTCTTGAAGTTGGGGTCGATGGCGATGCCCACCTTGGCGGCAGCATCAGCCCACTGCCGCTTCAGGTGGTCCGTGGGCGCCACGATGGTGACGCGGTTGACCGCCCCGGACTCAATGAGCATGGAGGCCACGCGCAGGGCGAAAGTGGTTTTACCGGCACCGGGCGTTGCTACGGCAAGAAAGTCCCGCGGGCCGGTCCTGAAGTAGAGGTCGAGGGCTTCCTGCTGCCAGGCACGGAGTTTTTGGGCGGTTCCCCAGGCTGCGCGTTCCGGGTAGGCCGGTGGCAGGGTGGGGCCGCCAAAGAGCGTCTCCGTCACTATTTGTTGTTGCCTGAGTCCCCTCCGGGACCCTTGCCGCCGTCGTTGCTTGGGCGGAGGCCGTCATAAACCTCTTTGCACATGGGGCAGACCGGGAACTTCTGCGGATCCCGGCCCGGCGTCCACACTTTGCCGCACAGGGCGATGACGGGATCGCCCGTCAATGCGGACTCCATGATTTTTTCCTTGCGCACATAGTGCGAGAAGCGTTCCCGGTCACCGGGCTCCACTTCCTGGCGCAGCTCTTCGCGCTCAATGGTGGCCGTGGACGTTCCAGCCCCGGAAAGCTCGCGCATCGGGTCGTTTTCGAGAGGGTCCGTCATGCTAGTCATGGCATCCATCTTAGCGTCCCGGGGCGGGGGACGTTCGACGCCGGCGGGGCCGTTTTGCTCCCACGGTACCCGCCGCCGTCGGCCGTTCCCTGTAAATCCGGCAGTTGGCGGCCGCACCACTGTGGCACGTGTTACAGCCCCTGCCAGGATGGTTTGTGGTCATGGGTGTGCCGGTAGAAGTCAGCGAGCTTCAGCGACGAGGCCGCAGCCTCATCCACCAGGATGGTGGCGTGCGGGTGGAACTGCAGGACCGAGGCCGGACAAATCGCCGCGACCGGGCCTTCCACGAAGTCGCGGACTGCCGGTGCCTTTTGTGCGCCCGTGGCTATGAGCAGCACATGCCGGGCCTCGAGGATGGTGCCCAGCCCCTGGGTCACCACGTGGTGGGGCACCTCGGCAAGACTGGCGAAAAACCTTGCGTTGTCGCGGCGGGTCTGTTCAATGAGAGTTTTGATGCGGGTCCTGGAGGCCAGCGACGAGCCCGGCTCGTTGAAGCCGATATGGCCGTCCGTTCCCACGCCCAGGATCTGAAGGTCAACGCCGCCAACCGTCCGCATCCTGTCCTCGTAAGCCCGGCATTCTGCCTGGATATCCGCTGCGGACCCGTCAGGGGTGTGGACGTTTTCAGGGCGGATGTTCACCCGGCTGCTGAACTCGCGCCTGATGACCTCCCGGTACGACTGCGGGTGGCCGGGCGCCAGGCCAACATATTCATCCAGGGCAAAGGCATGGGCGGCACTGAAGTCCAGCCCGCGCTCGTGCCGTGCTGCCAGTTCGTCATAGACAGGCAGCGGCGAGGATCCCGTTGCCAGCCCCAGGACAGCGTCGGGCTTGCGCAGGATCAGGGCTTCGACGGCGTCGGCCGCCAGCTTGCCGATCTGCCTGCTGCCCGGGAGGATAACAACTTCCACTGGTCCGCTGCCTTTCTGGAGTGCTGGTTTCTATTGTCCTGCCGGGTCAGCGGTTGACGGTCAGCTGGGCAAGCAGCTCGGGTCCGCGGGCGTCAAGCCACTTTCCGCCCAGGCGGATGCCGGCACCGAACAGGGCCAGCCCCAGTACCAGGCCAACTGCCAGGTTTGCCCATCCGAAGACGGGATTCCCGGTGACCGTCTGCGCAATGAACAGTGCCACTTCGGGCAGGACCAGCAGGGTCAGGATGCCCATACCGGCAAACTGGACCGCAAGGGTCTGCCCTACATTCCCCGGGGGTTTCTTGAACGGGCTGTCGCCGGGCAACGGAACGGCCACCGTGTAGCGGGCGGACACCACAGAGGACAGGCCCAGCCCGGTGAACAGGATGCCCAGGCTCAGTCCCAGCTGGCCGGGCAGGGCCTCCCAACCGCCGGTGAAGAAGTACTGGCCCACGGCGAAGATCAGGACCACGGGCAGTCCGAGGGCCAGGCATGCCAGCGCCCGACCCAGCCGGTCGTCAACGCCGCGGACTCCCGAGGCCACGTGCAGCGCGAATGCCGTGTTGTCATAGGAGACGTCCGCGGAGATGGACCATGCCAGCAGGAAGGCAGCCAGCGGTGCCGCGACAGCCAGCATGCCGAAATCACCGGACTGGCTGCCCTGGAAGACCAAGAGGAAAGGCAGCAGCGGCACCACAACGAGCGACCCGGAATAGCGCGGATCGCGGAGCCAGTAGGTCAGCGACCGCGCCGTGACAGCACCGGCGGGGGTGGCCGGCAGGACGCCGAACAAGCCCAGCTTGCCGCCCTTGCGGCTGCCGCTGCCTGAGTAAGGCGGGTTGACCAGGGCCCGTTCAAGGAGCAGTTTCCAGCACCATGCCAGGACTGCGAGTGTTGCGGCGGCGACCAGAAGTTTCAGTGCTGCCGCTCCGGGACGCCCGGCAGCCAGGTCACCGCCGAGGGACCAGGTGGCACCCAGGGGCGTCCAGGACACGGTTGCCGCCAGCTTCGGCAGGAAACCGGCCGAGGCAGAAATGCCTTGCCACACGCCGGCCACTATCGGTCCCATCAGGACCAGCGGGATCATAAATGCGATGGCGCTGACGTCCTTGAACCGCCGTGACGATGCCAGGCTGGCGGTGGCTGTGGTGACCACCTTGGACAGGACAATGCATGTCAGGACGCCGACGGCGGCACCCACCAGGGCGCCGGCCGCGGGAAGGGGTCCCCGGGCCCAGGTCCACACGGTGGCAAGCGCCGCGAGCGCGGTGGCCAGGCCGGGGATGCCGATCAGCCCGCCGAGGGCAAGCCCTGTGAGGAGTTGGCGCATGGGTATGGCGAAGGTTGTAAAACGGGCGGGGTCCAGAGTCAGGTCCGTGGCGGACGCGACCACCGGAATGAGGCCCCAGCCCAGGAGGGCCGCAGAACCTCCCAGCACCACCGCAGTGTGGGCCAGCTCCGGATCCGCGGTGCGCAGCAGGACCAGGGCAACCACCAGCGCGCCGACGATGCCCAGGGCATACAGCCCGCCCAAAGCCAGGCCCACCAGCTGCCACGGGCTCCGGCGCAGGCCGTTGCGAAGAAGGACCAGCTTCAGCCTTAGAAGGTGCGCAACCATTCCAGGCCTTCCGTGTGATTCCGTCCGCCTACGAGCTGGACGAACTTTTCCTCCAGGGAAGCACCGGCGCGGACTTCATCCACGGTCCCGGCAGCAAGCAGCCTGCCGCCCGCCACCACGGCCACGTGGTCGCACATCCGCTGGACCAGGTCCATCACGTGACTGGAAACGATCACGGTGCCGCCGGAGGACACATAGCTGTCCAGAATGGACCGGATGTTGGCCGCGGAGATGGGGTCAACGGCTTCGAAGGGTTCATCGAGGACCAGCAGCCGCGGAGCATGGATCAGCGCCGAGGCCAGGGCGATCTTTTTGGTCATGCCGGCCGAATAGTCGACCACCAGCTTTCCGGCGTCCTGCGACAGGTCAAGGGCTGAGAGCAACTCCGCTACGCGGGATGCCACCACGTCCTTGTCCATGCCGCGCAGCAGGCCGGCGTAGGTAACCAGTTGCTCGCCCGTGAGCCGGTCAAAGAGCCTGACTCCGTCCGGGAGGATGCCCATCAGCTTCTTCGCCTCCAGCGGCCTGGCCCAGACGTCCACACCGTGCACAACGGCTGTGCCGAAGTCCGGCCGCAGCAGGCCGGTGGCCATCGACAGGGTGGTGGTCTTGCCGGCGCCATTGGGCCCAACGATGCCGTAGAACGAACCTGCCGGGACATCCAGGCTGAGTCCGTCGACCGCGATTTTTTCGCCAAACCGCTTTGCGAGGCCGCGGATGGACAGGGCTGGGACGGGGGCGGCGGGTGGCACCGGCCCGGGTTGCGGAGCAGTCATAACGCCAGCCTAGTCCTGCCCCTCCGCCGGCGGGGTCCTCCCGCAGGAGTAGGGCCAAAGGCTTACCCGCCCTGTCAGCGCGCCGGGCCGAATGTTCCTACTGCACCTTACGGATGCGGATGGGCCCCTTGGCCGTGGAGGGGTCAATCACCGAACCACCCTGGGTGATCTGGACCTCGCCCGCATCAACGAGCCGCCTCGCGGCCCTCCGGGCGGGCTCCATCAGATCACGCCATGTCTCCCCGCCGACAGCACGAGCGGCATCCGAAGGGCAGATGGTGGACGTTGCGGCCCTGGCTGCCAGGAGTTCCAGGATGGTCGTTCCCAACTGCTTGTCGATCTTGCCGGGAGCCTTTCCGCCGTGATTGTCACCAGGGGTCTGCGCCACGTCGTGCCGTCGGTGGACCATGGCCGTCAGAACGAATGCCGCGGTACGGCACGTTCATACTGGGGCGCCCACGTGATGTCGTGGCCCAGTTCGAACGCCGCCCGCAGCCACCAGTGCGGATCCCGGAGCGCGGCACGGGCAATAAACACGCCGTCGGCCTGGGCAGTGGCAACGGCGTGTTCCGCCTGTCCTGCAGAGGTCAGCAGGCCCACGGTTCCCGTCGGCACACCGGTTTCGCGGCGGATCCGCGCAGAGAAGCCGGTCTGGTAGCCGGGACCGGGCTTGATGTCCTGATGGGCCACGGCGCCCCCGCTGGAGACGTCAATGAGGTCCACGCCGTGTTCCCGGGCCTCCCTGGCAAGACGAACCGAAGCCGCAATGTCGATCCCGTTCTCCGCCCAGTCGGTGGCTGAAATCCGTAGGAGCAGCGGCATACCCTCAGGGATGGCGTTGCGGACGGCATCAACCACGGCCAGCATAAGCCGGTTCCGCCCCGCCTCATCCCCGCCCCAGGAGTCGGCGCGGGTGTTGATCAACGGGCTCTGGAACTGGTGCAGCAGGTATCCGTGCGCACCGTGGATTTCCACGGTGTCGAATCCTGCGTCGACTGCCCGCACCGCGGCGGCGGCAAAGTCGGCGATGACGTCCTGGATCTGTTCCCCCGACATTGCGGCCGGTTCGGCGTAGCCATCGAACGCCGACGCGGAAGGGCCCACGGTGGTCCAGCCGCCGTCGGAGCCGGGCACGGTCCCGCGCTGCCCGGAGAACGGCCAGTACGTGGACGCTTTGCGGCCCGCGTGTGCCAGCTGGACGCCGATCTTCGCGTTCGCGGCACCGTGCCGGTGCACAAAGGACGTGATGCGTGCCCAGGCCTCGGCCTGGTCGTCGTTGTAGAGCCCGGCGTCCCGCGGACTGATCCGGCCGGCCGCATTCACGGCAGCGGCCTCGGTGAGGATCAGGGCTGCGCCCCCGGCGGCGAAGGAACCCAGGTGCATCAGGTGCCAGTCGTTCGGGACCCCCGGGGCGGCGTCGGGATCGCAGCTGTACTGACACATCGGCGATACCCAGCCGCGGTGCGTCAGCTCAAGCGAACGGAGCGTCAGCGGCTGGAACAGCGCCGACATTAAAACAGGACCCTGGCCAAAGCCTGCCGGGCCTTCGCCACGCGGTCGTCGTGCGTGCCCACAACGTCAAAGAGTTCCAGGAGCCGTACCCGGGCCGTCTCCCGCTCCGGACCGAAGTTCCGTCCGATGAAGCTGACCACACGGTTCAGGGCGTCCTCCACATGTCCGCCCGCCACGTCCAGGTCTGCCACACCCAACTGGGCGTCAAGGTTATCGGGTTCGTTGGCGGCGAGCGTGCGCAGCGCTTCGGATTCCTGCGCAGACAGCGGCTGGAGCCGGGCCATGAGCTCCACCTGCGCCAGGCCGGCCTTAGCCTCGGTATCCGCGGGCATTTCCAGCAGCGCCTGGCGGTAAGCCACAGCAGCTGCCTCGTAATCCCCCGCTTCGATGGCGTCGAAGGCCGCCTGGTGCAGGGGCGGAAGGGGCGCAGGTTCCGTGTCCTGCGGGGCGGCGCCGCCGAGGCTGCCCGTAACGCCGTTCGCAGCGGCTACTTTCAGCAGTTCATCCAGCAGGGGGCGGATCTGGGCTTCATCTGCGCCGCCTTGGAAGAGCGGGACCGGCTGGCCCTTGACCACGGCCACCGCCGTAGGTACGGCCTGCACCTGGAAGGCCTGGGCCAGCTGCGGGAAGGCATCGATGTCCGCGGCGCCCAGCACCAGGCGGCCGCCGAAGCTGTTGATCACCCGTTCCAGTGAGTCCACCATCGCGGCGGATTCCGGCGAATAGGCGGCCCATAGCGCGAATACCACCGGGACCTGGGCCGAAAGCTCCACAAGCTCCTGGAAGTTTCCTTCGGTGACGTTGACCCGCAGCGGTGCGGTGCCGGCGTCGGCCTCTCCGGCGGCGGCTGTTCCGTTGGGAGCAGCCCCGTTGGCGGCACCGGGGCCGGCAGGAGCCGGCGGGTTGCCGGCGGCCCCCGGGGGCGCCTGGCGCTGTTTGAGGGATGAAAGGTCGACGGCGCCACGCAGGTTAAGCAGGCTGGCAGCGGCTGGAGGGACTGGGCGGGAAGCTGGCGAACTCATGCTTTCCACTCTAGCCACTCCGGCCGCTGCCAGGAGTACTGAATAACGCTTCCGGGGCTACTTGAAGCTTGCCCCCACCAGGCCGCGGGTTGCCGCGACCAGCTTTATGGGGTCCGTGGATCCGGTCGGCGGCACGTAAACGGCCATCGATTCGGCAAAGTTCAGCACCATGCCTGTGGTGGATTCCTTACCGCCGGCGAGCGCTGCGGCGTCGTCTCCGATGGTGAGCTTGTCGCCGGAAGCCTTGGGCGTGCCGTCAAACCCGAAGTTGATCCGGCCCATCACCAGCGCTCCGCCGTCGGCCGTGCGGAATACCACGGTGCTTTCCGGCACCACGTTGTGGGTGAAGGAGAAGTTGCCGTTGGCACCGGAGGCCACCACCTCAGCCTGGTAGGACAGGGTGTCAGAGATGTACGGCGAGGATGCGCCTTCGACGATTTTGTCCTTGAAACTGGACTCTGGGTTGGTCAGGCGGTCGGCCAGGCCGGCGAGGGCTTCTTCGCCGCTGTACAGCAGGCCCTCTTTGTTGCTGGCGGCCAGTGTCTGGGTTCCGTCCCGGTCGATGGCGGGGAAGGTGGTTCCGGGCTGCAGCGGGGTGGTTTCGGTCAGCTTGTAGTTCTCCCGCGCGGAAGGCTGGACCAGGGTGAGCAGCTGCGGCACCACGTTGCCGTCACCCTGCGTCACGGCCAGGACCGAGCGGGGCCAGCTGCGGTCGCTGGTGACCACTGTGGTGAGGAGCTTCGTGGAACGGACGGGCATCCGGGCTTCGTACGTCCCCACCTGGGAACGGATCTTGTAGTTCTGCGTGCGGACCTCAAGTTCGGTCCCGCCCACGCGGTCGGCGAGTTTGGCAGCATCCTTGGCGGCGTCGCCGGCGTCCGTTGCGCTGGAGACCTGCTCAAGGACCCGGCGGAACTGGGCGTCCAGGAGGACCGGCGATGACGCCTCGGCCGGGGCGGCGGCCGATTCCGTGGGCGGAGCCGGCGCGGGGGTCGTGGCAGCGTTCGCCGGGGCGCCGGACACCGCCACCACGGCGGCGGTCACAGCGGCCGTGACAATGCCGCCCGAGGCCATGCCAAGACGGGAGGATGACTTGGCGTCAGCCTTCAGCCTGGCACGCTTTGCGAAGAGGCTCCCCTCGCCATCGCCTTCACCGTTGCGTTTGCGTGCGGAGAGCAGCGCCAGGGCAATGCCTGCGAGGATCAGCAGCCCGCCGATGACCATCAGGGGAACGGCCCACGGCGTGGAGGTGTCGTTCGGGAACGTCATGGAGACTGACGACGGTGCCGGCGCGGTGCCGTCGGCTGCCAGCAGCAGCGACCATTCGCCGTCGGCGGGAGGCGTCCACGCGTACTCCAGCTCACCGCTGGCAGTTTCGGTGGAAACCCAGAGGTCCGATCCGGAAGGATTCGGTGCGGTGGCCTCGCCATCGGCGCGCTCCACCACAAGGGCTTCCTTGTCCTCCGAAACGCCGGTGACGGTGTTATGGGCGGTCTGGCCTACCCAGGCCTCCACGTCATCGGGACGGCCTACGGCAAGCAGGAAATTCCCGTCGCCCTCAACATTGATCTTCACCGTTCCGCCTTGCGCTGTACGCAGGGACTGGTCGATGACGGTCAGTGGCGCCGCGGCAGCATCTGTAGGAGCCGAGGCCGTGAAGGTGGCGGACGGAGCCCAGATGGTCTTCTGGCCGATACCGGCAAAAAGTGTCAGGAGGCCGAGCAGCACGAGTGCGACTGCAGTCTTGAAACGCAAAGGAAACACCTATCATCAGCGGGGGTTTGCTTTCAATGGTAACGGTTTTGTTACTAAAACCCCCGTTGGCGGGTTGCAGGACAGCACCGGAGGCAACACTTCGAGGCCTCTGCCGGCCGCCCTCGCTGCTGATGACAAGGCTGCTGATAGTGTTTGCGATGATCATCACACCCGCCCGCAAATGCGGCGCCACGCACGGAACAGGCTCCAGAATCCAGTGACTGACAAGACGGAAGAATCCTCCGCAGGACACGAAAATCACTCGGCCCCTGGCATTGCCCCATCCCTGTCCGCCGAGCCCGCGCCGGCCAAGCGCCGGGGCGCCGCCGCAACGGTTCTGGCCAAGGTTGTTAAGCGCCTGCGCCAGCCGCTGCCGGGTGCCCAGCCCCGGCTGCGTTTTGAATTTCCGCCGGAGTACAACCACGTAGAAGAGACGCCGGCCGACGACGGCGAGACGGATGCACAGTTCGGCCGTCCCGGCCCGCAGATGTCCAGGCAGCACCCCCTTTATATGGGGTTCATGGGAACCGTGGGTGTGGGGCTGGCCTTGCTGGTCTACTGGATCGGCTCCAACACCACGCAACTGCTGCTGTGGATTGTTGCCGCCCTCTTTATTGCCCTGGGCCTGGAACCCGTAGTGGGCTGGCTGGAGAACCGGAAAATCCCCCGCCCGGTAGGCATCCTGGTCTCCGTGACGGTCCTGATCAGTGCTGTGGCCGGGTTCTTTGCCACACTCATCCCCACCATCGTCGGACAGGTCACCGAGATCGTGGAGCAGGCGCCCACCTGGGTGCGGGACTTCATCGACTCGGAGTTCTTCCGGACCGTTGATGACCAGTTCGGCGTGCGGGACCGGATCAACGAGGAACTCGATAAATTCGTCAACAACCCCGAGGCCATGGGCGGGATTTTCGGCGGCGTGGTGGGTTTTGGTTCCACCCTGGCCAACGGACTCTTTGGCGCCCTGATTGTCCTGGTGCTGAGCCTGTACTTCCTGGCGGCCCTGCCGGCCATGAAAAAGTGGGGTTACCGGCTGGCGCCCCGCTCACGCCGCCGCCGCGTGGAAGCGCTGTCCGAGGAGATCACCCGGTCCGTGGGCAACTACGTCATCGGTCAGGCGTGCGTTGCCCTGTTGAATGCCACCTTCGCGTTTATTTTGATGTCCATTGTGGGCGTCCCCTTCGCCCTCCTGCTTGCCTTCGTGGTGGCCCTGCTGGCGTTCATTCCGCTGGTGGGCGGCATGATTGCGGGCATCGTGGTGCTCCTTGTCTCACTGACGGAGGGCTGGCAGACCGCGGCCATCTACGGGATCTGCTACTTCGCCTACCTGCAGTTCGAGGCGTACTTCGTCTCGCCCCGCATCATGCAGAAAGCCGTGGCCGTGCCCGGCGCCGTCGCGGTCATCTCCGTCATTGCCGGCGGCAGCCTGCTTGGTGTGCTGGGCGCCCTGATTGCCATCCCCACCGCGGCCGCCATCCTGCTGCTGGTCAAAGAGATCTACATCGTGCGGCAGGACAAGCACTAACCAACCATCAGGCCGCTGACGCCACGGGGCCGTTCCATTCCGTCGGCAGGCCGTTGGGACCCGAACCTGCCTCGGTCACCTCATCCACGATCTCGTTGAGCGCCCGCGAAGCGTACTTCTCGCCCACCCAAAGGTGCTTGGCGCCGTCGACCCCCACTACCCGCGCCTGCGGCACCAGGCTGAAGCGTTCGGCCGCAGCGGCGGGCTGGAGGTAGTCATCGTGCTCCGGCACCAGGACCGTCAGCGGCTTTCCCGCCTCCGCCCAAATCCGCAGGTGCGCATCGGTGGCCCGGTGAAGCGGGGGTGAGAGCAGCACTGCACCCTCAATCTGGCCCGCCACCGGCTCCGCCGCCCCGTACATCAGCGCAAGCTCGGTGCCGAAGGACCATCCCACCAGCCAGCGGTTGGGCAGTTGGCGTTCGACGGCGAAACGCACGGCCGCCTCGACGTCCAGGCGTTCACCGATTCCCTCTTCAAACGCGCCCGCGCTGGTTCCCCGCGGCGATGCGGTTCCCCGGGTGTTGAAGCGGAGCACGGCCACCCCTGCCAGGGCGGGGAGCCGGTAGGACGCCTTCCGGTAGACATGGGAGTCCATAAACCCGCCGTGGGTCGGGAGGGGATGCAAGGTGATCAGCGTCGCGGTAACGGGACCGGATTCCGGCACGGCCAGCTCACCGACCAGCCTGTGGCCGTCCTCCGTGTGGAGCTCGATATTTTCCCGCTTCGCCGGCAGGACCGTGGACGCGCGGATGGGTGACGGGCCCGAGGGCTGGCTGAATTTGTACGACGCCGGATCAAAAGTCATGCCTGCCAGCTTAGCGACTCCGCGCCGCCCCTGCCCTGCCCCGCAGCAGGTCGCTGCCCGGGTGGCGCGTGCCCTCAGCGGTAGCGGTATGTCCGGGACAGCCAGCAGTTGGTGTGCCAGTGACGGCGCTCGGCGAGACCGGCGGCGGCACCAAAGAGGTGGTCGTCCTTCCACACCACCAAATGGGCCACCCCGGGAACAACTGCCGTGGAGCAGCCTGGGCAGATGTAGGTCTTTTCCGCGTTCCTGGCGGTCATCGTCCTGACCATCCACTCGCCGTCGGGAGCGCTTTCGCGCCGCGCAATTCCTGCCCGGGCACGCTCCAGATCCAGCTCCGGAACCTCGCCGTTCCCCTTCTTGCCCGATACTTTGCCGGCCAGGCTCCCCTTGGCAGCGGGACCCTTCCCGGAGGCAGGGCGGCGGGGACGGTTGGAACGCGGCATGCCTCCATTCTGCCCTAGCCCCGGTAGTGTGTACGGCGTGCGACTTGTCATAGCCCGATGTTCAGTTGATTATGTTGGCCGGCTCAAAGCCCATCTCCCCCTTGCTACCAGGCTCCTGCTGGTCAAGGCCGATGGCTCCGTGCTGGTCCATTCAGACGGCGGTTCGTACAAGCCGCTGAACTGGATGAGCCCGCCGGCAACCCTGCGTGTCTCGTCGCCGGAGGATGTTGACCTTGAGCTGGGCGTCACCGAACAGTGGACCGTCCAGTCCGCCAAAACCGATGACCGCCTCATCATCAATATCCATGAGCACATCCATGAGTCGTCCCACGACCTGGGAGTTGACCCCGGCCTGATCAAGGACGGCGTGGAAGCGGATCTGCAGCGTCTGCTTGCTGACCAGATTGAAACCCTCGGCAGCGGCTTTTCGCTGATCCGCCGTGAGTACTTCACCGCCATCGGGCCCGTGGACATCCTTGCCCGGGACGCCAACGGCGCAACCGTGGCCATCGAACTGAAGCGGCGCGGCGATATCGACGGCGTGGAGCAGCTGACCCGCTACCTGGAGCTGCTGAACCGCGACCCGCTGCTGGCTCCGGTCCGCGGAATCTTCGCCGCCCAGCAAATCAAACCCCAGGCCAAGGTGCTGGCCAACGACCGCGGCATCGACTGCGTCACACTGGACTACGACGCCATGCGGGGCGTCGACGACACCGAATCGCGGCTGTTCTGAGCCACTGGCTCTCCCCTGGCCTGCGCCGGCTGCGGTGAATAGTGCCCTGACAAGGGGATTCATGCCGTTTTGCCCAAAATTTCCCGGCCTGACCGTTGACCTGACGCGGACGGCATGAAATTCTTAGAACAGTCTTTGTGTAGGTGTTTTTTCATGCTCGCAAGACAAGTTGCGAGCGCGAAGCTCCTGCACCGCCGGTCCCCTTTGGGACCGCAGTTTAGGATTCTTCTCGCGGAGTGACCGAGTCCGGCACGAGGTGTGCCGGGCTTAGACAAGTTCCATAATGAGGAGAAATAAATGGCACAGGGAACCGTCAAGTGGTTCAACGCTGAAAAGGGCTTCGGCTTCATCACCCCGGATGACTCCGATGGCGATGTCTTCGTTCACTACTCCGAGATCCAGACCGGTGGTTTCAAGACCCTCGACGAGAACCAGCGCGTTCAGTTCGAAATCGGTCAGGGCGCCAAGGGCCCCCAGGCTACCGGCGTAACGCTGGTCTAGTAACCCGCCCGGAGGCCGCCTCGTCGCGGCTTCCGGCAAGAAGATCCCCGGCACCCGTGCCGGGGATTTTTTTGTTTGTGTCGACTCGCTTTCCAGGTCATCCCTGTCCAGCTCAGCCCACCAGGCTGCGCACCAGCCGGGCACCTTGCCGGAGCGAGAGGCCTGGCAAGTAGGCCAGGGTGAGCGCCCGTCCTATGGCAGGCAACTGCAGGGGGTCCTGGTAGTAGAGGTACAGCGTCCGGTATTCAGGCTGAAACCGTGATTTGAAGGCTGCCAGCGACCGGAACCCGTAAACAGGTTCCAGTGCATGGCCCACAACGTCCAGGATGCGGACCAGGTTCTCGGCCGGCAGCTGGCCGTCATCAGGCCGGGACGCCAACGGTGACCCGGACAGCGAGATGACCTCCACCGATTCCCGCAGCTCCACCACGGCGGCCGCAATCAGGAACTCCATGACCCCGGGGAATCCCTCGGCTCCCCGGCGCATCACGTCCAGTGTGCGGCTGACCAGCTTCCCGCCGTCGTAAACGGGCAACCAGCTCGTTATGCCATGGACGTTGGCGTCGGCGTCCACGGCGAGGCAGCAGAGCACCTCGTCGTCCATCAGTTCATCGATGCCGCCCAGGGTGAACCCCATCTCGGGCACGGTTTTGGCGGCGGCCCATTCCTCCGACACCTCGCTGAGCCGGGCCCGCAGTGCCGGCGGAAGTCCGTTGTACGTCCCCCACACGGCGGTGACGCCCATCTTGGCGGCCCGGTTGCGCGCCGTGCGTACGTTCTGCCATTCTTTGCCCTTGAAATCCAGTTCCCGGACTGACAGCCGGGTCTCCTGCGCAACGGGCACCCGCTGAAATCCCCGGCCGCTCAGCAGCGGCCACAGTGCGCCATCGCACGAGTAGAAGGCCGGGATCAGCGCCCGCGCGCTGCAGTACTCGATGAACCCCTCAGCAGTCCGTTCGCGGGCGTGAGCCGGGCCGAAGGGACCCGCGAGAGTCAGGGCCACGCTTCCGTGCAGCTGGTACGCCACGGCAGCATGGCCATCCGGCGTGAACCAGTAGCGGTTGGGCTCCCAGAGCGCCATCCAGGACAGCGAGTCGCCGCCCTCATGGAGCAGTTTCCGGGCAGCAGTCCTGTCATCGTGCCCTGAGTCGCTGCCGTGGTGGCGGCCCACCAGGACCGACCAGACGCCTGCCAGCGCCACCAGCCAGAACACCGGGCCCGAATAGCCGAAAATCAGTGCCTCGAGGCTGTTACGTTCGGCGAAAACGCGGTGATAGAGGTTGGGAAGCGGCACAGGCAGGTATTGCCTGGACAACTCGGCCAGCAAACCCAGCGGGCCGCCGTCGCGCATCAGTCCTCCGGCGGCCAGCCACGCGGCTGTATAGCCGCCGGCAAGGACCAGCCAGACGCCGACCACCACTGCCGCCAGTTTGCGCCGGGCAGCCGGGACGGTCTCCACCCGGAACTGCCGCCGGTTGGCCCACAGCAGCACGGCCAGCAGGAGGGGCACCGTCACGAGGGGCAGGATGTGGGCGAATCCCGAACCCATCGCGGCCGGCTGCGGGCGGGAAGGATAGTGCGGGATGAGGGCAAACAGGGCAAGGTACACGGCGGCCAGGGCCGTGATCACCAGCTGGATGACCAACGTGATCCGAAGGGCCATCCGCCGTCCCCGGCGCATGCCGTCGGCACAGATCAGCAGCAGCACCACCGGGACAACTGCCAGGGCCAGCCCAAAAGGGCCGGCAAAGCCTGTCCTCCCCACCTCCAGGCATGAGGCCTCTACCGTGGATCCGCAATTCGCCTCCAGCTGGCCCAGTGTTGGCACCGGATTCAGCAGGATGTCCCGCAGCAGCGCCAGCGGACCGGTGGGTGTCCGGGTGATTGTGGTGAGGATGGGTCCAACGGCGAAAACCGCCACTGTCAGTGCGAGCAGGTTCCTCGTCTCGCGGCCGGTGGAACGTGGCGCATGGAGGTGGCCGAAGTCATTCTCGTCCCACCAGCTGACCCCCAGCCCGACCAGGGCACCAACCAACCCGATGACCGTTTCTGCATGCCCCACGTACAGGACCAACAACAGTGAAACGGACAGCACCGCCGTCCGCAGCCGGCGCCGCCACAGAACAGGCAGCCGGCCGCTCGCCGCCATTGAAACGGCCAGGACGGCTGCATAGGGCCCGATCAGGATGTTGTCCGCCATCAGGCCCAGCCAGCCGTCCCCGGCGTACCGTGCCAGCTGGGTGAGGAGCAGGAACACGGTGACGGCGGCAAACTGGCCTCCCAGCAGGAGGGCTGCAGCATGAAGCGTGCCTAGTTTCTTCTCCGCCAGTCCCACCAGCACAAGGATCATCACGGAAGCCACCAGATAGGCCGGCGGATTTGTGGCAAAAAACAGGGACGTCACCAGGGACCACCAGTGGCCCGCCCGCAAGCCGGGGCCGCTGACGCCGGCAACCGGCAGGAGCTCCACCGGCGGGCCGTCCAGGAAACTGTCAGTCAGCGCCCCCGCCGCCAGGAAAAGCCCCAGGAAGCAAAGCGTCATGGGCACGGACCGGAGATGCCCGGCGAGCCGCTGAACAGCCGGGTACCCCACGGTGGACCAGAACAGCGCCGGCGGACGTGCATCGGGGGCCGGCTTCAACGTTCCCACCCCCAGTGGGTGGCCAGGAGCTCCAGCCCGTTGTCCATACCGGGGGTCAGCATGTCCCAGGAATGGCCGGTGTGTTCTACGACGTCCGCTTGAACCGTGAACCCGGCGCCGCGGGCTGCGGCTTCCAGGGCCTTGAGGTTGGCAACAAATTCGGGGTCGGTGGCCCCCGCCGCAAAGTAGGCCACCTTGCCGGGGTATTGGCGTTCCTTCATCAGCGTCAGGGGCACCTGGGCATCAAAGGCGCCGGTGTCGCCATGGAACGCCGCATCGATGGTCTTCTGCCGTTCCTTGGCGAGGGCCGGCTCGCTCTCGCTGGCAAAGGCAAGGAAGCCGGTAAACCGCTCAGGATGCCGGGTCACCTGTTGGACGGCGCACGTTGCTCCAAAGCTGAAGCCCCCCACCGCCCACTGCCGGGGGTCCGCATCCACGTCGAGGGTGTTCATGATCCAGGCGGGAACGTCCTGGGAGAGGTACGTGTCCGCTTTGGCCAGGTCACTGTCCATGCAGAGGGTGTTGGCAGACTGGCTGCCGTTGGGATCCACCACCACCACAACGGGCGCCACTCCCCCGTGCCGGTCGGCGAAACTCTCCATCCGTGGCACCAGCGATCCGCCGGTCAGCCAGTCAGCGGGGCCCCCCGGCTGGCCGGGCACCAACACCAGGACCGGCAGTGCGGGTCGGTCCGGCGCAAAGTATGCCGGCGGAAGGTAAACGTAGGAGGCGCGGGTATGCAGGCCGGACACGGTGCCCGGTATCGAGGCGGTACGCAGCACACCATCGTCGGGAAGTTCTGTGCCGGGTGACCAGCCTGCGAGCGGCCGGGCGTCACTGCCGGGCTGGCGCATCAGCTCCTGCTCAAGGGCAGGGATGCGGTTCAGGGCGGTTCCCGTCAGGTCTGCCACCGTGCGGTTGAGGCCAAAGTAGGCGTTCACCTGAACGCTGCACAGCAAGACGACACCCAGAAGCGCCCCGGTGTCCAGGGCGCGGCGCGGCCATGAACCCGTTGGGATCCGGAGCAGCATCAGCATGAGTGCGGCCACTGCGGCGAAGACCCACGCCAGGACAGTGAACGGGAGGTCATCGGGGAAGACCGGAGTGATATAGATCAGGATCCAGTGCACCAGAAGAACCAGGCCGGCAGCGGCAACGAGTGCGGCGGCCGCGCTGAGGAGCCAGCGGCGGAGGCCAAGCGGACGCGGGCGCCAGATCAGGTACGCCGTAGCGGCCGCGCCGAGAACCCAGGCGGTCCAGTACAGCGGGCCGTCCGTCAACCGGATATCTGCAATCCAGTCCACGAGGCTAGCGCCAGGTGCCCACGCCGATGACCGGCCCGGCTTCCAGCCAGGAGGACAACCCTGTGTAGGCATCGAACTTCATGGCCAGCCGAAGATCACGTCCTTCGTACCGCAGCTCCACGATCACAACGTCGGGCTGGACCTTGACTGCCTCGGCTTCAGTGGGCTTGCGCCGGCCAAGGAGCTCCAGCGAGCTGCGCTTGAACTTATGCTTGGGACGCAGGCTCAGGGACGCCAGGCGGAACCATTCGAGGTCGTTGTCCTGATAACGACAAACCCCCATCTGCCAGCTGTTTCCAGCCATGCAAATGGAGGCGTCCACCGTGCCGAGGGCGCGCCGCAGATTGAAGCGGCGCACCCCCACAAGGCACAGTGCAAAGATGAGCAATCCAAAACTGATTGCCAGGGCGATGAACGGGAGTGTCTGGACGTCCATCAGGGTGATGCTAGCGGATCCCAGCAGTAGCCGCGTCGCCCAGTTGGGCGTTGTCAGCAACAATCACCACGCGGTTGTTGTCGACGGAGAAGAACCCGCCGTCAACAACCACGGCAATACGGTCACCGGAAACCGGCTGGATAGCCAGTTCACCTTCGGCCAGGATCGCCAGCAGGGGCGCGTGGCCGGGCAGGATTCCGATTTCACCATCGCTGGTGCGGGCCTTGACCATCTTGGCCGCTCCGGACCAGATAAACCGGTCCGCTGCGACAATCTCAACCTCAAGCTCAGCCATATTACTTGGTCTGTTCCTGGATCTTGGCCCACTGGCGCTCAACGTCATCCAGGCCGCCGACGTTGAAGAACGCCTGCTCTGCAATGTGGTCGAGGTCGCCGTCGCAGATAGCGGTGAAGCCTTCAACGGTGTCCTTGATGGAAACCGTGGAGCCTTCCACGCCGGTGAACTGCTTGGCGGTGTAGGTGTTCTGGGAGAGGAACTGCTGGATGCGGCGTGCACGCGACACGACGATCTTGTCCTCTTCAGAGAGCTCGTCAACGCCGAGGATGGCGATGATGTCCTGGAGTTCCTTGTTCTTCTGCAGGATCTGCTTCACACGGACAGCCGTGTTGTAGTGGTCCTGACCGATGTACTGCGGGTCCAGGATGCGCGAGGTCGACGTCAGCGGGTCAACGGCCGGGTACAGACCACGGGATGCGATTTCACGGGAAAGTTCCGTGGTCGCGTCGAGGTGTGCGAAGGTCGTGGCCGGAGCCGGGTCGGTGTAGTCATCTGCGGGAACGTAGATGGCCTGCATCGAGGTGATGGAGTGGCCCTTGGTGGACGTGATGCGCTCCTGGAGGAGGCCCATTTCGTCAGCCAGGTTGGGCTGGTAGCCCACAGCCGAAGGCATGCGGCCGAGGAGGGTGGAAACCTCGGAGCCTGCCTGGGTGAAGCGGAAGATGTTGTCGATGAACAACAGCACGTCCTGGTTCTGCACATCGCGGAAGTACTCCGCCATGGTCAGTGCGGACAGTGCAACGCGCAGGCGCGTTCCCGGCGGCTCATCCATCTGGCCGAACACAAGGGCAGTGTCCTTCAGGACGCCTGCCTCTTCCATTTCAACCCAGAGGTCGTTACCTTCACGGGTACGCTCGCCAACACCGGCGAATACCGAAGTACCACCGAAGTTACGTGCCACACGGGTGATCATTTCCTGGATCAGAACCGTCTTACCCACGCCGGCGCCGCCGAACAGGCCGATCTTTCCACCCTTGATGTACGGGGTGAGAAGGTCGATAACCTTGATGCCGGTTTCCAGCATCTCGGTGGAACCTTCGAGGGTTGCGAAGGCGGGAGCCTTGCGGTGGATCGGCCAGTAGTCCGAAGCCTGGATTTCCGACTCGTCAACGTCCAGCGGCTTGCCGAGGACGTTGAAGATGTGGCCCTTGACGCCGTCGCCCACAGGCACGGTGATCGGGGAGCCGCTGTCCACTACGTTGGTGCCGCGGACGAGTCCGTCGGTGGCCTGCAGGGAGATGGCGCGGATGAGGTTATCGCCCAGGTGGAGGGCAACCTCGAACGTGATGGTCCTGGTCTCACCGTTGAGGGTAATCTCCGTGGTGAGGGCGTTGTAAATCGAGGGGATTGCGTCAGCCGGGAATTCGACGTCGACAACCGGGCCAATAACACGTGCAATACGGCCGGTGGCACCGGACGTTGCGGCTACGTGTTCGGTAGCAGTGGCAGTCATCTCTCTCACTTCACTCAGTAGATGGCGTGGGGGTTAAGTTTGTTCTTTGGTGCAGGTACTGCTGGACCGGATCGTGCAGGCTAGGACGCGTTCAACGCGTCGGCACCGGCAACAATTTCGGAAAGCTCCTGCGTAATTTCAGCCTGGCGGGCAGTGTTGCGCAGACGCGTGTACTTCTTGATGAGGTCCGTGGCGTTGTCGCCGGCGGACTTCATCGCCCGCTGACGGGCTGCGAGCTCGGAAGCTGCTGCCTGCAACATGGCGGCGAAAATGCGTGACTCGATGTAGCGCGGCAGCAGAGCGTCGAGAACCTGCTCGGCTTCCGGCTCGAATTCGTAGAGCGGCAGGAGGTCTGACTCAGACGTAGCCTGCTCTTCGACAACCTCGAGCGGGAGCAGACGAATGACCGTCGGCTCCTGGGTCACCATGGACTTGAAGCGGGTGTAAACGACATGGATTTCGTCCACGCCGCCCTCTTCGTAGGCGGTCGCGAAGTCTTCGAGCAATGCCGTTCCAACCTCGCGGGCAACGTCAAACACCGGAGCATCCGTGTTGCCCGTCCAGGCGCGCTCGAAAGGACGGTTCCGGAAGTCGAAGTACGCCTGCGCCTTGCGGCCCATCACGTAGACCTTAACTTCCTTGCCCTCCTCGTGCAGCAGTTCAATCAGGCCTTCCGCCTGCTTGAGCACTGTTGCCGAGTAGGATCCTGCGAGGCCGCGGTCGGAGGTGATGACCAGCACGGCTGCCCGGCGGATCTGCTCCGGTTCGGTGACCAGGGGGTGGTCAATTTCGCTCTGGCTTGCGACAGCAGAAACGGCACGCGTGATCGCGTTTGCGTAAGGCAGTGAAGCCGCTACGCGTGCGCGGGCCTTGCCAATGCGCGAGGTAGCGATCAGTTCCATCGCCTTGAAGATCTTGCGCATCGACGTGGTCGAGCTGATCTTCTGGCGGTAGACCCGAATCTGGGCTCCCATACTTATCCTTTCCTAAGATCCCGGTGGCCGGGACTGCCGGAACCGGTGAAGGTCCCGGCAGTCCCTGCCAGCGAAACTAGCGCTTCTGCTTGACGATTTTTTCCTGGTCGACTTCGGCTTCAGAGATAGCGTCATGCTCCTCGTGGCCGGCGCCTACCAGGCGGTTGTCACCCTCGCCGAAGAAGCCCTTTTTGAAGTCCACGATGGCGGTCTTCAGTGCTTCAGCGGTGTCATCGTCCATAACGTTGGTCTGCGCCAGCGTGGTCAGGATGGAGGACTTGTGCTTCAGGTGCTCCAGGAATTCGGTCTCGAAGCGGTTGATGTCCTCAACCGGAACTTCATCGAGGTGGCCGTTGGTACCTGCCCAGATTGAAACGACCTGGTTCTCCACCGGGAACGGCGAGTACTGGCCCTGCTTGAGCAGTTCCATCAGGCGTGCGCCGCGGGTCAGCTGCTGGCGCGATGCGGCGTCGAGGTCCGACGCGAACATTGCGAAAGCCTGCATGTCGCGGTACTGAGCCAGTTCCAGCTTCAAAGTACCGGAAACCTTCTTCATGGACTTGACCTGCGCGGCACCACCAACGCGGGACACAGAAACACCCACGTCGACGGCCGGACGCTGGTTGGCGTTGAAGAGGTCCGACTGCAGGAAGATCTGGCCATCGGTAATGGAGATCACGTTGGTCGGGATGTAAGCCGAGACGTCGTTTGCCTTGGTTTCGATGAGCGGCAGGCCGGTCATCGAGCCGGCACCGAGCTCGTCGGAGAGCTTGGCACAACGCTCCAGCAGACGGGAGTGCAAGTAGAAGACGTCGCCCGGGTAGGCTTCGCGTCCCGGCGGGCGGCGGAGCAGCAGTGAAACTGCACGGTAGGCCTCAGCCTGCTTGGAGAGGTCATCAAACACGATGAGGACGTGCTTGCCGCCGTACATCCAGTGCTGGCCGATGGCCGAACCGGCGTACGGTGCCAGGTACTTGAAGCCTGCGGGGTCAGACGCGGGGGAAGCCACAATGGTGGTGTATTCCAGTGCGCCGTTGTCCTCAAGGGTCTGACGGACGGCCGCGATGGTGGACGCCTTCTGACCGATTGCCACGTAGATGCAGCGCACCTGCTTGGTCACATCGCCGGAAGCCCAGTTGGCCTTCTGGTTGATGATGGTGTCAATGGCGATAGCCGACTTACCGGTCTGGCGGTCACCAATGATCAGCTGGCGCTGGCCGCGGCCGATCGGGATCATGGCGTCGATAGCCTTGAGGCCGGTCTGCATCGGCTCGTGAACCGACTTACGCTGGGTCACGCCCGGTGCCTGGAGTTCCAGCGCACGGGTGGTCTCGGCCTTGATCTCGCCGAGGTCATCGATCGGCTGTCCCAGCGGGTCAACCACGCGGCCGAGGAAGGCATCGCCAACCGGCACGGACAGAACCTGTCCGGTGCGGTGGACTTCCTGGCCTTCTTCGATTCCGGTGAAGTCACCGAGGACGATCACACCGATTTCGCGGACGTCGAGGTTCTGGGCCAGGCCCAGGGTGCCGTCTTCGAAGCGAAGCAGCTCGTTCGCCATGACCGAGGGAAGGCCCTCAACACGGGCGATGCCGTCACCAGCGGTTGTTACACGGCCAACCTCTACGCGCTCTGCGTTTCCGGGTTCGTAGGACGCCGCGAACTCGTTCAACGCAATACGGACGTCGTCGGCGTTGATGGTCAATTCGGCCATCTGCAGTCCCTGCTCTCCTGTTTTCGTGATCATCGTTGCTCACGATGACCGGGGTTTCGTTTCGTTAAGTTGTGCTTGTCCGGCTAACCGGCCAGTTGGCGGTGGAGCTGGCCCAGCCGGGTGACAACAGAAGCGTCTAGCACTTCGTCACCCACCTGGACGCGGATTCCGCCGATCAGTTCAGGGTCAACAGTGAGGTTGACCTTGAGCTCGCGACCGTACAGGGCGTTCAGCCCGGCCTGGAGGCGTGCAAACTGCGTCGCCGTCAAGGGACGCGTCACGCTGACCGTTGCAATCCAGCGCTGCTGCCGTTTGGCTGCCAGCTCGGCGAACCGGGCTACCAGGTTGGTCGGCTTGATGCCGCGGGGTGCGGTCACTGCCTGAGCAATGAGGACTTTGGCTTCCTCGCTTGCGCCAGGAACCAACTTCTCAGCCAAGCTGATCTTTGCAGCAGCACTGGCCTGCGGCTCCGACAGAGCACGTTGTACCTCGTGGTTGGAGGCAACGGCCTGGTTGAAGGAGAACAGATCGTTCTCCAGTTCTTCCAGCCCAGAGACACCGGAGGCAGAAACGGCCGACTTGTTTTCAGCGACGGCGATTACCACCGTCGCGGCAAGCGTCTCGAGTGCATCGCCGATATCTCGGGCCGATGCCCAGCGTGAACTGGCCAGACCGCCCGCGATGTCCGCAGCATCGGCGGAAACTTTTCCGCCAACGAGCTGCTTGACCAGCGCCGCCTTTTCGTCACCGCTGCGGGAGGGGTCAGTCAAAGCCCGGCGCAAGCCGGCCGAGCTGTCCACCGTTCCCAGGATTCCGAAGAGTTCCTTAGCCAACTGCAGCGAGGCCAGCGGAAGCTTGGCTTCCAGCGAGGTCAGGGCCGTGGTCAGCGATTCGCTCGATACACCTGACATTACTTAGCTGCACCTGCGTTCTGGGTCTCCAGATCTGCCAGGAAACGGTCAACCACACGGGCGGAACGCTCGTCATTGTCGAGCGCTTCGCCAACAATGCGACCGGCCAGCGTGGTAGCCAGCGTGCCGACCTCGGAACGCAGCGACACAACGGCCGCCTGGCGCTCGGATTCGATCTGCACGTGGGCCTGAGCCGTGATGCGGGCCGATTCAGCAGCTGCCTTTTCCTTCAGATCAGCAAGGATCTGCGCGCCTTCGGCACGTGCTTCCTCGCGGATGCGGTTGGCTTCAGCGCGTGCATCAGTGAGCTGCTGCTTGTATTCCTCGAGGGCAGCAGAAGCTTCCGCCTGGGCCTTTTCAGCCTTGGCGATGCCGCCTTCGATTGCCTCAGCGCGCTCTGCAAAGGTCTTCTCGAACATCGGGACAACGAACTTGACCACGATGAACATGAGGACAGCAAAGCCGACGAGGACAACGCCCATTTCCCAGACGTTGGGCACCAGTGGGTTAGTCTCGCCCTCTGTGGCGGCTGAGATGATCACCTGGTTCATAATTCACCCGTCCTTTTCTACTCGGTTTCTGGATGTTCGCTAAGTTCTAACGCTTAGGAGAGAACGAAAGCGAAGACCAGGCCGAGGATGGCGAGAGCTTCAGTCAGCGCCAGGCCGAGGAATGCGATCGGCTGCAGGACGCGCTGGGCTTCCGGCTGACGTGCTACGCCGTTGATGTAAGCAGCGAACACGAGACCCACACCGATACCACCGCCGATAGCGGAGAGGCCGTAGCCGATGAGGTTGAGGGAGCCGTTGATGGAGCCTTCCATTTTTCTTCCTTTCAAGATGCCATCTTTGTGGCAGGTTGTTTGGGTTGCTTCATCCCCGCGAGGGGAAGTTTGTGGGGTGCCTAGTGGCTGTCCGCGTGCAGTGCGCCTTCAATGTAGATGGCAGTCAGCAGCGTGAAGACGTAGGCCTGGAGCGCCATGATCAGCGCTTCCAGCATGTACATGGCGATTGCGCCGGCGAGCACCAGGACCGAGGCTCCCTTGAGCAGGACGCTCTCCTGCATGATCAGGTACTCGATGCCCGAGCCTGCGATCATCACGATCAGGTGACCGGCCAGCATGGTGGCAAACAGACGGAGGCTGTGAGTGACCGGGCGGACCAGGAAGTTGGAGATGATCTCGATCGGGATGATCAGCGGAAGGATGTAGACCGGTACGCCGGAGGGTACGGTGGCCAGCTTGAAGTACTTCAGGCCGTTCTTCTTGATGCCGATGGCAATCCAGGTCACGTAGACAATGCCGGCAAGGACGTAGGCGCCACCGACATGCGAGAAGCTCGGGAGCTGCAGCACGGGAATTGCGCCGTAAATGTTGTTTACGAGGATGAAGAAGAAGAGGCTGAACAACAGCGGCACATACTTCATAAAGTCTTTGCCGCCGATAATGTCCTTGGCGATGCTGTTACGCACAAAGCCGTAGGCCATTTCACCAGCGAACTGGAGCTTGCCGGGGACAAGCTGCTGCTTCCTGGCAGCTAGCAGAAAGAATGTAGCGATAATGACGACCGACATGATCACCAGGAGCATCTGCTTGGAGAATCCGTCTGCCACCCCCCACGGCAGGATTGCCGGCAGGTGCATTTCTTCAATTCCAGGAGGAGTGAACTCTCCTGAATCTTGGGCCGGGAGCGCAAGCGCGATCAACGCGTTTCCTCTCTGCAGTGTCCATCATTGGGCGTTGGGCAGGGATCGGCGGATTTTCGCTCCGCAGTTCCCCCTGTGAAATTATTTGGCATTAGTGTTTCCATCCGCGGACGGGCCGCTGTCTGCGCCGCGCTTACCCGTTGAGTTTCTGGAACTGGTAAGGCCGTGCATGTGAGAAAGATAGAAACCTCCGGCAGCTCCAAGCAGAGCGCCTGCGAGCACGATCCAGCGGGTTCCCCACAGATTATCCAGACCCCACCCTATCAAACTCCAGACGATGATTCCGCCAATTATGTAGCTGAAGACGGCCATGCCGGCGTTGTATCCGCCGTTGCTGTTTTCGTCCGACACTCCCGGTGTGGAGGGTGTGTTCCTGGACGTGGAAGAGCCGTTGTCCGCGGCTGGTTCCCGATCAGACATCGTTCGGCTCCTTAGGCTCGGGGTCGTTGTAAATCTGCAGGCGTGCCTTGCTGAAGCCGTAGATTTCGGCGGCCTGCCAGAAGACAACGGTGGCAACGGCACCAATCAGGAACCATCGTCCGTGAAGCCAGGCAGGTGCCCCGATCACGAAAAGGACCACCCCGAAACCGACAACTTTGACGAAATAGGTCGCCACAAACATTCCGATTGCACCGGAGGGGTTATTGCGCCCCATGAAGTGGCCAACCAGAAGGCTGATGGCAAAGAAGGCCATCACCAGGAGGCCACCCAGGGAACTGGACAGGACGCCGTCGGTCCCGTTCAGGATGGCAGCCGGAATGCCCGCCAGGATGATTGCGCCCGCACCGGCAGCTGAACTGATGGCGAGGAGGCGAAGCCACAGGGACCGGGCGGGTCTTGGGTCCCCAACGGATCCGTTCCCGGACGCATGTCCGGAGTCGGCGTTGGAGGTCATAAGATCCCAATCGTCGGCGCCCTGGGGCTGGGTGGAGGGGCAGCTGTGGCTGCCCCTAAATTCTACACGAGATAGAAATGAATCCGGACACGGTTACGCAGCCGTGTTCTCGCTGTCCCGGCGCAAGTAGGGCCAGGCGGTTACCAGGCCCATCACCAGGGTGGCGAAGAGGTCCACCGCCAGCACGTACTGCCACGGGAACACCGCGAAAGCAAGGCCGCCGAAGGAGAGTACGGCCGTCCACAGGTACATGAGGATCACGGCAGTCCGGTGCGAATAGCCGATGTCCAGCAGCTTGTGGTGGAGATGGCCCCTGTCGGCGGACCACGGGGAACGTCCCCGTGCCGTCCTGCGGACAACGGCGAGCCCGAGGTCCAGCAAGGGCAGGAAGAGGACAGCGAACGGCAGCAGGATGGGAATGACGGTGGAAATACCGTTGGCGCGGTCGTACAGTCCCGAGGTGATTTGGCCCGTGGAGACGATACCGGCTGCGGCGAACAGCAGTCCGATGAGCATGGCGCCGGAATCGCCCATAAAGATCTTTGACGGGAACCAATTGTGCGGCAGGAACCCGATGCAACTGCCCACCACCACGGCTGTGAGGAGGGTGGCAAGGTCCGAATAGTCCAGCAGGACGGCGTTCCGGTGCACCCAGTAGGCGGTAAAGAAGAACGCGGTTCCGCCGATGATCGCCACGCCGGCGGCCAGTCCGTCCAGGCCGTCAATGAAGTTGAAGGCGTTCATGGTGGTGACAATCAGTCCGGCTGTCAGCACAATCCGGACCATTTCGTTCTCAAGGACAATCGGTTCCGGAACCCACGGGACGATTGTCATCCGAACGCCCCAGACGGCAACCACCAGTGCTGCAGCGCTCTGGCCAATCAGTTTCACCCACCAGCGGATGTCCAGGAGGTCATCCATGACGCCCACCAGCACAATCACCGAGGCGCCGGCCAGAACACCCCAGGGCGAGAAGTTGTTCCGGTAGATGTCTTTGACGAAGAAGGACTGGCTGGCCACGATCAATGCCACCAGCACGCCAAGGAAGATCGCCACACCGCCCAGCCGCGAGACGGGTATCGAATGCATGTCACGGCTGCGGATGGGCATATGGAGTTCCAGCCGGTTGCCCACAACGCGGGCACCCCAGGTGGCCCCATAGGACACGACGGCGGCCGTCAGCCCCATGAGCAGGTACATGATCATGTGACGGGTCCTCCGGTCAGCCGCACGTCCCGAAGGGGGTAGATCCCGTTGAGGACCTGCTCATTGCTGCGTGGTGCCCTGATGCCGTGGAGGATCCCCCGGAGGAGTCCCTTGAGGAGGAGTCGCTTGTTCGGCGAGCCGGCGATGGTCCTGCTCCAGTTACGGACGGAGGCGCCTGAGTACAGCACTTTCTCCCAGGGAGTAAGCGCCGACGAACGCGTGTAGACCCATAGCTTGTTCCGCACTTCATAGTAGAAACGCGCGCCAGGATCAGCGCCGGCGTCTCCGAATGACTTGGTGTGATGGTTGGCGATGGACTTTTCGACCGAGATGGCATTCCGGTGCCGGGAGATCCGGGCCGTGTACTCCAGATCGTCGTTCCAGATGAAATAGTCCGCGATGGGAAGCCCGTGGCGGCGGATTTGCCCGGCGGCAATCAGGATGCAGACGAACGAGGCCGTCCTGATCTGCACTCCCCCGGCCCGGACTGCGGTCGCACGGTCATCCTCGCTGGCGCCCAGCCGAGGACGCATCCGGTTCATCGGATGGTCGCGTCCATCGGTCCAGACCACCCTGCTTGCCACAAAGCTTGGTTCGTCCCCGGCTGCTGCGGCGTAGGCCTGCGACGCAGCGAGAGCCTCCGCGAGTGCTTCGTGCTGCGGTTCCGTGTCGTCATCCATGATCCAGACATAGTCTGCAGCGTGGTCGAGGACCGCGCGTTCCATCCCGACGACGAAGCCCCCGGCGCCGCCCAGGTTCTGAGTCAGCCGGATGACGTCCGTGGCGACCGGGCCGTTGTACGCGGCCAGGTAGTCTGCGGTTCCGTCCGTGGACGCGTTGTCCACAATCACCACTGTGGAGGGCAGGACCGATCCGGAGGTGATCCCGCGGAGGGTGGTCTCGAGTAGCTCCCGCCGGTTGTATGTGACAACCACGGCGACAACATTCCTGGTCATTTGCTGGCCCCTGTTTCCGTGGGTCGAAATTTCCGGCCGGCCAGGACAGCGGCCAGCTTCCAGGGCTCAATGAACACGCGTCCAAAAACCCTCTGCGGTGAGAGGATGAGGCGCCATAGCCATTCGAAGCCGAGCCGGCCGAGCCACCGGGGGGCGAGCCGCTGGTGCCCGGAAATCTGGTCAAGCGCACCGCCCACCGCACCGTAGACGGCGTCGGGAAGCTCATCACGGCGCTGCCACAGGAACGACTCCTGCAGCGGCATCCCCAGGCCCACCAGCACCAGGTTCGGCCCAAAGGACTGCAGTTCGCCGATCACCGTCCGCTCCCTTGCCGGGCCCCAGTTCTCACCGGCCCACCCGCGCACCTCGGCTCCGGGCAGGAGCGCTTCAAGTTTGCGGCACGCCTCGGCGTTACTGTCTGTGTTGGTTCCGACAATGGCCACGCGGTCCAGGCCTGTCACTGCACCCAGGTGCTTGATCCAGTCGGTCGATCCCACCCGGTAGCTGGAATCGGGGGCGGCTGCATGCAGTTGCCGCTTCCATAGTGCGTAGACGGGCGCGCCGTCCAGGAGCACGACGTCGGCAGAATCGTAGAGTGCCTTGAACTCGGGAACCGTGTGGTACAGGTAGCAGCTGTGCAGATTGTGGCCGACGATGGTGCGCCGGCCCCCTGCTGCGATCAGGTGGCTCAGGACCTCGGCCATGCCGTGCTCATGCACGGCAGTGACATCGACGTCCAGGACCCTTAGTCGGTCGCGGCCAACGATCATGCCTCCGGATCCTTTTCGGCGGGCGCTGCGGTTGTCCGCACGTCCGGTGTGCCGTGGTCAGCCGCCGCAGGTTCAGCCTCCGAGGGCGCCGCTGGCGCGGCGGGAGCAGCTGGCACAGCCTCGTCCGGTTCAGCCATGGGAATTTCGCCCAGGCCCAGGACGCCGGGAACATGCTCACGGAGCCGGTCAAGGGACACTGCGCCGTTGCGCACCACCCGGAGGACGGGTCCGGTGGCGTCCACGATGGTGGAAGCCACCGCCTCGGTTCCTTCGAGCGGCCTGAAGCCTCCCTCAAGATAGACCTCCACCGACTCAGCGAGCTGGGCGCGTGCTTCAGCTGCGGTCTGCGCGGGTGCCTGGCCTGTCCGGTTGGCGGAGGATACCGCCAGCGGGCCTGTCAGGGTCAGGAGTTCCTGCGCCACCTCGTCGGCGGGCATACGCAGGGCTACCGTGCCCTGGGTGTCGCCGAGGTCCCAGTCAAGGGAGGGCTGCGCGTGCAGAATCAGGGTCAGGCCGCCTGGCCAGAACGCTTCGGCCAGCTTGCGGGCGTCAGCGGAAACATCCGTGGCCAGTCCGTCCAGGGCGTTGATCCGGGGAATGAGCACGGGCGGCGGCATGGCGCGGCTGCGCCCTTTGGAAACCAGGAGCATGGTGACTGCCTGCGGAGAGAAGGCGTCGGCTGCGATCCCGTACACAGTGTCGGTGGGGAAGACCACACACTTTTTTTCGCTGATGGCACGCTGGGCATGTTCCAGACCCAGGGCGCGCTGATCCTCTGACGTGCAGTTGTAGGTTGTGGTCACTGGCCTATTCTTTCATCAGTCGTGGCGCGGACCGGCAAACACGGCGCTGGTGGCGCGTTCCTTGCCGTTGAGGTCCAGGTGCGTGGTGATCCCGGTCCAGGCACCGCTGCGCTTCATCATTGCGGCGATCCAGGCCGCCTGGACTTCGGCGTGTTCCATCACGAAGTAGCCGCCGGGAACCAGAAGCCGCGCTGCCGAGGCGGCCGCCGCCGTCGGAAGTTCCATGCCGTCCGCTCCCCCGCCGTACAGGGCTTCGGGAGGATCGTGGAGGGCCACTTCAGGTTCGTTTGGAATGGCTTCGGCGGGAATGTAGGGCGGGTTGGACACTACGACGTCGAAGGTTCCGTTGAGCTCCGGCAGCGCGTTGCGGAGGTCCCCCAGGGTGAGCCTGACGCCAAGCGGGGCCAGGTTTTTCTCCGCCCATGCGTGCGCGAAGGTGCTGTACTCCACGGCATGGACCTCGGCGCCGGGCACCTCATGGGCGATCGAGCCGGCAATCGCGCCCGAACCGGTCCCCAGGTCAACAATCCGCGGATGCGCCATGCCCTTCACGTGGTCAATGACCAGCTGGACCACCGATTCCGTTTCAGGACGCGGGATAAAAACCCCGGGGCCCACTGCGAGCTCAAGATACCTGAAGTGGGCCACGCCGGTGATGTGCTGCAGCGGGATCCGCCGTGCCCGTTCGGCCACAAGTTCGGCGTAGCCCTCCGGTGCAGGGGAATCCCCCAGCATCATGGCGCGGAGCCGGCCGAGCCCCACCCCCAGCAGATGCTCGGCCAGCAGCTCGGCATCGACGCGGGGACTGGGCACGCCGGCGTCCCGAAGGATCACTGTGGCTTCGCTGATGGCAGCCGCGAGCGACTGTTCCGACCCAGGTGTCATGATTATAAGGCTTCCGGCAGCTTGCTATTCGCCGATGGCGTCCAGGCGGGCCTGTTCGTCCATCTCGATGGCGGACTGGATGACCGGCTCGAGGTCGCCGTTCATGACCTGATCCAGGTTGTACGCCTTGTAGCCGGTGCGGTGGTCTGCGATCCGGTTTTCCGGGTAGTTGTAGGTGCGGATGCGCTCTGAACGGTCCATGGTGCGGATCTGCGACTTGCGCTGGGCCGAGTTCTCGGCGTCGATCTGCTCCTGCTGGTGCGCCAGAATACGGGCCCGAAGCACACGCATGCCGGCCTCGCGGTTCTGGAGCTGCGACTTTTCGTTCTGCATCGCCACCACAATCCCGGTAGGCAGGTGGGTGATGCGGACGGCGGAGTCAGTGGTGTTCACGGACTGTCCGCCGGGGCCGGAGGACCTGTAGACGTCGATCTTGAGGTCGTTCTGGTTGATTTCAAGCTCTTCAGGCTCGTCCACTTCGGGCAGCACCAGCACGCCGGCCGCAGAAGTGTGGATGCGTCCCTGCGATTCGGTCACGGGGACACGCTGGACGCGGTGCACTCCGCCCTCGAACTTCAGGCGCGCATAAACGCCCTCGGCAGGATCGTTGGAGCTCCCCTTGACGGCCATCTGGACGTCCTTGTAGCCGCCCAGGTCAGACTCGGTGGCGGAGATCAGTTCGGTCTTCCAACCGCGTGATTCGGCGTAGCGGGTGTACATCCGCAGGAGGTCGCCGGCGAACAGCGCAGCTTCGTCGCCGCCTTCGCCGCCCTTGACCTCAAGGATCACGTTGCGGGCGTCGTCAGGGTCGCGCGGAATCAGCAGGCGGCGCAGTTTGGCCGAAGCAGCCTCCATGGCCTCTTCCAGCTCAGGCACCTCGGCAGCAAACTCAGGGTCCTCGGCAGCCATCTCTTTGGCCGCGGCAAGGTCATCCCGGAGGGCCTCCCACTTGTGATAAGCCTCCACAATGCCGTTCAGCTGCGCAGACCGCCGCCCCAGCTTCCGGGCCAGCCGCTGATCAGCGTAAACAGCAGGATCCCCCAGCTGCGCCTGGATAGCATCATGCTCATCAAGCAGGCCCTGTACGGACTCAAACATTTTCAAAACCTCTTTCGACTCTTACAAGTCTAGTTTCGTGGGACTTAACGACGAACCGCCCAAAGCATGCCGACCACAGGGTCGGCATGCTTTGAGCGGTGAGCACAGCTACTTGTCGTTATCCGACTTCGCACCAAGCGTCGTCTTCTGAACCTGCATCAGGAACTCAACGTTGCTCTGGGTCTCCCGGATCTTGTTGGTCAGCAGCTCAAGGCTCTGCTGCGTTTCGAGTCCGGACAGGACGCGGCGCAGCTTCCACATGATCTTGACTTCCTCGGGGGAAAGCAGGTTCTCTTCACGGCGCGTGCCGGACGCATTGACGTCCACTGCCGGGAAGATGCGCTTATCAGCCAGCTGGCGGGACAGGCGGAGCTCCATGTTGCCGGTGCCCTTGAACTCTTCGAAGATGACCTCGTCCATCTTGGAACCGGTCTCCACAAGGGCCGTTGCCAGGATGGTGAGCGAGCCACCGTTTTCGATGTTGCGGGCTGCACCGAAGAAACGCTTCGGCGGGTACAGCGCGGCGGAGTCGACGCCACCGGACAGGATACGGCCGGAGGCCGGTGCTGCCAGGTTGTAGGCGCGGCCCAGGCGGGTCATGGAGTCGAGGAGCACCACAACGTCCATGCCCATTTCCACGAGGCGCTTGGCGCGTTCGATGGACAGTTCGGCCACGGTGGTGTGGTCATCGGCGGGACGGTCGAAGGTGGAGGCAATAACCTCGCCCTTGACCGTGCGCTGCATGTCCGTGACTTCTTCAGGGCGTTCGTCAACAAGCACCATCATGAGGTGGACCTCAGGATTGTTGGTGGTGATGGCGTTGGCGATGGACTGCAGGATGAGCGTCTTGCCGGCCTTCGGCGGGGAGACGATCAGGCCGCGCTGGCCCTTGCCGATCGGGGCAACCAGGTCGATGACGCGGGGGCCGATCTTCTTGGGATCGGTCTCCAGGCGCAGGCGCTCGGAGGGGTACAGCGGGACCAGCTTGGCGAATTCGACGCGGTCTTTGAGCTCTTCCGGCGTCTTTCCGTTGACGGAGGTTACGCGGACCAGTGCGTTGAACTTCTGGCGTGCAGACTGCTGGCTGCGGTCTTCGCCTTCCCGCGGTGCCCGGATGGCGCCGACCACGGCGTCGCCCTTGCGCAGGTTGTACTTTTTCACCTGGGCGAGGGACACGTAGACGTCGTTCGGGCCCGGCAGGTAACCGGAGGTGCGGATGAACGCGTAGTTCTCCAGGACGTCCAGGATGCCGGCTACGGGCAGCAGGACGTCGTCATCGGTAACCTCGACGTCGTCGACGTCCGGTCCCTGGGCACGTCCACGACGGCGGTCGTTGCGGTCGCGGAAACGGTCGTTGCGCGAGTTGTCACGGCTGTCCTGGCCGCCGGAGCGGTCATTGCGGTCGTTCCGGTCACGCCGGTTACGGCGGTTCCGGCGGCTGCCACCGTCTGAATCGTCGCTGTCGCGGGTGTTGTCGCGGGAATCGTCACGGCGGGTGCCTTCACGCTGGCCGGCGTCGCGGCTGCCAGCGTTGTCGCGGCCGCCGTCAGTGCCCTCGCGGGTACCGGCGTCACGGGTACCGGCGTCGCGGGCAACGCGGGTGCGGCCCCCGTCACGACGGTCTGAACGCTGGCCGTCGCCGGACTCGGCGCCCTGGACGTCCGTGCGCTGCGTTTCGGTGCGCTGGGTCTCAGCACGGTCCTGGCGCTGTTCAGCGGCGGGCTGCTCAGCCGGAGCCTCAGCGGATTCCCCGGTCTGCGGGGACATAGCCGCAGCTTCGCCGCGGCGGCGGTTGCGGGTCCGCGGCTGACGGCGTTCGCCGGCACCTTCGGCCGCTTCGCCGGACTCGGCGGGGGCGGCTGCCGGAACTTCGGCAGGCGCGGCGACAGGGGCTTCAGCAGGTGCTGCGGCGGGAGCAGCGACGACTCCGTCGCTGACAGCGCGCCGGCTGCGGCCGCGTCCACGGGCCCGGGTCCCCTCGGCAGCCGGGGCCTCCGCGGTTTCGGCGGAGACAGGCGCCGGAGCGGCAACAGCTTCGTGGTTCTCGCTGGCCTTTTCGGCAACCTTGGCTGGGGCCTTGGTAGCCGGAGTGCCTGCACGGTGGGCGGAAATGGCTGTAACCAGGTCCCCCTTGCGCATGCGGGACCCGCCGGAGATCCCCAGCTGGCTGGCAAGAGCCTGCAACTGGGCGAGCTTAAGGCCGGCAAGGCCACTGCTCTTTGCGGGTGCGGCCGTTGACGATCCGGCTGCAGAAGTTGATGTGTCCACAGCTGAAGACAGCTCAGTGGTTTCGGTCACGAAGGATCCTTCCCCCTCGACGGCGTCCAGACTGGGAGCTGGACGCGATGATTTGATCTGGGCTGCAGTTCAGATCTGCAGCCGGGAGTTTCGGCCTTGCCGGTTGGATTTCGGCCAGCAGGGCCGGATACTGATTCACCTCACGCACCGAAATAATGGCGGAACGCTGGACTGACGGTTCAGGGGCAGACACTTCATGCTGCAGATTCCTGCGACAGACCAAGCAGGTGACACCGGAAAATATTGCGCAGTAGGAGATCAGGTAACAACTGAATGCAGCTGCTGATCAGATAGGCGGAATTACCGCCGGTGCAAGTCCACCTTAGCACCTTCGACGTCCACTGCCAGCTTCAGCACGCGCCAACCGATATCCGGAGTGCTGGCTGCCGTGAACGAGTCGATCAGGGCGAGGATTTCCGTCGCCTCGGCTTCGCCGTTGGCCAGTGCCAGCACGGTGGGGCCGGCGCCCGAAACCACGGCCGCGTGGCCGGCGCTGCGCAATTCCCGGATGAGGGCCGCGCTGGGGCGCATGGCCTCGGCACGGTAGCTCTGGTGGAGGTAGTCCTCGGTGCCGGCAAGCAGGAATTCCGGCTTCTGCGTCAGCGCGTGGATCAGCAGTGCCGCACGCCCGGAGTTCATCGCTGCAGCATGGTGGCCCACAGATGCCGGCAGCAGGGCCCGCGCCGCTTCCGTGGACAATTCATAGTCCGGAACCGCCACGATGGGGATGACGGAATCAACCACCGTGGCGCACGTGCTCCTGTACTGGTCACTGTCCTGCCATGACAGCGCCAGTCCGCCGAAAATCGCGGGCGCGACGTTGTCCGGGTGGCCTTCCATCTCGCTGGTCAGCTGCAGGATCCAGTCCCGCCCGCGCTGGCCGTCGGCAGGGACCATCGCGTTGGCGGCAGACACCGCCGCTACGACGGCCGATGCCGAGGAGCCCAGGCCGCGGCCGTGGGGGTTGACGTTCGTAGCAGTGATTTTCAGCCCGCCGTGCCGGTAACCCAGCCGCGCGAAAGCCGCGTCCATGGCCCGTACCACGAGGTGGCTGGCGTCGCGGGGCAGGCTGTCCGCGCCCTCGCCGCTGAGCTCGAACAGGAGCTCGTCGGTTTCGAGGCTTTCCACCGTCAGGGTGTCATGCAGTGCAAGGGCGAGGCCCAGGCTGTCATATCCCGGACCGAGATTGGCGCTCGTGGCGGGGACCCTGACGGTGACCCGTTGTCCTGCCTCGATGAGGGGCAGGACAACGGTGTCAGGCGCGGTGGTTTTCAAGGCTACTTTTCTTCCAGTCCCAGCTCGGCTGCAACGGTGACAACGTCGTTGGAGACCTTGACGGGCTGCACTTCGCTGCCGTCTTCGGTGCGCAGGGCCCACTGGGGGTCCTTCAGGCCGTGGCCCGTGACGGTGATGACGATGGTCTTACCGGACGGCACTTCCCCTGCGGCATGCTTCTTCAGGAGGCCGGCCACACCGGCGGCGGAGCCCGGCTCCACAAAAACACCCTCGCGGGCGGACAGCCAGCGGTGCGCGTCCAGGATCTGCTCGTCCGTCACGGCGTCGATAAATCCGCCTGACTCATCGCGGGCGGCAATGGCGCCGTCCCAGGATGCGGGGTTGCCGATCCGGATGGCGGTGGCGATGGTGTCAGGTTCCGTAATCGGGTGCCCGGCAACGAACGGCGCTGCACCGGCGGCCTGGAAGCCCCACATCTGCGGGGTTTTGGTTGACACGGCAGGAAGGGTTCCGGCCGTTGCCGACTCGAACGGCGCCGAGTACTCCTTGTAGCCCTTCCAGTACGCCGTGATGTTTCCCGCGTTGCCTACGGGCAGGACGTGGATGTCGGGAGCGTCGCCGAGCGAGTCCACGATCTCGAAGGCGCCGGTCTTCTGGCCCTGGATACGGGCAGGGTTGACGGAGTTGACCAGGAACACCGGGTAGGACTCCCCCAGCTTCCGTGCGATGTCCAGGCAATTGTCGAAGTTGCCGTCCACCTGAAGCAGCGTGGCGCCGTGCGCGATCGCCTGGCTCAGCTTGCCCATGGAGATCTTGCCTTCGGGAACCAGCACGGCGCATTTCAGGCCGGCAGCGGTGGCGTAGGCAGCCGCAGAAGCAGAGGTGTTGCCGGTGGAGGCGCAGACAACCGCCTTGGCACCGGACTCAACGGCGGCGGTCATGGCCATGGTCATGCCGCGGTCCTTGAACGAACCGGTGGGGTTCATCCCTTCGACCTTCAGGTACACGGTGGAACCGGTCAGTTCGGAGAGCTTCTGTGCGTGCACCAGCGGTGTGCCGCCCTCGCCCAGGGTGATCACCCGGGTGGATTCCGTCACGGGCAGACGGTCAGCGTATTCGCGGATAACGCCGCGCCATTGGTGAGCCACTTAGACTCCTTCTACCCGCAGAACGGATGTAACTGAATTGATGACGTCCAGGCCCTTCACGGCCTCGACGGTGGCCGCAAGGGCAGCCTCTGATGCGCGGTGCGTGACAATCCGCAGTTCGGCTGATTCCACATTGGACCCGGAGTCCTTGTGGATGGTCTGCCGCATGATTTCGATGGACACGCCATGCTCCGCAAAGAGCTGGGCGATGCGGGCCAGCACGCCGGGCTGATCGGCGACGTCCAGGCCGATGTAGTAGCTGGTGGTGGCCGCTTCGATGGGCAGCGCGGGAACGTGGCCGGTGGTGGTTTCGGTCCGCTGGGGCCCGCCCAGCACCAGGCGGCGGGCGGCGGAGACAAGGTCACCCAGGACGGCAGACGCCGTCGGGGTGCCTCCTGCACCCTGGCCGTAGAACATCAGCTCACCGGCGTTTTCCGCTTCGATGAACACCGCGTTGAAGGCGCCGCGGACGGCGGCGAGCGGGTGTTCACGCGGGAGCAGCGTGGGGTGCACGCGCACCGAAATACCTTCGGCGCCATCTGTTCCTGTGTCTGCGACCGTGAGCTTTTCAGCGATGGCCAGCAGTTTGATGACAAAACCGGCGTCCTTCGCCGCAGCAATGTCTGCCGCGCTGACGTTGGTGATGCCCTCGCAGTAGACGTTTTCCAGGGCAAACCGCGTGTGGAAGGACAACGTGGCCAGGATAGCGGCCTTGGCGGCGGCGTCGTGGCCTTCGACGTCGGCAGTGGGGTCCGCTTCCGCGTAGCCGAGGCGCTGGGCCTCGGCGAGGGCGTCGGCGAACTGGGCGCCGGTGGAATCCATCTGGTCAAGGATGAAGTTGGTGGTGCCGTTGACGATGCCCAGCACGCGGGTGATCCGGTCGCCGGAAAGGCTGTCGCGGATGGGGCGCAGGATGGGGATGGCGCCGGCAACTGCTGCTTCAAAGGACAGCTGCACACCGGCCTTGTCAGCCTCTTCGTAGAGGGTGGGACCGTCCTGGGCGAGCAGGGCCTTGTTGCCGGTGACCACGCAGGCGCCGTTCTGCAGCGCGGAAAGGATCAGCGTGCGGGCCGGCTCAATGCCGCCCATCAGCTCGATCACCAGGTCCGCATCCTTGACGAGCGTCCCGGCGTCGGTGGTGAACAGTTCCTGCGGAAGCTCCACGTCGCGCTTGGCGTTCACGTTGCGCACGGCGATGCCGCTGAGCTGCAGGCGTGCACCGGTGCGGGCGGCCAGGGCGTCGGCGTCCTCAATGAGAATCCGCGCAACCTGGGCCCCAACGTTGCCACAGCCCAGGAGGGCTACTTTCAGGGTTCGCAATTCAGTCATTCAGACTCCCATGTCGCGGTTGAGCAGATCTTCTTCGGTTTCCCCGCGGACAATCAGCCGGGCAGATCCGTCGCGCACCGCGACAACGCCCGGCCGGGCCAGATAGTTGTAGTTGCTTGAGAGGGCCCAGCAGTAGGCGCCGGTCCCCGGTACAGCAAGCAGATCACCGGCTGCCACGTCCTCGGGCAGATATACATCTCTAACAACTATGTCGCCGCTCTCGCAATGTTTGCCCACCACGCGGGACAGCTGGGGCGCAGCATCCGACGTCCTGGAGGCAAGAATCGCGGAATAATCCGCGTCATAGAGCACCGGGCGGGCGTTATCGCTCATGCCGCCGTCAACTGACACATAGCGGCGCGGATGCGTAACGTTTTCCGGCTGCGTCCCGGCTGTTTCACCGGTTCCGGCGGCGGGCGCGTCGACACGGACGGTCTTCAGGGTGCCCACCTCGTACAGCGTGAAAGTGGTGCTGCCGACGATGGCGCGGCCCGGTTCGATGGAAATGCGGGGGGCGGTGATCCCCAGGTCCGCGCAGGTGGAACGCACGACGGCGGCCATCGCCTGCGCGATTTCCGCTGCCGGGCGGGGTGTGTCCACCGGGGTGTAGGCGATGCCGTAGCCGCCGCCCAGGTCCAGTTCGGGCATCACGATGGAGTACTTTTCCTGCATGGCGGCCAGGAAGCGGAGGAGCTTCTCGGCGGCCAGCGCGAAGCCGTCAGGCTCAAAGATCTGGGACCCGATGTGGCAGTGCAGTCCAAGCAGGTCAATGCCGGCGTAGCTGGTCGCCGCCGCAACGGCCTCTTCCGCCGCTGACAGGCCGGCCTGCTCGGTGGTGTCCTCCGCCATGGACAGACCGAACTTCTGGTCCTCGTGCGCGGTGGCAATGAATTCGTGCGTGTGGGCGTGCACGCCGGGGGTCAGCCGCAGCATGACCTTGGCCTGCTCGCCGCGGCCAGAGGCAATTTTCGCCACGCGCTCCAGCTCGTCCAGGCTGTCCACCACGATGCGGCCGAGCCCCATGTCAAGGGCCCGGTTGATTTCCGCATCCGACTTGTTGTTGCCGTGCAGCGCCACGCGGGCGCCGTCGATGCCTGCCCGTGCGGCCACGGCCAGTTCGCCGCCGGATGCAGTATCCAGGCGCAGGCCTTCCTCCTCCACCCACTTCACAACCGCGGTGCACAGGAACGACTTGCCTGCATAGTAGACGTCCACTCCCCCGCAGATGTCAGCGAAGGCGGCATCAAAGGAATCCTTGAAGGACCGCGCCCGGGCACGGAAGTCGGCCTCGTCCATCACGAACAATGGTGTGCCGAACTGTGCCTTGAGCTCGCTGGCGGGGATGCCGTTGACGGCGAGCTCACCGGCGTCGTTCCTTTGCACACCCTGTGCCCACATCGGTTCCTGAACTGCATTCAGGTCCGCGGGAACGGCGAGCCATTCAGGGGCCAGCGGGGATGCATTGTTCAAGGGATTTCCGGTCATGGTGGTCACATCCGTTCCGGCGCGGAAACGCCAAGGAGGTGCAGGCCGTTGGCCAGCACCTGGCTGGTGGCGTCGTTGAGCCAGAGACGGGTGCGGTTGACGTCCGTGACAGGCTCGTCGCCCATCGGAGCGATGCGGCAGGCGTCATACCAGCGGTGGTAGGCGCCTGCGATGACCTCAAGGTGGCGGGCCACGCGGTGCGGCTCGCGCAGCTCCGCGGCCTTGGCCACGATGGAGGGGTAGCTGCCCAGGTAGGAAAGCAGCTCATTTTCGGTGGCATGATCCAGCAGGGAAGCCTCGAAAACGCTGCGGTCCACACCGGCGGCAACGGCGTTGCGGGCCGCACCGCGGGTGCGGGCGTGGGCGTACTGCACGTAGAAGACAGGGTTCTCGTTGCTGTGCTTCTTGAGCAGGTCCGGGTCCAGCGTCAGCGGAGAGTCCGCCGGGAAGCGGGCCAGCGAATAGCGGACGGCGTCCTTCCCGAGCCAGTCGATAAGGTCCTTGAGCTCGATGATGTTGCCTGCGCGCTTGGACAGCTTGGCACCGTTGACGGAGACCAACTGGCCGATCAGCACCTCGATGTTGACCTCGGGGTCGTCTCCGGCTGCCGCCGCGATTGCCTTGAGGCGGTGGATGTACCCGTGGTGGTCCGCGCCGAGCAGGTAGATCTTCTCGGTGAAGCCGCGGTCCTTCTTGGAGAGGTAGTACGCGGCATCGGCGGCGAAGTAGGTGGGCTCGCCGTTCGCCCGGATCATCACGCGGTCCTTGTCGTCGCCAAAGTCCGTGGTTCGGAGCCAGACCGCACCGCCGTCGTCGAACACGTGGCCCTGCTCGCGAAGGCGGGCAACGGCACTTTCGATCGCGCCGGCGTCGTGCAGTTCCTGCTCGGAGAAGAACACGTCGAACTCGACGCCGAAGTCTGCGAGCGTGGCCTGGATGTCCTTCATCTGGGCCTCGTAAGCCGCAGCGCGAATGACGGGAATCGCGGCCACTTCAGTCAGTTCGCGAATGTCCGGGTGTGCGGTGAGTACGTCGTGGCCGAGATCGGCGATGTACTGGCCGGGGTAGCCGCCGTCGGGTACGGGCAGGCCGTGAAGCCGGTTGTAGACCGACTGGGCGAAGGTGTTCATCTGCGTGCCGGCGTCGTTGATGTAATACTCGGCGGTGACCTCGGCGCCGGATGCACGCAGGACGCGTGCAATGGCGTCGCCCAGGGCCGCCCAGCGGGTGTGGCCGATGTGCAGGGGGCCGGTGGGGTTCGCCGAAACGAACTCCATGTTGACCACGTGGCCGGCGAGCGCGGAGTTCCTGCCGTATTCCGGACCGGCTTCGACGATGGCCTTGGCGAGGGCACCTGCGGCGCCGGCGTCAACGGTGATGTTCAGGAAGCCTGGACCGGCGATGTCCACGGCCGAGACGCCGTCGATGGTCTTCAGCCGGGTGCTGAGGACCGTGGCGAATTCGCGCGGGTTGGTGCCGGCCTGCTTGGACAGCTGCAGGGCGATGTTGGTGGCCCAGTCGCCGTGCTCCCGGTTCTTCGGTCGCTCCACGCGCACCTCATCAGGGACAGCTGATGCGGAAAGCCCGATTTCGCCGGCGGCGACGGCGTCTTTCAGGCAGGCGGATATGGCGAGGGAAAGTTCTTCGGGAGTCACCCCTCTAGCCTACCGGGGGCCGCCACATGCACGAATTCGGGCACCGCAGGTGACCACGCGGGGCGCTCGATGGCGCACAGCGGACGCACTGCTGGTTCACAGGGTGAACCATTACGCTGAATCCGACGTTGAGTACACCGTAAGCACCCAGCCCACGAAACGAGCCCCCTATGAGACCGTCAGTCCGCAAGAGTGTTTTCGCCGGAATCGCCGGCCTGTCCCTCGCCGGAACCGTGGCCGGCTGTGCGCCGTCCGCAGCCCCTGCTGTCCCCTCGTCCGAAAACAACTCCACCGGCGCTTCCACGCCGTCGGACACCTCATCAACCCTGGCTGGCAGCGGTTCCGTGTACCAGGACGGCACCTACAGTGCCGATGGCACCTATGTTTCGCCGAACGGCACCGAAACCGTCGGCGTTGAACTGACACTGGCCTCGGGCACTGTCACGGCCGTCAACATCACTCAGCACCCGTCCAACCCGAACACGCGCAAGTTCCAGGGTGAATTCGCCGGCGGGATTGCGGCGCAGGTAGTAGGCAAGAGCATCGACGAACTCAACGTGTCCAAGGTCGCAGGCTCCTCCCTCACCAGCGGCGGTTTCAACCAGGCCGTAGAAACGATCAAGTCCGAGGCCCAGTAGGCCGTGCCGAAGCCTGCCTGGGAGGACTTCCGCTTCGACGGGATCGGTACCCGTTGGGAAATCTCCACGCCCTTGCCGCTTTCGGGCACCATCCGCGCGCGGCTGCTGTCCCTGGTGGAAAAGTACGACGGCGAGTGGTCCCGTTTCAGGCCCGATTCCACCGTCAGTGCCATGGCCCGTGAGCCCGGGCGGTACGAGCTGCCGGCGGAGGCTGCGGTGCTGGGGCAGCTGTACCGTTCGCTGTACGGCATAACGGCGGGAGCCATGACTCCGCTCATTGGCAGCAGCCTGGAACGGTTGGGATACGACGCGGCATACTCCCTCCAATCTGCAGGTTCGCCCGTGGCGCCGCCGCGGTGGGATGAAGCCCTTGACTGGGATGGTGCGGTGCTCACCACCAGCGCGCCCGTCGTCCTGGATATCGGCGCCGCCGGAAAGGGCCAGCTGGTGGACCTCCTGGCGGCTGAGCTCCGCTCCTGTGGCGAAGACAGTTTCATTGTTGACGCCAGCGGAGACATGCTTTACTGCGGTTCTGATCCGGTATCCGTTGCGTTGGAACATCCATATGATCCCGCCAAGGCAATCGGTACAGTTCAGGTCTCCGCGGGCGCCTTGTGCGCTTCCGCCGCAAACCGCCGGGTGTGGGGCGACGGCCTGCATCATGTGCTGGACGGCACCACAGGCCGGCCCGTCACCACGGCTGTCGCCACCTGGACCATGGCGGAGAGCACCATGGTTGCTGATGCGCTGGCGACGGCATTGTTCTTCGTCCCCGGCGCGGTGCTGGAACAGACCTTCGATTTCTCCTGGCTGACCGTGTTTTCAGATGGCAGTGCCGCGTATTCGGGCGGATTTGAAGGGACACTGTTCACATGAGCCCCGTTGTTACCCCCACCGCTTTTTCACCGGCCGGCCGGCTGGATACCATGCTGGGCAAGTACACGATGTACCGGCTGATCCTGCTGGTCCTGGCTGCCCTTGCCGTGTACAGCCTCTTACTGAACGCTCTCGGCTGGCTGACGTTCGGCCTACCCCAGATGCTGCTGCATTTGGCCCTCTGCCTTGGGCTGACGTACGCCTCCAACCGGGGCCTGGCTGCACTGTTCCATGTGCGGCCACATTCAGAATCGTCACTGATCACGGGCCTGCTGCTGTACTTCCTGTTCTGGCCTTCATTTGTGCCCATGGACGTGGCCGGCGTCGCGCTGGCCTGTGTGCTGGCATCCGCCTCCAAATACGCCCTTGCCTGGCGTGGCCGGCACGTTTTCAACCCTGCTGCGGCCGGTGCCTTCGTGACCGGTCTGACCGGGCTGAATGTCGCCACGTGGTGGGCCGCGACCCCTGCGATGTTGTGGCTGCTGGTTCCTGGCGTCCTGCTGGTGGTTTATCGCACCAGGAAGTTCCTCATGGCCACCGTCTTCCTCGTGGTGGCTACCTCGATTGTGACCGCGGAACTGCTGCAGGCCGGGATGTCTCTCGGCAGCTCGCTCTGGCAGGCCCTGGCGCAGCGGCCCCTGCTCTTTTTTGTCGGCTTTATGCTGACCGAGCCTCTGACTCTTCCGCCACGACGCTGGCAGCAGCTCGCGCTTGCGGCCGTTGTTGGTGTGGTCTTCGCGGTGCCGTACAACTTTGGCTTCATCGCCAACTCCCCCGAACTGGCCCTTCTTGTGGGCAACCTCCTGGCTTTCGTCGCAGGCCAGCGGGGCGGCGTGAAGCTGACGTTCGCCGGCTCCCGTGCTCTGACGCCCAGCACCACGGAATTCGCCTTCGAACCGTCCCGCCCCGTCCGTTTTGTGCCGGGACAGTACATGGAGCTGGACCTGCCGCAGGCTGAATCGGACGGAAAAGGCCGACGCCGGGTTTTCAGCCTGACCAGCGCCCCCGGTTCCGGCACGGTGAAGTTTGGCGTTCGGACGTCCGAGCCACTGTCCGCCGCCAAGAAAGCCCTCCTGGGCCTGAAGCCTGGCGACCACGTGACAGCCACCTCCGTGGGGGGCGACTTCGTGCTTCCCCGGGATCCCCGGACTCCCGTGCTGCTCATCGCCGCCGGCATCGGCATCACCCCGTACCTTGCTCATCTGGCTTCCGGGGCGGGCCGGGAACGGGATGTGGTGCTGCTGATCCTGGCACGGAACTCCCACGAGATTGCTTACGCGAGCGAACTGGAGGCGTCCGGGGCGCGGATCATTGCGCGCATCGCTGACGGGTCGGCCCCTCCGCCGTTCATTGCCGACGCCCGCGCTGGGGTCTCGAGTGGCATCGGTGTCTCAAGTGGCGCCGGCGCGACTACGGGCAGCGACGCAACGGCTGGCAACGGTTCAAGAAGTGACGGTGCGATGAGTGATGGCGCAATGAGTGACGCCGCGATAAGTGACAGCGCGATTGCTGTCACCCCGGCTGCGGACGGCCTCAACCCAGGCGCCAGGCTCGACGGGGCCATGCTGAAAGCCTTGGTTCCCGACATTGCCAACCGCAGCGTCTACGTCTCCGGGTCGCCCGCCAGCGTCGCTTCGCTGCGTCGTGCGGCCAAACAGGCCGGGGCGCACCGCGTGCACGTGGACTCGTTTTCCGGCTACTGAGTTGCTATCCGATATGGGTGACATGTGTGGGCTTGTCGCAGGGATCATTTAGTGGAATTTTGGGCAGTGAGGCGGCTTGGGGGACCACGTTTTCCATTGCGGGCCAACATCCTGCTAAGCTCTAGGACGTCCCGCCAGCAACGGCAGGATCCCTGAATTGCCCTCGTAGCTCAGGGGATAGAGCGTCTGCCTCCGGAGCAGAAGGTCGTAGGTTCGAATCCTATCGAGGGCACAGATAAAACCCCACCGCTGAACGAGCGGTGGGGTTTTCTGCGCTCCGGCTGAGAACTCAGTCATCCGCCGCAGAGCCAAGGTCCGGAATGCTGGCCGTCTGCAAGTCGAACCTCACGAGGGGGAACCTCACGAATGCGGTTTCAGGCACTCAAACTCAGCAATGCGACTTCGGGCACTCGTAACCCAGGAGTGCGGCTTCAGGGAGCAAACTCAGCAACGCCGCTTCAGGCACTCGAAACCTCAGGAGTGCGATTTAGGCAGCAAAACGTCAGGGAGTCCAACGATCAGGCTCTCGGTCCGCTCATTCCTAGGTGACTGGGGCTCGTGGTGATCGGTCGTTCGAGAGCGCCCACGGATCCCCCGGGAATCCTTGAACGTCATGGAATCGTTGAACAGCATCAATAGCCGCACCGGGCCAGTGGGGTGGTTCCTGGTCGGGTTGTTCGCTTTGGTAGTGGCGGCCGGTGGGTGAGATCCAGCCGGGCGGCTCGTTTTTGGTGGCTTCGGTGGGTTGCCAGGGTGTGGTGTGTTTGAGCTTGTGATGTTTTGGGCAGAGTTGGGTCAGGTTTGTGATCCCGGTACTCCCGCCGTTGGCCCAGGCGTTCAGGTGGTCCGCTTCGTTGTCCAGGGATGGGTTGGAGCAGCCGGGGAACTGGCATTTTCCGTCCCGGAGCCGGAGCCATTGACGCAGCGCTTTGGGGATCCGGTAGCTTTCCCGGCCGATCTCCAACGATGCCCCGTCCCGGGGATCAGTCAGGACCCGGCGGAACGACTCGGCACCGTCGGCGACAAGCTGCCGGGCCATGGAGGGCGGGATCGGTCCGTACCCGTCGAGGATGGCGGGTTCATCGGTCAGACCCATCAAAGCGAACACCGGAACCGTCACGAGGACCTGGGCCGTCGGTGACGGGATCCTCCCGGCAGCCCCGTTCTGAGTGCTGTCCAGAGTGCCGTCCAGGGTGCCGCCCTGAGTGGCGTCCTGGGTGCTGTGCAGGGTGCCGCCGAGCAGCCACGCCGCGACGTTATCCGCACGGAGCTGGGTGAGGGTCCTGCCCTCGGCGGGGCCCTGCAGGGCGCGGGCTGCTGTGGTGGCCCGGTTCCAGATCCCGGAAGCCTGATCGGCGGGCAGGTAGGCCGAGAGCCAGGCCATCCCGTCCCGGTCCGGACAGAATTCGACCCGCCGGTCCAAGGCGCTCCGGGTGTGGCGTGTTTCGATACTGACCGGGTGATGCCGCTCCCGCCACGTCCGGGCTTTCGCCCGGAACCGGCCCGGGACCATCCCACCGGCCGCACCGCGGGCCGGGTTCGGCGCCTCCGGGTCCAGGAAATGCGCCTCCAGCGCGTGGGCGGCGGCGGGCTCCAGATTGGTTGTTTCGTCGACCATAATCCGGGCATGCTGCCACGACAACGTCCCGGCCTGAAGGGCCGCCAACGTCAGCGGCAGAGCACTACGTAAACGGTGGGCCTCACCCAGCAGCCCGCCGGCCGTACGTTCACTGACCGTCAGGGCACACGCAACCTCAGCCACGATACCCATCTCCTGCGCGGTCTGCTCCTGCGGGGACATGATGGGCCCCGCGATCACTTGGGCGGCCTCGTCATACCCGCCGGCCGCATGGACCTTCACCGCAGCAACCATCGCCTCCAACCCCGCCGCGCCGGACAGGACCGTCAGACACGCCTCAGCCTGCCAACGCAACGGGTCAGAGTCAGCCGCCGAAGGGCCGGCTGCGAAAGGGCCAGGCACCGGGCCGTCCGCCGGCCCGCGCGCCGTGCTTACTGGCGGGCTGTCGGCCGGATCCGTCCCCCGGATCAAACCGGCCAGCCGCAAGGCAGAAGCCGCGATGGCCTCCAGAACCTCTGCACCTGCGGCGTTATCCATACCTCCAGCATCACAGCACGCACCCACAGCACGCGCTAAGCAAACCGCCTATGTGGATAAGTGGACCCTAGTGACACTTGGACGGCGAAAATAGATTCATCGCCACACCCGCATCAGGCACGAGGACTGGTACCCGCCGTCGAATCACCTGCGGAACCGCGTCAGGCGTACCGCCGGCCGCAGCACCCATGACCGCATCACGCGCAGCCAGAACCGCGTCACGCGCACCGCCGGCCCACAGTAACCGGCTCCCAGAACCGCATCACGCGCACGCCCGGCCCCCGGCACCGTCAGTCAAAGCCGCACTCCCGGCAGTCGTCTTTCGGGCACCCGCGTGCGCCTCCCTTGGATTGTCAGTGCCCCCTCGTAGTCTGAACTCACCGATCGAGGGGGTCCGTCATTCAGTCACCAGACCAGCATTTGCCCGCCCGGCGCCCGGCAACCCGGCATCAGCCGACGGGCACCTGTTTCATCATCCCGCCCTACCTGCTGCGGAGGTTGGCCCGCCAGGACGCGCCGCAGTACTCTGCCGCCGCCAAGGCAGCCAAAGAAGCCCTGAGCCACGTGCGCTCGGTCCAATCGGCCCGCACAACACCGGCGCCCGCAGCTCCGCCCGGATTGCGGGACGTCCAGCCGGGCCTGCCCCACCGGAGCATCTACGACGCCGACGGCTCCGAGAACCTCCCGGGGAAAATAGTGCGCAAGGAGGGCGAACCTGCGTCCGGGGATGCGTCCGCCGATGAGGCCTACGACGGCCTGGGGCACACCCATCGCCTGTTTGCAGACGTTTTTGGCCGCAACTCCATCGACGGCGGGGGGTTCCCCCTCGATGCGACCGTGCACTTCGGCAAGCTCTACGACAACGCCTTCTGGGACGGCAAGCAGATGGTCTTCGGCGACGGCGACGGCGAAATCTTCGGACGATTTACCCGCTCGCTGAGCGTCATAGGCCACGAACTCACACACGGAGTCACGCAGTACTCCGCCGGCCTGGCGTACCGGAACCAGGCCGGCGCCATCAACGAATCCATGTCAGACGTCTTCGGCGCGCTCGTTGAGCAGTATCTAAAGAAGCAGTCCGTTACCGAAGCGAGCTGGCTGATCGGCGAGGGTCTGTTCACTGCGCAGGTGGAAGGTTCAGCCCTACGGTCCATCAAGGCGCCGGGCACGGCGTACGACGACGACGTGCTGGGTAAGGATCCACAGCCCGATTCGATGGACTCGTACGTGCGGACCAGCGCAGACAACGGCGGCGTCCACATCAACTCCGGCATCCCCAACCGCGCTTTTTACCTGGCCGCGGAGGCCCTGGGCGGCAACGCCTGGGAAGCGCCGGGCCAGATCTGGTACGACACCCTCACGGGCGGCTCATTGCCCGTCACGGCAACTTTTAGTGTCTTTGCGCGGGCGACGGCGGCATCCGCCGTCGAACTGTTTGGTTCCGGTTCCGCGGAACATGACGCCGTCCGTAAGGCGTGGGAAACTGTGAAGGTCAAGCTTTAAGCTAACGCCCGACTGCCGGCCGGGCCGTAGGGAAGCCCAGGAACCAGGCCATGAAAATAAGTGTGGAGCGCACCGGTGGCATCGCTGCGCTGACACGGGTGTGGACCGTGACAGCCGAGACCGAGCGCGCCAAGAGCGAATGGCAGCCCATCGTGGAGGCATGCCCGTGGGATGCGGTGCCCAAGACGGTCCGGGCGGCAGCCGCTGAAGCCGAAGGAAGCCAGCCGGACCGTTTTATCTACTCCATCCGGGCAGGGCAAAGGCGCGCCGCGCTCCCTGAGCAGAGGGTCACCGGACCGTGGCGCGTGCTGGTGGACAGTACGCGCGCAGCTGCTGAAGACTCCGGCTAAACAACAGCCTCCAACTGGCCACGGAAAGCCCGGCGGTAAGACTGGGGACTGGTGTCCAGCACCTTGGCAAAGTGGTGCCGCAACAGAACCGGATGCCCGAAGCCGGATTCCCGGGCCACTTCTTCGATGTTCAGGTCCGTGGATTCCAGGAGGTCCTGCGCCCGTAGGACCCGCTGGGAGTTCAGCCAGGCCGCAGGCGTTGCTCCGGTCTCGGACCGGAACCGGCGCGCAAAGGTCCTGGCGGACATATGGACCCGGTTGGCGAGGTCGCCCACCGTGTGCTCCTGGTCGAGGTGATCCACCATCCAGCGGAGCAGCTCTTCCATTGGCGCCGAGCCGCAGGCCGGCATGGGCCGGTCGATGAACTGCGCCTGACCGCCGTCGCGGTGCGGCGGCACCACCATGTCGCGGGCAATCGCAGCGGCAACGTGGGCACCCAGCTCAACCCGTACGAGGTGCAGGCAGGCATCAATGCCCGCCGCAGTACCGGCACTGGTGATCAGGTTGCGGTCCTGCACGTAGAGCACATTCTCATCCACCTGCACCTCGGGGTACCGGCCGGCGAGTTCATGCGAATAGTGCCAGTGCGTGGTGCAGCGCCGGCCGTTCAAAAGACCCGCACGGGCCAACGCAAAGGCACCGGAGCAGATGGACATTACCCACGCTCCGCGGGCATCGGCGGCGCGCAGCGCTTCCAGAACGGAATCCGGTACGTCCTCGTCCCGTCCGTACGGGGTCATGATCACCAGGTCCGCATCGGCGGCGGCCTCCAGGCCCAGGCTCACGTTCATGGACAGGCCTGACTTCATCCGGACAGTCCCGGGCTCGGGTGTGCAGACCCGGAAGTCGAAGGACGGAACACCACTGCCGCGCCCGGACCTGTCGATGCCAAAGACCTCACATGCCGTGCCGAACTCAAAGACCGCAAAGTTGGGGACAACGATCACTGCCACTGATTTCAACATGACTCCATTATGGCAGAAATTTACCCTTTTTGGGCATTTCTGCCACTGTTGATCAGGTGTCCACGGGAGAACCATAGAGGCATGGAAACCTTCGCAATCATCCTCGTAGTACTCCTCCTCGTCGCTCTCGCAGCAACCGTCTCAGCGCTCCTGCGTGATGGCCGCGGCCACACCCCGCCTGTCACCTCCGACCAGGCCTGGTCCGCCCTGGACCTGCCCAGCACCAACTACACCCTGCGCATTTTCTGACGGCAGGACCCACTGAACGCCAGAACGCAAACGTCCACATCAACCCGCTCAGGGCCCGGTTCCGACGAACCGGGCCCTGCCTCATGCACTGACGGGTCAGGGCCGTAAGGGCAGCCCGGCGCGGACCGGAACCAGGCTACGCCGCAGTAGACTGGCTGCAGCCATGACATTTCATATCTCCTACCCTGCTGAGCTGCCCGTTTCCGAGCGCCGCGAGGACCTGATGGCTGCCATTGCAGCTAACCAGGTGACGATCATCGCCGGCGAGACGGGCTCCGGCAAGACCACCCAGATCCCCAAAATGTGCCTCGAGCTGGGCCTGGGCGACAACGGCCTGATCGGCCACACGCAGCCGCGCCGGCTTGCAGCGCGCACCGTGGCGGAACGCATCGCTGAGGAACTCGGCGTGGAGATCGGCCAGGAAGTCGGCTTCCAGGTTCGGTTCACGGGCGAAGTCAGCCGCGCCACGAAGGTCAAACTAATGACCGACGGCATCCTCCTGGCTGAGATCCAGCGCGACAAGCTGCTGCGCAAATACAACGCCATCATCATCGACGAAGCACACGAGCGCAGCCTCAACATCGACTTCATCCTCGGCTACCTCAAGCGCATCCTGCCGCAACGGCCGGACCTGAAGATCATCATCACCTCAGCCACCATCGATCCGGAGCGGTTCGCGAAGCACTTCGGCTCCGACGAGGCGCCCTCCCCCATCATCGAGGTCTCCGGACGCACGTTCCCGGTGGAGATCCGGTACCGGCCGCTATCACAGCCCGCCGGTGGTGCCGCCGCCGAAAATGACGATGAAGACAACTCGTCCGACGACGAACTCGAGGAGGACCGCGATCCCCTCGACGCCGTGTGCGACGCCGTGGACGAGCTCGCCACCGAGGCTCCCGGCGACATCCTCATCTTTTTCTCCGGCGAGCGCGAAATCCGTGACGCAGCAGAGGCACTTAACGCGAGGATCCAATCCAACCGGCGGCTGGCAGGCACCGAGGTCCTGCCGCTGTTCGCCCGCCTGAGCCTGCAGGAACAGCACAAGGTGTTCCACCCCGGCAAAAACCGACGGATTGTGCTGGCCACCAACGTGGCCGAGACGTCCCTGACTGTCCCGGGCATCAAGTACGTCATCGATACCGGCACGGCACGCATCTCCCGCTACTCGCACCGCACCAAGGTCCAGCGGCTGCCCATTGAGCGGGTGTCCCAGGCTTCCGCCAACCAGCGGTCCGGCCGCTGCGGCCGAGTGTCTGACGGCATCGCTATCCGGCTGTATTCGGAGGAGGACTTCGAATCCCGGCCGCTGTTCACGGATCCCGAGATCCTGCGCACCAACCTCGCAGCCGTCATCCTGCAGATGACCGCCATGGGCGTGGCCCGCGGACCGAAGGACGTCGAGAACTTCCCCTTTGTGGAGCCGCCGGATTCGAGGGCAATCAACGACGGCGTCACCCTGCTGCGCGAACTCGGCGCCTTGAGCGCTGTCAAGGCGGGCGACGCCAAGAGCGGCGGTCTGACCGCCGTCGGGCAGCAGCTTGCCCAGCTCCCGGTGGATCCCCGTCTGGGGCGGATGATTGTGGAGGCCGGCAGGCGCGGCTGTGTCCGCGAGGTGATGATCCTGGCCGCGGCGCTGACCATCCAGGACCCGCGCGAGCGTCCCACGGACAAGCAGCAGCTCGCCGCGGAGAAGCACGCCCGTTTCCGGGACGAGAACTCGGACTTCACCGGTTTCCTGAACCTGTGGAATTACATCCAGGAGAAGCAGCAGGAGCTCTCTTCCACCCAGTTCCGCCGGCTCTGCCGCACCGAGTTCATCAACTACCTGCGGGTCAGGGAATGGCAGGACCTGTTCGCGCAGCTCCGGCAACTGGCCCGGCCGCTGGGCATCAGCCTGGACAACAAACGGCTGGCCGATCCCGTCGGCAACCATGACGGGATCCACATCAGCCTGCTCTCCGGGCTGCTGAGCCACATCGGGATCCTCGATGACCGCAAGCGCGAGTACGCCGGCGCGCGCGGAAGCCGCTTCGCCATCTTCCCTGGCTCGGCCCTGTTCAAGAAGTCCCCCACGTTCGTGATGGCGGCCGAGCTGGTGGAAACCAGCCGCCTGTGGGCGCGGGTCGCCGCAAAGTTCGATCCTGTGTGGGCCGAACAGGTGGCGCCGGACCTCGTCAAACGCAGCTACAGCGAGCCGCACTGGTCCACCAAAATGGGCGCCGTCATGGCCTACGAAAAGGTCACCCTCTACGGCGTGCCCATCATCCCCCAGCGCCGGGTCAACTACAGCCGGGTGGATCCAGTCCTGGCCCGGGAGCTGTTCATCCGGCATGCCTTGGTGGAAGGCGACTGGAAAACGCACCACAAGTTCTTCCACCGTAACCGCGCGCTCCTGCTCGAGGTCGAGGAGCTTGAGGCCAGGATGCGCCGGCGCGACCTCCTGGTGGACGACGAAACGCTGTTCGAGTTTTATGACGCACGGATCGGCCCCGATGTGGTGTCCGAGCGGCATTTCGATAAGTGGTGGAAGGAAGCCCGGCAGAAGAATCCGGATCTCCTGGACTATGACAAATCGCTGCTGCTCAATGACGAGGCTGATGACCTCGACGAAGCCGCCTACCCGAAGACGCTGCTGCACAAGGGCTTCGAGCTGCCTCTCACCTATGAATTCCACCCGGTGGCCCCGGGCTCGCCGCCCAACCCGTCCGACGGCGTCACGGCCGAGGTGCCGGTACTGTTCCTCAACCAGTTGGACGACAAGGCCTTCCGCTGGCTGATCCCGGGCCAGCGCGTGGAACTGGTGACTGCCCTGATCAAATCCCTGCCCAAGCAGATCCGCAAGAACTTTGTTCCGGCCCCCGACGTGGCACGGCAGGCCGTGGCTGCCCTCGAGACCGACTTCGATCCCGCCACCGACGAACTGGAAGCGTCGCTGGAACTGGTTTTGCGCAGGATCCGAGGGCACATCGTCCCGCCCGGATCCTGGAACTGGGACGCCGTTCCCTCCCACCTGCGGGTGAGCTTCAAGGTGGTGGACAGCAGGGGCAAAGTCCTGGACGAGGGCAAGGACCTTGCTGCCCTGCAGGAACGCCTGGCCCCGGCCACACGCCGGGCCATTGCCGAGTCGCTGGGCGCGACGCCTGCCACTACCGGACCGCAATCGCGGGGAAAGTCTGCGCCCCGCGGGAAAGACGGCAGGACCGTCACGGCAGCCCCGCCCGGTGGCAACCTCGCAGGTGTCGACGCGGCATCCGGAAACGGTGCCGGCTTCAGGGAACAGAGCGCCCTGAAGGAATGGTCTTTCGGCACCGTCCAGCGGCAGGTCAGCAGCATCGTCAACGGCCACACTGTCACGGGCTACCCGGCGCTTGTGGACGAGGGAACGTCTGTTGCCCTTCGCGTCTTCCAGACATCTTCGGAACAGCTGGCAGCCATGCGCGGCGGTGTCATCCGGCTCCTGGCACTGCGGGTTCCGTCCCCGGACCGCTACGTCCTGGAGCACCTCAACAACACCGAAAAACTCACGTTCAGCCAGAACCCCCACGGTTCTGTATCCGCACTGATTGCCGATTGCGCGCTGGCCGCCGTGGACAAGCTGACGCCGGCAGACCTGCCGTGGGACCGGGAATCGTTCGACGCCCTTTATGAGCAGGTGCGGGCAGAACTGATCGATACGGTGTTCACTGTCACTGCGGTAGTGGAGCGCATCCTGGCCAGCACCCGGCGGATCGACAAGCAGCTGAAGGGAACCACCAGCCTGGCGCTGATCAGCGCGCTCAACGATGTCAAGAGCCAGCTCGAACAGTTGGTGTTCCCCGGGTTTGTGGCCCGCACCGGCTTTGCCCAGCTGAGCCAGCTCCCCCGGTACCTCACGGCCATCGAAAAGCGGCTCGAAAAGCTGCCCGGCAATGTCCAGCGCGATGCCCTGAACATGGCCGCCGTCCAGCGCCTGGAGGACGACTACGACGACGCCGTGTCGGCCCTGCTGCCTGGACGGCGGGCGGGAACCGAGCTGACCCAGGTGCGCTGGATGATCGAAGAGCTCCGTGTGAGCCTCTTCGCCGTCGAACTCGGAACCGCCTACTCCGTCTCGGAAAAGCGGATCAGGGCCGTCCTGAACAAGGCCCTCGCACCGGCCTAGCTTTCGGGAACAAAATCCCCGTAACCCGCGGCGCGGAGCCCTGCACGGAGCTTTTCCGCGTTGGCGTCCAGCACTGCCGGGTCCGGGTTATGGTCCGCCGAGGCGAAGTCGAAGTCAGCCATGCTCCGGGACGGCCACACATGGACGTGCAGGTGGTTGATCTCGTACCCGGCCACAATCAGGCCGGCCCGCTCAGCGGGGAAGAGGTCCAGCTGCACGGCGCCGATCCGTCGGGCCACCTCCATCACCTTGGCGAGGGTTTCCGGCGAGGCGTCGGTCCACCGGTCCACCTCTTCGGTGGGGACAACCAGCGTGTGACCATCGGCCAGCGGACCCGTGGTCAGGAAAGCCACGACGTCGTCCTCGCGCCAGACAAAGCGGCCCGGGATCTCGCCTTTGATGATCTTGGTGAACAGGGTACTCATGCGTCTGCCTCCTCGGCCGGAGCCTGCAGGGTGCTGGTATCCAGCACAAAACGGTACTTTACGTCGCCCGCCACCATCCGGCGGTACGCCTCATTCAGCTGGTCTGCGGACACCAGCTCGATGTCCGCCACCACGTTGTGTTCTGCACAGAAGTCGAGCATTTCCTGCGTTTCGGCAATGCCGCCGATCATGGATCCGGCGTAGGAGAGCCGCCTGCGCATCAGTGCCCGCGGGTTGACCGGGGGCATGGCGTCAGCTGGCAGCCCCAGCTGGAACAGCGCGCCGTCCACGCGGAGGGTCCGGAAGTACGGGTTCAGGTCGTGCGGTGCGGCCACGGTGTCGATGATGAGGTCCAGGCTCCGGTTGGCAGCAGCCATGGCGTCTTCGTCCCGGGACAGGATGACTTCGTCAGCGCCAAGTTCCAGCGCGGCAGCCATCTTGGCGTCGGAAGTGGTGAACACCTTGACCACGGCGCCCATGGCCTTGGCGAGCTTAACCGCCATGTGGCCCAGTCCACCGAGGCCCACCACGCCCACCACATCCCCTTCCTCCACATCGAAGTGCCGCAGCGGGGAGTAGGTGGTGACTCCGGCGCAGAGCAACGGCGCGACGGCGGCCGGGTCAAGGTTCGCGGGCACGCGCACCACGTAGCGCCGGTCCACCACTACGGCGGACGAGTAGCCTCCCTGGGTGATGGCGTCGCCGTTCCGCCTATCTACGGCGCCGTACGTACTTGTCATGCCGTTTTCGCAGTATTGCTCCAGGCCATCCAGGCAGCTGTCGCATTCGCGGCAGGAGTCAACCATGCACCCGACGCCCACGCGATCACCCGGGGCGAAGTCTTCCACAGAGGAGCCAACGCGGCTGACGGTTCCAACGATTTCGTGGCCCGGGACCAGGGGATACTTCTGGACACCCCACTCACCGCGGGTTGCATGTACGTCGGAGTGGCACAGGCCGCAGAACTCAACGGCGATCTCGACGTCATCCGCTTTGGGTGCGCGGCGGGCCAGGGTCAGGGGCACCAGGCCGCTGTTTTCGGACACTGCGCCGTACGCGGCCGCCATGGTTCCGGCGCCCTGACCGGACGAAGGAGGATCGGCGGGCAAAACCGGGCGGGCAAGGGGCGGCGGTACGGGGCGTCCTGGGCTCATACCTGCGACGCTACCCCCGCAGGCGGCGGCATTTCCACTCGGAGCACGTCGCGCCGGTATTCCGGGAAGGCCGGTCAAAGCCCCAATGGCGCACCTGGCGTGTTTCCAGTGATAACGGGAAGCTCCGGGTTGTTCGACCATTCCGAGAATGAGCCGGGGTACAGCGCAGCTGTGAATCCCGCGATTTCAAGGGCAGCCACCTCGTGCGCCGCAGTCACGCCCGAGCCGCAGTACACCGCCACCGGGACGTCGGCGCCAATGCCCAGGTCTTCGAAGCGGCGCCGCAGCTCGGATGCCGGCAGGAAGCGCCCGGCCCGGTCCACGTTCCCGGCCGTCGGCGCACTCACCGCACCGGGGATGTGCCCGGCACGCGGGTCGACGGGCTCGATCTCGCCGCGGTACCGCTCGCCGGCGCGGGCATCCAGGAGAATGCCCGTCTCAGCCCAGTCCCCGGCTCTTTCCCGATCGATCACCGGCATCCCGCCCCCAGCGAGGGAAACGTCGCCCGGCGCCGCATCCACAGGGCCGGATTCCAGCGGCAGTCCAGCGTCCTGCCAGGCGGCAAGACCGCCGTCGAGCAGGTACACCTCGGGGAAACCGGCGTTGCGAAGCATCCACCAGGCGCGGGCCGCGGCCATGTTGCTGCTGTTGTCGTAGGCCACCACAACATCGCCGTTGTTGATGCCCCAACGCCTGGCGGACGCTTGGAACTCCGACGGCGGCGGCAGCGGATGGCGCCCCCGCGACGGCGCCGCGGGGGCGGCAAGCTCGGTGGCCAGGTCCACAAAAACCGCACCGGGCAGGTGCGCTTCAAGGTAATGCTCCCGGCCGTGGGGGTCGCCCAACGCCCAGCGGACGTCCAGCAGGACGGTGCGCCGCCCCGCAGCCAAGCGTGCTTCCAGGGCAGGGACATCCAACAGTGGACCCATTGTTCTCCTTGACAATTAGTGCGTGGTGCAGCGGCTGATCCAACTCTAGCTGCGCCATCGCGCAGCTAGAGTTGGTCCGATGAAGAACGCGAGCACGGACCGGGCCTGGGCTGACGACGCCATCAGGAAAGTCAACGCAGAAAACAACCGGTCTGCCGATACGCACCTGTACTCGGTGCCGCTCCCGGAGCATTGGGGCGTGCAGCTTTACCTCAAGGATGAATCAACGCACCGTTCGGGAAGCCTTAAGCACCGGCTGGCCCGCTCACTGTTCCTCTTTGGCCTGGTCAACGGCTGGATCCGCGAGGGCACCACTATCGTTGAGGCTTCCAGCGGCAGTACCGCGGTCTCGGAGGCATACTTTGCGCAGCTGCTGGGTCTGCCGTTCGTTGCGGTCATGACCCGCACCACGAGCCCGGAGAAGATCGCGCTGATCGAACAGTTCGGCGGCTCGTGCCTGCTGGTTGATCACGCCTCCGAGGTGTATGCCGCGGCGGCGGATGTTGCTGCCACGTCCAACGGCCACTACATGGACCAGTTCACCTACGCGGAGCGGGCCACGGACTGGCGCGGCAACAACAACATCGCGGAGTCCATTTTCGGGCAGCTGGCGCTGGAGGAACACTCCGTCCCCCGCTGGATCGTGGTGGGCGCCGGGACTGGCGGCACCAGCGCGACCATCGGACGCTACCTGCGCTACCGAGGCCACGACACCCGCCTTGCGGTGGTGGACCCCGAAAATTCCGCGTTTTATCCCGGCTGGCTGAACGGTACGGGTGAAGCCAGCACGGGACTGCCGTCTCGGATTGAAGGCATCGGCCGCCCCCGGATGGAGCCGAGTTTTGTGCCCGGCGTCATCGACCACATGCTCCAGGTTCCGGATGCCGCCTCCATCGCAGCCATGCGGCACCTGCACACGCTCGCAGGCCTGCATGCCGGACCCTCCACCGGCACGAATCTGTGGGGTGTCTGGCAGCTCGTGGCGGAAATGGTTGCCGTGGGACAGCGTGGCAGCATTGTGTCGTTGATGTGCGACGGCGGCGAACGCTATGCCGGCAATTACTACAATCCGGAGTGGCTCTCAGCCCAGGGACTGGACCCGGGGCCACACGAGGACGTCATCCGCCGGTTTTTCGAGACCGGCATCTGGAACGCCTAGCCGATCAGACCTCCACCGCTTCCCGCGGGGCAAGGTGCGTGAAGGTTGTGCCGTACTTGCCGCCCAGCCGGGTGACATGGCCCTCCACCATTTTCAGGCCGGTCTCGTTCAGCAGTCCGTCGTGGATTTGGAAAGCCTGCGGGGCACGGACGCTGATCACGAAGTCCACTACCTCGGCGGCCTTGTTCCACGGAGCGTGGATGGGAACCAGGAGCGTCTGCACGCTGAGGCCGTCGGGGACGATGAAGGAATCCCCCGGGTGGTATACGTTGCCATCCACGAGGTAGCCGATATTGGCCACCACGGGAATCTGCGGGTGGATGAGCGCGTGCTGGCCGCCGAAGCTACGGACGCTGAAACCTGCGGCCTCGAACGTGGAGCCGGGTTCGACCGTATGAATCCGTGCAGCCGCGGCCGGGGCCTCCTCCCGCAGATGGGCGGCAACTCCGGCCGGGGCGAACACCGCCAGGCTGCCGGCAGCGTCGAGCGCTTTGACCATTGCCGGCACGTCCACGTGGTCCCCGTGCTCATGCGTGATAAGCACGGCGTGCGCGCCGGCCAGGGCTTCGTCCGTCTCGGAGAAAGTTCCCGGATCAAGCACCAGGACTTTGCCGTCCTTTTCGAGCCGGACGCAGGCGTGGGTGTATTTGGTCAGCTTCATAGCGCCAGCCTAGGGTCAGGCTCCGGGAGTGTCCAAGGGGCGGCCGGTGGCGCGGCCCCGGCTGGTAATCTTGATGTTTGCCACCGTCCCTCAGGGAAGCGAGTAACTCCATGCCGTTCGGCACCAAAGCTGACGCGACGCCGTCGAACGCTCCATCCGGCGCCGGTTCCGGACTGGGCGCCGGAAAAGAGCAGCGCGTCACCAAGCAGCGTGTGGCTGTCAGCACTGCCCTGGACGAGCTGGATGACTTCGTCAGTACGCAGGAGCTTTACCGCATCCTGCAGAACAAGGGCGTCTCGGTATCGCTGGCCACGGCGTACCGCATCCTGCAGTCCCTCGCCGACGACGGCCTGGTGGACGTCCTGCGCAACGGCGAGGGCGAGGCGGTCTACCGGCGCTGCGCGGTCACGGGCCACCATCACCACCTGCTGTGCCGGAACTGCGGCAAAGCCGTCGAGGTCGAGGCCCCGGCCGTGGAGACGTGGGCAGCCAGGACCGCCGCCGAACACGGCTACACCGACGTGGCGCACACTGTCGAGATTTTTGGTTTTTGCCCGGACTGCACAGCCCTCCGCACCGCCGGCAAACTCTAACGGCACGCAGTACCGCCCCGTCAGCGGGCGTGCACCAGCCGCCCGTTGATGCCCCGTTTGGCACGGGCACTGCCGATAATCCGGCACACCACGTAGATCAGGAATGACAGCGTGGTGACGTACGGACTGATCGGGATGCGGCCGCCCAGGGCCAGCAGGATGCCGCCCACCGTGGCTGTAACGGCAAAAATGACGCTAAGGACGACCAGTACCACCGGAGAAGACGTTACCCGCAGGGCCGCCGCTGCCGGTGTAATGAGCAAAGCCAGCACCAGCAGCGCGCCCACCACCTGGATGGACAGCGCCACGCTGATGCCCAGGAGCACCATAAAGACAATCGCGAGCGTCCGGACGGGTACGCCGCGGGCTTCTGCCAGTTCAGGATCAACGCTGGCGAAATTCAGCGGCCGCCAGATGAGGACCAGCACCGCGATGACTACCACGGCAGCACCGGCCAGGACCTGCAGCTGCACGGTGTCCACGGAGACAATCTGCCCGGTGAGGAGGCCGAACTTATTGGCGGCACGGCCTTCGTAGAGGGACAGGAACAGGATGCCCAGTCCCAGCCCGAAGGGCATGATCACACCGATAATGGAATTTTTATCCCGGGCCCTGACGCCCATCAGGCCCAGCAGCAGTGCCGCCGCCACGGAGCCGATCAGCGAGCCGAACACGATGTCCGCACCGATCAGGAGCGCGAAGGCCGCGCCGGCGAAGGACAGTTCGGAGATGCCGTGCACGGCGAAGGCCAGGTCCCGCTTCATGACAAACGTGCCCACCAGTCCGCCGAGCAGGCCCAGGACGGCGCCCGCCCAGATGGAATTCTGCACCAGGACCAGGAGCTCGCCGTAATTCTCGAAGCTGAAGATCGCTGCGATGATGCTGTCCGCATCCATCAGGCAGCCTCCCCCGCAGTTGCGTGGACATCGGCGTGGTGGTGCGTGGTTGCATCGGGCAGGCCGACGACGACGATGCGCCCGTTCGCGTGGATGACTTCCACGTGGCTGCCGTACAGATCGGACAGGACCTCGGTGGTCATCACTTCCTCCGGCGCGCCCACCCGGAACCGGCCCCCCGCCAGGTACAGCACGCGGTCGACGTAATCGATGATGGGATTGATTTCGTGCGTGACAAACACCACGGCACTGTTCTGTTCATGGCACTGTTTGTTGATCAACGAACTCACCGCCTGCTGGTGGTGCAGGTCCAGGGACAACAGTGGCTCGTCGCAGAGAAGCACCTGCGGGTCGGTAGCAAGCGCCTGCGCCACACGAAGGCGCTGCTGCTCGCCGCCGGAGAGCTGCCCTACCGGTACCTTGGCGTACTCGGTGGCGCCCACCAGTTCGAGGAGTTCATCAATTCTGCGGTCCACTTTGGACGTCCCCAGCCGCAGTCCCCAGCGGTGCCCGTCAACTCCCAGGCCCACCAGGTCCCTGGCCCGCATCGGGGTGTCCGGGGCAAACGATTTCTGCTGCGGGATGTACCCGATCAGGCTGCTCCCCCGTTCCACCGGACGGTCGCCCAGGGTGGCACTGCCGGACTGCAGGTCCTGCAGCCCCAGCAGGACCTTCAGGAAGCTTGTCTTGCCGCTGCCGTTGGGGCCCAGCACGGCAAAGAACTCGCCGGGCCGGATGTCCAGGTTGAGATCCTCCCAGAGCGTGCGTTTGCCGAACTGCAGGGACGCCCCGCGGAGGCTCACCACCGGTTTCAACTATTTGTCTCCAAAACTTTGCTGACGTTGTCCACATTGTCCGTCATCCACTGCAGGTACGTCTTGCCCTCGGGCAAGGTTTCACTGAAATCAATGACCGGGACGCCGGCCGCTTCGGCCGCCTTCTTCAGCGCCTCGGTCTGCGGGCCTTCGGTCTGTTCGTTGTAGGCCAGGAATTTGATCTCTGATGAACCTGCCAGGTCAGTTGCCGCCTTGAGCACGGCCGGCGGCACGTCGGAGTCTTCCTCGATCGCTGCCGTGTAGTCCTCCGGGGTGCGGTTCTCCAGCCCGGCTGCCTCCAGGAGGTAGAGAGGCACCGGCTCGGTCACAGCCACGGGTGAACCCGCAGCCTTTGCTTTCATGCCGGCCAGCTTGGTGTTCAGGCCGTCCAGATCCGTTTTGAACGTTGCTGCGTTGGCGGTGAACCGGGACGCAGAGCCGGGTTCCAGTTCACCGAGTTTCGCCGCGACAGCGTCGGCCAGCTTGCCCATCGCATCCAGGCTGTACCAGGCGTGTTCGTTGAACTCACCGTGCTGGTGGTCATGTCCGGCCTCATCGTGGGCGGTTTCCGATTCTGTGTGCTCGTCCTCGGGCGCCAGGCCGGCGATCTCCACGGTAGTCAGGATGTAGTTGTGGTCAAGCTTGCTGTCATCGGCCATCTTGTGGAGGAACTCGTCATAGCCGCCGCCGTTTTCGATCACCAGGTCCGCTTTCGAGACCGCCAGCCGGTCCTGCGCGGTGGCCTCATAGGAATGCGGATCCTGGCTGGTCTTGGTGATGATGGAGGTGACGTTTACCTTGTCGCCGCCGATCAGAGCGGCGATGTCGCCGTAGACGTTAGTGGAAGCCACAACGTCGATGGCACCTGTTGAAGTCTCCGTGGCTGAGGATACGGGCCCGCCGCCGGAGCTGCACGCGGTCAGCAGCAGGCTGAAGCCGGCAAAGGCAGCAAGGGACGTTCGGATGGCAGCGGGATGGCGCACGGAGACCTCAGATCAACACGGGTACGGACTTTTTCGACTCCCAAGAGTCTACGCCTAAATGGGAATGATTCCTATTTAGAAGAGTGGCCCGGGCCGGAACTCCTGTCCCGGCCCGGTCCTGTCACCTCGCGGGGTGGTCGCCGTTGGGCTGGCCCAGCCGCCTGATGCCGGTGGCCTGCGTGGCATCCCGGATCTCTCCCACGAGCTGTTCGATCACGTCTTCCAGGAAGAGGATTCCATGGGTCTGGCCGTCCGGGCCGATGACGCGGGCCAGGTGTGACCCCGTGCGCTGCATGACCGACATAGCCGTTTCCACCTCGTCCCCGAGTGCCAGGTTGGCCAGCGAGCGGATCCGGCTCTCGGCAATCGGATGCTGGTAGTCCTCATCCGGAATGGAGAGCACATCCTTCACGTGCAGATAACCGGAAAGGACCCCGTCCTCGTCCACCATCGGGAACCGCGAGAAGCCCGTCCGGCTGACAGCCTTCTCAAACTCCACCGGTGTGGTGGCCTCCTTCAGCATGACCAGGTTCTCCACCGGCACCATGATGTCCTTCGCCGTATATTCGGAGAACTCCAGGGCACCGGTGATCAGCCCGGCGTCGTCATCCACCAGTCCGTGACGCGTGGACTCCTGCACGATCGACTGGACCTCTTCGAGCGTGAAGGACGAGTTCACCTCATCCTTGGGCTCGATCCGCAGGAGTTTGAGGATGTGGTTGGCGGACCAGTTCAGCGCAAAGATGACCGGGTTCACCAGCCGGGCAACAAACATCAGCGGCGGAGCGAGCAGCAACGCAGCTTTGTCCGCCACCGATACCGAGATGTTTTTCGGCACCATTTCGCCGAAGGTCACATGGAGGAAAGTCACCACCATCAGCGCAATGGCGAACGCCACCACGTCGGCGATCTCCACGGGCAGGCCCACGGCCTCCAGCGGAGCAGCCATCAGGTGGTGGATGGCGGGTTCGGCCACCTGCAGGATCAGCAGCGAACACACGGTAATGCCCAGCTGCGCACACGCGAGCATCAGGGAAACATTCTCCATGGCCCGAAGCGTGGTCTGCGCCCGTTTGGAACCGGCATCGGCCAGGGGCTCGATCTGGCTGCGCCGCGCTGACATCACCGCAAACTCGGCGCCGACAAAAAACGCGTTGCCCAGCAGGAGGACAACAAGCCAGGCTATGCCTGCCCAGTCACTCATGATGCGCTCCCGTCGTCGGTCCCGGAATCAGGCTCGTCAGCGGAGGGATGAAAGCAGATCCGCTCTATCCTTCGGCCGTCCATGCGGGTCACGCTCAGCATGCCACCGCCCACGGGGACGGTGTCCCCCACGGCCGCGATGCGGCCCAGTTCGCTCATGACGTAACCGCCCACCGTCTCATAAGCAGCCTCATCCGGGACGGTGAGCCCCGGGATCTGCTCAGACAGTTCGTCGGGCCGGAGCAGACCGGGGAAGTACCAGTCCCCTGACGCGCTCTGCAGCAGTCCCGGCCGGACCTTGTCGTGTTCGTCGGACACTTCGCCCACGATTTCCTCCACGAGGTCCTCCAGGGTGGTGATGCCGGCGGTTCCGCCGTACTCGTCAAGTACGACGGCGAGCTGCAGGTTTCCCTCCCGCAGTTCGGCCAGGAGCGCATCCAGGTGGATCGTTTCGGGCACCCTGAGGACATCGGTCATGATGGCACCGGCCTCCAGGTTGGCGCGCCGGTCCCACGGCACGGCCACTGCCTTCTTGACGTGGACCAGTCCCCTGATGTCATCGGCGGAGTCACCGATAACCGGGAACCGTGAGTACCCGGTCCGCCGTGCAGCGTCCAGGATGTCCGAAACCGGCTGGTCGGCGTCGATGGTTTCGACACGGATCCGCGGCGTCATAACATCCGCGGCCGTCCGGGCCGAGAAGTTCAGGGTGCGCGCCACAAAGTTGGCCGTCCCGGCGTCGAGCGTTCCCATGGCGGCGGAGCGCCGCACCAGGGAGGCCAGCTCGGCAGGCGTGCGGGCACCCGAGATCTCTTCCTTGGCCTCCAGCCCAAAGACGTTCAGGACCTTGTTGGAGAATCCGTTCAGAAGCACGATGGCGGGCTTGAAGATGGCCGTAAAAATCAGCTGCGGCCGCGCCAGCGCTTTACCCACCGGGAAGGACAGGGCGATGGCCATGTTTTTCGGCACAAGTTCGCCGAGAAGCATGGACAGCAAGGTAGCCAGCACCATGGCGATGACCAGGGACACGGATGCCGCCGCGACGTCGGGAATTCCGACGGCGGCCAGCGGGCCCTCGAGGAGGCGGCCCACCGAGGGTTCCATCACGTAGCCCGTGAGGAGTGTGGTCAGCGTGATGCCAAGCTGACAGCTCGAAAGCTGCGTTGACAGGGATTTCAGGCACTTGAGCAGCGGCACGGCACCGGCGTCACCGTTGTCGATGGCATTCTGGACCGTGGCCTGGTCAAGGGCGATCAGGGAAAATTCGACGGCCACAAAGAAACCGGTGCCGGCGATCAGCAGGAGGCCTGCCGCAAGGAGCAACCACTCCATTCAGCATCCCGCCTGAAGGTGGGGGGAAGCGGAGCGTATCCGGGGGAAACTGCCCGGCGGAGGATGGTCGGCCGAAGCCGACGCTGTTTCCATAAGGGCTCCGACGGAGTGAACCAAAGGAGAGTGATGGGCGCGTGTTCGGGGTTTGCCGGCTCTGCGGGTGGACTGGGCGAAGCTGTTGTTTTTGCTTCGCTGACAGCCCCCAGGCCGGCACCTAGATTTACTGTCCATAAGAAGGTCAGTCTACAGGAGCGGATTGCGCCTTCCGCGTCCCCCCAAAACGCCACATTTCGTGATCGCGGCGTCATTCCATGATTTGGGTCACCGTTATTGGCAGTTAACGCGGAATGCTCATTAGACTGGCAAAGGTCCGGGTTCAGGACGCAGAGACTGGTTCGATTGTTGTGCTACAGGCACCTTGGCGGCCAGAAAACCAAACTCATGGAAGAGGCGTAATTCAAGTGCCAGAGCAGCCTAGCCACCGTCTACCAGAGGAATTTGGCGGAAACGAGTGGCTCGTGGACGAACTGTACGAGCAGTACCAGAAGGACAAGAACACTGTGGACGCCAAGTGGTGGCCCCTGTTCGAATCCTTCGACTCGGGCAGCGAATCGTCTTCCAACGGGAGCACGGCTGCCGCCGCGGCCAATCCCGCCACACGTGAAATGCCTGCCGTAGCTCCGTCTGCGGCACCCGCTGCACCTGCCCCGGCATCGTCGCCGGCGGCACAGCCCGCAGCACCCGCAGCCGCCCCGGCAGCTGCCAAGAAAGCCCCCGCCACGGTTGCCCGCGATGGTGCGAAGAAGACCGACGCCGGCAGCACCACCCCGCCGATTCCCGCGCAGCTGCCCAAGAATGTCAAGGCCCCCACGGCCCCCGAGGAAGACGTCGTTTCTGTCCTCCGCGGACCGGCCAAGGCCATTGCCACCAACATGGTCACCAGCCTCGAGGTTCCCACCGCCACCAGCGTCCGGGCCATCCCGGCGAAGCTGCTGATCGACAACCGCGTTGTCATCAACTCGAATCTGGCCCGCGCACGCGGCGGCAAGGTCTCCTTCACGCACCTGATTGGCTACGCCGTCATCCGCGCGCTTGCCCAGTTCCCCTCCATGAACGTCTACTACGACGAAGTGGACGGCAAGCCTGTCGCCGTCCAGCCTGCGCATGTGAACTTCGGCATCGCCATCGACATGCCGAAGCCTGACGGCACCCGCCTGCTGATGGTGCCGAACATCAAGAAGGCGGAGACCCTCAACTTCTCCGAGTTCTGGCACACCTACGAGGACCTGATCAAGCGCGCCCGCGCCGGCAAGCTGACCGCTGACGACCACCAGGGCACCACCGTATCCCTGACCAACCCCGGCGGCATCGGCACCGTGCACTCCGTGCCGCGCCTCTCCAAGGGCCAGGCCGCCATCATCGGCGTCGGCGCTTTGGACTACCCGGCGGAGTTCCAGGGTGCGAGCGAAAAGATCATCGCGCACAACGCCATCAGCAAGGTCCTCACGCTCACTTCCACCTATGACCACCGCGTCATCCAGGGTGCCGGCAGCGGCGAGTTCCTGAAACTGGTCCACCAGCTGCTACTCGGCGCCCAGAACTTCTACGATGAGATCTTCGAGTCGCTGCGCATCCCGTACGAGCCCGTTCGCTGGAGCCCCGACCTGCAGGTCGATCCCGCTGACGAAATCAACAAGGTTGCCCGGATCCAGCAGCTGATCCACTCCTACCGCGTGCGCGGCCACCTGATGGCTGACACCGATCCGCTGGAGTACGTCCAGCGCAAGCACCCGGACCTTGATGTCCTGACCTACGGGCTGACGCTCTGGGACCTCGACCGCGAGTGGCCCACCGGCGGCTTCGGCGGCGCGCCCATGCTCAAGTTCCGCGACATCCTCGGCGTGCTCCGCGACGCTTACTGCCGCACCACGGGCATTGAATACATGCACATCCAGGAGCCGGAAGAGCGCAAGTGGTTCCAGGACCAGCTTGAGCACGAGTACTCCAAGCCCAGCCGCGAAGAGCAGCTGCGGATTGTGTCCAGGCTCAATGCCGCAGAAGCGTTCGAAACCTTCCTGCAGACGAAGTTCGTTGGCCAGAAGCGCTTCTCCCTCGAAGGCGGCGAATCCCTGATTCCGCTGCTGGATGCCATCATTTCCGACGCCGCCGACGACGGCCTGGATGAGGTTGCCATCGGCATGGCCCACCGTGGCCGCCTGAACGTGCTGACCAACATCGCCGGCAAGACCTACGCACAGGTGTTCCGCGAATTCGAAGGCACCCAGGATCCCCGCTCCGTGCAGGGGTCAGGCGACGTGAAGTACCACCTCGGTACCGAAGGCACCTTCACCTCCGAAAACGGCAACGAGACCAAGGTTTACCTGGCCGCCAACCCGTCCCACCTTGAAGCTGTGGACTCCGTGCTTGAGGGCATCGTCCGCGCCAAGCAGGACCGCCTGGACCAGGGCTCGGCCTTCCCGGTCCTGCCCATCATGGTCCACGGCGACGCTGCTTTCGCCGGCCAGGGCGTGGTTGCTGAAACCCTGAACCTGTCCCAGCTGCGCGGTTACCGCACCGGCGGCACCATCCACGTGGTAGTCAACAACCAGGTCGGCTTCACCACGGCCCCCTCATCCTCGCGCTCGTCCACCTACTCCACGGACGTCGCCAAGATGATCCAGGCTCCGGTGTTCCACGTGAACGGTGACGATCCCGAAGCCGTTGTCCGCATTGGCCAGCTCGCCTACGAGTTCCGCCAGCGCTTCCACAAGGACGTTGTGATCGACATGGTGTGCTACCGCCGCCGTGGCCACAACGAGGGCGATGACCCTTCGATGACGCAGCCCATGATGTACAACCTGATCGAAGCCAAGCGCTCCGTCCGCAAGCTGTACACCGAGGCCCTCATCGGCCGTGGCGATATCACCGAGGAAGAAGCAGAGCAGCTGCTCCGCGACTACCAGGAACGGCTGGAACGGGTCTTCGCCGAAACCCACGCCGCCCAGACCTCGCCCATCCCGATCATCACCGCGGACTCCGCTGCCGTCTCGGACATTGAGCGTCCTATCGCACAGCAGTCCGATGTTGGCACCAACGCCCCGGCGTCCACCGCCATCCCGGCGGAAATGCTGGCACGGATCGGCCAGGCGCACATCGAAATCCCCGAGGGCTTCACGGTCCACGGCAAGCTCAAGCAGCTGCTCGAGAAGCGCGAGCAGATGTCCCGCGAGGGCGGCATTGACTGGGGCTTTGGCGAAATCGCGGCCTTCGGCTCGCTGATCATGGAAGGCGTCCCCGTCCGGCTCGCCGGCCAGGACTCGCGCCGCGGCACGTTTGTGCAGCGCCACGCCGTGTTCCATGACCGCGCCAACGGCAACGAATGGCTGCCCCTGGGCAACCTCTCGGACAACCAGGCAAAGCTGTGGATCTACGATTCGCTGCTGTCCGAATACGCCGCCATGGGCTTCGAATACGGGTACTCCGTGGAGCGCCCCGATGCCCTGGTGCTGTGGGAAGCGCAGTTCGGTGACTTCGTCAACGGCGCGCAGACCATCATCGATGAGTTCATCTCCTCGGCCGAACAGAAGTGGGGCCAGCGCTCCTCCCTGGTCCTGATGCTGCCGCACGGCTACGAAGGCCAGGGCCCGGACCACTCCTCGGCCCGGATCGAGCGCTTCCTGCAGATGTGCGCCGAAGAGAACATGATCGTGGCCAACCCCACGACGGCCGCCTCGCACTTCCACCTGCTGCGCCGCCAGGCTTACAGCCGCCCGCGCAAGCCGCTGATCATCTTCACACCGAAGCAGCTGCTGCGCCTCAAGGCTGCGGCCTCGTCCGTGGAGGACTTCACCACCGGCGGCTTCCGGCCGGTCATCGGTGACCACGAGCAGCTCGCGGCAAACGCCGTCGAACGTGTCCTGCTGGTTTCCGGCCGCCTGTACTACGACCTTCTGTCAACCCGGCAGAAGACCGACGACAAGACCACCGCGATTGTCCGCGTGGAGCAGCTGTACCCGCTGCCGCACAAGGAAATCGCCGCGGAACTGGCGAAGTACCCCAACGCGGAGGTTGTCTGGGCACAGGACGAACCTGCCAACCAGGGACCGTGGCCGTTCATGGGCCTGAACCTTCCGGAGGCGCTGGACCGGCGCGTCCGCCTGGTCTCGCGTCCCGCATCGGCTTCAACGGCTGCCGGCTCCATGAAGCGGCATGCCAAAGAGAAGGACACGCTCCTGAAGCTGGCATTTGCACGGAAGTAATACCAGTGGCTGCCCGGCCGGACGTCGAAATACCAGACTCCGGCCGGGCAGTTCTGTTTAATGGGATGAACCATAGCCACGCCAATTGGCACCAGTTGGCACGGACGTTAAGAGGGACTTGTGGAAGACAGGAAGCTGCGGCTCGCAGCTGTTGGAGATGAACTGCTGGCCGGGCTGGGCGATCCCAGGGCACTCGGCTGGCTTGGCCGCGTCCTGGCCCGCACTCCGCAGGACGGCCTGGCCATGGAAAGTTATGCGCTTCCCTGTCCCCAGGAAGGAACCGAGGGACTCGCTGCCCGCTGGCTGGAAGAAGCAGGGCGCCGGTTCGGCGCCAACCACGAGAACCGCCTGGTGATCGGGCTGTCCGGCCGGGACATCGAATTCGGCCTCTCGACAGCCCGGAGCCGCCTGAACCTGGCCAACATCCTGGATACCGCCTCACAGAACCGGATCGAAGTCTTCGTGGTGGGGCCGCCTCCTACCCTTGACCCGGCCCAGAACAGGCGGCTCGCCGAGTTGAATACCGCCTTTGCCGACGTCACCACCCGGCGCAAGCACCTCTACGTGGACACGTTCTCCCCGCTCCTGAACCACGAACAGTGGAGGCAGGACCTCGCCGCGAACAGCGGCACTCCCGGTCAGGCCGGGTACGGGCTGATGGCCTGGCTGGTCCTGCACCGCGGCTGGTTCCAATGGTTGAAACTGGACGCCCCCGAGTAACGCGCTCCCCCTCGACGCTCTCTCACTTAATGCGGGTTTTTCCCAAACCCTCTCTCACTGCCCAACCGCTTTCCGGTTCGCGATATATCTTGACCGGTGCCGGGTCCCGTTGTATCTTGAAGTAGTCAGTCACGATATATCGCGGTCTTGGAGGATTCATGGCAGAGAACAGCTGGACCGTCACCGGTCCGCAAGTCATCGACGTCGACGGCGTCAGGTCACTGAAACTCGGCATGGTCCGCGGCAGGTTCGACGTTGTCACGCACGCGGACCCTGTGACCCGCGTGGAAATCAGCGAGGTTCATGGTGACCCTGTGGCCGTGTCCTTGACGGAGGGCAGGCTGGAGGTCCGCCATCAGCTCCACGGCCCGCAGGGCTGGTTCAAAAACCTGATGGGCACCGTCAACCACAACAGCAATAATTCTGCGGTCATCAGCATCGCGGTGCCGGCCGGCGTGGACGTGGAGGCGGGCACCGTCAGCGGTGACGGCCTGGTTTCCGGGATCAGCGGACACACCCGGCTCAACACGGTTTCCGGTTCCGTCATGGCCGACGGGACGGCCGGCGAGCTTCACGTCAACACCGTCAGCGGCGAGGTCATCGCCAGGAACCACGACGGCGTCCTGACCGCCAAGAGCGTCTCCGGTGAAGTTACGGCTTCCGGCCGGTTCAGCAACATCCGTGCCAACACCGTCAGCGGCGATATGAGCTTCGACCTGCTCAGCTTCACAAACGATTTCGGCGCCAACTCCGTCTCAGGCGACGTCACCATCAGGCTGCCGCACGACGTCGGCGTGGACATCGTGGCAAAATCTGCCAGCGGAGTGGTGGTGATCGACGACCACCAGTACTCCCAGCCCGGCGGCAAAGTGGAAACCATCGCCGGCCCCGACGGCAAGCTGATGCTGGTCCGCACCAACTCAGTTTCCGGCAAAACGTCCATCTTCCACGGCCTGCCGGCCCACAACGAGCGGGCCCAAGAACCGGAAGCAGGGGACTGATGCCCCCGGTATTCGCCCATGGCGCGCTGCGGCTGTACCTCCTGGCTCTGCTGGAATCCGGGCCGAAGCATGGCTACGAACTTATCAAGGCGCTCAGTGAGCGGTTTGGCGGCACGTACTCCCCCAGCGCCGGTACCATCTATCCCCGGCTGGGGAAGCTGGAAGAGGAAGGACTGGTGGCCACAGAGACGGAGGGCCGCCGCACCAACTACCGCATCACTGAAGCCGGGCTCGCGGAACTGAACAAGCGGCGGGACGAACTCGCCGGCGTCGAGAATGACATTTCCGCATCGGTCCGGCGGCTGGCGGACAACCTGCGTGCGGACATCCGCACCAACATGCGCGGACTGCGCGCGGATCTCGCCGCCACGGCCGAGGCGGCCCGCTCCACGGCCCGCGCCGCCGACTTCAGGAAGGCCGGAACCAAGCAGCCATCCGAAGGGGTTCGCGAACTCAAGGAAGCCGAAATGCTGCTCCAGGCGTTCCGGGACGATTTGCGTGTGGAACTTCGCCTCCAGGCCAGCCGGCAGCCGCTCAGTCCTGTCACCTTGGAAACCGTCAGGACGGTCCTTGACCAGGCGCGTATCTCCATCCGTAACTCCCTGCCGGGCTGAGCCGCAGGTCGGCGTTGTTTACGGGAGGCGTTTCGCGTTTCGCTGCGTGTCCCATGGTGTGGGAGACTTGAGGGCAGCTCTTTTGAGTACCAACATTTAAGGAGGCCAGCTATGAGCAAGCGTGCACGTAAACGTCGTGACCGTAAGCGTGGCGGCGCGAACCACGGGAAGCGCCCCAACACCTAAGCCAATGCTTGGAGTAACGGTTTAAGCGAAGGACCCCGGCAGCCACCTGGCTGCCGGGGTCCTTCGTCTATGCCTGCAGTGCCAAAGCCTGCTGCAGGATGCCTGCGCTCAGGCGTCCACGGGCCGGATAGCGTGGATCCGGTCCAGAATGGCGTTTTTCAGGTTATCCGGCGCGGCCTCTGTGCAGGAGCGCTTGACCACTTTGCGGATGACGCACTCCAAGTCGTATTGCTCGGTGCATTCCGGGCAGTCATCGAGGTGGTGCTTGATTTCCGCAATGTCCTCGCGGGTCAGGGCTCCGTCGAGATACTCGTAGATGCGTTGCATCCGGGTGTCATCGCAGTCGCCCAATCCTTGGCAGTCGCTCATTTCCTGTTCTCCTGTTTTTTGTCCGCGGCCGTGTCCTGTGAATCGACGGCGCCTTTGAATCCTCGTTCGGCGGCGTAATCCGCCAGCAGGTCCCGCAACATTTTCCGGCCGCGGTGGAGCCGGGACATCACGGTGCCGATGGGCGTGTTCATGATGTCTGAAATTTCCTTGTACGCGAAGCCCTCTACGTCGGCAAAGTACACCGCCAGGCGGAACTCCTCGGGGATGGCCTGAAGTGCGCGCTTGACGTCGGAGTCGGGCAGATGGTCCAGCGCCTCAGCTTCGGCCGAGCGCAGGCCACGGGACGTGTGCGATTCCGCCCTCGCCAGTTGCCAGTCCTCGATGGTGTCCGAGTTGGACTGCAACGGCTCCCGCTGCCGTTTCCGGTAGAGATTGATGTACGTGTTGGTCAGGATCCGGTAGAGCCAGGCTTTGAGGTTGGTGCCGGGCTTGTACTGATGGAACGCCGAGAATGCCTTGGTGTACGCCTCCTGCACCAGGTCCTCCGCGTCAGCCGGGTTCCGCGCCATACGCATGGCGGCGGAGTAAAGCTGGTCCACGTACTGCATGGCGTCCCGTTCAAAGCGGATGCGCCGTTCTTCGGCCGACTCAGTGGCGATATCAACGGCCTGCTCGGTTGAACCGGATTCTGCCGCCGGAGACCCGGGCGCTGGTTCGTCAGGTACGGGCACCGGGGCGTCGGGCTGCACGTCACTGGGTTTGGCGCCGCGTCGCGAGGCCTCATACATGGCCTCAAGGGCCGGATCCACGGTACTCATTGCGCCCAAGTCTACTGTGACGGCTTTGGCACGCGGCGTTCCATACTCCGGAGGATCGGTTTCCAGAGCCTGCATTACCAAGGGCCCGGTTCTTTCCTGCCCGTCCTTCAACAACCTCAAGCGCGACTCCACTCTCATCAAGACCAACACGAATCAGGTCAGCACGTGCCAGGCAAAATCCAACAAGCTACGGCTACGGCCGTCCCGGGGACCTGAAATCGATAACCCTGAGCGGCAGGCAAATATTCCCCAAAAGTGCAAGACTAGAACGGACTCCGCCGCACCCGACGCGGTTCGTCCACCCAGGAGGAAATTCATGTCCTTTGTCCGCACCCTCGCCCGGCCCATGCTGGCTTCCAGTTTCGTCATCGCAGGATTGGATAAGCTCAAGAACGCAGACGACACCGCCACGCAGCTCTCACCGCTGCTGCAGAAGGCCGCTGCATCGCTGCCGTTCCAGGCGGACGAGAAAATGCTGGCGCGGGTGATCGGCGGCACGCAGGTGGGTGCCGGCCTTCTGTTCGGCCTGGGCAAGTTCAGCCGCCTCTCCGCCACCCTGCTGACTGTCATTTCGCTGCTGAACACTTTTGTGGAATGGCGCAGCGCGGACATCAGCACCAAGGAAGGCCGCGAAGCGCGCCGCAACCAGCTCCTCAAGAACGTTTCGCTGAGCGGCGGCGCCCTGCTTGCGTCCGTGGACACCGCCGGTAAGCCGGGCCTCGCCTGGCGCGCCGAGCACATCGCTGCCGACGCGCGGAAAACTGCTGCGGTGGCCCGGAAGACCACCGGCAAGAAGATTCACGAGGCAGACAAGGCCGTACGCCGCGCCGTGCACGCAACGGGGGCGTAAGGACGAATGACCGGTTCCACCCTGCCCGCAGCTGATCCGCAACCTTCCACTGAAACAGTTCCGAACTGGCCTGCCCCGTTTGCTGGCCGTCCGATCAACGCCACTGTCACGGTGCCTGGTTCGAAGTCGCTGACCAACAGGTTCCTGGTGCTGGCCGCGCTGGCCGACGGACCTTCGCGGCTGCGGGCGCCGCTGCATTCCCGCGACTCCGCCCTGATGATCGAAGCGCTCCGCAACTTGGGCGCCACCATTACCGAGGTGCCGGGTGACGGGGCGTTCGGGCCGGACCTTGAGGTGACGCCCCTGAGCCAGGCGGCGCCGTCGTCACGGACGCACATTGACTGCGGCCTGGCTGGAACAGTGATGCGTTTCGTGCCGCCGCTTGCGGCGCTGCGGAAGGGTGCCGGCGTTTTCGACGGCGACCCGCACGCGCGCAAGCGTCCCATGGGCCCCATCATTGAGGCGCTTCAGGGGCTCGGCGTGCACGTGACAGCGGGCGACGGCGGCACCCCCTCCGCACTGCCGTTCACCGTTGAGGGCACAGGGGAAGTCCGGGGCGGCCACCTGGTGATTGACGCCAGCGCATCATCACAGTTCGTTTCTGCCCTCCTTCTGGTGGGTGCGCGGTTCACCGAAGGGCTGCACCTGGAGCACGCGGGTGACACGGTGCCCAGCCTGGACCACATCAACATGACGGTGGCGGTCCTGCGCGGCGCGGGTGTGTCGGTGGACGATTCCGTCCCCAACCACTGGATGGTGTCCCCCGGACCCATCCGTGCCTTTGACCAGCGGATAGAACAGGACCTCTCCAACGCGGGTCCGTTCCTGGCCGCGGCTTTGGCCACACGGGGTACTGTGAGGATCCCGAACTGGCCCACAGGAACTACCCAGGTCGGGGATCTCTGGCGCAGCATCCTGGCGGACATGGGCGCGACCGTCAGCCTGACTGACGGCGTACTGACAGTGACAGGCGGCCCTGAGATCAAGGGCGCTGATTTTCACGAGACCAGCGAGCTCGCGCCCACGCTGGCGGCCCTTTGTGCCTTGGCCAGCGGACCATCCCGGCTGACCGGCATCGCCCATCTGCGCGGCCACGAGACGGACCGGCTGGCAGCCCTGGTCACCGAAATCAACCGGCTCGGCGGCGACGCCGAGGAAACCAGCGATGGACTGGTGATCCGCCCGGCCACGCTGCGTGCCGGCGTCGTACACACGTACGCGGACCACCGGATGGCCACAGCCGGAGCCATCCTGGGCCTGGCCGTGCCGGGCATCGAAGTGCAGGACATCGCCACCACCGCCAAGACCATGCCGGAGTTCCCGCAGATGTGGGCCGACATGCTGGCGCAGGGCAACGCGTCCGGTGACGGAGCGGAAGGTTTCAGCGGTGGCCCGCAGCACTGATTCCTGGGACGAATCCGACGTCCGGATCCGGCCCAGCAAAAAGGGTTCAAGGCCCCGCACCAAAGACCGCCCCAGCCACGACGACGCCGTCACGGGCCGCATCATTACCGTGGACCGGGGCCGTTACACCGCCGTCGTGGGCGAGGACTCGGGCGATGAGCGGATCATCATCGCAGCGCGGGCCCGGGAACTGCGCCGGTCCCCCGTGGTGGCCGGCGACTTCGTGTCCCTGGTGGGGGACGTCTCCGGCGAGCCCGACACCCTGGCCCGGCTGGTCCGGATCCAGGACCGCCGCACGTTGCTGCGGCGCAGCGCCGATGACACGGATCCGATCGAGCGTGCGGTGGTGGCCAACGCCGATCAGCTGGTTGTGGTGGTGGCCGCCGCGAACCCGGAGCCGCGCACCGGGTTTATCGACCGCGCCCTGGTGGCCGCGTACGACGCCGGCATTGAGCCGCTGCTGCTCGTCACCAAAGCGGACGTCAAGGATCCCGCCGAACTGTTGTCCAACTATGAGCACCTGGACTTCCCGGTAATCATCAGCCGCACGTCGGACTCCGCGGCCTCGGGCATCGATGCCCGCTCCGATGACGGCCTCTCGGCCCGCCTGAACAGTGATGCAGTTTCGCAGCTCCGCGCGTACCTCGAGGGCAAGGTGTCGGTCATGCTGGGCCATTCCGGCGTGGGCAAGTCCACCATGGTCAACGCACTTACCGGCGCCGAACGGGCGACCGGTGGCGTGAACGCGGTGACCGGCCGCGGCCGCCACACATCGTCGTCGGCCCTTGCCCTGAAACTGACGGGCGCGCCTGCGGGCAGCTGGATCATCGACACCCCAGGCATCCGTTCGTTCGGCTTGGCGCACGTGGACCCGGACCGGATCCTGCGGTCCTTCCCGGACCTGGAACCGGGCACGGATGCCTGCGAGCGGGGCTGCAAACACAACGCCGCCGCCGTCAACTGCGGGCTGGACTCGTGGGTGGCCGAGGGGAAGGCCGGTCCCACCGGACCGGCCCGTCTTACGTCCCTGCGGCGGCTGCTGGGCTCGGACCCGCGGCTGGAAGGCCAGGAAACCAAGGAACTGGGCAGCATCAGCTAGCGCCAGGAAGCTGACCTCCCCAACCACGCCGCCGTTAGACGGTAGTTTGGAACCATGATCCAATCCGCTTCGAGCTACAACGATGACCTCCGCCTGGCCCATGTGCTGGCTGATTCCGTGGATGACCAGACCATGAGCCGCTTCAAGGCGCTGGACCTGCACATCGAAACCAAGCCGGACCTGACGCCAGTCACTGATGCGGACAAGTCGGCCGAGGAGGCCATTCGCGGCCAGCTGTCCCGTTCCCGTCCCCGGGACGCCGTGCTCGGTGAGGAATTCGGCAGCTCCGGACACGGATCACGCCGGTGGATCATTGATCCGATCGACGGCACCAAGAACTTTGTCCGGGGCGTCCCCGTGTGGGCTACCCTGATCGCCCTCGTGGACGAGGGTGAACCCGTCGTCGGGGTGGTCAGTGCACCCGCGCTGGGCAAACGCTGGTGGGCCGCAAAGGGTGCGGGCGCGTATATGGGCCGGTCCCTCGCCGCTGCAACCCGACTTCGTGTCTCGAACGTGTCCAACCTTGCCGACGCCTCGCTGTCCTACTCGAGCCTGGGCGGCTGGAAGGAACGCGGCAACCTTGACGAATTCCTGGGCCTGACCGAGGACGTCTGGCGCACCCGTGCGTATGGCGATTTCTGGTCCTACTGCATGGTGGCGGAGGGCTCGGTGGATATCGCCTGCGAGCCGGAGCTGAACCTGTACGACATGGCGGCCTTGGTGCCCATTGTGGTGGAGGCCGGCGGCCGCTTCACCTCGCTGGAGGGGCAGGACGGCCCGTTCGGCGGCAACGCGCTTGCCACGAACTCGATCCTGCACTCCGAGGTCCTCAAACGGCTTAACCCGAGCCTGGACGATCTGTTGTAGGCAAGGAATTGCGAATTATCGACGGCGGGTACCTCCTTTTGGGGGTGCCCGCCGCTTGCATCTTCGGCTAATCCGCCAATTCCGGAATGCGCGTAACAAAGTACTTAACATTGGGCTGGGCTTTTCGACGGCGGCGGCGATGTCCTACGCTCTTTAACAGGTCACGAGTGCCAGCGCTAAACCCCGGTTTGCTGGCCGGCAACCCTCCATTCGCGGCGGGGTGCCCCGGGTGACGACCAGGCCGGTCCGGAACGGACCCGGCAAGCGCGGATTCCCGGTATCGGGAGTCCTTTTCAAGTGAGGTCTCCGTGACAACTGCCACCGTCTCCCCCGCCATCCAGAACACCACCAGCGCAGCCATTTCCAGCGAGCTGGCCGCCATTGCGGGACGCCCCCTTTCCGCCGTCACCGGCGCCGAAATCCAGGCCCCGCTGATCCAGGGCGGCCACGTCCGCTACGCCAACCTGGACTACGGTGCATCTGCCCCCGCCCTTTCGGTGGTCTCGGCCTACCTCAACGAGATCCTGCCGTTCTACGCCAGCGTTCACCGCGGGGCCGGCTACGCATCGCAGATCAGCACGTCGGTGTATGAAAACGCCCGCAACATCGTCCGGGATTTTGTGGGCGGCCGCTCCGACGATTCTGTCATCTTCACCCGGAACACCACAGATTCGCTGAACCTGCTCGCCGGGTGCCTGCCGCACACGGAGGGACGCCCCGCCGGCGACGTCCTCTACCTCGATATCGAGCACCACGCCAACCTCCTGCCGTGGCAGGGAGTACCGCACCGCAGCGTTGTAGCGGCACCCACCATCGCGGGGACCGTCGAGGCGCTCCGTACCGAACTGCAGCAGGGCCAGGTCAGCCTGCTCGCTGTCACGGGCGCCTCCAACGTCACCGGCGAAATCCTGCCCGTCCGCACCCTCGCCGCCCTGGCGCACGAGTACGGTGCGCGCATCGTGGTGGATGCGGCGCAGCTCGCACCGCACCGGCGCATCAATATCAGTGCCGACGACGTGGACTACCTCGCCTTCTCCGGCCACAAGCTCTACGCGCCGTTCGGTGCGGGCGTCCTGGTGGGCCGCACCGACTGGCTCGACGCCGGCACCCCGCACCTGGCAGGCGGCGGCGCCGTCCGTGAGGCAAGGCTCGACGGCGTCAGCTGGGCCACCGGCCCGGCCCGCCACGAGGGCGGCTCCCCCAACGTCCTGGGTGCGGCCACGCTGGCCCGCGCCACGCAGGTCATCGCGTCGCTGGACCAGGACCGCTGGCACGCCCATGAGGCGGGCATCCGGTCCTACCTGGTGGACGGGCTGCAAAAGATCGACGGTGTGACGGTCCACCAGATCTTCTCGGACACCGACCCCGGCACCGGCACCATCGGCGTGGTGAACTTCTCGGTGGCCGGTTACGACGCCGGACTGGTTGCCGCGTATCTGTCGGCCGAGCACGGCGTGGGCCTGCGGGACGGCCGCTTCTGCGCGCACCCGCTGCTGAAGCGCCTCGGCCTGCCGTCCGGTTCGCTGCGCGCCAGCTTCGGTGTGGGCTCCCGGCTGGAGGATGCCCAGCGGCTCCTCGCCGGCCTGGAACAGCTCCGCCGCACGGGCCTGGGCTGGGACTATGTGGTGGATTCGGGCCGCTGGGTTCCGGCCAACGACACCCGTGTATACCCCCACTGGGCTCCCAACACGCCCGGCACCGCCGGCGCGGCCCCTTGCCTGGACGACTGAGCGTTTGCGGACTGAGTTGTTCCCGGGGTGAGTGCTCCGGCCCCTGACTGGTGCTGCCCCGCCATGCGGTAAATTCGAAGGAAACCCATGGTGATCAGTTGAAGGAGGCCTCACGTGGCACGGGGTGGCCCCAGGCTTGACCACGGACGCCGCCTGGAGCTCGCACAGAGCTTCCAGGACGGCGGCGAACACTACCAGCGCGTCCGTCCCGGCTACCCTGCCGATTCAGCGGACTGGCTGGTCCCGTCAGGCGCGCGTGATGCCGTTGATGTGGGAGCAGGAACCGGCAAGTTCGCCGCCCTCCTGCTGGAGCGGGGCCTGAGCGTTGCAGCCGTGGATCCCTCCGCCGATATGCTCGAACAGCTCCGCGCGCATTATCCGGAGATCGCGGCAACTCCGGGAACCGCAGAGGCGACCGGCCTGCCTGACTCAGCGTTCGACGTCGTCAGCGTTGCCCAGGCCTGGCACTGGTGCGATCCGCTGCCAGCCAGCACGGAACTTGCACGTATCCTCAGGCCGGGCGGAACCTTGGGACTGATCTGGAACCAGCTGGATACGTCAGTGCCGTGGGTGCACAGGTTGTCGCGCATCATGCATGCAGGAGACGTCTACAAGCCGGGCTTCCGGCCGGTGGTGGGCCTGGAATTCGACGGCCTCGAAAGCCACATGACCCGTTGGGAGGACAGCCTCAGCACAGCGGACATCGTTGAGCTGACCAAGTCGCGCAGCTACTATCTGCGGGCAGGCGAGGCCACCCGGAACAAGGTGCTGGCCAACCTCGACTGGTACCTGCACGAGCACCTGGGACATAACGCCCAGGACCTCATCGCCCTGCCGTACCTGACCCTGACGTGGCGGGCACGCAAAGCGTGAGTGCTGGAGGCCAACGGGTAGGCTTGGAACCGTGAAGACCAGCGCACCCTCTTCCTCCATCGAGGACTACGTCAAGGTCATCTACGGCTTCACGGAGTGGCAGGACAAACCCATCACGTCCTCGCAGCTGGCCCAGCGCCTCGGCGTGGCAAACTCCTCGGTCTCGGAAATGGTCCGCAAGCTCAAAGACCAGGGCCTGGTGGACCACAAACCCTACAGCGCCATCACTCTCACGGCTTCAGGCATCAGGCTGGCGTTGTCCATGGTCCGCCGCCACCGCCTCATTGAGACCTACCTCGTCCAGGAACTCGGCTACAGCTGGGATGAGGTCCATGATGAAGCCGAGCATCTTGAGCATGCGGTGTCGGACACCTTTATTGAGCGCATGGCGGCGAAACTGGGAAACCCGAAGCGCGACCCCCACGGGGATCCGATTCCGACGGCGGACGGGGCAGTCCTGATGCCCGAGGCGCAGCTGCTGGGCGAACTGGACACCGGGCACACGGGCCGGATCACCAGGATCAGCGATGAGAACCCGGACCTGCTCCGGTATCTCGCCGCCGAGGAAATCGATCTCGACGCCGATGTGGAGGTTGTGGGCCGCAAACCATTCGGCGGCGCATTGGTGGTACGGATCAGCAGCGCAGGCAGGACGAGGGACTACGATCTCGCCGATGAAATCACCGCTGCCCTCTGGGTCCACAGCGACCGGCCCCACGCCGGCTGCACCATCGGTGACAGCTGAGTGAAGCAGGCTGGCGCCATGCCGGGCTGGCGTGCCTGGCTCGCCGTGGCAGTAGGCGGGTTTGCCGGGACCGAACTCCGCTACGGCCTGGGGCTCGCCTTCCCTGACCTTCCGGGAGCCGTCCCCTGGACCACGTTGGGCATCAACGTTGCCGGAAGTTTTGTCCTGGCCACCCTCACCACGTTGTGGATCGCCCGCCCACACACTTCCTTCTGGCTTCGTGCCGGGCTGGGGCCAGGGCTGCTGGGATCCTTCACGACGTTCTCGGCCGTAGTTTTTTCGATCGACCAGCTGGCGCGTGCCGGCGAGCATCCGGCGTGGCTTGCCTACCTGGGGTTGTCCCTGCTGCTCGGCCTGGGTGCCGCGGCCGGTGGCTGGCGGACGGGCCGGCGTGTGGCTGACCGGGTGGCGTCGTGACGGGCGTGCTGGTGACGGGGGCGATACGGTGATTGGCGCGCTCCTGGTGGGAGTATTCGGTGTGGCGGGCGCCCTGGTGCGTTTCGCCGTCGACAGCTGGTTCGCGCACCGTACGCAACGGCGGCACTGGCCGTGGGCCACGCTGCTGGTCAACGTCACGGGCTGCCTCATCATCGGGCTCTCCATCGGCATCACCGGAAGGATGGGCATGGCACCCGAGTGGCAGACCGCCGTCGCGACGGGGCTTGCCGGCGGGCTGACCACGTTCAGTTCCTGGACGACCGCCACGGTCCGCCTCCTGAGCGAGGCGCGGTTCGGTTCCGCCGCCCTCAACGTCGGCGTCAACCTGGCGGCAGGTTTCGCTGCGGCAGCTCTCGGCATGGCCATGGCCGCCGCGTAAGCCCGGTCACTTCCCCGGAGCGCCGTGGTTTCGGCCCTGCCGGTTTGGTCCCGTCCCGTATCGTTGACTCTGATGATTAGCAGACGTGACGCGGCAATTGCCCTTGATGTACCGATGGAAATGGCCCAGCGCCACGGCATTCCCAAACGCCTGTCCGAGGCCGAGCTGGGCGAAATCCTGGACAACCCGCCGGCCTGGCTTATCCAGTCGCGGGCCAACCGCACCGGCAAGCGGCCCGTCTGGGTCCACCTGGAGTGCGCCGTCTGCGGCTATGAAGAAGCGGCGCGTCCCAAAAAATGGTGGCCTGACTTCACGTACGTCGTGTGCGAACATCACTCCCCTGCTGAGGTGCCGCGGCTCCAGACGGGCTTCATCAGGAGCGAGTTCGACGGTGTCGGGACCCGCTTTGTGGGCATCGCCGACGTTCCAGCACCGGCCTGATTCCGGGCATTTCATTCAGGTTGGATCAGGCGTATTTTACGAAGTGGGACCATTCGGTCCCGCGTTGTAAGGAGCACGCCATGCCGGATAAAACACCACACCAGCAGCTGAACAAAAAGCCTGTTAAGACCATCAAGGAAAAACGCGCCGAGAAAAAGGCGAAGAACCCGGTCGAAGGCGCACAGGATCCGGTGGCGCACCTGAAGAAGCGCCGGTAGCAATTATCCGGTTGCTGCCATTTCTTCCGGTACGGCCACAAGGTCCAGTTCTTTGCCGTCCCTCAGCACCCGGACCGGCAGCGGCTGCCCGATCGCGTCGGCGAACAGCAGCTTCTGCAGGCTTTCCGCGTTGCTGACGGGGCGGCTTCCTGCTGTCAGGATGAAGTCGCCCGCCTGCAGGCCGGCGCGGTCTGCGGGCGATCCGGCCAGCACCTCCACTACGCGGAGTCCGTCCCGCTGTCCGGTCCGGATCACTGCGCTGGCGCTGAGCCTGCTCGGGGTGCTGACAACACCGAGGTAGGCCCGCCTGACGCGGCCGTCCTTCAACAGCGCCGAAATGATCCGCCGGGTGGTGGTGTTGATGGGTACCGCCAGTCCCAGCCCGGCGCCGGCCACAGCGGTGTTGATCCCCACGATCCTTCCGTGCGAATCGGCGAGGGCCCCGCCGGAGCTTCCGGAATTGAGGGCCGCATCGGTCTGGATGACGTCCTCAATCACGCGCCGGTTGCTGCCCTGCCACACAGGAATGGCGCGGCCCAGGCCGCTGACCACTCCGGCTGTGACTGATCCGGCCAGCCCGAGGGGATTGCCCACCGCGATGACCAGCTGTCCCACGCGCAGAGTTTCGGCGTCGCCGAACTGGGCCGGCGCTACTTTAGGTGCCCGGCCGCGGACCACGGCAAGATCGGACAGCGGATCCGTCCCCACCAGTTCAAGGTCGGTGCGGCTGCCATCGGCGAACGCGGCATGGCCCTGGCGCGTGCCTGCCACCACGTGCGAATTCGTGAGCAGGTAGCCGTCTTCGGTAAACAGCACCGCCGAGCCTGCGCCCACGCGGAACCGGCCGTTCCGCCCTTTCCCGGTCATTTCAATGGCCGCGACGTGCGGAGTAACTGTCTCAGCCACGCGCATGACTGTGGCCGAATACGCATCCAGCGCATCGTCGTCGGACTCTTCTGCATGGGCTTCGCGGGCCGGGTCCATGGCGCACCTCCTGGCTGCCTGTGTTGACTCCGGCTTCCAGTCTTCAGCGCTGCGCCGGATACTATTGGGGACAACCACGACGTCACCGCGGGTAGTCCCGCGCCGGCTACGCCGTCGGTGAACAGGTTCCGGCTGTGCGGGCACGGCGGGGACGGGTTGGAGCTGTGGCCCTCGGCTGTTCCAAACAGCTTTTAACGCCAAAAGACCCGGACGCAGGGTCCGGGTCTTTTGGCAATGTCTTGCGACATTTCAAAATGTGGAGATGGGGGGAATTGAACCCCCGTCCGATGTCGTGTTGTCAGGGCTTCTCCGGGCGCAGTTTGCGTCGGATTTTCTCGGCCCCGGCCATGCTGCAAACAGCTGGCCGATCCGGGCCCAGTCATCTAAGAGTCCCGCTCACCCCGATGACGGGGGTAAGCAGCAGTGGCTATCTAAATGACGCCAGGTTCCGGGGCAATAGCAACCTCGGGCTGACGGACTGTCTTACTGCTTAGGCAGCAAGAGCAAAGTCATCGCGTTTTGAATTGGCGATTATTTTTTTGCAGACAGCGTTTACGAGATAATTCTGCATCCTCGGCCCGCTTCACCTGTCGCGACTAACATCGTCGAAACCGATCATCCCCGTATTTTGTTATCAAACCGGCTGAGCAGTGCAAGCACTTACCCTGCCGGACTACTAATCATAACGCATCCCTGCCGGAAATCATTCCTTCGGGGCTCTACCTGCGGCGGTTGCGTTCCCGCATGGCGCGCTGGGCTTCGCGGGTGTCCTGCTGCTCGCGCAAGGTCTGGCGCTTATCGTATTCGCGTTTACCGCGGGCGACGCCGATCTCCACCTTGGCGCGGCCGTCGACAAAGTACAGCTGGAGCGGAACGATGGTGAAGCCCGATTCCCTGATCTTGTGCGAGATCTTGGTGAGCTCCTCGCGGTGCAGCAGGAGCTTGCGGCGGCGGCGGGCGGCGTGGTTCGTCCAGCTTCCCTGGTTGTACTCCGGGATGTGGATGCCCTCCATCCACAACTCGTCGTTGTAAAAGGTGCAGAAGCCGTCAACCATGGACGCGTGCCCCTCGCGAAGGGACTTCACCTCGGTGCCCATCAGGGCAATGCCGGCCTCGTAAGTGTCCAGCACGAGGTAGTCATGCCGGGCCTTGCGGTTGGTGGCCACCACTTTACGGCCACTTTCTTTGGGCACGGTGGAACTCCTCAGTTCTTGGATCCTGGTTGGCTCCGGCCGGTCCGGCGCGGAGTCATACCAGTGTACGGCAGGCGGGGCCCGACGCTAGAGCAGACGCATCGGGTCAACGGCAGCGCCGTTGAGCCAGGTTTCAAAGTGTGCGTGGCAGCCCGTGGAGTTGCCGGTGTTGCCTGAGTAGGCGATGAGCTGGCCCTGCGAGACCTGCTGGCCGTTGGAGACAACCACGCTGCTGTTGTGATAAACGATCGTGGTCAACGAGTTGCCCTGCACCACACCATGGGAGATCTTGACCCGCCAACCGCCGCCGTCTGCGGAACTCCAGCCTGAGGAGAAGACCTCGCCGGCTGCCGCGGCATATACCGGTGTTCCACAGGCTGCGCCAAAGTCGATACCAGTGTGGACGTAGCCACCCTGGCCGTAGAAATCGATAGTGCCCGGCGGCGTTGAACGCCAGCCAAAGCCGGAGGTGATGGGAACGTCACCGGAGAAAGGGTGCCGCAAGCCAAAGGCCGACGGCGATCCGGTCACCGGTGCGTACGGCGCCTGCGGTGGCGGGGCCTGCCCTTGCGCGGCGGCCCGGGCTGCCGCGGCCGCAGCAGCGGCCTCGGCAAGCCGGCGCTGCTCAGCTTCCCAGGCTTCACGGAGCCGGCGGTCACGTTCGGCGATCTCGTTGGCCACAGCGTTCTGGCTGGCCTCCACGGCAGCCATTTGGCTCTGGATGCCGGGCTTTGCGGCCTGCAGTTCGGCGTCAAGGCGGGTGGTGTCGGCGATCAGCTGATCAACCTGTGCCTTCTTCGCTTCAGCTTCGTCCCGGGCTGCCTTTTCCCGTTCGAGGGCGGCGTCGGCTTTGGCCTTGAGTTCCTTGATCTCACCTTCGACGGCTTCAAGCCGTGCCTGGGAATTGACGTTGGTGGCACTTTGCTGGGACAGCTTGTCCATGGCGGCGTTCTGACTGCGCATGGCCTGGTCCGCGAGGTCCATTGTTTCCGTGAGGCTGCTGCCGGTGTTGGCACCGAAGAACAGTGTCAGGTTCGAGGGTACGCCGCCTGACTTATAGGCCTGGGTGGCGATCTGGCCGATCAGCTTTTTGGTGTCGGTGATCTTTTGCTTGTCGGCTTCGAGTTGCTGGGTGATTTTGGCTTTGTTCTGCTGCGCCAGATCAACCCGCGCTGTCAGGGCCTCTACTTCCTTGACCGCACTGGCCACGCGTCCCTGGGCTTCCAGGAGTGCTTGCTGTGCACCGGGAAGCTGGCCTTGGTAGATCACCAGGTCACCGGCTGCTTTCGCGATGCGGGAATCCACGAACTCAAGGGACTGCTGCACCCGCGCTGCCTCCGCTTCGAGGGCTGCGCGCTTGTCGTCGAGCTCATCGGCGTACGCTACCGGGGCGGACGCGCCCAGGCTTGCGGCCAGGACGAGCGCCAGGACGCAGCTGAGAACGCCGGTTCGGCGGCGTGCCGGTGTGAGCCGTGCAGATGCCGGTCTTTCGGCCCGGTGACGGGGCGCAGTTCGGTGCAGTACGTTCATGAGGATTCCTTGTTCGGTTTGCACAGCCTAGACCTTCAAATATCTGCGTAAGGTCAAGAGCGACGAAATTCCTGCCAAAGATGCGCCAAGGATTAGCAAAGCAGGCGTCAGGATAAGCGTCTGGCCGGGCGAGATGAACGCCGTGTCCGGATACTGCTTGGAGAGATACTCGCCCAGGAAAAAGTGCGCCACGGCCCACAGGGTTCCCGAGGCCAGTGCCGCGCCGATCACAGCGGCGATTACGCCTTCGAGGATGAACGGCAGCTGGATGACCATCTTCGAAGCGCCCACCAGGCGCATGATGCCCGTCTCGCGGCGCCGGCTGAACGCCGACAACCGGATGGTGGTAGCGATCAGGAGGATGGCGCAGACGATCATGACACCGGCGATGCTGACCGCCACGAGGGAGGCGGCGTTCATGGCAGAGAACAGCCGTTCCAGCAGCTGGCGCTGGTCGATGACCGTTTCGACGCCGGGCTGGGACGAGAATGTCTCGCTGATGATCTGGTACTTCTCCGGATCCTTCATGTTGATCCGGAAGGAGGCGGGAAGCTGGTCCGGCGTGACTGAATCGACGATGGGAGAGTTCGAGAATTGATCCTTGAAGTGGTTGTAGGCCTCTTCCTTGGACTCAAACTGGAAATCGTTCACATACTGGGCCACCGCGGGTGACTCCAGCAGGGACTGCAGGTTGTCCTGCTGCTCCGGGGTGACGGGCCCCGTGGCGCAGCCTGCCGCCGTCGAACCGTCACTGCAGAGGAAGATGGCGACCTGGACTTTGTCGTACCAGTACCCCTTCATCTGGTTGATCTGAAGTTGGAGCATGCCGGCAGCGCCAACAAACGTCAGGGACACGAAGGTGACCAGGATGACCGAAACCACCATGGAGACGTTGCGGCGCAGGCCGCTGCCAATCTCCCCGAGGATAAACGCGAGCCTCATCGCTGTCCCTCCCCGGTGCCGGGCTGGCGGTCCCCCGGTGTGGGCGGTTCCTCGTCCCGGCCGCTGGCGTCCTTGAGCCGCCGGGACTGGCCGACGACCGGAATCATCGAGGTGTAGAGCGCCTTGGCTTCGTCGCGAATGACGATGCCGTTCTTGAGTTCCACGACGCGTTTGCGCATCTCGTTGACGATGTCGTCGTCGTGCGTGGCCATGACCACAGTGGTGCCGTTCTGGTTGATCTTGTCCAGCACGCCCATGATGCCCATCGAGGTGGTGGGGTCAAGGTTGCCGGTCGGTTCGTCGGCGAGGAGGATGCCGGGGCGGTTGACCACGGCGCGGGCAATGGCCACACGCTGCTGCTCGCCGCCGGAAAGTTCGTGCGGAAGCCGGTTTTCTTTGCCTTCCAGACCCACCGTCTTCAGTACTTCGGGCACTGTGTCACGGATGACGCTGCGGCTCTTACCGATGACCTGCATGGCAAAGGCAACGTTGGCGAACACATTCTTCTGCGGAAGGAGCCGGAAGTCCTGGAACACTACGCCGATCCCGCGGCGCAGCCTGGGCACGCGCCAGCTGGAGATCTTGGCAACGTTCTGGCCCGCAACGTAGACGGCGCCCGAGGAGGCACGGTCTTCCTTGAGAACCAGGCGGAGGAACGTGGACTTTCCGGATCCGGAAGCGCCCACGAGAAAGGCGAATTCACCACGGTCAATTTCGAGGCTGATATCGTCCAGCGCCGGCCTGGCCGTCTGGTCATAGACCTTGGTGACATTTTCGAATCGGATCATGGCCCTAATTACCCTGCAGGGCACTACTGATGCAGCCCAGATCTGCAGCCGGCGCGCGGGCATTCGTGTGAGGGAATTTTGAGCCCCGGCTCCTCGACTATACGCAGTCTCTTAGCCGGGTTTCGGGGGTTGGAGGGGTGTGTCGCGGGATCCCGCCGGACGGGCAGACTGCGGCGGTGTTATTTCGCCGCGTTGCGGTTGTCAGTGCGCCAACGAATCCCGGCATCGATGAAGTCGTCGATCTCGCCGTCGAACACGGCCGACGTGTTGCCGACTTCGTGTTCCGTGCGGAGGTCCTTGACCATCTGGTACGGGTTGAGGACGTAGGAGCGCATCTGGTCGCCCCAGGAGGCCTTGACATCGCCGGCGAAGGCCTTCTTTTCGGCGTCCTCCTGCTCCTTCTTCAGCAGGAGGAGGCGGGACTGCAGCACGCGCATGGCGGCGGCCCGGTTCTGAAGCTGCGATTTCTCGTTCTGCATGGACACTACGGTGCCGGTGGGGATGTGTGTGAGGCGCACGGCGGAGTCGGTGGTGTTAACTGACTGTCCGCCGGGGCCGGACGAGCGGAACACGTCAACGCGAATCTCGTTGTCGGGAATGTCGATGGAGTCCGTGGACTCGATGAGCGGGATGACCTCGACGGCGGCGAAGGACGTCTGGCGGCGGCCCTGGTTGTCGAAGGGGCTGATCCGCACCAGCCGGTGAGTTCCTGCTTCGACGCTCAGTGTGCCGAATGCGTACGGAGCCTTTACCTCGAACGTTGCGGACTTCAGCCCCGCCTCTTCGGCGTAGGACGTGTCCATCACTGTGGTGGGGTAGCCGTGGCGTTCGGCCCAGCGAAGGTACATGCGCATCAGCATCTCGGCGAAGTCTGCGGCATCCACGCCGCCGGCTCCGGCTCGGATGGACACCACCGCCTCGCGTTCGTCGTACTCGCCGGAAAGCAGTGTGACCACTTCCAGCTCCTTCAGGGACTTCCGGATGGACTCCAGTTCCGCGGCCGCCTCGCCCATGGAGTCGGCGTCATCCTCATCCTGGCCGAGTTCCACCAGGACTTCGAGGTCGTCGATCCGTGACACCAGCTTGTTCAGCCGCTCCAGCTCGGACTGGCGGTGGGAGAGCCGGGAGGTGATCTTCTGGGCCGCAGCGGGGTCGTCCCACAGGTCCGGCTCGCCCGCGCGCTCGCTCAGTTCGGCGATGTCTTCCTTCAACGCCTCAACATCGCTGACGCGCTCGATGGAGTGGTACGTGGCGCGAAGGGCGCGGATTTCTGCGGAAAAATCAATATTGGCCATGGTTGTTTAAGCCTACGCTATCCGGCCGGAGGCCCGGACTCGGGTTTGCCCAGTGGCCGCCGTCCAGCGTCCGCCAGTCAGCGGGCGCCGACAATAGGTGCGCCCGGTCAGCGGGTGAGCCTCGACCGTGCGGTGGACGCTGCTTCGATCCTGATTCCGTCCGGCACCACGAAGTTCACCACGGGCGGGTGGACCACCGAGCTGAGAACCACCACTGCGGTTGATCCGTCCGGGCTGCCGGTGGCCCCAGTTACTGACAAGCCATCGAACCGGGCCGACGACGGGCTCCTCGCGACGAAGTCGGCCGCAACGTTGCGGACTCGCTCGGACCCCAGGACAGCGGAAGGACTCCCGCCCTCCCCCGCGACTTCCCCCAAGGTGTAGCTGTCAGCGGCCGCCAGCGAGGCGCCGTCGGCCAGCGACAACAGCCTCTTGTGCTCGAGGTAGACGCTGGAGATGCCGATGACCACCGTGACCACCAGCAGGGCAAGCAGCGCGAAGCCAATGATCATCACAGTCACCTGGCCTTCTTCTGAGGGCTGGCCGGGGCGTCCGGCCCTCACCGAAACCTGCCTACCAGCTGCGTAGAGGACGCCTCAACTTCGCTGGCCCGCAGCGTGAAGTCTTCGTTAAAGGGGACGAACGGCAACTGAATGGTCAGATTCACAGTGACGGTAATGGCCGTTCCCGCGGCTTGGCAGTCAGCAGGATCGCAGCGAGTAGAGACCCGGGCCGCGCTGGCGCCATGGCCGAAGTCGGCAAGCGCGATCAGGGTGGCTTGCTCGGCGGCTGCCTGGCCCGTCGCTGCATCCGGCTGGGCAACAAAAACCTTCGCAGCCTGATCAGCAGCGCCCACCACCGCGAAGGATCCGCCCTGGATCTGGCCCACGGTGATGATGAAATACACAAGCGGGACCAACAGAAGCAGCGCCAGGAACGTGAATTCGACGACGGCGCTTCCTCGTTCCCGGTGCTCCGTTGCACGGCGGCCCGTTTCCTGGGGCTCCATGCAGAGGGCCTCGTGCAGCCGGTATTTGAGCCGGGCCCTGAGTCTGGGAGTGGCCCTCACGTAGCCGGTACTGAAGGTGTTATGGCTGTATGGCGGCATGGCCCTTCACCTCCAGTAAATCCCGTGGCCCGATGAGCCCGATAACGGGCATGGGTGACTTGATGGTTACTTCCAGCGTGCGCAGTCCCTGAAAAGTCACTTCGTTGGTGCTGATGTCCTGGGCGAACTCTGCGGTTAGAGCAGTCCCGATGAGTGCTGCGGCGCGTTCTTCCGCATCCGGGGCGCCCCGATCGGCCAGCGTTCCGTAGCGCGCGCCGGACGCTGCAGCATCAATGAGTGTATTGCGGACATGCAGGACCAGTGTGAGCTGGATGATGGCCAGGAAGAACATCGTGAGGAGTCCGCCCACGAGAACGAAGTCCACCACCGCAGAGCCTCGTTCTTCGCCGCGCCAACCCGGCATGCCCTAGCTTCCCACCTTGTCCATGGCCTGGTTGAACATCGTTTCGAGGGCCGGTCCGGCGAGCGCCAGCAATGCTGCAACGAGTACGGCCGACATCAGGGTAATCATCACCCAGCCGGGGACATCGCCTCGTTCCGGGTGATCCGCGACGCTTGTAGGGGCCGGTGCGTTACGGCCGTCCGGAAGAGGAGGTCCGGATCGCTTCCGTCCAATTCCTCTCGGTATGGCAGCGCTGGCACTGAACAGCAGCCCCGGCAGCACGATGAGGAGAAGCATGCCGCTCCAAGTTCCCAATTTTTTCATCTTTCAGTCCCATTCAGTGAGTGATGCGTATTGAATTGTTGGCTAGCTGACCGGTTAGGGATGCCCATGGCTACAGCCCCAGACTGATCGCCGCGATCCCGGGGAACACCGCGAAGACCACAGTCAGCGGAAGGACGCCGAAGACCAAAGGAACCATCATGGCGATTTCCTTCTTACCTGCCGATTCCATCAGGTCCCGTTTGGCAGTGTCCCGGACGTCCTGGGCTTGTGCCCTCAGGACGTCTGACAGGGGCGTTCCTCGTTCAACGGCCACGATAATTCCGTCAACAAACCTGACCAGCGGGCCGAGGTCTGTCCGGGCCGAGAACTCCTGAAGGGCTTCCACCAAGGGCTTTCCAGCCCTGGTTTCAGCAAGGATTTTTGAAAACTCCTTGGCCAGTTCGCCGTTCGCGCTGCGGCAGACCCGGTCCAGCGCACCCGTGGCACTTTCGCCCGCGCCGACAGCCAGTGCCATCAGTTCTGCAAGGCTGGGAAACTCCGCCATCATGTGGGACTCCCGTTTGCTGATCTGGACGCCAAGCCAGAAGTCCCGGAAGAGAAAGCCTCCGAGGGCGCTGCCGAGAACCGCCACGACTGCGAGAAATGGACTGAATCGGCCGGCAGCCGCGCTCAGCATCACGAGCGCCAGCGAAAAGGTGAACCCCGCCGCCGACCAAAGCAGCTGCTCTGCCCGGAAATCCAAGGGTGATTTATTGATCCCCGCCTGCGCCAGCCTGCGGGTCAGTGCTTTTGACCCAAGGTTCAATCTGCCGAGGGCGGTGAGGCCGTCGTGAAGCAGCGGACGCACTATGCGTTCCAAGGGCCCGAATGGGGTGGCATTGTGCCCGCTGGCGCGTAACAGCCTGGATTCCAGGTTTTGCGATTTCAGCTGCGGTTCAATGCGTTCGATGAAAGTGAGGGGACGCATAAATGGCAACCGGACGAAGGTCAGCCACAGGCCAATGCCGAGGACGACGCCGCAAACAATCGCGGCTGCAGACATGCCGTTCATCGCAGCACTCTCTCGTCCTTGGGAAGGGCACCGATGCGCAGCATGATGGAGTAACAAATTAGGGACACAACGAGACCGCCCACCAGGACGCCGGCTCCCATAGGCGTGTTGTATGCGTTCACGGCCTCGGGCCGGGTGGCCAAAAGAAGCATCACAATCCAGGGAGCCGCAACGGCCAAGCGGGCGGCGTTGACCGTCCAGGATTGTCGGGCTTCCAGTTCGCTGCGGGTCCGGGCGTTTTCGCGAAGGAATTCCGCGAGCGTGCCGAGGAGTTTGCCCAGGTCCGAGCCGCCAACCTCGCGGGTAAGTCTGAGCGCCTCGACGATCCGGTCTGCCACCGGATCGGCCAGTCGGTCCTTGAGCTTGTTGAGGGACGCATCAAACTGGCCTCCGGCCCGGTAGTCAGCGCCGAAGTCGCGGAAGACGTGCCGGAGCTCCTCAGGGCCCTTCTCCCCCAGCTGGATCAGGGCCTCCGGCAAAGACAGGCCTGCGCGGATGGCGGACCGCAGGTGATCAACTACGTCCGGCCAGAGCTGGCGCAGCACCGCTGTCCTCCGGTTGGACCGCCACCGGACGATGCTGATGGGAAGCCAGGCGCCGAACAGCCCGAAGCAGAGGGACATTGGCCATGACCCGCTGACGACAAAGAAAATGAGCGCCACAAAAACGCCAAGGCCCAGGCAGGAGGCCACGAGACCAGTTGCCGTGACTTTTTCAATTCCAGCGGATGCGAGCAGGTCCTCGAGGCGGTTGGCCTTGGGGCGGCGTTTCCCGGCGGCGGGCTTTTCCCAGAACGACCACCAGATGAGGAACAGGCCCGTCCCGGCGAATACCCCGAACAGCGGCGCCATCAGCGCGGCTCCAACAGAGCCGCGACGTCGTACCCTGCCCTGGCAAACTTCTCCGCCGCCGGCATGGAGTTGACACGCGGCTGCAGTTGACCGTCCGCCATTGCGAAGACCATGGAGGACTCGATGATGCCGTTTTCCACGCGCCGGCCGAGGGAGAGGATCTCAGTGACCTGCCTGCGGCCGTTGGCGTGCCGGCTGCAGTGAACCACAAGATCGATGCACGATGCCACTGTGGGCACGACAAAGGCGGACGAGATGTTTTCGCCAGCGAGCAACGGCAGGGTGCAGATCTTCGTGACAGCATCGTGGGCCGAGTTTGCGTGGACGGTGCACATCCCGGGAAGACCACTATTTAAGGCGATGAGCATGTCCAGGCTTTCGGCTTCCCGGACCTCTCCTACGACGAGACGGTCCGGGCGCATCCTGAGCGCTTCCTTCACCAGCCGGCGGAGCGGAATCTCTCCTTCGCCCTCAAGGTTCGGCTGCCTGCATTGAAGGCCCACCACATCCCGGAGCGGAAACTGGAGTTCGAAAATCTCTTCGACCGTGATGACCCGTTCCCGGCTGCCGATGCTCGCGGCCAGGCAGTTGAGCATGGTGGTCTTGCCCGCCTGGGTGGCCCCAGAAACGAGGATATTCAGTCCGCTGGAAACGGCGGCGCCCAGAAACCTGGCAGATTGCGGCGTCAGAGTGCCCAGCTCCACCAGGTGTTCCAGCCGGCTGGCCTTCACCACGAACTTGCGGATGTTCACAGCCCAGTGGCGGCGGGTGACATCCGGGATGACGACGTGGAGCCTCGAGCCGTCCGGCAAGGCGGCGTCCACAAAAGGCGAGGACATGTCGAGACGTCGGCCTGAGCTCTTGAGCATTCGCTCGACCAGGTCGCGCACCTGTTGATCCGTGAGGCTTAGGGAGGTCAGTTCCGATTCGCCGTTGCGGGCCACATAGATTTCGTTCGGCGCGTTAATCCAAACTTCCTCGATGGTGGGATCGTCCAACAGCGGCTGAAGCATGCCGAACCCGGCAACAGCGTCAAAGACAAACCTGCGTGCAGCGTCCAGCGGCCCGATCGGAGGCAGGGGTCCCATCAAGGCTCGCTCGTCGTAATCGCTGACGGCCGCCTCCACCAGGCGGCGGACCTCGCCAGCCTGACGCAACGGATCCAAGCCCTGACGGCGGATCAGCTCGCGGACTTCGTCTTCCACGATGTGCACGGCGTCCATAAGTTCCCCAATACAACTGCCGCCCCCGGTGGAGGCAGTTCAACTGGGATACAGCCTAGGGAGCGTACGGCATGCAGCCAAGTCAAATGTTGGGGGTTGTGGATAACAATTGCGGACACAGGGCCCGTTTTGTTAGGTCTCGAACCCGCGCTGGACTTAGCTGGTCCCGTAACCCAGTGGGTTTGAATCCTGCCAACGCCAGTGGTCTTCGCACATTTGCCGCAAATCTCGTCTAGCCGCCCAACTCAAATCTGCCAACGCCGCTGACGGATCGGCATAGCTAACCGCAGCATCACCAGGTCGGCGAGCGGCAATTTCGAAGGGTATAGGCCTCCCAACGACGGCTTCAAAGGCTTCTATGACTTCCAAAACCGACGACCCTTTACCCGTGCCAAGGTTCCATCGGAAGACGCCTTTTTTGTTGGCCAAGTAGCCAAGTGCGGCCAAGTGACCGGCCGCCAAGTCCATGACATGGATGTAATCGCGGACACCAGTACCATCGGCCGTGGGGTAGTCGTTTCCGAAGACCAGAACTTTCTCTCGGCGACCCACAGCGACCTGTGCAACAAACGGTAGGAGGTTGTTGGGGATGCCAATGGGGTCTTCGCCAATCAAGCCGGATTCGTGCGCACCCACGGGATTGAAGTAACGGAGCAAGGCGATGCTCCAGCTCGAATCAGCGGCCCCCAAGTCGGAAAGGATGTCCTCGATCTGTTCCTTCGTGCGGCCATAGGGGTTCGTGGCATCCAAGGGCGCTTTTTCGATGAGCGGAACCTCTTCGGAGGCGCCGTACACGGTGGCCGAGGAGCTGAATACCAACTGACGGACGCCATGAGCTTCCATGCAGTGCAACAAGTTGAGCGTTCCCACAACATTGTTCTGGTAGTACCAGAGCGGCTTTTCGACCGACTCCCCGACTGCCTTCAGCCCGGCGAAGTGGATCACTGCCTCGAAGCCACACTCGGCAAAAAGTTTGTCGACGGCCTCAGCATTAAGAAGGTCCAGTTTTCGGAAGTCGACAGTCCTTCCTGTCAGCTGCTCGACTCTCCGTAATGACTCAGGGTTCGAATTCATTAAATTATCGAGCACGACTACGTCGTGTCCCTCTTCGAGGAGACAGAGTGTCGTGTGCGAACCTATGTAGCCGGCGCCGCCGGTAACCAATACCTTCATGCCTGACAGCTTATGAGCATCCATGTAACTCCGCGAAAAGCAGCGGCAGTTGCGACGAGGCAGCCTCGGGCCACAACGAATCAGGGGACATGTACAAGCAGTTCACATTCGCCACACCCGAAACTCTGGTTGCAGCAGACACTGCAGTGTTAGGGTAAGGCGCATTAAGGTCTCGATATACCAGTTCAGTGTCTCCTGGACTGCAACCCCCCCAGCGATGCACTGACGGCAGCGTCTCACTGTCCCCGGAGTAAAAATGAAGCGGAAATCCTCGCCCCAGCACCGTCCCCTCTTTCAGCTCGTGGGGACGGCAGTCCTGGCTGCCGCTCTCGTGGCCGGCCCCGGTCTGACGGGCGCAGCCTTCGCAGTTGAATCTGGCCCTCTTCCAACACCGGATTCTACGGCCACAGCATCATCTGGCTCCGCTTCGGAAGTAGCTATGGCGGTGCCCGGTCAGGAAGCAACCACAACCGCGCCCGTTCCGACAACGCCTACCACCGCAGCTCCGTCGCCGTCCGTTGCACAAAGTACGGTAACAACCCCGGCACCAAACACGGACTCCGACGCGGCTAAAGAAGCCATGGCCGAGGCCGTGGGCGAAGGCGGCGCACAGATGGGACAGCGCTCCGCCCGGGTAACGGCTGCGGCCCCGTCGGCCAGCCTGAATATGGGCACCACGGAGGCCATGTCCACCGAAGGAACCTGGATGCCGACATTCGGCATCCAGGGAATGGATGTGAGCAGCCACCAGACCAGCGTGAACTGGCAGCAGCAGTGGAACATGGGGGCCAGGTTCGCCTATGTGAAAGCGAGTGAAGGCAATTACTACACCAGCCCCACCTACAGCTCGCAGTATCAAGGCGCACGTAATGTTGGCATGATCAGAGGGGCGTATCATTTCGCTATCCCGAACTGGTCCTCCGGCGCCGATCAGGCACGCTACTTCGTTCAAAACGGTGGGGGCTGGACGGGCGACGGATACACGTTGCCCCCCGTGTTGGACTTTGAGTTCAACCCCTACGAGGGCCGGACTATCAACGGCTTCTATTTCGGCAATACCTGCTATGGGATGTCGCCGGCGCAACTGACATCCTGGGTCCGGGATTTCGGGAATGCGATGCTTTCCATGACCGGGCGGTTGCCCGCCATTTATACCAATACCTCATGGTGGCGGCAATGTCTCGGGGATCCTACAGGATTCGGGGACTACCCCCTGTGGGTCGCTGCCTACCCAAGCTCGCCGACCAACAATGCCGGACCAGTGCCGTCCAGTTGGGGCGACTACAGTATCTGGCAATACAGCAGCACCGGCCCGCTGGCCGGTGATTCGAATGTTTGGAATGGGAGCTACGCTGGGCTGAAGAGTTTCGCCTCCGGACACGCTGTGAATCAGCAAAGCGCGATTGGGTCTGCATGGGCAGAAGCTGGCGGCGGCGACGGCAGACTCGGTTACCCGATAACCAACGAAATCTGCGGCCTCACCGGAGGCGGCTGCTACCAGGCTTTTGAAGGCGGGACAATCCACTACTCACCCACGTCTGGGGCATTTGCCTCATGGGGTAGTATCCGCGCGGCATGGGGAACCGCCGGCTACGAAAAGGGCAAACTCGGGTACCCGGTCACCAACGAAATCTGCGGCCTCACCGGAGGCGGCTGCTACCAGGGCTTCCAAGGCGGCACCATCCACTACGCCCCCGGCACAGGCGCATTTTCCACGACCGGCCCCATCCGAGCCACCTGGGGCACCCTCGGCTACGAAAAGGGCAAACTCGGGTACCCGGTCACCAACGAAATCTGCCGCCTCACCGGAGGCGGCTGCTACCAGGGCTTCCAAGGCGGCACCATCCACTACGCCCCCGGCGTCGGCGCCTACGCCACCTGGGGCGGCATCCGAGCCACCTGGGGCACCCTCGGCTACGAAAAGGGCAAACTCGGGTACCCGGTCACCAACGAAATCTGCGGCCTCACCGGAGGCGGCTGCTACCAGGGCTTCCAAGGCGGCACCATCCACTACGCCCCCGGCGTCGGCGCCTACGCCACCTGGGGCGGCACCCGAGCCACCTGGGGCACCCTCGGCTACGAAAAGGGCAAACTCGGGTACCCGGTCACCAACGAAATCTGCGGCCTCACCGGAGGCGGCTGCTACCAGGGCTTCCAAGGCGGCACCATCCACTACGCCCCCGGCGTCGGCGCCTACGCCACCTGGGGCGGCATCCGAGCCACCTGGGGCACCCTCGGCTACGAAAAGGGCAAACTCGGGTACCCGGTCACCAACGAAATCTGCGGCCTCACCGGAGGCGGCTGCTACCAGGGCTTCCAAGGCGGCACCATCCACTACGCCCCCGGCGTCGGCGCCTACGCCACCTGGGGCGGCATCCGAGCCACCTGGGGCACCCTCGGCTACGAAAAGGGCAAACTCGGGTACCCGGTCACCAACGAAATCTGCGGCCTCACCGGAGGCGGCTGCTACCAGGGCTTCCAAGGCGGCACCATCCACTACGCCCCCGGCGTCGGCGCCTACGCCACCTGGGGCGGCATCCGAGCCACCTGGGGCACCCTCGGCTACGAAAACGGCAGACTCGGATACCCTGCGGAAAACCCCCGCTGCCAGTCGACCAGTTCCGAATGCGCCCAGAACTTCCAGCACGGCGCAGTTAGCCTGACGACTGCGGGCACAACCGTTTCGTACAGGTGAGCGTCGTCGAGTAGCCTTAGGTGCATTCCGGATTCACCCCTTCCGTCGTCTGCACGGGATTGCCTGAGCGCCATCGCGTTCCCGAATGGTTGACGCACGCATGACTCGACCACAGCAAGGACCCACCTACATGACTGACTTGCCCGCGCCCCTTGTGTCGGCTGTGGTACCCACTATCCGGTTGGACACATGGTTCGACGAGGCTCTGCACTCACTGCTTGGTCAAGAGGGTATTAACCTTCAACTCATAGTTATTCTTGACGGAGTTGGGGATCATGATCATCACCCGTGGATGGACGACCCCCGAGTCACGATTTTGAGCAACGAGCACCGGCTTGGGGTTGGGCGGACCCTTAGGAAGGCGATGGAACATGCTGAGGGTGAATTCGTCGCAAGACTTGATGCAGACGATGTTGCAAAGCCAGGCCGTCTGGCGAAACAGGCCAACTATCTGGCAAGTCACCCAGATACCGTGGCCGTTTCGGCCCGCACGGAGCTGATAAACGGCCAAGGTGCCGTAATCGGTGAATTACCCTTCGCCTCGGGCCCTGACGTACGCCCAGCCCTTCTGCTTCAAAATGTCGTAGTCCAATCCGCCGTAATGTTCCGTCAGGGTGATTATCGTGCGGTCGGCGGCTACGAACCCATGCGCCAAATGGAGGATTATCACTTGTGGCTGCGCCTCGCGCAAAGGGGAAAGATTGCGATCCTGCCCGACGTCCTCGCGCAGTACCGTGTTCATGAGACGCAACTAAGCCTTGGAGCAAAGCCCTTTGGTGAGCACATCGTCAAAGTATTGAACGAGCGTCGCAACCTGCGTAGGAGCCTGGGCACATCCGCGTTAGCGGGAATGACGAAGGACTTAATCTGGGCCGGAGTTCAATATTTACGCTATTACGTTCTCGTGCCGGCTAAGCGGCGCTTGCGTAAAGCCTGAAACCATGCTGAAAAATACTATCTGGCTCACTCTAGCCCTAGCTTTTCGCAGTCTCGGACAAGCAGGATTGCTTATTGTATTCGCCCGCTTTGGTTCTGCGGACCTTCTGGGCGAATACACGCTTGCACTGGCGATTACCGCACCGGTCTTTGTCTTTTGTGAATTTGGTCTCCGGACCGTCTACCTCACACACCGGGGAAGCCAATCGTTTAGCACCTACCTCAAGGTGCGGATGGCGACACTAACCCTTGCAACATTACTGACCTTGGCGATCGGCACCCTCTTCTCACCAGGCATGACGGCAATCCTCCTTCTCGTCAGCCTCCTAAGGGTGGCTGACTCCTTTGGCGAACTGTACTCAGCCCCGCTCCAGCGCCACGGCTCGTTAGCCACCATCCTCATCGCATTTGGCATCAATGCTGCCATGACGATTGGCCTTGGCCTATTAGTTCTGATAATTACCGGCAACCTATTGCTGGTAATCGCAACGCTTACTCTCGTCTCAAGTGCCACGACACTCTTCCTCATGAAGGTCCCTACGGATAGGCTTCTCCGATCCAAGGAGGTGAAGCGTGAAACACCTGAATGGAAATCAGAATACCTTCCGGTCATCACGGCGGGTTTGCCGACCGGCATTTCCTGGGGGCTACTTTCGCTGCTGTCCTCAATCCCCCAGTATTTTCTTGCCGCCTACTTCTCCCAAATCGAAGTTGGATATTTCGCGGTCATTCTGTACGTCGTTGTGGTTGTAGAAATCTTCATGAACGCAGTCAGCCAATCATGGATCCCTGCAGCCAAGAATCTCTTTTTAGAACCCGCGTCCTTCTTCCGTAAGGTTATGAGGACTGCAGGAGTTTGGACTGCCGGATTTATCCCAGTTTCGGCAGTAGTTTGCGCGGCAGCGTACATCATGCTCCCCATTGTTTTCGGCGAAAGATTCAGCATCCATTGGCCGGAGGTAATTCCTCTTTACGGGTCCCTGCTGATCCTGCCATTGGTTTTTTTCTCGGCCATGGCCTTGAACGTCGCGAACAATTACTTCGTTGCTCTTTCCACTAGCATACTGGCAGCAGCTATTTCGGCTGGGGTTGCACTTCTGACTATCCCAGGGACGGGGGTTCCGGGCGCGCTCTGGGTCTGCTTTGCGTCCCTCGCCAGTCGCGCAGTGCTGTCCCTGGCAGCACTGGCCCTCACAACTCGCCGGCGTATCCCGGTCTGAGTATGCTGCCGCGTACTTCCGCGGCGTTTGCGCCTTCTAACCGAGGCCATCCCACGTCAATTCGCGCGCGCACTGTCTTCACCTGATATCGGGGCTACAAAACAGTCATAGTGGGAGTACTTCGCGCGCAACTTCCGTCGCTGCGACTACCGGCCTTGTTAAATGCTCATTCGTCAGCGGGAACGAGCACCAAGCCCGAACTTTAGTCGTCCCGATTCAAGTGCAAGCCTCCACTGACACCTTGGGAATCCGGACGAGGAACCTCGTCAATCGCTAGACGCCGGGCGAGCTTGGTCAGGGAGATCTCCATGTGACGGAATCTTTGGTATGTCGTTGACATGAAAACCAACACTGTAACAATGGTTCCGTACAGAACCAGATCGGTGCCCCGACCGACGCCGAAGAAGTTTGCGACGCTAGAGAGCATGGTGGGGAAGAAAATCGAGAGAACCGCAACTATCGCAAACACGATCAGCAGCATTCGCCTAATGGCGAGATGCCGGGCGTTGGATCCGCCCCGCATCAACGCCAAAGAGACAATGATAACCGCAAGGACAAGGGCAATCTGGACGACGATCAGCATGTCGGAGACCTCACTACTACTTGAAGAACAGTTCGAAGACGATGTTGACGGCGTTAAGCAGGGATTGGCCCTTGGCCTTGGAATAATCTGTATAAATGATCTCAACGGGGTGTTCCACATACCGGGGGCGCATCTTCGCCAATTGGTGCACAAGTTCCGACGCATGGGCCATGCGGTTCTGAGTGAGGTGAATTCGGCCAGCCACGGACGGGCTGATTGCTCGAAGCCCATTATGTGCATCGGTTAGATCCATGCCCGTCGACAAGCGGGACTGAATGGCCGCGGTCCGGAGCACTAGACGCTTGGCAGGGGACAACTTAGTCCGCTTATCCAAGAAACGGGAGCCCAGTACGATTTCCGCCTCGCCGCTGCGAATCCGTTCGACCATGGCTTTCGCATCCTCGATACGATGCTGACCATCGGCGTCAAACGTTACTATGCAGTCCAACTCTGGGTCCTGAAGAACGAATTCGAACCCGGTTTGAAGTGCCGCGCCCTGTCCTAGATTTATCGGGTGCTGAACAACCACAGCACCAGCGGCCCTCGCAGCATCCTGCGATCCGTCGGAGCTGCCGTCGTCAATGCAGACAACGTTGGGGAACTCCTTCCGGAGCTCCGCCACTACACCGCCTACGACGGAAGCTTCGTTGTACATAGGGATAACGAACCAAGTGCGACTCACAAGAGTCCAGTATTCCATATGCACGGACATCAACTTCCGACGTCGACACCAAGCGCTATGATTGGCACACTTATGCCCGGCACATCGGGCCGTCGCCAAGTCCATGCGACGGCGGCGAGCAGCCCCAAGAGAAAGCTGCAAGACACGTTGACTGCCACTACTCCTCCTGTCCCCGAGTCCACACGCCATATTGCCTTCGTCGTAAACAATTACCTTCCCAATGTCGGAGGCGTCGAGTTCCACGTTGCCGCATTGGCGAAGCATCTCGCCGCGTTGGGAATTCGGGTCACCGTCTTCGCCCTCGACAACAACACACCGTCAGAACCGTTTGCCAACCCCAAAGTTGTTCGTCTCAAGTGCTCACCAGCCGTTGGGGGCGTTCTTGCTTGGCCTTGGCCCGGCACTACGAGTAAAATACGGCGCGAGTTGACTGAGAGACATGTCACGGCCATCTCCACACATACGCGGTTCTTTCCGATGTCTATGATTGGTGTTCGCCTTGCAAGACGTCTTGGCATTCCCTCCCTCCACACCGAACACGGTTCAGCTGCCGTAAGAGGGGTTTCGCCGCTCGTGGCGATGGCCAGCAATATGATCGACAAGACAATGGGCAGGATCGTCCTCCGCGGGGCCACGGAAGTTCTTTGTATTTCCGAAGGGTCAAAAGAGTTTGTTAAGGAACTCGCAGGCGTGACAGGTCAGGTATTCCATAATGCCATCGACACAGGCTCCTTCTATAAAAAGCCAAGCCAGGAAACTGCTGTCTCCGACAGACCGGAGCAGCGCAGGAAGCTGGTTTATGTCGGACGGATCGTGCCAGGCAAAGGATGGGACGTCGCTCTGTCAACGGCCGAGACTCTCGCCTCCGACTACCCAGACATTCAACTGCATCTCGTCGGGGATGGCTCGGACATGGCCACACTGGAAGCGAGGGCCGCAACCTCAATTCTTGGCGACAGGCTTGTCATCCACGGTCGGCAAGAGACGGATCGGATTGCTGACCTGCTCCGCGGCAGCGTATTCCTAAATCCCACAACCCTTTCTGAGGGCTTCCAGACGACTTTGCTCGAGGCTGTCGCTGCCGGGGCCGCAATCGTCAGCACTCCGATCGGCGCGGCGCGCTATCTGCTGGATTCGGGAGCGGATATCCGCCTTGCTCCGGTCGACGATTCCCATGCATGGAACGCGCACGTCAGGAAGGCGCTGAACGCGCCCGTAGTGCAGCCCGCCCGCGAACTTGTGGAGTCTTTCGATTGGAATCAGCGTGCCGTCGAGTACCTGAAGATCACAGAGAGCTGCACGCAGGCAGCCCACAGCCCTAAGTGACCATTGACAGGCTTGGCTGACGGCCACCGCGTCGGGTCTGTCGACGTGAGACTTTGCTATGGTGGCAGAGCCTGTGTACTCCCTCCGCGTGGTCGCTTCCTGCCGTCCGCGGTGCCGGGGTTTCGTCGTGGACTACTCCTGGACGAAGGCATACGCCGTGCAGAAAACAGAGTGGCCACGCGCGGCTATTGCTGCCGTTCTGTCTGCATTGCGGCACGACACGACTTTAGGCCGGCCGCTGGTGACCAATTAGCCAAACGTAAACGAACGGGGACTTACTCTCTATGACCTGGTGGAACGTCCTGCCCGAAATGGCGGCGGCTCTTGCTCTCGTCTTTGCGCCGGGCTTGATCCTTGCATATTGCATTGGTGTTAGAGGGCTGGGGCTGGTTGGGCTTGCGCCCCTGCTGACGGTTGCCATCTTTGGAGTAGCTGGCATCGCCGCAGGATTCACGGGAATCCCCTGGAACCTTCTGCCGGTTACCTTGACCACCCTCGGAGCGTCCGTCGTGGCCTGGACCCTGTCCAGGTTTCTCTGGAAAACCTCTGCTGCTCCGGTAGAGAAGGTCTCGTTCCACGTCGTGGCTGGGGCAGCACTTGGCACGGCGTTCGGCGCATTTTTCGTCGGTCGCCGAATGCTCCAGGTCATAGGTAGCCCGGAAAACTTTGCGCAACGATTCGACAATGTCTTCCACCTCAACGCTATCCAGTACATCAACCAGACGGGCAATGCGTCTTCGCTTACCCTCGGAAACATGGTGGGTGCCGAGGGTGGTAGCGCCCTGTACCCATCGGCATGGCACAGTATCGCGGCCCTGATTGCACAGGTCTCCGGGTCAAGCGTCGTCATCTCTGAAAACGTTCTTAACATTGTCATCGCCGCAATCATCTGGCCCACTGCGTTGATGTTCCTCGTGCGGACGATTGTTGGCTGGCGACCAATCGCGCTCGCTTTGGCCGGGGCGTTTAGCGCGGGTTATGCGGCGTTTCCAATTTCCATCATGGATTTTGGCCCCCTCTACCCCAATATCCTTGCGTATGCCATCCTGCCTGCCGCCACTGCGGTCCTGGTTCAACTCTGCAATTTGGGGGCCACCCATGGCACCAACAGATCAACCCTGTGGATGATTCTCGTCGTGGCCATTCCTGGTCTAGCTTTATCTCAGACCAATGGACTGCTCGCACTGGTAGCGTTTGCTCTTCCAATGGGACTGGCGGCTGCGTGGACGCAATGGCTAAGAGTCCGGAGTGCTGGCGCCCACGGCTTAGCGTTCTACAAGCTTGCGGCTGGAACCGGGGTTGGCCTCCTGGCCTTCGTCGTATTCTGGAAACTCCTGCGACCCCTAGCTGAGTACGACGGGTGGGCCCCCTTCACGACTCAGGCAGGCGCCGTTGGCGAGGCTGTCGTTAACGGTGCAATAGGCCGGCCCCCTGCCTGGGTCGTATCGATCCTCGCGCTAATCGGAATCCACCGAGTACTGCGCAACTACGCTAAGCCATGGATCTTTTTCTGCTGGCTTGTGCCAGTGGTCCTTTACGTCACCACGGCATCAACGCCTAAAGGCTTCTGGCGGAGCCTTCTCACGGGCGGCTGGTATCAGGACAGCTACCGACTGGCGGCGCTTCTTCCCATATTCTCAGTAGTCCTAGCGGTTATTGGCAGCCTGTTCCTCTGGGATGCAATAAGGCCTCGTCTGAAGCCCGGAGCAAACCGCCTAGCGGAATCAATACGCGCCAAGTACCCGACGGCCGTTCTAGGCGCGTGCGCGGGGCTCTTTGTCTTGGCATTGGCCGCTGCTTCACAATATGGAACCATGGGGCTAATTACCAAGGAAGCCAGCGCCGCCTACATCATGGATTCAACAGCACCGATCGTCGATTCCGACGAGCTCGCAGTAATCAATCGCCTATCACGGACAGTACCGGCGGGTGACGTCATCGCGGTCAATCCCTGGAACGGAGGGGCACTAGCATATGCACTGTCCGGAAAGAACGTCACAAATTACCACATGTTTACTGCCGATGATCCCGATCGAAAGAAGATCGAGAAAGAGATTGGCCTGGCTCATCCAGACTCCGATGTTTGTGAAATTGTAAAAGAGCGCCGCGTCAAATACATTTTGGACTTCGGAAAGAAGTACTTGGCCAATTCTGCGGCCGCAAATGACTATCCCGGCCTCGTAGACGTGAAAGATTCGGCGTCCGTTGAACTCGTCGACGTCCAAGGCGATGCACGATTGCTACGCGTCGTTTCTTGCGGCTAGCAAGGACGGCTTTCCACATCACGCTGAGGACGCGGTTCGACGCGCAGAATCCAACGTGCCGCAGCATCCCCAGTAGGATCGTCAGCACTGAGAAGGACAGCGCCGAGACCGCGACGCATGGTTCGTTTGGACGGCATCGGACAGAATTTACGGACTGACCGCTTCTGAGCAGCAGCAGGTTCAGAGGCGCGAAGCTCAGGGGACAGCCCACTAATAAGGCCCATTTAGCTCCAGTAGGAATGAACCCCGTGCAACTCGACACCGAGGATGCTCTATGAGTGATCATGGCCATTGACCGCCGTCGGCGGGCCTAGAGCCGGGATGGCACCAAGCCCCAAGCAAGACGGTCTTTTGCTGGCTCTTCCACTTTTAGCGTGGCGGCAGGTGTTCAGCCGGCTTGTTGGGCTGCTGTATACAACACTAGCCGGAGCCTGTAATGGTCATGGTTCCGGTATCCGCGTGCCGCGCGCTTCAGATTCTTCGCACTGAGGTTCGCCGCCTCGCTGCGGGCGTTTGTGACCCGTGTCCGGCAGAACGTGAGCAGTTCCCTGCGCCACATCTTCAGTGTCAGAAACAGGGATTTTACCTCCACCATCCTGGTTGCTTTCACCGCGAGTTCGAGTTCGTCCCAGGCGCGGTGGAACGCATCGACGTGATGGTCCTCAGCAGTTGGCGGACGTGTTCTTTGATCCCCGAGACGACGCCGAGTTCGATGTCGGAGGCGATGATTTCCTGCATCCGTCCGCGCTGGGCGCCGGACACGTTTTCCTGGTTGCACGTCTGCAGCTTCCGGTACTTCCAGACCGGATCCGTGGCCCTGCCGCGCCGGCCATGCAGATCGTGGGCACGGCGCCGCCGGACCTCGGTGACCTTCTGGTTCGCCCGCGCCACCACATGCCAGTGATCGACGGTGGTCGCTGCCTTGGGCAGGGCCTTGCGGACGGCCCGGCGGAACTCGGCGGACATATCCATCGCCACCAGTTCCACCCTGTTCCGCCACCAGCGCGGCCGGGCCTCGATCCAGTCCCGCACCGCACGGCCGCAGCGGCCATCCACAACATCCAAGATGTCCCCGGTATCCAGGTCGGTGAACACGATCGACCAGGGCTCCACTCGCGTGATCTTGCCGGCGTCATCCGTCAGATATCTGACCTGCCGGAAGCGGTGTTCATCCACGCCCAGCCGGCGGACGAGTCTTCGGTCCACGCCCCCGTCCAGGACGGCCCTGTCAGCGGTGACTCGCATGACTGTAGTCCATGACACGCCGGCAGCTGTAGCGACCCGGGAGACGGCTGCAGCTTGGTGGACAGCCCGGTGACAATGCCAGTGTTAACGCCAGCCGAAGATAGGGCCAGGAACGCCAACTGAAAATAGGGCCATCGACCATTATGGAAGGTGATCAATTTGGATGATTGGGCGGAGATAGGCCACCTGTTTTCGACGGGTAAGCACTCGAAGCGGGAGATCGGCAGGATCGTGGGGGTTTCCCGCGGAACGGTGGATCGGGCGCTGGAGTCGGACCGGGCGCCGAAGTATCAGCGGGCATCCGGAGTCTCGACTTTCGACGCGTTTGCCCCCAGGGTGCGGGAGCTGTTGGTGAAGACGCCGACGAGGCCGGCTGCGACGCTGGCGGAGCGGGTGGGCTGGTCCGGTTCCCCGTCGTTGTTCCAGGCCAAGGTGGCCGCGATCCGGCCTGAGTACGCCGTGCCGGACCCGGCTGATCGTTTGGTCCATGAACCGGGCTTCCAGGTCCAATGTGATCTGTGGTTCCCGCACGAGCCGCTGCCCGTCGGCGAGGGCCAGTCGGACACGCCGCCGATGCTGGTGATGATGTCAGCGTACTCCGGTTTCATCCAGGCGCGGATGTTGCCGTCGCGGACGACGCCGGACCTTCTGGGCGGGATGTGGACTCTGCTGCGGGACGCGCAGGCCGTCCCGTCGCGGCTGTTGTGGGACAACGAGTCCGGCATCGGCAGGCGCAAACCGACAGAGCCGGTGGCCGCGTTCGCCGGCTCCCTGGGATTGGAGATCAAGCTACTTCCGCCGCGGGATCCGGAGTCCAAGGGCATGGTCGAGCGGATGAACAGGTTCTTCCGACAGCGCTTCATGCCGGGCCGGGATTTCCGCTCACCCGCGGATTTCAACGACCAGTTGGAGGACTGGCTGCCCAAGGCCAATCACCGGTACTCCCGGTCCCGTCACGGACGCCCGGACGAGCTGATCGTCCTGGACCGAGAGAGGATGCGGGAACTGCCGCGGGTGTCCCCGGAGGCGTTGTTCCTCAACGCGGTGCGCCTGCCCCGGGATTACTACGTGCGGGTGTTTTCCAACGACTATTCGGTGGACCCCTCGTTCATCGGCCGGATCGTTGATGTCGTCGCTGACCTGGACACCATCTGGGTCACCCATGACGGGGTCATCATCGCCACCCACGTCCGAGCATGGGCCCGGCACCTGGTGGTGACCGATCCCGCCCATGTGGCCCGTGCGGCAGTGATGCGCCGGGACTTCCGGACCCAGCGAGTGCACCGCCCCGAACCCGAGGAAGCAGTGGAAGTGAGGGATTTGGCCGCCTACGACGAGATCTTCGGCATCGACCTGAGCAATCAGCCGGACCTGGTTCTGGAGGTGGCGTCATGACCGGGACAGCATCACAAATCGAGTACTACGCCCGGGCCCTGCGCGCACCGCGGATCAGCGACGGGTTCCGGCGCCTCGGGTACCAGGCCAGGGACGCCGGCTGGTCCCATGAAGAGTACCTGGCCGCGGTCCTCTCCCGGGAAGTCGCCGAACGCGAAGCCTCCGGAGCGGCGACACGGATCAAGGCAGCGGGGTTCCCGGCCCACAAGGACCTGGAGGATTTCAACTTTGATCACCAGCCCTCCGCGGACCGAAACCTCATCGCGCATCTGGGCACCGGGGTGTTCCTCTCCGAGGCCAAAAACGTGGTCCTGCTCGGACCTTCAGGCACCGGCAAAACCCACCTCGCGGTCGGCATCGGTATCAAGGCCGCCAAGGCCGGGCACCGGGTTCTCTTCGACTCGGCCACCGGTTGGGTCGCCCGGCTCCAGGAGGCCCACTCCCGCGGGAAACTCACCCAGGAACTGGTCAAACTCCGCCGCTATGGATTACTCATAGTCGATGAAGTCGGCTATATCCCGTTCGATCAGGACGCCGCGAACCTGTTCTTCCAGCTCGTCTCCAGCCGCTACGAACACGCCTCCATGATCCTGACGTACAACCTCCCATTCGCCCGCTGGGGCGACGTCTTCGGAGACCTGACCATTGCCTCAGCCATGATCGACCGTATCGTCCACCACGCCGACGTCATCAGCCTCAAAGGCAACAGCTACCGGCTCAAGAAGCACCAACCCGACGCCAGTACGGCACAATAGAACAACAACCCCGTGGCCCCGTTTTCAATTGGCACTAATGGCCCTATTTTCGGTTGGCGTTAACAGCCAGCCATCAGCCTGCTGGTCAGCCGGGGCCGCCACGGAATTTCATCGGTGGTCTGTGACCGCCGCAGACACTCCGATTCCAGGCGCGCCACCCGCCGCTTCCGGGCATGGACCTCCTCCGGCGCCCCGGCCGCACTGGACGTCCCGGAGGTGATGGACTGGGCGGCCTAGACCCTGCAAGACAGGGCGCCGCAGGCCGGGCAGGCGCCTACCCGTTCGACGGGCTCGACCAGCATATTGCGGATGTCGCCGGAACGCTCGGCAGAGAGCACAACATGGCCCTCCAAATTAATCAGAATCGACGCGGCATCTCACGTCTGCGTGACCTCCAACGAGGCAACAACGCCTATGCTCGCAGGGCTAAGAGCCCCTTCGTTTGAAGACACCACGCTAAGAGTTGATGAGCCCTTTGGCTGGATTCGGCTTTGACTACTCGGACCAGGCGAGCGAGCCCGGCCAAGAGCACGCTTGGCAGCCATGCGACAAGATGCGGGCAGGATCTCCAAAAAGCCAGCGGGCAAAGCCCATTGGCGGCACCCGACAGGCGTTGGCTCTTAGTGAAGCACGCGGACAACGTGCGACGGGACTTTCGTAGACTCTTCTACAGCTGGGCCTCGATCATAGGGCGGAGCAGCCGGCTGAATTCCTTGTTTAGATGATTGGCATCGTAGTAAACCACCACGCCACCGATGGCACCGTAACAGCTATTTGAGTCACAGAAGTAGTCCGTCAAATCAACTAAAGTCAACGACTCACTCTCATATGTCCTGGCCGCAGATACCATTGGGTCTTCCGGAGCAGCGATCCGGCGGGCCACTGCACACTCCGCTGGATTATCCACATGGAGCTGTACGCAGTCGGCAGACCTAACATCAACGTTTAGGGGCGGGTCCGCCAGAACCACCACCCTGCTGCCACCAACTGTCCAAGTGTCCCAAACGGCTCGGAAGCCCTCAGCGTATTGCTCGGTCGGGGACCTTCCCGAGCCATCGTCGACCAACTCGTTGCGAGCGAAAGACGAGGTGAAGACGTATTCAGGCTGGTCTGCGGCGACAGTGGCGACCATGGCACGGCTCCAGGACCTGCACTCGTTAATGCTGGTCTCGTCCCCAGCTGATCCGTAACCCATGTAAGAAACAGCTGCTGGCGGGCAGCCGCCAAGGTAGCTGATCTTCAGAATCCACTTGTTGCTCTTTGCAAGATCCAGCATTGGAGCCTGCCATTGTTGGGCATGGGAGTCGCCCACCAGCCATACAGTCGTCGGATTTTCAGCGCCCTTAGAAAAGTCGCAAAATTTTGTTGTCTTCTTGTCACCGACGAGGAGAATGTCTTGATGATCTCCACATTCAGGTGGTGTCGAATAGTAGTTATTGGCATCGCTCATGGTTGAAACAAGAGGCTTACCGAATTTATCGTCACAGTCCTCAGGCCGATCCATCGCTCGAGGACCGTAACAAGGCGATGACCTTTGTTCAAAAGTGATTCGTTCAGCTTCGGCAGCACGGGCTTGCTGGGCCTGCCCAACGCCTGCCCCTGCTGCGGCGATGACAGCCATACTCACTAGCATCCAAGCGATCGTCTTAAGGGCGGGTCTGGACTTCGGCTTAAACTGTATGCCTTTGTCTTCGACCCATAGCTTCGTCCCCCAAGCTAACAACACAGAAACGATAAGCAACAAAACCTTGCTAGGAGTCTGCAGTTCAGCACCAAGCGCAAAAGGACCTAACACTATTAGCGGCCAGTGCCACAGATATAGCGAATACGAGATATTGCCAACAAATTGCACCGCCGGCAACGACGTGGCCCTGCTGAGCCACTGAGGTTCTCGTCTCATTCCGCCAGCGATAACCATCGCCGTACCAACGACGGGCACGAGGGCAGCAGTGCCCGGAAACGGAGTCTGAGGGTTGAAGGCAATTCCGCTGCCTGCTATAGCGATTAACCCAACGATAGAAGCAACGTTAGCGGTCAAACCGTTTAGTCGTATACGTGGAGCAATCAACGCCAACCCGGCACCGATGCCGAATTCCCAAAGCCGCACGGGTGTGTAGAAGTAAGCTTCGTGCCGACCGGCATTTGCGAGGTAAGAAGACAGAACCAGTGATCCGACGGTCATCGCCGCAATACCGTAAACCATTGCAGTACGCCGGTTGATTCCAATCCGCCCGGCCAACGCTGCAAACGCAACCAGAACGAGGGGCCAAGCGAGATAGAACTGTTCCTCCACGGATAATGACCAAAAGTGCTGGGCTACGGTGGCCGAATTTGTTGAGGCAGAATAGTCGACGGCGTTAGCGGCAAGCAGCCAGTTCTCTACGTAGAAGGCACTGGCAACGGTCTGCAGTGCGGTGTCGCCCCATCTTGAAAAGGGAAGAACGAACACCGCTGCGACCAAGGAGATAATCAGAACTAAGAGAGCAGCAGGAAGGAGCCGACGAATGCGTTTCGAGTAGAAAGCTGCAAAGTTGAGCTGTCCGGTTGAGAAAATCTCCTTGGACAGATGAGTCGTGATAAGAAACCCCGATATGACAAAGAAGACATCCACACCAACATAGCCGCCTGTTAGGCGGCCAGGCCAAAGGTGCCCGAGCACAACCAGCACGACCGCCAGGGCGCGAAGCGCCTGTATGTCCGCTCTAAAGCCATTCCGATTCTTATGCGGCGCCGATGTTCGGACCTCGGTCGGACGGATTTTCACCGAACCATCCTCGTGAAGAACTGCTCGACTGATTGACACGCTTACTCTTGCTCCTCGGGGTTCTGCACTCACTGGTTCGGGCCCGCGACAGACTATGCCACCAGTCACCGCGCTCCAAGCCAAATCCTGTTTAATGGCTGGAAGTACCATCATGTACGGGCCATATATCCCAAAGGCCCGACGGCCAATGATACCGGGAACCTAGGTACTAGGCATTTCCAGCTCCAAACGCTCGGCCCTCAGTTGGCGCCAATGATTCTGCTGTGGCGTCTTCAACCCCCGACGCCGGGTCCGGAATCAGGTAGTGAAACTAGAAGGTGTTAACCTTGGCCGATGACTGAAAACCTCTACCTCGTTGCTTCCGGAGGGAATCCTAACTACGGCGATGAACTGATCGTGGCCTCTTGGCTGCGATTTCTGGCCCGCGTCCGACCCGATGCCACTGTTTGGCTGGACTGCCCTCAGCCGGGTACCGCAAGCGCCCTGTTCGCTGGAATCCATCCCGGGTTCCACGCCACCAACACCCTCTGGCGTTCTTGCGCAGAAGCCCCCGACCAGTCTGCCCAGGCCGTATGGGAGCATGTGGACAATGCAGTAACCCGCGGCGGTACGCCAATGTATGACGTCGGGCTCATGGCGTTGGGGCAGGCGGATTCGATCCATCTTCTGGGCGGGGGCTACGTGAACGGGGTTTGGCCGGACCACGTGGGGCTGGTCGCGGGAATGGCCGCGGCGCAAAGGCTGAACGGATGCAGGCTCGCAGGTTCTGGGCTCGGCCTCATGCCGCTACCTGAGAACGCGGAACAATTAGCAAAGACTTTTGGGGACTTCTCGGACGTCACCGTCCGCGACGACGCCAGTGCAGAATTCCTTGGCTTAGAAACGGGACTGGACGATGTCTTCCTGGGCATTCTCCATGAGCTACGACGGAGCGCTGAGTCCCCCCTCGTTCAGTCCCGTGCCAAAGACGTGATGCTTTGCATCCAGAGCGATATGACCGACGCAGATACCTTCTCACGGCTCAGGGACAAACTGCGGGTAGTTGTCGAAAACTCTATGGCCGCAGGCCTCTCTGTCGGTTACGCGGAGGCAATCCCGGGCTCCGATCGGAGGATGTTTGACGCCCTTGGCGGGATCATCCCGGAAGAGAACTTCGTCCCGTTTACGCAGGTCTGGAACGATGGCTTGCCTGTCCGCCGGGGACAACAGTGGTACACCACCAGGTTTCATCCGCACATGGTTGCTGCGGCCGCGGGGGCGAAGGGCGTGGCCATCGGCATCCTCGACGACTACTACGACATCAAGCATCGCTCGCTACTGGATCTGGGTTCCGGCTGGACCTACGCGTCCGCAAGCAGCCACAACGAACTTCCTGAACCCACCGGCTCCCCGGAATTCGAAGCTACCGCGGCCCGGTTGGCGAGCAGGAAGAGAACGGAAGCCCTGGCATTGTATCCGGTCCGCTGAGAGGCTGGCATGAGAAGGGGGAGGCCATGGCCTCCCCCTTCTGTCTACGGTGAAAAAATTCTTATCGAACAGTACGGGCCATCTTCGGTTTTGGATCGAACTTGATGCCTGCAAGGATGCGTTTTGCAACCCTGAGCTGCAGGCGGCGCCCTACCCCGCCCCTAATCATCCATGCAAAGGTTGTGATCACGAACCTCATCCAAGCCAGCTTGTCATCGTGGTGCCACCGGTACGACGATTCGTTGCGCGCACCATAGAAAAACTTCCAGGCGTTCCCTGGATTCAGGTCGCCGAAGTTAACGCCGCGGTTCGTTGGCATGTCGTGAGTGACAAGGCTGTCCAGAATCTGAACACCAGGTCCATCAGCACTAATGCGAAGCGTGTATTCCATATCGTCGAACCAGATGAAGTAATCCACCAACGGCAGTCCGAATTTTGCGATGGACCGGCGAGGAATCAGTACCGACACGAACGAGCAGTTGGTGATCAGGACAGCCTGCTGGCCTTTAGCGATTAGCCGTCCCCAGTCCCACGTGGCGCCAGCGTTGTTCATTTCGCAGATTGAGCCGTCGGTGTAGCGGACCAGGGAGCAGCTGTACGGCACGTTGCGCCCCAGTTCCTGCTCGGCTTCAGCATGGCCACTCAGAAGCCTTTCAAGAGCCGTTTCATCCGTGTAGCAATCGTCGTCCATGATCCACACCCAGTCGGCGCCGCGCTCGTAAGCGCGTTCCATGCCCGCCGAAAAACCGCCTGCTCCGCCGGTGTTGGAATCCAAACGAACGATCTCCACCCGGGGATCGTCGTCGTACACGGACAACAGCTGTGGGGTTGAATCCGTGCTCGCGTTGTCGATCACGATAAGGCGGTCCACGGGCCGCGTCTGGGCCAGAATAGAGTCGAGCACCCTTCCGAGCTTGTCAACCCGGTTATATGTGACTACTACGGCTGCGACCTGCTCGGTCATGCTTTCCATCCTTCGTAAAGTTCTGTGGTCCAGGTCCGTGCGTCGGGAAGTTCCTTCAGCGCAGCAATCTTCTGCCTTTGTTCTTCTACGATCTGCTCGCGTAGCTCGTCTGACGCCATGATCGCCTTCGTGCGCTCCACGGCTTCCTTGATAAACGCCAGCGGTTGCCTCGGCACCAGCGCCCGGGCGGAAACCAAAGAAGCTTGGGAACCGACATCGGTAGAGAGGACGGCGACGTCGTGGGCTGTCGCCTCGAACGTCGTCAGGGTGAGTCCCTCATTATCTGAGGAAATAACGAGAAGGTCCGATTCAGCAAGCGTTTCGTCTACGGAATGCGGTGGCTGGCGCAGTTCAAGGTGATCCGTCAGCCCATATTTCGCGACAAGTTGCGCGGTCTCCTTTTCCAAAGTGCCGGAGCCGTGGAGGATGAACCGGATGTCCTGGTCCGTGGAGCGCTTCAGCTGCGCTGCGTAGCGCAGAAACAGATACGGGCGCTTCTGCTGGCTGAGACGCCCGACGAAGGACACCGTGAAGGGGCGTCCCGGTTCCTTCTCAACTTTCGCGGCGGCAGAGATTTCGTTCAGCCCGTAGAGCGGAGCGAGTGAAACCTTTGCCTTCGGAACATCGCGCTGCAGGACCATATAATCCCTCAGCTGCGGCGAGATGACGTGGTGCATGTCTATTGCATTCGACAGCTTGACCGCTACTTCAACAAATCCGCCGGTCCGCCACTCGATGATATGTAACGAGTCGACCGTCCTGATCCGAGGATCCATGGCCTTGAACCATGGAAGGCGGTGATACAACCAGCCATTGTGGTGGACATGAATGCCTTGAACGGAGAAGTGCGTCAGCAGTGCCAGCAACAGAGCGGACTCTTCTTCGGCGGAAATAGGCAGATTTACCGGCAGGACAAGCGCCCCATCCAGTTCAGGCCGAACGATCCACGGGTGGGCTGACTCGCGGTCAGTTAGAACGATGGGCAGAAAGCCGGCTTCGCGGGCCAACGCGATGGTTTCGATGGCCCATCGCTCTGCACCACCCATCTCAAGCCAGTGCAGCCCAAAGATGATCGCCGGCACCCCTTGCTGAGACGGGCCGAGAGACGGCGTCGTCGATTCCAGAGGAGCCATACGGTGCGGACGGCGGAAAGGGGTAACGCGCTTTTCGTAGTAGTCAGTAAGTCCTTGGCGCAGCGCGTCGAATGCGATCGGTGCACCAAATCGGGCAACCCGCAATACTTTGGCTTTCCGGCCAGGGCGGTCGTAAAAGTTTGTTCCGCCCTCTGAGCTTTCTCCACCCAAGTCCAGGACCAAGGGAATGATCTGCGAATCGGCTGACACCGGTGCTGGGAGTGTGCTTTTGACGCCCACTGCGCAAACGACGGTACGGTTAGGCTCCCACTCGTGCTGGTGGCACGCGTATCCGGTCAGGCGAGGAAACTCGCCGTCCGGTGCGCGGAGGACAATGACCTTGAACTCACGGCCAGGCTGTATCAGCGAGTGATAGTTCAACCCGCCAACGAGGAGTCCGAGCTCCCTGTCCGAGAGCCGGCCTTCGCCACCGGCGAGGCCGGAGCCGCCGTCGTCGATTGTTTCAAAGAGCTTATGGGCATTGTTCATCAGGATCCCCCGTCGCAAATCACGTTCATGTGCTTCTCCATTAGCCTTCTCGCAAGAGGCGGACCGCATCTTCGATGGGGCCATCGGCAATCTTGATGCCCTTTTGGAGCACCACGCCACGGTCACAGACCTTGCTAACCATGTCCAGATCGTGGCTGACGACTACCAACGTGGTTCCCGTCTCCCGGAGCTCCTGGATCCGTGCCAGGCACTTCTTCTGGAAAGGCTCATCACCAACCGAGAGGATCTCATCGATCAGGAAGACGTCAGGCTTGGTGTGAACCGCGACAGAGAAGGCCAGGCGCAGAAACATTCCGGAAGAGTAGAACTTCACTTCGGTGTCGATGAACTTTCCGATTTCGGAGAACTCAACGATCTCATCGAACCTGTCGGCCGTTTCCTGCTCTGTCATCCCCAGGATCACACCATTGAGGTAGACGTTTTCCCTGCCTGTCAGATCCGGGTGGAAACCCGCTCCGACCTCGATGAGGCCCGCAACTTTTCCGCGGGTACGGATACTGCCCGTGTCAGAACTCATCACGCCGGAAATGAGCTTCAGCAGCGTTGATTTGCCCGAGCCGTTGAACCCCAGCAAAGCAACGGATTCCCCGGAGTCCACCTTGACGTCGACTCCGTCGAGCGCCATAAAGGTTGACGACAGATCACCCCGGCGGCCCTTAAACAGCCATACAACCGTTTCCTTCAGGGACCGCGTGTGGCGGAGGTTGAACCGTTTTGAAACATTCTCAACGACAATAGCTTCCGGCATTACAGCTCCTGCGCAAATCTGCCCTCAAGGCGTCGGAATACGGACTGCCCCAAGGCCAGGATCAACAAGGAAATAACCAGGCCCACCGGCAGCCAGATGGAAAGAAGGTTGTCCGGCAAGCGGGCACCCTCCGGCGCCATCCTGACGGCTGCCGTCGGTGACCAGAAAGCGGCGTGAAAGAGTTCCACCGCAATGGTCATCGGATTCAGCTGGTAAAAGAAGTAGAACGTTTCCCCAAGCGTGTCCCGGACCAAGTACCAGGCGTAGAGAACCGGGGAGAGCCATGTAGCCATCATCAGCATGAGGTCAACGATGTTCTCTGAGTCGCGGAACATCACATTTGCGGCTGCAAACAGCAGTCCGAGGCCAAGCGACAGAATGGTGACCATAACAAATGCCCCTACCGCGCCAATCAGCTGATTCACGCTGGGCGTCCAGCCGAAGAAGAAGCACGCGGCCAGCAAAATCAGGAACTGAGGCAGGAAATGCACTATGGCGACCCAGACCGATGCAACCGGAAACAATTCGCGGGGAAGGTAGATCTTCTTCACCAAGGCGCCATTGGCAACAACGGAACGTGTCGCCTGCCCGAACGCTTCGGAGAAGAAATTCACCAGGATAATCCCGGAGAACATGTAAATGACGAAGTTCGGCTGCTTGTTGAGCCCCAGGAAGACTCCCAGTGCGAAATAGAAGACCACGAACTGCACAGCCGGCCGCACGTAGGACCAGAGCAGGCCAAGAAAGGAACTTCGGTACCTGACCTTGAGTTCTTTTCGGACGATAAGGCGAAGCAAACCGCGACGGCGAATGACGTCAAGGAGCCCGCCGCCGTTGTCGGGGGCGGCAAGTAGCTCACCACTCATACGTCCACGCCTCCGCTTTCGATCTTGGCGCCACCCTCGAAATGCGGGCGGATTTGGTTGTCGAACATCGTCAATGCCGAGCCGATAGCCATATGCATGTCGAGGTACTTGTAGGTACCGAGGCGCCCACCAAACAGAACGTCCTTCTCCGCCGCCGCAAGATCACGGTACTTGAGCAGCCGTTCCCGGTCTGCAGAGGTATTGATGGGGTAATACGGTTCGTCGCCCTTTTCAGCCGCGCGGGAAAATTCGCGCATAATGACGGTCTTTTCTGTCTGGTATTCACGTTCTGGGTGGAAGTGGCGCGGTTCGATGATGCGCGTGTAGGCCACGTCGGCGTCGTTGTAATTGACCACGGACGTCCCCTGAAAGTCGCCGACGTCGAGAACTTCTTCTTCGAAGTCGATGGTCCGCCAAGAAAGGTCGCCTTCGGCAAAGTCGAAGTAACGGTCAACGGGGCCGGTATAAATCACCGGGATACTGCCGACAACTTTGTTCTTGCTGTACTCGTGCGACTCGTCGAAGAAGTCGGTGTTCAGGCGAACTTCGATGTTCGGGTGTTCCGCCATTTTTTCGATCCAGGCCGTGTAGCCGTTCGTCGGCAGGCCCTCGTACTTGTCGTTGAAGTAGCGGTTGTCGTAGTTGTACCGCACCGGGAGGCGGGAGATGATGCCTGCGGGCAAGTCCTTGGGATCGGTCTGCCACTGCTTGCCGGTGTAGTGCTTGATGAACGCCTCGTACAGCGGCCGGCCGATCAGCTGGATGCCCTTGTCGTTCAGGTTCTGCGGATCGGTACCGGCGAGTTCGCCCGCCTGCTCCTGGATCAACGCTTGTGCCTGGCCCGGCGTCAGATTTGCACGGAAAAACTGGTTGATAGTCGCCAAGTTGATGGGAAGCGAGTAGACCTCGCCCTTGTGCACGCCGTAGACCTTGTGGACGTAGTTGGTGAAGCTGGTAAAGCGGTTCACATACTCCCAGACACGCTCGTTGGAAGTGTGAAACAGGTGTGCTCCGTAGCGGTGCACTTCGATGCCCGTCTGCTCTTCCTTTTCGCTATACGCGTTGCCACCAATGTGGTGCCGGCGGTCGAGGACAACCACCTTCAAGCCGAGTTCGGTAGCGGCCTGTTCTGCGATTGTCAGGCCGAAAAAGCCAGACCCTACGATGACGAGGTCAGCGGTCACAAAATCTCCTGGTTCGAATGCGGGCAGCCCAATGGTGCGCATTGTCTGCGGAACCAGCGTACCCGAGACACCCTTGTGACCTACTAATCCGCCAGCACCTCCCTTATCCACATACGTCAGCCATCCCACGACATCTGCCCGTGCCCCGTCTAGCTTTGAAACAAGCTAAACGTAAGGACTTTCGCATCATGCTGCTGCACTGCACGCTCGTTCGGAGCCTGTGCGCGGCCCTTCAGGAACCGCTCGTGGAGCTGACCATCGATGGTCCTGCGGGGGCCTCCGGCGCCGACCTGCAGGAGTCGCTGGCCGCCAGGTTCGGGACCGGTAAGGTGTCGATTGATGGGCACGAGGTGAGATCACTCACGCTTGGGGAACCTCCGCTGGTCAACGGTGCCGTTCTCGTCGATACTCCGGTGGTGGCCCGCAGATCCAGGCAGCGAACCCCTGAACTGCCGGCCTCGCTGGGCCTCGCAGTCCATAGCGGTGCCGGCGCGGGCCTGGTTGTTCCGCTTCGGCGGGGAAGTTACACCATTGGCCGCAGCAATGCCGACATCGTCATCCGCGACGCCGACCTGTCGCGGGCCCACGCACTCCTGGTGGTCGCGGAGACGGCCATCACGATAGAGGACCTGGACAGTGCCAACGGCACAGAAGTGGACGGCGTGCGCCAGAGGAACGCTGTCATCACAACGAGTTCCACCATCCGATGCGGCAACTCAACGATGTCGCTCGTGTTTCTGGAACCCGGAAACCACCTGGACGACGCAGGCACGGATGTCCACGAGCCCCTGGTCGTTCACCGGCGCGATGACCCCACAAACCGAGCGGCACTCCTGTTGACGGCTGTCCTGCCGGTGATAATCGGCGTTGGTCTTGCGGTGGTGACTGGAGTATGGATGTTCCTTGCTTTTACCGCTGTCTCGGCTGTCTCCGTTCTGGTGCAACTGGTCGGCGGACGCCGGCAACGCCGTGACCTCGCTGCGGCTGTCGGTTCCGCCGTCATGGAAGACCAGAAACGACGACGGCGGGCAGCTCCGCCGCTGTCCGCCCTAACCATTGGCGGTGCCACGGGAATGGACCTTTCTTCCCGGGCTACAGATAAAGGTATCTGGTTGCGCTTGGGCCAGGGCATTCAGACGGCCAATCTCAAATTCGACCCGCCCTATCCGGGCCGGGCCATCCCATCAGGCGGGTTGCTGCCTGTCACGCTTGACCCCGGACAGCTCCTCACCACCATTCGGGGCCCGCGCAATGCTGTTGAGGGTCTGGTGCGTTCACTCATAATGCAAATTGCAGCCTACCCACAGGGCCGGGGAACGAGCCTCGTGATCCACGGACCTGTGGACCAGCTGCCCCTCGCTGCCCGTTTCCTGAACGGAGTGACTCTTTCCAGCCGTCCCTACAACACCCATGACCAAATCAAGCGCGGCCACAAGTCCTCCTACGGGCACGGGGTGCTGATTCTCCTTAACGGGCAAGAGGACACAGAGGCACTCATGGAGGTTGCCCGTGAACATCGTTGGCAAGTGATCAATTTTCCGGGCGGCGGCGAAGACCAGACACCTGCGGATGTCGATCTCGGCGTGCGAAGCTCCTGTTTCCGTACAGCCGGGGAAACCCTCATGTTCGTGCCGGATCTGGCCCCCGTTGATGTCTTCACCAGCTTTTGCCGCCGCCGGGTCCGTGACAAACACACTCTTGGAGAAGCCCTGGATGGCATTCCACTTTCTTGTCGCCTGAATGACTTACTTCCAAGTTCCACCGCCGAGACAACCCGACGATGGATGGCGAACAGGAGGCAACCCGGACTGCCCGTTCCGGTCGGGCTGGGTCCTGAGCACCCACAAATGCTGGATCTGCAAACGGATGGGCCGCATCTGCTGGTGGCCGGCACCACGGGTGCAGGCAAATCCGAACTCCTACGCGGACTTACCATTGCCCTGGCTTTGAGCTACGAGCCGGCGCGAATCAATTTCCTTTTTGTGGATTTCAAAGGCGGCTCTGGTCTTGGGCCACTGACAGGACTTCCACATTGTGCAGGCATGCTCACCGACCTCAGTAACCACGAACTGGGACGGTACCTGCAGTCGCTCCGCGCTGAAATCAGATTCAGGGAAGAAGTCCTCGCGGCGGTACAGGCCCCCGACCTTGCGTCCTACAGGACAACTCCCGAGGGCCAATCGCTACCGCTCCCCCATCTCGTGGTTGTCATCGATGAATTCCGCATGCTCGTCGAAGATGCTCCCGAAGCGCTCCATGAACTCATGAGGATCGCGGCGATTGGCCGTTCTTTGGGGATTCACCTCATCATGGCAACGCAACGGCCCCAAGGCGCATTAACTCCTGACATCCGTGCCAATGTGACTACAAGCATCGCTTTGCGCGTCCAGTCCGAGATGGAGTCGATGGACGTTATCAACTCCAAAGCCGCCGCCGGGATAAGAGTGGACACGCCGGGTCGGGCCTACCTGGCGCGTGGAACCGAAGCGCCGGTCGAATTTCAGGCCAGTTCCCTCACCGCCGGGGCTATTGCGTCAGAACCCCCGGAGCTCTCCATCCACCTGGCCGCGGACTACATAGATGCCCTCCCCGAGACAGGTGAAAACGAGTCGGTAGGCCTTGCACCGACGCCGACCCTGGCAGCCACGCCGCTGATCGCATCCATGGCCGGGCTGTGGGAATCCATGAACGGCGCCCCTGTCCGGAAACCGGTCGCGGACCCACTCCCCTGCATTCTGACCCACCCTTCTGCAATGCCAGACAAATGTTCCGGTCTCCCGGACGGGTGGAAGATCAGACTCGGTCTGATGGACCTGCCTTGGGAACAGAGGACTGCTCCGCTCGTCTGGGAGCCCGCGGCGCACGGACACCTGGGCTTTGTCGGCGGACCGCAATCGGGCGTAGCTGACGCGATCGGGCTGGCAGTGGGCGGCCTGGCGACCCACCGGCGGGAATCTCACTTGTACATCCTTGATCCCGACAGCTCGTTCACGGTGCTGGAATCACACGGCCGGGTGGGTTCCAGGGCCGGGTTGCACGAGCTTCGCCGCGCTGTCCGTATCCTGGAGCGACTCGCACAGGAGCTGTCGCACCGTCTGGCCGGTCCGGCCACCATTACCACACCGCTCGTACTGGTAATCGCCGGTTGGGGTTCCTGGACATCTGCTTTTAGGTCCGGGCCACTTGCCTGGGCGGAGGATTTGGTTCACGATCTGGTCCGTGACGGGGGCAGGGCCGGTATCACGGTGGTCATTTCCGGCCAGCGGGAACTTGTCACTGCAAGGTTCTTCGCCGCTATTCCCAGCCGCGTGTACTTCCCCACTGGTTCAAGCGAAGAGAGCCGGATCGGCTGGCCGAAAGTGCCTGCCACTGCACCTGTGGTTGGTCGGGGCGTGGCAAGTGGCGCACTCTCGGCTGGGACAACGACGGTCTGCCAGTTCTATACGGGCACCGGTACACAGTCTGTTGGGATGACGTCCGGTCAGGGGGAATCGTCGAGCCCTGTCATCCGGCCCTTCCGTGTTGACCCACTGCCCGCTGTAGCTCCCGCAGAACAGATTTTGGATACGACTCCTTCACCAGGCGGGAGCATCGCGACCCGACTGCCAGAAGGCATTACAGGAGCGATGAAACATACAACGCGCCGCCTTTGGATAGGAGTCGGCGGTGACGAACTCAAACCAGTCTCGATCCGCATACCTGCGGGCGGCGTCCTGGCTGTGCTGGGCGGGCCGTCATCGGGAAAGTCCTCTTTCCTCCGGCTGTTGCCGCGCCTCAACCCTGATGCAGGACCATGGCTCCAACCGGAACCGGACATTGATTCCGCGGCGTACTGGTCGGAAGTTCTTGGCCAGGCAACTGCCGGTAGCCTGCATGGAGGGTCCGTGGCCTTGGTGGACAATGCCGATCTGTTGCCCCACGACGTGAACCGCAATCTTGCCGATCTCAACGCCCTAGGAACCACTGTGGTCATGACTGCCTGCTACAGCCAGGCACTCGCCCAAAGAGTCCCGCTGGCCCTCCAAGCACGCAATCTGGGCACCGGCCTGCTAATCGGCCCGCGTACTTTCCTGGATGGCGAGCTATTTGGGGTGCGGTTCGAGGTGGAACCCAATCCACCCCCGGGGCGGGGCATACTTGTCCAGGATGGCCGCCCCTTGGCAGTCCAGCTGGGGTGGGCACCACCCGACGATCCGCTGCGTAGGCTACAGGGCTGGCGGCAACCCACCGGTCCTGGATGCGTAGCTGATAACACGCTTGTCGAAGAGAAGAACGATGGCGGTCAAGGCCGGCAGGAGAAGGGCAAGTCCGGGCACTACAACGCCGCCGGAAAGGGTGGGGAATCCGATGGTCAGGACGAACAATTGCGCGACCAGGGCGGCGGCCCGTGTCCACCTGCGCCCACGAAAAAGGAAGTGCGCCACCGAATAGAGCCAGACAGAGAAAGCCAGCAGTAGTCCCAAGGTGAAAACCGCACCCCAAAAGGAAAGCACTGGTGCCCCTGTCACCAGTTCGTAGCCGTACCACGACGCAGCTACCAAAAGGGCAGTTGCCTCCGCGGCCACAATGAGAGAGATCACAAGGATTCCACGCGGGCGCACCGAAGCGGAAGGTGCACCTGCGTCGGTGCCGGCCGCCGTACCGGCTGCCGGGCCAGGGCTCGGGGAAGTACCACCGGCGGGCTCATCCTCGGGCTGCGGATCTGAAGGGTTTTGGGGGGCTCTTGACACACTGGCACCCTACCGGACATAGTCGGACAGTGGTGGGGGTCGGCAACACGGATGTGATGTATCGCTCAGGAATCCGGGGATTTCAAGCTGTATTACCCCTTGTTTACACAGCGTTAACATGACAATCTTGATGAAGATGACCGATGGGGCCCCTCAGGGCCCCTTTCCTTTGTAGACCCTAGTGAATAATTTCACAAACGGGCCCTTCCCAGAATTGGAGCAACTGATAAGCATGGATTGGCGTAACCGCGCAGCGTGCCTCGACAAGGACCCGGAACTGTTCTTCCCCGTCGGAAACACAGGGCCTGCCCTCCTTCAGATCGAGGAAGCAAAAAGCGTTTGCCGCCGCTGCCCGGTTGTTGACACTTGCCTCCAGTGGGCCTTGGAGTCCGGCCAGGACGCCGGCGTCTGGGGCGGCATGAGCGAAGACGAGCGCCGCGCCCTCAAGCGCCGCGCCGCAAGGGCACGCCGCGCCTCCTAGCCCAGGCGCCAGCGCAAAACAAACAGCATAAACGAATTCCTCAAAGCTATGGCTGCGACCCTTTCCGGGTCGCAGCCATAGCTTTTTCACCCATTGTCTTGGGCCGCTTCCCGCTCCGGAGATCAACTGGATGGTTGTAGTTCGGTGAAAGGGACCATTTCGCGCCCCCGTGAAATACACGGGATCGACTGACTGTAGGCACGTCGGTCCGGTTGCAGGCACTACCCGCCCGGCCGCGGATCCTTGTCACGTTTACTACTTGTTTCATCTTCTTAGTACTCAGGCTCAGAGTCGCCGCCTACGCGCCCTAAATTATCGGCTACCTGTCTTTTCATCCATTCAACATTCGGGTACCCAGCCCGCTTGATGGGCCATTTTCGCCATGCCACTCTGGTTCTGAAAGCCGGATCATCCAGCAGCGCACTGCAGCCTGGTCCCGCCGCGAAAAGCACCAATGCCGTTAGTGGGGGAAATGGAAAGCATCGTGGGGACAACGCCTGAATTATTACAGCCAATTACTTTTCGCCTCTTTGGAGTAATTGAAGCCCGGCACAGCAAGGTCCAGCAGAGCGCCAAGAGCGGCGCCCTCACAACTCCCAACCGAGGCAACGTGCCGGGCCTGGAAGCTAGGCCTGAGCACCACGAACGTGCCCCCAGCCCAGCTGATGCTCAGCGGCGAAAGCGGCATCGAACCGCAACACGTCGCACACGTTCGAACATCTCAGAGCCCTTGCGCACCCTTCCGCGATGTCACCCGGCGCCGTCGGCCACCGAAAAAGAACGGAGTAACTCATGACCATAACCAGATCCCGCTCGGCGCGGTGGCGCGCCAAGCTCGTGACCATCGGGGTGGTGGCGCCTGCCCTGACCGCCGCGCTGCTGACGCCTGGCGTGGCTAACGCGGCGATAGACAATCCGGCCCCGACGCCATTGGTGTCCTTCACTTTCGACGACGGCGGCCTCAGCGCGCTGACACAGGCCGCGCCGACACTTAAGAAACACGGGCTCACCGGCACGAATTACATCGTCACCGACTGCGTCGGTTTGACGTCTCTTCCCAATACCTGCCGCGCCGACGCGGACGTACCCTATATGTCGTGGGACCAGATCCTGGAGTTGCAGAACTCTTACGGGTGGGAGATCGGGTCACACACCGTGTCCCACCAATGCCTCGTGAGCGTCGGCAACGACTGCCAGGCCAACAAACTGACGCCCGCCCAGGTGGACGCCGAACTGGCAAACAGCAAAGCTGCCCTGGCCGCGCGCGGCATCAACGCGACCGCGTTCGCACCGCCTTACGGCGATTACGACATGTCAGTGGTGGCCCAGGTTGCCAAGTACTACAGCTCCATGCGCGGCTTCGCGGACACCGGTAACAACGTCTGGCCGCTCGGCGACTACCTGCTGCACAACGTGCCTGTCCAGGAGGTGACCACGCCGGTCTCCGCGTTGAAGGTAAAGGTTGACGAGGCGATCAGGGACAAGAAGTGGGTGGTGTTCACCTTCCACGACATCCGGCCGAATCCAAGCCAGGACCCGGACTACTACCAGTACGGAACCGCCGAGCTTGATGAGCTCGCCGCGTACGTCAAGACCAAGGTGGCGGCTGGCGAGATCAAGAATGTTAATGTCAGCCAGGGCCTGGTCACGGGTTCGCCGAACATGATGCCGAACCCCACGTTCAATAATGGGCTCGGGGACGGCTGGCGGACCGACTCCGTGACTTCCATCGCAGCCGATTCGGGAAATAACGGCAGCTACCCGGACTCCACCAATTCCATCAAGCTCGTTTCCGGCGCGACCCCGACCCATCTGTTCTCGCCGCTGGTCAGCGTCTCCCCGACGACGACCTATCTGTTCAAGGCCTTCCTCAATGTGGCTGCGATCACGACCGGTACTGTCACGTTCTACGTCGACGAGTACGACACGTCCGGCGCCTGGATTTCGGGTCAGTTCAAAAAGGTGGAGGATTCGCGGTGGGTGGAAGCCATGAACTTCTCCTACACACCGACATCGGCCAATGTTGCCAAGGCGAGCCTGCAGGTCGCCGTAGAGGGCACCGGCATTACCGCCTATGTGGACAACGTGCAGATGCTGGCCCCGGGCTACCTTCCGCCAACGGTCTCGCCCTTCGCGGACGTGGCTACGACCCATGACTTCTACAAGCAGATTGCGTGGCTGGCGGAGAAGGGCATTTCCCGGGGCTGGACTGAGAATGGAGTGGTGACCTTCCGTCCGGCAGAGAAAATCAACCGTGACCAGATGGCAGCGTTCCTCTACCGGATGAGCGGCACGACCGACGCCCAGTACACGCCGCCAGCGGTCTCGCCGTTCGCGGACGTGGCTACCAACCATGACTTCTACAGGCAGATTGCGTGGCTGGCGGAGAAGGGCATCTCGAAGGGCTGGACTGAGAATGGAGTAGTGACCTTCCGTCCGGCAGAGCAGATCAACCGTGACCAAATGGCAGCCTTCCTCTACCGGATGAGCGGCACGACCGACGCCCAGTACACGCCGCCAGCGGTCTCGCCGTTCGCGGACGTGGCTACCAACCATGACTTCTACAGGCAGATTGCGTGGCTGGCGGAGAAGGGCATCTCGAAGGGCTGGACTGAGAATGGAGTAGTGACCTTCCGTCCGGCAGAGCAGATCAACCGTGACCAAATGGCAGCCTTCCTCTACCGGATGAGTAACCCGGAAGGATAGCAGCCCCAACAAACGCACGATATGAAAAACAAAATGCGGGCCCGGAGCATCCGGGCCCGCCTTTTGCTCACTAACCGGCTCAGCCAGCCCTACCGCGCCGTCAGGCTGAGGCGGATCTGCACAGCCGTTCCGCCTTCGTCGCGGGGGTGCCACTGGATGGTACCGCCGAGCTCGCTGGTCACGAGCGTCCGGACGATCTGCAAGCCAAGGCCCTCAACATGGGGCGTATCCGGCAGTCCCACGCCATCGTCGGCAATGGTGACCGTCAGCAGTTCCTCACCGTCTTCTTCCTCGGACCGGTCCGCGATGAGCCAGACGGTGCCCGCGCGCCCCGCCAGGCCGTGCTCGACGGCGTTGGTCACCAGCTCGTTGATGACCAGTGCCAGCGGGGTGGCGAAGTCACTGGGCAGTTCCCCGAAGAGGCCCGACCGCTCGGTCTTGACCTGCTGCGAGGGTGATGCCACCTCGGCGGACAGCCTGAACTGACGGCCAATGAGCTCATCGAAGTCAACACTCTGCGCCAAGCCCTGGGACAGGGTCTCGTGAACCAGGGCGATGGTGGCCACCCGCCGCATCGCCTGTTCCAGCCCCTGTTTGGCCTCATCGCTGACCATCCGCCGGGACTGCATCCGCAGGAGGGCGGCCACGGTCTGAAGGTTGTTTTTCACGCGGTGGTGGATCTCGCGGATGGTGGCGTCCTTGGTGACGAGCTCCATCTCCCGGCGCCGCAGTTCCGAAACGTCACGGCACAGCACCAGTGCGCCGAAGCGCTGCTGCTCATCCCGCAGCGGAATTGCCCGCAGGGACAGGCTCACGCCGCGGGATTCAATCTCACTGCGCCACGGCATCCGTCCCGTGACCACCAGCGGCAGCGTCTCGTCCACCAGGCGCCGGTCCTTCAGCAGCCCGGCAGTGACTTCGGCCAACGACCTGCCTTCCAGCGACTCGCCGTCGCCGAGCCGCCGGAAAGCGGAGACCCCGTTAGGGCTTGCGTACTGCACAATCCCCTCGGCATCAAGCCTGATGAGCCCGTCCCCCACACGCGGCGCACCGCGGCGCGAGCCGGTGGGCGACGCGAAGTCGGGCCACAGCCCCAGGGTTCCCATTCGCAGCAGATCGTAGGCGCACTGCCGGTAGGTCAGCTCCAGCCGCGACGGCATCCTTGAACTGGACAGGTCCATGTGCGTGGTCACCACAGCTAGCGTCCGGCCGTTGCGGACCATCGGCACAGCCTCCACCCGCAGGGCCATGTCCGAGCTCCAGTTCGTCTCACTGGACCGTTCGATGGACCGGCTCGCCCACGCCTTATCCACCAGCGGCTGCAGGTCCTGCCGGATCGGTTCGCCCACAAAGTCACCGTGGAAAACGGTGTGCGTTGTGGAGGGCCTGACGTGGGCCAGCGCAACATAGCCGTGATCCGGGTGCGGGAACCACAAGGCCAGGTCAGCGAACGCAAGGTCCGCCACCATCTGCCAGTCGCCCACCAGGAGGTGCAGCCATTCGGCATCGCCCGGCCCAAAATCAGCGTGTTCCCTGATGGGGTCCGTAAAGATTGCCACTGCACCTCCAGTTACGACGCAGGGGTTTCCTAGCGTCGGACGATTGACCTCAAGAGCCTCAATGCTACCGACAGTGAAGCCATGTCGTCGGCTTCGAGCGCGTTGACCTCATCAAACATGCTCTTCGCACGGCCCAGCTGCTCGGCATTTTGCCCCTCCCAGTCCTTTAGCCGGTTCTCCGCGGAGTCCTGGGACCCCGTGGACTCAAGCACCGCCGTCGTCATGTCCGAAACGGTGGAATACAGGTCATCCCGCAGGGCGGCCCGCGCCAGGGCCTGCCACCTGTCCTGGCGCGGCAGGTTGGTGATCCGCTCCAACAGGGCGTCGGCATGGAACCGGTTGAACACTGTGTAGTAGACCGCGGCGATCTCTTCCACCGGCTCGTTGCGTGCGTGCACGATCTTGGCAATGTCCAGCAGGACGAAGCTCTCGAACAGCTCTGCCCACCGGACGGCAAGGTCTTCCGGAAGCTCCCAGCCGCGTGCTTTCTCCAGCCAGCCCGCAACCCGCTCGCGGTCGTCGCCGCGCAGGTACTCAAGCAACCGGCCCCGCATCGGATCCAGGAGCGGCTTGAACTCCGCCACCACCCCGGCGATGGGACGGGAACTGCCGCCCTGGGCCAGCAGCCATCGGACGGCACGGTCCAGGATGCGGCGGATGTCCAGATGGACAGTGCTCCAGTGTTCGGTGGGGAATGAGGCCGGCAGACTGTTCAGTTCGTCCACCATGACATCGAGTTCGAAGATCTCACGGAGCGCCACGAACGCCTTAGCGACGGCCACCTCGGTAGCCGATGTCTCCTCCATGGTGCGGAACGCGAACGTGATGCCGCCCAGGTTGATCATGTCGTTGGCCACGACCGTGGCAATAATCTCGCGCCGCAGCGGGTGGGTGTCCAGTTCGGCGTCAAACCGTTCCCGCAACTGCGCCGGGAAGTAGGCGCGCAGCGTCGCCCGGAACCACGGATCATCAGCCAGGTCGCTGTCACGCAATGCCGACGCCAGCTCAATTTTCGCGTAGGCAGCCAGCACCGAGAGCTCAGGCGACGTCAGCCCCTGCCCCTGGCCAAGCCGCTCCTGCAGTGTCTCCGTGCTCGGCAGGGCCTCCAGTTCACGCTTCAGGTCAGCAGACTTCTCAAGCCAGTCCATCAGGCGCTCATAACTGGGACTCCACTCGGCCACTTTCTGTCGGTCGTTCAGGAGTAGGATGTTCTGGTCCACGTTGTCCTCGAGGACCAGCCGCCCCACTTCATCGGTCATGGAAGCGAGGAAGCCTGCGCGTTCCTCCGCGGACAGCTTGCCCGCCGCCACCATCCGGTCCACGAAGATCTTGATGTTGACCTCATGGTCCGAACAGTCCACGCCGGCAGAGTTGTCGATCGCATCAGTGTTCAGGATGACGCCCTGGAGCGCAGCCTCGATGCGGCCGCGCTGGGTCATGCCCAAGTTGCCGCCTTCGCCCACCACCTTGACCCGCAGGTCTTTGCCGTCCACGCGGATGGCGTCGTTGGCCTTGTCTCCCACAGAGGCATTGGATTCGGTGCTTGCCTTCACGTAGGTCCCGATCCCGCCGTTGTAGAGCAAATCGGCGGGGGCCAGCAGGATGGCCCGCAGCAGCTCCGGCGGGCTCAATTCGGTGGTCGCCTCGGGGAGCCCGAGCGCCGCGCGGACCTGCGGCGAAACCGGTACGGACTTTACTTGGCGCGCATACACGCCGCCGCCCTCGCTGATCAGGGACTTGTTGTAGTCGTCCCAGGAGGACCGTGGCAACTCAAAGAGCCGTTTCCGTTCCTCAAATGACGTTTCCGCATCCGGCGTCGGGTCCAGGAAGATGTGCCGGTGGTCGAAGGCGGCGACAAGCCGGATCTGACGGGACAGCAGCATGCCGTTGCCGAACACGTCACCGGACATGTCACCCACACCCACCACGCTGAACGGCTGCGTCTGGGTGTCTACGTCCAGCTCGCTGAAGTGGCGCTTGACCGACTCCCAGGCCCCGCGGGCGGTGATGCCCATGGCCTTGTGGTCATAGCCGACCGAACCGCCGGAGGCGAACGCGTCGCCAAGCCAGAAACCGTATTCAGCGGCCAGTCCGTTGGCGATGTCCGAGAACGTGGCCGTCCCCTTGTCCGCCGCCACCACAAGGTAGGAATCGTCGTCGTCGTGCCTGACAACGTCCGACGGCGGCACAACAGTTTCCGCCCCGTCCCTGGTGACGAGGTTGTCAGTGATGTCCAGCAGGCCGCGGATAAAGGTCCTGTAGCTCTCGGTGCCCTCGGCCAGCCAGGCAGCGCGGTCGGCAGCCGGATCAGGGAGCCGCTTCGCAAAGAAGCCGCCCTTGGCCCCGGTGGGCACAATGACCGCGTTCTTGACTGTCTGCGCCTTCACGAGGCCGAGAATCTCCGTCCGGAAGTCCTCACGCCGGTCAGACCAGCGCAGGCCGCCGCGGGCCACCTTGCCGAAGCGCAGGTGCACACCTTCCACGCGCGGGGAATAGACCCAGATCTCGAACATCGGCCGGGGGAACGGCAACCCCTCAATCCGGGCGGGATCGAGCTTGAAGCTCAGGTGCGGCTTGTACTGGTAGTAGTTAGTGCGGAGGGTGGCCTCGATAAGGTTGGCCATGGTGCGCAGGACACGGTCGGCGTCGAGCGTTGCCACCTCTTCAATCGCGGCCGCAAGTTCGGCACGGACCTTCCCCTGGGCTGCTGCCCGCTCATCACCGGACAAAGCCGGATCGAACCTGGCGGCGAACAGCGCCAGCAAGGCCTTGGTGACGCGCGGGTTGGCGAGGAGGGTGTCCGCCATAAAGCCGAACGAGTTGGAATTGCCCATCTGCCGGATGTACCGCGCGTACGCCCGCAGGACGGTGATCTGGCGCCAGTGCATCCCCTCACGCAGCACCAGCCGGTCAAAGCTGTCCGACTCCACTGCTCCGGAGACTGCGGCACCGAAGGAATCGCCCAGCAGCTCGCCGGTAGCCAGCGGATCGACGCCCGCCGGGTACTTCAGACCCAGGTCGTAGAGGAAGAAATCGCGGCGGTCCGCCGTCTCAATCTCAAACGGCCGCTCGTCCAGCACCTCAAGTCCCAAATTATGGAAGTACGGCAGGATCTGGCTCAGGCTCTTGGGCTCAAGCATGTACAGCTTAACCCTGGCGTCCTCTTCGAGATCCTCCCCGGCACCCTTCGGAAGGTACACGTGGACGCCGGGCCGCTCCTGCCGGGCACCGGCAATCCGCTCGGCTTCCGCCCCGTACTTCTCGAACCGGGCGATGTCCTCCAGCGCGTCCTCTACCTCGTAGTCCACCCGGTAGCCGGCAGGGAAGGCTTCGGACCAGATGGCGGCGAGCTCCTTCGACTTCCCGTCTGCCCCGCGGTCGCGCAGGACTTCGGCAATCCCCTCACTCCAGGAGCGGGCCGCCCGGACCAACCGCTTTTCGAGCTCCTCAACATTGACATGGCTGAGCTCGGCGTTTTTGGGCAGGCGGATCCGGTAGAAGAGGCGGGCCAGGGCCGATTCGGTCATCCTGGCTTCGTAGTCGATGCTTTCCGCTTTGAACGTGGACCGCAACTCATCCTCGATGCGGAGCCGGACGTTGGTGGTGTACCGGTCACGGGGCAGGTAGATCACCGCGGACATAAAGCGGCCGTAAATGTCCGGGCGCAGGAACAACCGCGTCCGCCGGCGCTCCTGGAGCCGCTGGATTCCGGACGCCGTGGCCGCCAGGTCCTCAATTTCGATCTGGAACAGCTCGTCGCGCGGGTAGGTTTCCAGGATCCCCAGCAGGTCCTTTCCGGAGTGGGAATCCGGCGGGAATCCCGCACTGTTCAGCACTGCGTCCACCTTCTCGCGGACGATGGGGATGTTCCGGACGGATCCGGTGTAGGCGCTCGTAGCGAACAGGCCGATAAAGCGGCGCTCGCCGTTCACGTTTCCAGCCGCGTCAAAGCTCTTCACGCCGATGTAATCCAGGTAGGCCGGGCGATGGACGGTTGAGCGGGAGTTGGCCTTGGTAATCACCAGCGCGCGCTTCTCGCGGGCCTTCCGCCGGCCTGCGTCGGTCAGGTGCTGCATGTGAGGCGCACCTGGTTTGGCGCGAAGCAGGCCCAGCCCGCTGTCCTCGCGCAGTTCCAGCAAATCTTCGCCGTCAACGGTGACCAGGTCGTACTCGCGGTAGCCCAGGAACGTGAAGTTGCCGTCATCGAGCCACCGCAGCAGGTCCTGAGCCTGCCGCAGCTCGGCGATCTGGGACGGGTGGGCCACCTGGTCAAGGCTCGCTGCGATCTGCATGGCCTTGTTCCGCATTTTCGGCCAGTCTTCGACGGCGGCGCGCACGTCCGCAAGGATCCGTTCCAGTCCCTCCTTGAGGGATGCCCGCGCTTCATCGGAGACGCGGTTGATCTCCACAGCGATCCACGACTCCATGTGGGACGTGTTTTCACCCTGCGCAATGAGGTGGGACATGAGGGGCATCGCGGCGGTGTCACCACTGGAGATCCCGATGTGGGACGGCACCCGGTCCACCTTCACCAGCTCTCCTGTTTCCCTGTTTCGGGTCACAACAAAGAGCGGGTGCAGGACGAGCTTGATCGCGGCGTTCTGGCGGACGAGTTCGGCGTTGACCGAGTCCACGAGGAACGGCATGTCGTCCGTGACGATATAAACGACGCTGTTGTCTTCTTCGCTGACGATCGAAATGTTCGCTTGTCCCGGCCGCCGTGTGGCGGCCATGTTGCGGTGGGTCTCCGCGCGGGTGGCCAGCAACTCCTGGGGGTAGCTCCGGGCATCCTCTTCAGCCAGGTGCTCGTAATAGTCTGCCAGGAATCCCTCCCGGTCTCCGACGGCTACGGACTGATCCTCCACGCTGGATCCAGACGACATCAACAAACGCCTCCATCACAAGAAATTGTTGCTGCACCGTTGCAGCACCTATGGCGAGCCTAACCCTTAACGAAGCGCCGCGAGGTGGAAGAAAATACAGAGGATTTAGCTGATCGTTGGGCAGGTGCACAAACCAAATCAGCTATTGCACGCCGGAGCTTGGACTCGGGGGCCGTTTCGAGCAATAAAGAGCCTCCCAAGAGGGCAGCATCGGCCGCGGAGCTGTCGGCAGGCAGGAAGGCGCTCAACCGAGGCGACGGGCCGTACCGTTCCCAAGCATCCTTCAGCTGACGTTCGGGCGACCTCCCGACAGCCGATGCCCGGACCTTGTTCAGCACCACAACAGGTGAAACGTGGGGCACGGCCAATTCAAGTTCTGCGAGCCCGCGGACCAGCCGCGGAACCCCTACAGGGTCGGCGGCCCCGACGGCGAAAACGGTGTCCGCCAGTTCCAGGCTCCGCAGGGTGGCCGCGTTCCGGCGCGGTGCCACCGTGTCGAAGCTGAGTTCTTCATCGGCTTCCAGGCAAAAGCCGGTGTCCACCACAACGACGTCGGCGATCTCCCTGGCGCGTTCCAGCACCAAGGACAGGGCTGCTGCCCGGAGCTCAGTCCATCTGTCAGCCCGGGTGATTCCCGTAAGCACCCGGAAGGTACCCAGCTTGGTGGCGACAGGAGACGCCACCTTGAGCAAAGCTTCGGCCTCGAGCAATCCCTGGTCCGCGAGCCTGCAGGCCTGGGCGATGCCGGCGGACTCGTCCAGGAGGCCCAGGACGGCCGCGATGCTGGCCCCGTAACTGTCCGCATCCACCAGCAGGACGGATTTTCCTTCTGCCGCCAGTTCCCCGGCGATGTTGGCTGCGACGAAGGTGCGGCCAGGCGAGCCGGCGGGTCCCCACACTGCGATGATCCTGCCGGCGCCCGAGGCCTCCGGCACCCCGGCGGATTCGGCAGCCAGCGGACGCAGAGCTGCACCCGTGTCGCCCAGCGCACTCCCGGACGTGGCGCCCCGGGTGGCGACGGCTGGCTGTCCCGTCAGCTGGGAAACGGCCTCGGCGATCCTGCCTGCCAAGGCGGCCGATTCGACACCGGTCAGTGCGGACGCCACGCCGATCCCGCGCAGCCTGGCGGCCTCTTCAGCGTTATCCGTCAGGGCAATGATGGCCACGCCCACTGCCCCGAGCCGGTCAACCAGGGAAGCGGTCAGCCCCTCGGAGCCGTCGGCCACCACTGCTGCCCGCGCCAGCCCGCTCTGGCAGGCAGCGAGCAGCTCGGTCAGTTCGGCGCAGCGCCGGACGACCGTGACGGGACCGTGAAGCCGTTCCAGGCCTCCGACGACGTCTTCCCGCGCCTGGCCGACTGTCACCACGGGGATGCTCATGAGGTGCCGCCGCCCGGGTTCCAGACCACGGAGATTTTGGCCTGGTTGGCCTGCGCTCCAAGGATGGCCGGCATTTGGCTGTCCTCAACAAGGACCATCAGCACCGTGTTGCGCGACGAGCCGAGGGCAGTGGATGCGGCAGTAACCTGGGCTATTTCAGCTCCGGACAACAGCAGCTTCGGCTCGCTGAATCCGTTCCTGGCATCGGGCGGCGCCACCCAGACATCCACCCGAGTACCCGCTACCGCCTGAGGGGGAAGGGGTTCGTCAATGGTCAGGGCGACAGGTTTGCGGTCCAAAGCGTCCACCGTGGCGAGGCTTTCCTTGGGCAGCAGCTGGTTCTTGCCGATTCGCTGGACCGCCACCATGTCCTCAGGCAGGCCCGCCTCCACGGTAACGTAATGCTCCTCAGTTTCACCGAGGCGGACCTTTGCCCTGACCACGCTGTCCGTGGTCAGTTTCTCTCCCACGGCGATGGAGTCCCGGGCAGCGTATACCTCAGTGGTCTTATCGGCACTGCCCACCAGCGAGATCACCCCCACTACGGACGCCAGGACCAACAGGACCCCCACCAGCAACCGCGGGTCCTTCCAGGAAGGCGGCTTCAGCCTGGCTCCCGCGGTTCCTGCATCGTGGCTCATGCCCTGCTCCCCCTAGCTTCGAGCCAGGCGGCTGCATGCGCCCGGACACCTCATTGTTGCGGCCCGGGCCCCGGAACAAAAGTCAAAAGCCCAAACAACATCAAACTGTGGATAACCACACCAGATCACACCTTCAGTGGCAAAATGGTTTTATGCCCAGATTCCTCACCCTCGCCGATGTTGCTGAGCAACTCCAGATCAACTCGCCGGCAGCTTATGCACTGGTCCGAAGCGGGGAACTCAAGGCGATCCAGGTGGGTGGCCGCGGTCAGTGGCGTGTTGAGGAAAAAATGCTCGAGCAGTACATCGAGGAGCGTTACGCCGAGGCCAGCCGAATGATCCAGGAAGCCAAGGCCAAGCAGGGCTGACCCGGGACCGCGTTCCAATCGGCCGGGTCCCGCGCGCGTTGTGTTGTTGTCCGGAGAATCTGCGCACGCGGGTCCAAAAAACTTGATGGGTTGGACACGCGCTGGCCGACGGCTACATCCCGCCGACGTGCCATGACCGGATTGCGCCCAGCGATCCGAAGGGAATTGTGGCAACCTGCCGGACCTGCGCGGCCCGCCGCGCCTCGCCCGGGGTGACCAGCGCCAGGTCCATAAAATCACCGCCCACGCGGTCAATGACGCCGGTGAGCCCGCCTTCCTTCGCCATGTCATGCCGCACCATGACTGCCACCCCGGCCCGATCGCGCGCCAGGCCCCGCAAGGCATGCGCCAGCCCGATCCGCCGGCGCACCTGCGAAGGCTCCGCAACCGAGAGCCGCCCCAGCCCGGCGTAGCGCGCCACCGCGCCATAAGGGATCAGCACCTGCTGCAGACCCTCGTCCAGGACCAGCGCGTCTGCTCCGGCATGGCTGAGCCTGCCTTCGAACGTCCGCCCGCCCAGGAGATGTACAGCCACCTGGCTCCCGAGGCCGGCGCGCAACCTGCCGGCCAGGACAACTGAGGCGGCCTCCACCCTGGCTCGCTCGGAGATCTCGGACTCAACCGCGAGCTTGCCGTCCTCGGCAAACTGGGCCTCCATGTCAGTGAACAGTGCATCCCAACGCATGGGCCCAAGCGTAGGGCGAGGCTTCACCGGCGGTCAACGCATCAATCCATTCCTTCCAGTCTCTGGACAAATCAAGAGCAGCGCAGTCAAACTGAACTCAGAAGGATCAAACAACATCAAACGACATTAAACATATCGATTGGGACCTCATGACCAGGGCTACGACACGCGAGCTTCGCGCTGATGCACTCATGGCACTTTCCATCCTGCTGCTGGGGGCATTTCTTTTCGCATCCGGACTGGGACTGCTGGATCGCTGGGAGCTCTCGGCGGCACGAGGGCAGTCACTCAGCGTGGACGACCTGCTGGGAGCTTTCGCCGCGGCAGCCGGGTTGGCGATCGTGGCGTGGTGGACCTTCGCCGTCATGCTGGCGGTGACAGTTGCCGCCTTGGCACGCTGCGGAAGGCCGCGGGCTGCCGCCCGGGCTGGCAAATATTGTCCGGCTTTTATGCGTCGCCTCGCCGTGGCGGCGCTTTCAGTGCAGCTCCTCGCAGCTCCGATGGCCCAGGCCGCCGTCCCTCCCACAGGACCTGCCTGGGTGCCAACGCAGGAAGCTGCGGTGCAGGCCCAGTGGTCCCCCACGGCGGCGCAGCTGGCCGCGAACCCACCGGAAGCGGATGTGCCCGCCGCACCGGTCACGCAACTGCAGGCCACACCGGAATCGCCCCTCGCCACACAATCCCGGATGGCAGAACCCCGGGCACCACAAACGCCACTTGCAGAAGCGCCGACACCACAACCGCTGCCCACGGACGACCCGGCAACAGAAACGCCGTCAACTGACGCTCCGCCGGCCGCGGTCCGGCCAGACTGGAGGCCCAGCGCACCCGTACCCGGCCCCGGGCTGCTGGCACCCCGGCCTGTCCGCGCCGCTCAGGACACAGCGTCGACGGGGAACGCGGTCACTGTGCTGGCAGGCGACACACTGTGGGACATCGCAAAGCGTCATCTGGGACCAGCTGCTTCCGATGTTGATGTCGCATTGCACTGGCCCCGCTGGTATGAGGCCAACAAGGCCCGGATCGGCGAAAGCCCGCATGTCCTGCTCCCCGGCCAGATCCTGAATGCTCCTTCCACCCGCTAGCCGTTCGTTCCGATCTTCATCAGCACACAACTAAGGGGAATCACATGAACGCAGTCACGCCAATCCGCCCCGCCCGGGCCGACGGAGGGCCGGCGGCAGCAGTCCCCCCTGTTCCGCTACGGCCCGCCAACACGCCGGGGGCTCCGGGCCTGCCGCTGCGCGCAGCGGACGAAACTTCGGAAATCCTCGCCATCACGCGCAGTACGGTGCAGGCCGCGATGGAGGTGCTGGCCGGCATCAGGCCGATCCACCAGCTGGCACGACGACTGGATCCCCGGTGTCTTGCATTGCTCCAGCACCGTGCAGGGCTGATCCGCCGCGAACAGGCCCGATCCTCGTCGCCTGCCCTGGCCAGGCTGCACCGGAACTCAGTGGTGCGCTCGGTCAGGGCATGCGAAGTCTCCCCCGGCATCTATGAGGCCAGCGCAGTGGTTATTGACGATGTCCGGGCACGGGCGGTGGCGGTCCGGCTGGAACGGGGCAAACAGGTCTGGCGTGTGACGGAATTCGTCGTTGGCTGAAGGTAGTTGCCGGGTGGAGGGAGACCGGGCGCTGGAAGGAGCCGCTTGCCGAAACAGACACCCAATGAAACAGGAAATGCCCGGAGCAGATGGTCCGGGCATTTCCTGTTGCCTGTCGTGCTGTCATGCCATGCCGCACGATCGCATGGTCCGCTGGGGTCAGCGGCGCTTCTTTTTCGCCTGACGCTTGGCGGTGTCCTGCGTTGCGGCCTTGGCCGGGTTGCCGGACCGGGACGAGGCGCGGCCCTCAACCCGGGTCTGGGAAGCGCCGTCTTCGCCGGGTGCCGTGTACTGCAGCTGTGCCGGCTTTTCGGGCGCTTCCAGGCCGGCGGCGTGGATCTGCGGTTCAACGTGCTCGGTGTGGCCACCGGCGGCATCCGCCACCACAACGTCCTGCGCCGGGGTGACCTCGACCTCCAGGTTGTAGAGGAAGCCGACACTCTCTTCGCGGATGGCCTCCATCATGGCCTGGAACATGGTGAAACCCTCGCGCTGGTATTCCACCAGCGGGTCACGCTGGGCCATCGCACGCAGGCCGATGCCTTCCTTGAGGTAGTCCATCTCGTAGAGGTGTTCCTGCCACTTGCGCCCGATGACTGAAAGCACCACGCGGCGTTCCAGTTCCCGCATGCTCTCCGAGCCAATGGCCTCTTCGCGGGCCTGGTAGACCAGCCGGGCATCAGAGAGCAGCTCCTCCTTGAGCATCTCAACGGTCAGCCGCGACTTGCCGCCGGCCTCCTCGATGATCTCCTCCGGGGTGATGCTCACGGGGTAGAGCGTCTTCAGGTTGGTCCACAGCTGCGTGTAGTCCCAGTCGTCACCGTTGCCTTCGGCGGTGGCGGAGTCGATCAGCGCGGTGATCGTGTCCTCGATGAAGAACTGCACCTTCTCGTGCAGGTCATCGCCTTCCAGGATCCGGCGCCGGTCACCATAGATGGCTTCGCGCTGGCGGTTCAGGACGTCGTCGTACTTGAGCACGTTCTTCCGCTGCTCTGCGTTGCGGCCTTCCACCTGGCCCTGCGCAGACGCGATGGCCCGCGAAACCAGCTTTGATTCCAAGGCCACATCGTCCGGGACGGAACTGTTCATCAGCCGCTCGGCGGCGCCGGAGTTGAAGAGCCGCATCAGGTCATCGGTCAGCGAGAGATAGAAGCGCGACTCACCCGGGTCGCCCTGGCGGCCGGAGCGGCCGCGGAGCTGGTTGTCGATGCGCCGGGATTCGTGCCGCTCGGTGCCCAGGACGTAGAGCCCGCCGGTGTTCAGGACTTCCTCGTGCTCGTCCTTGACGGCCTGTTTGGCCGCTTCCAGGGCGGCAGGCCACGCGGCCTCGTACTCTTCGGAATTAGCTTCCGGATCCAGCCCGCGCCTGGCCAGTTCGGCCACGGCGGTGAACTCGGCATTGCCGCCCAGCATGATGTCCGTGCCGCGGCCTGCCATGTTGGTGGCCACGGTGACAGCACCCTTGCGGCCGGCCTGGGCCACGATGGCGGCCTCACGCGCGTGGTTCTTGGCGTTCAGGACCTCGTGCCGGATGCCTTCCTTGGCCAGCAGCCGGGACAGGTATTCGCTCTTCTCCACGCTGGTGGTGCCCACGAGGACGGGCTGGCCCTTTTCGTGGCGTTCGGCAATGTCCTGCACCACGGCGTCGAACTTCACGGTCTCGTTTTTGTAGACAAGGTCCGGCTGGTCGATGCGCTGCATGTCCCGATTGGTCGGGATGGCCACAACACCGAGCTTGTAGGTGCTCATGAACTCGGCGGCCTCGGTCTCGGCCGTACCTGTCATGCCTGCCAGCTTGGAGTACATGCGGAAGTAGTTCTGCAGGGTCACCGTGGCCAAGGTCTGGTTTTCGGCCTTGATCTCCACGGCTTCCTTGGCCTCGATGGCCTGGTGCATGCCCTCGTTGTAGCGCCGGCCGGCCAGGATGCGGCCGGTGTGCTCGTCAACGATGAGGACCTCGCCGTCGAGGATGACGTAGTCCTTGTCGCGCTTGAAGAGTTCCTTGGCCTTGATGGCGTTGTTGAGGAAGCCGATCAGCGGGGTGTTCGCGGACTCATAGAGGTTCTGGATGCCCAGGTAGTCCTCCACCTTTTCGATGCCACTCTCGAGGACGCCGACGGTGCGCTTCTTTTCGTCCGTTTCATAGTCTTCGCCCAGTTTCAGGCGCTGGACGACCTTCGCGAATTCGCTGTACCAGCGGTTTGTGTCGCCCTGGGCAGGGCCGGAAATGATGAGCGGCGTGCGGGCTTCGTCAATGAGGATGGAGTCGACCTCATCCACGATCGCGAAATTATGGCCCCGCTGGACCAGCTCGGATTTGTCCCACGCCATGTTGTCGCGCAGGTAGTCAAAGCCGAATTCGTTGTTGGTGCCGTACGTGATGTCTGCGGCGTACATCTGCCGGCGCACCGAAGGATCCTGATTGGACAGAATGCAGCCGCTGGTCAGGCCAAGGAACCGGTAAACCCTGCCCATGAGATCTGACTGATATTCGGCGAGGTAGTCGTTCACAGTAATCACGTGCACGCCGTTGCCGGTGAGGGCGTTGAGGTAGGCCGGAGCAGTGGCGACGAGGGTCTTACCTTCACCGGTCTTCATTTCGGCGATGTTGCCAAGGTGGAGGGCAGCGCCGCCCATCAGCTGGACATCGAAGTGGCGCATCCCGAGCGTCCGTGACGACGCCTCCCGCACGGCAGCAAAAGCCTCCGGGAGAAGGTCATCCAGCTGCTCCCCGTCCTTGTGGCGGGCCCGGAGCCGGTCTGTCTCCTCACGGAGTTCGGCGTCAGTGAACGTCTGGAACGATTCTTCGAGAGCATTGATGGAGTCGGCATAGTTCCGAAGTTGCCGCAGGGTTTTTTTGTCACCCGTACGGAGAAGTTTTTCGATAAGTGATGCCACGTGAAGATACTCCCAGTCTGATGCTGCCGAATTCTGGCGTTTTTAGTCTACGGGAGAGACACAGGCCACGCGGCCGGTGTTCCCTCAGAGCGGATCGCTTCCCCGCCGCTGCGGAGGGCCGCCGCCACGGGCCCCGCCAGGTCCCCTGCCGGGGTGACCACAATGTCCCCTAGTCCCAGCCATTCAGCCATGAGTTCCAGCTCCCCGGCAAGTTCGACGGCGGTTCCCGGCGGCGCGTCCGGCTCACCGTACGCGGACCTGACCAGGAGCTTTCCTGCGGCACGGTCAGCCTTCAGGTCGACGCGTGCCACGATGGTCTCACCCAGGAGGAAGGGCAGCACGTAATACCCAAAGCGGCGCCGGTGTTCGGGGGTGTAGATCTCAATCCGGTAGTGGAATCCGAATAGTTCCTCGAGCCGGCGCCGCTCGAACACCAGCGAATCGAAGGGGCTCAGCAACGCCCGCCCGGCAGCCCTGCGGGGCATTCTGGCATCCGCATGGAGGAACACCTTCCGGTCCCACCCCGTCACCGACACCGGCTCCAGCCGGCCGGCCCGGACCAAATGCTCCACCGAGTCAGCCGCCGCCTTGATCGGCGTGCGGAAGTAGTCCGCGAAGCACCGCACGGTGCCGATTCCGTGGGCCTGGGCCGCAGCGTCGATCAGCCGATGCAGGGCTTCCACAGGATCCCGCTGGTCTTCCGCCAGCGGCCGACGGTCCGGCAGCACCCGCGCGGTGAGGGCGTATCTGCGCTCGAACTGCTCCGTCCTGGAATCGGCCGAGATGAGGCCCTCCTGGAAGAGGTCTTCGAGGACCCGCTTGACCGCGTTCCAGTTCCATCCCCAGTTCTCGGTGCTCCGGTCCTCCACATGCCCGATTCTTACCGTAAGTTCGGCCGCTGTCAGGGGCTTACCCGCGGCGAGGACAGCAAGGATCTTGCCGGCCACATCTTCGCGGAGCTCGGGCTCCAGCCGGCCGGCGCCTACCCACGTGCGTTTCTGCCACAGGACAAGGTCCGGGAAAAGTTCGGGTCGGATGAAGCTGGCCTCATGCGCCCAGTACTCCATCATGCGCCTGGGGTGCGTTCCGGACATCCGCTGCAGGATGGTGCGGTCGTAGTTGCCCAGCCTGGAAAAGAAGGGAAGGAAATGACTGCGGGACAGCACATTGACGGAATCGATCTGGACCACCTGGAGCCGGGCAAAGGTGCGGCCCACCGTCCGTGAGGTCACGGGGCCGGCGGGCCGTCCTTTGTCGAGTCCTTGTGCTGCCAGTGCGATCCGCCGGGCCTGATTAAGGCTCAGCGTCGCTGACACGACAGTCCTTTCATTGGCGGGTGTGAACCAACCTAGACTTTTGCAGCCTCATCGTCGGAACGGTAGGCAATGATCTTCTCTTCCACCACGGTGTCCCCGGGTTCGCATTCGTGGTCAAGGGTGATGACGCCGTATGTCCAGCCACGGCGGCGGTAAACGACGGACGGGGTGTTGGTGGCTTTGTCCACAAACAGGTAGAAATCGTGGCCGACGAGCTCCATGTTGTCCACGGCGTCGTCGAGGCTAAGGGAGGCCGCCGGGAAAACCTTGCGCCGGATCAGCACCGGGGAATTTCCTGCGGGAATGTCGTTCTCGACCTCATAAGGCGATCGTTCTGCAACCGGTTCCTGGGGCTCACTGCGATGGCTGGCCTCCACGTAAAGCGGTTCAGTGGTACTGGCTGGCTCAAGCGAAGCGGTTGCCTCGCGCACAGCCTTGGGAGTGTGGCGCCCGTGGTGGACCTTTTTGCGGTCCTTGGCCCGGCGGAGCCGCTCAAGCAGTTTGGTGTAAGCGAGATCAAAGGCAGCAAACTTATCTGCGGCGCTGGCTTCCGCACGGATCACGGGTCCGCGGCCCAGAACGGTGACTTCAACGGTAAGTTGGTCGCCGGTCTGGCGTGCGTTCGTTTCTTTGGACACCTTCGCATCCACGCGCTGGACCTTGTCGCCCAATGATTCGATCTTCGAGATCTTCTCACCGGCGTATTCGCGGAACCGGTCCGAGACCGTCAGATTCCGTCCGCTGATCATAAACTCCATGGTGCCCTCCAAATGACTTCGGTGACACGACGACGGCACATCCCAGAGGCCGATCTGATTGACAGTCAAGCCCCTTTCCGAGCCGCCATCGAAAGGTACAACTTGTTCTTGGTACCCACCACCGACGTTAGTTCATCGCCACCGCTTATTCATCCTTTCTTCATTTATTTTTTCCCAAGTCGGGCCGCTTTCCGCCAGCTGCCGGGGACGGCGGTCCGCTGCCGGCTGAATCGGGCGGGCGTGTCGCCGCAAGGACAACCGCGCCGGCCACACCGGCGCCGCCGAGGTGGAGCGCACGCGCCGCTTCCGCCAAGGTGGCGCCGGTGGTAAGGACATCGTCGACAATGATGCACCGGCGTCCGGCGACCTGCCTGCGCTTCCGGGACGGGACTGTCATGGATCCTCTCACCCGTGCAGCCCTGGCTCCCCTGCCGAGTCCTTTTTGGCCGCCCGGCAGTCGTTCCAGGGCCGCCAGGCGGCGCGATTTCCTGAGCACATCCAGCACAGGAGGCCCGCCGCCCGCGTGGCCTTGGCGCCATCCGGCCAGCAGGAGGTGAACGGGGCTGAAGCCCCGCTTGATGAACGCGCCGGTACTGCCGGGGACTGGAACCAGGCAGACATTGCCCGCGCCGGCAGCCGCGGTGGCAATGCCCTGGCCCAGTCCCTTCGCCAGCACTGACTTGAGCTGGTGCTGTCCGTGGCGCTTAAACGACAACAGTGCCTGGCTTAACTCCTCGCGGTACACCCCTGCGGCCACCACGGGAAGGATGATGCCGCCGTCGACAGTCATCAGCGCCGGCGCCTGTTCCTCGGCCCTGAACGGGTGCCTGGTCAGAATGCGTATCCGGCGTTCGCAGGCAACGCAGAGGGCCAGGTCCTCGGCGCCACAGCAGACGCAGTCCACCGGAACCCCCAGCGCCAGCATCTCCGCACCGGCACGCATAACGTGATCGGCAACCAGCAGCCAGGCGCTGCGCTGCACGCCGCGGTGCTTGCCCGACACCACGGGCGCAAGGAGGTCCGGGTCCGCGGCGGCCACCGCCCTACGGACAGGGCGTTTGGTTTCAGGACGGGGTGGCTGTTCAGCTCGCACACCTCATGCTCCCCCGGCGGCAGCGGGCCCTCCACCGGGCACGCGCCCTATGTGGACAAACCTATCCGGGAAACGACGGATCGATGGGGCCTTTGAGCTGGGGCGACCAGCCGTTGCCCAGCCGCTGGAAGATCCCTTCTGCGGACTGGCCATAGATCTCCTCAGCCCCGTTGCCGGCGCTGAGCCAGACCAGGCCCGGCCAGGGGGCCAGCTGCTGGGGCTGGCCTGAAGTGAGGGACAGCAGCTCAGGCACGACATTTGCCGTGGCAGAGCCCTTCATCACGGCCACCGTTGTGTCGTTAACCCAGACGCCCTGATCCGGGTCGCTGGCGGTCACGAGGGTGATCGGGGCCGTCAGTTCTCTGGGCGTCCCGTCGGCGTTGCGGATAATCCCTGCGACCTGAACCTTGGTCTGGCCGTTCTGTTCCGAGATGACCAGTACACGGACACCCTCGCGGGAAATCCGCAGGTCCTTGACCGTCCTCCCGGCAAGCCAGGCCGGAGTCAGGGTGACAGTGGGAACTGTTGCCCCGTCCGCCACCCCTGCCGGCCGGAATGCCACCACTTCGGTGCCGCCGGTGGCTCCGGGGCCGGCCGCCCATACCCAGTCGTGGAGGCTGAACGAAGGATGGGTGATGGTACTGCGTGTGGTCAGCGCACGTGCGGGCTGGCCCGGCACCATGCTGTAGAGCGTGGTTCGGCTTTCGTTGAGGAAGGCCACAGTCTGTGACACGGGTGACTCCGCCGGGTAGCGGGGTCCGAGCGAGGACACCGGCTGCATGTCCGGAAGCGGGGACACCCTGTTGTTTTCGTAGCGCACCAGTTCGTTGCCGCTGACGGCGATCTCCCGGGACGGCACATTCTTGTCCCGCACCGGCGGCAGGACCGAGCCGTTGTCCTCTACGCGCACCAGGTCCTGGTTGGCACGCAACTCAACGTTGACGACGTCGGGCTGGCTGCGGAAAGTCAGCGAGAGCTGGGTCTGCATCCGGAGCCTGTCCTCGGCAGACGCCTCAGTAAGTTCCTTGGCGGTAAGTTCCACCTGGGCCGCTCCCGATACCACCGGCACCGACTCCCGGGCCAGCTTGATGCCTGACGGGAAGGCACTCACTACGGCTCCGCGAAGGTACGGGGCGGGGCCGGCGAGCAGGGCACTGGTCATGGCCTTGACCGTTTTGTTCCTGATGAACCAGCGGACGTCGGGCACGGCGTACGTGAAGCTGGGATCGTAGAAGTAGATGGGGTAGGCGCCGTAGATGACCTTGAACGTCTCCTCCGGGATAGCGGTCCCGTCCGGGATGGCCGAAATCCGCCACTCACCGTCCACCTGGGTGACCGTTGCCGGAATGTTCTCGATGGTGCCTTCCGGTGACTGGGTGGCGATGCCGTCGACATCCACCGTGTAGGCCACATCCAGCTGATAGTTGTAGACGTTTTCGACGCCGGTGCTCACCACCTTTGCGTCGCGGTACACGAGTGCCCGCTGGTCAGGCTTCCACGCAACCGCGGCTGCCTGCGTCAAGTACTCGCGAGCCACGGCGTAATCGCCTTCATACCCCGTACCGGCCCGGTAGAAGTAATCGATGATGTTCTCCGGAGTTGCCCCCTGCTGCGGCGCCGCGGGAAAAAACACCGGGGCGTTGCTGTTGCCGTCGCTGCCCTGGTCACTCTTCCCCACGGGTCCGGACGTGGGGATGCGCGCACAGGAGGCCAGCAGCAGCGCCACCATGAGCAGTACAACGGCCTTCAGCAGTCCCCGAGAGACTCGTCCCGTCATGAAGACTCCTTTGCCGATGGAGCTGCCCCGGCCCCTGGACCCGCGCCGACGGCGGTTCGGGGTGCCGGTTCAAGAACATCCGTGCCTGCAGGATCGTCGGCCGGAACGGTGTCTTCCGGTTCAAGGGGGACCGGTGAGTTTTCGATTTCCTCGCCTTGGTGCAGCGGGATGGTCAGCCGGAAGCTGGACCCGCTGCCTTTCATGCCCCACGCCTGAAGCCAGCCATTGTGCAGTTTTGTATCCTCCATGGCGATGGAGAGGCCCAGGCCGCTGCCGCCGGTGGTCCGGGCACGGGCAGGATCCGCACGCCAGAACCGGTCAAAGACCCGGGCGGCTTCGGCGGGTGTCATGCCTATTCCCTGGTCCCGCACGAGGACTCCCACTGCTGACCGGTTGGCGGCAACGGTGACCGTCACCGGCCGCCCTTCGCCGTGTTCCACCGCATTCAGGATGAGGTTGCGCAGGATCCGGTCGATCCGGCGGGCGTCCATTTCGGCCACGATGTCTCCGGCCGGTGCCCGAAGGATGATGTCCGATCCGTATTCCGCGGCGACGGGCGCTGCTCCGTCAATGACGTGGTTGATGACCTGCAGTATATCGGCGGGTTCGGCGTCGAGCATTGCCACCCCGGCGTCGAAGCGGGAGATCTCCAGGAGGTCAGCCAGCAAGGACTGGAACCTCTCCACCTGGTTGTAGAGCAGCTCGGCCGAGCGCTTGTTGATCGGGTCGAAGTCATGGCGTGCGTCGTAGAGCACTTCGGCGGCCATGCGTACCGTGGTCAGCGGCGTTCGAAGCTCATGGGAAACGTCCGAAACGAACCGCTGCTGCATCTGCGACAGCGTGGCCAGCTGCGTGATCTGTTCCTGGAGGCTGGCGGCCATGTGGTTGAAGGAGGCGCCGAGGCGTGCCACTTCGTCCTCGCCTTTGACCACCATCCGCTCCTGCAACTGGCCTGCTGCCAGTTTTTCCGAGACGAGGGCGGCGTGGCTGACCGGGCTCACCACGTTGCGGGTTACATACCAGGCGATCGCGCCGATCATGAGCACCAGCACCGCGCCGCCGGCCAGGAGCACGCGCTGGATTTCATCGAGTGTCTGCTGGGCTGTGTTGAGGTCGTAGATCAGGTACAGCTCGTACACAGTGCCGTTGAATGTAACGGTGTTGCCTACCGCAATGCCCGGCCGGTCTTCCGTCCCCACCGGGATCACCGTTGACGCCCAGTATTGGTCCTTGGGTGAGTCCTGGACGGCGCGGCGAAGTTCGGGCGGGATGACACTCACCGTCAACTGGTCCGACGCGCGCGATTCCACCCACCTGTTCCGGGGCTTGGTCTGCTCCGGCATGGCCTCAAAGACGTACCGCCGCTGGATGACCGAACCGCGGCCCTCCACCGCGTTCAGGGTGTCATAAACGAGGGTGATGACGCTGGACTGGTCGGTGACCTGGGCGCCGTCGAACGTGTCCTGGACCTGCTTGACGTTGTACCGGGTTTCAGATTCGGCCTGCGTCAGGCGCTCCTGGAACAGGTTGTTGGCGATCTGGTTCGACAAGTAGGCGCCAACAGCCCCGAAGGACGTCACGGCCAGCAGCAGCGTGGTGAGGACGGTGCGGAACTGCAGGGACCTGCGCCAACGCCGTTGGAGGGAGCGTCCCACATAGCGCACGGCCGGGAGAAAACGCTTCAGCCCGACCTGGATGAGTCGCGCCACACGCAGGGCAACGATGATGGCACGTCGGCGCCAGATTCGGGCGCGCAGGGGCAAGGCGGCCAGGGCATCCGTATGCTCAGGCCCCTTGCCAGCCGCCGGGTCCGGTGCAGGGGCCCCTTCCGGTCCCGGGGACTCAGGAACCTGCTTTGTAGCCGACACCACGAACCGTCAATACAACTTCCGGGGCTTCCGGGTCGCGTTCAATCTTGGACCGGAGCCGCTGCACGTGGACGTTGACCAGCCGGGTGTCTGCCGCGTGGCGGTAGCCCCAGACCTGCTCCAGCAGAAGTTCGCGGGTGAACACCTGCCAGGGTTTCCGTGCCAGCGCCACGAGGAGGTCGAACTCCAGGGGCGTCAGGGATATGCGCTCGTCCGCACGTTTGACCGTGTGGCCGGCAACGTCGATGGTGATGTCAGCGATCCGCAGTGTTTCGGGCGCCTTCTGGTCACCGGGACGCAGGCGCGCCCGGACCCGGGCAACCAGCTCGGCGGGCTTAAACGGTTTCGGCACATAGTCGTCGGCCCCGGACTCGAGCCCGCGGACGACGTCGGACGTGTCCGATTTGGCGGTGAGCATCACGATGGGCACGTCAGACTCAGCCCGGATCTGCCGGCAGACCTCGATGCCGTCCACACCGGGAAGCATCAGGTCAAGCAGCACAAGGTCCGGCTTCGATGAACGGAAGACATCGAGCGCCTGGCCGCCGTCAGCACAAAAGACGGGGTCAAAACCGTCATTGCGCAGAACAATACCGATCATTTCGGCCAGCGCCTCGTCATCATCAACTACCAGAATGCGTGCCTTCATAGTTATATATTCCCTTATTGAACAGGGTTTGTCCTGTTCAACGCCGTTCCGGCATGGCGCAGCACGCGACGCCGGGCAGGGCCGGGGCCGCGTGACCAGCCGGTACATTGGGAACAAACCGCAGCGCAGCCGGCGGTACCGTCCAGGAGGTTACTGATGAATGTCCCCATCTACCAGCGGGCCCTGGGCGCAGATTTCAGCCGCCTGCAGCCGGAGCTGCAGGAATATTTTTCGATGCTGCCCGGATCAGGGCGGTACGGCGTCGGGGAGGGCGTCTTCGACGTCGCCGGCTGCCGGCAGTCATGGCTGAGGCCGCTGCTGAAGCTCAGCTCCGGGGAGGAAGCGTTCTTCCCGGAATTCGGCGCGAACGTCCCGTTTCGGATCGAAAACCATGCGCATCTTGACCCGTTCGGGCGTCCCAGCCTTACCGCCCGGCGGGAGATCCGGTTCCCCGGCCGCAGCAGGATTTTCCAGGACACCACCAGCCTGGTGGAATCCGACGGCACTCCGCGGTTGGTGGACTACCTGGGCCGGTTCCGGCGCATGGTCACCGACCTGAAGCTCAGCGTGACCGAGGAGGGCAGGCTGCGTGGCGTTTCCGAAGATTCGCGGCTGTTCCTTGGCCATCTTCGCCTGCCGCTGCCGGGAGCGTTGGATGCCAAAGCATATGCCGAGCAGTGGTGGGAAAACACCGCGGACGGGCAGGGGCGGCACCGGATCCAGGTCAAGGTCCTCCAGCCGCAGATCGGCGAAGTCCTGGTTTATGCCGGCCACATGCAATACCGGCTGCGTCCGTATGTCGGCGGCAGCTCAGCCCCGAGCTTCCTGCCCCGCTACGCCCAGCCGGACCGCTGGGAAGAGCGCGTGTAACTCCAGGCCCATTGCCGCTAGCCGTGCGCCCGCTGGTTCAGCCCGTCGGCTAACTGGGTGAGCCGACCCAGCACAGCCGTGGCGGCCGCCGGAGTGAGGCCCGCCAATCCGCCTGCCGGAGTGACACGCACACTGCCCAATGACGACGCCGGCAAACCCATCTGGTGCCATGGGCGCCACACCGCGTCGACGGCGTCGGCCACTTTTGGCAGGGTGCCGACGCGGGGGTCCAGCGCACCGGCCCAGACTTTCTTGCCGGCCTCCACGGCGGCAGCCAGCTGCTCCCACTGCCGCGAGGTAAGCGCCTTTAACGGCACTGCCACGCCGTCGGCGCCGGCCTGTACGATACGTTCGATCGGCGCTTCCACTTCAGGTACTGCCATAACAACCTCGACGGCGCCGGCCGCCCGGAGCGCCTCAATGACCAGCTGCCAGGCCTCGGTGACCTCCTGGCCGCCCACCGCCCGCAGCGTTCGGTATCCGCTCGCTGTCGGAATGGTTCCTGCCAGGACGGCGGCGATGTCGGGTTCATCGAGCTGGACCACAGGCCGGGCACCGGGAACTGCACTGGAGATCCGCGAAAGGTACGCGCCCACCCCGGCGGCCAGCGATTCGGCGATGTCCCGTCTGGCGCCGTAATCGATCAGCGAACGTTCGCCGTTGTGCAGGTGCAGGGCAGCGGCCAGGCTGAGCGGGCCCAGCAGCTGGACCTTCAGTTCAGGGGCGGGAGTGTCCTCGGTACCGGCGACGTCAGCCAGGACATTGATGTCTGTGGACAGCGCCGAAGCGGCCCGGCGGAAGTCCTTGCCCGGACGGTCCACCAGCCGCCAGCCATAGGGCTGCACATCCACGGCCAGTTCCACAAGTAGCGACGCGGTGCGTCCCACTGCGTCGGAGCCGACTCCGCGGTCCGGGAGCTCAGCCAGGAACGGCAGGTGCGGGCTGCCCAGTTCGCCCCGGATAATCCGCGCGGCCTCCACGGGGTCCTCTCCAGGCCAGGGCCCCAGTGCTGTGGCTGTTACTTCCACTCTGCAGCGGCCTCGTGGTCCTCGGCGATGGCTTCGTGGTGGCGGATGACCTCACCGATGATGAAGTTCAGGAACTTCTCGGCGAAAGCGGGGTCGAGGTGGGCATCCTCAGCCAACCGCCGCAGCCGGGCGATCTGGGCGCTTTCGCGGCCCGGATCCCCGGCCGGCAGCCGGTGCGCAGCCTTGAGGAAGCCCACCTTCTGCGTCGCTTTGAACCGCTCAGCGAGGAGGTAGACCAGCGTGGCATCGATGTTGTCGATGCTGGACCGGATGGACAGCAGTTCCGCCATCACCGAGTTGTCCACCTGGCCGGCGAGCGAACTCGCAGCGGCGTCGTAGGTTTCGGCGTCGGGAACATCATGGTTTTGCTGCGTCATGCTCCAAGTCTATGTGGCCAGCAGCGCCCGGTGCGCCGCCCGCCGCCGTGCCTGCTCGTCCGGATCCGGCACAGGCAGGGACGCGATCAGCCGCTTGGTGTAGTCGTGCTGCGGGGCCCCCATCACCTGGCTGCCGATCCCCTGTTCCACCAGTTTGCCCTTGTACAGTACGCCCACCCACTGCGAGAGGATGTCCACCACCGCGAGGTCGTGGCTGATGAACAGGGCCGCGAAGCCGAACTCAGCCTGGATCTCCTTGAACAGTTCCAGCACTTTGGCCTGGACTGACACGTCCAGGGCCGAGGTGGGTTCGTCAGCGATCAGCAGCCGCGGGTTCAGGATGAGTGCGCGCGCCAGGGACGCCCGCTGACGCTGCCCGCCCGAGAGTTCGTGCGGGTACCGGTCAGCGTACGACGCCGGCAGCTGGACTGATTCGAGCAGCTCACCAACGCGTTTGCGCGCCTGCGCCGGACTGGGTTTGGTGTGGATGATCATGGGCTCTGCTACGCAGTCGCCGATAGTCAGCTGCGGATTGAAGGATGCCGCCGGGTCCTGGAACACAAAGCCGATGTCCTTCCGGAGCGGTTTGAACGTCCGCTCCTTGAGGTTCAGCATTTCGTAGCCGAGCACCTTCAGGCTGCCGCCCGTGGTCCGGTTCAGGCCCGCAATGGCCCGGCCGATGGTGGTTTTACCCGAGCCCGACTCCCCCACCAGCCCAAAGACCTCGCCTTGGGAGAGGGTGAAACTGACGCCGTCCACTGCTTTGAAAGCAGGGGTGCCCAGCCGGCCGGGGTATTCGATGGTCAGGTTGGTGGCTTCCACCAGCACCGGCGAGTCCTGGTGCGCACGTTCCGCCAGCCCCGCCGAGGCTGAATTATGGCCCAGGTGCGGCACGGCGGCCAGCAGTTTCCTGGTGTAGTCCTGCTTCGGCTCGGCAAACAGCACACGCGCCGGCGCCTCCTCCACGACGTCGCCCTGATACATCACCACCACGCGGTCAGCCAGGTCCGCCACCACACCCATGTTGTGCGTAATCAGCACGATCGACGTGCCGTACTTGTCCCTCAGATCCCGCAGCAGTTCCAGGATCTCCGCCTGCACGGTGACGTCCAGGGCAGTGGTGGGTTCATCCGCCACAATAAGGCCGGGGTTCAGCGCCAGGGCTGCGGCGATGACCACGCGCTGCTTCTGGCCGCCGGAGAACTGGTGCGGGTAATAGTTGACCCGGTGCTCAGGGTCCGGGATGCCCACCTTACGCAGCGCCTCGATGGCCCGGGTTTTGGCTTCCTTGGCTGTGACCCGCTTGCCGGCCGCCCCGCCGGCATGGGCGCGGATGCCCTCGGCAATCTGCCAGCCCACCGTAAACACCGGGTTCAGGGCGGTGGAGGGTTCCTGGAACACCATGGCAACATCGCGGCCGCGGATTTGCCTCAGCTTCGAGGCACTTACGCTGATCACGTTGCTCCCGTTGATCAGGACGGCGCCCTCGCTGGTTGCGGTCTCCGGCAGCAGCCCCAGGATGGTTTTCGCTGTCACCGTTTTGCCGGAACCGGATTCGCCCACGATGGCCAGGACTTCGCCGGAGCGGACGTCCAGGCTCACGTCCTTTACGGCGTAGACGTCTCCCCCGTCGGTGGCGAACGTGACTTTGAGGTGGTCAATGGCCAGGACCGGCTGGTCCGCAGGCCGTGCCTGGTCCGGTATGGAATCAATATTAATGGTCAAAATCCCCTCACATCCGCTGAGATGGCCGCCTGCCCGGCTACCGATGAATCCGGCCCGCCCGTGGTGCCTGCGGCTTTGCGCCCGCGCAAGCGCGGATCATTTAGGTCATTGATGCTTTCCCCGACGAGGGTGAGTCCGACCACCGTTAACACGATGGCCAGGCCGGGAAAGAGGCCCGTCCACCAGATGCCGGAGGTGGTGTCGGCGAGCGCCTTGTTCAGGTCGAAACCCCACTCGGCGGCGGAGCTCGGCTCGATACCGAATCCGAGGAAGCCGAGCCCGGCCAGTGTCAGGATGGCTTCCGAGGCGTTGAGCGTAAAGATCAGCGGCAGGGTCCGCGTGGCATTTTTATAGATATGCCGGGTCATGATGCGGATGTTCGAGGCTCCCACCACTTTGGCGGACTCCACAAAGGGCTCGGCCTTCAGCCTGACGGTTTCGGCACGGATGACCCTGAAATACTGCGGAATGAACACCAGGGTGATGGCTGTGCCGGCCGCGAAGACGCCGCCGATGAGGCTGGACTGGCCGCCGCTGATCACGATGGCCATCACGATGGCCACAAGCAGGGACGGAAACGCGTACACCGCGTCGGCGATGACCACCAGGATCCGGTCCAGCCAGCCGCCAATGTAGCCGCTCACCAGGCCAAGGATCACCCCGATGACGATGGACATCAGGACCGCCACCACAATGACGAACAGGGCGGTCTGCGCACCCCAGACAACCCGGGAGAAGACGTCATACCCGCCCACGGTAGTGCCGAGGAGGTGCTTTCCGCCGGGGGCCTCCTGGGTGGGGAAGTTGCCGTCGGCATCTGAGAGCTGGGCGTAACCGTAGGGCGCCAGCAGGGGTGCGAAGCACGCTGTCAGGAGGAAGAGCGCGGTCAGGACGAGGCCTGCCACCAGCATGCCGCGCTGGAGTCCGACGCTTTTCTGGAAATGCGAAATCACCGGCAGCCGGCGGTAGAACGGTGCCCGGGGGTTCACCACGGGCTCGTTTGCGGGAAGGACGCTCATGTCAGTACCTCACGCGGGGATCGATCAGCGCGGCCACAATGTCCACGATGAAGTTGGTGACGGCCACAATGATGGCCAGCAGGACCACAATGCCCTGGACCGCCACAAAGTCGCGTGCCGTCAGGTAGTTGGCCAGCTGGAAGCCCAGGCCCTTCCATTCGAAGGTCTTCTCCGTGAGGACGGCACCGCCCAGCATCACTGCGATTTGCAGCCCCATGACCGTGATGATGGGAATCAGCGCCGGCTTGTAGGCGTGCTTGGTCACCAGCCGGAATTCGCTGACTCCGCGGGAGCGGCCGGCTTCCACATAGTCCTTGCCCAGGGTGCCGATCACGTTGGTGCGGACAAGCCGGAGGAAGATTCCCGCGGTCAGCAGACCGAGGGCGACGGCGGGAAGCACTGCATGTGCCATCACGTCGCCGAGTGCCGCCATGTTCCCGCTGCGCACGGCGTCCAGCCAGTAGATCCCGGTAGGAGCCTGGAGAGAGGTCAGGGCCAGTTCGCTGGACGTTTTGGCGCGCCCGGCCACCGGCAGCCACCCCAGCCAGACTGCGAAGGTCAGTTTGAGCAGCATTCCGGCGAAGAACACCGGGGTTGCGTAGCAGAGGATCGCGAAGACCCTGAGGATGGCGTCCGGAGCATGGTCGCGGCGCTGGGCGGCGATCATGCCCAGCGGAATACCCACCAGCAGCGCGATGATCAGGGCGTTGACGGAGAGCTCCAGGGTGGCGGACCCGTAGGTGGCCAGCATCTCGGAAACTGCCCGGTTGTCAGTCAGGGTCCGGCCGAAGTTGCCTGTTGCCAGCTGCCCGAGGTATTCGAAGTACTGCACCAGGATGGGCCGGTCGTAGCCGGCGTTGTGGATGCGTTCCTGCAGCTGTTCGGCGGGCAATCTGCCGCCCATGGCGGCCGTGATGGGATCGCCCGTGATCCGCATCAGGAAGAACACCATGGTGACGAGGATGAATATGGTGGGAAAGATCAGGAGGAACCGGACCAGGATGTACTGTCCCAGTCCGCCGCCTGAAGATTTTTTACTGGCCGGAAGGATTCCGTCTGCGTCGATGGGCGGCGCGTCAATCAAAGTTGTCATTGGTACCTAAATTCGTGGTGGCCAAGGCCAGCGGCTCCCCCACAGCGCTGGCCTCTGACCAACAGCGAGGCGGGACACCGGTAGGGCGTCCCGCCTCGCTGCCGTGATCAGAGCCGGATGAGCTGGGAACCTACTTGGACATCACGCCAAGACGGGTCTTGAACGAGGCGTCCAGCGTCATTTCGACACCCTTCACGTCCGTTCCGGCAACCATGACCTGCGCGCCCTGGAGCAGCGGGATGGTGGAGAGGTCCTTGGCGATGGCCTCCTGGGCTTCGCCAATGAGCTTGCTGCGCTCGGCCTTGTCCGTGGTGACCAACTGCTTGTTGATGATCTCCGTGACGGCCGGGTTCTCGTAGTGGTTTCCGAGGAAGTTGTTCGGAATGAAAAACGGCGTCAGGTAGTTGTCCGCATCGGAGTAGTCCGGGAACCAGCCAAGCTGGTAGACGGGGTACGCGTCGGCACGGCGCTCCTTGGTGTACGTGGTCCATTCCGTTGACTTCAGGTCCACGGTGAAGAGGCCCGACTGCTCCAGCTGCTGCTTCACAAGCGCATACTCATCTGCCGCGGACGTGCCGTAACGGTCGGTGTACTGGAGTTTCAGGTCCACCACGGAGCTGACGCCGGCGTCTGCCAGCACCTTCTTGGCCTTTTCGAGGCTGGGCTTGCCGCTGCCGTCGCCGTAAAGGCTCTTCAGCGGCTCGGATGCCCCTTCAAAGCCCTGCGGAACGTAGGAGTACACCGGGGTGTAGGTGTTCTTGAAGACCTGGGAGGCGATCACGTCCCGGTCCACGAGGTGGGCCACAGCCTGGCGGACGGCCAGGGCCTTTGCCGGATCGGCTTCGGGGGTCTTGGCCCCGAACGGCATGGTGTCGAAGTTGAATACCATGTAGCGGAGTTCGCCGCCGGGGCCCTTGTGGACCTTGACCTTGGAGTCCTTCTCCAGGTCGGCGACATCGGTTGCTGTCAGGATGCGGCCGGCGACGTCGATGTTGCCCTGCTGGACGTCCAGCTTGAGGTTGTTCGGGTCGGCGTAGTGCTTGAGGTTCGCACCGTCATTGGAAGCCGCGCCCAACAGGCCCTTGTACTCAGCATTAGGTTTGAAGCTGACAAGCTCGTTCTTTTTGTAGCTTTCAATTGTGTACTGGCCCGCGAACGGCTTGCCCTGGATGATGGCATCGTCATCCATGACCTTGTCTGCAGGGAACACCTGTTCATCCACGATGGGCCCGGGGTTGGACGCGAGGACGCCCGGGAACACCTGGTCGTTGGCCGCTTTGAGCGTGAAGACCACCGTTGTGGGGTCCTTGGCCTCAACGGTGCTCATATTCGATAGCAGGGAGGCCGGACCGTTGGGGTCATTGATTGCTACAACGCGCTTGAAGGAAAAGACCACGTCCGAGGAGTCGAGCGTGTTCCCGTTGGCGAATTTGAGGCCGGACTTGAGCTTGACCGTGTACTCGGTGGGGCTGGTGAACGAGGCTGACTCTGCGATGTCGGGGGTGGCGTCCGCAGTGCCGGGCTTGTAGTTCAGCAGGAACGGGTAGATCTGGTTCATCACCATAAACGACCCGCCATCGTACGAGCCTGCAGGATCGAGCGTGACTACTTTGTCAGTCGTTCCGTACGTAATGGTGCCGCCACCGGCGTTCTCTGTTGAAGTTCCGCCGCCGCCGGAGGGGCCCGTGCAGGCTGTCAAAGCGAAGGCGGAAACGCCTGCGAGCGCGATTGCGCTGCGCCAGGCTGGAGTGCTCTTGGTCATCTGTGAACTTTCTGTTCGATGAGTACGCGTCCGCCGCCCGCCTAGGGGTGTTTACTCGGGCGGGCAGCGCGCTGTCCTGATGCGTAGATTCAATCAGACGCCGGGCTCATCAACCGGCCAATTTGTGAGTTGAGACACAAACTTTACCTGCGGCGGCTCGACAGCCCCGCCACAGGCTCCCCTCAGGGCTCCCTAAAGTTCGGCGCGCTGCAGTGACCGCGCAGCATCGATGGTGGCCTGGCCGAGTACGCGGCTGCCCTGGTAGAGGACCACAGTCTGGCCGGGCGCGACACCGCGAAGCGGCTCGGTCAGCGTCACCAGAAGCTGGGCCGCATCCTCGCCGGGAACCGTCACCATGCGTGCGGTTGCCGGCACCGGGTCCCCGTGCGCCCGGACCTGGGCATGGCACTCAAACTCCGCCCCGGTTTCGATCTCTGCGATGGGCAGGCCGGCCCAGGAGACCTTGATGCCGCGGATCTCGTCGATGGCCAGGAGCGTCTGGGGCCCTACGACTACCTTGTTTTCCTTTGGCCGGATCTCCAGCACGAAGCGGGGCTTGCCGTCCGCTGCAGGGGTGCCGAGCTTCAGGCCGCGTCGCTGGCCGATGGTGAAGGCGTTGGCGCCCGGGTGTTCCCCCACCTTGGATCCGGTTTCGTCCACGATGTCGCCGGTGGTCATTTCGATCTTTTCGGCCAGCCACCCGGCGGTGTCGCCGTCGGGAATGAAGCAGATGTCATGGCTGTCCGGCTTGTTTGCCACCGAGAGCCCGCGGCGCTCTGCTTCCGCACGGACTTCGGCCTTGGAGGGGGTATCGGCCAGCGGGAACATGGAGTGCTTCAGCTGCTCGTGGGTCAGGACGCCCAGGACGTAGCTTTGGTCCTTGGCCCAGTCCGCTGCACGGTGGAGTTCGGGGTTGCCTTCGGCGTCGGTGATCACCTTCGCGTAGTGGCCGGTGCAGACGGCGTCGAAGCCCAGGGCAATGGCCTTCTCCAGCAGCGCAGCGAACTTGATCCGCTCATTGCAGCGCATGCACGGGTTGGGTGTGCGGCCGGCAGCGTATTCGTCGATGAAGTCCTGGACCACGTCTTCCTTGAACCGCTCCGAGAAGTCCCAGACATAGTAAGGGATACCCAGCACGTCACAGGCACGCCAGGCGTCGCGGGAGTCTTCGATGGTGCAGCAGCCCCGGCTGCCCGTCCGCAGCGTGCCTGGCATCCGGGACAGCGCGAGGTGAACGCCCACGACGTCATGCCCGGCTTCAACGGCACGTGCTGCGGCTACGGCGGAGTCGACTCCGCCGCTCATGGCTGCTAAGACTCGCATACTGGCTTTCTCTGGGGTTCGGGGGGCTGCGTGCATCAAGGGAGGGCTGCCGTTACCGGCAGCCGAATAAATATCACAATGCCTGCCGGTCTATTCTATCGGCACGCCCAATCCTTCCCAAAAGACCTTGACTGCACCTGCTTGCGCTTCTAAAGTCAGGCATAACCGTTTTAGAATTGGGCTCACCAGCGGGAGGCAGGGATGGGTGTCCGGAGCATCATCATTGCGGGCGGCGGGCTGGCCGGTGCCACGGCAGCCAAAACCCTGCGGGCTGAAGGGTTCACCGGGCAGGTAACCGTTGTGGGCGCCGAAAGCCACCACCCCTACCTGCGCCCGCCGCTGTCCAAGGAGTACCTGCTGGGCAAGGCTGCAGAGGACGCCGTCCCGGTGGTGCCGGCCGGCTGGTACTCGGAAAACGACGTCGACCTCCGCCTGGGCGTGCGGGTCACTGCCGTTCAGGCGCGGGAGCGCAGGGTCCAGCTCGACGACGGAACATCCCTGGCCTACGAGTCACTGCTGCTCGCCACCGGCGCATCTCCCCGGCGGCTGCGCCTCCCGGGTACTGAGCTGGCGGGCGTTTCTACCTTTCGCACCCTGGATGACAGCAGGCGGCTCCGCGACCAGCTGTCACCGGGCGGAAAGAACGTGGTGATGATCGGTTCAGGCTGGATCGGCATGGAACTGGCGGCCGCCGCGGCCACGTACGGCAACCACGTCACCCTGCTGGGCCTGGAGGAGATTCCCCTGGCCGGTGCCATCGGCCCGGACCTCGGACGGTTCTTCCGCCGCCTTCACGAAGCCCAAGGGGTCAGCTTCCGGCTGCCCGCCTCAGCGCGGGAGATCACCGGGACGGACGGGACCGTCACAGGGGTTGTGACGGACTCCCGCGAACTGCTCCCGGCGGACATTGTGATCATTGCCGTGGGTGTGGTTCCGGAAACCGGACTTGCCGACGCTGCCGGCCTGGCGCTGGACAACGGCATCCTTACAGACGCGTCGCTGCAAACCAGCGAACCCGGCATTTATGCCGCCGGCGACGTCGCCAACGCCCTGCATCCCTTCACCGGCCGGCACCACCGCAGCGAACACTGGTCCAACGCCCTGAACGGCGGCAAGGTGGCAGCGAAGGCGATGCTGGGCCAGCACGCCACGCTCAGCACAATTCCCTATTTCTATACAGACCAGTTCGATATCAGCATGGAGTACTCCGGCTTCCCCGCACTGGCTGCAGGCGCCGAACCTGTGATCCGGGGGTCGCTGGAGGACAAGGAGTTCATCGCATTCTGGCAGCAGGATTCCCGGGTTGTGGCCGGGATGAGCGTCAACTGGCCGCGGAAGGCCCAGCCCGGCGCGCAGAAGACCATCAAGGCCCTCATCTCAGCCCGGACGCCGGTGACAGCTGAACGCCTTGCCGACGCTTCCGCCGGACTCGATCAGCTCCTGCCGGCGCCTGCCTGACGCGCAACCGTACCGGCAGTCTGGATGGACGATTCATGTCCGGCCATTCCGGCCTGGCGGGCGCGCTGGTATGCCGCGGGGAGTGCTGCAAGCAGGGCATCCACATCCTCCCGGGTGGAGGCATGTCCGAGCGTAAACCGTTGCGCGCCGCGGGCCGTTTCCTCGTCCAGCCCCATGGCCAGAAGCACATGGGACGGGCGCGGCACGCCGGCCGTGCAGGCGGACCCCGTGGACGATTCGACCCCCGCAAGGTCCAGCAGAAAAAGCAGCGAATCCCCCTCGCAGCCCGGGAAGGTGAAGTGCGCGTTGCCCGGCAGACGCCCCTCTCCTGCCGCTCCGCGAAGCACAGCCTCCGGCACGCGCTCAAGGACACCGTCGATAAGCCGATCACGGAGTGCCGCGATGCGGGCCGCCTCGGCGGCGAGCCCGGTGGTGGCTGCTTCGGCTGCCGCGGCGAACGCGGCAATGGATGCCGTGTCCAGCGTCCCGGAGCGAACATCGCGCTCCTGGCCGCCGCCGTGCTGCACCGGCGTCAGCTTGACCGCCCGTCCCAGCAACAGGGCACCCACACCGACGGGGCCGCCGATCTTGTGCCCGGAGACGGACATCGCGTCCACGCCGGAGGCTTTGAAATCGACGGGCAGCGAGCCGAACGCCTGTACCGCATCGGAATGGACCGGGATGCCCGCGGCGTGTGCCAGTTCCACAATCCGGTGCACAGGCTGGATGGTGCCCACTTCGTTGTTGGCCCACATCACGGTCACAAGGGCTATCGATTCCGGTTCGCGCGCCAGTTCGGCGCCGAGGACGTCCAGGTCCACCACACCGTCCCCGTCCACCGGCAGCCAGGTGACCTCGGCACCTTCGTGCCGCTCCAGCCATTCGACGGTGTCCAGCACGGCATGGTGCTCGACGGCGGAGCATAGGATGCGCCGCCGGGACGGGTCCTCGCCGGAGCGGGCCCAATACAGGCCCTTGACGGCCAGGTTGTCCGACTCAGTGCCGCCGGAGGTGAAGATGACCTCGGAGGGATGGGCGCCGGCTGCCTTCGCGATTGTTTCCCTGGCGTCCTCCACGGAGCGGCGGGCGCGGCGGCCCGAGCCATGCAGGGAGGACGGATTTCCGGTGCGGGAAAGCTCCCGCGTCATGGCTGCCAGAGCCTCGGCAGAAAGCGGCGTGGTGGCGGCATGATCGAGGTAGACGGGCACGCATCAATTCTAGCGGCGTCGGCCGCAAAGAATTCAGGGCGGCGTGATCCGTGCACAGCACTGCCCGGGGACGCTGTTCGATGCAATGCGTCCTTCCGGCTCGCCGCATGCTGTGGCGGCCCCCTGCAGGAACGAACCGTTCATGGCGCAGACCACGTCCGGGTGACCGTCGGCGAGCCGATGGAAAGGGCAATTGTCCAACACCAGGCCTCCGTCGCCGTCGGGCCGTGGCTGATAGCCCTCCCCCGCCAGAAACTCTGCCAGGCCCGTCGCCCCGGCGGCCAGCTCCTGGCCTTTACGGTACGAGGTGGTCCGCAGCGAATCAGCCACGGGCTCGCCGGTTGCCGTGGAGTGTTCGACGGCGGCGGCGAGCAGATCCCCGGCGAGATCGTAATTCCGATCAGGCACCGAGGCACCCACTTCGTTGGCCGCAGGCCGATACATCTTGGCGGGCCGGCCCGAACCCGGACCGGATTTGCCGGCCGCTTTGTGGAATTCCACTGCCAGCAGCCCGTCCTGGACCAGCCTGTCGAGGTGGAAGGAAGCAGTACTGCGGGGCAGGCCGAGGGCCACGGCGGCTTCGTCGCGCCCCACCGCGCCGTCCGCCGAGGCAATCAGCTCAAACAACTGCCGCCGCTTGTCATCCCCCAGCGATGCCACGGCTGCCATGCGGCGTCCCCATGGAAGTCTGCGCATACGCACCACTTTCTAAAAGCAATCTTCATTGCTTAAACCCTTGGATGTTTCTAAAATGATAATACCTACTTTTAGAAGGAGTCCACCATGAAAACCACCACAGAAAACGTGTCACGTGGCCGCCTGCAGTCGATGACACCGGACCGGCAGGCATTCCTCCTGCTCCGCACAGTGTTCACCGTGGCGCCTGTCCTCTTCGGGCTGGACAAGTTCACGAACATCCTCACCGACTGGACCATCTATCTCGCCCCCGTCGCCACCGCCGTTGTGCCCGTCCCGGCGCAAACATTTATGTACGTCGTGGGCGTGGTGGAGATCATCGCCGGTGTCATGGTGGCCGTCCGTCCCCGGTTCGGTTCCCTGCTGGTGGCCGTCTGGCTGCTGGGCATCATCATCAACCTGCTCGTACTGGGCAGCTTCTACGATGTGGCACTGCGGGACTTTGGCCTGCTGGTCGGCGCACTGGCCCTGAACCGGCTTTCACCCGCCGGGTCCTGGCGCCGTCACAGCTAGTTCGACGGCGGAACCACCACGAGCCGCGCTGCCACCTCGGCCTGAGCCGCCGCAAGGGTGGCAGCGTCCGGGCAGGACACCGAGACGTACACCGACGATGCTGCGGTGCCGAAGACCCTGGCCAGCACCGCCGTTGATGTGGCGCCCGACTGCCCAGGCTTCTCGAGCATCAGGACTTCAACATTCGGACCCGGCTTCTCAGGCTGGCCGCCCCACCGAAGCGTTGCCGTCTTCAGGTAGGCGGGCAGGATAGTCGGGTCCAAGTAGGTAAAGAGGCCAACGGTTGACTCCCTGTCGTCACCGAGCACCAGCGGCGACTGATTACTGCGGACCTTGGCCGCCACCAGGCAGCCGTCGCCTTTGAGGTATTGGCTCTCCCCCGCCACGTTCTGCTTGACCGGCGTCCACCCGGGCGCATCCTTGAGTCCGTCCGAGATCCCCACCGGGACGCCACTGGCCAGCGTCGCACCGGCCGAGAAGGGCATATCCTTGGCGGCCACTGCCGCGGCGTCATGGCCCGGTGTGATGGTGGGAGTGGCCAGCGCGGTGGCGGTCGGCACCACTTTGGGGGCGGCGGGGTCCGGAACGCCAACACTGCATCCTGCCAGCACCGCGGCGCCAAGCAGCGCCCCCGCCATGAGTACAGCCTGTGCCTTCACGTTCACCCCAATATTCCTTCCGGACGGCCGGCCTGCCGTCGCCATCCACGAGTCTAGACGGCGGGCCGGTGCCCGCGCCGTCAGCGCCCCACCGGCACGGGAACCACTTCCCCCCGCGCAGTCGTTGTGTGGACAGGCCGCTAAACTGGGGCCCAACCGGGCTGCCTGCCGTGGACTGGCCAGACGAACCGAAGGATGAGTGCTTGACCGAGAGCAGCAGCTCCTACTACGAGGTGCTCCGCGTCGCGGTGACAGCCACCGACAAAGAGATCAAGGTTGCCTACCGCCGGGCTGCGCGGACGGCGCATCCGGACCATGGCGGGGACGCCGCGGCGTTCCGCCGGGTAACGGCCGCGTACGAAACCCTGATAGACCCTTCGCGCCGTAAGGCCTACGACCGCTCGTACGCGGCGGGGACGGCCGGAAACACCTTCGGTGCCGGCGACACCGAAGCACACTTCGACGCACCGGCCGCCGGCAGCCGCGCCTCCGCCACCGTGCACAGGCCCAACACGCCCCGCAATACCGCCGGGGACCCGGCTGTCTACATCCCGCCTTACGACACGGCCGCCTTCGAAGCCTCCGGCACGGTTCCGCTGATCCCTCTCAGCCAGGCTAGCCAACAGGTGCACGGTATGCCCCGAAAACGCGGAATATTTGGCGCGGAGGCGCGCATCCAGCGTGAAATGCGCACCGTTCAGCTCATCAGCCGGCAGGTGCTGCCGCCCATACCGGCGGCCCGGCTGATCAACGGCCTTCAATCTCCCGCAGACAACAGCCACATCGATCACGCGCTGCTCTCCGGCTACCGGCTGGCGCTCATCGGCTCCATGCTCCTGCCCAAGGGGGCTTATGCCTGGGACGGGCAGAGCCTCAGGCACGGCGGGCGTTCCATCGCGCCGCCACAACTTGCCCACGTGGTCCGCGCCATGCAGGACATCTTCCCGGAACTCAACGTCACCGGCTGGACGGTCATCCACAGCCCCGACGGCAACCTCCACGAGCCCGTCATCGACCGCCACAAGCGCTCAGCCGGCGCCGGCGAAACTGTGCAGGTGGTCAACGCAGCGGGGCTGGTGCGCGGCCTCAAGCAGTTCCTGTCCTCCGGCCCCGCTCCCAACACAGTCAATGTACAGATTCTCGCGAGGCTGCTGCGCGGCATGCACTGACCCGCGTCATCAAGAACGGCAGCCACTGGCGGGCGGCCACGGAACGGCAGCGGGGGCTGGACTGGCTAGGATTGGACCGTGTTCCGTATCCTCTTCCACTCCCCCGAAATCCCCGGCAACACCGGCAATGCGATCAGGCTGGCGGCCATCACCGGCGCCGAACTGCACCTGGTGGAACCCCTGGGCTTTGATTTTTCCGACGCCAAGCTCCGGCGGGCCGGCCTGGATTACCACGACCTCGCGGTGGTGACCATCCATAAAACAATCGAGGACGCCTGGCATGCGCTGCAGCCCGAACGGGTGTATGCCTTCACCTCCGACGGCACCGCCAGCTATGCGGATATCGCCTACCTGCCGGGCGATGTGCTGATGTTCGGCCAGGAATCCGTGGGCCTGCCCGAGCACGTAAAGCGGGATCCGCATGTCACCGCAACCGTGCGCCTGCCCATGCTGCCCTCCCTGCGATCGCTGAACCTTGCCAATGCTGCCTCCATCGCCGTCTACGAGGCGTGGCGCCAGCAGGGATTCGCAGGAGCCCAAGTCTGAGCTAAATTCGGGCACGCACGGGCCCATCCGCGCCGGTCACGGCACCGAATCCCTCCTGACAGCAATTCCAGGGCGATGAAGGAGCGGCAGGTGACTCTGTTGAAAGCCGGGCCGGCCGCGGTGCCTGCCCTACCCGCTGCTCTCTTCAGTCCCGGCGGTAATGCCCCGGATTCACCGCCCGGACACCTATGCTTAGTGGTGATGGAAACTCCCAACGCGCCGAATTTTGAGTCCCGGGCCGCAGTCACAGACACACCGGCGGACCCTGGCCAGCGCCTGGCCGGGCTGCTCGCCCGGATTGCCGGTGGCGACCAGGCCGCGTTTGCGGAGTTCTACCAGCTGACCTCGCGCCGGGTTTTTGGCATGGCGCGCCGGGTCCTGATCGATCCCGAACTCAGCGAAGACACAACCCAGGAAGTTTTCCTCCAGGTGTGGCAGAACGCCACAAAGTTCAACCCGGAGGCAGGCAGTCCCATGTCGTGGCTGATGACCATTTCCCATCGCCGGGCAGTGGATAAAGTGCGGTCCGCGCAGTCGGCCACGGACCGTGAGGCCAAGTACGGTGCCAGCAGCCAGGATGTGGACCACGACTCCGTTTCAGCTGAAGTGGACAGCAAGCTTGAGGCCGAGGCGGTGGTCCGGTGCCTGGAAACGCTGACCGATACGCAGCAGGAATCCGTGCGGCTCGCCTACTACGGCGGCCTCACGTACCGCGAAGTCGCGGAAAAGCTCAATGCAGCAGTACCCACCATCAAGTCCCGCATCCGCGACGGACTGATCCGATTGAAGACCTGTCTGGGGGTGAGTTGAGATGACTGAAATGAACAGCCCCGGAGGCGCCCGCCGGCCCGGGTCCTTCGGCCTCGAAATCGCTGCCGACCTGGATTCAGGGCGGGCCGTGGACCTGGCCGAGCTCTATGCCCTGGACGCGGTGACCGACGACGAACGCGCCGCCATTGACCGCTACATCTCCGCTGCCCCGGAGGCTGAGCGGAATATCTTCCTGGAGCGGGTGCGCCAGGCCCGGGAAACCCTGGCCATGTCGTTTACCGCAGAGGAGGAACCTCCCGCGGATCTGTTTGCACGCATCGTGTCGCAGTTGCCCGCCCTCGCGCAGCTCCCTGCTGACGGTTCTGCGGTGCCTGTTTCCGCTCCCGCAGCCGCTCCGGCCGTCCGGCAGCAGGCAGTAGCACCGGATGAGCTCTCGGCTGCGAGGCTTCGCCGTGAACAAGGCGGGCAGGCACGACGCCGGCCTGCCGGCGCACGCCGCTGGCTCGCCGCAGCCGCTGCGGCTGCCGTGATCGCGCTCGGTGGCGTGGCCGTCGGCAGCTACGTTGCCGATCAGAACGACCCCCTGAACCAGGTGGTCCGGGCCGAGGACGTCCAGGAAGCGACAGTCCCCGTGGCGGCAGGCGGAACGGCAACGGTCCTGATCTCGTCCTCCAAGGATGCGCTTGTAGTCAAGATGAATGACGTCCCCGCCCCGCCGTCGGGCAAGGTCTACCAGATGTGGCTGATCCCGAAAGACGGCTCGGCACCTGTCTCGCAGGGCCTGATGGATGAGGCCGCGCTGTCCAAGCCGGCCGTGGTGAAGGGGATCGCGTCGGCTGCATCCCTGGGAATCACCGTGGAGCCGGTGGGTGGCTCAGCTGCCCCGACCTTCCCCATCGTCGCAGCCGCGCCGCTGGGTGCCTGAGGATCCCGGGTTTCCCCGGGGTTTTTGTCCAGATAATGAAGTTTCAGGCTTCATTATCTGGACAGCTACTCCCTAAAAACCCGCGATGGTCTCCGGACTGTTGACCGCAACCACGTGGAACGCTTCGGCGCTGCGGCCCTCCGCCAGCCCTGCACGCCCCGCGTTGGCCAGCATCCCCTTCCGGACCGCCACCTCCATGGCCGCAACGTCGGGATGCTGGCTGACGTGTACGTGGATGGCGTCAAGCTTCGCAGCCACATGGTCCGTGACGTCTACAAAGTGGTTCTCCCGCGCATCCGGACCGGCGTACAGCCACAGCCAGGGCAGCTTGTACGCAGCCAGTCCTGCGTCGGCCAGTTCAGGGTAGGCGAACGGGTTTTCCACTGCGGGATACACGGCCCGGGTCACGGCCTCGCCCACTGCCAGGTGATCCGGGTGACTCTTCTGGATACGGTTCCAGTTCCGCTCCGGATGCATGGCAAGCACGACGTCGGGACGGACTTCCCGGATGAGCTTCACCACGCTTTTGATCACTTCGTGCGTCGGTTCGAGGTAGCCGTCGCGTTCATGCAGGTAATGGATGTCGCTGACGCCCACCAGCTCGGCTGCCCGGCGCTGCTCGGCAGCCCTCAAGGTGATGATTTCGGCGCGGTGCGCCGGATCGAATCCGCCGGCGTCGCCGTCGGTCATGATGCAGTAGCTGACGTGGACGCCTGCGGCTGTCCAGGCGGCGATGGTGCCGGCGGCAGCGAAGTCAATGTCGTCGGGATGGGCGGCAAAACAGAGCACCCGCTCAATCCGGTGTGTGGCCGGGTTGAACGGGCTCTGTGCAGAGGCAGCGGATTCAGCCACAATCAGCCTTTGCGCTTCTTGATCTCTTCCGTGGCCTGGGGCAGGACGTCGAAAAGGTCCCCGATGATGCCGAAGTCGGCGATCTCGAAGACCGGGGACTCGGCGTCCTTGTTGACGGCAACAATGACCTTCGCTGTCTGCATCCCGGCCTTCTGCTGGATGGCACCGGAGATGCCGGCAGAGATGTAGAGCTGCGGGGACACGGTCTTGCCGGTCTGACCCACCTGTGCATCGTGGCTGATCCAGCCGGCGTCGGTGGCTGCGCGCGAGGCGCCCACGGCAGCACCCAAGGCATCTGCGAGTTCTTCCACCGGGCCGAAGTCGCCGTCGAGGCCGCGTCCGCCGGCCACAACGATCCGGGCGTCGGTGAGGTCCGGGCGGCCGCTGGCCACTTTCTGCTCGCGGGCTGTGATGCGTGCTGCCGCTGCTGTGCCGTCGGCGGGCACCTCAACGGTGCTTGTCGAGGGGGCACTCGGTGCCGAGGCCGGCTCGGGGGTAACGCTGTTGGCCTTCAGGGTCAGCACGGAAACGGGCGTTACAGCCTTGGCAGCTGTGGTGTAGGACCCGGCGAGGACCGACTTATGTGCTGTGCCGTCGGCGTCGACCGCGACAACGTCGGTGATGACGCCGGCGCTGAGCCTGATGCCGAGACGTGCCGCGATTTCCTTGCCTTCCGGTGAATTGTCGAGGAGCACGGTGGAGGCACCGGCAGCGCCGACGGCAGCCGCGAGGTAGGCCGCCTTGGGCGCCACGAGATAGTCATCCAGGTCTGCAGCGGAGGGCTGGAAGACGGCACTGACACCGTAGTCGGCGAAGGCGGCCAAAACAGCGGGGTTCAGGTCGCCGTTGACGGCGACGGCGGTTTCGCCCAGGGCGCGGCCTACCGTCAGCAGTTCCAGGCTGCTCTTCTTGAGCGCGTCCCCGGGGTTGTCAATGAATACAAGTACGTTAGCCATGTCTGTGATCCCTCTTAGAGCAGCTTCTGGGCGGCCAGGAAGTCGACGAGCTTAATGCCGGCGTCGCCTTCGTCGGTGATGATGGTGCCGGCGGTGCGCGGCGGGCGCTCGGCCGCGGACGTCACGGTGGTCCACGATCCGGGGTGGCCCACCTGCGCAGGATCAACCCCGATGTCTGCCAGAGACAGCGTGGTGATGCTCTTGCGCTTGGCCGCGATGATGCCCTTGAAGTTCGGGTAGCGCGGCTCGTTGATCTGGTCGGTCACGGAGACGACAGCCGGCAGGGGCGCCTCGACGGTTTCCGAGAAGGTGTCCGCGTCACGGCGCGCGGTGAGCCGTCCGCCGTCGACCGTCAGCGATGACGCGAAGGTGACCTGCGGGAGGCCGAGGCGCTCAGCCAGTTGCGCCGGCACCAGCGAGGTTTCGCCGTCGGTGGAGGCCATGCCGGTGAGGACAAGGTCTACCGCGCCGAGGTGGCGGATAGCGGCGGCGAGCGCCAGTGACGTGGCGGCAGCGTCTGAACCGGCCAGCGCCGCGTCCGTGAGGTGCACGCCTTCGGTGGCGCCCATCTGGAGCGACTTCTTGACCGCGTTGACCGCGCCGGACGGGCCCATGCTCAGCGCGATGACCTGATTGCCGGCCTTGGCGCCGCCACGGGCTTCTGCCAGTTGCAGGGCTGCCTCCAGCGCGTATTCGTCCAGCTCCGAAAGGATGCTTTCATCGCGGTCCGTGGTGTAGCCCTCCCCGTTGAGGTGACGGTCGAACTGCGCGTCCGGTACATGCTTGACCAGGACGATGATCTTCAATGTCTCTTCCACTGTGTTTACAGCAGCCTTCCATGCTTGTGGACAGCCAGCCGGATGGGGTCATGGCCTCGGAACGCCCGGGGTACGGGTAGATCCTAGCTAACCATATAGCCGTGTTCCGTTGCCGCCCCGTTAACGCCTGTGTCACTGCGTTTGCCTGTCGGGGTCAGCGGGCAACGGACGACGGCGGCGCTCACCGGAGCGCCGCCGTCGTTGTTGCTTCGTGCCGTACTGCCTATTGGTCCGCCGCAGTGCCGAGCGTAACGTCAACCGTCTGCTCCTGGCCGTTGCGCAGGACAGTGAGCTTGGCGGTTGAGCCGCCGGCCTGTTCACGGACTGCTGCCGTCAGCTGGTTGGACTCGCTGATGACCAGGTCGTTGAACTTGGTGATTACATCGCCCACCTTGATGCCGGCCTTGGCAGCCGCCGAGTTGGCCTCCACCGTGGCCACGTCCGCTCCTACCGAGAAGTTGGAGGACGAACTCCCGGACGCCTTATCCCTGACGCTGACGCCAAGCTGGCCGTGCGAGGCCTTGCCGGTATCGATGATCTCCTGGGCAACACGCTTGGCGTGGTTGATCGGGATGCTGAAGCCCACGCCGATGTTTCCGCTGGATGAGGAATCGGAGCCGGCGGATGCGATGGCCACATTCACGCCGATGATTTCGCCGTCGGTGTTGACCAGTGCACCGCCGGAGTTACCCGGGTTGATGGCAGCATCGGTCTGGATCACGTTGATGGAAATGGAGCCCTGTCCCGACGTGCTTTGACCCTGTTCGCCGCCCGGGGGCGCGAACTTAAAGCCGCCTTCGTCGTCCTGGGACTCGTCGCCGTCCTTGGGGGCCGCCGCGGATGCCACGCTGATGGTCCGGTTCAGCGTGGAGACAATGCCGTCCGTGACAGTGCCGGTGAGGCCCAGCGGGGAGCCGATGGCGATGGCCGTGTCACCCACATTGAGCTTGCCGGAATCGCCCAGGGCGGCCGGGGTGAGTCCGGAAGTGTCGTCCACCTTGATGACCGCCAGGTCAGAGAGCGGGTCCGTGCCCACGAGAGTGGCCTTGAGGACCTTGCCAGTGCTGGTGCGGACCTCCAGGGCGGCGTTTGCGCTCTGGCCGTCGAGCGTCACCACATGGGTGTTGGTCAGGATATGCCCTTCCTTGTCCAGGACGATGCCGGAGCCCGTCCCGCCGGAACCGCCACTGGAGGCGCTGATGGTCACCACGCTGGGGGTGGCCTTCAGTGCGGCAGCCGTGATGGCATTGACGTCATCCTGGTTGTTGACGATGACCGTGCCGGGCTGGCTGTTGCTGCTGACCGCCGCCGGGGACCCGTTGTCGAACATGCCGCCCGTCGCCACCGCCCCCACCCCGCCGCCGACGAGGCCGGCAGCGAGGATGCTTGCCACGAGGGTGCCGACGCCGAACGCGGCCTTCCGCCGCGGGGCGTCAGCCGGGTTGGGGGTGGCGTTGTTGTATTGGTTTGAGTTGTACTGGCCCGAATAGCTGCCGGGAAGCGCTGGGTGCGCGCCGGGCTGGGCGTATTGGTGTCCGCTGGTGGACTGGCCGTACGGGTTCTGGTCCTGTTGGTTCTGGGACTGCTGGTTTTGGGACTGCTGGCCGTAGAAGGGTTCGCGGGGAGGATAAACCGGACGGGGTGCCCCGGGCAGTTCCTGCGTAGGGTTTTCAGTTGGCCCGGGACGGTCCAACCGCTCGGTCGGATAGGAGTGACCGCCAGCGTCGCTGCGGTCCTCCGCAGGGGTCCGGGCCGGATTCCGGTTCTCGTCCGGCTCCCGGTTTCCAGGCGCTGCACCCGGGGTTGGGTTCTCAGTCATGTGACTTCCTTTCATCCTCGTCTGCATTAACTATGTACCGTCTGACTGGAACTGGGGCGTGCGTTCGCTGAGAGGTTCCTGAGAGCGGTGTTTGTGCCGCTTTCCCGGCCGGCCGGAGGTTTCGCTGGTGGCATATTCCCCCCAATGGACGCACTGCCGGGTGCACCATAGAATCAAAAGGAAATGCCACAGCGACCTGCGGCTTTACACCAATGCGTGGGGGCGCTGCTGCATTCTGAGACGCTCATTCGTCCCGAATAGGTGTCAAGCGTGCTGAAGGGTTGCACATGCGGTCAAAGTTCAAGCGTATCCTCGCCGTAATCGGCCTGACCGGTTTGCTCGCGGTTCCTGCCGGCGCGGCTTTTGCGGAGGATCCTGTCGCGCTGGACCCGGTGACAAAGATTGTCGACAAGGCCGGAGTCCTTGGCGGCGACAAAGCCGAGGTTGAGTCAGCAATCAAGAAGTTGGGCACAGACCACGCGATGACATTGCACGTGGTCTATGTTAAGACCTTCACCAATCCGGATGTTCCCGCGGAGTGGGCCGCCGAAGTGGCAACGAATGCCAAACTGGGGCAGAACGCCCTGGTTCTTGCGGTTGCGACCGAGTCCAGGAAGTACCAGCTCAGCAAACCCGGCAACAGCAAAATCACCAACGCGCAGCGGGACAAGATCCTGTCGAGCGCGGTGGACCCACAGCTCCGCGCCGGCGACTGGGCACAGGCAGCCGTTGACGCAGCCGCCGCCATTGGCGATGCAGCAGGCGGCGGGAGCGGAACCGTTCCCTCCGGTGACGGCGCCGGCGCAGCCATCCTGGTTGGAACGGGCATTGCGGCCGCCGGTGGAGCCGGCGCGTATCTCTACTTCCGAAACAAACGCAAGAAGGCCGCCCAGGCATCCAGCGCCAGCTACGGTCCCCAGGGCGCGGAGCTCGATCCGCTGGCATCACTGAGCATCGAGGAACTCCGGCGCAAGAGCGGATCGCTCATCATCGAAGCCGACGACGCCATCAAATCCAGCGAACAGGAACTCGGCTTCGCAGAGGCACAGTACGGTGACGCCGCTGTAGGGAACTTCACCAAGGCTTTGGCCGAGGCAAAAGCCCACATGACCGAATCCTTCAAACTTCAACAGCAGCTCGATGACCACATCCCGGATACTGAGGAGCAGCAACGCAGCTGGTACGGCGAGATCATCCGCCGCTCCGAGGCAGCGCTCGGCTCGCTCCAGGAGCAAAAAGCAGACTTTGATTCCCTGCGTGAACTCGAAAAGAACGCCCCGCAGGCCCTGGCCACTGTCAGTGCCGGAGCACGCGAGGCCGACGCCAAGATCACCAGCGCCGAACAGTCACTGACGGCGTTGCGGGCCAAGTATGCCGACAGCGCCCTGGTACAGGTGGCTGACAACATCACCCAGGCCAAGGAACGACTGGCATTCGTTCAGAACGCCACGGCCACGGCCGAGGAAAAGCTCGCAGCCGGCGAAGGCAGCCTGGCAGCTGTTGCCGTGCGCGCATCTGAGGAGAGCCTGCATCAGACCAACGTCCTGCTTGATGCCATCACCAAGGTGTCCGCCAGCCTGGACGAGGCGCGCAGCGGTCTGGAGGCGGCCGTCGTCGAGACTTCCCAGGACCTTGCCCAGGCGAAGGCCATGATCCAATCCGGACAGCATCCCGAACTCGCCGGCCCGGTGGCCGGGGTTGAAGCCGCGCTTAGCCAGGTCAAGGCAGAAATCCAGGGCGGGAAGATTGACCCGATCGCCACCCTGCAGCGGGTTGAGACCGCGCACCAGTCCCTGGACCAGTCCCTTACCGGCATCCGCAACCAGCAGGACCAGGCCCGTCGCGCCCAGGCGTCCCTGCAGCAGACCATCATGTCGGCCCAGGCACAGATCAGTGCCACCTCGGATTACATCACCGCCCGTCGTGGCGGAGTGGGCACTGAAGCCCGGACGCGGCTCGCTGAATCGCAGCGCAATCTGGACTACGCACTGTCCATTTCCCGCAACGATCCCGTGACCGCCCTCACCTACGCCCAGCAGGCGCACGCCCTCGCAGCCCAGGCAGCTCAGCTGGCCCAGGCAGACGTCGACAACTTCGGGGGTTATGCCAACCAGGGCTTCGGCGGCGGGGGCATGTTCGGCGGACGGGGTGGAGGCGGCGGCGGCCTCGGCGGCGCCATCCTTGGCGGCATCCTGATCAACTCCATCCTCAACGGCGGCAGCGGCGGCGGTTGGGGCGGCGGTCACAGCGACGGCGGCGGCTGGGGCGGTGACGGCGGCGGTTTCGGCGGCGGAGACATGGGCGGCTGGGGCGGTGACTCCGGCGGCGGCGGTGACTTCTAAGCGCTGAAGGCGGGGCGCCGACGCTACCGCGCGCCGGCGCAAGGAAGCTGTACAACAACGGTTCACTGATTTCAGTGGCCACCACTGAGCAGGACGAAAGGTAACACTATGGTTAAGCAGTCCATTTTCGGCCGGATCGCGCAGCTTGCAAAGGCGAACATCAACTCTTTGCTGGACAACGCTGAGGATCCGCAGAAGATGCTGGACCAGATGGTCCGGGACTACACGAACAACATTGCGGAAGCTGAATCCGCAGTTGCCCAGACCATCGGAAACCTCCGGATGCTCGAGGACGACTACCGCGAAGACGTCAAGAACGCACAGGACTGGGGCAACAAGGCCCTGGCCGCCTCGCGCAAGGCGGACGAGTATCGTGCCGGCGGCGACACCGTTGATGCCGAGAAGTTCGACAACCTCGCCAAGGTGGCCCTGCAGCGCCAGATGTCCGCTGAGAACGAGGCCAAGGGCGCAGAGCCCAGCATCGCCTCGCAGCGCGAAGTGGTGGACAAGCTCAAGACCGGCCTGGACCAGATGAAGGGCAAGCTCAACGAGCTGACCAGCAAGCGCAACGAACTGGTGGCCCGCTCGAAGACTGCGGCAGCACAGTCCCAGGTCCACGACGCCATCAAGAGCATCGACTTCATGGATCCCACCAGCGAGGTTGGCCGCTTCGAAGAGAAGATCCGCCGTGAAGAGGCCAAGGTCCGCGGCCAGCAGGAACTTGCTGCGTCGAGCCTGGACGCCCAGTTCAACCAGCTCGAGGACCTCGGGGAGCAGACCGAAATCGAAGCTCGCCTGGCAGCCCTGAAGTCCGGCGGCGCCAAGCCTGCGCTCGGAGCCTCGGGCGACTCCATCCGGTCCGGGTCCACCGTGGACGAAGCCGACTTCGACAAACTGTAGCCACCGGCCTCCGCTGGATCAGCGGGCGGCGCCGTCAAGGCCGGGGTTCATCATGAACTCCGGCCTTTGCCGGCTGGCGCTGCTGGTTGGTGTGTAGCGTGGAGTCCATGGCTTCTTCCGTCGCATCGACCATCGTCTGGCTCCGTGATGACCTCCGTCTGGACGATAATCCTGCCCTCTCCCACGCCGCCGGGCTCGGCCTGCCACTCACGGTGGTCTACATCCTGGACGAGGAATCAGACGGGATCCGGCCCCTCGGCGGTGCCGTCCGGTGGTGGCTGCACCACTCCCTGACGTCGCTGGCGGCCGATCTGGAAAAAACCGGTTCGGCCCTCACCCTCAGGCGCGGTCCGGCCGCCAAGGTCATACGGGAGCTGGCGGAGGAAACAGGTGCCCGGCAGCTGGTCTGGAACCGCCGCTATGGCGGCCCCGAACGTGCGCTGGACGCGGACATCAAGGCCTGGGCTGCGGAGAGCGGCATCGAAGCCACCAGCTTCCAGGCGAATCTCCTGTTCGAGCCGTGGACCATCACCACCGGCAGCGGTGGGCCCTACAAGGTGTTCACGCCGTTCTGGCGCGCCTGTGGGGCGGCAGGTGAACCCCGCAAACCCCTGGATGCGCCGACGCGCCTGCCCTCCCCCGCTCCGGCGGGCCGCAGGAAAATGGCAGTCAGTGAGCCGTTGGCCGACTGGAGCCTGCTGCCCGTGTCACCGGACTGGAGCGGCGGCCTGGCAAAGACCTGGGAGCCCGGGGAAGCCGGCGCGCACCAGCGGCTGGATGACTTCCTGGACGGACCGGCCGAGGACTACGGTACGGGGCGGAACGTGCCCGGAGTGGAGGGCACCAGCAGGCTCTCACCCCATCTTCGGTTCGGCGAGATCAGTCCGTTCCGCATCTGGCACGAAATCCGTCTCCGCTTCCCGCCGGAGGCGGGTCCCGACATCGGGATTTTCCGGTCCGAGCTTGGCTGGCGTGAGTTCTGCTGGCAGCTTCTGTACGTCAACCCGCAACTGGCTACGCGCAACTACCGGCCGGAGTTCGATGCCTTCGAATGGCAGAAACCCACCCCGGGCGAACTGGCGGCGTGGCAACAGGGCAGGACCGGATATCCGCTGGTGGACGCCGGGATGCGGCAACTGTGGCAGACAGGCTGGATGCATAACCGGGTCCGGATGGCCGCGGCTTCCTTCCTGGTCAAAAATCTCCTGGCCGATTGGCGGCTCGGGGAAGAGTGGTTCTGGGACACCCTGGTGGACGCCGATGCCGCCAGCAACCCAGCGAACTGGCAGTGGGTGGCGGGCTCAGGCGCCGACGCGTCCCCCTATTTCCGGATCTTTAACCCGGTGACGCAGAGCAAGAAGTTCGACGCCGAGGGCCGCTACCTGCGCGAGTTCATCCCGGAACTGGCCCCGTTGGACAGCGAGGCCATCCATGAACCGTGGAAACAGCCCGACGTGGAGGGCTACCCCGCGCCCGTGGTGGGGCTGCCCGAGTCCAGAGAGCGCGCGCTGGCCACCTACCAGCGGCTCAAGGACCAGAAGCAGGACTAAGGCGAAGGCGTGCGCAGTGCCTGGACGGGCCGTTAGCGGCTGACTTTGCCCGTCAGCGAGGCAATGGGGCGGAGGAAGAGTGGGCGCGCCAGGAACCAGGCCGCCACCATCACCGCAACAGAGGCGACGAACACCCAGAAACCAAACCAGCCGGCGTCGTCACTGCCCCCGTACATGTGGTTCAGGTTGCGCAAAGCTCCCGTAGCCAGGACGAGGAACACGTGCACCACAATGAACGCCACGAAGTAGATCATGACCGGGAAGTGGATGGCCCGCGCCAGTTCCATGGGATAGGCCTTGTTCAGGGCCGGTGCCTTCTTGGGCCAGGCCGGGGACGTCCGGATGCCGGAGATGAACGCCAGCGGGGCGGCGATGAAGACCGTGGCAAAGTACGTCAGCAGTTGCAGCGCGTTGTAGTTCACCCAGCCGTTGTCCGTGGGCCAGTTCAGCGAAGCGTACTGAAGTGCCGCAGACAGCGCATTGGGGATGACGTCCCAGTTGGTGGGCACGATCCGCATCCACTGGCCGGTGGCAAACAGCAGGACCACGAACACGAGTCCGTTGAGGATCCACAGCGCGTCCAGCGTCAGGTGCAGCCACAGCTCCAGCGTGATTTTGGCGGGCGGGTTCTTGGTCTTGATCAGGCCCTTGTTGTTACGCGTCCAGTGCCCGCTGGGGCGTGTGGTGGTCCGCACCTGCCAGCCGGTCCTGATGATGAGCAGCAGGAAGAACCCGTTCAGGAAGTGCTGCCAGGCGAGCCAGGCCGGAAAACCCACTGGCGCACCATCGGGAAGTTCCGAATGCCCCGGATAGTCAGCCAGGAACGAGGCCACAGCCGGGAGTCCGGTCATCCACTTGGCCAGGAGCACCACAAGCACCAGGGCCACAAGAGCGGCCGGCACACCCCAGTACAGCCTGGACCGTTTGCCCGTCGCAGAACCGGGCTTCTTCGTGGGTGTGGACATCGAACAACATTCCTCTCGAGAATGACTGACCAGTGCTCAAATGGCTTTGCGAACGAGAATACTAGGAAGCAGCAGTAATCGGGCAAAAGAAGACCCCGGCCGGCGTAATGCCGGTCGGGGTCTTTCACATGGTTGCGGGGACAGGATTTGAACCTGTGACCTCTGGGTTATGAGCCCAGCGAGCTACCGAACTGCTCCACCCCGCGTCGCAAGATCAACACTACCCTAGTTTGGCGGAGGCAATTACCACCCGCCCCGGCGGCCATCAGTCAGCGGCCCCATCTCCGGCACCGTGGCAGCTTAAACCAGAAAGTCCGGATCCTGTTTCCAGAATCCGGACTTTCCACCAGTTGCGGGGACAGGATTTGAACCTGTGACCTCTGGGTTATGAGCCCAGCGAGCTACCGAACTGCTCCACCCCGCGTCGCAAGATCAACTCTACCGTCCGGTGAACGGGAGGCCAAATCCTGGTGGCGTGATGTGCGTCTCGCTGGGCCGTCGTCAGTTACTCGCTGCAGGCGAAGGCGTCGGCGTGGCTTCCGCTGAAGGGGTTGCCTCCGGCGATGGCGCGGTCTCAGGGGCCGCCACCGGGATCTTCACCTCGGCATCAAGGGCCTTCTGCAGGGCGGCAGCTAGTTTCTTCTGCTCTTCCCCGTAGGCGGCAAAGTCGCCGGCGGCCAGGGCCGCCTGCCCTGCCTTGACGGCTGCGTTCGCAGCTTCAAGTGCCGCCTTGAGGTCAGCCTGGGCACCCGCGCTCGGCGGCGGCGTCTCGCCGGGAGCAGGAGGCGTCTGGCCGGTGTTGTCCGAGTCACCGGCAGCAGCACCGGAGTCACCGCCGAAGAGTTGCTTCAGCGCGCCGTCGAGCGTTGGAGCGAAGCCCACCTTGTCACCGAAGGCAACCAGCACACGCTGCAGCGTGGGGTAGGACGTCTCACCCGTGGACTTGAGGTAAACAGGCTGGACGTACAGGATGCCGCCGCCCACGGGCAGGGTCAGCAGGTTGCCGTTGAGGACCTCCGAAGCACCCTGGCGCAGGAGGTTGAGGGCCTGGGACACGGTGGGATCGGAGTTGAACTTATTCTGGGCCTGGCCCGGACCGGGAACCTGGATCTCCGGCGGAATCTGCAGGAGCCGCAGCTGCCCATAACTTTCGGCTTTCACGCCCTTCTCATTGCCGGCGTCAGAGTCAGCCGCCAGGAAGCCGTACAGCACGTTGCGGGCCGTGCCGTTGACAATCTGGGGAATGAACGATGACGTCAGCTGGAAGGCCGGCGTCTCCTGGTCAGGCATCTGCAGCGACATGTAGAACGGCGGCTGTTTGACGTCGGTATCCACGGTGGGATCGTTCGGAACACTCCAGACATCCTTTGCCTGGTAGAAGCTGCCCGGATCGGTGACGTGGTAGCGGCCAAGGAGTTCACGCTGGACCTTGAAAAGATCCTCCGGGTAGCGGACGTGGCTCATGACGTCCCCGGACATCTCCGAGTAGGGCTTCAGAGACGAGGGGTAAACCTTCTGCCATGCCTTCAGGATGGGGTCCTGGTCATCCCAGGCGTACAAGGTCACCGCACCGTCGTAGGCATCCACGGTGGCCTTGACCGAGTTCCTGATGTAGTTCACCGAGCTGTTAGGCAAGGCGACAGACCGCCCTGCGGAGGTCTGTGAGTCGGCAGTCGCCGCGGAGAGCTGCTCCTGCTGTGAGTAGGGGTAGAACTGTGAGGTGGTGTATCCGTCGACGATCCACTTGACGCGGCCGTCCACAACCGCCGGGTAGGCGTTGCCGTCCACTGTCAGGTACGGTGCGACCTTCTCCACGCGTTCCCGCGGATTGCGGTCGTACAGGATCTGCGACTCTGCGTTCACGCCATCGGACAGCAGCAGGTCCGAGGACTGGAACTTGATGGAGTAAAGCACCTTATTGAAGAAGCTGCCCACGTTCGGACCGCCGTTGCCTTCGAACGTGTACTGGTTGTCCGCTTCACCTTCTTTACCGGAAGGCCTGTCCTGCTCGCGGGGTGTGGCGCCGTCCGGCGCGCCCACAATGGAGTACTCCGGCGAGTTCTCGCCGAAGTAGATCCGCGGCTGGTACGTGGAGTCGTCGCCCAGGACGCCCGTGGAGGGAATGCCCGACTGCAGGAACTCCGGCTTGCCATCGACAGTGAACTTGTTTCCCTTGGCCGCGACCACGCCGTAGCCGTGGGTGTAGACAACGTGCTGGTTGAGCCAGCCCTGCTGGTTCGTGGCGACGTTGGTCGGGTTGAGTTCGCGTACGGCGATCACAGTGTCCTGGACCTTGCCGTCAACCTCGTAGCGGTCCACGTTCAGCGCGTCCGGGAACTGGTAGTACGGCCGGTACTGCTCAAGCTGGGAAAACGCATCCGAGATCAGGTTGGGGTCCAGGAGCCGGATGTTGGCTGTGGTCTGGGCGTCCGGGGCCAGGGCCCCCGTGTTCGCGGTGTTTGTTGCGTCGTAGCGGTCCACCTGGATCTGGTCGAGGCCGTAGGCGGCCCGGGTCATATCGATGTTGCGCTTGATGAAGTCCCGCTCGTAGGTCTCTTCTGAAGGCCGTACCTGGAACTGCTGGATGACCCACGGGTACACCCCGCCCGCGAGGATCGAGGTGATGATCAGCATGGCGGTGCCGATGACCGGCAGGCGCCAGCGGCCGATGAACGCCGCAACGATGAAGAGGATGGCCACCAAAACGGCCGCGACGGCGAGGATCGCCTTGGTGGGGATGACGGCGTTGACGTCGGTGTACAGCGCACCCGCCCAGCGGCCGCCGTCGCTTTGCAGCGCGGAGTACCGGTCCAGCCAGAAGTTGACGCCCAGCAGGATCAGGAAGGTTGCGCCGGTCACTGCGAGGTGGATCTGTGCCGCACGGCTGGTGAACACGCCGCGTTCCAGCAGGCGGATGCTGCCGTAGAGGTAGTGGGTAAGGATTCCGGCGATGCCGGCCACCACCACAACGCTGATCAGGAATCCCGTGACGAAGCCCAGGAACGGCAGGGTCATCACATAAAAGCTGATGTCCAGGTCAAACAGGGGGTCCTTCTCGCCGAACGGCTCCTGGTTGAAGAACAGCAGGACCCGCTGCCATTGGCTGGCGGCCGCGCTTCCAGCGAACAAACCGAACAGGATGGGCAGGCCCACCATAACGACTCGGCGGACCGGTTCGAGCTGTGCCTGGTACCGGTTGAGGTTGTCACGCATTTCAGAGTCGGGCGCATAGACGGGCCTGGCGCGGTAGGCGATCCGGATGGCAAAGAAGACAGCGGCGAACATCAGGGCGAAGCCGGCCAGGAAGATCAGGATCCGGGAGAGGTTTTCGGTCACGAACACTTCGAAGTAACCGAGCTGCTGGTACCACAGGACATCAGTCCACACATTGGCGAAGAAGATAAAGCCCACAACTACAAGGGCAACGACTATCAGGGTGGGTGTCAGGGCCCCTCGTCGTGATGGGGGTCTTCCGGGCGGGATGGGGCTGGTGGGACGGGACAAACTCGGTACCTCATAGCTGATCGTCAGATTTACATTCGGAGCGTGCGTGCGGTTGACGTCCGGCACCGGTCAAGCGTGTGGCAACGTCCGTCATATCTGCCACGAGTGGCGGTAAAGCTTAGTTCCTGGCCTCAGTCTAGTTGGTGGTGCAGACGGGCAAACCCGCCGTGTCCTGGCCCGATCCGGCAAGTTCGACGGCGGAGCGCGCCTGGGCGAGATTCTCAACTTTGACCACCTGCAGTCCTTCCGGAATGTGTCCCGGAACTTCGTCACAGTTTTCTGCCGGTGCCAGGAAGAGTGTGGCCCCGCCGGCACGCGCGCCCTGCATTTTCTGCTGGATGCCGCCAATGGGACCCACAATGCCGTCGGGATTGATGGTCCCGGTGCCGGCGACGTGCTTGCCGCCTGTCAGGTCACCCGGTGTGACGGTGTCGATAATGCCCAGCGAGAACATCAAGCCGGCGCTGGGACCGCCCACCTTGTCCAAGGAAATTGTCACGTCGAACGGAAAGTCGAACAGATACTTCAGCATGACGCCGAGGATGTAGCGGCCCGCGCCGTTGTCCATGGGAGTGATGGTCTGGCTAACGGACTCCCCTGCCCGCTGAACAACGAGTGTGACTGGCGCGCCCTTTCCGGCGGCGAGTTCTTCCTGCACCACCGCGAGGGACGTGATCGGCTTGCCGTTGATCGTTTCGAAGATGTCGCCGTTTTCGATTTTGCCCGTCGACGGCGACCCATCGGTCAGCCCTGCTGCCTGCAGTTGCTGGCCGAAGGGGATGTCGAGCTCCCGCAGCGCCGAAGCCACCGCGTTCTCCTGGGATGTGGTCATGGCCACAGAGCTCTGTTCCTCGGCCTGCTCCCTGGTGGTGCCCGTGGGGTAAATCAGCTCTTGGGGGTAGACGGATTTGGACCGGTCCAGCCATGCACCAAACACGCCCAGGATGCTGAGCGGGCCGTTCGGGCCGCCTTCCACATACACGGTGGTCAGGTCGAGGTTGCCTTTGGCGGGATAGGTCTCGTGTCCCTTAACGCTGATCACGGGGTTCTCCCCGGTCCGGTCGAGGGTGTTGAAGGTGGGTCCGGCCTTCTCCACAACGTACGGCACAGGAATGGTGCCTGCCGCGATCCCCAGCCCCAGTGCCAGCATTCCGGCCAGCATCATCACGGACACCCGCCGATCCCCCTGCCGGGACTCCCGCGGAGTATATTGCCCGGCAGGAACTCTCTCCGGTGCTCCTGCCGGTGCTCCTGCCGGGGCTCCGGCACCTGAAGTTGCGCCGGCGTCGAGCTCTGGAGCGTGGTCCTCGTTGGGATGGTCGCCACGGGTTGTAGTCACTGAACCAACACTACGCGGTGGCGCCCGCGGCCAGCTCTTTGCCTACAGCGAACGCCGCCCCTGTCCGGCAGACAGCCGCCGCGGCCCGGGGTACCGTGAAGTTGAATGCTCAAACCGACGATCGGCGGGACCATGACCTCCAACCCACTCAATCCGTCCAACGGCGATGACACGCCCAAGGATCCGTTGACCGAGATGCTGCAGAACCTGATGGGCGGCAAGGGTATGGAGAACTTCGACCCCGCCGAACTGGCGAAAGCAGCCGGCCTGCCGGACGACCCCAACCTCCTGGCACAGATGTTTTCACAGGTCCAGGCCATGATGAGCGCCCCCTCCGAGGGGCCCGTCAACTGGCAGCTCGCGCATGAGAATGCCCGCCGGGTTGCCGCCAGCTCCGCCGACCCGTCAGTCACTTCCCTGCAGACCCGGGAAGTGGACGAAGCCCTCCGGCTCGCTGAACTCTGGCTGGACCCCGTGACAGACCTGCCTGCCACCGGGCTGATTGGCCGGGCCTGGTCCCGTGCCGAGTGGGTCGAAGCCACCCTCGGTACGTGGAAGCGCCTGACCGAACCTGTTGCCAACAGCATCGCCAACGCGCTCTCCAGCGCCATGACCGAACAAATGCCCGAAGAGATGAAGTCCATGATGGGCGGGGCATCATCCATGCTCCAGAACATGGGCGGAGCGATCTTCGGCATGCAGCTGGGCCAGGCCATCGGCGCACTCTCCGCCGAGGTAGTCAGCTCCACAGACATCGGTGTTCCCCTGGCCGACCTCGAAATGGCCCTGCTGCCGGCAAATGTCAGCGCATTCGGCGAGGGCCTGAGCCTGCCGGAAAACGACATCCGCCTGTTCCTTGCCGTGCGCGAGGCAGCCCATGCCCGCCTGTTCGTCCAGGTTCCCTGGCTGCGCGGCCACCTGCTCGGCGCCATCGAGGCGTACGCGCGGGGCATCCACATTGATACGTCGCGCATTGAGGAACTCGCCCGGGACCTTGACCCGAGCAACCCCGAAGGCATCCAGGAGGCGCTGTCCAAGGGCGTGTTTATGCCGCAGCGGACGCCCGCCCAGGAGCAGGCCCTCGAAAAGCTCGAGACCGCCCTTGCCCTCGTTGAAGGCTGGGTGGATGAGCTCACCGCTTCCGCCACGGAGAAGATGCTGCCCTCCGCGGCTGCCCTCCGTGAAACGGTCCGGCGCCGCCGCGCCACCGGCGGCCCGGCCGAACACGCGTTCTCCTCCCTTGTGGGACTGGAGCTGCGCCCGCGCCGGCTGCGGGAGGCCGCCACCCTGTGGGCCGTCCTGAAGGAGGAGCGCGGCATCGAGGGACGCGATGCCATCTGGCAGCATCCCGACCTGCTGCCCACGGCTGCGGACCTCGATGACCCGCAGGGCTTCGGCGGGCGCCGTCAGCTGGCAGAGGCCAGCGAAAGTGAAGTGGATGATGCCCTGCAGAAGCTGCTGAGCGGCGGCTTCGACGCGCCGCAGGATGACGCGGCGAAGGATGATGCGACGCAGCCCGGTTCCGGCGCCGATGGCTCCAAGGCCGGTGCTTCCGAGGCCGGCGCCTCTGACACCGGCGACGGGCCATCCGACGCTGGTTCGTCCGACGCCGGTGATGCGGACAAGCCCAAAGGCTAGCCAGGGATCCTAGTCGGCGTCGCCGTGGCTATGCCCGGTGCCGCCGGCTGGACAGGTGCCGTCGTCGCCGGCAAGGCCCCGGGACGTCGCGAACGAGACGCCTTCAAGGAATGCCTTGGCGCGCATGGTGTCCGGATAGGCTTCCAGCAGCTTCCAAAACGCGGAGTTGTGGCTGGCCACCAGCAGGTGGGCGAGCTCGTGCAGCAGCACGTAGTCGATAACCCACTGAGGCATGGGCCGGAGTTTGTCAGAGAGCCGGATGGTTCCTTCCGACGGCGTCGCGGAGCCCCAGCGTGAGTTCTGGTTGCTGACCCAGCGGACCGACGTCGGGACTGCCCTGCCGCCTAAATACCGGGCTGAAAGATCCGCTGCGTGGGAAGCCAGCGCGGAATCGGTGGCCGGCTGTTTCCGTGTTTTGTCGGTGCGTTTTTCACCCTGGCGGTGCAGCTTCTCCAGCATGCGGTGGACCCATTCGGATTCCTGGGCCGCCGTGAACCGGGCAGGAATGGCCACCACGGCCGTCCCGTTTTCCCAGAATGCTGCAACAGTCCGGGTCCGGCGGGCCGACCTGCGCACTTCCACCGGAGCCCCGCCCGGAGTGGTCAGCCGCAGCGGCTGCCTGCTGCCCTGGCCGCTCACAGGACGCTGCTTTCGACCAGCACCCGCAGCACTTCTTCCCCATAGCGTTCGAGTTTGGACGGGCCGACGCCGGCCAGCGCGGCGAGTTCCTCCAGCGACGACGGTTTAGCCTCCGCGATGGCAGTCAGCGTTGCATCGGTGAACACCACAAAGGCCGGGACTTCAGCGGCCAGCGCGGTTTCCTTGCGCCATTGCCGGAGGGCGTCAAAGGTCTGTTCCTCGTAGCTGGGCGGACAGTCGTTGCAGCGTCCCACTTTTCGCTCGGCGCCGCTGGCCAGCATGCTCCCGCAGACCCTGCAGGTGGCGGGTGTGGCAGCTTTGCGGCGCGGAGCCGGTCCTTTGCCACGGACACTGGAGCTGGCCACGGAGTTGGGCCGCAGGCCGTCAAGGAAGCGTGAGGGCTTGCGGTTGGCCCGGCCGCCGGGGGTCCGGGCCGTTGACCAGGACAGGGCCAGGTGCTCGCGGGCGCGGGTGACTCCCACATACAGGAGGCGGCGTTCCTCGTCCACGGCTTCGGGAGTGTCCGCGAAGGAGATGGGCATCAGGCCTTCGCTGAGGCCTACCAGGAACACAGCGTCCCATTCCAGGCCTTTCGCTGCGTGCAGCGACGCCAGGGTCACACCTTGGACCGTGGGGGCGTGCTGGGCGAGGGACCGTTCCTGGAGTTCATTTACGAAGTCGGCCAGACCGAATTGCCCGCCCCGGACCTGGACCAGTTCGTCCGCGAGTGCCACCAGTGCGGCCAACGACTCCCAGCGTTCGCGCAGGGCGCCGCCGTTATGGGGCGGGGCCTCCGTGTAGCCGAGGGATGCAACAATATCCCGCACCAGCTGGCCCAGCGGTTCGGGCGTGCCAGATTCAGCCACGGCCCTGGTAGCCGCCCGCAACTGGAGGATGGCATCGCGCACTTCCTTTCGCGCGAAGAACCGTTCCCCGCCCCGCAGCTGGTATCCGATCCCTGCCGCTGCCAGGGCCTGCTCGTAGGCCTCGGACTGACCGTTGGTGCGGAAGAGGACCGCGACTTCGCTTGCCGGAGTGCCGGCGTCGAGCAGTTCCCGGACCTTGAGGGCCACGGTGGCGGCTTCGGCTTCATCATCGGAGCATTCGGTGAACTGCGGTACCGGCCCGGCCGGGCGCTGGGCGACCAGCTGCAGCGGGGTGGCCCAGGCAGAATCGGCCACCGGGCCGCCGCTGCGCCGTGCGGCCAGGAGGTCGTTGGCCAGTTTGACCACTTGCGGCGTGGAACGGTAATCGCGGATCAGCTTGACCACGTTGGCGTCGGGATACTGCGCCTTGAAGTTGAGCAGGTGTTTGGGGGAAGCGCCGGTAAAGGAGTAAATGGTCTGGCTGGCGTCGCCCACGACGCACAGTTCGTCCCGGCCGCCAAGCCACAGTTCCAGGAGGCGCTGCTGCAGCGGGGAAACGTCCTGGTACTCATCAACCACGAAGTGCCGGTACTGTTCGCGGACAGTGGCGGCCACTTTCTGGTCCTCCTGCAGTATCCCCACCGTAATCAGCAGTACATCCTCGAAGTCGATTACGTTGCGGTCAGTCTTGACATCCTCGTAGGACTGGAAGACCCGCGCGACGGCGGTGAGGTCGAAACCGCCGGGGGTTCCCCTCCCCTGCGCGTTCTCCAGGTAATTGGCCGGGGTCAGCATGGATACCTTGGCCCACTCGATCTCCGAGGCGAGATCGCGGATGGACGCACGGTCGGTGCTGAGCCGCAGCCGGCGGGACGCTTCGGCGATCATCTGTGCTTTGTGGTCCAGCAGGTTGGGCAGCGTGCCGCCCACGGCCTGCGGCCAGAAAAACTGCAGCTGCCGCAAAGCCGCTGCGTGGAAGGTGCGGGCCTGCACGTTGCCCGCACCAAGGTCCCGCAGCCTGCTGCGCATTTCCGCGGCGGCGCGGGCGGTGAACGTGACGGCGAGGAGCCGCTGCGGACTGTAGACGCCGGAGTGCACACCGTAGGCGATCCGGTGCGTGATGGCGCGGGTCTTTCCCGTTCCGGCGCCGGCCAGGACGCACAGCGGGCCGTTCAGGGTGCTGGCGACTTCCCGCTGTTCGGCGTCAAGTCCCCCGAGGATGCGTTCCTCGAGGGACTGTGAACTATCTGGATTCTCTGTGGTCACGTCTGCTGCTCTGGTTGTGGGGTGTGTAAGTGGTACTGCCGCCTGTCAGCGCCAGGGATGCCGCCTGGCCGGGGGTCAGGTTTCGCTGCGGTCCAGGATTCGGCCGCCATACCAATGCTCGATGAGGGAACGCGCAATGGACAACCGGCTGGAGATGGTGATCTCCCCGGCGAGTACGGCATCCTGCAGCTGCTCCCGCGTGAACCAACGCGCCCGGGTGACTTCCACGCCGTCGGGCGTTGCCTCGGTGTCTTCCGTAACCGCAGAAAACCCGAGCATCAAAGATGCAGGGAAGGGCCATGACTGGGAGCCCAGGTATTGGCAGCGGGTGATCCTGACGCCCACTTCCTCATGGATTTCGCGGATGACGGCCTGTTCAAGGGATTCTCCCGGCTCCACAAATCCGGCCAGCGTGGAGTAATTCTTCGCATCCACCGGGCCGCCGCCGCCCAGGAGGAGCCGGCCGTCCGGGCCGACGACGGTGACAATGACGGCGGGGTCGGTCCGAGGATAATGTTCTGAATCGTCCTGCGGGCAGCGGCGCACCCAGCCGCCGGCCTCAACCACTGTGGGGGCACCGCAGCGGGGACAGTGCGTGTGGGTGGCGTGCCAGTTGGCGATGGCGCTGGCTTCAACGAATAGGGCCGTATCGGTGGGGTTCAGGACAGCAGCGACATCGCGGAAGCCGGCCCATTCAGCGTCCAGCGGGATCCCGGCCGTACCCGGGGTAACGGCCTCGGGCAGGATGACCAGGACAACCTCCGTGCCGGCAGGCAGGTCCGAGCCAGCCAACGCCGCGCCCAGATAGATGGCCTGCTTCGGGACCGTACCCAGGGCTCCGAGACCGGCGAGCAAGTGTGACGCTGCCGGCAGGAACAGCTGGTTTCCCTGCACAAGGGCCTGCCTCCCGGCCAGGACAACCGCCCGCGTCTGCCCGCTGGCCAGCAGTTCCTCAACCATCCCGGGCCGGACACGTTCAACGGAGCCCCGGTCCACCCGGGCGGGCCGCACCGGCAGGACGGTGTCGACGAGGTGGTTGGCCGGCAGGTGGACTGCCTGCGCCTGAAAGGCCGGTGACGCAGACTCCGCATGACTCATGTGTCCACCGTACTGACTCGGACCGACAATTTACATTTACGGAGGCGAATCCGGGGAACATGTGGCGAGGACCTCAGGCCCGGCAACCTACCCTACTTTCCACGGTATCTGGAGACTCGCCGCCGCACATCGTTGTGTTGGACGCCAGCCAATCTACCGTGGAACGGTGAGAAGAAAACCGATCGAACTGGCAGCCGTAGCAACCGCGGCAGTCCCCGGGCTGACCCCCACCGCCGTCAGCTCCGCCGCGGACGACCCCGCGGATTTCGACTCCGCCCTGCTCCTTGATTCAGAAGGCAAGCGCTGGCGGGTCAGGTCGCCCCGGCATGCGGAGGCCAGCGCACGGCTCGAAACCGAGTTCCTGGTCCTGCGGGCGTTCGCCCCGGCCATCCGGGCCGAACTGCCCTTCCTGATGCCCACTGTGGCGGGAAGTGTCCGCCTCGGCAGCCTGAGCACGTTCGTCTACTCGCACCTGGCGGGCAGCACGCGCAGCGTTGAGGAACTGACCGCCGGCCCGGCCGCACTCGCCAAGGAGGTGGGTACCGCGCTGGCCGCAATCCATGATCTTCCGCGGTCCCTGGTCAGCAACGCCGACCTCCCCAGCTATACCCCCAACGAGTTCCGTCAGCGCAGGCTGAACGAACTGGACCAGGCGGCCACCACCGGAAAGATTCCGGCTTCGCTGCTGCGCCGCTGGGAACATGCCATGGAGGACGTCTCCCTTTGGCGGTTCAACCCGAGCGTTGTCCACGGCGACCTTCATGAGGACAACCTGCTGGTCGACGGCAGCCGCGTCACGGCGGTGACCGGCTGGACCGACCTCCGGATCGGCGACCCCGCAGACGACTTCGCGTGGCTGGTTGCTTCCAATGAACAGGATTTCGTGGACGCCGTTCTGGCCAGCTATACCGACAACCGCCGGGATGCTCCGGACCAGCACCTGTTGCGCCGGGCCGCGCTGTCCGCTGAGTTCGCCCTCGCCCAATACCTCGTCAAGGGCATTGCGGCCGCTGACGGTGACATGGTCGCCGAAGCTGAAGGCATGCTCGAAACCCTCGCGGCCGACGTCGAAGAACACGGCGGGCAGGCCATCAGCGTTGAGCCGCTGCCGGGCAAGGCACCTGCCGCGGCCGGTTTAACGGCCGACGCCGGGCCGTCGGCGGCAGTGAACCCCGTACCGTCTGTGACCCTGGCACCGGGAGTTGCCGCGTCACCTGTCTCTGCCGTGAGCGTAGCTCCAGTACCGGCGGTCACGGTGGTGCCGGTACCTGAAGTAGCTGAACCTGAGGTGGCTGTACCTAAGGTGCCTGTGGCCGTGCCTGGCGCGAGGGCATCCATCGCGGGGCTGGAGTCCGCTCCGGCGCGGCCCGCCGTCGAGGTAAGCCCCATCCCGGCGGATTCGATGCCGGCTGGAGCGGTTTCGGCCGCTGACGAATCAGCGGCCGAAGACACCTCCACCGCGGCGATCAGCATCGTGGACGTCAGGAAACACTAGGTCCGAGGGCGGCCGCCACGATCAGTTCCAGTTCTTCGGCGGAACCCAGATCGTGCGGCCGCACCACCTGGTTATCCGCGACATAGAAGAATGCGGCACGCACTTCGTCGACCGGTACGCCTTTGAGCCGGGCCCATGCGAGCCGGTATGCGGCGAGCTGGACGGACTTGGCGCGCAGCTGGGATGCGGAGGGCCGGCGTCCGGTTTTCCAGTCCACAAGGTCCCAGCGGCCGTCTGCATCCTGGAAGACGGCGTCGATGCGCCCACGGACCACCACGTCCCCGACTCGGGTTTCGACCGGAACTTCAACAAACGCCGGTGACCTGTCGGCCCACTCCGAGGCCTTGAACGTGGCCACCATTGCATCGAGGTCATAAGCGGCGTCGATGTGGTGGTCCGACCCCGGGGCCTCGCCAAGATCCAGCATCCCGGCGGTGCCGAAGTATTCCTCCACCCAGGAGTGGAAGGCAGTGCCCTTCCGGGCGGACATGCCCGGCTCGCGGGGCACCGGCCGCCTCAGCCGGCTCACCACTCCCCCGGGGTCTTCACCCAGGTCCACCAGGGTGGACGCGGAGATATGGCCTGGCAGGTGCACGTCCTGTCCGCCTGCCCGGCGGGACCGGCGTTCCAGCAGCAGGGCAGCCTCCCTGGCCCAGTCGGCGGCATGCCCCCGGAGCGCCCTGTCCTGCGCGCCGATTCGCCCGGCCTCCATGGCGGCCAGCACACGTGCCGCCGCGGCCTCCATGGCAAGCCTCCTGCCAGGGACAGTGCGCAGGCGTTCACCCGTCCGGGGATCGGCCGGGCCTTCGAGGGGGTCATAAGGCCACCCGGCCAGCTCCGTCTCGGTGGTCAGCGGGCTTTTCTCCGGCAAGGAGGCTTCCTCCACCGACGCGGGGTGCACAACGGCACCGGCGGGGTTCCCACCCTTCACCGGGTTGCCACCCTGCAGCGGAGCGACAAGCCGCTCCAGCTCAGCCAGGAACGGCGACATCTCCGCGCGGCCGGCCCGGGACCCTACCCAGGCTGCACTGGAAACCCACAGCACGTGTTTGGCCCTGGTGTAGGCCACATACGCGAGGCGTCGTTCCTCACCTTCACCGTGGACCTGGACCGCTGCCTTGAAGTCCTTCTCCGCGTCCAGCCAGCCTTTTTTGTCAGGCTGGTCGGTATCCCATTGGGGCAGGTCCGAGCGGTCCCCGCGAAGGGGCCACGGCAGTGCGGCCGAGCCGCTGCTCCAGCGGGAGTCCTTGTTGCTGGGGAAGGCGCCGGCATTCAGGCCAGGGACAAAAACAACGTCCCATTCCAGACCCTTTGAGGCGTGGACGGTCAACAGCTGTACGGCCTCGCGGTTGATATCCGGCGGCGGCGCTTCAAGGCCGTTCTCTTCTGCGGCGGCAGCTTCGAGCCAGGCAAGGAACGCGAGGATATCCACGCGGTGGGAAGTCCGCAGGAAGCCGGCCGCCGCGTCCTGGAACGCGTCCAGGTTGCGGCGGGCCTGATGGATGCTGATACCCGGGCGGGCCGCCACTTCGATGTCGAGCAGCATGGCCCGTTCCACCTCGCCCAGCAAAGTGGTCAGGTCATCGCCGAGGTACCCGCGCAGCTGCCTGAGCTCAGCCGACAGCCTCGCGAGCCGTTCGCGCGCCTCGATGGTCAGGGCGCGGCCGTTGGCGGAGACCCAGTCTTCACGTGGCAGCCAGTCGAGCGCCTCCACCAGGCTGGCCCCGTCAGTCAGGTCGCTTTCAATAACGGCGTCATCGGCAGCCTCCCCGCTGTCGCCATCCGGAGACGATGCCTCCGCCAGATGTCCGCGGCGGCGCGCAAGCTGGCTGGACCAGTCGCGAAACGCCATCAGATCTGCGGGGCCGATCCGCCACCGGGCTCCGGCAAGGAGGCGCATCAGCGAGTCCGACCGCCCCGGGTCTGCCAACACACGCAAGGTGGCCACGAGGTCAACAATTTCGGGGGTGTCCAGGAGTCCGCCGAGTCCCACAATTTCGTAGGCGATTCCCCTCGATTCGAACTCGCGACGGATGGTTTCCATCTGGGCCCGGCGCCGGCAAAGCACCGCAAGGGCAGGCGGAACCGGAGTCCCGTCCGCCTCGCGTTCGAAGTCCGTGATCCGGTATTTCAGGACGTCCCCGGCCAGGGCCGTGGCTTCATCCACGTCGGTACCGAAGCGGCCCAGCACCACCTGGCCCTCCACCGCGAACGGGCTGGGCTGCAGCGGGGGCACGGTTGCGGCTTCCGGAGTTGTGCCGGCCGGCGCCTTGAGCGCCTCCGCCCTGCCCAGGGCTTCTGACATGATGTTGGCCGCGGAGAGAATCGCCCTGCCGTTGCGCCAGGCCGTGGTGAGGTAGGACGTTGGCGCCAGTTGGAACCTGGCCTGCCCGTCCCCGCCCTCCGGGCTCTCCAGACGGACGGGAAATTCGCGGACAAAGTGGAACAGCTGTCCGGCGGATGCACCGCGGAAACCGTAGATCGACTGGTTCGGGTCTCCCACGGCCGTGACGGCATGGCCCTCGCCGAAGAGGCGGGAGAACAACACCAGCTGGGCATAGGACGTGTCCTGGAATTCGTCCAGGAGCACCACTTTGTACCGCTGGCGTTCCATTTCGGCGGCCACAGGAACCTCCCGGGACACGCGGGCGGCGAGCGCCACGAGGTCCCCGAAGTCGAGGGCTCCCCTTGCCCGCTTGGCTGCCGTGTAGCGCCCCACCATGTCCGCGACGCTGGCCCGCGTACGCAGCATGGCGGCCAGTTCGCCGGCGGCCTGGGGTCCGTTTTTGGCGGCACCGGCCACGTACGGCAGCCCCTCGAATTCCTCGAGCCGCGCCATCAGCCAGGACTCGACGCCGGCCGGTTCCTGCAGGTGCTCCGCACACTCGCCCGCCAGCTGGATGACTGCCTTGACCAGTGTGGACTTTGCCGCCTTGAAGTGGCGATAGTCGCCGTCGAACGCTTCCACCACCTCGGTGGCCAACTGCCACGCCTGGGCACCGCCCAGCAGCACAACGTCCCGTTCCACGCCGAGCCGCAGCCCGTAATCAGACACGACTCCACTGGCGAAGGAGTGGTATGTGGACACCTTGGGCTCCAGGGCGTCGGTGCTGAGCAGACCCGCCGGGAAGACGGCATGCCCGGTGTCCTGGGCCGCGATGCGCTGCAGCGCAGCCAGTTTCGCCCGGATCCTTGTGGCAAGTTCGCCGGCAGCCTTCCTGGTGAACGTGACACCCAGGACTTCTTCGGGCCTGACCCACCCATTGGCGACAAGCCACACCACGCGGTCGGCCATCGTGGCGGTTTTGCCGGAACCTGCTCCGGCGATCACCAGCCGGGGTGCCAGGGGCGAAGAGATGATGGCGGACTGTTCGGGCGTGGGAGTGTTCTTTTCACCCAACAGCGCCGACAGCCGTTCCGGGCTGAAGAGGGGCTCGGGAGGCTGCAGGCTCATTCCGTGACCTGCTTTCCGCGGATGCAGAGCGGACAGACCTCCGGGAGCCGGCAGCCATGACCGCCGTGGCCGCCCTTCGCGGGATCGTGCCTCGCCTCGAAGCTGTTGCCGGCCATCAGCGCGGCCGCATCGTTGACCATGTCCAGCGCCCAGTTTTCCTGCGGGTCCAGCGGTTCCTGTTGCTGGACTCCGGGGCTCTTCGTTGTGGTGCCCAGCTGTGCCAGCACAGCACCACCCGGCTCCGCTGCGCCCGGCCCGGCGGTACCCGGCGCGGCAGCAGCGGCCATGCCGGGGGCGTCCCCAAAACCGCCGGCCAGGACGGCAGCCTGATAGGCCCCCAGCTGCGGGTGGCGAGACAACTCTGTCTTGCCAGGCTGCCTTTTGCCTGTTTTCAGGTCCACCACGACCAGCCTTCCTTCGCTGTCGATCTCCAGCCGGTCTACCTGCCCGCGAAGGACCGCGGCACGGGGTTCGGGGTGGCGGAAGTCAGCGATACCGGTCCCGGGCACCGCAGTTTCTGCGCCCGGACTGGCGGTTCCTGCGCCCGGACCTGTGGTTTCGACGGCCGGCACGGGCGGGAGGTCAGGCAGGCGTACCTCGAAATCCTGTTCGACGCCCAGCAGGCTCCTGCCCTCGCTGCGCATTATCAGGACGTACTGGGCGAGCTTGCGCACCATTGTTTCGGCCCGTTGGAAGTCGAGCTTGCCTTCCCAGTTGTCCTTCATCCCGAGCGAGGGCCAGCGACGGATGAGTTCCTCGACGTACTGCCCGCCGGAAGCTTCCGGCAGGTCCTGTGCGATGGCGTGGACCAATGTTCCGAGGCTGCGGGCGAAATCAGTGGCGGCCTCGCCCCCGGCAGCCTGGACAAACCAGTCAAGCGGAGATTTCTGCACGGATTCCACCTTGGAGGGCGAAACATAGACCGTCCCGCCGTTGGGGACCACGGGCTCCGACGTGCTCAGCGGCAGCAGCCCCCACCACGTATCCGGGTGGGCTCCGGGTACGGGAGGCTCTGCCGTTGCCAATCCCGCAAGAACCCTGGCGGCCTCGGCGGCTTCCGGCTCGAACTTTCCGTCCAGCTGGGCGTACTGGCGCAACTCGGCCACGAGTGCACGCAGCGTCATGGGGCGTTCCACCGGAGTGAATCCCCGGCCCTCCTGCCCGGGTTCCAGCGGCGCCACATAATCGAGGAAGGACGACGGCTGGTCGTCCTCCGAGGAGACAGCCGTGCAGATCAGGAGCTGTTCCGCCCTGGAAACGGCGGTGGAGAAGCTCCGGAGTTCGTCGTAGCGGATTTCCCGCAGCCGGCTCAGGGGGTCGAGCTGCAACGCGTAGCTGACCCCGTGTTCCACGGCGTCTGCGTACAGGCTGCTGCCCAGCAGCTCCCCGCGGAGCCGGGTGTTGGGCCAGACGCCTTCCTGCAGCCCCGCCACAATGACGACGGGCCACTGCCGTCCGGCGGCACTCGCCGGAGTCATCAGTTCCACGGCGTCATCCACCTGTGCCCGTGCGGCGAGCGTGTCCATGGGCAGTTCCTGGTTCAGGAGGTATTCGAGGAACTGCTCAGGGCCGGCGCCCGGCATCTGGTCCACGTACCGCTCGGCGGTGTGGAAGAGTGCCATCATGGCGTCCAGGTCGCGGTCTGCCCGTGCCCCGTGAGAACCCCCGGACAGGGCGGATTCAGTCCACGCATTGGCCAGCCCGGTGGAGTGCCAGAGGGCCCAGAGCACGGTCTCTGCGTTGGCGCCGGGCCGGGCCGCGGCGTTCTGTCCGGCCTGAATCATGCGGGCGGTGCGCCGTGCGGACCTGCCCTCCACGCCCAGGGTCACCAGCGCACCCGGCTCCAGGAGCGCCTCAACCAACAGGGCATCACTGGTACGCCCGCCCCCGCCCTGCAGCTCCTCGCGCCGCAGGGATTGCCGGAGGCGGCGCAGTTCGATCGACGTCGCGCCGCCGATCCGGGACGTCAGCAGCGCGACGGCGGCCTCCGGCGTCAGCAGCGCGGGGTCAAGTGCGATGGCGTACGCATCCAGCAGCGGACGCACCGCCACTTCGTCACGGACCGCAGATTCGGCAACCGGAACGCGCACCGCTATCCCTTGCCCCGAAAGGTACCGCTGCAGCTCGCTGAGCTGTCCGCCGTTTCGGACAATCACCGCGATCTCCGCAAGGTCGCGGCCATGGTTGACGTGCTGGTCCAGGATGCGCTGGGCCACGTACCGCAGCTCATGGACCGGGGACGGGACCAGGTGCGCTTCCACCGTTCCGGCAGCCGCCGGGGTTCCGGAAGCGGAACGTTCGACGGCGGCGGTTCCGGCGTGCGGGGCGTTATCCGCGGAACCGGGCTGCTCAAGCCGCCGGGCCAGTTGCCCGCCGGCGCGCTGTGAGATCCGGCTGGCCACTCCAAGCCAGGCCTCGGCAATGGCGGGAGCGTGCCGGTGGGTGTGCCACAGCGGCCGTTCCACGACGCCGGACCCGGGCGACAGCAGCCGAGGAAGGTCAGCGACGAGGTCCGGCCTGGCTCCGCGGAAGCCCTGCACCACGGTGTCCGGTGAGAACGCAACGTAGCAGTCCTTGCCGGCCGCAATGTCAGCCAGCAGTTCAAAAACGGCGGGGTTTGCCTCCTGCATATCGTCCACCAGTACCAGCTGCAGGCGTTCGCGTTCGGCTGCCAGGAAGCCAGGCTCGTCCTGGAAAATCTGGCGGGCGGTGGTGATGATCCCCGCGGGGTCGAATGCTTCGGGCATCCGCAGGTCCAGGACATCCCGGTACTCCGAATAGAGGGAAGCGGCGGCGATCCAGTCCGGCCGTGCACACTGCCGTCCGAGTTCCTCGAGATCGGCTGCTGTCCGGCCGGATTCGATGATCCGGTCAAAAAGCAGGCGCACTTCGTGCCGGAAACCGCGCGTTTCCAGGGCCGCTTCCAGATCAGCGGGCCACGGAAGTTCGAGACCGGGCATCCGGTGGCCCTCCAGCAACTCCCGGATGATGAGGTCCTGTTCCGGGCCTGACAGGAGCCGTGGCGCCCGCGGGAGCGGCAGGATACCCTCCGCTTTGGCCCGCCGGATCAGGTCAAAGGCGTAGGAAGCCCACGTCCGGGCCGGTGTGGTGCTCAGGCTCGTGTCCAGCCTTGCGGTAAACCTGTCCCGGAGCGAGTCCGCGGCCAGACGGCCCGGCGCCAGGATCAGGATCCGTTCCGGATCCACCCCGTCCTGCACGGCACGGCGAACGGCAGCTTCGATCAGAACGGTGGACTTGCCGGTTCCGGGCGCGCCGGGGACCATCACCGGTCCCGAGCCGTGAGGCACGGAGACGGCCTGCCGCTGGTCAATGGACAGCACCGGAACCTCGGCATGGACCTGCCTGGGCGGGAGGAGCCGGAGGCCCGTGCCCCCGGCTCCTCCCGGATGGAACCCCGTACGGGCCTCGCCAAGGGGGTAGCCGGCGGGATCAAGATCTAAAGCTGTTACGGTCACACAGACATTCCATCATCAGCCACTGACAATCGATGAAGGCGCAGCTCAAGGTGCTCGGCAATTGCATCAATCCGGTCGAAATCGTCATCAGTCGGCGACCAGCGCGCCGCGGTGACGTCAACCCGCCAGCGCCCTTCGCCTGTCAGAAGATACTCATCGGGATGGCCGAGGAGCGGCGTCCCCTCCTGCAGGTAGTGGCGGAGGGCTTCGGTTTCATGACCTTCGGGGGCGTGCCCGCTGGATTTCAGGACGCGCCACCAGGGTACGGAGCTGCCGTAGTGGCTCATCACGCGCCCAACCTGCCGGGGACCGCCGGATCCCAGCAGCTCGGCCACATCGCCGTACGCGAGTGCGCTCCCGGGCGGAACCAGCTCAACCACCGCCAGCACCGCCTCGACGTACTCAATCCGCATGGATCCAGACTAGCCGCAGTGGCGCTGCCGGGTCCTGTCGGTGCCGGCCGGTAGCGTTGAAGCATGACCACTTGGAACACCCTCCCCCGCGCAGCCTTCGACCTCGAAACCACCGGACGCAATTCGCGGGCCGCACGGATCGTCACGGCGTCGGTGACGGTGGTGGACCACCAGGGCGACGTCATCAAGGAACACGAATGGCTTGCCGATCCGGGGGTTGAAATTCCCACCGAGGCCAGCGATGTGCACGGCATCACCACCGAACAGGCTCAGCGGGAGGGGCGCCCTGCCCACGAAGTAACCGGCGAGCTGGCGACCGTTCTGCAGGAACTGTTCGACGCCGGCGTTCCGGTCATCGCGTTTAATGCCAGTTACGACTTCACGGTCCTGGCCGCTGAATCGGCCCGGTACGGCGTCCGCCAGCTCACCCGGTTTCCGGTGCTGGACCCCTACATCATGAACAAACAGGTAGACCGCTACCGCAAGGGCAAGCGCACCCTGACCGCGCTCTGCGAGGAATACGGCATCACGCTGGACAACGCGCACACCTCCGCGGCCGATGCCTTGGCCACGCTCCGGATGCTGGACGCCATGGCCATCAAGTTCCCTAAGCTCAAGATGCCGGCCAGCCAGTTGCACGAGATGCAAAAGGACTGGGCAGTCAGCCAGGCGGCAGACTTCCAGAACTACCTGCGCAAGACCAAGCCCACGGCCGTCATTGAAGGCGAATGGCCGGTCCTTCCCCCGGAGGATGCCAGCCGCGGAGATTTTTAGGGAGAGCTAACTCACACGCTCGCGCGGACTTCAAGGGGCCCTGCATCAAACCGCGCTATTCGATGTCATGGACAACATCCATTCACCTGACGTTCACACCGCTTTTCAGTACATCACTAATTCGGCGATCATGCCGATATTTCCTTGCGTTATTCGATAAAGACGCCGGAATCGCGGGAATGAGATAATTATGTTCTGCGGTATTCCCGCTCCCGGCCGGTCTGCATCCTGGGAGCAAGGCTCCAGGCGCTCCACGCGCAGCCTTTCGGCCCGGTTGAACTTATGACTCAGATGAAAGTGACTACCTCATGAAGACTAAAGCCATGAAGTGGCTGACCGGCGTTCCCGTTGCGCTGGCGCTGGCGGTATCGCTGGCCGCCTGCGGCACGGGCACCGCTGAGCCGAGCGGCACACCGACCGATGCACTCGCCGGCAGCGACCAGCAAACGCTGGACAGGTACACCACCGCCGACGTCACCCCGCTCGACCAGATCGACAAGACGAAGCTTGGCCTGAACACCGACGGCAAGCTCGAGGTGGGCACGCTCTCCGACGCGCCGCCGAACATCTTTATCGACCCCTCCGGCAAGTTCACCGGCTACGACAACGAGCTGCTTCGCGCCATTGCCGGCAAGCTGGGCCTCGAAGTTGAATTCGTCGCCACTGACTTCTCGGCCCTGCTTTCCCAGGTGCAGACCAAGCAGTTCGACGTCGGATCCTCCTCGATCTCCACAACGGACGCCCGCCGCGCCAACGTGGGCTTCACCAACGGCTATGACTTCGGCTTCATGGCTGTGGTTGCCAAGACCGACAGCGACGTCAAGGGTTTCAAGGACCTCAATGCTGACGTCCGCATCGGCGTTGTCCAGGGCACGGTCCAGGACGACTACGTCACGAACACCCTCAAGCTTGAGCCGGTCCGCTTCCCGGACTACGCCACCGTCTACGCGAACGTGCGCAACGGCCAGATCGATGCGTGGGTAGCCCCGTCGCAGCAGGCCACCGGCCAGGTCAAGGAAGGCGACGGCACCGTCATCGCCGAGTCTGTGGTCAACACCCAGAACTTCACGGCTTACGCCGTGGCCAAGGACAACCAGCCGCTCATTGACGCGCTGAACTCGGGCCTGGACGCTGTTATTGCTGACGGCACCTGGTCCAAGCTGACCAAGGAGTGGTACCCGGACCGCGAGACCCCCGCCGACTGGAAGCCGGGCAGCAAGGCTGCTTCGGTTCCCCAGAGCTGACCCGGGCCTCATCCTCTATGGATCTCCTGGAGCAGCTTGGTGATACGTTCCTCAACTGGGAAGAAATGGCCAAGGTCATTCCCTCCCTTCTTATGGTGGGCTTGCCCAACACCCTGATCCTGGCGGTGGCGTCAGGCGTCCTCGGTTCCCTGCTTGGCCTTCTCCTGGCCCTCATGGGTATTTCGCGGAATCCGGCAGCCCGTTGGGCGGCGAGGATCTACACCGACCTGTTCCGGGGGCTTCCGGCCATTCTCGTGATCCTGGTGATCGGTATCGGGCTTAGCCCCATCGCCCGGGAACTCACCGGTTCACGTAACCCGTACCCGTTGGGCATCCTGGCGCTGACCCTGATCGCCGGCGCCTACATCGGTGAGATCTTCCGGTCCGGTATCCAGAGCGTGGAGAAAGGCCAGCTGGAGGCTTCCCGTGCCTTGGGCTTCAGCTACGGAAACTCGATGCGGCTGGTTGTGGTGCCGCAGGGCATCCGCCGCGTGCTTCCCGCACTGGTGAACCAGTTCATCTCGCTTTTGAAAGACTCATCGCTGGTGTTTATGCTGGGGCTGGCGTCATCGGACCGCGAGATCTTCCGGATCGGAAATGACGCCATGGCCAACACCGGAAACCTCTCCCCCCTGGTGGCCGCGGGCATTTTGTACCTGATCCTGACCGTTCCGCTGACGCACTTCGTGAACTTCATCGATAACCGGCTCCGCACCGGCCGGCCGGAGAAGAAGGAACCGGACGAACTGGCAGCACCTATCGGCAAGGGAGCCCACGCATGACGGAATTTACCTCCGGCACCCTGACCGGCAAGAACCTGCACCTCTCGTTCGGGCACAACCATGTTCTCCGCGGCATCGACCTCCACGTGGAGAAGGGCACCACGGCTTCGGTCATCGGCCCCTCCGGCTCGGGGAAGTCGACGCTGCTGCGGGTCATGAACCGGCTGATCGAACCCGACCAGGGCGACATCCTGCTGGATGGCCGGTCCGTCCTCAAGGACAATCCGGACGAGCTGCGCCAGCGCATTGGCATGGTGTTCCAGCAGTTCAACCTCTTCCCGCACAAAACCGTGGTGGAGAACGTCAGCCTGGCCCTGCGCAAGCTCCGCAAGCTGCCCAAGGACCAGGCCCGGGCCGAAGCCCTGGAGCAGCTGGACCTGGTGGGACTCAAGCACAAGGCGGACGTGCGGCCGGCCAACCTTTCCGGTGGCCAGATGCAGCGTGTCGCCATCGCCCGCGCTTTGGCCATGAAACCGGAGGTGATGTTCTTCGATGAGGCCACCTCCGCACTGGACCCGGAACTGGTCAAGGGCGTCCTGGCACTCATGACCGATCTCGCCAAGGGCGGCATGACCATGGTGGTGGTGACCCATGAAATGGGCTTCTCCCGCAACGTCTCCGATACCGTGACGTTTATGGACGCTGGCGTGGTGGTGGAATCGGGACCTCCCGAGAAAATCTTCAGCGCCCCCGAGACGGACCGCCTCAGGGGCTTCCTCTCGGACGTCCTCTAGGCTCCGCTACAGAAAATCCCCGGCTCCCGGACTTATCCCCCTCGCATGAGGCAGGGATTTGTCCGGGAGCCGGGGATTTTGCATTAGCCAGGCGGGGTATACCCGACGGCGGCCCTAGGCTTGTGCGGCTGCGGCGGCTTTTGCGGCGGCCGGGAGTGCATCGAAGATCCGGTTCATGGCGGCGTCGTCGTGGGCAGCTGAGAGGAACCAGGCTTCGAAGACGGACGGCGGCAGGTACACACCGGAGTCCAGCATGGAGTGGAAGAACGGCGCGTACCGGAAGGTTTCCTGGGCCTGCGCATCAGCGTAGTTGTGGACGCCGGTGGCAGAGGTACCGAAGGCAACGGAGAAGAGGTTCCCGGCGAACTGGATGGAGTGGTCCACCCCGGCCCCGTCAAGGGCTTCGGACAGGGCTGAGGACAGCTCCAGGGAGCGGGCGTCCACAAACGAGTAGACGTCGCGGGTGGCGTGCGTCAGGGTGGCAACGCCTGCCGCCATGGCCACGGGGTTACCGGAGAGCGTACCCGCCTGGTAGACCGGGCCGAGGGGCGCCAGGTAGTCCATGACGTCGGCACGCCCGGCCAGGGCCGCCGTCGGCATTCCCCCGCCGATGACCTTGCCGAAGGTGAGCAGGTCCGGGGTCCACGGCTCGGCCGCGTCCGGCGCGCCGCCGGTCAGGCCCCAGTAGCCTGAGTAGCCGGTGCGGAAACCGGTCAGAACCTCATCAACGATCAGCAGGGCGCCGTGCTCGCGGGTGATGCGCGACAGACCCAGGTTGAAGCCCTCCCCCGGTGTCACTACACCCATGTTGGCCGGCGCGGCCTCGGTGATCACGGCGGCGATATTGGGTCCGTGGGCGGCGAACGCAGCCTCGACTGCAGCAAGATCGTTGTACGGGAGGACCAGTGTTTCCGCGGCCGTGGCTTCGGTTACACCGGCCGAGCCCGGCAGCGCCAGGGTGGCAACACCCGATCCGGCGGCGGCCAGCAGCCCGTCCAGATGGCCGTGGTAGCAGCCGGCAAACTTGATGATGAGGTTTCGGCCGGTGAAGCCGCGGGCCAGGCGGACCGCCGTCATGGTGGCCTCGGTGCCGGTGGACACCATCCGCACGCGCTCGGCCGCAGGCACGCGCTCCTGCACGATGGCGGCGAGGTTGGCCTCGTCAGGGGTGGATGCGCCAAAGGACAGGCCGCGGTCCACGGCTGCGTGAACAGCCTCGAGGACGGCCGGGTGGGCGTGACCCAGGAGCGCAGGCCCCCAGGAGCAGACCAGGTCAACGTACTCGGTGCCGTCGGCGTCCGTCAGGTACGGTCCCTTGGCGGAGACCATAAACCGCGGCGTCCCTCCTACCGATCCGAAAGCCCGGACGGGCGAATTGACGCCTCCGGGCATCAGGGTCTGGGCACGGGCAAAGAGGGCATCGGAACGAGTCATGCCCCTATTCTCCCATCCCGGCAGTGCCCGCCGGAGCCCACGCCACGCGCGGGCCCCGGCTGCTTCCCGGTGGCGTCAGCGGCGTGCGGGGATGTCCGCCAGCTTGTCTGCGACGATAGGTGCCACCTTGGAACCAAACAGTTCGATCGAGCGCATCATCTGTTCGTGCGGCAGGGTGCCGCTGCTGTATTTCATCTCGAAACGGTCCGCGCCGAGTGTGCCCTTCAGCCGGACCACCTTCGCGGCCACCGTTTCCGGCGAACCGATGAACAGGGCGCCGTCGTCATCCGCAGCGGCTTCGAACTCCCCGCGCCCGGCCGGGCCCCAGCCGCGCTCCGCCCCCAGCTTGTTCCGCACGGCGAGCCAGTGCGGGTAGTACTCCTCAAGGGCCTGTTCGTCGGTCTCGGCCACATATCCCGGCGAGTGTACGGACAGTGCCTGCGGTTCCTTGCCTGCCTCGGCAAGGGTTCGCCGGAAGAGGTCGGCATACGGGCGGAAGCGCTCCGGTTCGCCGCCGATGATCGCCAGCACCATCGGGTAGCCGTAGGAAGCGGTGCGGACCACGGACTGCGGCGAGCCACCAACACCGATCCAGGTGGGCAGCAGCCGGCCTTCCACGTGCGGGTAGACCATCTGGCCGCGGAGGCTGGCCCGGGTCCGCCCGTCCCAGTTGACCGGGTTCTGGGAGCGCACCTGGTCGTACAGCGCCAGCTTCTCCTCAAACAGGATGTCGTAGTCGGCGAGGTCCTGGCCGAACAGCGGGAAGGACTCCGTGAACGAGCCCCTGCCCAGGATCACTTCCGCGCGCCCGTTGGAGACGGCGTCCAGCGTGGCAAACCGCTGGAAGACACGGATGGGGTCATCGGAGCTCAGGACGGTGACGGCGCTTCCAAGGCGGATGTTTTCCGTCGCCGTGGCGATGGCAGCCAGCACCACGTCCGGCGCGCTGACGGCGAAGTCCTTGCGGTGGTGCTCGCCGACGCCGAAGGAGTGGAGACCCACGGCGTCCGCCACCTTGGCCTGTTCCACCACCTGGCGCAGCACCCGGGCGTGGTGCTTGGGTGCGCCGTCGGCATCGAGGTCGACGTCGCCGAACGTGCTGACGCCCAGCAGGATGGTGTCAGCCGGGACGGGCGCGGTGGGGCTGGCCGGGGTTGAAGGAGTGGTTCCGGAATGCTCGCTATTTTCATGCATACGCATACAAACTACCCGCACTCCGAAAACATTCCCAACCAGTCATGATTCCTTGAGCCAACCCGCAAGTTCGGCGGCCCAGTAGGTCAGCACGGTGTTGGCACCCGCCCGCTTGATGCTCAGGACAGATTCCGTGATGGCACCGCGTCGGTCGATCCAGCCGTTCGCCGCGGCAGCCTCGATCATCGCGTACTCACCCGAGACCTGGTAGGCGGAGACGGGCACGGGGCTCATCGCGGCGACGTCGGCCAGGATGTCCAAATAGCTCATGGCCGGTTTGACCATCACCATGTCGGCGCCTTCTTCGAGGTCCAGTTCCACCTCAAGGATGGCTTCACGGCGGTTGGCAGCATCCATCTGATAGGTGCGCCGGTCCCCCGTGAGCTGCGAGTCAACGGCTTCACGGAACGGGCCGTAGAAGGGCGAAGCGTACTTGGCCGCGTAGGCCAGGATGGCGGTGTTCTTGTTGCCGGAGTCCTCAAGGGCCTGGCGGATCACGGCCACTTGGCCGTCCATCATGCCCGACGGGCCCACAACGTGGGCGCCGGCCTCCGCCTGGGCCACAGCCATCCGGCCATAAATTTCCAGGGTGGCGTCATTGTCCACATAGCCGTCGGCGTCCAGGACACCGCAATGGCCGTGGTCAGTGAATTCGTCCAGGCACAGGTCCCCCATGATGACCAGGTCATCGCCCACTTCGGCGCGGACGTCGCGGATGCCCTTGTTGAGGACTCCGTCCGGGGCCAGGGAGGCGGTGCCGCGGGCGTCCCGTTCCGCAGGTACACCGAAGATCATGATTCCTCCCACGCCCAGCTCTACGGCTTCCGCGGCGGCGCGCTTGAGGGACTCGGTGGTGTGCTGCACCACGCCTGGCATGGAGGTAATGGGGGCGGGCTCGCCGATGCCTTCGCGGATGAAGACAGGCAGGATCAGATCCGCCGGAGCCAGGCGGTACTCGGCGGTGAGCCGGCGCATGGCGGGCGTGGTGCGGAGGCGGCGCGGGCGGTGACTCGGAAAACTCATCGGATGTTCCCTTCGTTGGCGAATACTGTGCCCAGGGCTGCCACTATGCCGTCCGGGGTGGGTACTTTGGCGGTGGCGGCCACCGGAATGCCGAGCGTGACGGCTTCTGCCGCCGTCGGGCGCCCGATGGCGATGAAGCGGCACCTGCCCAGCGGGAGCAGGGCCGCGGCGATGCGGCGTGCGGCGCTGGGCGATGCGGCCACGACGGCGTCGATGGTCCCGGCGTCGAGCTCTCCCCGTGCCTGCAGCGGGCTCAGTTCCTCAGCCGTTGTGTGCCTGGAACGGTCGACGGCGGCAGGTAGTTCCGCCTGCAGGCGGAATCCCGGCCGCGCCGGGAAGTCCACTGTATGGTACGCCACCACGGAGGTCACGTCGGCCCCCTTGGCCGCAAGGCCCTCGCGTAGGCCAGGCGCAGCGATGTCCGCCTGCGGCAGCAGCACGCGCCCGGAGCCTGCCGCCCAGAGGCCCACGAGCCCTTCGGCGGACTGGTTGTCCACCGGCGCCAGCGCCACGGGAATGCCCGCTGCTTCCAGGACCTGCCGGGAGGACGGCCCGATGGTGGCCACCCGCGTTCCGGTCGGGACCAGGCCAGCCGGCGTTGTCCCGCGCCCGGCAGCCTTTTCCACGAGCACGCGCACCGTGGTGATACTGCTGACCACAAGCCAGTCGAAGCCGCCGGCAGCGAGGGCGTCCAGGGCGGCATCCAGCGCTGCCTGGTCCGTTGCCCGTTCGAAGTCGATGAGCGGCAGGACCAGAGGCTCGGCCCCAAGGCCGCTGAGCAGCGAGGCCAGCGGCCGGGCACGGTCGGCGCTCCGGGTGATCAGGACACGCCTGCCGCCCAGGGCGCCTGCCTGTGCGCCCACGTCCTCAGGAGGCAGCAAGGTCCGCGATCTCCGCGGCACCGGCGGCCAGCAGAAGCTCAGCCACTTCGATTCCGAGCAGGGTGGCACCGACCTCAGTCAGCCCGTCCGTCGCCTTCTTTTCGCGAACCGTGCGGCTGCCGTCGACGGCGCACACCGCTGCCTCGAGGTACAGCATGCTGCCCTTTCGGAAGGCGAAGGCCCCTACGGGAGCAGCGCAGCCTGCCTCAAGGCGGGCCAGCACGGCACGCTCGGCGGTCACGGCGAGGCGGGTGTCCTCATCGTCAAGGGCGGCCAGCGCCTGGGCCAGGACCCCTTGGGAGCCTTCGGTTGAGCCGGCCCGGCGCGGCGCGTCAGCCGTCCGGCATTCAATAGCCAGTGAGCCTTGTCCGGGTGCCGGAAGCATGACGTCCATCTCGAAGAATTCGCTCACGGTATCCAGGCGCCCGATGCGTTCCAGGCCGGCTGCCGCCAGGACAACGGCGTCTAGGTCGCCGCGCGCGTCTGCAGCGTTGCCGGGCAGGCCCGGGACGCGGCCAAGGCGGGTGTCCACATTGCCGCGGATGTCCTGCACGTCAAGGTCCGGGCGGGCTGCGCGCAGCTGCGCGGCGCGGCGCGGCGAGCCGGTGCCCACCTTGGCGCCGTGCGGAAGGTCTGCCAGCTTCAGGCCGTCCCGTGAGCACAGCACGTCCCGGACGTCCACGCGCCTGGGCGTCGCTGCGATGGTCAGGCCGAGCGCCGCACCGGTGGGCAGGTCCTTGAGCGAGTGCACGGCGACGTCGCAGGTTTCCTGCAGCAGGGCATCGCGCAGGGCGGCGACAAACACCCCGGTGCCGCCCATCTGGGAGAGTGATCCGGTCTTGACGTCACCCTCGGTGGTGATGTGAACCAGCTCCACCGGGAAGCCGCCCACAGCGGCCAATTGGTCAGCCGTCTGCTGGGTCTGGGTCAGGGCAAGTTTGCTCGCCCGGGTTCCGATCCGGACGGTCACAGGACGCCTTCTCCCGCGGCCGCTCCCGCGCCGCCTGCCGGGTACCCGTCATGGCCTGTGCCAACGGTGGTGTCGGCTCCGGCGATGGTTGGCTTCTCGCCACGGAAATTAGCACAGCAGCCGGGCCGGCAGACGTCGTACCACGGGCCCAGCCCGGTGAGGGCGGGCCGGTCGCTGATGTTGTTGGCACGCGTGCGTTCGGAGATCAGGTCCACGAGTCCGGTCACGAACTTCCGGTGGGTGCCGGGCGTGGGAACGCGCGTGGCTGCCAGGCCGAGGTTGCGGCAGGTCTCCAGGGCTTCGGTATCCAGGTCCCACACAACTTCCATGTGGTCGCTGACAAACCCCAGCGGGACGATGACAATGCCCTTGACACCCTGGCCCGCCAGCTCCTCGATGGCGTCGTTGATGTCCGGTTCCAGCCACGGCACGTGCGGAGCACCCGAGCGGGACTGGTAGACCAGCGACCACGGAGCGGTCAGGCCGGATTCGGCCTTGACCCTTTCAATGACCTTGGCACCGGTGGCCAGGTGCTGCGCAACGTACGCGGACCCTTCCTCGAATTCGCGCGGTTCGCCCTCGGACCGGCCGGCTGCCTCGGCGTCCCGGGTGGGGATGGAGTGCGTGGCAAACAGGATGTGCACCGGGGCGTCGGGGGTGCCGGCGGCGGCGAGTTGCTTCTGCACATCGGCCAGGCCGGCGGCCGTACCTTCGATGAACGGCTCAACAAAGCCCGGGTGGTCGAAGTACTGGCGGACCTTGTCCACCTCAAGCCGGCCGTCCAGGCCGCTCTCAGTGAGCGCAACGCCGATGTCCTCGCGGTACTGGCGGCAGCTGGAGTAACAGGAGTAGGCACTGGTGGTGACCATCAGCAGCCGGCGGTGGCCGGCGTCGTACGCGTCCTGCAGTGTCTGCGGGATATAGGGGTCCCAGTTGCGGTTGCCCCAGAGCACGGGGAGTTCGATCCCGCGTGCGGCGAGCTCTGCTTCGAGGGCGGCCTTGAGCTGGCGGTTCTGCTCGTTGATGGGGCTGATGCCGCCGTTGGCGCGGTAGTGGTGCGATACTTCTTCGAGCCGCTCATCGGGGATGCCGCGGCCACGGGTGACGTTGCGAAGGAACGGCAGGACGTCGTCCTGGCCTTCGGGGCCGCCGAAGGAGGCGAGCAGCACGGCGTCGTAGTCCTTGGGCGCCATCCGCCCGGCCTCAGTGACCGGGTTGACCGCGGTGGTTGTCGGGCCCGCCTGGGGATCAGCCTGTGTCATGCGAGGACCTCTGCAACCTCGGACGCCGTGATGCGCCGGCCGGTGTAGAACGGGATTTCCTCCCGGACGTGGTGCCGGGCCTCTGTGGAACGCAGGTGCCGCATGAGGTCAACCAGGTCTACGAGCTCGGGTGCCTCCAGACCGAGGATCCATTCCCAGTCGCCCAGGGCGAAGCTGGACACCGTGTTGGAGATGACCTGCGGGAAGTCCCGGCCCAGCATGCCGTGATCGCGCAGCATCTTGCCGCGTTCGGCATCGGGCAGGAGGTACCACTCGTAAGAGCGCACGAACGGGTATACACACAGCCATTCAGCCGGTTCCACACCGCGGGAATAGGCAGGGGTGTGGTTCTTGGCGAATTCGGCCTCGCGGTGCACGCCCATGGCCGACCAGACAATTTCGGTCCCGGCGAAGAGCTTGCTGCGGCGGATGTCGCGGATGGCCTGCTGGAGGGCTTCGGGCTTGGGGCCGTGGAGCCACACCATGACGTCGGCATCGGCGCGCATGGCGGAGACGTCGTAGCTGCCGCGGTGGGTCACGCCGGCGTCGGCCAGACGGGACAGCAGGGCGTCAAAGTCGGCGGCAGCGTCAGCGCTGCGCACCATGTCCTCGGAGCGCTTGAACACGGTCCAGAGGGTGAAGAACTGCGTGGCTGATTCTTCGGTTTTAGTGACAGATTCGGCAGAAGTGTGGCTCATGGTTACCAGTTTGCCCGTTCCCCACCCTCAAGTCGAAACCGGGCACTTCTACAAGACGTAGAAGTGCCCAATTTCACAAGTTGTATTACCGGACCCCCAATACAGATCCGGTAATAAGTCAGAAGTTGCGGATCCTGGCGAAAAGGAGCCCGGCGGCACCGGCCGAACCCACCAGCCCCACACCAAGCCATACCTTGGCGGTCTCAGCGGCCGGTTCAGGTGCCGGGATCATCTTGTGCCGGGCCGCGGGAGCTCCGGCGGCCGTTGGCTGTCCGGCCGCCTGGTCAGAGCCCGTGGCCGCGGACGTTTCGTCCGCGGTGGCGGCCGGTTCCTGGCTGCTCCCGGACAGGCGGGATCCCTCGCCGCCGGACTGCTTTTCCGTTCCCGGCGCGGCAGGACCGCCGTCGCTCTCTGTCCTGTCGCTTCCTGTCCCGTCGCCCTCGGTTTCCCCGCTCCCGGTCCCGTCGCCGGGCGCCCGGCCGGTGCCTGCGGCCGGCGCGGCGGGCGCCGCTGTAGAGGTACCTGAGGCCGGCGCGGCGGTTTCCTGGCCGGGCGTTGCCGGCGCTCCTGTGCCCGGGGCCGAGGGGGCAGGAACAGCCCGGGCGGGCGCCGAAGTGGGGGCAGCCGACGTCGGCGCAACAGGTGCGGGAGTCGGCGACGCGGTCTCCGGAGGCGCTGGCTGGGCGGTGCGTACCGGGGAGGGGCGGGCGGCGGGACTGGTGGGGACCGGCGAGGGTGCGTCTTCGCCCGGTTTCGGCCGGCCGTCCGAACCGCCCAGCAGGCCCTTCAGCACGCCGTCGATTACGGTACCGTCCTTGGGTCCCTTGGCGTGGGCCGGCCTTCCGGGATCACTTCGGCCTTCGGCCGCTTGGGACGCTGGGATTCCAGCAGAAAAGACCAGTACCGCTCCGAGGGCGGCAGTTGCCGCGCCACGCCGGAGTCCCCCATGGATACTGGTCCTGGAACGGGAAGGTTCGGACCTGAAAATAACCATAGTCATCGACCCTAGCCACATGTCCGGAAGGACCTGAAACCGGAAATATGGCTCCCCGGGGGCGGCCGGCAGACCGATATTCCGTTGAACAGGGGCGATGATCAGCTGAGCAGGCTGCGGACCTCTTTCCGTGTGTCGAACACAACAGCGGCCAGCCCGTTGCCGGCAACCCACCCGCCTACAATGCATAGCCCGTTCTCCGCCGCGCTGACTTCGCGTATCCCGGCCACCCGGGCCTTGTGGCCCACAGCCGCGAACGGCAGCGCACCCTGCCACCTGACCACATCCCAGCCGACGACGTCCCTTTCCTGCACCGGCACGTCAAGCAACGCGGACGCATCGCGGAGGGCTGCCGCAAGGAGTTCAGAATCGGCGGCCGGGGCATTGGCGCCCCCACTGCCCACGGCGCCACTGCCCTCGGCGCCACTGCCCTCGGCGCCACTGCCCTCGGCGCCACCGCCCTCGGCGCCACTGCCCTCGGCGCCACTGCCCTCGGCGCCACTGCCCTCCAGGCGGCCGTACGACAGGCGCAGCACATGGGTTCCCGGCCCCGCAGCAGCCGCCAGCCAGTCCCACTTTGCGGTGGCGTGCGTCAGTGCCTTTGCCTGGATTCCTGGCGTCTGGGGTGCCACGAGGACCCCGGTGCCCCGGGGCCTGCGGTCCAGTTCAGGGAGATCAACCACCAGCGTGACAAGCCGGACGTCGGGACCGTGGCCGGGACTTCTGCCAGCGAGCGCCGGAACCGCCTCCTGCAGCAGCCCCACGGCGTCCGGGCCCGGCAGCGCAACGACCAGCAGGCCGCCGTCGTACGTTGACTCCCCCGCCGTGACACGCCAGCCATCTGCGGTCCGTTCCACGGCGCGCGCAGGGACACCGGTCAGCAGCGTGACGCCGCGTTCCCGGAGATCGTTGAGGAGGGCCGTCACCAGGGTGTGCATGCCGTCTTCAAGACCGGCGACGGCGGAACCCGCCTTCGCGACGGAAGGCCCGATGGCACCGCGGCGCTGGGCGGCCACAGCGGCCGCCAGCGAACCGTGCGTGCGGATCCCGGCGCGGAGGCCGGGGGCCACCATGTCCACGTCAAGAAGGCCGGGGTCTGCGGAGTGCACCCCGCCCACCACCGGTGCCACCAGCCGCTCCAGCACCCGGCGGCCCATCCGCGCCCGCACCAGCGCCGAGACGCTCGTGACGTCCGCGGCCGCTCCCACCCGGGCCGGCAGGTACCTGTCCAACGATGCCCGCAGGGAACCGACAAAACCCAGGGAACGCCGGACCTCCGGGTCCCACGGGTTGGCGGGGATGCCCAGGACACCCGTCTTGGGCAGTTCCCTCGGCCCCTCCGGAAGCTGCACCCAGGCTCCGCCGGGGCGCGGCGGAACGATCTTGCGGGCGAGCCCAAGTTCAGCGGCAAGCTCAGCCACTGCCGGGGAGCGCGTGGCGAAGGACTCCGCTCCGCTGTCCAGCGTGAGGCCGGCCACCACGTGGCTTCCCACACAGCCGCCCCAGGTGCCGCTGGCTTCCAGGACGGTCACGGCGTGCCCGGCCGTGGCCAGTTCCCGCGCTGCCAGCAGGCCGGAGATTCCGCCGCCCAGGACCACGGCCGGCTTCAGGACGGCCGGATTCAAGGAGCTGCCCACGGGACTACTCCGGGGAGATGGAGTGGATGAGCTCAACAACCCTGGTCAGGACGCTGGCGTCGGTTTCGGGCGGCACCCCGTGGCCAAGGTTCAGCACGTGCCCGGGCGCAGCAGAGCCTGCCCTGATGACCTCACGCACATGAGCCTCCAGGACCTCCCACGGCGCGGACAGCAGCGCCGGGTCGATGTTGCCCTGGAGCGGCACCGTTCCGCCCAGCCGGCGGTTCGCTTCGTCCAGCGGCAGGCGGTAATCAACACCCACCACGTCCACGCCGACGTCGCGCATGGCAACCAGGAGTTCGGACGTGCCCGTGCCGAAGTGGATCAACGGCGCACCCAGATGACGGACGTGGTCCAAGGCCCGGGCCGAAGCCGGTGCGACGTACTTGGTGTAGTCGGCTAGGCCCAGTGACCCTGCCCAGGAATCAAACAGCTGCCCGGCCGAGGCGCCTGCTTCAAGCTGTGCACGGAGAAACAGCCCGGAGGCGTCCGCAGCCCAGTTGGCCAGCGCGGCCCAGGTTTCCGGGTCCGCGTGCATCATGGTGCGCGGGCCCAGGTGGTCACGGGAAGGCTTGCCCTCCACCATGTACGCCGCGAGCGTGAACGGCGCGCCGGCGAAACCGATCAGCGGCGTCTTGCCCAGTTCGGCCACCGTGAGGCGCACGGCTTCGCGGATCGGCTCCAGCGCCTCCCACGTCAGTTGCGGCAGAGCCGCCACGTCCGCTGCCGTGCGGACCGGTTTGTCCAGAACCGGTCCCACGCCGGGAACGATGTCCACGCCGATGCCCGCGAGCTTCAACGGGATCACAATGTCGGAGAAGAAGATGGCCGCGTCAACGTCGTGGCGGCGGACAGGCTGCAAGGTAATCTCGGATGCCAGTTCCGGCCGCAGGCACGAGTCCAGCATGGCCACGCCTTCGCGGACCTTAAGGTATTCGGGCAGGGAGCGCCCGGCCTGTCGCATGAACCACACCGGCCGGCGCGACGGCTTGCCGCCACGGTAGGCGGTGATCAGCGGGGAATCGGCGGTGCGGCCGTCCATCAGCGGATGGCTGGCGGCAAGGGCGCCATCGTGAGTCAGGGCATGAGGCGCGGCTGGGCTGGAAGTCATGCCTTCGATTGTGCCCAAAGTCGGCCCCAAAAGATAACGACAGCCTGTCACGTGGAACGGCTTTCGGGCAGGCGTGGCAGGAATCACAGCCGTTCCGCAGCCACGCTCGCGCCCCGGGTTGTTCTACCGGGCAACGAAAAAGCTATGATTGGTCTGCTGTGGTTCTTTTTTCATTGGTGGCTACACACGCCGACATCGATCTTGAGACCGTTGCTCAACTGAGCAGCGGCGCTTCGGGGATCGCTACGTCCGCACTCTCCGGATCGCCGGCAGTGAAGGGCGCGATAGTGCTTGCCACCTGCAACCGCTACGAAATCTACGGCGAGGCCCCCCATGCGGACGACGTTGAAGCAGCCCGCGCCGCCCTGGTCGCCGAGATCAGCGGCCTGAGCGGCCTCAATGAACAGCTCGTCTCCCGCGCCTTCAGCACGCGCACCGGCCCGGAAGTCAGCCAGCACCTTTTCACCGTAAGCGCAGGACTGGATTCAGCCGTCGTGGGCGAACGCGAAATTGCCGGCCAGGTCCGCCGGGCCCTGATCACCGCCCAGCATGAGGGCACGGCCAGTTCCGGCCTTGTCCGGCTGTTCCAGGCAGCATCCAAAACGGCCAAGGATGTCGGCGCACAAACCGCCCTCGGCTCGCGCGGGCTCTCCATCGTCTCGGTCGCCCTCGACCTGGCTACCGACCTTTCCGAAAGTCCTGACTGGTCAACCAAGAAGGTTGTCCTGTTCGGAACCGGCGCCTACGCGGGGGCCACCATGGCTTTGCTCCGTGAACGGGGCTGCACGGACATCTCAGTATTTTCGTCATCGGGCCGGGCCGAAGCATTCGTCGCCACCCGCGGAGGAACGGCCCTGGACGCCGGGTCCCTGCCCGTGGCGGTAGCCGCGGCGGATGTCATGATCGGCTGCAGCGGCTCGGACAACCGGGTGGAGGCCGATGAACTGCGGCAGGTCCGCGCAATGTCCACGCAGCCGCTGATCGCAATCGACCTCGCCCTCACCCACGACTTTGACCCGGAAGTGGGCCAGCTCGACGGCGTTGAGCTGCTCACGCTCGAATCCGTGCGTTTGGCGGCTCCGCAGGAACAGGCCGAGTCCTTGAACCAGGCCAGCGGGATTGTGTCCGGCGCCGCCAAGGCCTTCGAGCAGGAACGTGAAGCCCGGTCTGTGGACTCCGCCATCGTTGCCCTCCGCCGGCACACCATGAACGTCCTTGACGCAGAGATGGAGCGGGTCCGTGCCCGCCATGGCTGCACCGCGGCTGCCGAGGAAGTGGAGTTCGCGCTCCGCCGGATGGTCAAGCAGCTGCTGCACGTTCCCACGGTCCGTGCCCGCGAGCTGGCAGCGAACGGCCAGCAGGACGACTACGTGTCGGCACTTGAAACGCTGTACGGCATCACCGTGGAGCAGCCCGCCGCTGCGGCCCAGGCTGAATGCCCGGCAGATCACGCGATCGCGGACCACCGCGGCACCGCCACCGCCTAACCCCCGCCCCTGCCCCCGGGACGCTCTCTCACATAATGCGGGTTTTTTGGAAACGCTCTCTCACTTAACGCAGGTTTCTCGACGATGCTCTTTCACTTTCTTCAAGAAAGTGAGAGAGCGTTGCGGTTTTAAGCGCATTAAGTGAGAGAGCGTCTGACCGGGGAGGGGCCTAGTACACCGGCTTTTCCGGCTCCACGTCCCGCACCCAGGCGAGAATGCCGCCGTCGAGGTGGCTCACCCGCTGGTAACCGGCCTTCCGCGCAGCTGCCAGGACGTTGGCAGACCGGGTCCCGGCCTTGCAATGGAACACGATGTCCTTGTCCTGCGGCAGCTCGGCCCAAGCCTCACCCGCCAGGATCCTGCCCTGCGGAATAAGCACCGAACCCTCGATGCTCACGATGTCGTGTTCGCCGGTTTCCCTGACATCCACCAGCTCAAAATCCTTCAGTCCGGCATTCCGGGAGGCCAGCATCGTAGCCAGCTGGGTTGCCGTGACAGTGTGCTCCGTGTCGGCGGACACCGCGGGGGTAATGCCGCAGAAGGCCTCGTAGTCGGTCAGTTCGGTAATGGGTTCCGTTGCCGGGTCCTTGGAGACCCGGATCTCGCGCCAGCTGCCGCCGAGCGCATCAAAGAGTGCCACCCGGCCCAGGAGGGAACGCCCGACGCCGGTAATCAGCTTGACGGCCTCCGTCACCATGAGTGATCCCACGGCAGCGCAGAGCATCCCGAAGACGCCGCCCTCCCCGCAGGAGGGCACGGAGCCGGCGGGCGGGGCTTCAGGGTAGAGGTCGCGGTACGTGGGGCCGTGCTTTTCCCAGAACACGCTGACCTGGCCGTCGAAACGGAAGATCGAACCCCAGACGTACGGTTTGCCCAGGATGGCGGCGGCGTCGTTGACCAGGTAGCGGGTGGCGAAGTTGTCGGCTCCGTCGAGGATCAGGTCGTAGTCCTTGAACAGGTCCAGGGCGTTGGAAGCGTCGAGCCGGACGTTGTGCAGCCGTACCTCCACCAGCGGGTTCAGCGCAGCGACCGCGTCCCGGGCGGATTCGATCTTCGGCCGGCCCACGTCCGCGACGCCGTGGATCACCTGGCGCTGGAGGTTGCTGAGGTCAACGCTGTCGTCATCGATGATTCCCAGTGTCCCCACGCCCGCGGCCGCCAGGTAGAGCAGGGCCGGCGAGCCCAGTCCCCCGGCACCGATCACCAGCACTTTGGCATTCTTCAGCCGCCGCTGCCCCACTGCACCGATTTCGGGAATGATGAGGTGCCGCGAGTATCTTTCCACCTCAGCCGGGGTTAGCTCACCGGCGGGATCAACCAGCGGTTTAAGCGAGACAGAGGAATCAGTTGCGGTCAAAGTCGAAGCCATACCTCAATGTATGCCCCGAGATACCGCCGGGTCATATTACCGGGCAGTATTGTGTAAGTAACGGCAAGGGAAAGTAGGGCAACTGTGGTCCATGAAACACGGGCTGACCGGGCGTCCGGAGGGGAACCTCCCGCACCGCAACGCGCACCGGGCCAGCGATCCGCCAGGCTCCCCCGGGACGAACGCCGGGCGCAGCTCCTGGCGGCAGCCCAGGAGGTATTTGTCGCCAACGGCTACCACGGGGCCGCGATGGATGAGATCGCCGAAACGGCCCATGTGAGCAAACCCGTGCTGTACCAGCATTTCCCGTCCAAACGGGAGCTGTACCTGGCGCTGCTGGACAGCCATCTGACTTCACTGACCGACCTGATGCTGGGCGCCCTGAACTCCACCACGGACAATGACGAACGTGTGCAGGCAGTGATGCGGGCCTACTACCACTTCATCGCCAGCGACGACCAGGCCCACCGCCTGGTCTTCGAATCGGACCTCATCAACGACCCCGATGTCAGTTCCCGGCTGGAGACTTTCAACAAAACCTTCGCGGACGCCGTCGCCCGCGTTATTGCCGAGGACACCAAGCTTCCGCACCTGGAGGCACAGCTTTTGGGAAGGGGACTTGCCGGAATGGCACAGGTCAGCGCCCGTTATTGGCTGGAAACGGACGGCAATCTGGACCTCGATGTGGCAAGCGACCTCATTTACCGTTTAGCTTGGCGCGGAATTTCCCGCTTCCCTAAAGAGTCCTAGACTACAAATAAGAGAACCCAAAGAAACTTTGATTGGCTGGGAGGCCCCCGTTTTGGAAATTAAAATTGGCATTCAGAATATTGGCCGCGAAATCGTGCTCGAATCGGCGCAGGATGCCGACGCCGTAGCCACGGTCGTTGAAGAAGCCATCACCAAGGGCACCGAGCTCCGGCTCAAGGACGACAAGGGACGCATCATCATTGTCCCCGGCAACGCCCTGGGCTACGTTGAAATCGGAGCCGAAGAGGCCCGCAAGGTCGGTTTCGGCCAGTTCTAGCACAAGAGCTCTAGCACACAAGCGGGCCACCGCCCCCGGCGGTGGCCCGCCGCTTTCCGAGGGAGACCCATGCTTTCGCTGACCATCGTTGTCCTGGCCACAGCCGCCGCAGGCTTTATTGTCTGGGCCAATGACAAACGCCACGCCAGGTACGGGATGGGACTGCCCGCCGGTATCGCCGTGGCGGTGGGTGCGTTCAGTTGGATCCTCCTGATCACGGCCGGCCTTGGCTACCGGCCCGGGATGACTTGGATTCCGTGGGTCGCACCGATGATCCTGGGCACCGCGGCGGCCGTCGGGGCCGTCATCTACCTGGGACGGACCCGCGAACGCCACGACATCCAGCGGCTCACACAGGCCCTGAAGCTGTAACAAAAGCTGTAACCATCGGGAGCCGGTGCTTAGGAGTGCTCCGGCTCCCGGCCTTCCTCCGTGCACAGGTACAGCCGGTTTTCCTGCGCATCCGTGACTGCCACCCGGCCGGGTGCGTGGTCACGGTTCATGTCGGCCCCGCTCGCAGCGGCCTTCTCCAGGACAGGCCCTGATTCGGCAAGGCTCCAATGGACGTCAACACTGAGCCTGCCGGTATCAGGATTCTCTATTGGCCGGAACCGGATGGCTGGTCCGCGGCCATAAGGATCCACCAGGTCGCCGCCCGGGCCGTTTTTGTAGCCCAGCGCGACCCGCCACACGTCGGCAATTTCCGCCGGGTCCGCCGTGTCGATGCCCACCTCCACCGTCCTGAACAGTCCCGGCTGGGCTGTAGCCCCAACCTGGGCCGCCGCTTCGCTGGCGGCTGCCGCCGCTGTGGTGTCCCGCGGTGTGACCTCACCGCCGACGTCGTGCGAGGTGTACCGGACGAACACCCGGTTGTACCGCCAGTCAAGATCGGGATGGTGGTTCTGCTCTTCGGCCAAGCGTCCGACGGCGGCAATCAGCTCCAGTGCGGCAGCCGCCGTCGGCGCTTTGAAGACCGTGACGAGCCCGCCCAGCCGGTACCTCCAGTCAGGAAGCCCCGCCAGGGCGGCGGCAATCTGATCGCGGGTGAGGAGGTCTTGGGTGCCGGCCATAGCGGACTCCTTGGTTGATCCGTGAGCCCGTCCCGGCCGACACGGCGGAAGGTCGCGGCCTAGAGGAATTCGGCCCGGTTTTCCATCGCCGATGACGCCAGGGCGTGCTCGCGGCGCGGTATCCTCCCGGCCGCTTTCGCCAGCCTACCGGCGATCACGGCGTGTTTGAAGGCCTCCCCCATCAGCGCGGGATTCTGGGCGCGGGTCACGGCCGTAGCAAGCAGGACGGCGTCACAACCCAGTTCCATGGCCAGCGCCGCGTCCGACGCCGTGCCGATGCCGGCGTCCAGCACCACAGGTACCGAGGCGCGCGAGACGATCAGTTCGATGTTGTGCGGGTTCAGGATCCCCAGGCCTGTGCCGATCGGCGCGCCAAGCGGCATGACCGCGGTGGCACCAAGGTTTTCCAGTCTGAGGGCGAGCACCGGATCATCGTTGGTGTAGGCGAATACCTTGAAGCCCCGGTTCACCAGTTGTTCGGTGGCGTCCACGAGTTCGACGGCGTCCGGCAGCAGGGTCTGTTCGTCGGCGATGACTTCCAGCTTGACCCAGTCCGTTTCCAGCGCCTCGCGGGCAAGCTCCGCGGTCATGACGGCGTCTTTGGCCGTGAAGCAGCCGGCAGTGTTGGGCAGGACCCGGATCCCGTGGTCCACCAGGAGCTGGAAGAGGGACCCGGACTCCGCCGGCGAGTACCGCCGCATCGCCACAGTGGTCAATTCCGTTCCTGATGCCAGGAGGGCGGCGCCCAGCCCGTCGAGGCTGGGCGCTCCGCCGGTGCCCATGATGAGGCGCGAGCCCAGCTCAACCCCGTCGATGACCAGCCGGTCCGCAACTGCGGAGTGGTTCGTTGTGCTGATGCTGGTGGTTACTGTCATGATTTAGCCACCCTGAACTGCGGTGACCAGTTCTACGTTGTCACCTTCGGCGAGCGCCGTGGCATGCCACTGGCTGCGCGGAACTACTTCGGAATTGTGGGCGACGGCCACACCGAGCTTCTGTCCGTCAGCCGCCTGGCCGTTGACGCCGAGGCGGCGGCCGGTGATCTGGCTGACGAGGCTGGTAATGGACGCGTCGTGCGGCACGGCATGCTGCGCGCCGTTGAGGGTGATGTTCATGCTGTTTCCTTTGTGGGTTGAGAAGTTACTCGGGGAAGGCCGGAGAATCTGCCCGGGCTGAGGGCGTCCCAGCGGGCTTCATGCCGGCCGTCCAGCAGGTCCCGGCAGATAGCCGCCGCACCAGGGGTCAGCAGGACGCCGTGGCGGAAGAACCCGGTAGCAATAATCAGCCCGGGGATGTGCCCGGTGCCGGCTGCGCTGGCAGGCACCCGGCCAAGCAGCGGTGCATTGTCCGGCGTGGCCGGCCGCGCCCGGGCGGTGGATTCCAGGAGTTCCAACTCGGCGACGGCGGGCAGCAGCGCCTGGGCATCGCGCAGCAACTGGTAGACGCCGCCGGCCGAGACCGCAGAGCCCGCCCCGGTTCCGTCCCCCGCCGCGGACAGCGCGTCCTCCCGCTGGGTTGCGCCGATCACCACGGTGCCGTCCTGCCGCGGAACGATGTAGACCGGCACCCCGTGGACCAGGCCACGGACGGTGGAGGTAACCAGCGGGCGCAAATGCCGGGGAACGGCGAGGCGCAGGATATCGCCGTAGACAGGCCGCAGCGGCAGATGCAGCCCGTCCGGCAAGCCGGCGAGCGAGGCCGCCTGCACGCCGTTGGCCACAATGGTCTCACCGGCGATGACTGTGCCGCCGTTGGCCAGCGTCACCCCGTTGACACGGCCGCCCTCCCAGCGCAGGCCAGTTGCGAGGTGATCGACGGCGAACCCGTCACGGGCACCGGCCACGGCGGTTCCTGCCCCCGGTTTATGGACGGCCAGGACCTGACGGAGCGAGGCCACCAGCTTCCGCGGATCCACCTGGTGGTCCGCCGGGATGTCCAAGGCGCAGGAAATTGCCGGGCTCAACAGCGGTTCCCTGGCCCTCGCTTCCCGGAGGGGCAGCGGCTCTACCAGAAGCCCGTTCGCCTGCTGAACGCTCCGCAGGTCCATCAGGGTGCGGCGGTCCGCAGCGTCGGCGCCGATGGCGAGGGTCGGCGTCGTAATGTACCCGGTGTCCGCCGCCCCCGCGCGGGCGAGGTCGGCTGCAAACGCGGGCCACCGGCTTGAGGACTCGAGCATGACGTCCAGGAGGTCTTCCTCCTGGTAATGCAGTTCACTGACGGGGGCGAGCATGCCGGCGGCCGCCCAGCTGGCCCCGGAGCCGGGCGCGTCATCGATCAGGACCACGGACCGGCCGGAGCGCCGTGCCTCCCAGGCGATGCCGTGGCCAATGACTCCGCCACCGATCACGGCGACGTCCGCGTGCAGGACCATGTGTTTCCTTCCCTACGCCGGTACTAGCCGGATCAGGTCAAGCGGTCGGCTCTGATGCCCTCTCAGCCCGGCCGCTTTGTGACGGCTGTTACGGGCTCCCGCAGTACTCGCCCAGTTTAGGGGAACTATGGTGGTTTTCATGAACGCGCACTCCAGTCCCCACATCGTGCCCAGCTACTCCGCCCAGGCGACGGGCGGCACCCTGCCCGCCACCGCACGGTTATACCTGTGCACTGATGCCCGGCGGGACCGCGGTGACTTCGCTGATTTTGTGGACGCGGCATTCGCCGGCGGGGTGGATATCATCCAGCTCCGCGATAAGGAAGTCGAAGCCGCCGAGGAACTGGAACTGTTGGCCGTACTGCAGGCAGCCGCAGCCCGCCACGGACGGCTCTGGGCAGTCAATGACCGCGCAGACATCGCCATGCTGTCCGGCGCGCCCGTCTTCCACATCGGGCAAAAGGACCTGCCCGTGGCGTCGGCCCGCACCCTGCTCGGCGCCGGGGCAGCAGTGGGCCTGTCCACCCACACCTCCGAACAGATCGAAGGTGCCATCCGGATGTCCGCGGCGGTGACTGCCGACGGCGGTCTGGACTACTTCTGCGTCGGACCGGTATGGGCCACCCCCACAAAACCCGGCCGGGCCGCCGTCGGCCTTGACCTTGTGCGTTATGCCGCGGAGGCCGTCTCCGCAGCAGACAGCACCCTGCCCTGGTTCGCGATCGGGGGCATCGACCTGGGCAACGTCGAACAGGTGGTTGAAGCCGGAGCCGGCCGGATTGTGGTGGTGCGGGCCATTACGGAAGCCTCCGACCCCACGGCAGCAGCCGCAGCGCTCGTGGCAGCCCTGGATGCCGCCGCATCCTGACGGTCCGGCGCCCGGCTCTTGAGAATCCGGCGCGCAGCGGGGCGGGGCGTGCACGAATCAGGGAAACCGGGCTAACCTGACTTTCGTGTCCCATCATCGGTTGGCCCCCAACGTCCACGAGCAGACCAACGCCCTCGCGGCAGCACTGAGCGCCCTCCGGACCGAGCTGGAACTGCCGGGTCCTTACCCGGCAGAAGCGGTCCGCGACGCCGAAGCGGCCGTTGCTGCGCACCAGCTACCCGCCACCGACATGACGGACGTTGAGTTCCTGACGATCGATCCGGCGTCGTCCACGGACCTGGACCAGGCACTGTTTATCGAACGCGCCGGCGCAGGCTACCGGGTGCTGTACGCCATCGCGGATGTACCCTCGTTTGTCCGCCCCGGCGGCAGCCTGGACACCGAAACGCGCCGCCGCGGCCAGACGTTCTACGCCCCTGACGGCCGGATTCCGCTGCACCCCGAGGTCATCAGCGAGCAGGCCGGCAGCCTCCTGGCGGACCAGCTGTGTTCAGCGTTCGTGTGGGATTTCGGGCTCGACGACGCCGCGCAGGTCTCCAGCGTCTCCGTCCGGCGTGCAACCATCCGCAGCCGGGCCAAGCTGGACTACAAGGGCGTCCAGGCGGACATCGACGCCGGAACCGCCAATCCCGTCCTGCAGCTGCTGAAAGACGTCGGCCTTAAACGCGTTGAGCTGGAACGGCAGCGCGGCGGTGCCAGCCTGAACATGCCAGAACAGGAAATCGTGCAGACGCCCGACGGCGGCTACCGGATTGCCGCTGCCCCGCAGCTCCCGGTGGAGGACTGGAACGCGCAGATTTCGCTGATGACCGGAATGGCGGCCGCCAACCTGATGCTCGCCGGAAAAGTCGGCATCCTGCGCACCATGCCCGCCCCTGACGAGCGCTCACTCCGGCATTTCCGGCTCCAGACCGTGGCCCTCGGCAAGGCCTGGGACGGGAAAATCAGCTATGGCGAGTACCTTCGCAGCCTCGATCCCACCGAGCCCCGGCAACTGGCCATCATGCATTCCGCCGGCATGCTGTTTCGCGGAGCCAGCTACACGGCCTTTGACGGCGATGTCCCTGACGATGCCATCCAGTCGGCGATCGGCGCCGCCTACGCCCACACCACGGCGCCACTCCGGCGACTCATAGACCGCTTTGTCCTGGTGATCTGCGAGGCCCTCAGCAACGGCAAGCCGGTGCCGGACTGGGCGCGGGAAGCCCTGCCCACCCTGCCGGAAATCATGGCCGGCTCGGACCAGCTGGCAGCCCGGATGGAGCGCATGGCCCTGGACACCGTGGAGGCGGCGCTCCTGGTCAACCACGTTGGCCAGGACTTTGATGCAATCGTCATTTCAGGATCCAAGCCCCAGAAGGACAACGGAAACGGCGGCGCGGGCAAGAACGGAAACGGCAGGAACGGTGCCGCTAAGAATGGAAACGGGCCGTCGGGGATCATCCAGATCGCCGAGCCAGCCGTCACGGCGCGGTGCGCAGGCGACCTCGAGTCCGGGACCAAGGTCCGGGTCCGCCTGATCTCCTCCGACATCGCGGCCCGTGAGGTCCACTTCGAGTTGCTGTCCTGAGGTGCACCGGCCCTGCCTGAACGGGCAAAAGCCGGTATTTGGGGTCCGTGCGGCTAGACTGGAGAAGTAGATATGGATGCCCGGTCGTTGATTTCCTTGATTTTGAATTCAACAAGCCCGCCCCTACGCGATCTTGAGATTGACCCGCTGGTCACCAGTGCCAGCATTTAGATAGCCCGCGATCGGCTTCCACTGGATTTGCTTGCGCGCTTCGAGCGTGCTCCGGTCCGGCCACGTTGGCCGGCCGTTGAGCACGCAGCGCCAATGCCCAAATGAATAAGGAAACTCCCCTGTGAGTGAATTGCATACCCACCAGATCCTGACTGACGATTCCGGCATCGAAACAATCGAACCCGAAGAAACCATCATCTCGGATGAGAAGCCGCATGAGATCGCGGAGAAATCCTTCGCCGACTTCAACGTCCGCGCCGATATCGTCGAATCCCTTGCTGACGCCGGGATCACCCACCCCTTCCCCATCCAGGCCATGACCCTGCCCGTAGCCCTCTCCGGCCACGACATCATTGGCCAGGCCAAGACCGGCACCGGCAAGACCCTCGGCTTCGGCATCCCTGCGCTGCAGCGCGTGGTGGGCCCGGACGACGCCGGCTTCGACAAGCTCGCCGTTCCCGGTGCGCCGCAGGCCCTGGTCATTGTGCCTACCCGCGAACTGGCTGTCCAGGTGGCCAACGACCTCCAGAACGCGTCGCGGAAGCGTAATGCCCGCATCGCCACCATCTACGGCGGCCGTGCGTACGAGCCACAGGTGGAGGCCCTGCAGAAGGGTGTCGAGGTGGTGGTGGGCACCCCCGGCCGCCTCATCGACCTGTTCAAGCAGAAGCACTTGGTGCTGAAGAACGTCAAGATGGTCATCCTTGACGAGGCCGACGAAATGCTGGACCTGGGCTTCCTCCCGGATGTGGAAACGCTCATCGCGGCTACGCCGGCGGTCCGTCAGACCCTCCTGTTCTCCGCCACCATGCCGGGCCCGGTCATCGCCATGGCCCGCCGGTACATGACGCAGCCCACCCACATCCGGGCAGCTGATCCCGACGACGAGGGCCTCACCAAGCGCGACATCCGCCAGCTCATCTACCGTGCCCACAGCATGGACAAGGTTGAAGTTGTTGCGCGCATCCTGCAGGCCCGCGGCCGCGGCCGCACCATCATCTTTACCAAGACCAAGCGCACGGCCGCGAAGGTGGCCGAGGAACTGGTGGACCGTGGCTTCGCCGCCGCCGCCATCCACGGCGATCTGGGCCAGGGTGCCCGTGAGCAGGCACTCCGGGCCTTCCGCAACAACAAGGTGGACGTCCTGGTGGCCACCGACGTCGCCGCCCGCGGCATCGACGTGGACGACGTCACGCACGTCATCAACTACCAGTGCGTTGAGGACGAAAAGATCTACCTGCACCGCGTGGGCCGCACCGGCCGCGCCGGCAACAAGGGCACCGCCGTGACCTTCGTTGACTGGGACGACATGCCGCGCTGGGGCCTGATCAACAAGGCACTGGGCCTGAGCTACCCCGAGCCGGTGGAGACGTACTCCTCCTCCCCGCACCTGTACGAAGAGCTGGACATTCCGGAAGGCACCAAGGGCCGGCTGCCCCGCAACAAGCGCACGCTCGCCGGTGTTGACGCCGAAGTCCTGGAGGACCTGGGCGAGACCGGCAAGAAGAACACGCGCGGCAGCGCAAGGGACGGCGCAAGGGACGGCGGACGTGACAGCGGTCGCGACGCCGGCCGTTCAGGCGGGCGTGACTCCAGCCGCCGCAGCGGCTCCGAAGGCGCCCGCTCAGGCGACCGCCGTCGTCGTACGTCCGATGCGGCGACCGCCGCCACCGGGCCCGCCGCCGAACCCGCTGCTGCGGCTACGGCCGATGGCGAAGTGGACCCCCGCGCCCGCCGCAGCAGGACCCGCACCCGCCGCCGCAACGGCGAAGTGGTAGCCGGAGCCGACAACGGCCCGCAGCAACGCAGCACTGAGGCATAACAGCCTCGATGACTGACACCGTCTGGGCGCCGGACGGCAGCAACCTGGTGGTTCACGCGGACAACGCGGAGTTCCTCCCCTCGCTGCCGGACGGCGCCTTCACACTCATTTACGTGGATCCGCCCTTCAACACCGGCAGGGCCCAGACGCGCCAGGAAACGCGGATGGTGCTCAACGCCGGCGGTGACGGGGACCGCGTGGGCTTCAAGGGCCGCTCGTACGACACCATCAAGGGCGCACTGCACCGCTATGACGACGCCTTCAGCGATTACTGGTCTTTCCTGGAGCCGCGGCTCGTGGAAGCCTGGCGGCTGCTGGCTGACGACGGCACGCTCTACCTCCATCTGGATTACCGGGAAGTCCATTACGCCAAGGTGATGCTCGATGCCATCTTCGGCCGCGAGTGCTTCCTGAACGAGATCATCTGGGCGTACGACTACGGTGCGCGGGCGAAGTACCGCTGGCCCACCAAGCACGACAACATCCTCGTGTACGTCAAGAACCCGGCCAAGTACCACTTCGACAGCGCGGAGGTCGACCGGGAACCGTACATGGCTCCCGGGCTGGTGACCCCGGCCAAGCGGGAGCTCGGGAAGCTGCCCACCGACGTCTGGTGGCACACCATCGTTTCACCCACCGGCAAGGAAAAGACCGGCTACCCGACGCAGAAGCCCGAGGGCCTCATCCGCCGGGTGGTGGCCGCGTCCAGCCGGCCCGGTGACTGGTGCCTGGACTTCTTTGCCGGTTCCGGAACTCTTGGCGCGGTGGCGGCCAAGCTGGACCGGAAGTTCGTGTGCGTGGACCAGAACCAGCCCGCCATCGATGTCATGGCCAAGCGGCTGGGTGCCAAGGCGACCTTTACGTCCTTCCCGCCCAAGTAAGTAGCAGCAGATGTCGCTACGGCGGCTGATAAAGACATCTGCTGCGACCTACTTGCGGTCAGTTGTGTCAGGGGCGGACGACGGCGGTCCCTGTCGCCATCTCCTCGATCCGGGCCAGCACCTCCGCTGTGGTGAGATTCTCCCCGAGCAGGTTGGGTTTTCCCGTGCCGTGGTAATCCGAGGACCCGGTCACCAGGAGTCCATGCCTGGCAGCCAGACCGCGGAGGAATTCACGGCCCTCTTCAGGGTTGTCGCGGTGCTCGATCTCCAGGCCCGCCAGGCCGGCGTCGATCATTTCCTGGTATACACGCTCCCCCACAATGCGGCCGCGGGCAGACGCCACCGGATGGGCGAAAACGGGGACGCCTCCGGCCGCACGGACAAGTTCGACGGCGGCTGCCGGGTCGGGTGCGTAGTGCTGGACAAAATAGCGCGAACGCGAGGTGAGGATGGAGGTGAAGGCCTCCGACCGGTCCGACACCACGCCGGCCGCTACAAGGGCATCAGCGATGTGCGGACGCCCCAGCGTGGCACCGGGAGCGACGTGGTGGATGACGTCGTCCCAGGTCAGCGGGTAGTCCTCGGCGAGCAGGCTCACCATGCGCTCTGCCCGGGTGAGACGCGCGTCCTTGGCCTTGGTGATTTCCTCGAGAAGCCCCGGATGGGCAGGATCGTGCAGGTAGCTCAGCAGATGCACACTGATTCCCTGCTCCGTCCGGCAGGAGACTTCCATCCCCGGCACGAGGGCAACCGCGTGGTCCAGGGCCGCGCGGGATGCCTCCGCCCAGCCGTCCGTTGAGTCGTGGTCCGTCAGGGCGATGACGTCCAGGCCCGCCCTGGCGGCAGAGGCCATGACGTCAGCAGGGGTTTCCGTGCCGTCGGAAACGTTGGAGTGGGCATGCAGGTCAATCCTCACTTGCCCAGCCTAGTAGACCGCGCCGGTCCGGGCATTGACTCCTGTGTTCGCGCACGCCCCGCCGCTGGTGAGACGATGGTGCCGTGAACGATGCCGGAAATACCCTGAACTCTGCTTCCCAGCCACTCGACGAGCGCGTCAACAACCGCTCGCAGCGGCCCAGTTCTGATGCTTTCAAGGCCTTTATGGCCAGCAACTGGGCGCCCGCCGACCAGCAGCCGCCGGCCCGCGACGCCGTGGCCAACTACGCCGCGGCCCGGCGCAGAGCCATTTCAGACCAGTTCAAAGGCGAACGCCTGGTCATCCCCGCCGGCCCGCTGAAGGTCCGCTCCAACGACTGCGACTACCGCTTCCGCCCGCACTCCGGCTTCGCGCACCTCACCGGGCTGGGCCTTGACCACGAGCCGGACGCCGTCCTGATCCTGGAACCGGCAGGCGAAGGAAAGGGCGACGACGGCGGGCACCACCGCGCTACCCTTTACTTCCGGCCGCTGGCCGGCCGGGATACGGAACAGTTCTACGCCGACTCGCGCTCCGGCGAATTCTGGATCGGCGGCCGCCCCACGCTTGCTGAGTTCGAGGCCCGGTTGGGCCTGCCCACCGCCCACATTGACGGGCTGGAAACGGCCATCACCAAGAACGTGGGGGCCCCGGAGATCGGCGGCATTTCCGTCCGCCTCGTCCGCAAGGTGGACGAGAACATCGACGCCCTGGTGGACACTGCCCGCTACAACACGGCCAAGGACCCGGACAACCTGGACCTCGCCGTTCTGGATGCGTTGGACGAGAAGCTGTCCGAGGCACTGTCCGAGCTCCGCCTCCTGAAGGACGAGTGGGAAGTTGAACAGATGATGACGGCGGTAGCAGCCACCGTCGAGGGCTTTGTGGAAGTGGTTAAGACGCTTCCCCGCGCACTGACCCACGCCCGCGGCGAACGCGTTGTGGAAGGCGCGTTCTTCGCCCGTGCCCGCGAGGTGGGCAATGAACTCGGCTACGACACCATCGCCGCAGCCGGCAACAACGCTACCGTGCTGCACTGGACGCGGAACACCGGCCGGGTGAACGCCGGCGAACTGCTCCTGCTGGATGCCGGCGTGGAGGTTGATTCGCTGTACACCGCCGATGTCACCAGGACCCTGCCGGCCAACGGCACGTTCACCGACATCCAGCGCAAAATCTATGAAGCGGTTCTCGACGCGGCCGACGCCGGATTCGCCGCAGCCCGCCCGGGCACCAGGTTCCGCGATATCCACACTGCCGCCACTACGGTGCTCGCAGAACGCCTCGCCGAGTGGGGCCTGCTCCCCGTCAGCGTCGAGGAAGCCATCAGCCCCGAGGGCCAGCAGCACCGGCGGTGGATGCCGCACGGCACCAGCCACCACCTCGGCCTCGATGTCCACGACTGTGCCCAGGCCAAGCGGGAACTTTACCTCGACGGCGTCCTTACGGCAGGCATGGTTTTCACCATCGAACCCGGCCTCTACTTCAAGAACGAGGACCTGGCCATTCCGGCGGAGTATCGCGGCATCGGCGTGCGGATCGAGGACGACATCCTGATGACTGAGGACGGTCCGGTCAACCTCAGCGCCGCACTCCCCCGCACGGCTGACGACGTCGAATCCTGGATGGCAGGCATCTACGGCGAGGTGGACCACGCCGTGGCGGGCAGGCACACCGCCTGACGAAGGACGGGGCATGCCCGGTTCCCGGGCCGCTCCCTGTCCGTTCCCATGATGAAGCTCCGGTAACGGTTTTTGGCAATCGCTTGCCAAAGTTTGGCTCCGGTGAATACGCTGTGCGCGGAGAAAGAAATCGTAGACTGTGGTTCAGTCTGGGGTCTCTGCCGCAATGTATGTCTTCAAAGGAGAAGTCTCATGGGTATGTCCAAACCACGTCGCCTCGGTGCAGTTGCCGCAGCGGCTATTTCGGTCCTGATGCTTGCCGCGTGTGGCGGGTCGGGCGATACAGGAGGCACTACCTCCGGCGCTACCGGCGGGAAAGTGGATGGCGCCGGCAAAACGCTCAACGTCCTGATGAACGTCACGGCGCAGTATCCCCAGGAGCAGCAGGCCTGGTTCAAGGAGATGAGCACCAAGTTCAAGGCCGAGACCGGGGCCGACATCGAGTGGGAGACGTTCGCCACGGCCAATGACGAGATGACCCGGATCCAGACGTCAGTCGTCTCCGGACAGGGCCCGGACGTTTACGGCCTGGGCACCACTTTCACTCCCACTGCGTACTCCACCGGGGCATTCGTGAAGCTCGGCGACAACGAATGGAACGCGCTCGGCGGCAAGGACAAGTTCGTACCCGCTGCACTGGGCATTTCGGGTCCGGATGATGGCAACCAGATCGGCATTCCCTTCGTGAGCCGGCCGTTCGTCATGGCCTACAACACCGAGCTGCTGGCCGCGGCCGGGATTGAGAAGCCCGCCACCACCTGGGATGAATTCACTGAACATGCCAAGAAGCTCACCACCGGCGACCAGTACGGCGTCGCAGTGGCTTACAAGGACAACTTCGATCCTTGGAAGTACATCTGGGGCATGTCCATCCAGGCAGGCAACCCCATCATCGACGGCGACAAGGTCCGCCTCGACGACCCCATCACCAAGAAGGCCTACGAGACCTATTTCGGCTGGGTGACCAAGGACAAGGTGGTTGACCCGGCTTCCGTCGGTTGGGCCAACCCGCAGGCCCTGGCAGCCTTCGCCGCAGGCAAAGCCGGCTACTTCCCCATGACCTCGCCGCTGTCCATCCCCGCGCTGGACGCCTCGGCGGTCAAGGGCAAATACAAGTATGCGCTGATGCCCACCGTCCCGCCGGGCGAGACCGCAAACCCTTCTGACGGCAAGCCCGCGTCCAGCATCCTCTCCGGTGACAACCTCGTGGTTGCTGACTACTCGAAGCAGAAAGACCTCGCTTTTGCGTTCATCAAGATGATCACGGAAAAGGATGTGCAGCTCAACTACTTCAAGGTCTTCGGCCAGCTCCCTGCCAACCAGGAAGCAGCGAACGAACTCGCCAGCAACGAAGTTATTGCACCGGCCCTTGAGTCAGGCGCCAAGTCTGTAGCAACACCGTTCAGCGGCGCATGGGGCGACGTCCAGCTGTCACTGACGAACGTGGTGGTCCAGTCCATCCCTGACCTCTCCTCCGGCGAGGTCAGCGAATCCAACCTGACCCAGCGGCTCAAGGACGAACAGGCCAAGTCGCAAACGGCATTGGACCGGGCCAAGAAGTAGGACCGACCGGACACCTGCGGAAGGTTACCGAACATGGCTAGCAGCGTGACAGAGCCCCGGCCGTCGGACAGCAGTCCGGCGGCCGGGGCGGCCGCCGCCCCCGGCGGTCCCACCCCCGGCGGGAAGCGCCGGAAGGCGCTCAGCGAAAAGAACAGGCCACTGTGGCTGCTGATTCCCGGCGGGCTGCTGATGACGGTCGTCATCCTCATCCCGCTGGCCATGGGTATCTGGATGTCACTGATCGACCTCGATCAGTACACCCTGCGCCGGTGGGTCAGTGCCGAATTCATCGGTGTCCAGAACTACATCGAAGCGGCGCTGAGCAGCGACCTGCTCCGCTCCATTTGGCTCTCCGTGTCCTTCGCGGTGATCTCCACCCTGGTCACCGTCCCCCTGGGCGTGGCCGCCGCCGTAGTCACCCAGAACGCCTACCGCGGCCGGGCACTGGTGCGTTCGGTCTTCCTGATTCCCTACGTCCTGCCGTCCTTCGTGGTGGCCAGCGTGTGGCGAACGATGCTGCAGCCGGACGGCATCGTGAATGTGACGCTTACCAACATCGGCATGGATGGCGGTCTGTGGCTCAACGGTCCGAACGCGTACTGGACGCTGGTTTGGGTCGAAATCTGGGCGGCCTGGCCGTTCATTTACCTGCTGGCGCTGTCCGGACTGCAGGCGGTCGACCACGAGGTCCACGAGGCGTCCGCGCTCGACGGCGCATTGTGGTGGAACAAGCTGCGGTACGTGATCTTCCCCTACCTAAAGGGGCCCGTCTCGCTCGCCTTCCTGCTTGCAACCCTGAACCACATCAACAACTTCACCCTCCCCTACGTGCTGTTTGGGGCGCCGGCCCCATCAGATGTGAACGTGCTGCCCATCCTGGTCTATGTCACCAGCTTCCAGAGCTTCCGCTTTGGCCTCAGTGCAGCCATGGCGGTGGTCTCGCTCATTCTGATTGCCATTCCGCTCTTCATCTACCTGCGCGCAGTCCGGCTTGATGTGCACGAGGGAGGAAAGAAATGACCGTCGACGCAGCAAACCCGATCGAGCGGCAGTCAAAACAGCCCGTCCGGCGCCATGCGGCCCTGGAGGTCACCCGCCTCATGCCAAGGCCGCTGCTGGCTGTCATCACCGTCCTGCTCTGCGCCCTGGTTCTGATTCCCATCCTGTACATCTTCCTGGCCTCGCTGAACACGGACGTGGGGGTAGCCAGCGGGGAGTTCTGGCCGAGCAGTTTCTCTCTGGACAGCTACAACAAGATCTGGGATTCGGTGGGCCTGGCGAAAGCCATTGGGAACAGCCTGATCGTTTCCGGTGCTACAGCTGCGGTCTCCGCCCTGATGGCCATCGGCACGGCGTATGTGCTGGTCCGATTTGAGTTCCGGGGCCGGCTGACCGTGCTCCGCGGCCTGCTGGGGCTCCAGTCCATCCCCGGAACGCTGATGCTGCTCCCCGTGTTTGTCCTGTTCTCCTCCGCCGGAACCTACCTGGGTGTGACCGTCATCGGAACCCTGTGGGGCCTGTTCATCGCCTACCTGACGTTCGCCCTGCCGTTCTCAACCTGGGTGATGGTGACCTATCTGCGCGGCCTGCCGCGCGAACTCGAGGAGGCGGCTCGCATTGATGGCGCTTCCAACCTCGGGATCCTCTTCAGGATCATCATTCCGCTCAGCTGGCCCGGAATTATCGTGTCGGCAATCTTCGCGTTCCTGCTCGGCTGGAACGACGTCCTGTTCGCGTCGGTCTTCACCCGGCCGGACACGCACACCGCAGCAGTGGCCCTGCAGGTCTTCGCTTCAGCCGTCGAGGGCGGGGCGATCCCCGTCTATTCACAGATGATGGCGGCGTCGCTCGTGTGCGCCGTACCCGTGGTGGTGCTCTACTTCATGTTCCAGAAGTACCTTGTAGGCGGCCTGACAGCCGGCAGCGTGAAATAGCGGGAGCGACTGCTCCAGGCAAAAAGAACTCCGCCCGGACCCGGTGATCGCCGGGTCCAGGCGGAGTTCATTTGTGTGCCGTTCGTTCTCCGCGTTGCCCCTTACGGCGCGGAGTCCCCGTTGTCCTTTGAGGAATCAGGGTGGGCCTGGGGCTGTCCGTCGGCCTGCCGGGCCGAAGCGGACTGGCCTGCTGCCGGCTGATCGGTCACGCGGACACCATACTGGGGGCGGCCGTCCGGTAGATCCGGATAACGGACCGCTGCCACGGGGGCCTTGGCGGGCTGGGCCGCGCCCTCTGTCTGCGCGCCCTGCGCCGGTTCCGCCGGGTTTACAGCGCTTTGCCCCTGGTCGCCGGGAGCGGGTGTCCCCGCGCCCTGCTGACCGTAGGGGTCGTTCCAACCCGCGGGCCGGGCTGGTGCTTGGCCTGGCTGGCCATACTGGCCCTGCTGGTTGCCCGGCTGGCCGTACTGCGGGCCCTGGTAGCCCTGCGCGCTGTAAGGAGCGGCGGCCGCATCCGAACGGGTCATGGGCAGCTGCTGCAGCAGGCGCCGCGCCTCGTGGGCTGCCTCAGCCGACACCACAACGTCGTAGTTGGTGGCAACCACCTGGCTGGTGGAGGTGAAGTCACGCTTTCCACGCTGCATGGCATAGGTGACAATGCCGAAGAGCATAAAGAAGGCAGCACCCATCAGTACCGAAGCCAGGATGGAAAAGTAGCCGGGCGACGGCGCAAAGAAGGACAGCATGACGCCGACGAACAGACCGAACCACATGCCGCTGAGCGCGCCGGACAGCGCCACCCGCGGGTAGCTGAGGCGGCCGGTCACCCGCTCCACCATTTTGAGTTCGTTGCCCACGATGGACACCATCTGGACCGGGAACTGCTGGTCTGCGAGGTAGTCCACCGCCTTCTGGGCATCCAAGTAGGAGGTGTACGAGCCGACGGTGTCACCGGAAGGGACCGCGCGGGCGTCGTCCGGTCCGGCGGGGCCACCGGCCTTGGGAGCACCAAAAATGTTTGACATACACCCATTCTTGCCCATCTGTATGTGTGCCGCCTGCAAATTCAGCTAAAAGAGAGCAGACTCGGTAGCCTGTAGGCGTGAGCACAAATCTTTCGCGCGTCTTTGTGGCCCGCCTTCTGGGTCTTGATGTCTTCGACCCCTTGGGTGACCGCCTGGGACGGTTGCGCGATGTTGTGGTCCTCTCCCGCGGCAGCCGGGGCGCGCCGCACGTGGTGGGTATCGTCGTCGAAGTTCCGGGCAAGAAGCGCGTCTTCGTCCCCATGACGCGCATTACCTCGATCGACCAGACGCAGATCATCTGCACCGGGCTGGTCAACCTTCGGCGCTTTGAGCAGCGCGGCGCGGAGACTCTGGTCGTTGCGGAAATGTTCGACCGGCGGGTCACGCTGCGGGACGGCAGCGGCGACGCCACCATTGAGGACATCGCCATGGACCAGCACCGCTCCCGCGACTGGTTCGTCAGCAAGCTGTTTGTCCGGCGGGGCCACTCGCTCTCGCCGCTCAGCCGGCTGAGGCGCAACGAGACCATGATCATCGACTGGGCCGACGCCCTCCAGGGCGCCCGCACCGAGCCACAGGCTGCTACGCAGTTCGTGGCCAACCACGAGGACCTCAAGCCCGCGGACTTTGCCGAAGCGCTGCAGGAGATGAGCGACAAGCGCCGGTTCGAGGTGGCCAGCGAACTCCAGGATGAGCGGCTCGCCGACGTCCTGCAGGAGATGCCCGAGGACGACCAGGTGGAGATCCTTTCCGCCCTTGACGTCCAGCGCGCGGCTGACGTCCTGGAAGAGATGGATCCGGACGACGCCGCCGACCTCCTTGGCGAGCTTCCTTCCGCCCAGGCTGAGCAGCTGCTGCAGCTGATGGAACCCGAAGGCGCCGAAGACGTCCGGCGTCTGCTCGAATACGACGAAGACACTGCCGGTGGCCTGATGACACCGGTTCCGGTCATCCTGCCGCCCGAGGCAACCGTTGCCGAGGCCCTCGCGCATGTCCGTCGCGAGGAGCTCTCCCCCGCCCTCGCATCGTCCATCTTCATCACCCGGCCGCCGCTCGAAACCCCCACCGGACGTTTCCTGGGCGTAGTCCACATCCAGCAGCTCCTGCGCTTTCCGCCCTTCGAACCGTTGGGCAACCTGGTGGACAAGAACCTTGAGCCGGTGTCGGACCAGGCCCACATCAGTGAGGTCGCAAGGACCCTGGCGACGTATAACCTGAACTCCCTCCCCGTGGTCAATGACGACGGCCGCCTTGTGGGGGCGGTGACTGTTGATGACGTTTTGGATCATCTGTTGCCGGATGACTGGCGCGCCTATGATGGCGAAGCCCCGATAAGAAAACTGGGAGGCCGTATTGGCTGACACCGGCGCCCCAAAGAACTCCGGCGGCCAGCGCGGCCAGGGGAAAGCACCAGCCAAAGGTGGCCTGGACACGCCGCTGAGCGGCCGCCAGCGCATCCTGCCCAAGTTCTCACCCAATCCGGATGCCTTCGGCCATGCCACCGAAGGCTTCGCCCGGTTTATGGGCACGCCGCAATTCCTCGTCTATATGACGGTGTTTGTGGTGGTCTGGCTTGTCTGGAACACGTGGGCCCCGTTGGAGTGGCAGTTCGACTCCCGCGCGCTGGGCTATACCCTGCTGACCCTGATGCTCTCGCTGCAGGCTTCCTATGCCGCCCCGCTGCTGCTGCTGGCCCAAAACCGGCAGGATGACCGCGACCGGGTATCACTCCAGCAGGACCGGCAGCGGGCCGAGCGGAACCTTTCCGACACCGAGTACCTCACCCGGGAGCTTGCATCGCTGCGGATTGCGCTGCGCGAAGTGGCCACCCGCGATTACGTCCGGGCGGAACTTCGCTCACTCCTTGAGGACATGCTGGAAGCGCAGGAGGAACTGCGCACCCATGACCCCGCAGGAACGGGGAGCCACGAGTCGCCGCGGGACAAGGTCAAGGAGAAGTTGAAGGAAAAGCGCGACAAACAGCGGAACCCGCGCACGCAGCAGATGCCGAGGGTCAAACCAAGCCATGTCGCCACCGGCCCCTCCGCTGCCGGGCCCGCCACCGGCGCGGCTGAGGCAAAAGACACCGCTGCCGGCCCCAAGCACACCCCTACCCCCGAAAGCTGAGCCCTGCCCGAATGAGCGCCACCCTGGAGCAGGCAGTCCACGCTGCGCTGGCTACCGTGATCGATCCCGAGCTTCGCCGTCCCATTACGGAACTGGGCATGGTGGAGTCCGTGGATATCTCCGACGATGGCAGCGTCCGGCTGGCTGTCCTGCTGACCATCGCCGGCTGTCCGCTGCGGGACACCATCACGGCTGACTCCGAAAAGGCCCTCTCCGCGGTTCCCGGCGTGACCGCCGTCGAGGTCGAATTGAAGGTGATGAACCAGGCACAGCGGGACGCCCTGAAGGAGCAGTTGCGCGGCGCCGGCGGCCAGCGCGGCATTCCCTTTAATGAGCCGGGCTCGTTGACCAAGGTCTTTGCTGTGGCCAGCGGGAAGGGCGGCGTGGGCAAATCCTCGGTCACCGTGAACCTGGCCTGTGCCCTCGCAGCCCAGGGCCTCCGGGTTGGAATTGTGGATGCCGATGTCTACGGCTTCTCGGTTCCGGGCCTGATGGGCATCACCCAGGCGCCTACCCGGGTGGACGACATGATCCTGCCCCCGGTGGCCTATGGCGTCAAGGTGATCTCCATCGGCATGTTCGTCGCAGGCAACCAGCCTGTCGCCTGGCGCGGCCCGATGCTTCACCGCGCCCTGGAGCAGTTCCTGACCGACGTGTACTTCGGCGACCTCGATGCCCTCTTCCTTGACCTGCCGCCCGGCACCGGGGACATTGCCATCTCTGTTGCTCAGCTGCTGCCCAAAGCCGAGATCCTGGTGGTCACCACGCCACAGGCCGCGGCCGCCGACGTGGCCGAGCGGGCCGGTGCCATCGCCACCCAGACGGGGCAGTCGGTGGCCGGCATCATCGAGAACATGTCCTACCTGGAGATGCCCGACGGCGGGAGGATGGAACTGTTCGGCAGCGGCGGCGGGGCGGTTCTCGCCGAAAGGCTCACCGCAACAGTAGGTGCCGACGTTCCGCTGCTGGGGCAGATTCCGCTGGACATCCTGCTGCGGGAGGGCGGCGACGCCGGCTCGCCGATTGTGCTGAGCCGGCCGGAGACTCCGGCGGCCATGGCCTTGAACGGAATAGCGGGGAAGCTGGCCGCCAAACCCCGTGGCCTGACGGGACTGAAGCTGGGGCTCCAGCCCCGCTGACGCCCTTGGGTGAGGCGGTTGGGGCTTACGTGGCTTCGGTGTCGAACGGGGCGGCAGTGCCCGGCGGCAGCGTCTGTACCACGCGCGCGGGCCGGGAGGTCACTGCCGGTGCGGCTGCAGCCGCGGCAGCGCCGGAAACGGCAGCTACAGCCGCAGGGGCCCCGCTGCTGACAGGTTTGGTGTCATCGTCCAGCAGCGCTTCCTTGATGATGCGCCGCGGATCATACTGGCGGGGATCGTACTTCTTCCAGTCGACATCGTCGATGTCAATGCCGACTTCTTCCTTGATCTGCTCCCGCGCGCCGGATGCCATCCGGCGGACTTCCTTAACCAGGTTCGCAAGTTTCTGGGTGTATTCGGGCAGCCGTTGGGGACCGATCACCAGGATGCCGATGATCAGGAGCAGGAAGAACTCAGGGCCGTTGATTCCAAACACTTTAGGAAGATTACCCTCTCCGAAGCGTCTCTGACGATTCGTGCCCGCCCGGTCCGGAACGTGCCCCGGTCACCGCGTCAGCAACTCCCCGATTTTACGGATTCCGCGCTCCAGCCGGGCGGCCGGCGAATCATCTTGCACCGTATCCGGCACGGCGTCCGGGGACGTGCCGGCATCGATCCCTTCGACGGCAACAGCACTGAGCCGCTGGAGCACCGGAAGGGCGTCGTCGGCCACCTCGGCAGGAAGATCGGACTCGAGCGTGAACCTTCCTGCCGCCGTTTCATACGTGGCCGTCCAGGGAGCCTGCTTGCTGACCACCAGGCTCCCGACGTTTCCAGCAGGGTCCACGGGATGCTGTTCCACGACTGTGGCGTAGTGCTGTCCGTCTGAAAGGTGCAGTTCAACCGCAGGCATGCCGTTGACGGTAATGGCATTCGCGCTCCGTACGTGGAAGCCGAGGCTCTCAAGCTCCGGGCAGACCCACCCCTCGGAGCGAAGTGCGGACAATTGCGGGGCGGTGAGCTCCCTCCCGTCAGCGGGCACCTGGGCGGCCTGCTGCAACAGGTTCCCGTTCAAGGCAGGTCCCGCCAACGGAAGGCTGTCCCCCGCCAGCGCGAAGGCGCCCACGGCAAGGAGACCCGCGGCGGCGGCTGTCCCGCCGGCCGTCAGTGCCAGGACGCGCACTGCTGAGGGCTGGCCGGGCGACGGCGACGGCGTGGCCGCGAGGAGTTCTGTCCTGGCCAGCAGGCGGGCTGTGAGGTCATCGCTGGCTGGCGGAACGGAAGCTTCGCGGAGCCGCCGGATGTACTGGCGTTCACGCTGGACGGCGGCCGCGCACTCTCCGCAGCTCTGTAGATGCCCGGCACCGCGGTGATGGCGGCGGCCGAAGGGGTTCTGGAGCGTCATGGTGCCGATCAGAGAATGCTGGCGATGCGCGGCAGTGACAGCTTGGGCTTCCGGCCCTGCTGCGGCCGGGGATCACGATGGGCCAGCTTTTCACGCAGCATGGTCCGCCCGCGGTGGATCCGCGACCGCACCGTCCCGAGTTTTACCCCAAGGGCGGCGGCGACCTCGTCATAGGAAAGGCCCTCCAGGTCACACAGCACGACGGCGGCGCGGAAGTCCGGCGGCAATTCCTCCAGGGCTGCCTGGACGTCAAGGTCGAGGTTGTTGAGCTCGAAGCTCTGCTCCGGCCCTGGTTCCCGTCCCGGGATCCGGGATTCTGCGTCTTCCGCCAGAGCGTCGAACCTGATGCGGCTCTTCCGGCGCGCCTGATCGAGGAACAGGTTGGTGGTGATGCGGTGCAGCCAGCCGTCGAGTGTTCCCGGCTTGAAGTTTTCCAGCGAACGGAAGACGCGCACGAAGACCTCCTGCGTGAGATCCTCGGCGTCGAACTTGTTCCCGGTCAGGCGGTAGGCAAGCCGGTATACCTTGGCGGAGTGGTTGGCCACCACTTCCTCCCAGGTCGGCCTGACCCATACAGCGGCAGAAAGGTCGGTTGCAGGGACAGGTGCCGCATCTGCTGACATCGTCCACTCCCATCGTGGATTACTATCGCCCGGATACTGTTGACATCTCTGGTTCGGCGCCGATCACCTCACGGATGAGCGGATCTCCATCATTTCAAAGTTCGCTGGGAATTTCCTGATCGGCTGGGGTCTTCAGCCGAAGGCGCAACGGATTCCTTCCGCTGCTGGCAGCCACGGACGCAGTACGCTGTACTAGACACTCCCCCTGCCGCCCAGAAAGCGAATCCCCCATGAGCGCCGACAAGTCCACGAGCTGGTCCTACGCAGAAGATCTGCCCGCCGAGGATGAGGTCATGCTGCGGGCCAGGGAGCGCTCCTTCGAGTTGGGCGTGACGCCGATCGGCGCAGGCGTGGGAGCCGTCCTGACGGTCCTGGCTGCAGGCTCCAAGGCCCAGACGGCCGTCGAAATCGGAACCGGCGCGGGCGTTTCGGGTGTGTGCATCCTGCGGGGATTAGGCCCGCAGGCGGTGCTGACCACCATCGACGTTGACGTGGAGCACCTGAAAGCCGCGCGCGAGGCATTTTCGGAGGCCGGCAGCCCGGCCAACCGCACGCGGACCATCTCGGGCCGTGCCGGCGACGTCCTGCCGCGCCTGACCGACGCCGCCTATGATCTGGTGTTTATCGACGCCGACAAGCCCGGCTTGCCCGGCTACGTGGAGCAGGCTGTCCGGCTCCTGAAGACCGGCGGGCTGCTGATCATCAACGACGCCCTGGACAAGGACCGGGTTGCCAACCCTGCTGCCAGGGACGCCAACACGGTGGTCCTGCGCCAGGTCGGCAGGGCGATTCGCGACGACGAACGGCTGGCTTCCGCGATGCTGCCCACCGGCGACGGCCTGCTGCTGGCGGTCAAGAAATAGCGGCAGTCACGACATAGAAAAGGGTCCGCAGCCAATCGGCTGCGGACCCTCGCCCAGCGAAGTTATTCGGCCACCAAATTACTCGGTAACGCCGACGAGGCATTCCTTAAGATTGGCCGCCTCCGCCGCGTTAAGTTCCACCACAAGGCGTCCGCCGCCTTCGAGCGGAACGCGCATAATCAGGCTGCGGCCCTCCTTGGTAACTTCCATAGGGCCGTCGCCGGTGCGAGGTTTCATAGCCGCCATGAGGAATTTCCCCTCCAATTAGTCCCAGAACATATCAGCCCGGACGGGCTGTATCCGCGTAGTCAAATCAAGCCGCCATGGCGGCCCGTACTGATGCCGCCATGCGTGAACATTTCTGAATCCTGTTGTCCTTGCTTACTCCCTATTATCCTGTAATTACCCGCACGTAGCTAATCGATGGACATTTACGGCCACGTCGGATTGTCGGATTTGTCAGACCGGCCCCGCCAGTGATCAGGGCGGATAATCTCCGCCGCCCGGAAGCTGGGCCCACGCCCACAGCCAGACGATCCATACGATCTGGAGCAGGAAAAACATGGTCAGGACGGTGCCGCGGTAAGCCCGTGACCGGGACAGCAGCGCCGCGGCGAGGGCCAGCGGAAACAGCGGAAGCAGCATCCGGAAGGTGCTGGTCTGCGGGTGCAGGAAAAGAAGCAGATACGCCATGTAGCAGGCACACCACAGGCGGAGCTCAGCACCCAGGCGCATCACTGGCCGGGAGAAAAGCAGGAGCGCAAAGAGCCCTGCAAAGACGAACGGCGCCAGCACCCCAAGGACGGGACCGAAAAGGTCCACGCCCGTATCGAACCAGGGTTTGAAGAGCACGAGGTCGTGGCCCCGCCACACAGTCTCCGTTTTGGTGTAGGCAGCAATGTCTCCTGTGGCGGCCCAGGCCGCTGCCGGCCAGACCAGGGCTGAGGCACCGCACACGGCGGTGAGTCCCGCAAGGGAAACGAGTCCCCGCGGGCTGTGGGAGCCCTCCGGCCCCTTACGGAAACGTTCCACCGTGCGCGCGAGGAAGAGCAGTCCCAGCATGGCCGCAAATGGAACCCCCACCGGGCGGGAGAGGCACAGGAGCACCACCACCGGCATGGCCAACAGGTAGTTCCGGCGGATGACCAGCATGAGTGCGGTGGCCAGCAGGAAGAGGGTCAGGGGTTCGGCGTAGGGGACCTGGAGAATGGCGGAGGCGGGAAAAGTCGCGAAGAACGCCGTCCCCCATAACGCTGCGCTGTGTGAAGCCTTGTGCCTGAAAAGGCAGTACACGGCAAGGGAGGCGCCCAGCCCGGAGAGCATTGCCACCACTGTGAGCGCCGCCGCCGGGCTTGCCCCGGTCAGTCCGGCGAGCGCCCTGCCAAGGGCCGGAAACAGCGGGTAGAAGGCCCATTCATTTTCCAGCACATTGCCCGCGGCGTCCGTCGGCAGCGGGGCCGGGTACCCTTCGGTGATGATCCGCGCATACCAGCGCGCATCCCAGATGTTGATGAAATTCCAGTAATCGGGCTTGGGAGGAAACCAGGGATTGGGTCCCTGGTGGAGGGCCGCCGCCATGAAGATGCACGCGGTGACCAGCCTGGCAGCGACGTACAGGACTGCCACCTGCAGCCACCACGGCCAGCGCCGGACCGCACCCGCGGCTCGCACCCCGAGTGCGGTGATTGACGCCGTCGGGCCCGTCCGGTCCCCTGTGTCAGTACTCAAGCGCCTGCCTCCGGCCGGGCTGCCCGCTCAGCCCCGTCCAGACGCGCCCGGAGCTGCGCCAGTTCCGCATCCTTGGCGGCGAGCTGGTCGCGAAGTTCGTCGAGGACCTGGTCCACCTGATCCATGCGATAACCACGGAGACCGAGGGAGAACCTGACATGGTCTATGTCCGCCGGGGCGGGGTTGGCGGGCAGCAGCACAGGCGGCAGGTTGGCCGGGGGCTGGGTGAAACCGCCGTACAGCAGCCCCGTCCCGGGCGGCTGATGGCCGGCCGGGTCCGCGCCCGGATCAGGTTCGGAGCTGCGGCGGACGCCGCGCAGGATGCCCCGACGTCCGCCGACGCCTGCCCAGAGGGTGGCACCGATCAGCAACACGGCGAGGAAGACCAGGAAAAAACTCACAGCACCCATCGTGCCAGATGTGGACGCACCGGCTATTCGGGCCGCTGCTCCCCGTTGGTGGAGGGGACCGGGGCTGTTCCCAGCACACGCTCCACCGCTTCGGCGGGATCGTCCACCACCTGGATAAGGTCCAGGTCCTTTTCCGAAACCATGCCCTCGGCCACCAGGGTGCCCCGGATCCATTCGATCATCGGACCCCAGAAGTCGACGCCGAGGAGCACGATGGGGAACGAGGTTACCTTCCGCGTCTGGACCAGGACCATTGCTTCGAACAGTTCGTCGAGCGTCCCGAGGCCGCCGGGGAGGACGATGAAGCCTTGGGCATATTTGACGAACATGGTCTTCCGGGCGAAAAAGTAGCGGAAGTTGATGCCGAGGTCCACCCACTGGTTCAGGCCCTGCTCAAAGGGCAGTTCGATGCCCAGGCCAACGGAGACGCCGTTCCCTTCAACAGTGCCGCGGTTGGCAGCCTCCATGGAACCGGGACCGCCGCCGGTAATGACGGCCACGCCGGCTGCCGCCAGATGGCGGCCCACGGCCATGCCCATTTCGTAGTACTGGCTGCCCGGTTTTGTCCGCGCTGACCCGAATACGCTAACGGCCGGTCCCAGATCGGCGAGGGCACCGAACCCTTCCACAAACTCGCTCTGGATCCGGAGGACACGCCAGGGATCCGAATGGACGAACTGCCCGGCTCCCTTGGTATCAAGCAGATGCTGATCGGACATCTCGACGGCTGCCTGCTTACGGCGAAGTTCGAGGGGCCCCTTACGGCGCGGCTGGGAAGTTTTGGCCGGTTCTGCGTTGATGCTCATCCCCCAAGGCTAATGCCACGCTGCCGCGCCGGTGGCAGGTATCTCTTGAATCACGATCCGCGGCAACATGGGGTGATTCCCGTCATATGCGGTCTTTGTTCGCTAGATTCTTCTTATGACTACTCATGTGCCCGGCGACGCGCTCGTCTCCCTGAATGGTGTGAATAAGCATTATGGTCAGCTGCACGTTCTGAAGGACATTAATCTTCAGGTCAAGAAGGGCGAAGTGGTTGTTGTCATCGGCCCCTCAGGCTCGGGCAAGTCCACGCTGTGCCGTGCCATCAACCGCCTGGAAACCATCGAGGCCGGCACCATCAGCATTGATGGCAAGGTGCTGCCGGAGGAAGGCAAGGAGCTCGCGCAGCTCCGCGCCGACGTCGGCATGGTGTTCCAGTCTTTCAACCTCTTCGCGCACAAGACCATCCTTGAGAACGTGACGCTTGGACCCATCAAGGTCAAAGGCGTAGCCAAGGCGCAGGCAGACAAGGAAGCCATGGCCCTGCTGGAGCGGGTAGGCGTGGGTCATCAGGCCCCCAAGCTCCCGGCCCAGCTCTCCGGCGGACAGCAGCAGCGTGTGGCCATCGCCCGCGCCCTGGCCATGAAGCCAAAGGTCATGCTTTTCGATGAGCCCACGTCTGCCCTCGACCCCGAGATGATCAACGAGGTCCTTGATGTCATGATCCAGCTGGCTAAGGAAGGCATGACCATGGTGGTGGTCACGCACGAGATGGGCTTCGCCCGGAAAGCCGCCGACCGGGTGGTCTTTATGGCCGACGGCCAAATCGTCGAAGACGCCAAGCCCGAGGAATTTTTTACCAACCCCAAGAGTGACCGTGCCAAGGACTTCCTCTCCAAGCTGCTCACGCACTGATTCCCCTTACCGAACACACACTCCAGTTCGCATCCTGGCCGTGCCCCACGGCCAATCAATGAAAGGAATGTCATGAAGGCATTTATGACCCGCCGGAAGTCGTTCTTCGTGGCGGCTACCGCCGCCCTTGCACTGTCCCTGAGCGCCTGTGGCGGCGGCACGCCGGGCGCCACCGACAACCCCACCGTGGCCGACAAACCAACGTTCGCCGCAGGCACCACCATGGAGAAGCTGGCCGCTGCCGGCACCATCAAAATTGGCACCAAGTACGATCAGCCGCTCTTCGGCCAGGTTGGCCTGGACGGCAAGCCGGTCGGCTTCGACGTCGAGATGGGCAAGCTCATCGCCGCCAAGCTTGGTATTGCAGCGGACAAGATCGAGTGGTCCGAAACGGTCTCCGCCAACCGCGAGCCCTTCATCGAGCAGGGCAAGGTTGACCTGGTGATCGCCACGTACACCATCAACGACAAGCGCAAGCAGGTTGTCAGCTTCGCCGGGCCGTACTACGAAGCCGGGCAGGCGCTGATGGTGAACAAGGACAACACCTCCATCACCAAGCCTGAAGACGTTGCGGGCAAGAAGGTCTGCTCCGTGACCGGCTCCACCCCGGCAGCCACCATCGTGGACAAGTACGGTGCGGAGCTTGTTCCGGCCGCCACCTACTCCGCGTGCCTTGAGCCGCTGCGCAACAAGCAGGTTGAAGCCATCACCACCGACAACGTGATCCTGGCCGGCTTTGTGGACAAGGAGCCGGAGGCCTTCAAGCTGGCCTCGGATGAAACCTTCACCAAGGAGCCCTACGGCATCGGCCTGAAGAAGGATGACACGGAATTCCGTAACTGGATCAACGACCAGCTCGAGGAATTCGCGAAGGACGGGTCCTACAAGAAGGCCTGGGAAGCCACTGCAGGTTCGGTCATCAAGACCGCCCCTGAGCTTCCCGCCATCAACCGCTACTAACTAACACCAGGTAGCAACGGCGGTTTCCGGGGACAAGGTGCACAGCGCCTCCCCCGGAAACCGCCAGCCTGTTTTTCGACCCTCTACGCCCAGAGCCGAAGGATCCTATGGAAGTCATTCTCGAAAACCTCCCGCTGTATTGGGAAGGCCTTCTCCGCACTCTTTTCCTGTCTGTCGTCTCCGGGATTATCGCCCTGATCGTCGGAACCCTTCTGGCCGCCGCCCGCGTCTCCCCCGTCGCGGCCCTGCGCGGGTTCAGCATGGTTTACGTGGAAGTCCTGCGGAACACGCCCCTGACCATCGCCTTCTTCTTCGCGGCTATCGTCCTGCCTCGGCTCGGCGTGACCTTCGAACAGTTCGAGGTCGCCGCCATCATCGCCCTCAGCGCGTATACCGCGGCCTTCATCGCAGAAGCTGTCCGCTCCGGTGTCAACAGCGTGCCGATCGGCCAGGCGGAAGCAGCGCGAAGCATTGGCATGAAGTTCGGCCAGGTGCTTTCACTCATTATCCTGCCGCAGGCCCTGCGGACGGTGATCCCGCCGCTGATCAACATCCTCATTGCCCTGGTAAAGAACTCCTCCGTCGCGGGCGCGTTCTTCGTCCTTGAGCTGTTCGGCTACGGCCGCCAGATGGCCAATGCCAACGGCGACCAGGTCATGGCCGTACTGCTGGGCGTGGCGTTCTTCTATCTGCTCCTCACCGTTCCGCTGGGCATCCTGGCCAGCACGGTGGAACGAAAGGTGGCGATTGCCCGATGACTTCAGTCCTCTACGACGTCCCGGGTCCCAAGGCCCGCCGGGTTTCGCTGATCGGTTCCATCATTGGCACGGTAGTGATCCTCGGCCTGTTGGTATTTATCATCATGACCCTCGCCCAGCAGGGCATCTTCGAAGGCCGCCGCTGGGCCATCTTCACCCGGGGCGATGTCTGGATGCTGCTCGGAAACGGCATCGGGGCGACCCTCAGCGCCGCCGCCATCGCTGCAGTGATTGCCTTTCCGCTCGGCCTGATGCTCTGCCTCCTGCGCATCTCCCTTGTGGCCTGGATCCGGATCCCCACCCGGGTGGTCCTCGAGTTCCTGCGCGGCATGCCCGTTGTCCTGATGATGCTCTTTGTCCTGCTGGTGTTCGGCACCAGCTCGTTCGTCGCGGTGATCGCCGGGCTGGTCCTGTACAACGCCGCCATCTTCGCGGAAATCATCCGCGCGGGCATCCAGTCGCTGCCGAAGGGACAACGTGAAGCCGGCCTGACCATCGGCCTGACCAGCTTCCAGTCCCGGATGCTGATCGAACTGCCGCAGGCTGTGCGCCGGATGATGCCGTCACTGGTTGCCCAGCTGGTGGTTCTCCTGAAGGACACCTCGCTGGGTTACATCGTGGCCTACGGTGAGCTGCTTCGCGCAGTCCAGGTGATGGCGGACTTCCTGGGGAACGCGTTCCTGTTCCCCATCTTCTTCGTCGCCGCCGCGATCTACATTGCGATCAACATCTGTGTTTCACGGATCGCGGTCTGGATCGAACGCCGCGGCTCCACGAAGGCTGCCGGCGGCGTGGCCAAGGCTCCAACCGCCGTCGTTGCACCGGAGCTGCCGGAAGTCCGGGAACCCAAGTAGCACTATCCAACACACAACAAAGGGTCCGCAGCCGCAAGGCTGCGGACCCCTTGTGGTTTCCCCGCAGGCCCGGCGTCAGCCGAGGCGGATCATGACCTTCGAGGATCCGGAAGTCCGGTCCGCAGCGATCTCAAAGCCAGCCAGCGCGTCCTTGAGCGATACCTCATGTGTCATCAGTGGGGAGACATCCACACCACCGGCCATGAGCTCCAGGGCAGCGGAGATTTCGTCGACAAACCGGTACGATCCCCGGTAGTCAATCTCCCGCGTCACGATATTGCCCAGGGCAGCGTTGACCTCGCCCGCAGGGAGGTTACCCACCTGGACCAGAACGCCGCCGCGCCGGACGGCAGCGATGACGCCGCCCAGCGCGCGTGGCGCTCCGGAGGCCTCGATGGCGACGTCGACGTCGGCCGGGAGGACACCGCCATCGGCCGGGTTCACTGTGGCGTCGGCACCCATCCGGCGGGCGATCCCCAGCGCAGCGGCGGACAGGTCCGAGGCCACCACGTGGGCAGCACCACCAGCTTTGGCCGCCGCAACGGCCAGGGCACCGATAGGTCCGCACCCGTTGACCAACACTGTCCTGCCGGTCACGTCACCGGCACGCGCCAGGGCGTGCAGTGCTACACCAAACGGCTCGGCGAGGGCTGCCTGCTTGAGGCTGACGCCGTCCGGAACTACGCGCAGTTGCCCGGGGCGAACGGCGCGGTAGCGACTGAATCCGCCCTGCTCGTGCGGCGCGAACGCGGCGGAGCCAAGGTAGCGGACCTCGGGCCAGAGGTTGCTTCGGTGGGCGGTTTCGGCCGGCACCTGGTGGTGGCCCACCAAAGTTGCCGGATGCACCGTTACCGGTGCGCCGATCCCGATCCCCTGGCGGGCCAGTTCCGACGCCGCTTCTGTTCCGATGGCGGCGATCCTGCCGGCTACCTCATGGCCCAGCACTAGCGGGTCGCGCAGAACCGCAGTGCCTGAGGCGCCGTGCCTCCAATACGCGATATCGGAGCCGCAGATACCGCCCCACTCCATCGCGACGAGAACCTCGCCGGGCCCGCAGACGGGCTCCCTGATTTCTTCGACCCTCAGGTCGTCCTTGCCGTGCACTACAACTGCCTGCATGCCTGTTGTCCTCCCTGCGCCTGCCGGCGAATCAGAATATGTTGACCAGGCCCATAACGCCGACGAAGAAGATGGCCGCTGCGCTGAGGATGAGCATGACAGTGAACGGCTTTCCGTCCTTTACCCGGGGATCGGTTTGGACGCGGGAGAGGTAGATCGTGGCCGCCGCGACGCCCATCAGGAAGACGGCGTTGAGGATACCTGCGAGGACCACGAGGGCAAGGGGCGAGGAAACAACAGTTCCGAAGAGTCCCCACACAACGGGCAGGACGATCATGATCACGCGCATCCAGCGGTCACGCTGTTTCTGGTTGCTCCAGTCAAAGGCACCGAACACAGCCAGGGTGTTGCCAACCTGACGGCCAAGGCTCGGCACATTGGCAACAATGGTTTTGAACAGTGCGATGCCGGCGCCGACCAGGAACACCACGGCGCCCCACTGGCCCACAGTACTGGAGAAAATACTGCCAATGGTGCTCATGACAGCATCGCCCTTGGGCACGATGCCCTGCGGGTGCAGGACAGCCGCGCCGAGCATGTAGAAGGCAGCAGTGGAGACCGTGTAGACAACCCAGGAAACCCAGGCGTCGAGCTTCATCACGGCAATCCAGCCACGGGCACGGTTGGCCCACGCCTCGGAGCCGTCATTCTTGCCGGACCAGGCGGCGTAGCCCTTTTCAACGCACCAGTATGTGTAGGCGGTGATTTCTCCGGCACCCACGCCGGTGAGGCCGAACATGGACAGCGCAATACCCATCGAACCCAAGGCGATCTGGAAACGCATGCCGTCGCCCAGGTCGGCCATGTTCCAGCTGAATTCGGTGCCCTGCAGGGAGAACAGCATAACCACTGCAAAGGCAGTAACGAGGAACACCAGCAAGGTTGAGACGCCCTCGACGACGGTGTACCTGTTGGTCAGGTGGATCGCGATTGCGATCACCACCAGGATGGCCACCCAGCATCCGATGGAGAGGAACGAGTAGGGCTCGCCTCCGATGGGCAGCAGCGAGGAGAATGCGAAGGCCGAAGCACTGATCACGCCTGCCTGGCTGGTAAGGAACTGAACGAACATCAGCAGCACCAGCCAAGCCATCCAGCCGCGCTTGGCGATCTTGGGCGGCACCTCGTTGTAGCCGGTCACGGCCACCTTGCCAGTGGAGATGGACCAGCGGCCCAACTCAATCTGAACCCAGACCTTGATGAACGTGGAGATGAGGACCAACCACAGCAGCATGAAGCCGGCCTGGGCTCCAAGCGCGGTTGCCGTGAGGAGTTCACCGGAGCCCACCACAGCAGCCGATGTGATCATTCCGGGTCCGAGGAATTTGAAGCGGCCCCGCCATGTTGTGGGAGGCTCCTGGATATCCTTTGGATCCAGCGCGTACGGATCGGCGATCTCGCTGGTGGCGTGGGCCGGGCCGGAAGTTGTTATTGACATACGGGTCCTATGAAACGAGCCGGCTGCACCAGCCGGAAGTGGACGGCTCACCGCAGCAGAGAAGTGCCGGAGGTGGGCACCTCGTCGATGAGGAGCCCTTAAGCCTTCGTTAGTGTAATAGGACCTTTGGCAACTTTGACAACCGATTGCCACAACGTGTTGAGATTGCCGTGCCCGGAGGGCCCCCGGGTCAGGCGGCGAGCCAGCTCCGCAGGGCCCGCAGGCACTCCCGGATGGCGTCGGCGTCAACGTGTTCTTCGTCCTTGTGCGCCAGCAGCGGATCACCGGGGCCGAAGTTCACCGCCGGGATTCCCAGTTCGCTGAACCGCGCGACGTCGGTCCAGCCGTATTTCGGTTTGGGCTCGGCTCCCACGGCGGCCACGAAGGACGCGGCCGCGGGGTGGGTGAGTCCCGGGCGCGCGCCGGCCGCAGCATCCGTGCGGACGACATCAAAGCCTTCGAGCAGTTCCCGGACGTGGGCTTCGGCCTGGTCCGGGGACTTGTCCGGCGCGAAACGGTAGTTGATCTCCACCACGCAGCGGTCCGGTATGACGTTGCCGGCCGTGCCTCCATTGATCTTTACCGCGTTGAGGCTCTCCCGGTAATCGAGGCCGTCCACGTTGACGGTCCGGGGTTCGTAGGCCGCCAGCCTGGCCAGGATGGGTGCGGCGGCGTGGATGGCGTTGCTGCCCATCCACGCCCGGGCGGAATGTGCGGCCTCCCCCACGGTGGTGGCTTCGAAGCGGCTGGTGCCGTTGCAGCCGCCTTCAACGGTGCCGTGCGTCGGTTCCAGGAGAATGGCGAAGTCGCCGTCCAGCAGGTGGCCGTGGTTGCGGACCAGGCGGCCCAGCCCGCTCTTCACGGCCTCCACTTCCTCATGGTCATAAAACACGAAGGTGACGTCCCGCACCGGCGACGCGCCGTCGTCGAACATTGTGGCCGCCAGCGCGAGCTGGACTGCGACGCCGCCCTTCATGTCCGTGGCGCCGCGCCCATAGAGGACACCCTCCCCCGGCGTGCCGGACGCCCAGGTGGAAGGTACGGTGCCGCGTGCGCCTTCAGTTACGGGCAGCGGGACCGTGTCCAGGTGCCCCGCGAGGATGACGCGTTCCGCCCGCCCCAGCTCGGTGCGCGCGATGATGGAATCGCCGTCGCGGACCACCCGGAGCTGCGGGATGGCCCGAAGGGCAGCGTCAACGGCGTCCGCCAGCTCCGTCTCGTTCCCGGACACACTGTTGATGTCCATCAGCGCGGCGGTCAGCATGGCAACGTCCTGGCGCAGGTTCAACGTCGCAGCGGTTGGTTCAGGGGCGGTCTCGGCAGTCACGTTGCCAGTCTAGTTCGAACCCTGCGCCCGGCTCTCGCTAGACTGGAGGGCATGACTGAGACCGCTACTTCCGCCGTGCCCGAAGACCAGAACACAACCTCCGAAGACCGCTCCGCCTACGGCTTCGGCCTGGCCACCATCGCCGCTGCCGGAGGAGAAGGCACCGTCCTGGACGTCTGGTTCCCGGCACCGGCCCTGGGCATCGCGGCCGAAAGCCTGCGGGCCGTGGAGAACGCGGACGCAACGCTCCTCCAGCTCGCCGAAGAGGGCACCGACGCGGACCGCGGCACCGAGCAGAAGGTGGTCTTCGTCCAGATCAACCTCGACGAAGCCCCGGCAGACACCGCCGACGCCTACCTTCGCCTGCACCTCCTCTCCCACCGCCTGGCGCGGCCCAACACCATTAACCTGGACGGCATCTTCGGCAAGCTCCCCAACGTGGTCTGGACCAACTTCGGCCCTGCCGCTGTTGAAGGCTTCGAACTGACGCGCGCCAGGCTGCGCCGCCGCGGCGCCGTCACCGTTTACGGGATCGACAAGTTCCCCCGCATGGTGGACTACGTTGTGCCCTCCGGCGTCCGGATTGCCGACGCCGACCGCGTCCGGCTGGGTGCCCACCTCGCCGAAGGCACCACCGTGATGCACGAAGGTTTTGTGAACTTCAATGCCGGCACCCTGGGCACCTCCATGGTGGAAGGCCGCATCTCCGCCGGCGTCGTCACCGGCGACGGCAGCGATGTGGGCGGCGGCGCCTCCATCATGGGCACCTTGTCCGGAGGCGGCAAGGAGCGCATCGCCGTGGGTGAGCGGGTCCTGCTCGGCGCCAACTCCGGCGTCGGGATCAGCATTGGGGATGACTCCGTGGTCGAGGCCGGCCTTTACGTCACCGCCGGCACGCGCGTGCGGGTTCCCGGTCCCAAGGACGAGGTAGGCGAGGACACCACCAAAATCGTCAAGGCAGCAGAACTGTCCGGTGTGCCTAACCTCCTCTTCCGCCGCAATTCCACCACGGGAGCCGTCGAAGCCCTGCCCCGCAAGGGCCAGACCGTGGAACTCAACGACGCCCTCCACGCCAACTAGCCCGTTGGCAGCACGTGGACGTGGTTTCCGGCGCGCCACCGTGCTCCTGCTTACCCTGGCTCTTTTGGCCGGCGCCGTTTATACGGTGATGGCGTTTGTGCAGCGCTCCGAAACCCTCGTGACGGAGCGCTGCACAGCCGACGTCGGGACGCAGCACGCGGAGCTTGCAACGGACCAGGCGGCTAACGCGTCGCTGATCACGGCGGTGGCCGTTCAGCGCGGGCTTCCGCCGCGGGCCGCCAGCATCGCCCTCGCGACGGCCATGCAGGAATCCAAGCTGCGCAACATAGACCATGGAGACCTGGCCGGGCCGGATTCCCGTGGACTGTTCCAGCAGCGCCCGTCGCAGGGGTGGGGAACCACGGAACAGGTCATGGATCCGTACTACGCTGCCAACGCCTTTTACGATGCCCTGGTCAAGATTCCCGGCTATGAGACCCTGGAGATCACCGACGCCGCCCAGCGCGTTCAGCGCTCGGCGTTCCCCACCGCCTACGCCCAGCACGAGGTGATGGGCCGCGCGTTCGCTTCCGCATTGTCCGGGCAGACGCCGGAAGCAATGCAGTGCACACTGCGCGCACCGCAGGAAGCGGGCCAGGCCGGTACTGTCGGGGCGGGACTGGCCCAGGCCTACGGAGCGCTGGGGACTTTCCCGGACGGCGACTCGCTGGTTGTTGAAGCCGGCGGCAGCCAGGCCTGGTCCGTGGCGCACTGGGCCGTTGCCAACGCCAAGGATCTGGCCGTGATGCAGGTGGACGTTGCCGGCCGGAGCTGGCTCCGGGAGGACCAGGCTGGGTGGCAGGCGTCGGACGCGCCGGAGGGCCAGGTCCGGATCACCCTGGCGCCTGGGGGCACCGGGGACTGACCGGCGTCCCGGCGCGTTGTCCGGCAGACGCCTCAGGCGAGGATTTCCACCACAGGCTGGACGTAGCTGCGGAAGAGTTCCGGCTGGGACATCAGGTTGTGGCTCATGATGATCTTGTCCGGCTCCAGGTACCACGCCCGCTGTTCATTCAGCGGCAGTTCAATGATGGTCAGGCTGAAGTCCCGTGCCTCCCGGCCAATCTCCATCAGCCGGTCGTCCACCAGGTCGCCCAACAGCTGGTCCGAGCCGCTCGCGATGCGTTCAGCCTCCAGCCGCGCGTATTCGCTGCGGCGCTCCCGTGCCCACGTCAGGGCGGAACCGAAGTGCGCCTGCAGGACGCGCTGGAGGGCCGGGGAATTGCCGAAGGCTTCAAAGTCCGGCGGGGACAGCTCCGGTGACGTCTGGGGATGCGCCTTGAGCAGCTGTTCCCACCAGGCCTCCCATTCGGTTTTTAGTGCGCTGACTCCGCCGACGTCGGCAGTGAGGTGTGAATGGTCGGCCTGGCGGACCTTGGGCGCGGCATGCGAAAGTGCTGGGTGGCCCGCGCCGTCGAGACCTGCCGCGTCGCGGACGAACAGCGCGATCATCAGGGGTCCGGACGTGTCCGTGGTGATCTGCCAGCCGGAGCCACCTGTGTTGTGCATTCCATCTCCTCCTGTGGCCTGCCTGGGCCGGCTTGGTTGGCCGGTCCGATCCCCCGGTTCCCAGTCTATTCCCGTTGCCAGCGGACGGTAATGTCAGGCGGCAAGGCTCCTGAGGTGCCGGTCCAGCACATCATGGCACATCTGAGCGGTCATCCATTCAGGCTGCAGAAGTGCGTGCATGCAGAGTCCGTCCAGCGTCGCCAGCAGCCGCTCTGCTTCGACCGTCAGCGACTGCTGCCCGTCGCCGTCGTCCCTCACCAGAGCCGTAATAACCTGTCCGACGACGGCGGCCACCTCGCGGTGGCTGCGGTCGGCTTCGGCCGCGAGGAAGGGCCGGATCCTGGCGGCGTTCTTGAAGGCCATCCAGACACACGCATCCACGGCGCGCTCTTCGTCCAGCGGCAGGAATTCACCCAGGAGAGTTAAAACAGCGTTGTGCCGGGCGTCCGATCCCGTTTCGCTCGCCGCCATCTCCGGCAGGGCTGCGGTGAGCCGTGCCAGGATCCGGTCCACGACGGCGGCGAAGGAAAACCTGAGCAGCTCGTCACTGCCGGCAAAGTAGTGCCGGACGGAACCGACGGCCAGCCCGGCCTCATCGGCCACCTCGCGCAGGGACGCCCGTTCCAGCCCGTCCACGGCAATGATCCGGAAGACAGCATCAACAATCTCGGCACGGCGGGCTACGGCATCAACAATTTTGGGCACCCTTATTATTTAGCACACCCGTGCTGGAATCTATCCATCGGCGGAATTGGGATAGCGTGGGAGGCATGAAAATTCTGGTCACAGGTGGCACCGGGTACATCGGCTCGCACACTGTTTTGTCCCTGCAGGAAGCCGGTCACGACGTTGTGGTGATCGACAATCTGGTGAACTCCAGCGAAGAATCGCTGCGGCGTGTTGCCGAGCTCAGCGGCAAGACCGCCGACTTCCACAACGTGGACCTCGTGGACGAGGCCGCGGTGGAAAAAGTGTTCGCCGGTCAGTCGATCGACGCCGTCATCCACTTCGCCGGCCTCAAAGCCGTGGGCGAGTCCGTGCGCGAACCGCTCAAGTACTACTACAACAACCTCGTGGGCACGCTGAACCTGATCCGGGTCATGGACCGCCACGACGTTCGTTCCATCGTCTTCAGCTCCTCCGCCACCGTCTACGGCGAGCACAACCCCGTCCCCTATGTGGAGAAAATGGAAATCGGCGCCAACAACCCGTACGGCCGCACCAAGGAACAGATCGAGGACATCCTCGCGGACCTGGGCGCCGCGGACAGCCGCTGGCACATCGCCCTGCTGCGCTACTTCAATCCCGTGGGCGCTCACCCGTCCGGCCGCATCGGCGAGGATCCCCAGGGCGTCCCCAACAACCTGGTGCCGTTCATCGCGCAGGTGGCCGTTGGGCGCCGCGAAAAGCTGATGGTGTTCGGCGGCGACTACGACACGCCTGACGGCACGTGTCTGCGCGACTACATCCACGTCGTCGACCTCGCCGAAGGCCACGTCGCCGCACTGAACCACGTCGCGGACCGCACCGGCGTCTTCCGGTGGAACCTTGGGTCCGGCAAGGGCTCCTCCGTCCTGGAGGTCCTGCGGTCCTTCGAGAAGGCCGTGGGGCAGCCCATCCCGTACGAGATCACCGAACGCCGCGCCGGTGACCTCCCGGCCTTCTGGGCGGACGCCACCTCGGCCCTGGCAGACCTCAGCTGGTCCACCACCAAGACCGTTGACGAAATGTGCGAGGACCACTGGCGCTGGCAGAAAAACAACCCCCAGGGCTACAACGCCTGAAGCACGACAGCGGCCGGCCACCTTCGCGAAGAAGGTGACCGGCCGCCGTCGTTAGTCAGTCAGATCGGGTCAGCGGACCGGGTAGTCGCGCTCCGGCTCGCCGATGTAGAGCTGGCGCGGGCGGCCGATCTTGGTGTTGGGATCGCTGATCATTTCACGCCACTGGGCGATCCAGCCCGGCAGGCGGCCGATGGCAAACAGCACGGTGAACATCTTCTCCGGGAAGCCCATGGCCTTGTAGATCAGGCCGGTGTAGAAGTCCACATTCGGGTAGAGCTTGCGCTGGATGAAGTAGTCATCGTTCAGCGCCTTCTCTTCCAAGCGCAGGGCGATCTCCAGGAGTTCGTCGTTGCCGCCGAGCTTGCTGAGGATCTCGTGGGCCGTGGCCTTGACGATCTTGGCGCGCGGATCGTAGTTCTTGTAGACGCGGTGTCCGAAGCCCATGAGACGGACGCCGTCTTCCTTGTTCTTGACCTTCTCCATGTAATCCTCGGGCTTGGTGCCGTCGGCCTGGATCTGGCGGAGCATCTTGAGGACCGCTTCGTTGGCGCCGCCGTGGGCGGGGCCGAAGAGGGCGTTGATGCCGGCGGAGACCGAGGCGAAGAGGTTCGCGTTGGAGGAGCCCACCAGGCGCACCGTGGAGGTGGAGCAGTTCTGCTCGTGGTCCGCGTGAAGGATCAGCAGCAGGTCCAGGGCCTTGGCAATTACCGGGTCCACCTCGTACTGCTCTGCCGGCAGGCCGAAGCTGAGGCGCATGAAGTTTTCCACGAGGTTGTGGGAGTTGTCCGGGTACAGCATCGGCTGGCCGATGGACTTCTTGTGCGCATAGGCAGCGATGACCGGCATCTTGGCCATGAGGCGGATGGTGGAAACTTCCACCTGCTCGGCGTTGAACGGGTCCAGGGAGTCCTGGTAGAACGTGGACAGCGCCGACACGGCCGACGACAGCACAGGCATCGGGTGGGCGTCGCGCGGGAAGCCGCTGAAGAAGCCCTTGAGCTCTTCGTGCAGCAGGGTGTGGCGGCGGATCTTCTGGTCGAACTCTTCCAGCTCCGTGGGGCTGGGCAGGTTGCCGTAGATCAGGAGGTAGGAAACTTCGAGGAAGCTGGAGTGCTGCGCCAACTGCTCGATGGGATACCCGCGGTAGCGCAGGATGCCCGCATCGCCGTCGATGTAGGTGATCGCAGAGGTGGTTGCTGCGGTGTTCATGAAGCCGGGGTCAAAGGTGACTGCGCCCGTCTGCTTCAGGAGCTTGGAAACGTCGTAGCCTTCGTTTCCTTCAACAACCTGGATGCGCGGGAGCTTGAGCTCGCCCCCTGCATGGTGCAGGGTTGCGCTGTTGTTGGTCTCAGTCATGGAGTCCCCTTCATGAGGCGTCTGGGCCTCTGTCGAAAGCTTGATCCAACATCCGGTGAGCCGCGCACGGGTCCTGTTCCTTCAGGATTCCAACGCACGGGCTGCCTTCTTGTAGAAAGCCACCATTGATAGTCACTTAAAAAGTACCGCCCACATGGCAGGTGTCACTAATCGGCGGCCGTCGAAGTCCCCACAAAACCGGGCGTTTGTGGTACGAGTCACACGATTGTTACGGCGCTGCGGCCAGCCGGGCCACTGCCGCGTCAATCCGCTCGTCGGTTCCGGTGAGGGCGACGCGCACGTAACCGTTGCCGGTTTCGCCATAAAAGACGCCCGGTCCCACCACAATGCCAAGGTCCGCCAAGCGCGCCACGGTCTCCCACGTGCCTTCCCCGGCGGTGCACCAGAGGTACAGTCCGGCGTCGGAATCCTTGATTTCCAGCCCGAAGCGCTGCAGCGCGGGCACCAGTCGTTCACGCCGTCCCCTGTAAAGGTCCTTCTGGGCCAGGACATGGGTATCGTCACCCAGCGCAACGCGCATGGCTTCCTGGACGGGGTACGGCACAATCATGCCGGCGTGCTTGCGGCTGTTCACGAGGTTGGCCATGATGGCGGGGTCGCCGGCAACGAAGGCTGCACGGTAGCCCGCAACGTTGGACTGCTTGCTGAGCGAATAAACCGCCAGCAGGCCTTCATGGGAGCCGCCGGCAACACGGGGATCCAGGACGCTGGGAACCGGATCGCCTCCACGCTGCACGTCCCAGGCACCCCAGCCGAGCTCGGCGTAGCACTCATCCGATGCCACCACCGCGCCGAGTTCGCGTGCCTGCGCCACCAGCGTCTTGAGCGACCCAACGTCGCGTACGCTTCCGGTGGGGTTCCCCGGGGAGTTGACCCAGATGAGGCGCACCCTGGCGCGGGTGTCGGCGTCGAGCTCGTCCAGGTGGTCAGTGGCCACGGACGTGGCACCGGCCAGCGTTGCCCCGATGTCATAGGTGGGGTACGCCACCTTGGGGCGGACCACAACGTCGCCCGGCTTAAGTCCGAGCAGGAGCGGCAGCCACGCCACCAGTTCCTTGGAACCAACCGTCGGCATAACGTTCTTCGGGTCCAGGCCGGGGACACCACGGCGGCGGTCGAACCACGCCGCAATGGCTTCCCGGAGTCCGGCCGTACCGTGCACCGTAGGGTATCCGGGCGCGTCAGCGGCGGCTTTGAGGGCCTCCTGGATCAGGGCCGGCGTAGGGTCCACAGGCGTGCCGATGGAGAGGTTGACCGCCCGGCCAGGATACTCGGAAGCCTTGGCGAGGTACGGGGCCATGGCCTCCCACGGATAGTCGGGCAGGCTCAGGCCAAAAGAGGTCACCGGGTTGCCCGGCTCAGTGGTCTTGGTTCTGCGGCGGCAGGGCGGCAATCATCGGGTGGTCCTTGCCCGTGTTGCCAATCTTCGCGGCGCCGCCGGGTGAGCCCAGGTCATCGAAGAATTCGACGTTGGCCTTGTAGTAATCGGCCCATTCCTCGGGAGTGTCATCTTCGTAGTAGATGGCCTCAACCGGGCACACAGGCTCGCAGGCACCACAGTCGACGCACTCATCGGGGTGGATGTACAGCGAACGCTCACCCTCGTAGATGCAGTCGACCGGGCACTCCTCAATACATGCCTTGTCCTTGACATCTACACACGGCTGCGCGATTACGTACGTCACGTCCCTTGCCTCTCCACGTTGTTTCCGGCGACCGCCGGCACTTGAATCCGGCACATAATCCGGACTGTTGACTTCTGAGCTTATTATCCCCCAGCCCGTTCCCGCGAACCTAGCGGGCCGCCTTAGTATGAACTGGTGAGTCCCGCCCAGCCTACGCCCCGCGAATTCCTGGCCGCCGCCACGCCCGGAACCCGGGTTGTGGTCCGCTACCGGATCGACGGCGGGCTGACGGACGCGCTGGGCCATCTGGTGGCCACGGACGACGGCGAGTGCACAGTCAGGACGCGGAAGGCCGACGTCGTGATCCCCCTGGACCTCGTGGTCGCCGCGAAGGAAGTCCCACCCGCCCCCGAGCGGCGCCGGCCGTCTGCGCAGTAGCGGCGCCGGTCGCTGCGCAGGGACCTCCCGGGCACACGGAGCGGGGGTGTCAACGCGCAGAGCGGCACGTTGCAAGGGCCTGATGCACCATCCGCACGAACTCCCCCGGCTGGCTGAGCAGCATTTCGAAGGTCACCCTGAGCGTGGGGACACCCCGGACAACGGTAACGTTCCATCGCCGCCTGTCCTCCCTGTACGCTGACCGCGTGCTGTGGTGGGCGTATCCGTCCGTCTCAATACCCAGCATCCCATCAACGAGAAGGTCCAGGTGGCCCATCCCCGGAATGTTGACCTGCAGCTCGACCGTGAGCCCCGCATCTTCCAACAAATACCGGGCCATCGTCTCGATTATGGACCCGGATTGAGGCCGGATCCTTGCCACCAGGCCCAGAATGCTCTTTTCACGTAGCGCCGGAAACCGTTCCCTGAGGGCCGGAAGTTGAACCAGCCCCTTCTTCACCGCAGATTCCGCGATGGTCAAGGCCTCAAGCGGCGGCAGGCAGCGGAGCGCTTGGCACACAATATCCAGGGAAGTCAACGGAATGTTGCTTCGATGGACCACGCACCCAACTATGGGCCTGCCGTGCCGCGCGGCCAGATGCGGCAGGTGGGGAGCCCGGACAACCCACAACCCCGCTTCCGCTGCAGCCGTGACACAGCCGGGGACTGCGTAATAACGCCCGGCGTGGATGCGCCAGGGGGCGGCGTCGGGCAGCGCGTAAACGCCCCGGGCCACCCGTTGGATCGACGCATCGAGCACGCCGGCTTCAATGTTCCGGCGGGAGACTCCGGCCTGCCGCAGTGAACTTGAACTGGCGACGCCGCCCAGGGCAGCCAGCGCATCGGTAAGGGTTCGCATGGTTGCATACTGCCGTGCGCCAAGGCCCGGACGCAGCAACGGGGGCTGCTATGTGGACAACCCGTGAGTGCCACGACGCACGGCATGAGCGCGCCGGGAGCGTTCCTGCGCATCGGAACCAGGCTTCAGCTCGCAGCCGGAACGCAAGAATGCCACCGGCGCGGTGCCGGTGGCATTCTTGGGAAACTCCGGGTGGTTAGACCTTGGCGCGGGCGCGGTTGGCCTTTGCACGCTCGTTGGTGTCCAGGATGAGCTTGCGGATACGGATGGACTCCGGGGTCACCTCGACGCACTCGTCTTCGCGGGCGAATTCGAGGGATTCTTCGAGGGTCAGGTCGCGCGGCGGCGTGAGGTTCTCGAAGGTGTCCGAGGAAGCGGCACGCATGTTGGTGAGCTTCTTTTCCTTGGTGATGTTCACGTCCATGTCGTCAGCACGGGAGTTCTCGCCGACGATCATGCCCTCGTAGACCTCGGAGGTGGGCTTGACGAAGAACGAGCCACGTTCCTGCAGGTTGATCATGGCGAACGGCGTCACCACACCGGCACGGTCCGCGATCATCGAACCGTTGGTACGGTATTCGATCGGGCCGGCCCAGGGCTCGTAGCCCTCGGCGATGGATGCCGCGATACCGGCGCCACGGGTGTCCGTGAGGAACTTGGTGCGGAAACCGATCAGGCCACGGGCCGGGACGATGAATTCCATCCGGCACCAGCCGGTACCGTGGTTAGCCATGTTGGTCATGCGGCCCTTGCGGGCTGCCATCAGCTGGGTCACGGCGCCGAGGTACTCTTCGGGCACGTCGATGGTCATGTGCTCCATCGGCTCGTGGATCTTGCCGTCGATGGTCTTGGTGACCACCTGGGGCTTGCCGACGGTCAGTTCGAAGCCTTCGCGGCGCATCTGCTCCACGAGGATGGCCAGCGCGAGCTCACCGCGGCCCTGGACCTCCCAGGCGTCAGGACGCTCGGTGGGCAGGACTTTGAGGGAGACGTTACCGATCAGTTCCTTGTCCAGGCGGTCCTTCACCTGGCGGGCCGTGACCTTGGCGCCCTTGACCTTGCCGGCCAGCGGCGAGGTGTTGATACCGATGGTCATGGAGATCGCGGGATCGTCCACGGTGATCAGCGGCAGCGGCTGCGGGTTGTCGACGTCGGTGAGGGTCTCACCGATGGTGATTTCCTCGATGCCGGCGACGGCGACGATCTCGCCGGGACCGGCGGACTCGGCCGGAACGCGGTCCAGGGCCTTGGTGGCCAGCAGTTCGGTGATCTTGACGTTCTTGAGCTCGCCATTGGCGCGTGCCCAGGCAACGGTCTGGCCCTTGCGCAGGGTGCCGTTGTAGATGCGCAGCAGGGCGAGACGGCCCAGGAACGGCGAGGCGTCAAGGTTCGTCACGTGTGCCTGCAGCACGCCGTTCGGGTTGTACGTCGGGGCCGGGATGTGCTCGATGATGGTCTTGAACAGCGGCTCAAGGTCCTCGTTTTCCGGAGCGGAGCCGTCGGCGGGCTGGTCCAGGGACGCGCGGCCCACCTTGGCGGCGGCGTAAACGACGGGAACTTCGAGGATCTTGTCCAGGTCAAGGTCCGGAACTTCGTCGGCAAGGTCCGAGGCGAGGCCCAGGAGCAGGTCCATGGACTCGTGGACAACTTCCTCGATGCGCGCATCGGGACGGTCCGTCTTGTTCACCAGGAGGATGACCGGCAGGTGCGCGGCCAGGGCCTTGCGCAGCACGAAGCGGGTCTGGGGCAGCGGGCCCTCGGAAGCATCAACGAGCAGCACAACGCCGTCAACCATGGACAGGCCGCGCTCCACCTCGCCACCGAAGTCGGCGTGGCCGGGGGTGTCGATGACGTTGATGGTGATGGTCTCGCCGTTGGAGGACGGTCCGTTGTAGGCCACCGTGGTGTTCTTGGCCAGGATGGTGATGCCCTTTTCGCGCTCCAGGTCACCGGAGTCCATCACACGGTCTTCGAGGTGGTTGTGTTCGGCAAAGGAGTTGGTCTGCTTGAGCATGGCGTCGACCAGGGTGGTCTTGCCGTGGTCAACGTGGGCCACGATCGCGACGTTGCGCAGGTCACTGCGCGATGCAGTGGCTACCGCAGTGTTGGTGGTGGTTTCAGACATGCGTTATTGCTCGATTCAGTGGGTAAGCTGTACGTATCGCCGCATGTCCAACCGGAGTCCACGACGGATTGGCCCATTAACACAGGGCGCCTTCCATTAGTCTAATCGCTGCCATCTAAAAGCGCCTAAAAATCGCACAGCCATCCGGTCGGACGTTGCGTCGGATCGACGTGGCGCACCGGCTGCGACACCGATTCCCTGTGATCAAAGTCACTGGATTTTCCTGGGCTGATGCAGCATCATGGCTGTGACACTTCAAGCCCGGAGAACTACTGATGCGAAAAGCCTCGGCTCTGTCCTGCTTAGTCGCATCGGGAATCGCCGCAGGCGTCCTCCTCACCGGCTGCGGGCAGCCACCTGCGCCACCAGCGTCGTCCACCATCCAGGCTGCCGCGCCCGGGGCCGGGGCGCCGGCTGTCGTGGCCGGGCCCGGGGCGGCCGGTGGCGCGCCAGGGCGGTCCATATCTCCGGGGACGGATCCGGAGCTCCTGGCGGCAGGTTCTGTTTTTCGGAACCCGGCCAGCGGCCGGGACGAAGTGATCGTGCCGGACATGCGCCATACCGCCCTCCTGATCGGTGATTCCCAATCCGAACCCGCTGACGGGTGGCCCCGGCTCGGCCTTGCCTCCGTGGGCTACAAAGTCCACTTCTGCGGGCTCGGCGGAACCGGGTATGTGGCCGACAACGGCAAGACCGGGAATTATCTTGATGCGCTCCTCCGGGGTGACTGGAAGCTGCCCTACGGGACACCTGCGCTGATTGTCATCCAGGGCGGCGGCAACGATGCCGCCCGCGGGGCGACGGACGCACAGATCGTGGCCAACGCCGAGCGCCTGATCGGCGTGCTGAAGGAGCGGTATCCGGGCGCGAGGTTCGCCATGATCGGAACACTGGCGCGGGGAGCCAGCCATGGCGGCGGGCGCAGGACCCAGGTGGATGCACTGCTTGGTACCGTCGCCGCCAGGCAAGGCATCCCGTTCGTCGGCGTCGGCGACTGGCTGACTACATACAATCTCGCCGGGAACCTGGCAGACTCCGTCCACATGGACTCCGCCGGCCGCAAAACCCTGGGCGGACTGCTCGGGTCCCGGCTTCGGCAATTGCAGCTCGTGCCGGTTCCTTAAATGGAGGATGGAGCCGGAACCCCGCAGGGTTTGGCTCCATCCTCTGTTTAACCGGTGCCAGAACCCGGTCCTGTCAGGCCACCTCGGGCGGCAGCATCAGGCGGGCACCGGGAATAGCGTTGAGCAGTGCTTTGGTGTAGTCCTGCTGCGGGGAATCAAAGACGTCATCAGTGGAACCGGTCTCAACCAGCTTTCCCTTTTCCATGACACAGACATGGTCCGCGATCTGCCGGACCACCGCCAGGTCATGGGTAATAAAGAGATAGGTAAGGCCAAGGTTCGACTGCAGGTCCGCAAGCAGGTTCAGCACCTGGGCCTGGACCAGCACGTCAAGGGCAGAAACGGCTTCGTCGCAGATGATCACTTCCGGGTCCAGTGCCAGGGCCCGCGCAATGGCGACGCGCTGGCGCTGGCCGCCGGAAAGTTCATTGGGATACCGCCGCATTGTGGATTGCGGCAGCGCCACCTGGTCGAGCAGTTCCCGGACCTTCTTCTCCCGGCTCGCCTTGTTTCCCACCTTATGGGTGCGCAGGGGCTCTTCGATGGTCCGGAAGATGTTGTACATCGGGTCCAGCGAGCCGTACGGATCCTGGAAAATCGGCTGTACACGGCGCCGGAAGGCGAAGATCTCTTTCCTGTTCAGCGTGGACGTGTCCACGCCGTCGAAAATGATCTTGCCGGATGTGGGAGGCAGAAGGTTCAGCACCATCTGGGCAACCGTGGACTTGCCCGAACCGGACTCCCCCACAATCGCCGTGGTGGTTCCCCGCTTGACGCTGAAGGAGACCTTGTCCACGGCAGTGAAATCCGTTGCCCGTCCCACTCCGGACCGGAGTTTGAAGACCTTGGTCAGGTCCTGGATCTGCAGGACCTCGTCCGGCAGGTCTTTCTCCACGACGGCTTCAGTGGGGGCAAGGAGCTCGTCCGTTTCGATGCCGAGGTCCTTCGCCACCTGGATGCGGCGGGAAGCCAGGGACGGCGCCGAGGACACCAACCGCTGGGTGTACGGGTGGCGCGGGTTGCGCAGGAGTTCGAGTGACGGTCCCGCCTCAACCACCTGGCCGCGGTACATCACCACCACCTTGTCGGCACGTTCGGCCGCGAGGCCAAGATCGTGCGTGATCAGGAGAACGGATGTTCCCAGTTCGGCGGTCATGCTCTCCAGGTGATCGAGGATCTGCCGCTGCACCGTCACGTCCAGTGCGGATGTGGGCTCGTCGGCGATGAGCAGCCTCGGCTGGCAGGACAGGCCGATGGCGATCAGGGCGCGCTGACGCATGCCGCCGGAGAACTCGTGGGGATACTGCTTGGCGCGACGGTGGGCATCCGGCAGGCCGGCCTGAGCCAGCACCTTGGCAATGTCCTCGGGACCGCTGGGCTGGCCGTTGGCCCTCAGCGTTTCCTTGACCTGATATCCGATTTTCCACACGGGGTTCAGGTTGGACATCGGATCCTGCGGGACCATGCCGATGGTGTTGCCGCGAAGCTCGATCATCCGCTTCTCGGAGGCATTGGAGATGTCTTCGCCGTCGAGCAGGATCTGCCCGCCGGATACCCGGCCATTGCCGGGAAGGAGGCCGATGGCCGCCAGGGCTGTTGTGGATTTGCCCGAACCGGACTCACCCACAATTGCCACCGTTTCGCCCGGCATGATGGTGAGGTGTGCGTTGCGCACCGCCTTGACCTCACCGCCGCTGGTGTCAAAGGTGATGGCGAGGTCCCTGATTTCAAGCAATGGCCGGTCGGCAGGTGTTCCTGCCTCGTTGAAACTGACGTCAGACGTTGTCATGTATGCATCCTTCATCGCTGGCGGCTCTTCGGGTCAAGAGCATCGCGCAGGGCATCCCCCAGCATGATGAAGCTCAAGACTGTAACGGACAGGGCGGCAGCAGGGTAGAGCAGGATCGTCGGGTTGGTGCGGATCGAGGTCTGGGCCGCGGCGATGTCATTTCCCCAGGACATGATGCTGCCGGGCAGCCCGATCCCTAGGAAGGACAGGGTGGCTTCGGCCACGATGAACACACCGAGCTCCATGGTGGCCAGGACGATGATGGGTGCCAGTGCGTTGGGCAGGACGTGCCGGACCAGGGATCCGATCGATGAGACACCCAGCGAACGGGCTGCCATCACGAAATCCGCGTTCCGTACTTCGATCACTGCGCCGCGGGTGATGCGGGCCATTTGCGGCCAGCCGAGCACAACGATCACCATCACAACCGTCAGGACGCCACGGTTTTCCCGGAAGATCGGGAGCTGCGTGATGACCAGCGCACCAAGAATGAGCGGGAGGGCGAAGAAGATATCACCAAGGCGGGCAATCACGGCGTCAACCCAGCCGCCGTAGAATCCGGCCAGTGCACCAAGGGTCACACCAATGATCAGCACACACAGGACGGACAGGACGCCAACCGTGATGGACGCCTGGGTTCCGTGGATCATGCGGGAGTAGATGTCACAGCCCTGGAAGGTGAATCCCAGCGGGTGGCCCGCAGACGGTGCGCCGTTGGAGTTGGCCAGCTGGCAGCCGTTGTTGGGCTCCACCTGCGTGAACAGGCCCGGGAATGCAGCCACGATGATCAACAGGACGATCATGATGGAGGAAATGATAAACAGCGGACGACGGCGGAGCTTCCGCCACGCGTCGGCCCACAGGCTTAGCGGTGCTTCGTCCGTCTTGACAGCATCGGTCGCCAGGAGCGGGGTTTCCTCTACCGGGGCGACAAAATGTTCGATTGCGCGGTTACTTTTCATAGCGGATCCTCGGGTCAAGCCAGGCATAGAGCAGATCGACCAACAGGTTGGCGATCACAAAAACGAGTACCAGGACACTCACAATTGCCACGATGGTGGGGCCTTCGCTGCGGATGATGGCCTGGTAGAGCTTCTGGCCAACACCGGGCACATTGAAGATGAACTCCGTGACGATCGCGCCGCCCATCAGTCCGCCGAGGTTGGCTCCCAGGTACGTGACAACCGGAATCATCGAGTTGCGCAGAATGTGGGTGATCACCACACGCGGACGGGACAGGCCTTTGGCTGTGGCTGTCCGGACGTAGTCGGCATTCATGTTTTCGATGACGGAAGCGCGGGTCAGGCGGAGGACGTAGGCGAAGGAAACCAGGCCCAGCACCGTGGCCGGGAGGATCAGGTTTCCCCAGTCTGCGTTCGCCCCGACGGTCGGCTTGGCCCAGCCCAGCTGGACGCCCACCAACAGCTGCAGGACAAAACCAAGGACGAATGTGGGGATGGCGATAACCACGAGCGAGGCCACCAGCACAGTGGCATCGAAGATCTTGCCTTTACGGAGGCCGGCAACCAGGCCGAAGGCGATTCCGAAGACGGCCTGGATGATGAGGGCTTCCACCGCCAGCATGGCTGTCACGGGAAAGATCCGGCCAAGGGTCGCAGCGATGGGCTGGCCGGTGAAGTCGACGCCCAGATTGAAAGTGAAGAGGTTCTTCAGGAACAGCGCGTACTGGATGTAGAAAGGCTGGTCGAGGTTGTATTGCTGGCGTATCGCCGCAATAACGGCTTCGCTGGGAGGCCGGTCGCCGAAGAGCGCGCGGACGGGGTCGCCGGGAAGGGCAAAGACCATGAAGTAGACGAGCAGCGTGGTCCCCAGGAACACGGGGATGACCTGCAACAGGCGGCGGAGGATGTACTGGATCACAGCAGGTCCTCGGCGGCGGATAGGTGATGGAACGGAATCATTGCGAACAGCTTCCTGCCGGTGTCAATGCTATGGGGGCCCGGCCCATAGGCCGGACCCCCATTAGCTTTTTGAGTTGGACGGGTTCAGAGGACTACTTGGCGGTGATGTTGTAGTACTGCAGAACACCGTTCCAGCCGGAGTCCACGTTGGTGACGTTCTGGCTCCAGACCGCCTGACGTGCGGAGTACCAGAGCGGCAGGTTGGGGAGATCCTGGAACAGGATTTCCTGTGCCTCGGTGAACTTGGCGTTGGCGTCGTCCGTGGACTTGGCGGCCAGGCCTTCGTTGAGGAGCTTGTCGAACTCGGGGTTCGAGTATTCCTCGTAGTTGGCGCTGGCGCCGGTCTTCAGGAGCGGGCCCAGGAAGTTGTACAGCGAGGGGTAGTCGGCCTGCCAGCCTGCACGGGTGAAGCCGGGGAGGGTCTTGGCAGTGCGCAGGTTGAGGATTTCGGCGAACTTGGCGAATGCCTGGCCCTCAGCCTTGATACCCAGGTTGTTCTTCAGGTTGTTGGCAACGGCGTCGATCCATTCTTTGTTGCCGCCATCGGTGTTGTACGCCAGCTGAAGGGTCTTGTCGGCCGGCCACGGGCTGATGGCGTCTGCCTTGGCCCATGTTTCCTTGGCCTTGGCAGCATCGAACTTCAGGACCTCGGAGCCTTCAACGTTGTCGTTGTAGCCATCCACAGCCGGGGAGGTGAAGTCCTTGGCCGGGATGCGGGTGCCGTTGAAGATGACCTTGGTGATCTCGTCGCGGTTGATCGCCATGGAGATGGCCTGGCGGCGCAGCTTGCCGGCTTCACCGGTGAACTCCGGCAGGTAGGACGGGATGTTCAGCGTGGAGTTGCCTGCGTACGGCTTGTTCAGGTGGTTATCCGGGAAGTCCGTGGTGTAGGTCTGCAGCGCGTTGGTGGGCAGCACATCCGTGACGTCAAGGTTGTTGGCCTGGATGTCCGTGTAAGCCGGGGCAGGATCGGTGTAGAACTTGAAGGTCACGCCGCCGTTCTTGGCCTCGCGGGTGCCCTTGTAATCAGCGTTCTTGACCAGTTCGATCTGGCTGTCATGCTGCCATGCGCCTTCTTTGGCCATCTTGTACGGGCCGTTGCCCACGGGGTTTTCGCCGTAAGCCTTGGGATCCGCCAGTGCTGCGGAGGGCAGCGGCATAAAGGCGGAGTAGCCCAGGCGCAGGGGCCAGTCGGCCTCCGGCTGGCTCAGCTTGACCTCAATGGTGGTGTCGTCCTTCAGCACCAGGCCGGACAGGGTCTGGGCGGTAGGCGCGGGGGTCTCAACTTCCTTGCCGTCGGCACCGGTGCTCTTAGTGGTGGCGCTGACATCGGCGTAGCCTTCGACCGAATCGAAGAAGCTGCTGTTGCCCTGTGCGTTGGTGCTGAGTGCAGCAAAGTTCCAGGCGTCCACGAAGCTCTTGGCGGTGACTTCCTCACCGTTGGTGAACTTGGTCCCGCTCTTGACCTTGATGGTGTAGTTCTGGCCATCGGGGGATTCGATGGACTCAGCCAGCGCGTTGACCGACTTGCCGCTGGGGTCGTAGCTGGTGAGGCCCTCGAACAGGAGTTCAACCACGCGGCCGCCGTACACCTCATTGGTGTTGGCCGGCAGCAACGGGTGCTGCGGTTCGTTGCTGTACGCGGTGATGACCTTATTGGGGTCACCTGCTGATTCGCTGGCACCGTCATTGCTGCCGCCTCCAGCGCCGCAGCCGGTCAGGGCAAGGGCAGCGATCGCCACCATGCCGAGTGCTTTGGAAGTGCGCGTGAAACGCATTCCGCCTCCTATGAGTTGTGGGAGAAGTTCCGGGGAAGTCGTTTGCCCCCCCCGGCACGCCCGTCACAGGTTCAGACTGTGACGCAGCGCATATACGAGTAGCCTAGCCGCACAAAGTCCAAATACTGGTACACCGTTGCCAAACCGTAATCAGTTAATCGTCAGTAACTAGCCTGAACCCGGAAGTTGCGCAAGTCACATGCTACTCGCTAGTAGGAGCACGGCGAAATCGAGCTTCCGGCCATGTTTCATGGGCGTTTCCCCGGCCTGTCAAAGCCCTATTTAAGGCGCCACTCCCACACATTCCACCACACACCGAGGGGACCTGAACTGGGCTTGATTCCGGCGACGCGGGGGCTGAACGCGACCGCTCCTGTGGTCTGGTAAAGCGGCAGGCCGTAGGCGCTCTCCCACACCCGTTTGTCGATGTCAGCCATCAGTTCGTCCTGTTTTGCCAGGTCCGGCGTGCCGGCCAGCTGCTCCATGGCATTGTCAGCCTCGGCGTCGGAAAACGCGTTGAAGTTGCTGCCGCCGCCGGTCTTGAAGATCTGCGGGACGCGGCTGACGCCGACGCTGGGGCCGACCCAGCCGAGGATGGCAGCATCGTAGGACCCGGCGCTGAGCGCCGCCGCCCAGTCCGCATTGCCAAGACCCGCGTCTTCTACGGTGAAGCCCGCAAGGCGCGCCGAGTCCCGGATCAGCGAAAAGGCCCGCGCACGGTTCGGATTGTCCCTGTTGTACAGGACCCGGATGGTAGGGGCAGCACCGCGCAGCTGAGACCGGGCCCCCTGGATATCCACTTCTGCATATTTCGCGGAACCGTTGTCTTTCACCGTCTCCGCGTACTTGGGATGCGACGGCAGGAAGACGTGCGAGTCCAACGGCTTCACGTCCGTTGCCGGTTCCCCCACCGCGTCTTCTGCGATCTCCTGCCTTGGAACTGTCTTAAGGAAGGCTTCGCGAACGGCCTTGTCAGCGAACGGGCCGGAGAACTTCAGATCGAGATGGTCGTATCCTGACTGGCTGTACTGCTCCACAGTATTGCCCTGGGTGGCCAGTTGCTCGAAGAGGCCCTCGGCAGCGGCGGACGGCTGCGGGGCAATGATGTCCGCCCGGCCTGCGCTTAGCGCTGCGGCTGCTGCCGGGACGTCCCCGGTGAACTGGACAGTGACCTCGTCAAGGTATGGCTCGGCTCCCCATACGTAGTCCCTGTTCCGGACCAGCCTGATCGAGGTGTCCGGCACGATGTCCCTGACAATGTACGGGCCGCTGGAGAGATACATTGCCGGGTCCTGAGGCAGGGTCTTCGTGTCGAAGCCGGAGTTCCAGAAATCGCTGACGCGCTTCAGCGGGGCGTTGACTGCAGGTTCGTCGGCGTCGCCGCGCGGCGAATCCTGAATCAGCTCAATGAGGTCATCTTCGTCGTTGAGGCCGCTTTTGGTGGCCACCACGTGGGCCGGGAGTCCGACGTCGAACGCCACTTCCCAGTCCGCGTACGGGGCGGCGTACTCGAGGGTGATGGAACGGCCGTCACTTCCGGTCTCCGGGAGGCCGGTCGCGGCGAGGCCGGACGTGTCAGAAGCGGCGGAAAAATACTTTGTGCCGGTGCCCGCCCGGGCGTCGGCGTCGTCGAAGTAGCCTGAACCGGCAGCCCAGGCGAGGAGGAGGTCCCCTGTGTCGATTGCTTCGCCGTCAGACCATTTCACACCCTCGTTAACGGTGTATTTAACCTTCAGCGGCCTGTCGGAAACCTTTTCGATACGGCCGAACTTCTCATTGCGGATCACCTGTTCGGTGTTGTCCACGTAGTAGAACCCCGAATGGGTGATGTGGCCGATCTTTGTGTTGATGTCCGTGTTGCCGGCGGCACTGAACGGGTTGAAGGAGGTGAAGGCGTTCACCTCGGCCACCGTTGCGCTCCCACCGCGCTTGGTTTCCCCGACTGCAACCGGCGCCGCTCCGCCGCCGCCGGAGCATCCTGAGATGACCAGGGCCGCCGCAGCCGCCCCGGTGATGAGCTGAATCAGTCGCCTCAGCGGCATGCCGTCTCCTCCTTTGCCATTTCCGGAACCAGACCGGCGGAACCTACCCCAAATACGCGCACGACGTTGAATCTCCTTGTTTTCCTTGAATTCTAGTGGTTCCGGGATGCTTCCAAGGAGCAGGCTCCGGCCCCGCATATCATGAGGATCATCCGCTCGCCGATCCCTGAGGGAAGCCAATGCCCCACTCTTCACAGCCGTTACGCAAGCTTGGATTTCTCACCATTGGGCTGTTTGATCCGGCGGATCCGGCCGCGGGGCACGAGTCGACGCTGCAGGTCATCGAACTGGGCGAGCGGCTCGGATTCGACAGCGCCTGGCTGCGCCACCGCCACCTGCAGTTCGGAATCTCCTCCCCCGTTGCGGTTATGGCCGCAGCCAGCCAGCGCACGTCCCGGATAGAGCTTGGAACAGCCGTGACCCCGATGGGCTGGGAAAACCCATTGCGGCTCGCGGAGGATCTGGCCACTGTGGATCTGCTTGCCGGCGGACGCCTCAATCCGGGGCTGAGCGTGGGCGAACCTATGCACTATGACACAGTCAAGCACGAGTTGTACCCGGACTCCGCAGAGCTGGAGGACTTCAGCTACGCACGGGTGGATCGGCTGGCCCGTTTAATTGCCGGGGAACCGGTCCGGGAGTTTTCCGGAAAGCAAGGTGTCGTCGAAGAATTCTCCAACCGCATCGAGCCGCATTCCCCCGGCCTGCGTGATCGGCTCTGGTACGGGGCAGCGAGCTATAAATCGGCCATTTGGGCAGGGGCGAACGGATTCAATCTGCTCTCCAGCAGTGTGATCTTTCCGGAAGCCAATCAGGAACCGGCGTTTGCCGCCATCCAGCAGTCCCAGATCCGCGCCTACCGTGCAGCTGCGGCCGCCTCAGCACAAGGGAACGGAGGAGCCCGGGTCTCTCAGGGCCTGGTGGTGATCCCCACTGATTCGGCGTCAGCGACACAGCGGGAAAAGTACCAGCGATACGTCGATGAGCGCACGCCCCGCACCCGCGCGCCGCAGGGGCCCAAAAGGATGCTCTTCGCCCCTGATCTCATCGGCACCAGCGAGCAGATCGCGGAACAGCTCTACGCACACGCAGGGTTCCAGGAGGTCGACGAAGTAGCGTTCGCGCTGCCCTTCAGCTTCGACCACGATGACTACGTCCAGATCCTCACCGACATCGCCACCACATTGGGCCCTGCCCTGGGGTGGACCCCGGCGGGTTGAAAACCGCGCCCCGGCCGGGCCGAGACGCGATTTTAGAAGACGGGACTAGACGTTGAAGCGGAGCTCCACCACGTTCCGCCACGGAGCAACCTCTGCAGTTACTTCGTGACCAATTCCTCACTGCCGGGCTCAGATCCGCCAGCCGCTTCGAGTCGGTTCCGACGCAGGGCAAGGTGGCTTCGACTCCCCTGCCGTCCGCAATGAACCCACTTCGGGATCCATTAGCTTCGTTAGCGCACAATGACAGGACCTTGGCCGAGCCTAGAAGGCCGTGCTGGGTAGATCCTTCTCGCCATCGACGATCGCGGTGATAATCCGCGCTGCAACCACGTCCGGATCCAGCCCCGCTCCGAATCGCGGCGCTGACCCGGCGATCGGATGCTCGGAGAGCGCGGTACCAGTGTGACCTGGGCGGGCGTCCAGGATTCGGATGCCCGCGCGGCGATACTCGCGCGCCGCTGCGACGACGAAGGACGCAAGCCCAGCCTTCGACGCCGAGTAGGCCGCCAGACCAGCCACGGGTGCCTCGGCAACAACGCCGCTCAGTGTGACCACAAAAGGTTCCCGGCCCTCACGTGCCGAGGCCGCGAGGTAGGGCTGGCTCTGGGTAATGAGCTGGATCGGACTGATCGTGTTCACAGCGAAGAGTTCGTCCACCGTGGTGGGTTCAAGGTCAGATGCGGCGCCGAAAGCGACGACCCCGGACGCCACGACCAGCCCGTCGAGGCGTCCGTGCTGCGCATTTGTGGCTTCCAGGACTTCCCGGATCACGGAGGGTTCGCGCAGATCGTACCCAGCAGACTTTGACGACCGGGCGACGATAGCGCCGGCGCTCTCCAGTTGAGCGGCGATGCGCGAACCGAGTCCGCCAGTGGCGCCGACCACCAGAACAACCGCACCCTGAAGAGTCATCATGGGTAGATCCTAGGTCACGCGCTGCAGGCAACCCCGCGCGGCTCGGTTTCCAGAGGCTGGACGGATGCGGTACTCCTCTGCCCGGAGTTCTCCGCATCGAAAACCTCAAGCCGTCCGTAACCTGTCCTTGCGCACTTCTTGCCCTGCGCCAAAGAGATCAACAGGTCAGAAGCTATACATTAAATCTAAACTCCACCACATCGCCGTCGGCCATCACGTATTCCTTGCCTTCAATCCGCACCTTGCCGCGAGACTTGGCTTCAGCCATGGAGCCGGCCTCGATGAGGTCGTTGAAGGAAACCACTTCGGCCTTGATGAAGCCGCGCTGGAAGTCGGAGTGGATCACGCCGGCGGCCTGCGGTGCGGTGTCGCCCTGGTGGATGGTCCAGGCGCGGGTTTCCTTGGGACCTGCCGTGAGGTAGGTCTGCAGGCCCAGCGTGTGGAAGCCCACGCGGGCCAGCTGGTCGAGGCCTGACTCATCCTGGCCGTTCATTTCCAGCATCTCGCGGGCCTCTTCCTCATCCAGCTCCACGAGGTCGGACTCGAGCTTTGCGTCGAGGAAGATAGCGTCCGCCGGGGCGACCAGTGCCCGCAGTTCGTCCTGCTTCTCCGGGCTGCCCAGGATGCCTTCGTCAGCGTTGAAGACGTAGATGAACGGCTTGGCGGTCAGGAGGCTGAGCTCCTTGAGGTGCTCCATCTCCAGCTTGTCGCTCTTGACCGAAGAGAAAATGGTGTCGCCGCGTTCCAGGACCGCCTGGGCTGCCTTGATGGCTGCCAGCTCGGCGGCTTCCCGTTTCTTGATCTTGACTTCTTTTTCGATCCGGGGAATGGCATTTTCGATGGTCTGGAGGTCAGCCAGGATCAGCTCGGTGTTGATGGTCTCCATGTCCGAGCGGGGATCCACCTTGCCGTCCACGTGGATGACATCGGGGTCATCGAACACGCGGACCACCTGGGCGATGGCCTCGGCCTCGCGGATGTTGGCGAGGAACTTGTTGCCCAGGCCCTCGCCCTCGGACGCGCCCTTCACGATGCCGGCGATGTCCACGAAGGACACCGGTGCGGGCAACAGGCGCTGGGAGCCGAAGATCTCCGCGAGCTTCTGGAGCCGGGGATCCGGCAGGTTCACGACGCCGACATTGGGTTCGATGGTGGCGAACGGATAGTTCGCCGCCAGGACCTGGTTGCGGGTCAGTGCGTTGAAGAGAGTTGATTTGCCGACGTTGGGCAGTCCGACGATGCCAATAGTAAGAGCCACGGACATTGATTCTACCGGTTATGCGGCACCCGGGCCCCAACAGGTCCACCAGCAGTGTGCGGATGCCGCAGCGGACGCTGCGGCGGGCGCCGGAACACCCGGCGGATATGTCGCTTCCATAAAATGTCAGAGCGCCATGCCACAGTGAGGCTATGGATGCTTTTGCCCTGATTCTTGCCCTGTTCATGCTGCTGCTCGGCGCCCTCGCCGGTGCCGCCGCCACCTACCTGATCCTTCGCCGGCGCAGCAATGCGTTGGAAGAGGATTTCGACGCCGTCTCTGCCCGCCTTTCGGAGGTGAACGCGCACTTCGCAGCGGCCGACGCCGAGCGCCGGCTTCTCGGCGCCCAGAACCGGGAGCTTGGTGAGTCACGCAGCCAGGACGGCAGCGTGCTGCGTGCCCTCGCTCCGGTTGCGGAGAAGCTGACTGCGGTACAGCAGCAGGTGGCGCTGCTGGAGCGCGACCGCCTCGAGCAGTACGGCCAACTGGCACAGCAGCTGCAGGAGGCCCGGCACTCCGATGCCCAGCTGATCCGGTCAACCCATGCCCTTGAATCCGCCCTGCGCTCCAACAGCGCCCGCGGCCAGTGGGGCGAGGTGCAGCTGCGCCGCGTGGTCGAAGCGTCCGGAATGCTGAAGCACGTCGATTTCCTGGAGCAGGTCCACAGCGCCGGCGGCGACTCAACCATCCGGCCCGACCTCGTGGTCCAGCTGCCGGGCGAGAAGCAGCTGGTGGTTGACGCGAAGGTTCCCCTGTCCTCCTATCTCGAGGCGCAGGAACTCGGTTCAGAATCAGGTCCGGACCACACCAGCCTCAACGGTCAGGGTGCTGCCAGGAACAACGTTTCCCGGCAGGCGCTGCTCGCAGCCCACTCGAAGGCCCTGCGTGCCCACGTGGACGCGCTCAGCAACAAGAAGTACTGGGACATTCCCGGCAACTCCCCCGAGCTGGTGATCTGCTTCCTGCCCGCGGAATCCATCCTGGCTGCGGCGCTGATGGCAGATGCGACGCTCCTGGACCATGCGCTTTCACGGAACGTGGTGCTGGCCTCGCCCAGCACGCTGTTGGCTGTGCTGAAATCGGTCGCTTTCACGTGGCGCCAGGATGTGCTGACGGACAGCGCACGCGAACTGTTTGACCTCGCCCGCCAGCTGTACGAACGCATGGGGACCCTGGGCGAGAACGTGGGGAAGCTGGGTTCGTCGCTGAAGTCCTCGGTGGACCGCTATAACTCCATGGTGGGCACGCTCGAGGCACGGATCCTGCCCACTGCCCGCAAGCTCAACGCCATGGAGGAGTCAGGACTGCTGACCCCCGCAGCGCTCGAGGTGACGCCGCGTTCGCTGGCTGCCCCCGAACTGCAGCAGGACAACGAGGCCGCCTAACGGCGGGGCGGCCGGTCAGTCGCGGGACCGGCGCCCGCCGAGGGCGCGGCTGACATCGCCGGCCTCCTTCAGCGTTGCCCGCAGTTCCTTGGGCAACGAGAACAGGAGGTCCTCTTCTGCGGTCACAACTTCTTCCACCGCGCCATAGCCGTAGTCGGCCAGCAGGCGCAGGACGTCGGTGACCAGGACTTCGGGAACGGAGGCTCCGGACGTGACACCCACAGTGGCGACGCCCTCAAACCAGGCCTCGTCCACTTCGTTGGCGAAATCCACGCGGTAGGACGCCTTGGCGCCGTACTCCAGGGCAACCTCGACCAGCCGGACCGAGTTAGAGGAATTGGCTGACCCCACCACAATGACCAGATCGGCCTGCGGCGAGATCTTCTTGATGGCCACCTGACGGTTGGTGGTGGCATAGCAGATGTCGTCGCTGGGCGGATCCTGCAGCGTCGGGAAACGCTCCTTCAGCAACCGGACGGTTTCCATGGTCTCGTCCACGCTCAGCGTTGTCTGGGACAGCCAGATGACCTTTTCCGGATCCCTGACGGTGACCTTGTCCACTTCGTGGGGGCCGTTGATGATCTGGATGTGTTCCGGGGCTTCGCCGGCGGTTCCTTCGACTTCCTCGTGACCGTCGTGACCGATCAGCAGGATGTCGAAGTCGTCCTTGGCGAACCTGACCGCTTCCTTGTGGACCTTGGTCACCAGGGGGCAGGTGGCATCGATGGTGCGCAGGCCACGGTCCTCGGCGGACTGGACGACTGCGGGCGATACACCGTGGGCCGAGAAGATGACAAGGGCGCCTTCCGGTACCTCGTCCGTCTCGTCCACAAAAATGGCGCCCTGCGCCTCGAGCGAGCTGACCACGTGGACGTTATGCACGATCTGCTTGCGGACATAGACGGGCGGGCCATAGTGTTCCAATGCCTTTTCCACGGCGATCACAGCCCTGTCCACGCCGGCGCAGTAGCCGCGCGGAGCAGCGAGGAGGACTCGCTTGGGGCCCGACACCGGGGATGCTGCGAGTACTTCCTCAGGTGAGCGCCGCCTTCGCGGGACAGTTGGCATCGAAAGGGAAACTGCGGAGGAAGTCATGCCTCCATGCTACCGGTTGGGGTGTCGCTGTCCCGGCGAGGCGACCCTGGTCACAAAGCCCGCCACCAGGAGCAACCCGCCAACAACGAGGGTGCCCGTGACCCAGGATCCGAAGCTGGTGGAAGCCGCCGCCACGAATGCCTCCTTGAACATGTCCGCAATCCCGTTTCCGCTTGCTGTTCCCAGCACGGCATCGCGCGCCATGCTGGAGCTTAGGGTCCAGACTGCGGCCAGCAGCAAGGCACCAAAGCCAACACTGACCAGCACTGCCCACCGACGGCGGGCGGCCACGAGCGCAAGCGCAAACGCGATGCCTGCCCCTACGGCGAGCGGGTACCCCAGAGGAGCGTACGCTGTCACTCGCTCGATCAGCTGGCGCTGGTCCGACTGCCCGACATTGATCAGCGTCTGCTCCGGCGGATCGAGCGGGAGTCCCGTTTGGCCTGAGAGCTCTTCCGTCGCCAAGGCCACGAGGGGTGCCACATCCAGGGTCAGGGACGAGGACGTATCCGCTTCAGGAGGCAGCGACGCCGGATCGGCAAAACTAAGCCGGTGGCTCTTACGGAGCGTCTCCTCCCATGCTGCCGGGTACCCGGGCAGGCCGGTCAGCTTACCGGCAGCGGCCTCCAGCACCGGCCTGACCAGGCCGGCCAGGGCGTCGGGGATGCCACCGGTGTCGATGGTGCCCACCGTGGCCACCGCAAGCCGCTGCTGGAACCCGGCGTCCTGCCCCAGCGGTGCGGCAAGCGCCACGAAGCCGTCCTCCTGGACAATATTGCGGTCAGCCCAGATCGCCGGAATGGCCACGGCGGAAAGCAGGAGACCCAGGACGGCGGCCAGGGCAGAGACAAAGGTGCGCAAAAAAACAGGTCCTCACTGGTTGGCGTCGGCAAAGCCATCATAGGGCTGGTTACCGGACAACGGATGTCAGCCCCGGGTGGTACAGCTTATGGATAAGGTTGAATGACCGCCGCCATTCACGTGAATGAAAGCCGCCATCCTGCCCTACCCAAACGTCGTCCCTGCACCTGCCGAACAAAGGACCACCATGCCGCCAGCCACAGTTTCCGGGGGCAGCGCGCATGTCTGAACAGGCTGCCCTGCCAGGCACTGCTGCCACCACGCTGCCTGCCACCGCCGCTGAAACGACGCCCGACAATCCCTGGCCGTTGCAGCTGCTGTCCCAAAAACTCAAGGTCCATATCGACCGCGCACCGGCGGCCTGGGTGGAGGGCCAGGTCATTGAGATGAACCGCCGCGGCGGCAACGCCTACCTGACGCTCCGGGACGTGGACGCCGAGGTTTCCCTGCCTGCCTCCGTCTGGACGAAAGTCCTTGACCGCCAGAACATGCCGCTGGAGCGCGGTTCCCGCGTCGTTGCCCTGCTCAAGCCGGAGTTCTGGCTGAAGACCGGCCGCCTCAACATGCAGGTCAGGGACATCAGGCCCGTTGGCCTCGGCGACCTTCTGGCACGGATCGAACGGCTCCGGCAGGCTCTCGCCGCGGAAGGGCTTTTTGCCGACTCGCGGAAGAAGCCGTTGCCGCTCCTCCCCCATCGGATCGGTCTCATCACAGGACGGGATTCGGACGCCAAAAAGGACGTCCTTCAAAATGCTGCCCTCCGCTGGCCCGCCGTCGAGTTCGAGATCCGGGAGGTCGCCGTCCAAGGGAACACAGCCGTATCCCAGATTGTCCGCGCCCTCCGGGAGCTGGATGGCCGCCCGGACGTGGACGTCATCGTCATCGCCCGGGGCGGCGGCGCCCTGGAGGACCTGCTGCCGTTCAACAGCGAAGAACTGATCAGGGCCGTGGCGGCTGCCGCCACGCCTGTCGTCAGTGCCATTGGGCACGAGGCAGACAGGCCACTGCTCGACGACGTTGCCGACCTCCGCGCGTCCACGCCCACCGATGCTGCCAAGAGGATCGTGCCTGACGTAGCCGAGGAACTGTCGAATGTCCTTCAGGCCCGGGAACACCTGCGCCGCTGCATCGGCAGGTTGGTGGACCGGGAGACGGACCGGCTCGCCTCACTCCATACGCGGCCTGTCCTGGCCAGCCCCGAAGGTATGGTGACGGTACGTGCTGAGGAAATTGAGCGTCTCCTGAGGCGCTCCTCCGCGGCCGTCAGCTCAACGGTAGTGCGGGCTGCTGACCAGTTGGTCCACCTGCAGGCCCAGGTGCGCGCCCTGTCCCCGCAAAAAACCCTGGACCGCGGCTACGCCGTGGTGGAACTCGCGGACGGCCGGCCGGCCCGGCCCACAGAGCCTGCAGGCCATGCCGTGGTCCGCGAGCCTTCAGAGGCCCCTGCCGGAACCGCCTTGTCCGTCCGGGTGGCCCACGGCCGGTTCGGAGCAACATCCACCGGCGAACTCACACAAGGAGAAGCACATGCCCGAGTCGAAGACTGACCCCGAAATCGAAGCCCTCAGCTATGAGGAAGCCCGCGAGCAGCTGGTCCAGGTAGTGGGCAAACTCGAGGCCGGCGGTGCCAGCCTCGAAGAATCCCTGGCGCTGTGGGAACGCGGGGAAGCGCTGGCCAAGCGGTGCGAGGAATGGCTGGAGGGTGCCCGGAAACGCCTCGCCGCAGCCCGCGACCAGCCGCTCTGACCTGTTCCCCGCGGGGCCCGCTTCCCTGCTCCGCCCGGGGTCCCGCTAGGCGTGCGTCCCTGCTACGCCTGGACCGCATCCCGGATCACCGGTCAGGACCTCTGGACGAGCTCGCGCTCCACGCCGACGTCGAAGTCCGCTTTGGGCCACTGGAGGTGAAGGTCCTTAAAGGCGGCGAGCAGCAGCTGCTGGACGGCGATCCGGGCGAACCACTTCTTATTGGCGGGGATCACATGCCAGGGGGCCGCCTCGGTGTTCGTGTTGTCAATGGCGGCCTGGTAGGCCGCCATGTAGTCCGCCCAGAAGGCCCGTTCGGTCAGGTCACCGCGGCTGTACTTCCAGTGCTTGGCCGGGTCATCCAGGCGGGCAGTAAGCCGTGCTTTCTGTTCGTCCTTGCTGATGTTGAGCATCACTTTGACGATCTTGGTGCCGGAGTCCGTCATCCGGGCCTCAAATTCGTTGATGGCCACGTACCGGCGCTTCAGCTCTTCCGGAGAAGCCCAGCCATGGACACGGTGGATGAGGACGTCTTCGTAGTGGGACCGGTCAAAAACACCCACCATGCCGGCTGCCGGGACTTCCTTCTCAACGCGCCAGAGGAAGTCATAGGACTTCTCCTCCTCAGTGGGAGCTTTGAAGGCCTTGAACTGAACCCCCTGCGGATCCATCGCCGCCATGACGTGTTTGACGATCCCGCCTTTGCCGGCGGTGTCCATCGCCTGCAGGATCAGCAGGATCCGCTTGTTTCCGCCGAACCTGGACTCGGCGAACAGTTGCTCCTGAAACTGGGCCAGTTTGTCGTCCAGGTCCGCCAGGAGTGCCTGCCCGTCCACTTTGTTGCCCGCGAAGCCCGGGGTGGCATCCGGGTCAACATCTGCCAGGACAAAGCCACCCCCGGCCTTCAGCGTCAAGGACGGATGCTCTTTGAACTCAACCAGGCCGGCCATGGGATTCCTTTGTCCGCAGTGTCCGCGCCAACAGGCGCGTCACCACAGGCTAGTTCCCTTTGTACCTGCTCAGGAAGTCCCCCATGCGGTTGATGGCCTCCTCAAGGTCCTTCACCAGGGGCAGGGTGACCATCCGGAAGTGGTCGGGGCGGACCCAGTTGAAGGCCCGGCCGTGCGAGACAAGGATTTTCTGCTCACGGAGCAGATCCAGGACGAACTTCTCGTCGTCGCGGATGTGGTAAACCTCGGGATCCAGCTTCGGGAAAAGGTACATCGCACCCCTGGCCTGCTGTGTGCTGACCCCGGGAATGGCGTTGAGCATGTCGTAGGCCTTGTTGCGCTGCTCGAGCAGGCGGCCTCCCGGCAGGATCAGGTCGTTGATGCTCTGGTAGCCGCCGAGCGCAGTCTGGATGGCGTGCTGGGCCGGGACGTTTGCACACAGGCGCATATTGGCGAGCAGGCTAATGCCCTCCAAGTAGTCTGCAGCATCCTTTTTCGGCCCTGAGATGGCCATCCAGCCTGCACGGTAGCCGCAGACACGGTAGGCCTTCGAGAGTCCGCTGAAGGTTAGGCAAAGGACATCGTCGCCAGTGAGTCCGGCCAGGTTGATGTGCACGGCGTCCTCGTAGAGGATCTTCTCGTAGATCTCGTCGGCAAAGATCACCAGGCCGTGCTTTTCGGCGAGCGACACGATCTTCTTCAGGGTCTCTGCCGGGTAAACAGCACCGGTGGGGTTGTTGGGGTTGATCACCACAATGCCCTTGGTGCGGGGGGTGATCTTTGCTTCCATGTCCTCGAGGTCCGGCTGCCAGCCTGACTCCTCATCGCAGAGGTAGTGGACGGGCTTGCCGCCTGCGAGGGCAACGGATGCGGTCCACAGCGGGTAGTCAGGCGTCGGGATCAGCACTTCGTCTCCGGCGTCCAGCAGCGCCATCAGGGACATGGTGATGAGTTCACTGACGCCGTTGCCCAGGTAGATATCGTCTACGTGGATGTTCTGGATCCCGCGGGTCTGGTAGTACTGCGAGACCGCCGTGCGGGCGGAGAATATTCCGCGCGAGTCGCTGTAACCCTGGGCGTGCGGCAGGTGGCGGATCATGTCCACCAGGATGGCGTCCGGGGCTTCGAATCCGAACGGTGCCGGGTTTCCGATGTTCAGTTTGAGGATCCGGTGACCCTCCGCCTCCATTTGCTGGGCGGCCTGAAGAATCGGTCCACGGATGTCGTAAAGGACGTTGCGAAGCTTAGTGGACTGCTTGAATTCTGCCATCCATCAAATATGCCACAGGAAGGATGTACTTCAGTTGAGACCTCGGACACAGAAGAGCAGGCAACGGACGACGGCGGCTGCCGGACTTTGTGGGTCCGGCAGCCGCCGTCGTAGTCACCTAAAAAGGCCTGGCGCTACTTGACGATGCCCTTATCCTTCAGCCACGTGGCAGCAGCGTCTTTGGGGTTCTGCTTCTGGCTGCCGCTGACAGCGCGGTTGAGGTTCACCAGGTCCTCGGTGGTGAGGATCTTCGAGACTGCATTGAGGGCTTCCTTGGCCTTGTCGGTCATTTTTGCCGTGTTGTACAGCGGCAGGACCTGCTGGGCCTTGAAGTTGTTCTTTGGATCTTCCAGCACCACCAGGTCGTTGTCGGCGATGGACGGCGTGGTGGTGTAAATGTCCGCCACCTGCACATCATCGGTCAACAGGGCCTGCAGGGTCAGGTTGCCGCCGCCGTCGCTGAACGGCTTCAGGGCCTTCAGTTCACAGCCATAGTTGGCTTTGAGCCCCGGGAAGCCATAAGCCCGCGTTTCGAACGTCGCCGGCGCCGCCATGGTCAGGTCCTTGCAGACCTTGGCAAGGTCCTCGATGGACTTCAGCTGGTACTTCTCCGCTGTGGCCTTGGTGACCACCATGGCGTCCTTGGACTCTGCCTTGGATGCCTCCAGGACGGCCAGTCCCGCCGGCAGCTTTTCCGGCAGCGCCTTGTAAATGTCCTCGGCCGAGACCTCGGCAGCCTCCGGATCAACGTGCGACAGCAGGTTGCCGGAGTAATCCGGGACCAGGTCGACCGACCCGTCCTGGACAGCCTTGAAGTAGATTTCCCGGGCCCCGATATTGGGTTTGGTGGTGGCGGTGATGCCTGCGGCGCCCAGGGCGCCGGCGTAGATTTCCGCCACGATCTGGCTTTCAGGGAAGTCAGCAGAGCCGACAATCAGCGAGCCGCCCCCGGTGCCGCCGCTTGTGGCGCTGGTGCTGGGGGTGGCCAGCGGATCGCCGCCGCCGCATGCTGTCAGTGCCACGGCAAGGCCGACGCCGGCGGCCAGGCCTGCCAGTCCCCGGCGGGTCAGCGTGGTCCGGATGTTGTCTTTCATGGAGTGCCTCCTTGAACAGCAGCTGGCGCGGGCGCGGCAGCTGGGAGATCAGCGGTGGCCGTCCGGCCACCGCGGGGATCGGTTTTAAGGCCCGGGGAAAGAACTGTTCTTTGCACCGCAGCCAGGATCAGGTCAATAACGATGGCCAGCCCGGCGATAAGCAAGGACCCGGCCAGCATGCGCGGGAAGTCCTGCAGGACCAGCCCGTCAAACAGGTAGCGGCCCAGCCCGCCCAGGGGCAGGTATGCCACCACGGACACTGTGGCGATAACTTGAAGCACGGCAGTCCGGAGACCGCCGAACATGACCTGCAGGCCGTTGGGCAGCTCGACGCGGAAAAGTATCTGCAGCTCCGTCATGCCCATGGCCCGGGCCGCGTCCACCACGGCCCTGTCGACGCTGGCGATACCTGCGTATGTTCCTGCGAGGAGCGGCGGCACTGTAAGGATCACCAGTGCCCAGACCGGCGGCCACAGGCTGGTCCCGGCAAGCAGGGCGAAAAGCACCAGCAGGCCCAAAGTCGGCAGTGCGCGGAGCGCGCCCGCCACAGCAACGGCTACCACGCGGCCGCGCCCGGTGTGCCCTATATAGAGGCCCACGGGAACCGCGATGGCTGCCGCTATCACCAGGACCAGCCCGCTGTACTGGAGGTGCTCCAGCAACCGGACCGGGATGCCGGAACTGCCGGTCCAGTGGCTGGGATCGGCAAGCCAGCCGAGGGTTTCCGTGAAAACGTTGCTCATGAGCCGGCCCCCGCGTGCACGTTGGCATCGACAACATAACGTGCGCTGACGGGCACGGACGGGCCTGCCGCTTTCGCGGCGCGGGTCCACGGTGTCAGCAGCCGCTCAAGCAGGACCAGCACCGCATCCATCAGCAGCGCCAGCAGCAGGATGGCCACAATCCCCACCACCACTTCGGTCACGAAGTTCCGCTGCAGGCCGTCAGTAAACAGCATCCCGAGGTTGCCAACGCCCAGGAGCGCAGCAACGCTCACCAGGGAGATATTGCTGACGGAGACGACTCGGAGCCCGGCAAACATCACCGGGAGGGAAAGCGGCAGGTCGATCTGGACAAAGCGGAGCCAGGGTTTGTAGCCCATGGCGGTCGCGGCCTGCCGGAGGTCCTCTTCAACAGAGTCGAAGGCATCAAGGGCGGCGCGCACCAGCAGCGCCACCGCGTAGATGGTCAGCGCAACAATGACATTGAGGGGATCCAGGATCCGAGTGGCAAGGATGGAAGGCAGGATGATGAACAGCGCCAGCGACGGGATGGTGTACAGCAACGAACTGGCCGTGACCACCACTGACCGCAGCACCGGATGGACCCGTGCAAACTGGGCCAGCGGAATGGAGATCAGCAGCCCCAGGACCATGGGCACCAGTGCAAGCACAATATGCTGCCCGGCCCGTTCCAGGACCATGCCGCTGTTTGCCAGGAACCACTCCATCAGAGAGCAGCCTGCCTGACCTGGCGGGCCGCTTCAATGACGGCCAGGACTTCCTGTGCGCGGATGGCGCCCAGGACCCGGCCTTCCCCATCCACTGCTACGCCTTGGCCGGAAGGAGAGGACAACGCTGAATCAAGGGCCCGCCGCAGGGAGTCACCGGGGTGGAAAAGGGATCCACCGGGGATCAGGTCGGTGTCGGTTCCGGGCCGTGCCCAGCCCAGCGGCCGCATGTCCGCATCCACCACAAGCTGCCAGTCCGACACCGCGTCGGGATCGCCGTCGAACTGCCCGGCACGGGACACAAGTGTCGGCACCGGGTGGATTGCCACGGCGTCGGACGCGGTGAACCCGAGGTGACGGAAGCCGCGGTCCCGCCCGACGAAGGAGGCCACGAAGTCATTGGCCGGTGCACGCAGGATTTCCTCGGGTGTGGCGTACTGGGCCAGCTTGCCGCCGACGGCGAACACCGCCACCTTGTCGCCCAGAATGGTTGCTTCGTCGATATCGTGTGTCACGAAGACGATGGTCTTGGCGAGGTCCTGCTGCAGCCGCAGGAGTTCCTGCTGCAGCTCGTCGCGCACCACCGGATCCACGGCGCTGAAGGGTTCGTCCATCAGCAGGATGGGAGGGTCAGCTGCGAGCGCCCGTGCCACGCCGACGCGCTGCTGCTGGCCGCCGGAGAGCTGGGACGGGTACCGCTTGCCGAGCGCTGAAGCCAGCCCGACGACGTCGAGAAGTTCAGTTGCACGCTTGCGGGCCTCCGCCTTGGAGACACCGTTGAGCCGGGGCACCGTGGCGATGTTGTCCAGCACGGAGCGGTGCGGCATCAGTCCCGAGGACTGCATGACGTAGCCCATGGACCGGCGCAGCTCGGCGGCAGGAACGGTGGTGACGTCCCGTCCGTCCACGGTAATGACCCCGGATGTCGGCTCGACCATACGGTTGATCATCCGGAGCGACGTGGTTTTGCCGCAGCCCGAGGGCCCCACAAAAACGGTGATCGACCCTTTGTCGATTGACATGGTGAGCTGGTCCACGGCAGGATGCCCGCCCTGATACTGCTTGGTAACGCTCTGGAACTCAATCATGGCTGGGGTCCATTCCCGGACGTACCTGTTCTGTTGGACGGCATCGGACGGTGGAGATGGGGGGTCGTAAGCTCGCTGATAATTACCGTAGCGCAATCAGTTCCCAGCGTAACCAGAATCGGCCGCCATTCCGGGCAAGCGAATCCCTACTGTAACCATTCGTGGCCGGGCCCTCCCGGGATGGGTCCCGGCGCCGACCTGCATGGGCTGGCGCGGCTCCGGCGCTGACACCTCACCCGAACCGGTCCTAGAGTGGGAGGGTGACGAACTTGGAAGTGGCACCAGCAGAGGAACTATGTCCGCCCGCCGCAGCTGACGGGACGTCAGGCCCTTGCCTTCAGCTGTGGCCCCAGCGTGAAGTTCCGCTGGGCGGTGTACGGGCCATGAATGTCCAGCGCACCCTCCCGCAGCGCGGCCTGCCCACTATCGGTGCGTGGTGCTTCCTGGACAGTTTCGGACCGGACCGCACCGCCATGTCAGTACTCCCCCACCCGCACACCGGACTGCAGACGGTCACCTGGCCGCTCGCGGGGACCATCCGGCACCGGGACAGCGTGGGCAGCGACGTGGTGGTCCGGCCCGGGGAACTGAACATCATGACCGCCGGGCGCGGCGTTTCGCACTCCGAGTTTGCGGTCCTGCCGGATCCCGACGACGGCGGGCTGCTGCCGCTGCAGAGGGGACTTCAGCTCTGGGTTGCGCTGCCTGACGGTGAACGCCACCGGGAGCCCGCGTTCGAGCAGCACCGGGATCTGCCGACGGCAACAGGGCCGGGCTTCACTGCCACCGTGATGGTGGGCGAATTCGCGGGTGCCGTATCACCGGCCACCATGTATTCCCCTATCGTGGGGGCCGAGGTTTCCTGCGAGGGCCGGGTGGACCTGCCCCTGGACGCGGACTTCGAACATGCCGTCCTGGTGCTCGACGGCGGGCTGACGCTGGACGGGCAGGACGTTCCGCCAGGTCCGCTGGGCTACCTGGGCGCGGGACGGTCGGCGCTCGTCCTGGACGCCCTGCCGGGCACACGGTTCCTCCTCATCGGCGGCGAGCCGTTCCAGGAGGAGCTGCTGATGTGGTGGAACTTCGTGGGCCGCACCCATGATGAGGTGGAGCAGGCCCGCGAGGATTGGGAAGCGCAGGCGGCGCTGGCCGACGATGAGGCCCGGGGGGCCCGCTACGGGCTTGTCGAAGGACACGGACCTGATGCAGGCGCCGAAGCGGGCCGTATCCCGGCTCCCCCGATGCCGGCAGTCAGGCTCGCCCCGAGGCGGCGGTCACCCGGTCCCTGACAGGACCGCAGAACCGGACAGGCACCTTAGGAACCGGACAGGCACCTTAGGAACCGGACAGGCCCTTCACGAACCGGACGGATCCTTGACCAGTTGCAGGACGCCAAACACCGGATCCCTGTCGAGGACGCTGACGTCGGTGATGCCGGCAGCCGCGAGGTACTTCCGGAAGGCATCCTGAAGCGGGACCACATTCATGCCCAGCCCGCTGCCCAGGATGACCGGGCCCTCGATTCCCAGTTTCCGGAGTGCCTGCGAGGCGAGATCCGCGAGATCCTTGCCGGCCTGGTCGAGCAGCACCTGGCTGGCTTCGTGCCCTGCAGCGGCTGCATCCACCACCAGGCGGGCCTGCTGGGCCCAGAACCGGCGGCCGGTCTCCGGGGAGTGGAAGAGTGCGATCAGCCTGTTGGGGTGGTCAACTCCGCAGGCTGCAAGCAGCGCGGCCGTGAGCTGATCGACCGGGAGCCCCTGGTTCATACGGCGCAGGCTGTGCCTGACCGCCTCACGGCCCAGCCAGTATCCGCTCCCCTCATCACCGAGCAGGTAGCCCCAGCCTCCGGCCCGGGCCTCCTCCCCTGCACCATTCCGGCCCCAGGCCGCAGAACCCGTCCCGGCAATCACGGCAACACCGGTGCTGGCGCCGCCGGCCGCGAGCAGCAGCCTCGAATCATGGACCACCGTGACTTTTGCGCCCGGCACATGAGGCTCGATCAGCGCAGCGAGGGCGGCAGCGTCGTCGTCGGTATCGATGCCCCCCGCTCCCGCATACACCTGCGACACGCTGCCGCCGCCGATCCGGGCGAACAGGTCGGCGAGGTTCAACGCCGCTTGCTCGGGGGTTACGTTCTGGACGTTGGCGCTGCCGGCTGACTGGTCCGCCACGGCCACGCCATCCTCGAACCGGACGCCGCGCGTCTTGGTGCCGCCGATGTCCAGGCCGATGATGATGCCCGCCACGGAGGGGGAAACTGGTTTGGTCCCGCCGCCGTCGTCGGGCTGGATTCCGGAAGATGAGGCCTGGGAGTGCTCGGTATCAGTCACGTCCTCAGCCTACTGAAAGGCCGTCGCCGTGTCCCACGCGCCCGGCAACCTGCGAGCGCGCTGCCACCAGGCCTGCCAGCAGCCCGGGCCCTTCCTGCAGGACCAGCTCCCGGAAATGCCTCACGGGATCAGGTTCCGCATCCGGACCTGGCTTCCGGCGGCGCCACCCGAGCCCGATTTCGCGATACGCCAGGCCCGATTCCAAGGCAACCTCAACCCAGCCAAGATTTCCCGTCTCGGGGCTGACATGACGCCCCGGCCCGTTGCCGCCGGGTGGCAGGATGCTGACGCCAAGCCCCGCGGAAACAAGGCCGCGGGCGGTGTGGGTGTCCTGGCTTTCGAAAGCGATCCTGGGGCGGAATCCGGCTTCACGGAACAGCGCGTCGGTCAGCGAACGCATGCCGTACCCCGGCTCCAGCGCCACGAAGGGATCCCGGCGGATGTCCTGGAGCCCCGCCTTTTTCCGGCCTGCCAGGGGGTGGCCATGGTGCACCACCAGGCGGAGCGGCTCCCGGTACAGTGCCGCGGAGGCTATGGTGCCGCTGGCCGCAGGCACAGGGGCCGTCAGCACAAGGTCCGACTGTCCCGACGCAAGTTCCGCGAGGCAGGCATCCCGGGACCCCTGCCGGAGGGTGAAGCCCGCTTCCGGATGGCGGCTGCGGAACGCGCTGATGAGCAGCGGCAGGGTGGCCTCGCCGAAGGTGTGCTGAAAGGACACGGAGACCTTCCCCCGCACGACGTCCGATTCGTGCCGGACGAGGTCCAGCCCGGCCTGGAATTCCGTCAGGGCCGAGTCGATGTAAGGCAGCAGGGTCCGGGCGGCTGCAGTAAGGCGCACGCCCCGTCCGTCCCGGATGAGCAATTCAGTTCCGACGACGGCGCTTGCCCTGGACAGCGCCCGGCTCACCGTGGACTGGGGTACTCCGAGCAGTTCGGCCGTTTCCGTGACGTGCTGCGTGCGGCCCAGCTCGGCAAGGATGGGCAGCAACGGCAGGAGCCTGGCCAACTGCTGATGATCGGTGAGCATGCGTCCACCCTTCCGGCGCTCAATGCAAACGTTCCGTATCTGCTATCAATTCTACCTAAAGTATGCATTGGAAGCATGGGTTGTAACTGCCTACCCTTGAGGTATGCCACATAATGCCGCCGCGCCCGGTTCCACCGCGGTCCACCGGAATAGCTGGGAAGGCCACCCCAAAGGCTCCGCCGCCTACGGCAAGATCCTGGCCGGGCTGGCCTTCGCGGGGGTAGCGACGTTCGCCCAGTTGTACTCCACCCAGGCGGTCCTGCCACTCATTGCCACCGATCTCCACATCACGGCGGCAGAGGCAGCGCTGACCATCTCGCTCGCCACAGTAGGCCTGGCAGTCACCGTCATTCCCTGGTCCTTCCTCGCGGACAGGATAGGCCGGGTCAAAGCCATGACCTGGGGCATATCGGCAGCAACAGTTCTGGGACTCGTGGTCCCGCTGGCCCCCAGTTTCGGCATGCTGCTCGCCCTCCGGCTGCTGGAGGGAATGGCCCTGGGCGGAATCCCGGCGATCGCCATCGCCTACCTGAACGAGGAAGTGAACCGCGCGCATGCTGCCATGGCGGCCGGCAGCTACGTTGCCGGCACCACCCTGGGCGGATTGGCCGGCAGGCTCGTGGCAGGCCCGGCAGGTGAGCTGTGGGGCTGGCGGACTGCCGCCCTGGCAGTGTCCTTGCTGGCAACGGTATCTGCCGTCCTTTTCCTGATCCTGATTCCCAAGGCCAGAGGGTTCACCGCCACGAAAGCTGCCGGGCTCCGCGGCGCCTTCGCCACGCTCGGCGGCCACCTGCGCAACCCCCGGCTCTTGGCCCTCTACGTCCAGGCATTCCTGATGATGGGCGGCTTTGTGGCCGTCTATAACTACCTGGGCTTCCGCCTGTCCGCCGAACCCTTTCTGCTGCCGGCAACCCTGATCAGCCTCATCTTTCTCGCCTACCTGTCCGGAACCCTTACCTCGCGGTGGGCGGGCGGGCTGACGGCACGCTTTGGCCGGCGGACCGTCCTGCTGGCGGGCCTCGTCCTGATGGCGGCGGGTCTGGCCCTGACGCTCACGCAGTTGCTCGCCCTGATCCTGGCAGGCCTGGTGATCTTCACCGGCGGGTTCTTTGCCGCCCACAGCATCGGGTCAGGGTGGACCGGCAGCATTGCCACAACCGGCCGCGCCCAGGCGGCATCCCTGTACAACCTTGCGTACTATCTGGGCTCAAGTGTCATCGGCTGGGCCGGCGGCCTTGTTTTCCAGGCCTGGGGCTGGACGGCACTCGGCTTGGCCATCGTGGTCCTGGCAGGCATCACGGCGGTGACAGTCGCCGTCGTACATCCCCCCAGGAAAAGTGAGACGCCCGCCCCGCTCTGACGGACTCCGGCGCAGAGCCGCGGCTGTTCACGAAATGCTCACTCGCAGAACAATCCGCCAGGAAAACGGCCCTGCCCGTGGCGATTATTCGGCCAAACGGCTCGAGCGGAGGTGATGGGACGTAATCAGGCGTCTAGGATGAACTCAAGGACACTTGAGGAGATCCCATGAGCACCAACCCCAAAAACATCCGGCCGGGCAGCCACTTCGAACCGCTGGACGCCATTGATGAGCGGCTTCTGGCCGCCTTGGTGGACGATGCCAGGATCTCTAACAAACAGCTCGCTGAACTGGTGGGCATCGCCCCGTCCACCGCGCTGATGCGGACCCGCGCCCTGTCCGAGCGCGGCATCGTGCAGGGCTTTGAAGCCAAGCTCAGCCTCTCGGCAATCGGCAGGTCGGTCCAGGCCCTCGTGGCTGTCCGGCTCCGGGCCCACGACCGGGACCAGATCGATCGTTTTACCGCACGCGTGCCGCACCTGCCAGCGGTTCTCTCCACGTTCCACACATCAGGTTCCGTGGACTACCTGCTGCATATCGCCGTCGGAAGCACCGAGGACCTGAGGGACTGGGTGCTCGACAACCTCGCCACCGACCCCGTGGTGGGCCACACCGAAACCACCCTCGTCTTCGAGCACATCCAGGGCAACCACGGCCCGCTGCCGGAGTAGGCAGCCACAGCCGGGCACAACTCCGCTAGGCAGTCCGCTGGCGCCGGGCGGTCCTGAAGGTGAGGGCGGCGAGCGTCAGCGCCGCTGCACAGCACACCAGGACAAAGGCCAACACCGCTGCCTGCAGCCCGAACGCTGAGGTTGCCCATCCCAGCCCGATGACCGGTACCGCGCTGCCCAGGTACGTGATGACGTAGACCGTGCTGATGACCTGCGCATGGTGCGAAACCTCCACCTTGGCCGCCACGTCGTTGAAAACGGTGCGAAAGGCGACGCCCTGCCCCAGGCCGGCACAGACGCTGGCCGCCACCAGCAGCGGCAGGCTGCGCCACGACGCTGCTGCCGCCAGCAGCAGGACGGAGATCCCCAGGACCGCCAGACCGGCCGGAACCACGAAGCGGCCCCGCACCGCCATCAGCTGGCTCAGCGCCGAAGCCCCGAGCGTCATCCCTGCCAGGGCGCCGATCACCGGACGCGAGCCCGTATCCACGATCTGGGCAAAGTAGCCGGGTGCCAGCGACAGGCAGAAACCAAATACGGAAAAGCTCAGGAAGCCGACACCGGCTGCAAGCCAGAACGCGCCCCGGGCCTCAGTGGACACCGATGGCCGGCGTGGAGCCAGGACCAGGATGGGCCGCGGTCCGGCAGGTGGCCTGATGGCAGGCCGGGCGTTCAACAGGAACAGCGGCACAAGCATTCCGGCCAGCACCACCGAGTGAACGTAGTACGGCGCGGTGGTGGGTCCCGGCAGCAGGGAAAGCAGGCCGCCGATGACGGGGCCTGCCGCCACGCCGCCTGCCGTCGCCAGCAGCGTAAAACGGGACGCCCATTCCGGGCGGGACGGCAGCAGCTCCCGCAAGGCGGCAGCACTGGCGCCGGTGGCCAGGGCAACTGCTACACCCTGCATCGCCCGGCCGGCCGACAGCGCCAGGAGGGTCTCCGCCTGTGAGAACACCCAGCCTCCTGCCAGGCCTGCGAGGACGGCCAGGATAAGGGCGGCCCGCCTGCCGATATGATCCGACCAGTGGCCGGCCAGCATCAGCGTGGCCACCAGTGCCAGGACATAGCTGGCAAACGCCGCCGTAACCCCGAGCGGTGAGAGTCCCAGGTTTGCCTGGAGCAGCGGATAGAGGGGTGTGGCCAGGTTTGCACCCACCAGCAGCAGGGAGATGACGGCGCCGGCCATCACCAGCCGTGCGGTGGTGGATGCGTTCCAGCCCCGGCGACCGGCGGTAACCGGGCGCATGCGGAGTTCACTGAAAACTGTCATTCGCTCTGCCTTGGCATCTGCCGGAACGGGAAACTCCTTGTGGGACGCCGCTCCGAGGGTAAATAGGGATAACCAAATTCTGGGCCAATCCTGCTGGATAAAGCTGTTCCTTATGAAAGAATTGAGCAAAACAGTCAAGAAGTTAGAGCGCTGCTAGCCGAAAGCAACAATTTGAATAGTCTGGACCCCACTGATCTGAAGATCCTGCTGGAACTCATCCGCGATCCCCGCCTCCAGATCGGTGAAATCGCCGAGGCGCTGGGCATAGCCCGCAACACAGCGCAGTCGCGCGTCAGGCGCCTGCTCCGCGCCGGCGTACTCCACAGCGGCGGACGCGAGGTGGACCTCGCGGCGGTGGGCTACGACGTCGTCGCGTTCGTCACCATCGAGGTGACCCACCGGGAGCTGGACGGAGTGGTGGCGGCCCTCCGCCTGCTGCCGCAGGTTTTGGAGGTTCACGAGATTTCCGGCAGGGGCGACGTCTGGTGCCGGGTGGTGGCCACCGACACGCATAACCTGCAGTCCGCGCTCCGCCAGATCCTCCGCATCAAGGGTGTTATCCGGACCGAGACGGTGCTGGCGCTCCACACGCACATTCCCTACCGGACCGAGCCGCTCATCAGCCGCCTCGCTCAGGCTTTACCGGGCAAAGGCTAGGATTCGAGGATGGATTGGCTCTCACACATTTCACAGATCAACTGGCTCGCCGTACTTTTAGCCTTCGTTTCGACCATGCTCATCGGCTTTGTCTGGTACATGCCTGCAGTCCTGGGTAATCGGTGGATGGCAGCCATTGGCAAGACTGAAGAGGACCTCAAGAACATCGAGGGCGGCCCGGGAATCTGGGTTCCCATGATGGTGGCCGCCGCGCTGACCGCAGTCCTGCTTGCTGTGCTGATCAGCAAGCTCGGACTGGACACTGCCGTGGCAGGCGGCCTTTTCGCCCTGGTGCTGGCACTGGTGTTCCGCGCCGGCGGCCATGTCATCCACAACGGGTTCGCCGGAAGGCCAGCGGCCGTTACGTTTATTGATTCCGGGCACGACGTGCTCGCCATGACGGTGGCCGGTGCCATTATCGGAGCCATGTCCTGACGTGACCATCATCGATAACGCCGTATACGTGGATGGCGTCCGCAGTGCTGAACCGGAGAATCTCGAACAGACCTTCGAGGTGCTCGCCCACCATGGCGGGATGGCATGGATCGGGCTGTACAGGCCCACGGCGACGGAGATGGCAGCGGTCGCCGCCGAATTCGGACTGCATGACCTCGCGGTGGAGGACGCCATTTCAGCGCACCAGCGCCCCAAGCTGGAGCGCTATCCGGACCACCTGTTCACCGTTCTCCGTCCGGCCCGGTACTTGGATGCGACCGAAACCGTGGAGTTCGGGGAGCTGCACATCTTCACCGGCAAGAACTATGTCGTCACCATCCGCCATGCCGAAACGGCAGGGGTGGCCCGGGTGCGGCGCCGTCTGGAAGACCGCCCGGACCTGCTCCGGCACGGTCCCGAAGCCGTCCTGTATGCCCTGCTGGACATGGTGGTGGATGACTACGCGCCGGTTGTTGCCGGGCTGGAAAACGATATCGACGAGATTGAAGACCAACTGTTCAGCGGCGACAGCACAGTCTCACGCCGGATCTATGAACTGGCGCGTGAAGTCATCCAGTTCCAGCGCGCCATCCATCCCCTGCCGGAGATGATGCACCAACTTAAGCGCGGCTTCGAAAAGTATGGGGTGAATTCCGAGCTGCAACACAGCCTGCGGGACGTGGAGGACCACGTGGCCCGGGTCATTTCCCGTGCCGACTCCTTCCGCGACCTGCTGCAGAACGCCCTCACACTGGACGGGACGCTGACTGCCAACCGCCAGAACGAGGCCGGCGCTGAACAGAACGAACAGGTCAAGAAGATCTCGTCCTGGGCGGCGATCTTCTTCGCGCCGTCCATTGTGGCGGGGATATACGGCATGAATTTCGAACACATGCCCGAACTCCACTGGACTGCCGGCTACCCCTTCGCCATCGGCCTGATGGCAGGTACCGCCGCCCTGATGTACATCATCTTCAAGAAGAAGGGCTGGCTCTGACCCGGCTGGACTCCAGGAGTCAGCTGGCCTGCAGGGCGACGGCGCCGTGGCCCGACTCGGCAGCACTGAAAACAAGCCGGCGGTTGGCAATCTTGTCCGTGAAGAAGCGGTCGTGACTGACCACCACCACCGCGCCCGGGAAATGCAGCAGTGCGCGCTCCATAACCTGGGTGCTGGAGAGGTCGAGGTGGTTGGTGGGCTCATCAAGCAGGAGTACGGAGGCGCCCGAGAGCAGGCACTGGGCCATGGCCACCCGGGCACGCTGGCCACCCGAAAGGTTGCCGATCCGCTGCTTGAGGTCTGCTTCGGAGAACTGGAACATCGCCAGGAACCTGTTGACGGACTTTTTCGTCGCCGTCAGGGCCAGGCTGTCCGGCATCGCGTTGACCGCATGGGTGACGGTATCGGCGTCGTCCAGTTCGGCCAGGACCTGGTTGTAGGAGACCATTCCCGCACCTTTGGCCCATGCCACGGTGCCCGAGTCTGCCGGTTCCTCGCCCGTCAGCGCGCGGAGCAGTGTGGTCTTGCCGCTGCCGTTGGCCCCGATGACGGCGATCCTGTGGCCCCGCCCGATTTCGAAACTGAGGCCGCTGAACAGTGTCCTGCCGCCGTAGGCCTTACTCAGTGATTCCACGCGGCACAGGACGTCTTTGACGTAGAGGCCTCCATAGATCTCCGTGATGATCTGGTCAACGGGCCGGGGCGTCCTGCTCTTCTTGATCCTGGCAAGCTGGTTTGCCAGTCCCTTGCCGGCTGCCTTGGCTGCCTCGCGGCGGTCGGAAATGCCCTCTGCCTCGAAGGCAAGCAGTTCGGACTCATGCACAAACTGGCTCTCAAGGCTCTTGAGCCGGAACTGCTTGGCCACCACGTACTCGGCAAAATTCCCCGGGTACTCATGCAGGTGGAAGTTCTCCACCTCGATGATCCGGGTGACAACGGAGTCCAGGAACTTCCGGTCATGCGAGACGATGATCGCGGCACCCTTAAACGTCCGGAACCAGCCTTCCAGCCATTCGACGCCGGCCACGTCCAGGTAGTTCGTGGGTTCATCCAGCAGCAGCACGTCCGGGGCTTCGAGCAGGATCTTTGCCAGGGCGGCCCGGTTGCGCCAGCCGCCGGACAGTTCGTCGATGGCGCAGGTGCGGTGATGGTCGCTGAATCCCAGGGTAGTCAGGACTTTGTCGATGCTGCGTGCGTAGTCCCAGCCATCGAGCCGGTCCATGGCCTCAAAGAGCTCTGACTGGCGGTGGATCAGCTCATCCAGGCGGGCGGCGTCGGAGGAGTCAGCGGCGATGGTTTCATCTATATGGGCCAGCTCGGCTTCGATCTGCTTGACGTGGGCGAACAGTCCGTCCAGGACCTCCAGGATGGTGGATTCGCCGTTGAGCTCCGAGAACTGGGAAAAGTAGGCTGTCCTGGTTCCGAGCTCGACGGCGACTGTTCCGGCATCGGGGGCAATCTGGCCCTGGATCAGCTTGAGGATGGTGGACTTGCCGGATCCGTTCTTCCCGATCAGCCCCACCCTGTCTCCGGCCTCAAGTTTGAAGAAGGCTTCGCGGAGTACCTGGGTGTTGTCGAAGCTGACGTTGACGTCATTCAGCCGGATCAAACTCATCGGTGCTGTCCAATCCAGTCTTGGTAGTGGCGGCAGGCCAGCGATTCGGCCGCATCCACTCTCTCATGAAACCGGTGCCCGCCTTGGCCCGACCGCACGTTCCCGCAATCGGCCCTCAGGGCGCAGCACAAAGGGCCCGTCATATGACGGGCCCTCTGGCGTTGCTTAGTGGTGCCAGCTATGGCTGGACCGGAAGTGCTCTTAGTAGCCGGCGGGCCGGTCGAACCGCTGTCCGGCCGGGTTGGACGGCAGAATCATGAAAACCAGGACAGCAATCGCACCCAGGAAGGGGATCAGCAGAAGCAGGAGCAGCCAGCCACTGAAGTTTCCGTCGTGCAGCCTGCGCACTGACAGCGCCAGTGAGGGAACCAACGTGGCCAGGCCCCAGATTCCCAGCAGTACGTATCCGAAGATGGCAGCCGGGCCGAAGTCCGGGGTGCTGCTGAGGCTCGAAGTGGTTGTGCCCAATCCGATGATGATGTTCAGGACGATGCTGACGGCGACTGCGGCCAGGGTCCACCACCAGTATTCGCTCCTGCTTGCCCGGCCTGAGAACGTAGCGTACTTCGTGAAGAAGCGCTTGGCGGCTACCGGGAACGATGCACCGTAGTGCGGTGCCCAGAGAGGCGGCTCGCCGGCCGGCATGGTCTGCGGCGGCGTCTGCTGTTGCGGGTATTGCGGATAGCTCAAGGTTCCCCCAGTTAATTTGATGTATGAGACGGGCCTATCCTATGCTGCGGCACCGCCAAAATTCCATCCGATGGATAAACTCCGGCTGAATTCTTTACTGAGACCACAAGGCTTGCTTCCGGGCGGCGGAACTCCGGACCGGTCGCGCCTCACCGATCGGCCCAGCCGGTGGGCGGGGGCGCATCCAGGAACGTGATGACGACGTCGCGTACGAGGCCGGTCCGCGCAAGCCCGAAGAAGTGCGTTGTGCCCGGGAAAACTGCCAGTTGCGATGCGGGCACACCCTCGAAGTCGCCGTTCACGTCTCCGCCGCGCAGTTGGAGAAACTTTACTGCGTGGTCGAGCCTGACCATGTCACAGTCACCCACGGTGATGAGCGTCGGTGCGGCGATCCCGCGGATCTCGTCGTCGCTCCATCCGCTTTCACCCGCCCCGTAGCGGGCGAGTTTGTCGAGCAGGCCCTGCAGGTGCCCGCGATCGGGGTGCGGCGACACGGCGAGATAGCGTTCTTCCATCGGTGTGCCCGCGATCATATCCACCGTCATCTCCGCCACCGCTTCAGCATTTCCGCCGCGCTCCCCCTCCGGCCGGAACGACACGGACGACACGATGAGCTTCCGCACGAGTTCCGGGTGGTTGATCGCCAGGTCCAGAGCGACCGCACCGCCGACGCTGAAGCCGAACACGTCCACGTTGTCGACACCAAGGTGCCCAAGAAGCCCAATGACATCGGACGCCAGGTGGTGGGTTCCCAGCGGCCGATCGATGTCGTTGGTGCGTCCGTGCCCTTGGAAGTCCGTGGCGATGACCCGCCGACCCTCCGAAAGGCTCGGGATGAGAGAGCCGAACTGCTGCCCGATGTCGAAGAGCCCGCCGTGCAGGAGCAACAGCGGGGTACCGCCCTCGCCGTGCAGCTCGTAGTACATCTGGAGCCCGTTGACCCGGGCGTAGCCGGTTTCGGTTGCCGCTGCTGTCAGGTCGGTCATGTCCGGGCCTCCTTTGGCCTGCGCGTGGGCTTCAATCCTGACACTGCACGTGGTGCAGCGGCCAGCTACTCCAGGCGCTCAAGCAGTGAGGGAACTGTCGGCGCGTCGCAAGTATTCAAAGATCACGGTGGTATTCGTGCCGGCCACTTCCGGCCTGAGGCTGAGGTTGTCGGCCACCAGTGCACGGAGCACGGCTGAATCCGCGACGGCGACATGGATGAGGAAGTCCCGGTCCCCGGTGACGAAGAAGATGCTCTCCACCGCGGGGAGTCCGGCCAGGTAGTTTTCGAACCTGGTGAGGTTGGCCCGCGCGTGGGCCTGCAGCCGGATGGCGATCAGGGCCTGAAGTCCGCGCCCTACCGCCGCCGGATCCACGTCCGCATGGAAGCCACGGATGACGCCCCGCTCCTGAAGGGAGCGGATGCGGCCGTGGCATGTGGAGGGGGCGATGCCGGCTGCCGCGGCAATGGCGTTGTTCGGCGTCCGCGCGTCGGCCTGCAGCATCTGGACGATGAGGTGGTCCGTTTCGTCCAGCACGGCCGGCCGAGCGTTGTTCGGA